>NZ_JH668222.1:0-517 GCF_000263355.1 Cellvibrio sp. BR | reverse complement strand
GTGTTTTTGTCAAAACCGATAAAATTGACTCGCGGCTTATTGCACAATTTGGTGCGATTTTGAAACCGGAGCCAAGGCCTCTTAATAGCAAAAAAGTTCGCCATATCAGGGATTTACTCTCACGCAAGCGTCAGCTGAATGAAATGCGGACACAGGAATTAAATCGTCAGCACAAAGCACCGGCGATTCTTGCAGCAACTCACAAACGTTTACTGAAAGTGCTCGATAAAGAAATCGAGAGCGTCAACAAACTTCTCGCCAAAGCGGTTAGCGAAGTAACCGAATGGCAGCGCACTTATGAGATTCTGAGCTCAGTGCCGGGTGTAGGCGATGGTGTGACGTTTACGCTATTAGGAGAGTTACCTGAATTAGGCCAGCTATCGCCACGCAAAATAGCAGCGCTTTGCGGATTAGCGCCATTTAATCGCGATAGCGGCATGATGAAAGGCCGACGCAGAATCAAAGGCGGTCGGGCACCGATTCGAACGGTGCTGTACATGGCCATGCTCAGTGCAAT
>NZ_JH668221.1:0-524 GCF_000263355.1 Cellvibrio sp. BR | reverse complement strand
ATTTTTGAAATCGACAAATTGAATACCGGCCACTTCGCCGTCATTAACACCATCAGATGCACTGCCTGCACCATCAAAATCGTAAATATGCCACGTGTTGGAACCTGCATTGGCAACCAGCGTAAAGTCAAATGCATTGTTCGCAATAACGCGTGAAATGCTATCGACGTTATTGATGCCCGTTCCGTCCAATGTAACCGTATAGTTAGCATTGATATTGCGGAAATCCACGAAGTCATCACCTGCACCACCAGTGGCTGTAGTGACGCTGCCTGTGTTAAAGAAAACAAAACTGTCGCTGTCATCACCACCGGAAATATTATTTACCAATGCGTTGATATTGAATACGTCTGCACCACCGCGACCGGAAATGATTCCGTTAAACGCGGTATCGATAATAAAAATATCGTTGTCTAATCCACCTTGCAGATTTTTGAAATCGATAAACTGGATGCCAGCAACTTCGCCATCGTTTATGTCATCGGCGTTACTACCCGCACCGTCAAAATCGTAAATCCGCCACG
>NZ_JH668220.1:0-533 GCF_000263355.1 Cellvibrio sp. BR | reverse complement strand
AGAAGCCGTGCTTTTTTCACCACTCGAGGGAAAAATTACATTTGAGGGTAAACCTGCCGTCGGAGCGAAAATCAATCTATGGATCAAATGGAAGGATAAAAAAGGAGAGCATTTTGGCTTTACTGCTGATGAGAATGGATTTTTTCATATCCCGCAAAAAGTCGCGATCTATAAAGAAAACCCATTGGCTCAAATTGTAATTACGCAAGAAATAACCGTCGAATATGACAACGAAAATTATCTGATATGGACATTAAGCAAATCTAACACTCATCAGTTTGGAGAGCTTGGCGGTAAGCCATCAAATCTAACCTGCGAACTCACAACGGAAGAAATGGATACACACTTAGAATATGCGCTCATGGGAACCTTATGCAAGTGGGACAAATTAACCAAGGTATCAGAGAAATAATATGATTGATTTAAATCCAACTACGGCAGCAAACATCTCAGAAAAAAATGATTGTATTCAAAAGAAAAATAACGACGCCTGATCCACTCAGGATAGGAGTCAATAAAACGGAGTACAGCCA
>NZ_JH668219.1:0-812 GCF_000263355.1 Cellvibrio sp. BR | reverse complement strand
ACGGCGCGCCGAGTTCCTGTCCATTCAAAGTGATCCAAACGATCCATCCTCCAAAAATGTCATCAACATTCGCTGGATTCGCGAAAGCTGGTGGAAACTGGTCACAGGAAAATCGACTAAATCAGCGCAAGTCACCGAGGTCAATAAAACCTGTTTTGAGCTGTGTGTGTTTGAACGGATCGCCGAAGAACTGAGTACCGGTGACTTGTTCATTCCCTACAGTGAAACCTTCGATGATTACCGGGAGCAAATGATCACCTGGGAAGAATACGAGGCGCAGCTGCCTACCTATTGCGAGGAGGTAGGACTTATCGCCGGTGATACTGAATTTGCAAGAACACTGAAGGAGTCCATGGAGGCGAGCTGCCAGAAAGCTGATAGCCAATTTCCAGAGGATGAACTGGTCCGTATAGAAAACGGGAACCTGATTATCGGTAAACCAAAACCGGATCAACCTTCGCCAGAGGTCGAAGAAATTGGAGCGCTCTTGCGCGATCGCTTGGACAAGATCAACCTGCTCGATGTAATCATTAATGTCGAAAAATGGTTGAACTTGAACAAACATTTTGGCCCGTTGTCGGGTTTCGAGTCACGTATCAGCGACCCGGTGTTACGTTTTGTTCTGACGGTGTTTTGTTACGGCACCAATATTGGCCCTACCGAAACCGTGCGATCCGTGCAGGGTGTGTCGCGCAAGCAAGTTGCATGGCTTAACTTAAAGCGCACTACGGAAGCCCGTCTCGATAAAGCGATTGCTAAGATCAACAGCGAGTACAAGAAATACCGGCTCATTGAGTGTTGGGGTTCGGGCA
>NZ_JH668217.1:0-1267 GCF_000263355.1 Cellvibrio sp. BR | reverse complement strand
TGGTCTTACCCACAAAAAGTAGACACCCTAACTATGCAGCCAAGGCTGTCATTCGTTCAAACTCTGCTGGTGCAACATAACCAATACTGGAATGCCTGCGTAAGCGGTTATAAAAAATTTCTATGTATTCAAAGATACTCGATCTAGCATCTTCAATCGAGTGGAATTGCCGGGTATAAATCAACTCAACCTTCAGGCGACTGAAGAAGGACTCCATCGGCGCATTGTCCCAACAGTTCCCTTTGCGACTCATACTCGGAATGGCGTCATGACACCGCATAAAGTCAATATATTTTTGGGCACGATACTGGACACCTCGATCAGAGTGAATGATTAGCCCAGGTTTGACATCCCGGCGTTCAAATGCCATACGTAATGCATCAGTAATCAGCGCCTCCGTCATGCTGGTATCCAGCGACCAACCAACAATACTGCGCGAGTACAAATCCATCACTGCCGCCAGATAGAGCCACTGTTTTTCAACCCAGATATACGTAATATCCGTTGTCCATTTCTCATTGGGTTTGCTCGCACCGAAGCGACGCCAGAGTAAATTCTCCGATACATTATGCATCGTCAACGCATGGCTTCCATAATTAAATGCTTTCCCGTTGTGGGCCTTTAAACCTTGTAATTTCAGCACATTGGCAACAAAGTTAACTGAACAAGGCTGACCTATTGCATGCAACTCTTTAGCGATTCGCGGTGCACCATAGCGCGCCTTGTAAGTCGCATAAGTATCAATTATCTGGCGTTCACGGCATTCCCGTTGCAGTTGTCGTTGACTCTTTTCCCGATCAATCCAGCGATAATAACCACTGCGAGAGACAGACAGCACACGACACATCAGCGATACAGGAAAAGTCTCCCAGTGCTCACGAATTAACGCGTACTTTACTCGTGCTGGTTCGCAAAGTACGCAGCTGCCTTTTTTAAGAAGGCTAGCTCTTTTTCCAGTTCTGCGTTTCTTCGTTTTAGCTGACGTAACTCATCACTTTCATTTTTTGAATAATCAACACCAGCAATAGAATTAAATTGTTTTTCAGAAAGGCGGGTAAACTGACGGCGCCAGTTATAGATCTGTTGTGCGCTAATTCCAAGATCGCGGGCAACAGATGCAGTAGTGTTACCTTCCTTCTCTGCACGTTTAACTGCTTCACGGCGAAACTCTTCGGTGTAAGCTTGTGTTTTCTTGCGTGCCATAATGAGCACCTCCATATAGGATTTTCTAACTATACAGGGTGTCTACAGTTGGTGGGTAACTCGG
>NZ_JH668216.1:0-2327 GCF_000263355.1 Cellvibrio sp. BR | reverse complement strand
GGCACCGATTCGAACGGTGCTGTACATGGCCATGCTCAGTGCAATCCGGTAATGAAGAAATTTTACAAAAAGCTCGTCGAGCAGGGTAAGCACAAGAAGGTTGCGCTTACAGCCTGCATGAGAAAAATGATGACAATTTTAAATGCTATGGTGCGTGATAATTGCGAGTGGCAAGCTAACTAAATTTGAATTGCAGGTATTGATTTTTTACCGCAGTCGCTTGTTATGTGCTAGCGAGTTATAATGATTTCTTCTGTTTCCAAATACCAGCCCTTAGTTTTCATGCATTCAACTATTTGAAATGACCTAAGTATTTCCTTGGGTGGAGTTGGGTATTTTGATGACAGATACTTTATACAAGAAGTTACATCTATAGTGCTTTTTTCAAGCTCATTTTCTGACAGTGTATATTCGTAATTCTTGCCTATGGGTTTCCATGATTTAATAAAGCCATAGTGAGACTGCGGAAACTCGTCGCGAAGCATTTCGCGAGCAGAAGATTCGTATTCAGATTGAGCGGTACACCCAATAAGAAATGTGCTAACCAATATAGCAATTGATAATCCATTCATACTTTCGGGCCTACTATTGGTGGGCATTGGAACACTGGTCTTACCCACAAAGCCGCGACTTAAAAACTGTCCAGCGCACGTAGTGCGCGGGTTGCTACACTTTGTTATAACTTTTCACGGAAGCTCGACTGCTTGCCTATGACGATAAATATTGACTAGTTTATTGTCTTGGAATACCAGCCGAATACTATTTAATAAACTCTCTGAACCAAATGTTAACTCCCATTGATCTACTTTATCTAATTGATCAAAGCTTATCTGATGAGACTTGAGTATCACTATTCCCGGGCTGACTCTATCTGGATAAATTAGCCAGATAGAATGAAAATCGTAATCAGCCACTACTGAATAGGTTTCGATTTTTGATGCACCAATATTGAAGCCATATGCGCTGCCGGAATGTACTGAATCATGGATTGTGTATGTTTTCCATGCAACAACCAGTGCTACTGGGATTGCAATAACAAGCACGGCAACGAATAAGGTTACTTTTTTAATTTTTTGAATCTCCAGTGTTATAACGCTGAGATAAACTGTGGTTTTTAAGTTGACAGTTTGCGCAATAATGGCGAAGCCATGCGCAAATTGACGACTTAAAAACCATCAGTTTGATTGATTTGTTAGAGATTTAGATGCTAGTTAACAGGAGCAATTTTAACTGTTATTGAAGTTTCTCCCCCAACACCAAACCCTAAGAATTTTCCTTCAGCATTAAAGGAAATAGCCAATTCTATTTCCGTAATAGAGTACTCTTCGGTTAATGCTTCAGAAAAACTCTCGACAGCTTCTTTGATTGCTATTTGCGCTTTAGACATTCCGGCTTTTATTTTACTTGCTGGAACAACTTGCTTGATTCTGGGAGAAACACGCTTTGCTTGCACTTCAGGCATATACACCCCAGCGTCACTTTTCGTGAAGCCAGATACTTTCGGATTAACCGGTGTACGTTTTTTTGGGATAGACGCAACCTTTGATGCAACTGTTCTTGTAACTTTTTTGGCAATTGGAGCATCTTTAGCTTTACTTGTTGTTTTTTTCGTCTTTGCTTCCGCTACCTTCTTCATTTTTACTCCTTGGTTTTCTCTAACGTCGTGTTCAGCCGAAGTTTGTAAGTAGCGCATTTACGAAAAACTTCGCGCAGCGATTCGCTAAATGCGCTACTTACAAACTGTCGAGTGGAGGCGCGAAGCGCCGTAACGGTGTTGGAACACCTTGTTATAGGCTACCAAATACATGGAAGTTCATATACTTCATCTATTGTATTGCATGACGTAATTACTTCTCTAATTTTTTTAGATGCTTCAATTTTATATGATTGTTCACATGCGATTTTCGCACTGTCATAGTCACCCTCCGAACCTTTTGCAGTAGGGTATAACTCTAATATATAGTTATTGAACTCAAAATTGCATTTTGCTTCGATGTATAATCGATGCTTTTCAATTAGATCAAGCATATTAGCTTCGATTCGTTGGTATTCTTTGGCTAAATCAGGATGTTTTGATTTTATAGATTGAATTAAACTTTTAAATTCATTTAATGACGATTCATACTCTATGTTTGCTTTTTCCGAAGGACAGGAAATCAACTCTTTAAGACTGGGTTCCCTTTTTTCAATTTCATAGCTACACCACTCGTTTTCTGAATGCGCAAAACCAGAGAAGACAGTGATGATTAACAAAAATAATTTTCTATTCATTTCCATTCTCTTGGTCTTACCCACAAAAAGTAGACACCCTAACTATGCAGCCAAGG
>NZ_JH668215.1:0-2335 GCF_000263355.1 Cellvibrio sp. BR | reverse complement strand
ACGATGATGTAGGTACCACCACCGGAATCGTCATCACCGTTAGCGACGGCACCTTGAGTGCGTCACTGCCAGCCTTCAATCTGGAAGTGATTGAAACCATCGACCCATTGCAGCCGGTGGTTACTGCACCGGAAGATATCGCCATCAACGCCACCGGGCTTTACACACCGGTAAGCCTGCGTCAGTTGTTGAGCCTCAACGCCTCGGCGACCCAGGAGCAGGTGGATGCGATTCTCAACAGCATGGCCAGTGATGGGGTGAGTGGTAATACCTGTTGCACCACCAATCCTGAAGGCTTGAACGTCAACAATGTATTGCTCTTGCCACCGGGTCGTCATGAAGTGAGCTGGAGTGCGATCAACGGAGCCGATGTCACGGGTACCGCTACGCAAGTGGTCGATATCCGTCCGCTGGTATCCCTGAGCAAGTCACAAATCGCCATCCGTGGCAGTGCGGTGGAATTCCGTGTGCTGCTTAATGGCAAAGCGCCGGAATACCCTGTCGCGATACCCTACGTGATCGACGCGGCTACTACCGCAGGCACTACCGAACACAATCTGGTCAATGGCTTGGCCAACTTCACCGAAGCAGGGCAGGTCGAAGTGATAGTGCCAGTGCAACTGGCTACCCTCAGTGGCTTGAGCGACAGTGAACTGGTGGTACGTTTGGATGGCGATATCAATGCCGGTGTCGCCAACAGCCACACCATCCGTATCCGCGAAGGCAATATCGCCCCGATGGTGAGCCTGCAGTTGACGCAAGGGGGTGTAAACACCATCCAGATTACCCCTGCCGGCGGCCCGGTCACCCTGACCGCCACCGTCACCGACCTGAACCCCGGCGATACCCACAGCTACAACTGGTCAGCCAGTGACACAGCGCTGGGCGATACCGACGGCAACCCGGTCAACAACACCCTGGTGTTCGACCCGAGCAACTTGAGCGGTCGTCATCAGGCACAAGTGACCGTCACCGACACCGGTGGTGCCACTGCCAACGTACAGCTCTACTTCCGTGTCGTACCGAGCCTGCCAGTGCTAGTACCGGATGCCGACACCGACGGCGATGGTGTTACTGACACCAACGAAGGCTTTGGCGACACCAACGGCAACGGTATCCCCGACTATCTGGACAACATGCCCACCAGCAACATCCTGCCGCAGCAGGGCGCGATCACTAACGCCTACCTGATCGAATGTGATCCCGGTGTGCGGTGTGGCCTCGGCCAATTTGCGTTGGTCGGCGAGTCTGGCGGTGTGCAAATCCTTAACGAAGAGCTGGGCACTACCGGTGAATTGATCATCGACCCCACCTTTGAACCGGTGGGAGGCATCTTTGACTTCGTGATCAACGACCTGCCAACCCTGGGTCAAAGTGTGCGCATAGTGATCCCGCAAGTAGCGCCGATTCCCGCCAATGCGGTCTATCGCAAATACCAGGATGGCCGTTGGGTCAACTTCATCAGCAATGCCAACAACAGCATCTTCTCCGCCCCCGGCAACCCCGGTTACTGCCCGCCACCGGGCAACCCGGATTGGACACCCGGCCTGACCGCCGGCAACCTCTGCGTCCAGCTGACCATTGAAGACGGAGGGCCGAACGACGATGACGGCCTGATCAACGCCGCGATTGTGGACCCGGGCGCCGTGAGTGTTGCACTGCCGGTGGAACCACCCCCTCCGCCACCGCCAGCGCCGGATGTAAACCTCAAATCCAAAGGCGGTGGTGCGATAGATGGACTCTGGCTCTTGTTATTAGGAAGCGTATTGATGATGAAATGGATCACGGGAACAAACCGCCGGGGCTTGATCGCCCTGGCCCTGATTGCCACCTCGGCCTCCAGCCAGGCGCTGACCGACGGCAAAGCCTATGTGCGGGTAGATGTTTACAAAGTAGAAGGCGACCAACGCGAAGCGACGTTCACTCAAGCCCTGAGCGCCGCCGGTCACGAGTTCACGGTTGATAAGTACGACATCGACCGTCGCGGCTACCAAATCGCCTTTGGCTACCAATGGCACGACTACACCTACAGCGAACTGGGCTATCTGGAACTGGGCGATGTAACAGTGGATATGACCCTCGACGGCGACACCGACCTGACGGCATTCAAACGCGACTTCGCGAATGCCTACCCGGTCAGCGCCAGCGGCTGGACGGCGGTGCAGGGGTTAACCCTGCTGCGCGACCAGCCGGTGAATATCTCATTGGAAGCGGGCGCCTATTTCTGGCAGGACGAAAAAGAGACCAACCAGCAACCCATCACCCTGCAAAGTGACAGTGGTGTTGCACCGCTGGCGGGTATTCGGTTGGATTTAGGGCTGACCAAAAACCTGTC
>NZ_JH668214.1:0-2386 GCF_000263355.1 Cellvibrio sp. BR | reverse complement strand
ACCCGGTAAATTTTCTGCGCAGCAATGTGCCATTGCATTAATGCCGATGGACTCACCATTAAACTCTTTTCGCAGGCTACGCTCTAAATCAGAGACTCCACCTTGATCCTGTGGTTTAAAAAAACTATTTTCAAAACGGTCAACTATCCAAACTAAAGCATCTAACGGAAACTCCTCTTGATCAGACCTCCATGCCTTCTTAATTTTGCTCCAATACACAGTATGTATTACAAGATAATTTCCTTTTTTATAAAAATTGACATTTTTATCAGTAAACATTTCGTAAGTCACTGATAATAGGTAACGCTCGTCTGCCTTTAAGCGCAAGGGGTCAATCAACCCCAAAGGTTGCGCAATTAATTTTTGATTTATTTAAACCATCCTTATCGGCTTTAGCTCAATTGTTTTGACATTAGTCATGCAAGAAATAGGTGGCAGATTTTTTTTCAAACGTCAATGCTTCTACAAAACGATAGCCATCTCTATTACATATTACCGCTGTAAACTCTATGGCGGCTTGCTTCGCGAAACGCGCCCTACCTAACAAGCGAGGTGCAGAAATAGTTAAGAATACAAAAAAGCCCCAGAAGCAGAACGCTTCCGTGAATTTTTTAATTACCATTTGAATATCTTTCCTCCGACGGCGGACTGGGTATCGAATTTAACCAAACTTTAGCGGTGATAGTAT
Source organism: Cellvibrio sp. BR (assembly GCF_000263355.1). Lineage (NCBI taxonomy): Bacteria > Pseudomonadati > Pseudomonadota > Gammaproteobacteria > Cellvibrionales > Cellvibrionaceae > Cellvibrio > Cellvibrio sp. BR. The sequence goes on along the minus strand of NZ_JH668214.1, from coordinate 1,698 downwards.
TTGCGAGGTGCGACAAGAACCGCGCCATAATTGACTCTAATCAGGATTAGATATCAGCTCCATATTCGATCTGCATTCTCTTATTTTTTCTAGTGCCCACTCACTTTTGGAAAAAAATTCTTCATCTGTTCCATCCAAAATCACACTGGCAATGCTCCCCTCAAAAGTTAATTTAGATTTTTTTAAATCTTTGAAGAGCATCTTTAATGCAACCTCAGTGTCCTTCCAGATATTAAAACCTGGTAAATTTTCTGAACAACAATGAGTCATTGAATTAATACTGATTAGCTCCCCATTAAAATCCTTTCTCAGACTAAGCTCAAAATCAGAAAAACCTCCCTGATCTTGCGACCGAAGAAAACCGTTTTCAAAACGATCAATAAACCAAGGTAAAGAGCACAAAGGAAGCTAAACCTGATCAGCAGTCCATATTTTTCTTAACGGATTCCAAGAGATGCTTAATATAACCAGGCAGCAATATTTTTTATAAAGAAAAACTTTTCTATCGGAAAAAATTTAATATTTTATTTAAAATAGAAATACTAATTTACTCAAATACTATCCGGATCAATCAACCCTAATAGCTGTAAAATAATTTCTTCACTCATTTAAAAAATCCTTATTGACTTTAGTTAAAATGCTTTGACATTAGTCATTCCATAAACAAGTAGAAGATTATCTCCCAAAGTCAGTGTTTCCACAAAAACGATACTCTTATTTATTACATAATGAAGGCTAAAAATAAAATTACTTAATCTTTTACTAACAACCAGCTGCGTCAAAAAAACTATCAAATCATCTGACCTTCTGATTATTTAGGTAAGCTCTTACTTCCGATTATTACCGCCGCACATTCTACGACGGTTTACTTCGCGAATCGCGCCCCACCCAAAAAGTAAGGCGCAGAAATAGCTAAGAAGATAAAAAATTCCAGAAAATAATTTTCCGGGCATTTTTATTTCATTATGGGTGTTCGCCGGACTGCAGATATTTTAGTAAAACCTGTTCGTCAATTGAGCCAGTAATATTTTCTACCAACAGTTCACCTGGATTCCAAAAGTCACTTAAAGTGTAATAAATATTATTACCCATCAGTTTGGCTTTATTCATATTGTCTGCGTATTTACGTCTTATTAAATCATCGACCTCAAGCCACCAATTGTCACCTATACCATCCATATCTTTTGATAAACCGCGAAGATTACCTGCTGTCGAACGAATAGTAGATGTTTTACCTTTTTTGGCATTACTTAAAGCTAATATCGCGTCTTCTTTCATTCCTCTAAAATTAGGAATTACGCGCTCCTGCCACTGCAGAAATTCCATTGCATAATGATTAGCCAAGCTGGCATCAATGCTGTATTTTTTTTCAAAGGAAGAAAAAGCGTCATCTGCAGCTTGTAAGCCAGCGACATAATGCGCTGTAAATTCCTCCATATACTCAATTGAAGAAAAAAGTCGGATCAATAATTTTTCTTTTAATTCAGGTGTCATGCGATAACGTCACTTCTAGACTCTGACAACCTTGCTTGCAAGGCTGCCAGAATTATTCTGTCTTTGAGGCAGCACAACAATTACAGTTCACCTGCCTCATACCTCAGCGCAAGCTCTTTTAATTTTTCCAATAAACCTCCTTCAAGCAACATATCCCTGGGAATATCCCATTGCTGCGGAGGAATTTCAGAAATGTAACTCGCA
>NZ_JH668213.1:0-3904 GCF_000263355.1 Cellvibrio sp. BR | reverse complement strand
GACAAACCGGAGGAAGGTGGGGATGACGTCAAGTCATCATGGCCCTTACGACCTGGGCTACACACGTGCTACAATGGGCGGTACAAAGGGTTGCCAAACCGCGAGGTGGAGCTAATCCCGTAAAACCGTTCGTAGTCCGGATTGGAGTCTGCAACTCGACTCCATGAAGTCGGAATCGCTAGTAATCGTAAATCAGAACGTTACGGTGAATACGTTCCCGGGCCTTGTACACACCGCCCGTCACACCATGGGAGTGGGTTGCAAAAGAAGTAGCTAGTCTAACCGCAAGGAGGACGGTTACCACTTTGTGATTCATGACTGGGGTGAAGTCGTAACAAGGTAGCCCTAGGGGAACCTGGGGCTGGATCACCTCCTTAAACGATATGCCAACCCGTCTGTAAGTGCTCACACGCATTGCTTGATCGACTGGAATCAATAAAAGATTTGTTAGTCGCTAGTCCCCTAGTGCTTGTCGCTAGACGCCGCGAGTTACTTTGAAAGGTAAGCGGCCGACAACTAGTGTCTACAGACCAGGATATAGGCCTGTAGCTCAGCTGGTTAGAGCGCACCCCTGATAAGGGTGAGGTCGGCAGTTCGAGTCTGCCCAGGCCTACCAACTTCTGTGTTTTGAAGTTCCCTCGAAAAAGGGGCTATAGCTCAGCTGGGAGAGCGCCTGCCTTGCACGCAGGAGGTCAACGGTTCGATCCCGTTTAGCTCCACCACTCTTTTGTTGATTAAAGAAGAAGTCAGTCAATTAATGTCTGTTCTTTAAATGCTTTACATTCCTGCTTAAGGAATCAAAAAGCTTCTAAAAGAAAAGAAGTTAATTGACTGGTTTTTACGCCAGATGCTCTTTAACAAGGTGGAATGTAAAGTAATAAATTGCTGATTTATGGATGTCTTGTGTATATCTACACAAAAGTCCGGCGAATCATACTCATGCGATGCGCTTATTATCGTGAGCGTATCAATGTTGTAAATCGTTAAAGCAGTCGCTTGTGTTATATGGTCAAGCGACTAAGCGCACACGGTGGATGCCTAGGCAGTTGGAGGCGATGAAAGACGTAGGAGCCTGCGATAAGCTCAGGGGAGCTGGCAAACAAGCTGTGATCCTGAGATCTCTGAATGGGGGAACCCACTTACTTTTAGTAAGTATCCTGCAGTGAATACATAGCTGCTGGAAGCGAACCCGGGGAACTGAAACATCTAAGTACCCGGAGGAAAAGAAATCAACCGAGATTCCCTTAGTAGCGGCGAGCGAAAGGGGACCAGCCCTTAAGTGGCTTTGGTGTTAGTGGAACGCTCTGGAAAGTGCGGCGATACAGGGTGATAGCCCCGTACACGAAAATGCCTTAGTCATGAAAACGAGTAGGACGGGACACGTGATATCCTGTTTGAATATGGGGGGACCATCCTCCAAGGCTAAATACTCCCAACTGACCGATAGTGAACCAGTACCGTGAGGGAAAGGCGAAAAGAACCCCTGTGAGGGGAGTGAAATAGATCCTGAAACCGTGTGCGTACAAGCAGTAGGAGCAGACTTGTTCTGTGACTGCGTACCTTTTGTATAATGGGTCAGCGACTTATTGTCAGTGGCAAGGTTAACCGTATAGGGGAGCCGTAGCGAAAGCGAGTCTTAATAGGGCGTCTAGTCGCTGGCAATAGACCCGAAACCCGGCGATCTATCCATGTGCAGGTTGAAGGTTGGGTAACACTAACTGGAGGACCGAACCCACAAATGTTGAAAAATTTGGGGATGACGTGTGGATAGGGGTGAAAGGCTAATCAAGCCGGGAGATATCTGGTTCTCCCCGAAAGCTATTTAGGTAGCGCGTCATGTCTCACCCAGGGGGGTAGAGCACTGTTTGGGCTAGGGGGTCATCCCGACTTACCAAACCCATGCAAACTACGAATACCCTGGAGTGCAATCATGGCAGACAGACAGCGGGTGCTAACGTCCGTTGTCAAGAGGGCAACAACCCAGACCGCCAGCTAAGGTCCCCAATGTTAGTTAAGTGGGAAACGATGTGGGAAGGCTTAGACAGCTAGGAGGTTGGCTTAGAAGCAGCCACCCTTTAAAGAAAGCGTAATAGCTCACTAGTCGAGTCGGCCTGCGCGGAAGATGTAACGGGGCTAAAACTAGCAACCGAAGCTGCGGCTGCATACTTTGTATGTGGGGTAGGGGAGCGTTCTGTAAGCCGTCGAAGGTGTGTTGAGAAGCATGCTGGAGGTATCAGAAGTGCGAATGCTGACATGAGTAACGATAAGGGGAGTGAAAAACTCCCCCGCCGGAAGATCAAGGGTTCCTGTCCAACGCTAATCGGGACAGGGTTAGTCGGCCCCTAAGGCGAGGCGGAAACGCGTAGTCGATGGGAAACAGGTTAATATTCCTGTACCTCTTTTTACTGCGATGGGGGGACGGAGAAGGCTAGAGCAGCACGGCGTTGGTTGTCCGTGTTTAAGGTCGTAGGCTGGTGTCTTAGGTAAATCCGGGATGCTAAGGCTGAGAACTGATGACGAGTGTTCCTCGGAACATGAAGTGCTTGATGCCATGCTTCCAAGAAAAGCCTCTAAGCTTCAGGTAAAAAGAGACCGTACTCCAAACCGACACAGGTGATCAGGTAGAGAATACCAAGGCGCTTGAGAGAACTCGGGTGAAGGAACTAGGCAAAATGGCACCGTAACTTCGGGAGAAGGTGCACTGCTGATGGTGAAGGGCTTGCCCCGTAAGCTATTGGCAGTCGAAGATACCAGGCCCCTGCAACTGTTTATTAAAAACACAGCACTCTGCAAACACGTAAGTGGACGTATAGGGTGTGACGCCTGCCCGGTGCCGGAAGGTTAATTGATGGGGTTAGCGCAAGCGAAGCTCTTGATCGAAGCCCCGGTAAACGGCGGCCGTAACTATAACGGTCCTAAGGTAGCGAAATTCCTTGTCGGGTAAGTTCCGACCTGCACGAATGGCGTAATGATGGGGGCGCTGTCTCCACCCGAGACTCAGTGAAATTGAAATCGCGGTTAAGATGCCGTGTTCCCGCGGCTAGACGGAAAGACCCCGTGAACCTTTACTATAGCTTTGCACTGAACTTTGAACCTATCTGTGTAGGATAGGTGGGAGGCTTTGAAGTCGAGACGCTAGTTTCGATGGAGCCGTCCTTGAAATACCACCCTGGTATGTTTGAGGTTCTAACGTCGGCCCCTTATCGGGGTTACGGACAGTGTATGGTGGGTAGTTTGACTGGGGCGGTCTCCTCCCAAAGAGTAACGGAGGAGCACGAAGGTGTGCTAATCATGGTCGGAAATCATGAGGTTAGTGTAAAGGCAAAAGCACGCTTGACTGCGAGACAGACATGTCGAGCAGGTACGAAAGTAGGTCTTAGTGATCCGGTGGTTCTGTATGGAAGGGCCATCGCTCAACGGATAAAAGGTACTCCGGGGATAACAGGCTGATACCGCCCAAGAGTTCACATCGACGGCGGTGTTTGGCACCTCGATGTCGGCTCATCACATCCTGGGGCTGAAGCCGGTCCCAAGGGTATGGCTGTTCGCCATTTAAAGTGGTACGCGAGCTGGGTTTAGAACGTCGTGAGACAGTTCGGTCCCTATCTGCCGTGGGCGTTGGAGATTTGAGAAGAGTTGTTCCTAGTACGAGAGGACCGGAATGAACGAACCTCTGGTGTTCGGGTTGTCATGCCAATGGCACTGCCCGGTAGCTATGTTCGGACGGGATAACCGCTGAAAGCATCTAAGCGGGAAGCCTCCTTCAAGACTAGATCTCCCTGGGGCTTTAAGCCCCCTAAAGAGCCGTTGAAGACTACGACGTTGATAGGTCAGGTGTGGAAGCGCTGCGAAGCGTTGAGCTAACTGATACTAATTGCTCGTGCGGCTTGACCATATAACAGAA
>NZ_JH668212.1:0-8244 GCF_000263355.1 Cellvibrio sp. BR | reverse complement strand
TCAAACGCGGCCCAAGTCGGTTTGTTGGTGATGCTGTAAGTCAGCACATCGCCCACATCCACATCGCTGGCCGTTGGGGTGAAGCTGTAAGCAACGTCCTGATCAACTGATACCAATGGCGTACCGCTAATCACAGGCGCTTCGTTCACGTTGGTCACAGTCAGGTCAAACGCTGCCAGGCTTGCGCTCAAGGTGCCGTCGCTGACCGTGATGACGATTCCGGTGGTAGTGCCCACATCCGTATTGGTTGGTGTGCCGGTCAGTGCACCGGTGGCGGTATCAAACGCGGCCCAGATCGGTTTGTTGGTGATGCTGTAAGTCAGCACATCGCCTACATCCACATCACTTGCGGTTGGGGTGAAGCTGTAGGCAACGTCCTGATCGACTGATACCAATGGCGTACCGCTGATCACCGGTGCATCGTTAACGTTGGTTACGTTAATGCTGAACGATTGTTCTGCAAACAAACCATCGATATCGATCGCACGCAATGTCACGGCATGGTTGCCCACATCCGCATTGGTCGGTGTACCGCTCAAGAGGCCAGTCGCAGGATTAAAACTTAACCAGCTCGGCAAAGTCGGTGCGCTTAGGGTCAGCACATCACCCGCGTCGCCATCCGCTGCTGCAAAGGTATAGCTGTAGGCAACATCTTGAGTTGCCGTTGTGACGGCGGTGGAGCTGATGGTTGGCGCGTCGTTAACGTTGGCAACCGTAATACTGAAGCTCTGGTCAACCGTCAAACCATCTGCATCAGTGGCGCGCAGGGTCACGGCATGGCTACCGACATTCGCATTGGTCGGAGTACCGCTCAATACGCCAGTCGCGGGGTTGAAGCTCAACCAGCTTGGCAAAGTTGCAGCGCTGAGTGTCAGCACATCGCCCATATCACTATCGGCTGCCGCCAAGGTGTAGCTGTAGGCGACATCTTGCGTAGCAGTGGTGACGGGGGTGGAGTTGATCACTGGTGCATCGTTGACATTAAGAACCGTCAGGATAAACGCAGGCAAGCTGGTTGATGTGGTGCCATCACTCACGGTGATCACAATACCCGCGGTGGTACCAATATTCGCATTGCCCGGAGTACCGCTCAAGGTTCCGGTTATAGGATCAAACGTGGCCCAAGCCGGTTGGTTGGCAATGCTGAAGAGCAATACAACCGAGTCCGCATCGGTTACGCTAGGTGTGAAACTGTAAGCAGCGCCTTGATTGATCGATAGCGCAGGAGTACCAGAGATGATCGGTGTATTGTTAACCGCAGTAACACTGACTGATTTGGTAGTGACAACACTCGTTTCCACGCCATCATTCACTGTGAAACTGATTTCGCGGGTTGCTTCCGAGGGGGTTTCGGAGCTGTTGGTGTAAGTCACTGCGGCCAGAGCGAGTTCCCATTCAGCAAGGGTCGCGGTGGCACCAGTGGAGGTTAAGGTGAGCACACCTGTACTGCTGTTGTAACTTGCACTGATATTACCCATGGTGCTGCCATCATTGGTAAAGGCCAGCACATCTTCAGCAGTCTGGAAGTTAGCAGTAATGCTCGCAGTTGCAGAGGCAAGCGTTGCATTATCCAGATCACTTACTGTGATATCGCCATCAATAACAACTGGCGTGGAGGCAACATTATTACCCTCGGTAAATGCTGTCACACCGGTACTGGTAGTTACCACAGGGGCGCTGTTAACTGCCGAGATAGTGACTGTCGCTGACACATTGGGGCTGGAAGTATCCACGCCACCATTGGCAGTACCGCCATCATCTCGCACTGATGTAATCGTAACCACACGATTCGCTAGCGTCGGGGTTGTGCTGCGATTGGCATAGGTCATCCCATCTACCAACGTCTGCGCAGATGAAAGGCCACCGGTTCTGACAAGCGTCAAGGTTGCGGTTGAACCTGTGACGGCAACACTGATATCCACGCTATGAATCAATGAAGTACCCGTAAAACCATTGACCAGCGGAATATCGCTACCATCGAAATACATGATCTCATCACTACCCTCAGTAACGTTGGTGACAGTTACTGTGAGCATGGTAATCAACTGGCCAGATTCCACAGTACTTACACTGGTTCCACTGAACAAACCAACAGCCGCACCACCCTCAGTAAAGGTTGGTGTAGCGCCGGTAGCAGTCAATGTCGGCGCATCGTTGGTCGCGACAACAGCAACAGCAATATCCGCATGACTGCTGGTACCACCATCCCCGTCATTTACGGTTATCCGCACAGTTCGGGCACCGGTGTCCGGTGAAGTGGTATTGGTATTGGTGTAAGTCAGGTTGCGAACCAACGCCTGAATAATGGCGGGGGTAGCAGCGCTGTTAAGAGTGATAACAAGATCATTAATATCGGTGCCGCCATCAGCCGTACGAGTACCAATAAGCGTGCCGCCATAGGTGATATTCAGGCCGGAAGTGCCGATTTGGCCGCCTGCGGTGCCTTCATTCCGGATTGAAAGTACATCTTCAGTGCTGACACGACCACTACTGATTGAAACCGTCACATTACCGCCATCAAAATCGACCGAATCATCATCAGTGACGGTTGCGTCATTGCTTGCATCCAGCAAAATGAGGTCGCTGTCCTCAATAAAGCTGACGCTATCGCCATTCAGGTTAGCGATAACTGGCGCAGCATTCAGCGGCGCAGTCAGGGTGAAATCATTGCCATTGCCATCATCACCCAAATAACTTGCGGTTAGCACTGTGCTATTGCCACCTGCTGTGGTAGTTCCACCTTCTGCCAAACCACTGAAAGTACCGGTGATGTTGTCAGCGGCATCGTTGACAATGATCGTGTAGCTATCGCCCTGCCCGGCTGTGTAACCATGGGTGGCAGACAGGATAGCCCCCGACACATCCAAAGAACCATTCACCAAGATTTGGTCGTACTCGGTACCTGCCGCAGTGCCATTGATCTCCACCGCCAGGATACTGCCGGGAGCCATAGTGAGGTTGCCGTTAACAGTTAATGTACCTGGGCTGTTACCGGGCGAAAGAGTGCCGCCACTATTGACGGTAATGTTGCTGGAAATACTACCACTGCCTCCTAAGGTAGCCCCGGACGCAACAGCCGTAGCCGAGGTAGCGGACAAGGCGCCATTAACCAGCAGGCTACCGGCATTGACGCTGGTAGCACCGGTATAACTGTCGGTGCCACTCAGGTTCAGCGTGGATGCGCCTGCCTTGATGAGCCCACCCGCGCCGCTGATGGGACCGCTGAGCGTCGCCGCATTGGTGGTCTGCACGGTGGCGTTGCCAGCCAGTGAAATGGCATTGTCGATGGTGGTGGCGCCGGTGACTGCCAGGGTGGAGCCGGTCGCCAGCGTGACGGTGCCGCTGCCGAGGTTGCCGTCGCCCGCCACGGACAGAGTGCCCGCCGATACGTTGGTGCTGCCTGCGTAACTGTTTGTGCCCGACAGCGTCAGCGTATTGGCGCCGGTCTTGGCCAGGCTGCCCGCGCCGCCGATGTTTCCCGACAGAGTTGCGTCGGCAGAGGTATTGACCGTCACCGCGCCAGACAGCGTGACGGCATTGTCGATGGTGGTCGCACCCGTCACGGCCAGCGTTGTGCCTGCTGCCAGCGTCACTCCGCCCGAACCTAGATTGCTGTCGGATGCGGCGCTGAGCGTACCGGCACTGACCGTCGTGTTGTTATAGGTATTGGTGCCGGATAGTGTCAGCGTCGATGCGCCGGACTTGGCGAGGTTGAAGCCGCCGCCAATGACACCGGACAGCGTGGCATTGGCGGAGTTGTTGACGGTGGCATTACCAGTCAGCGTGATGCTGTTGTCGACAGTGGTGGCACCCGTCACCTGCAAAATGGTGCCAGCCGCCAGCGAGATGCCACCGCTGCCTAGATTAGCGTCGCTGGCAACGCTCAGAGTGCCCGCACTGACGGTGGTGCCTGCGTAAGTATTGCTGCCCGACAGTATCAGTGCCGCCGCGCCCGACTTGGCCAGGGTATGGGCGCCACTGATGACGCCGGACAAGGTGGCGTTTGCCGAGGTGCTGACGGTGGCATCGCCACTCAGCGCGATGGCGTTGTCGATGTTGGTGGCACCAGAGATGTCCAGCGTCGCGCCTAATGCCAGCGTCACGGTGTTGCTGCCAAGATTGCTATCACTGGCCACAGCCAGGGTGCCGGCCGATACCGTGGTCGTGCCGCTGTAGGTATTGGTGGCCGTCAGCGTCATCGTGCCGCTGCCCTGCTTCACTAGGTTGCCAGTGCCGGACACGACGCCGGCTACGGTCGTGGTGGTGTTGTCGCCCCCGGCGCTCAGCGTGAAGCTGCCGAGGTTGACGGTGGCAGTGGCACTGTTGCTGCCCAGGCTGCCAACCGTTTGGTTCGATAGCAGTGTTATCACGCTATTGCCATTGGCGCGCAAATAGCTGCTGCTGGAGACAGACGCATCGCCATCCAGCCTCAGCGAGCCGAAATTCATCGCAGTCGTGTTGCCGGTGTAGGTATTGGTACCCGACAGAGTCAGCGCGAAAGTCGCCGCCCCACTCTGGTTGACACTCAGGCCACCCGTACCGCTGATGCCGCCGGAGAAGGTTGTATCGGCAGTAATCCAGCTGGTTAGGGTATTGCTGCCCAGAGTGACTGATCCGGCACCGGAAAGATTGCCAATAGTTTCATTGCTGGAGAGCGCAAGAGTCGCGCCACTGGAAACAGAGACACTGCCATTCGTGGAAATTGCATCACCATTGCTGACGGTCAATGTTCCCGCGGAGATACTAGTAACACCGGAGTAGCTGTTGGTTGCGGACAACGTTAATCCACCCGCACCTGTTTTGGTGAGCGCGCCGCTACCGCCAATAGCACTGGAAATCGTCGCCGTATCACCAGTCCCGTTGGTAAAGGTTTGGGTAGTCGCCGCGCCAAGAGTAATGGTTCCGCTGGTCAGCGACATGCTGCTGGCAGCGTCCATATCAAATGTCAGGCTTTCATTTAGGCTTAGGCTATTAATGGTGAGCGCGGTGGCAGCCAGCGTGCCGTTGAATACGATGGTCTGGCTGCCGGTGGCATCGGCCGCCGCAATCGCCACCGCCTCACTAAAACTCACGCCATTGGCGATGTCGATGCTGGCGGTGTCGGTGGTATTGGTGACGTAAATTGAATCGGTGGTGACTGTGACAGTCGCCGTGGTCGCCGTTCCACCATCGCCATCGGTCAGTGCATAGCTGATAGTGGCATCGCCTGCTGGGGTATTATTTTGATAAGTAATTCGTTGGACAACATCATCAACCAGCGCGCTAGTCGCCGTTGTATCACTGCTGGTAAGGGTGATGGTCAACACGCCATTGATATTGGTGTAAGTAGCGAAGGTTTGTCCGCCTGATTGCAGATTACCGCTGGTAGTTCCGGTAACGGTAAATAAAGCACCAGAAGTATTAAAGCCAAAAGTATCGGAGGTAATTGCGGTGCCAGATCGTTGTATGATTAGCGCCGCATCGGCCCAGTTGCCGTTACCGGCGTTAAGTGCATCTAGTTCGGTATCGGCCAGATTGGCATTGCCCCCAGAATCCAACGTGACCGTATTGCCAACGCCCGGCCAAGCAAGGCTATCACTGTTGAGGTTGTTTATAGTTGGAGCTTGGTTGGTACTGCCAATGCTATCAAAAGTGATTTTTCTGATGGCACCCATAAAACCACTATTGGTATTAACAACAAAGGGAGCCCATGAGTTATTGGTAATGGTTATAGATGTAGCACCAGCAGGCAATGAACTTAGGTCGATCATCTGATTCGTATAATTGGTGGCGTACTTATCATTAATAGTTACATTCATACTGCCACCATTATTTGTCGTAATAGTCGCCGAATCGCCAGCAGTAGAATAAATCTCTATTGAACTTGGCTTAAATTCGCTGCCGTCGGTAAAGCTCAGCGTGATGGATTTTTCAGAGAAACCAAAGCCAATTCCATAACCAGGGCTCACACTGATACTGTTATATTCGCCATCAACCGTCAGAGTTTTCCCTCCGAAGCTAACCTGAGCATCGATATTGACGGAATCTGCATTGTTGCTTCCGTTAGGTGTAAATCGTTTGTTATTAAAACCGGGATCAACAACGTCCCATGTCGACATTTGAAAAATGACTGGGGCTAATATTGCAGTAAAATCTCTCAGTGCTTTTTCAGAGAAGGCCAATTCAGTTTCGATATTACCGCGCTGGATCTCCAAATCCCAATCACCGTCCAGCTCGGAATTACCTGTTTTATTATTCGATGCAGCTACATCTACATGAGTGTTACTACGGATAATATCCAGCAGCTCTCCACCATTATAGCCACTCGCCAAATCACAACCATAGAGAACCAAATCAGCTCCATGAATTAAGGCGGCATTTAATGAAGCAAAAGTATCCTTTTCATTTGTAAGCGCTGCAGAATCTACACGGCTGTTACCCAAGAGCATTACGCCCTCTTCCGCATGCGACACAATGTGCAGGCCTTTTAAGCCTTGGTAATTTTTTAATATTGTTTTTAGTTGCGCCAATCCAGGCTGGGAAGAATCTATTTCAACTATATCCACACCGGGTTTAACCGCACGATAAAACACCGCTTTATCCGGCACCGCCGCATCAATAATCACCAACTCTTTTACGGGTGATGTACTGACAATATCCAATTCATCAGCCGTAACACGAACAGCCGCGCGCACGATATGTGTCGCGGCCATGTTAGTAGCGGATAGGTCGGGCGAGCTGTTAATACTCGCACTGAGATAAGAGCGCTGATAACTTGTTGACGATTGCGCAGGCACTCCATAAAGCCCCAGCGGCAACAGCAACGACGATAAGCCCATTAGTAGTTTGTTAGACATGGCGATTTAGTTTCCTTCACTTTTGTTGGAAAGCGTTGCTGTTTTCTTAGCGGCGATGATATTGGCTGAAGTACCGGTATTGTCTTGCCAAAAATCCATCTCTTGATATTTCACAAACAAATCCGGCGGCAAAATACTGCGCCGGGTTTTGAATTCCACTTTCTTTTTAACAGTGTGCAAACCTTTTACGCCCAGATTTTGATCGAACTCACTTTCGGTATAATCGACATTATTAAAATCGTGGTCGAATAAGGGTTCACCAATAAAACGGTAAATCAACTCAATCGTGCGCGCCGGGTGCTGGGTGAGTAAGTCGTAATCCACCAACAGTAAACGATCAGAAAACTCACCATAGTAGGCTTCTTTTAACGCAGTCCAAGCGCTACCCACAGAACCACCTGCACTAATTAATGCTTCGCAGCGGCTATATACCGTCTGACGCGAAGCTGCATTGAACATGCGGCTGTAATCAAAGGGGTTTTTGCGATGGATGGTTTCAAAGCTGTCCATAATCCACGCCGGGTTACGCACACAGCAAATCACTTTGAAATCGTCAAACAGTTCAACGAGTTGATGCAAGCGTGCAGTCCATTGGCGATTGGTATCAAAAATCACTGGTTGTTCTTTATCGGCGTAGTAAGCCTCAAACAGGGATTTGCAAATACGCTTGCGCTTGGTCTCATCAAAAAATGAGTAGGATTCACTGTTAGCGCCCATTTGCTCCAATGCACCATTGAGCAACCCCGCAACTGGGCTACTCATAGCAGCATGAAAATGCGAGTTTTGGCGGAGAATGCCCGCCAACAGAGTTGAGCCAGAACGAGGCAAACCAGAAATAAAATGAAATCGGGAAGTCATTAAACGCCTTTACTAGTCCGTTATGTCGCTGCAACAACATGGAATGAATAAAAAACACAAGATAAATCAGTCAAAACACCGACAAAAACCAATAAGAACAATCAGAAAATAAAACTCAGGCAATTAATTGACACTCAGCCACTGAGCACAAAATTAATTCGCTTCGTGAGCTTAGTCGCCAAGTAACAAAACGCAACTTGCTCATAATAAGTACAACTACTCAGCTTGCAGCGCGATAGCGAGCAATTAAATACTGACACAGGTACGGCTCATTACAATGACAGCACATTACATAGCTGACACCTTGGGCTAATTTTTTAGCGCTAGCGAAACACGAGCAATATCGTTAAAAACAAAAAGGGAAAGGCGCCAAACACCTTTCCCTTTTTCAATACACGACTACCTGTACTTAAAAGCTAATAATTAAAACCGCAAACGCCCCGATAACGAATACATATCCACTACCTGATCCGCCAGGTAAATACGTCTTACACTCAACCCATAAGACAGGTTTTTGGTCAGCCCTAAATCCAACCGAATACCCGCCAGC
>NZ_JH668211.1:0-10874 GCF_000263355.1 Cellvibrio sp. BR | reverse complement strand
GGATCGTTTGGATCACTTTGAATGGACAGGAACTCGGCGCGCCGTGCAATTGCATCTTTTGGCTTCAGCTCAGGGGAGCGAGATATTTTTTTGTCTTTAAGGACGGCTGGCATGATTTAAGTTTCCTAGGCAGTGAGCAAGCATTGTGTGATTGACGGAAAGAATTACACCAAAACTCTACAGCAAGAACCAGGTTAGTATCGTTCGCTAGACCGCTTTGAGCGTCACATAAGATATGCCCCCACGCTGGATCACTGCCGATTGTTGCCGGATCGAGGAGGCGAAAATAAGCTGGCATTACCGTTAAAGAGTTTCGCAAAAGTCACTTTGCTGTAAGTGTCCACAACGGTTTGTTGATACATCCTGACTACGCCTTTGAGGTTGCCCACTAAAGGTGTCTTGCAAACCGAGCTGACCGGGGTGATGGGTTTCGATTTCACTGCAAGCTTCACATCCAGCTTTAGCTTTTTCCGCTCCAAGGATGCAACTTTGGCTTCCAATGCTTGCAGGCGCTTTTTGAAGTTCTTGACGCCATACCTAACCCAGATAAAGCGAGCGCTGCTGCAAGACACGAAGATACCTTGCTGCGTAATTCATTTCTGGTGCGGTGCTGCCCGTGTGTAGGCTGATGGACGGCGTAATCCAGGACGACTTTTTCTATGGCTTCATCTGCGCGATTTTTTACGTTCGGTTTGCGTTTACTGCGATCAATCAGTACCGCCATCTTGAGCCAGCTCTTGATAACGGCAAAACGTGTCACGTGAGAAGCCCGTAATCTTGCAAGCTTTAAAAACATTTCCAAGCTCCTCAGCCAGATTCATTAAACCTTCTCTGTGTTTAATAATGGGATTGGGAGTATGTAGCATGAGTTGCCTCGGTGGTTTTGAGTCAGGAGTCGCCGGATATATCGGGCCTATTTTGTATCTACGAATTCCATCCACCTTGACTACGGATCGATTCTGAACATTACTGAAAGTTCGTTTTTAATATATTTCTCTTCGATCCAAGCGCTCATGTTAGCGCTCATAAATTCAATGAATTGATGTGCAGCGACAGGCAGACGCCTGTCAAGATGTCGAACCAGATACCAGTGGCTAAGTAATGGAAAGCCAATAACGTTCAGGATAGCTACATTTGCCTGAGCTTGCGCCAATGTATGTTCAGATATCACCGCTAACCCCAAACCTGTTTCTACACTCAAACGAATTGCTTCATTGCTCTCAATTTGTAATGTTTTATTCAACTGGTAGTTGTTGTCCAGCATCCAGGCTTCCATCATCATACGAGTGGCACTCCCCGGTTCGCGCATCAAAAATCGCTCACGTATCAGTTCGGAAAAATCCAGTTTTTCACGCTGTGCGGCCCAATGATTTCGCGGAGCAATCAACACTAACGGGTTGCGCAAAAATTTTCCGCTCAACACGTTGTCGCCAGTAGGTGGGTGACTGAATAGATACAAATCGTCTTGCTGATCTTCAAATCTTTTCAGTACGGTTTGCCTGTTCCCGATATTCAACGTGACATCTACTCCCGGATATTGTTGGGCGTAAGGACTAAGCAAACGCGGGAGTACATATTTAGCGGTGGTCACAATGCCCAAGCTGAAATGACCTTTAATACCGTGTGCCGTGTCTGCCAGAAAACTATCAAAGTCCTCAAACCGCGTAAGTGAATCGAGCGCCGCGTGATAAAGCTCTGTTCCAATCTGGGTCGGCTTGTACGCGCCGTTGAGGCTTTCGAGTAGAGGATGACCGACCGCCTCGCTGAGACGCTTGATTTGAAGGGATACTGTGGGTTGTGTGAGATGCAGATGCGCCGCTGCTTGTGAAATTGAGCCGGTTCGAACGACAGCGATGTATACCTGAAGAAGCCTGAAGGTAAGGTGGCGGATATTCATTTGATGCCCATTATAGATAATCGTAAATGTTGCGACCCATAAACATTAGTTATCTTATATGGTTGCTTAACGCGATAATAGGCTTATCAAACGTAGACTTGGTAATACTTATGCCTGATATCGTTGTCGCATTCTTTCTATTGGGCGTTCTCGCAGGGCTCGCAAAGTCTGATTTGTCGGTGCCTAAAGCGGCTTACGACACCCTCAGCATTTTATTAATGCTAACGCTTGGCCTGAAAGGAGGATTAGCCCTGCATGGCCAAGTAACCTGGGAATTAGTAAATGAGGCGCTTGCCGTCATACTGCTGGGAGCCTTGATCCCGTTAGCCCTGTACCCTTTTTTACGCAGAGCGGTAAAGTTGAGTGCGGCTAATAGTGCCAGCATCGCTGCACATTATGGCTCTGCAAGTGCGGGTACCTTTGCCGTCGCGCTGGCGTTTGCAGAAAGTAATAACCTTGTTATAGCACCTCAAACCACTCTCTTTTTAGTCCTTTTAGAGCTTCCAGCGATTATCGTTGCGATTGTACTTTATCGTCATGTTAGCGGTGGTTCAGGTAATGCAGCGGCGATGTGGCATGAGGCCCTTACAAGCCGGGGTGTCTTACTTCTTGCTGGCGGTGTTGTAATTGGATATTGCTACGGTCCGGCGGGCAGTGCGGACATTGCTCCGCTCTTTCTCGGCGCATTCAAAGCGTTGCTTGCACTCTTCTTATTAGAGATGGGATTGTGCGCATCAAAACACCTTTATCCACTTCCCTTTCATCATTGGCGACTTATCGTTTTTGCAACATTCTCGCCGATCCTATTGGCCATGGTTGGTTTATCGGTTGGTCTGATGTTCAACATGCCCCCAGGTACTACTCTCATCCTTGGCTGTTTGGTTGCTAGTGCGTCGTACATTGCAGCGCCTGCGGCCATACGGACAGCAATAAAAGAGGCGGATGTAGGCGTGGCGATTTTCGCTGCATTAGGCGTTACATTTCCCTTCAATGTGTTGGTGGGTATTCCACTGTATTACCAAATGCTTGTCTGGCTCAGTAGCTAACAACTTATCCGACGGTTGATTATTTGAGGAAACACTGTGCATCAACAAACCCATTTACAGCAATTAGAAGCAGAAGCCATTTTTATTATTCGTGAGGTTGCCGCATGTTTTGATAAGCCTTGTTTGTTCTATTCGATTGGTAAAGATTCTACGGTAATGCTGCATTTAGCTCGCAAGGCATTTTGGCCAGCGCCGGTTCCATTCACACTGCTGCATGTAGACACAACCTGGGAATTCGCAGAGATGGGGCGCTTCCGGGACTATATGGCCGCAAAGCACAATCTCAACATCCTCGTGCATACTAATAACACTGCGCTTGCCAGCGGTATTCACCCTATTACCAGTGGTTCAGTCAAATATAATGACCAAATGAAAACGCAAGCGCTCAAGCAAGCCATGAGTATTTACAAATTTGACGCAGCTTTGGGTGGAGCGCGACGTGATGAGGAAAAATCTCGTGCGAAAGAGAGAATCTTTTCGGTGCGCGATGAACATCAGGGGTGGAATCCTAAAAACCAACGCCCGGAATTATGGAACATATTCAATACCGAAATTAACAAGGGGGAGTCAATACGGGTATTCCCATTGTCTAACTGGACTGAGTTGGATATTTGGCAGTACATTCTCAAAGAAAAAATTGAATTGGTTTCATTATATTTCTCTGCTCCACGCTTAAGCTGGAAAAGTGATGAAAATGGCCAGCACTTTGTGCTCGACGATGATCGAATGCGGCCTTTTCTTAGCAAGAACGAACTGCAAAGTATCGCGCATCGCCCGTTACGCTGTCGAACATTAGGTTGCTACCCACAAACCGGTGCGGTACTGAGTGCAGCAATCCGGGTGGAGGAAATTATTCAGGAGCTGCTGGTAAGCAAAACAAGCGAGCGTGAGGGAAGAACCTTGGACAAAGATCAGGTTGGCTCTATGGAAAAGAAAAAGCGTGAGGGATATTTTTAGATTTTCAGGCAACCGCAGATAGCCTATTCTATCCTGTGTATGCGTAACTAACTTTTTGGGGCTATCCGTTGATTCGTAATAAGTTGAAAGTGGAAACCTACCTCGGCACGCTGTTGTTTGATCAGTCAGATTATAAAAGGAGATAAAAATGGAAATCGAAGATTCGAAATTAATTAAAGCAATGGGGTTGGTAATTCAGTATGTTGCAAAAGTAATTGCCGTAATCATGGTGTTTGTCATTATGTGGGGGGTTGCAGACATACTGTATATTCTCTACCAGCGACTGATGGCTCCACCGTTTATGCTATTGGAAATAAAAGACATCTTTGCAACGTTTGGTGCCTTTATGGCTGTTTTGATTGCGATCGAAATCTATCACAATCTAATTCTTTACGTGCGCGATAGCCACAATTCGAGACTTGCGGTGGAGATCGTTTTAGGTACTGCGCTTATGGCCGCAGCACGAAAAGTCATCATATTTGACTACAACGAGATGGATTACAATTATGTCTATGCAACGGGAGCAGTGATTCTGGCTCTATCTGTTGCCTATTACTATATTGTTATAGTATCGAACAAGAAGCAAAGCCAGCCGAGTAACGAATAATGTTATATGGGGGGACTGTCTTGTGAATATGAGCGACCTAGTATTGTCTAGGCCAAACTTGAAAGTGAACTTTTTGCTTAAAGCACTTTCCCTTTCGAGTGTGATTTTAATTGGTTATTTGCATTTTATAGTTGGCCCATCACTTGAATTTCATCTTTTTTTTCTGATTCCGATTATCGTTGCCTCTTGGTTTACTAGTGCATTATTTTGCTGCTTTATCTTGGTCTTGGCAATTTTGTCATGGACTATTGGTGATTATTTAATAGCACATAACAACATTGATTTATTTTCATTTCTGTTTAACTCAACAGTTCATGCGCTAATTTTGGCTTATATAACTTACTTGCTTCGCTACATTCGTCGACTTTTAATCAGGGAGTCGCAATTAGCGCGCGAAGATAGTCTTACAAAAATCCCCAACAGAAGATCATTTTATGAAAATGGAGAGATTGCATTTTCAACCGGTCATCGTCAGCGATTGCCAATAACCATTGTTTTCATTGATGTTGATAGCTTTAAATCCATAAATGATACATATGGACATAAAATTGGTGACAAACTCTTATTTGAAGCAGCCCAAGTAATGAACGAAAATGTCAGAAAAAATGATGTCATCGGTCGTTTGGGAGGAGATGAATTTTGTTTAGTTCTTTTGAATGCTGATAGAGAGCATGCCCGAATGTATGCCATTAATTTGAAAAATAAATTAAGTGAACGAATGTTGAAACACAAATGGCAAACAACTTTTAGTATGGGTATTGTAACTTATGCTGTAACTCCACCCGATTTTTTAAGAACTATCGAGGAAGCCGATAAGCTAATGTATCGAGTTAAGACAAATGGTCGGAATGGATTTTCGCAAGAATATTATCCATAAAGCCCTTGTGTGCTCATTAATTAAGCACATTATTTTCTGATGCCAAAAACTATTTAACCTGGCGTGTCTTGCTAACCATCTTCACGATTCGTAGAAAACAAGTCATCCCGCCCAAATTTACAGATGGTTTTTACAAGCGGATGAGTTAGCTGTCGCTCCGTGGTTATGACATAGACCTGTTCATTTACCGATGGAATGTCTGCTAACTTTACCACTTTGTATTGACTACAAATGTCTTTAGCGATGGCATTAGGTGCGAAAAACAACCCTTCGCCTGCTCGACCAAATGCTTTCATTAGCGCGCTATCGTCAAATTCCCCTTTAATGTCAGGATGTAAATTTTTTTGCGCCAGCCATTGATTAATTCTCCCCCGCACCGCCGCATCTTCGCCAATCATTAACAAAGGTGCGTTATTCAGCGACTCAGGAAACGTTCGTTTTAATTTATTTACCAGGGCCGCAACGCCGAATAAACCCATATGGCTTTCACCAATGAGGTGGCTGAATCCTTTGACATGCAAATTAGGTGGCATGGGCCTATCGGCGATAATTAAATCTAGCCGATGCACGGCCAAATCAGATAGCAGCGATACTAATCTTGCTTCCCGGCAAATTAAACGTGTTGGCTCTTGCATTTCATACGCCGGTTCAAGCAGCCGATAGGCAATCGTTTTAGATACAGAGTCGGCCAGACCAACTCGTAAAGGAAGAGATTTCTTGCTGCGTTGGTCGCGAAGAACTGCCATTAATTCATCGCCAACAGAAAAAATCTCGTCCGCATAGCTCAGTGCTCGCCTTCCCGCATCGGTCAACTCAAGATTACGGCCAACTTTGTGAAACAACTCAACCCCCAAAGTGTTGGCGAATTCAGTTAACTGCCCGCTTATCGATTGAGGCGTTAAGTGAAGTTGTTCCGCCGCTTTGGTAACACTTCCTGTTTTTGCTACCGCCCAGAAATAGCGTAGATGTTTATAATTTAGATGATTCACTGGTACCGCCTAACAATTAGTTTTTTTCGAACTGTCTGCAAAGTATATTCGATTTGTTGGATGTTTTGGATGTTGCTACATTGGAATCTCATCAACCCACACGAGAGGTTTAGACATGCAAATTCATATTCATACAAATGCGTTTGAATTAACCGATGCTATTAAAGACTACGTCGAAGAAAAGTTGGCTCTGGCGTTGAGTTGGAACCGGGATGATGTAACCAAAATTTCTGTTCGCTTGGCTGATATTAACGGACCACGTGGGGGCGCTGACAAATCCTGTCATCTCCTGATCGTACTCAAAGGTAAAAAACAGCTTGTCATCGAGGATGTACAAGCGGATTTGTATGTCGCTATCGACCGAGCTATAGAAAGGGGAGCACGTTCCGTATCTAGGCAAATTGCCCGCCATCGGGAAATTGATCACCAACGGATAAGGGTCTAAATAGGTAATCGGAGATTTTTATGAAGCGCATATTGTTATTCTTGGCAACCAACGCTGCGATTGTGTTAGTTCTATCTCTGAGTATGCGTTTATTGGGAGTGGAACCCTACTTAAATGCCAAGGGACTTAACCTTGGTTCGCTGTTAATTTTTGCAGCTGTTATGGGATTTGGCGGCTCGTTTGCCTCGCTCGCCATCTCTAAATGGATGGCAAAAAAAAGTATGGGGGTCAGGATTATTTCCGACCCAGGCAACTCCCAAGAGCGTTGGCTAATCGATGTCGTCGCGCGCTATGCAGAAACAGCTCACATCAAAATGCCGGAGGTCGGAATATTCGAATCGGACGACATAAACGCATTCGCGACTGGCATGACAAAAAACTCTTCAATGGTCGCCGTTTCCAGTGGGCTCCTGCTCGCTATGACCAAGGAGGAGGCTGAAGCTGTTATTGGGCATGAAGTTGCGCACGTCGCAAATGGTGACATGGTAACGCTTGCCCTGATCCAAGGTGTGGTGAACACGTTTGTAATCTTTTTCGCACGAATCATCGGCAATTTCGTTGATAAGGTCATTTTTAAAACCGAAGAAGGGCATGGACCGGCCTTTTGGATTACCAGCATTGCGGCGGAGCTAGTGTTGGGAATTTTGGCATCAGTGATCGTAATGTGGTTCTCACGCCAGCGCGAATTTCGGGCTGATCAAGGCGGTGCCTACCTTGCAGGAAGCAGCAATATGATTGCTGCGCTACAACGCTTGCAATCATCACAACCTCAACCATTGCCTGGCGGTATGGCAGCCTTTGGTATTGCAGGCGGTGGCGGATTGTCCAAGCTGTTTATGAGTCATCCGCCGCTTGCGGAGCGAATTTCAAAATTACAAAAAGGTAATGTTTAATGGAAAACATACAGTTCGCTGGATGGGAGCTCTGGACAGGATTTATTATATTCGTAGTGATTATATTGCTACTGGATCTCTTTGTATTTGGCGGCAATAAGGCCCACAAGGTAAGCGTCAAAGAGGCAGCATCATGGTCGTTGGTTTGGTTTTCACTGGCCGTTATTTTCAATATCGGCCTGTGGTGGTATCTTAAAAAAGATTATGGTGAAACTTTTGCGGACCAAAAAGCACTGGAGTTTTTTACTGGTTATCTGATTGAAAAGTCGCTTTCAGTCGATAATGTCTTTGTATTCCTGCTCATATTTTCTGCTTTCCAAGTCCCGCCAGAGTATCAACGCCGAGTGCTGATTTACGGGGTGCTGGGTGCGATAGTGATGCGCATTATCATGATTTTGATCGGCAGTTGGGCGGTAAAAGAGTTTTCGTGGGTTCTTTACGTATTTGGTGCATTTCTTATTATTACCGGCATTCGCATGCTGCTCGCAGTCGATGAAAAACCCGATTTAGAGAAGAACTGGATTGTTGTTTTTGCTCGAAAGCACCTTCGGATCACGCCTGGTTTTCATGGGGAAAAGTTCACGATTGTTCAGCAAGGTGCCCGCTACTTCACTCCACTTTTTCTAGTCCTGATATTAATCGAAATATCAGATTTGGTTTTTGCGGTTGACTCGATTCCGGCAATTTTTGCGATTACGTCTGATCCGTTTATCGTTGCAACATCTAACATCTTTGCTATTTTGGGGCTAAGAGCGCTGTATTTCCTGCTGGCTGATGTTGCGGATCGATTCCATTTAATCAAGTATGGCTTGTCAGTGGTACTAGTGTTCATTGGTTGCAAAATGCTGGTAGCGAATTGGTTTCATGTCCCTGTGATGTGGTCACTACTCGTTATTGTTACTCTAATTGGTGGGAGTATTCTTGCAAGCTTGTGGGTAACTCGAAAAAAGGCCGTAGAGTAACTACGACAGCGGTGCAACTTGCCAGTCATGCGTGATCCACACATCATCGGATAATGCATGCTGGCAATAACCAAAATAAAAGTTTTATGGAGCAAAAATGACAATACTCATGTTTGTGGCAGGGCTGGTCTTATTGGTAGCCGGTGCAGATATTTTGGTGCGTGGTGCATCAAAATTCGCGATGTCTTTTGGAATTTCACCCTTAGTAGTGGGCTTAACCATTGTTGCCTTTGGCACTAGCGCACCCGAAGTAGCGGTATCAGTTGGCGCCGCACTGCAAGATAAGACCGATATTGCAATAGGCAATGTTGTCGGGAGTAATATTTTCAATGTGTTGTTTATATTAGGCATTTCAGCGCTCATAACGCCACTGCTTGTGAATGCACAAATTATTCGTCAGGAAGTCCCGATTATGATCGGTGCATCCTTTCTGCTTCTGGCAGTTAGCTTGGATGGCAGTTTGAGCATTGTTGATGGACTACTCTTGTTTATCATACTCATCGCTTACACCGCATTTTTAATTTATCAATCACGCAAGGAAACCGGTATTACCAAACAGGAGTATTCAGAATTATCTAATCGCCCATCGTGGAGCGACAAAAAACCAGTACAAATTTTACATATTATTGCTGGGCTGGTATTGCTCGTACTTGGCTCTCAATGGTTAGTGAGCGCCTCTGTCACCTTTGCAAAATATTTTGGAGTTAGTGACCTGGTTATTGGGTTAACCATTGTTGCTGCCGGAACATCCATGCCGGAGGTAGCAACATCTATAATGGCGGCAATAAAAGGCCAGCGCGATATTGCGGTAGGAAATGTCATTGGAAGCAACACATTCAATATTTTGGGGTGTTTAGGGTTGTCTGCTATTGTATCTGGCAATACAGGTTTGGCGGTTTCTGAAAATGTTATCAATTTTGATATTTGGATTATGATCGCCGTCGCTCTGGCCTGCTTACCCATTTTTGCTGCTGGTCACCAGATCTCACGTGTTAATGGGATTGTGTTTTTATTCTACTACGTTGCCTACACCACTTATTTGATATTAATGTCACAAAATTATTCAATGGATTTGCTAAATTCAATTATGTTGAGTTTTATTCTACCCTTGACAATTATTGCTGTGACGGTAGTTTTTTTACGGCACAAGACTACAAATGACACCGTAAATTAAAGCTCTATATTCAATCATGAATTTTTTCAAGCCTGTTAGGTAAAGGCCGCCCAGCCCCTGGAGGGGGCTGGTTAAAATATAATACTCAATGTTAATTAACTAAATACTGTCAAGCTATTGTTTCACTGCTTCTTGCTTTTTTATATTTTCCGGTATTCTCGATACTTATCCTGCTTCTACAGGAATAGAGTTGCTGTTATTGGTTGTATTTCACAAAATTATTTTGAAGTGTTTATTAAAAAAATTCATTTACATTAGACGTCGTATTTAACGTGTTCATGATAGAAAAAATATTGTACTTGCACGATAGATTTCAATAATAATTACAACTAACCATGTAAATATACTAACGCCAACCGCTCCAGCTGAGATATCTTTAATGATTCCAATTTTATCATTTTGATGACTTTCAATAAAATCACACAGCGATTCTATCGCTGTATTAAATATCTCTGAAATTATAACCATCCCCGTAACCACCAAAACCAAACTAAAATCAATCCATTGTCTATGGTAAAAAAATACTGCGAGCAAAATCGTCGATAAAACAACTTTATACGCGACTGCAGCATCTAAAATAATTGCGTAATAAATGCCGCGCATTGCTACAGATATTTTTCTTATCGGGTGAAATCCAACTACACCGGTATTTAGCGCTTTATTTTTCATTGGCAACCTCTATGTGTAACTAGCTGAACGCCATTGTGGCGTTGTTTAAGTTGACTATCGATTGTGTGCTCTCAGTAATGGCCACACGGAACCTACTCCCGAGATAAAAACTAGGTCTTTCTCAGAAGCGGAATACTTCTCTATTAAATATGGTCCAAGCTCATCTTGATAGAACTGGTAGCCATCACGCTCATCAACCCAGCGATGTCCGCTAGATTGCTCGAAGCAGGACTTAAATTTTTCATATACGCCTTTTGATGATAGGTGTCTTTCCATATGTGCAATATGGGCATGATCTCCGCTGAATCCTTGGTGCCCGAACCCCAACACTCAATGAGCCGGTATTTCTTGTACTCGC
>NZ_JH668210.1:0-27118 GCF_000263355.1 Cellvibrio sp. BR | reverse complement strand
GAAGACGTTTTACAAAAAGCTAGTCGAGCAGGGTAAGCACAAGAAAGTTGCGCTTACGGCCTGCATGCGGAAAATGGTGACGATTCTAAATGCCATGGTGCGGGATAATTGCGAGTGGCAGGCTAATTAAATTGGCGTTACAGGTATTGATTTTTTACCACAGTCGCTTGTTATGCATTTTTAGTCACACCGCTTTTAGTGACAACAAAGCTAGTTTTGTTGTTCTTCATTCTTGATGAGCATGATGGCGGCTCAAGTAGTTGCCAATACAATGCTTTTTCATAGCCTTCTGTATTCACAGTTTCTTTTAAAAATAAATGCTGTGCCTCTCGCAAGCAAATACCATTAGCACCACCCTCATAATCTGGGTCTTCATTTTGAATGAGGTCATCTTCCCAGCTACAAAGCTCGCAAATTTGGAATGTACCATTGGCTTGATGGTCAAGCGTAAGATAGCCGCAGCAAGGACATGAATATTTCACCGAGATCTCCATGCATAACGTTGAGATAACCGGTGGTTTTTAAGTAGCATTTTTGCCGTAAAATGTAGCGAAGCGGAATGGCAAAAATGAAACTTAAAAACCATCCGATTGATTGCTTTGTTAAGTAGCTTTTGTGCTTAGACACGATTCTGTAATATGCTTTGCAATACCGTTTGATTCACCTACGCCTGCATAGTGTAAGGCCAGATGGAGTCTCAATGCGTCCCGCGCTTGACTCGACTCAATTGATTCGCTTAATGATCGAGATTCCATATGGAGGCGATCACTTCTTAGTTTGTCAAAGAATTCTCCCATTGATTTTTGGGCATTTCTAGACTGAACGAAGAATAGACCGGCTACAGTGTCCATTATTAGCCCGGCAATAAATTGGGCAATTGTGGCTGTGCCATTTGTACTTGTATAAAGAAATGCCGCCGTGACAATAGTAGCAAACCCAAGGGATGCAAAAATTAGACTAAACCAAAAACTGATTTTTGATTGCGATAAAATTTGCGAATAGTAGTTTGCTAATTGCTCTATTTCAAAAGGCACTTCTTTTTCTGTTTTTCCTACCTGCCTAGTAAGGCCTTCTTTAAAAATTAAATAATCTTTGTCAGAAGCTTCAAATTCTAGACTGCCGAGACGGATTTTTTTAAATATTCCCGACCTGAATGCACCTGCAACACTTAAGAATGAAATGGCAACAGCGATACTTGCTGTTATTGCACCAATAATGTCTGTTGTTTCTATTGCTAGCGACATTCTCGCTTCCTTTTACTTAACGCTGAGTTTAGGGGCGATTTGTAAGTTGAGGTTTTGCGCGAGCATTGGCGCAGCCATGCGCAAAACCTCAACTTACAAAGCGTCCAGCACGCGAAGCGTGCGACCTACAACGATTTGTTATGTTTTTGATCACAGCAATATTTGTAGAGCCGACAGTATTAAGCCCACTACTGCTAAACCAACCATTACAAAGGATAGCCTAGTTGTAGATTTTTCTAGAGCTACCATCGTTGCAATGCTTTTATTGGAAAGTCTATATTGTAAAATTGCTGCCGCAGCTTCTCGCTTATTTGAAACATTATCAGAGTTCCCGCCGGTTATTCCGCTACCCGTTCTTTTCCAATGTGCGATTGCTCCAGCAATAGCGGACTCTGAAGCAGCCTCAAAACATTTAACCCACTCCGCCTCTGGAGTCGTCGGAAAGCTAATTAGGGTTTCTATTTCCTGCTGTAAAGAACGCAATTCCATGTATCTCCGTCAAACATAACGCCGTGCTCAACGGCAGTTTGTAAGTTGTGGTTTTGTGGATTACTTTTACGCAGCAAAACCACAAAGCCGCGACTTACAAACTGTCCAGCGCACGTAGTGCGCGTGTTGGAGCACTTTGTTATATGGCATTTGCATACAACGCCGCCGTTAGTATAAACACCACAAACAAGACCACTTGAAAAAAAGTCCAGCGGATCTGTGAAGTATATGCTCTTACTGCGATATGAAAACCTGCTTGCCGATCACCCGCTATTTGTTTAACTTTGCGAGCCATTAACCACCTGAGCCAAAATGGAAACGGCTTAGAAAATTCATTCATGACATTCGAAAATTCTATGTCGGTTTGAAGCACAATGCCTCTTTGCTCTGCGTACTCCTGAATTTTATCTTCATCTTCTTCATGCTTTTCCAACACAGGCTTCAGCAATTCCATTAGCTTTGATTGAACACTATTCTGGATTTCACAACGAAGCGAATAATATTTTGCGACAAAGCCAGCAACTGCTGAGACTACTAATACGACCAAGCATGACTTGAAACCTTGCGTTGATAAATAAGGCAAAACAGATTCAATTTGAGTTACAAGAAGCGCGGCTGTGGCACCTGTACCCGCAAGCAGCCACATGCTAAATTTTTCGATCAATGGTGAAGTTTCAGACATGCTTTGAAATAACGCAGAAGCAAACCCATGCTCTGCATTTTCTTTATTTAGACGATTCCATTCCAATAAGGGATCATCAGAATTTGAATTGCTCACTAAACCTCCTTTGTCATATAACATTTGTATATCGCGCATGCGCGATATCATTCTTGATTAAAATTCCACAAAATCCACCAAAGCAATTGAATTCACTAGCTTTTTTGTTTGGTTTCCTTTTGCATCCTTCTACCAAAACGCGCATGCGCGTTATCTCACTGTAGCTTGCGCATTATCATTCCCGCAGTTACTGCAACTTACTGACAGTAAATGCATTTTTAATTGCAGGGAGCTGATATTGCGCATTTGCACGGCTGCAAATGCGCATGTTTATCCAAGCACCAAAAATACACTGTATAAACCGGCAGCATAAGTAATTTACAACTGCAGGCGAATTACGCTCTATTTCACCACTTCAGTTATTCCCCCTGCTGCAACGCCCAGTCGTATAAAAAATTCTTTTTCAGCCCAGTGAGTTTTGCGCCGATGCTGGCGGCTTGTTTTACGGGGAGTTCTTCTAGAAGCACTTTCATGGTGTGCATTTGGGCGAGGGTCATGGCTTCGTTTTCGGGTTTGGGGGCGCCGTGGACGAGGAGGACGATTTCGCCGCGTTGTTGGTTGGAGTCTGCTGCTACCCAGTCGGCCAGGTCGGCGACCTTATCGCCTTTGATGGTTTCAAAGGTTTTGGTGAGTTCGCGGGCCATCACCACTTCGCGTTCGGGGCCGAAGACTTGTGCCATGTCTTGCAGGGTTTCCAGAATGCGATGCGGGGCTTCGTAGAAAATAAGGGTGCGCGGGTCGGTGGCCAGGTTTTGTAGTTGGGTGCAGCGGGCGACTTGTTTGGCGGGCAGGAAGCCTTCAAAGGCGAAGCGATCCGAGGGTAAACCGGCGGCGCTGAGGGCGGCGATCATGGCGCAGGCGCCGGGGATGGGTACAACCTGAATTCCAGCTTGGCGGGCGCTGCGCACCAAACGGTAGCCGGGGTCTGAAACCAAGGGAGTGCCCGCATCGGAAATCAGTGCGATGGAATCACCGGCATGCATGCGGGCGATGAGTTGTTCGGTGCGCTGTTCGTCGCTGTGATCGTGGTAGGCGATGCAGGGGGTTTTAATGTCGAAATGGGACAGCAAACGTGAACTGTGGCGCGTATCCTCGGCGGCAATCAACGCTACTGTTTGTAGTGTTTCCACCGCTCGCGGTACCATATCGCCCAAATTGCCAATCGGGGTCGCCACAACATAAAGGGTGCCTGGGTTGGGAGCGGGAGTTGTCATAGCGAATTCCGAAAAAAGTTGAGATCCAAGCCGGATATTTCGCCGGCTCTGTGATGCTGAATATTCACTGCAGGTTTTTCACCGCATTTTTTCACTGAGGTTAATAGGCATGCCGAAACGGCTATTTATGCGCAGTTTTTCCCATCAGGTTGCCATTTCCAAACTGCTGGTGCCCGTATTAACTGCCACACTGCTGGGATTAAGCGGTTGTAGCAGCACCCCCACGCAAACCACGAGCAAGCCCACCACCCAAACACAACCGGCACAACTCAGCGCAAGCAAGTTGTTGCAAATGGCCAATCAGGCGCAATCGCCCGAGCGTGAAAGCTTGGTGCTGCAGGCAGCGCAAGTGTATATTGCGAGCGGCAAATACAATCGTGCACGCAATTTGTTAGTCGATATGAACACCGACAATTTGCCCGACCAAGCCTATATCAAACATACGGATTTACTCAGCGCCGTAGCCTTGCAGGAAGGCTCGAATTTTCTGGCGCACGGCATTCTAACCAAGCCGCGCTTGGAACAACAATGGCAAGCCATGGAGCCTGCCATGGAAATATCCCTGCGCGATAAGCGCGCGCAAGTGTTTGCGCTGTTGGGTGAGCCACAAAATAGCGTGAGTGAACGCATTCAAATTGCGGCATTGAGTAGCGATAAAAAATTGTTGCAGGCAAATCAGGATGCACTCTGGCAGAGCCTGATGAGCATTCCATTTACCGAGCTGCAGCAACTGTCATTGAGTGGCATGAGCGATACCGCACGCGGCTGGTACAGCTTGGCGGCAATCAACAAAAATAACCAAATCGATCTCGAACAGCAGCGCGAGCAACTGCAAGTGTGGCTGCGCGATTGGCGTCAACATCCCGCCCATAACAATTTGCCTAGCGATTTAAAATTGCTGCAAAGTTTAATTGAACAGCAACCCAAACAAATTGCATTGCTATTACCAATGCAAGGCAAACTAGCCGAGGCAGGCGAAGCAGTGCGCGATGGTTTTTTTGCCGCCTACTTTCAAGCGGTAAGCAATCGTCGCCACACACCGGAAGTGCGCCAATATGACAGCAGTGGCGATGTCATCGCGGCCTATCAACAAGCCATTGCCGAGGGCGCGGATTTGGTAATTGGCCCCATCGACAAAGAAAAAGTAACCGAACTGAGTTTGATGCCCTCGCTGGACGTGCCGGTGCTCTCGCTCAACTACCCGGACACGCCACCCGCACAACCGCTAAAGGGTTTTTACCAATTTGGTTTGGCCGTAGAGGATGAAGCGCGTCAAGTCGCCCGTCAGGCATTTTTGGAAGGGCATCGCCAGGCGATGGTAATTATTCCCTCACAAGAATGGAGCGAACGCAGCGCGCGCGCTTTTGCCAATGAGTGGGAAAAACTCGGCGGTGTGGTGGTGAATCGCAGCCAATTCCAAAGCGGCGCCAACTATTCCAAGTTGGTGAAAGATGCGATGCAAATTGAAAGCAGTTTGGTGCGCAATCGCGAAATGCAGGAATTGCTCGGTATACCGCTGCAAACCTCACCGCGCAGCCGCAGCGATGTGGATATGATTTTTTTGATTGCCGACCCGGCGCAAGGTCGCCAGATCAAACCGACATTTGCATTTCACTACGCAGGCAATATTCCGGTTTATGCCACCAGCCAAATTTATTCCGGCCAACCGAACCCCAGAGCCGACCGCGATTTAAACGGCGTGCGCTTTAACACCATGCCCTGGCTATTTGATACCAGAAGCCCGGAAAAACAATCCGTTGCCCAACACACTAAATCCGCTGCAGTCTATGGGCGCTTGCATGCATTGGGAGCAGACGCCTTCCGTTTGTACGCACGCCTGCCGCAACTGGAACAAGTTCCGGACATGCGTATTTTTGGCGCGACCGGCGCGTTGCATATGTTGGAAGATGGTCGCATCGAACGCGAGCAAATCTGGGTGAGATTCCGTAATGGCGAAGCGCAACCGCTACCGATGGTGATTAACCAAAACGAGCTGCAATATTAATAGGCGATACTTTTCTTAATAACAGGAGCAATAAGGATATGTACGGCAACAAGGACGCGGTACCCCCAAATCAGAATACAACACCGCTAACAAACACTATTGCCATAGGCGCGGCCGCTGAAGCACAAGCAGAGGCATTTTTAATTCAACAAGGACTGGTGACGCGCACGCGCAATTACCGCTGCAAGCTGGGTGAAATCGATTTAATTATGCTGCATAAAAAAGCGGGCGACAGCGCAGCGGATGCCACGCTGGTATTTGTGGAAGTGCGCCTGCGGACAAACAAACGTTTTGCCCCGGCACTGGAGACGGTTGATTATCGCAAACAGCAAAAAATCATCAAAACTGCCATGCGTTTTCTGCAGGAGCAAAAACTCTACGATAAAGTTCGCTGTCGTTTTGATGTGATAGCATTAGACCAAACCGGCACTGCACCACCCATTCAATGGATTCAAAACGCGTTTGGCACCTGATCAAATGCGCGTGGAGTTTGCAGCCGCCAAACAATTTTTATCTACGAACACAGCAGCTGAAACCTATGGATCAACGTGTCATCACCCTGTTTCACGAAAGTATCGAAGCCAAAATGCATGCGGGTGAACAACTCGCCCCACTAATTGCCCATGCCAGCCAAGTGATAGTGCACGCCTTGCTCAATGAGAAAAAAGTACTAACCTGCGGCAATGGTATTTCCGCGGCGCAAGCGCAAATCTTTACCGCCAGCCTGATTAATCGCTTTGAACAAGAGCGGCCAAGTTTGCCAGCATTTAATATCGGGGCAGATTTCACTACCCAAACTGCGATTGGCAGCGACAGCAACTTCAATGACATCTACGCCAAACAAATCCGCGCTCTCGGCCACCCCGGCGATGTGCTGGTGCTGCTCACCAGCACCGGCAAAGCCAGCAATTTATTGCAAGCCATCAGCGCCGCGCACGATAAAGAGATGCAAGTGATTGCGCTCACCGCAGGCGATGGCGGGGATGTGGCGGCGTTATTGGATCAGCATGATATTGAACTTCGCGTGCCCTCTGTGGCCAAACCCCGTATTCACGAGGTGCACCTGCTCAGTTTATTCTGCTTGTGTGACCTGATTGACCAGCAATTGTTTGGAGGATTCTAATGTTATTTAATCGCGCAACCCGCTCCGGTTTTTTATCGCTGCTGCTGGTGTTGATCACACTGTTTTGCCTCAGTGGTTGCGCCAAGATTATTCAGGTCACCACCAGTGAACCCATTCAAATCAGTACCAATAAACGCACACTCGGTACACGTATTAATGACAGCCAATTGGAAACCTTTGCGCGCGTCAACCTCAACAAAGCCAGCAAAGAGCTGGAAGATTCACGTATTCATATCGATAGTTTCAACGGTGTCATTCTGCTTACCGGACAAGTACCCAGCGAAACGCTGCGACAATTGGCAGGCGCCACTGTTGGCCAAATTAATACCGTGCGCCAGTTGCATAACGAACTGATGGTAAGCGAACGCACCCGATTGCCCGCACACACAAAAGATGCCTGGATTACCACTAAATTAAAAACCAAACTCATTGCCAGCAATATTCAAAGCAATCGCATTCGGATTATTACCGAATCCCAAAGCGTGTATTTAATGGGGTTGGTATCGCGCCACGAAGCAGATCGTGTTACCGAAATGGCGCGCACCACCAACGGTGTTAAACAAGTTGTGAAAGTATTTGAATATATCGATTAACCCTCGCTCCACCCTTTGACGTTTCCCCCAACCCCAACAGCTCATCGCCAACCACTGGTATTCTGCAACCATCCTGCTAGTATCTGGGCAGTGCGTATGGGCGCGGCATTGCTGTCGCCTTCAGACAATAATATTTTCAGGCAAAGGAACCTCATTATGATGACCACCGTAATTATTCTTGTTGTGATCGCCGTGTTGGTGTTCTACGCGATTGGTATTTACAACAAACTGGTGACGCTGAAAAACCGCTTTGAAAATGGCTTTTCACAAATCGCCGTGCAACTGAAACGTCGCTACGACCTGATTCCCAATTTGGTAGAAACCGCCAAAGCCTACATCACCCATGAACGCGAAACGCTGGAAGCTGTAGTGAAAGCGCGCAATCAGGCCATGCAAGGTTTACAAGCCGCGAGTGCAAACCCCGGCAGCCACACTGCAATTGCTGAATTGGCAAGTGCCGAAGGTATGCTCGGTGCAGCCATGTCGCGCTTGAATGTCGTGATGGAAGCTTACCCGGATTTAAAAGCCTCACAAAATATGTTGCAAGTTTCCGAGGAACTCACCAGCACCGAAAATAAAATCGCCTTTGCGCGTCAGGCATTTAATGATGCCGTTACCGAATACAACACCTACAAACAAACCTTCCCTCCCGTTATTTTTGCCAAGAGTTTTGGCCACAGTGAAGACGCGACGCTGCTCGAGTTTGAAGACCACGCCGAAATTCAAGCGGCCCCCAAGGTGCAATTCTAAGCAGACCTCTATAAGCACACGGGTGTGCATCGATGAATTTTTTTGAACATCAGGATCGCGCGCGGCGCAAAACCAAACAGCTAGTGCTATTGCTGGCACTGGCAGTTGTTGCACTCATTGCTATTACTACTTTCGCCGCGGCCGCGCTGGTTTATCTCTCGGGCAATGCTGAACCTCAAGCCTATGAGCACGCACACACTTTTTGGAGCGGTACACTCCATGCATTGAGTGTGCAATCATTTTTATGGATCGCCCTTGCAGTAACCAGCGTTGTGTTTCTCGGTAGCTTATTTCGTTTTATGCAACTGGGTTCTGGCGGCAGAGCTATTGCCGAAGCCATGGGCGGTCGCTTATTGCTCGGCCAAACCACTGATCCGGATGAGCGCAAAATCCTGAATGTGGTGGAAGAAATGGCCATCGCCTCCGGCACTCCGGTACCGCCGGTCTATTTAATGGAAGATGATGCGATTAACGCATTTGCCGCGGGTTATCGCCCGCAAGACGCGGTGATTGGCATTACCCGCGGCTGCATTCATCAACTGTCACGCGATGAACTACAAGGTGTAATCGCCCACGAATTCAGCCATATTTTTCACGGTGATATGCGTTTGAATATGCGTTTGGTTGCATTGCTCTACGGTATTCTGGTGATTGGTTTAATTGGTGAATTTTTATTGCGCAGCAGTCGCGCCTCCAGCCTGGTTCGCTCAAGTCGCGATAAATCTCCGGGCGGCATCATGCTGGTTGGGCTCGGCTTATTAATTATCGGTTATACCGGCACTTTTTTTGGCAACCTGATCAAAGCCGCGGTCAGTCGTCAGCGCGAATTTTTAGCCGATGCATCCGCCGTACAATTTACTCGCAACCCCGATGGCATTGCCGGTGCATTGAAAAAAATTGGGGCCAGTAGCGAGGGCTCCACCCTGCACAATGAGCATGCAGCTGAATTTAGCCACATGTATTTCAGCCAAGGCGTGCGACTTTTTTTTAATATGATGGCGACACATCCACCACTGGATGAACGCATCAAACGCATTCAACCGCGCTGGAATGGACAACTCGAAACCGCGCTTCACGGCGCAAATACGAACACTAATAAAGGAAGCAAGACTTTTGGTGATGAGACCGCAGGTTTTGCCCACGCAGCCACACCCAACACCGCATCAATGACTATTAATAGTGGCGCTACTGCCACTCTTGTCGATGTTGGTGATATAAACGGCGGTATTGACATTAATACTACCCTGCAACAAATCGCCCAACCGACCACCGCGCAATTAAGTTATGCACAAACCTGTTTGAATCAAATCGCCCCGGAATTAAAAACGGCGAGCCAGGATGCTTTTAGTGCACGCGGAATAATATTTGGTTTACTACTTGATGCTCACGCCGAACAGCGTAATCGCCAATTGGCATTGCTGAGCGAACATCTCACCACCAGCGAGTTGCAAACCATCAATCCAATTATTCATGCCAGCGCCCTGGCTGCAATACACTTGCGTTTACCGCTTATCGAACTGAGCATAACGGCACTGAAACAATTGTCGGAAGCACAGCAACAAGACTTCCTGAGCTGTTTGAATGTGCTAATTCAAGCCGACCAAAAAGTGAGCCTGATGGAATGGGCGATGTATCGCATAGTGCTGCACAACATTCGTCGCGAACAACAGCCCTTGCGTACACGTTCACTGCTAGAAATGCATGAAGACTGCCAACTGTTAATGTCGCTACTTGCCTATACCGGTGCACGTCATCAGACGGAAGCAGAAAATGCGTTTGCCCAAGCCAGCAGCGCATTGCCGTTTAAACAATTTACCTTGTTGGCCCGCACCAGTATAAAACTTGATGTAATGGATGCGGCACTGGAACGATTGAATCAACTAAAACCACTACAAAAGCCACAACTGCTTAAAGCCATGAGCCTCTGTGTAATGCATGACGGTAAATTACACACCGCTGAAGCCGAATTATTTCGCGCGCTGGCGGATGGACTGGACTGCCCGATTCCCCCCCAACTACAAGCCCTGCCCATTACTACTCGCTAACATACTGATGCGAATCAAAAGGCGATTAAAAGCGCTGCGAGTTACATAATCGCGCTACAACATTTACGGCCTGAACGGTTATAATGCCGCGCACTTTATCCCGCCAACCAAAGAGGTACTCACCTTGCAACTGGACAACGCATCTGTCGCGCAATTGCGCGAATGGGAAAGCCAACTGACCGAACAATATCAGGCTATTCTCGCTAAAAAACTGAATCTGGATTTAACCCGCGGCAAGCCTTCTGCCGAACAATTAAATCTGTCTGATGCAATGGATGGTTTGTTAAACGGTAACTACATTGCCGCCGATGGCACAGACACGCGCAACTATGGCGGCCTCGACGGTTTGCCCGAAGCCAAACAACTGGGCGCACATATTATGGATGTAGACGCCGCCAACGTATTGGTCGGTGGCAATTCCAGCCTGACCCTGATGTTTCAGGTGATGCTCACGGCTTATCAATTTGGCTTGAAGGATGCCGCCAGCGCTTGGAAAAACGAAGGTGAAGTGAAGTTCCTGTGCCCGGTTCCCGGTTATGACCGCCACTATACTGTATGCGACCAACTCGGCATCAAAATGATCAACGTTCCCATGACTTCCACCGGCCCCGACATGGACGTGGTTGAGTCATTAATCAAAGCCGATAAATCCATCAAAGGTATGTGGTGTGTACCCAAGTACTCCAACCCTACCGGCGTGGTGTATAGCGATGAAACCGTTGAGCGCATCGCCAAACTTGGCCAAATCGCCAGCGCAAACTTCCGTGTATTCTGGGATAACGCTTATTCGGTTCACGACCTGACGCCGAATGCGCCCAAACTGGCTAGCATTCTGGAAGCAACTCGTCGCAATGGCACTGAAGACTCCGTGGTGCAATTCGCCTCCACCTCAAAAATTACCCATGCTGGTTCAGGTGTTGCTTTTGTCGCTGCCAGCGCTGCCAACCTTGCAGGTTTCAAGAAGTTCCTGAACAGCTGCACTATCGGCCCGGACAAAGTAAACCAAATCCGCCACACCCGCTTCCTGCCCACTAAAGACGCGCTGATGGCCCATATGGGCAAACACGCTGAACTGCTCAACCCTCGTTTTGACGCGGTATTGACTGCATTGGGCAAGGCGTTTGACGGTACAGATTTAGGTGCGTGGGAAAAACCCGTCGGCGGCTATTTTGTATCTTTTGATACACGCAAAGGCTGCGCGAAAGAAACCGTGCGTCTGGCCGCTGAAGCCGGTGTGAAGTTAACACCTGCTGGCGCAACCTACCCCTACGGCAAAGATCCGGAAGATCGTAATATTCGTATCGCTCCGTCTGTTCCTACCGTACCGGAAGTGGTTGGCGCGATGGAGGTATTTGTGACCTGTGTGAAACTGGCCTCCGTTAAACAACAATTGGCAAGCCTTGGCTAACGCCTGATTACGATTGCTAGCACGTTAAAAGCCGCTCACTGAGCGGCTTTTTTATTGCTTCATGCATGGCGAGAACACGAATATTCTCAACGCATTAAAAACTGACTGATCTAACAACCACCGCTTAATTCCAAAAGACTTGGCGCATTATTCAAAAAGCTTCCTATACTGAAATCAGCCGGAACTGATCCATCACTCTTGCAGTGAAGTATCAAATTCTAATCATTAACAATTTTGCATCCAGAACCAAAACAAAACACTGCTTAATCCCTTCTCTGTGAGAGTCGTTTCAGGAGATTTTTTATGGGTGTTGCCGCTACTGTTGAAAATTACTTAAAAGCAAAACAAATCGAATTTACGCTGCTTGAACATGAATACTGCGAAGGCTCCTACAATACTGCACGCGTAGCAAAAATTGATGATCACTGCCTGGCCAAAGGTGTTTTACTGCGCGACGAAGACTTTCATTACACACTTTGTGTGCTGCCAACCCGCAATAAAATTTTGCGCCATACCTTGAATCAAATTTTTGATCGCCATATGGAGCTGGTGGAAGAGGAAGAACTCAACGAAATATTCCGCGACTGCGCAGAAGGCGCTATTCCCGCACTGGGTGAAGCTTATGGGCTGGATGTTATCTGGGATGAAGAATTGATGGGTGTGGAAGAAGTTTACATAGAAGCTGGCGATCATTGCCATTTAATCCGCCTGAAACAGCCCGACTTTGTGCAACTTATGGAAAACAAACTGCACGATCATTTCAGCGCGGAACGAAGCCATCACAGCAAACTACCCAAGAAATATATCCGTCAGGAGTATGAGCTTTAAACCTCCGGGATCTTAATTAGTCAATTACACCGAAAGAACAAACTCTAGACATAAAAAAACCGCCTTGTTACCAAGGCGGTTTTTTTATACAGAAGGTCGCTTACTACTTGGAGGGAACCAACACTACATTGGGCGCCTTAGCTTCGCGTGCCGCATCAGCGACCGCAACATAAGTACCAGTGTGTGCGGCTACATCAGCCATAATAATTACTGACGCCTTGGGTAACTCAGCACGCAAACGCTCGATGTTAGAGCGAACAGCACGGGTATCCACACGACGCTCACCTTCCTTCTCCATCAACCAGATTTGGTTGTCAGCAGAAATGCGCACCAGGATATTCGGCTCAGCATCATCCGGCGGTGGATTATTGTTTGGCTCTGGAACGTTAGGATTGATACCGATTTCCTTCACAAAGGAGGCGGTAACAATGAAGAAAATCAACATAATGAACACTACGTCGAGCATTGGCGTCAGGTCAATCTCGTTAGTATCATCGCCGGCACGGCCTTTCTTTCTGCGGCTCACTGTGGGTACTCCTCGTGGTGTTATTTGGAACGTTATATTTAGGTATAGAGTAAAAGGCTAATTCTAGCAGTTTTGCCGTCGCAAAAACCAACCCTTTGTGCTGCCAGAAACCAGGAATTTACGCCAAATATTCGGGCTATAGCCTTCATTGGAAGCTCATTTTTTGGCCAACGCTGTTTTCCCGCTGATATCCACTGTGAAGTGTCAATAAACAGGCACATAAGGCAGATCCCACCCAAGCGACCAAAAGTCTCTCACCTGGATGAAAAATCACTGCTACTACGCTTCAACAAGCGCTACTCAACAGAATGACCGCTTAAAAATAATCAGCTAGGCCTGAAAATCTCCAGCCATAAACTAGACAAGATTTTTTGCAAAACTATCCCTTTTTTCGAAACCAAAAGATGGACCGATGTGACGTGTAACACATGCATCAACATCGCCGGCATTCACGCTAGAAAAAACCATCCCAAAAAGTACTTTGCTTTAGCGTGCGAAGAGTTAGTCAGGGAGACATCCAGCGTTAGGCTTAATCATTTTTCCAAAACCCATCTCTTCAAATATTAGTTCCGCCATTGTTGCAGCCCCTATCAACTTAATCTTCTCGCTTTAGGGAAATCGAACACTCGATCAATGTGAGTTTTTAGGTAAACAGCACTTGGGGCATAGTGAAAAAATTAACAACCAGTTTAAAACCTCACACTGAACCCAATGCTGCAACCACAGCGTGGCTACAATGAAATGATTTTCCAAAAGT
The DNA here is from genome assembly GCF_000263355.1 of Cellvibrio sp. BR. NCBI lineage: Bacteria > Pseudomonadati > Pseudomonadota > Gammaproteobacteria > Cellvibrionales > Cellvibrionaceae > Cellvibrio > Cellvibrio sp. BR. Next base: position 13,358 of record NZ_JH668210.1, on the reverse strand, counting down.
GCCAACCTTGCAATGAAGAGCTAGCAGCCGTTTTATAGTTTGTTCAGCAGAAAGTAGCGTCTAATCAGCCAGCCGGATAGGAGCACCGCCATCAGTCACAGAATAATTCCTGAATTCGGGTAGATGACTTCATACCAGAAACATATTCAACGACCAAATTGAGCATCAAGCGGGTGTTTTTTTGGATCAGCGGAAGCACAAAAAACTGCATTGAGCTGCTAACACTTAAACGCCAGCCGCCCTCCACCAGCAATAAAAAAACGACTGCAACGCTGCAACTAAAAAACTAATTTTGAAATTATTAGCCATAAACCTTTCCCGGCAACAAAGATAACCAGTTTCTATTTCTTGATGACGCAAAGTCATACAACTAAAAAACTTTCGAAAATATTCCGAAAAAGACATTTTTTTACTAAAAATCATCAAAAAAATGCGTTTTTATTGACTATTTAACGCAAAAAACTTGAATTTTTTTCATAAAGTTTTAACTTATACATGTTGGACTTTTTAATCCATTTATCGACCTTTCGAAAACCATAAAGGAAGCACACCATGGCTGCACGTAAACAAACCGCTGTTAATACTGTTGCAAGTTTGGAACAGCAATTAGCTCAACTGAAAACCCAACTCTCTAAAGCTCGCGCTGCACAAGCAGCAGATGCTGTTAAAGCTGTTGCTGGTTTAGCTAAAGATGCCGCTAAAGCGACTGCTGCATTGAAAGCTGCTCAAACCAAGTTGACTGCTGCTGCTAAAAAGAAAACTCCAGGTTCAGCAAAACAAGTTGCTGCCGCTAAAGCTGCTGTTGCTGCCGCGAAGAAAGAAGCTGCTGCCGCTAAAGCTGCTGTTGTTAGCGCCAAGAAAGAAGCTGCTGCTGCTAAAGCTGCTGCTAAACTTGCCGCTGCTCACGACAAAGCAGTTGCAAAAGCAGAAGCTGCTGTTGCCAAGCGCTTGAAAGCTGCTGCCAAGAAGTCTGCAGCTAAAAGCAAAGTTGCTGAGAAGAAAGCTGCTGCTAAAGCTAAATTAGCTGCTAAGAAAGCCGCCGCCAAAGCAAAACTGGCAGCAAAAAAACAAGCTGCTAAAGCTAAAGCTGCCGCTAAAAAGGCTGCGTTAAAGAAAAAAGCGGCTGATAAAAAAGCGGCAATTAAAGCTAAATTAGCCGCTAAGAAAGCTGCCGCTAAAGCTAAAGTTGCAGCAAAAAAACCAGCTGCTAAGAAAGCTGCCGTTGCCAAACCAGCTGCTGCCAAAAAGCCTGCCGCACCAAAAGCTGCTGCCGCTAAAAAGCCAGCAGTGAAAAAAGCTCCTGCTGTTAAAAAAGCGCCCGCCGCTAAAAAACCAGCTGGTGCAGCGCCTGCAAAACGTGGCCGCAAGCCAAAAGCAGCTGTACCTGCTGCTTAATTTGTGAAGCACCAATAAAAAAGGCACCGAAAGGTGCCTTTTTTATTGGTGGAACTTTATCTATTAAACCAAAGCTACTCTTAGCCAGCTATCTGATCTTGGTGTGCCATATGACTAAAAACATAGGCATACATTATTAACCGCTCGTCATCACTGAGATCAGAAAACTCAATTCCGTAACTCACTAACGCGCCCTCTTCAATATTGTCAGTGGGATCCACTCGAGATCGAACAACTCCCTTAAGTACTAACGAGTGCTTTAACCCGAGAATATCAACAACTGCTTGCAGCTCAAGCATATCCCCCAGTTCAGCAACATCTGAAAACAATTCTATTCTGCAACCATTGACACTAATATCGGCGATAAAACCTGTCACCGGTGAAGCCGTAAGGTCGCTAACAGAGGTGATTTCGATTTTCTCATGCACCGTTACACGAGTCGCACTACGAATTCCCTTAAAGGTAACAGACTCCGGAAAGCTCAGATGCAAAATCGGATAAGGTTCTGTGGTTTGTGCCTCCACCATTCCTGCAAAAACACCGATACCATTATCAATCATTAACCGTACAACGATTTTCTGACCCGCCCTGAATCGCACCAATTTACCGGATAGCTTTGGAACGGACAGCAGCAACGCACGCCCAGGTAAACAGCCGATTAGTCGACATGAAAAACGCTCCGGCTGCCCGGAAAGAGAAGAGGTTTGCAATTGCAACGGATAGCCGTAAGCCAATTTTAGATCTTCGAATTTCATTGCAGCAGTCACTAATTGTAAGTTGTTATTTTTTTAGTGTAGCAGTGTACAAAAGCTTTGCCCGAGGGCTTTGGTAACGGGATGAGCAGTATCTCGTTTACACCGGCCCCGGTTGTTGCAGCGCCTCGGCAGAGAGCACACCGAACTCTTTATTCCACTCAATGAGCAGGATTGCCAAGGCTTTCGATTGTTCAAAGAGAGACAATAGCTCTTCGTATGTATCTTTAGGGCCGTGATAAAGTTTTATCTGGCGATGCCTGTTAGCTAGCACATGCTGCAAATGCTGCGAGCGGTAGACTTCCAATTTCCACCGCAGATTGTGCGCCATATTACGGTAATAGACTAATTTAGTTGCACGAGAAATGGGACTGGTTGCATTGAGGGGGCCAAACACATTGATGTCCAATGCGAGCACGGTAGATTCTTTTGCGCTTTGATCCGCAATAATAGTAGCGGTGCGCGGTTGGCCAACTAACTGCGCCAGATCACCAAATACTTCACCCGGTGTTACATAATTCACCAGATCACTTTGCAGAGGCTGATCGACGTAAACAGCCAACTTGCCCTTTAACAAAAAATACAACCAATTACTTTGTTCACCTTTTTGCACCACTATTTCACCGGGCAGGTAAGAAACGATGCGGGATGCTTGAACTAGCAAATCAAATTGCTTAGGGTCTTGCTGACGAACGGCTTTGAAAAATGAGATTCCTGAGAGTAAATGCTCCAGGGTAGCTTTAGGATATTTATGTATAGGCTTCGTTTCCATCATTGACCCGTGTCACTGTGTATTTGTCTTTACTTGCCGATAGGGCTACCAGCTTATATCACCTTTATAGAAAGGGCATCATACTACTGAAAAGAGGCAGAACAACGGTAGACATCTCATTTACACAGTTCGCTCCTTGTTCATTTTTCTATATCATACAAACGTACTTATAATAACGGCAGCAACAGCTACTAAAGAATAAATTAACCACAGACAATAAAGTCTCATTAATAGAGAGTTGTACCACTATGCGATTGAGCCACCTATTACGCGTATTGCCCGGCCTCCTTCTGGCAACCCTGAGTCAATTTCTACATGCAGAGCCAATGTTAAATGGTGTGGGGGTTCACCAGGAACTTGGCCGTGAAGTTTTTATTGGCGCGCTCTTTTCGGAGTCGCTGAGCAATGATGCAGGCACCCTGTTGAGAAACTCGCAGCCCATGCGCATGGAATTAAAAATAGTTGCCCCTGAAGGCATCACTGCACGTCGGTTCAGCCGCTTGTGGATTGAAGGGCTTGCCGTGAACAGTAAAGCCGATGAATTAATGGCGCAGGCAGACAATACTGTACTTTTTGACAATATGTTCAAGGGACGCTTACAAAAAGACGATCACGTTGTAATCGCAAGTGCACCCGGCGCTGGAATATCGGTCAACCTGAATAATATTGAACTGGGCAAGATCGAAGATGAGTCCTTCTTTTATATGTTACTGGCCACCTGGATTGGCAACGTACCGCTATCATCTGATTATCGCGATAGCCTGTTAAAAGTTGGTGATGTCGACGCTGGCTTACGTGGCCGATTTGCCGCTATTGCACCTGCAGCAAATCGCGCAGCAGAAATTAATGCCTGGAATAATAAACTCCCCGCCGTGGAGCCGATTACTGCAGCGCAAGCACCAGCAGAAGTGCCCAAACTGGATGCACCTGCTTTCGATAAACCTAAACTGGATATACCTTTGCCAGTTGCCCAAAAGAGTAGTGTAAGCAAATCATCAGCAGCCCCCGTAATTGCACAAGTGGCATCAAGTGCACCTGCAGCTGCTGCACCGGTTTCAACACCTGTTGCCGAAGGGGAAGAGGATGAAGGCCCGGCACTCACCGCACAAACACTCTTGGCACGCCAGTTCTACGTATCGGATTCAATTAAGAAAATCCGCACCAAAACCAAATATCCTCAACGTGCATTAGATCGCAATCAAGCGGGTAACGTGCGGGTCGCTGTTGTGGTTGATCGCGATGGAAACTTGATTAGCAGTAGTATTATTGAGAGCAGCCAATACGACTTGTTAAACAGAGAAGCACTGGAAGCAATCAAACGTTCAGCGCCCTTTCCTGCATTGCCAGAAGCCATCTCAGGGACTCGTTTTGAATTCAGCGTCCCCATGCGCTGGGCCCTCCCCTGATTCAGGAGTATAGCGCGATAAAATCGCCATAAGCACACAACAAAAAGCCACCTCAAGGTGGCTTTTTTAGTTATATCTCAGGCTGAAAATAATTAGCTCAACTGACGCAAACGCTGCTCAATCACCTTATGAATTCCCGATCGTTCCAACCCGGAATGTTCTGTTAAACGATCCAAATGAATCGCGTGCAAATGCAAACAAGGGGTTGATGCGTCCAACTCGCGCAGGTCTCCCTTCATTAATACCGGCAATAAGGGCTTATTAGGAGGTAACTTCTGACGAACAATATTCAACCCCATTTGTAAGGGTACTGCTCGATATTTAACAGTACCGCTGCGAAATGGAATACGTAAAAACAAACACGGGCGGGATTGATAAATGCCGGGAATAATCTCCATACCCGTTGGTGTCACTGCCGATTCAGGGATGCCATTAAACGTGTCGTGCGGTGCGTAAGGGTTGGGCAAAATCACCAACTTACGCTCCTCTTCTTTTGGGAAGAAAATATTGTAGTTGGTATAGAGTTGCTCTACGGAGCTTGAGTAAACACACAGTCTGTTTTCGAACCCCATAACGAAATCAACCGCGCGTTGCCGCTGGTTAAAAGCATCGAGATCCCAGATAAGATCCTTGTTGTCAGAGGCTATTGTCACAGTAGAACCTGCAGTTGGTTAAAAATAGTCGCACAATTTAGCGCAGTATGGGCGAGCAAGCGCCCATGCTACCTGACATCAATATCTAATGCTTCAACCTGTTGAAGAATAGCACGCAGCTGCGCCAAGCCGGGTTCACTGAATAAAAATCCGGCCCGGGTATGACCGAGATATTCCGTTTCATCAATAGCCGCGCAGGCCGTGCGAATAGTTTCAAGAGGAGGACAGTGGCGAAACGAGCTGGATAAAAAAATCGCCCATTCATTTTCACTCGCCTGACCAACCAATACCTTTTGTAACAGGGCAATTACATCGGCCTTTGTCATTAAATAATGTGGCGTTTTTACCCAGAGCAAAACCGCCATTACCATTAAAAACACAGCAAGAGTAATGACAAACGCCAGCATACTAATTAGTGCTCACGGGTTGCGCGGAACACTACCTCGGGGTGACGCTCCTGGGTTAAGGATAGATTTACCCGCGACGGTGCGAGATAGGTCAGGTGACCGCCGCCATCCAACGCGAGATTCTCGGCGCATTTACGTTTAAATTCTTCCAGCTTTTTGGTGTCATCGCAGTCACACCAGCGCGCGGTGGTCACATTCACTGGCTCATACATAGCTTCCACTTTGTATTCATCCTTCAAACGATAGGCCACCACTTCAAATTGCAGTACACCCACAGCGCCAACCACAATATCGTTATTGTTAACCGGGAAAAATACCTGGGTCGACCCCTCTTCCGATAATTGCTGCAGGCCTTTTTGCAGCTGTTTCATTTTCAGTGGATCTTTCAAGCGAATGCGACGAAACAATTCAGGCGCAAAGTGAGGGATACCGGTGAACTTGAGGCTCTCCCCTTCGGTAAAGGTATCGCCAATTTGAATAGTGCCGTGGTTGTGCAAACCGATAATATCGCCAGCAATTGCCTCTTCCACTGCACTGCGGTCACCCGCCATAAAGGTTACTGCATCGGCAATTTTTACATCCTTCCCTAAACGCACATGCTTCATTTTCATGCCCTGCGAATAAGTGCCGGAACAGATGCGCATAAAGGCGATGCGGTCGCGATGTTTTGGATCCATATTCGCCTGAATTTTAAAAATAAAACCGCTGAACTTTTCTTCCGCCGGCTCAACCAAACGCTCATGGGTTGCACGCGCACGCGGGGTTGGTGCCCACTCGACAAAGCCATCCAGCATTTCACGCACACCAAAATTACCCAGTGCGGTACCAAAAAATACCGGCGTCATACGCCCCGCCAAATATTCATCCAAATCAAACTGATGGGTTGCACCGCGCACAAATTCAATTTGATCGCGAATATCCTGCGCGTAACTGCCCAGCAGTTTGGTAGCCTCGTCGCTATCCAACCCGTTGATTTGAATATCATCGGGAATTGTGTGCCCCATGCCCTGCTGATAAACGTGAATCACATCAGTATAAAAATTATAGACGCCGACAAATTCCTTGCCGCTCCCCAAAGGCCAATTGATGGGCGCAGCAGTAATTTTTAGTACGTTTTCAATTTCATCCAGCAGCTCAACCGCATCGCGACTTTCACGATCCATTTTGTTGATAAAAGTGAGAATGGGTGTGTCACGCAGGCGGCAGACTTCCATCAATTTAATAGTGCGATCTTCTACACCTTTTGCGCCATCGATCATCATCAGCACCGAGTCCACCGCAGTGAGTGTGCGATAAGTATCTTCCGAGAAGTCTTCGTGGCCGGGAGTATCAAGCAGGTTGACTATGCGATCTTTATAGGGAAATTGCATTACCGATGAGGTTACGGAAATTCCGCGCTCCTGCTCCATAGTCATCCAGTCAGATTTGGCGTGCGGGCCGCGCTTACCTTTAACCGAACCGGCTAACTGAATGGCGTTACCCCAGAGCAATAATTTTTCGGTGACAGTAGTTTTACCGGCGTCGGGGTGAGAAATAATGGCAAAGGTACGGCGCTTTGCCAGTTCAGCAGTTAAATTAATCATAGAAATATCGCGTGTTAAAAATGAAGAAAAAGATGAGGAAATTATAACCTGTTGCGCAAGCTTGCGCGCGTTAGGCCTCAGCGAGCAGGGTCTGCTGTTGGATATGTGTTTTGAGCCAGCACCAAGCCCAAATACCGAGGCCGAGATTGGCAAATGCAGTGGCAATAAAGATACCAATCATGCCCCACCAATGCTGCCCCAACCAGGCAAGTGGCAAATAAATATAAAAGACGCGTCCCGAGGAAATAATCATTGCCGGCCAGGGACGCCCCAAACCATTAAAGGCCGCGTTGACCGACATCACCAACCCATAGGCGCCATAACTGATAGGCACAATCATAAAATAAGCGGCAGTGATGCTGACAACTTCGGGGTGATCGCCAAATAGGCGGGCAATCTCCGCCCCAAAAATACCCAGCAATAATGCCAGCCCCAAACCAAATGCGAGGCAGAAAACCGTCAGTACCCGCAAGGCTTCCTGTAATCGCTCTACGCGACCTGCACCGTAATTCTGCCCAAAAAATGGCCCAACTACTCCCGAAAGGGCATAAAACACTATCAATGCCAAAGGTTCTATGCGCATCGCAATACCCAGTGCGGCAACCGCATCGGTGCCGTACGCAGCTACCATCGCAACCACTATTGCACTGGCAAACGGAATGATGACATTGGCAAACATCGCTGGCACACCCACCTCAATAATGGCCATCCACGACGCCTTTAATTTCTGCCAGGGCAAGAATGGGGTCACCAGCATATGTACGCGCGCGTGCAATATATAGAGCGCCACCACCAACATCAGCGCGCGGGTAATTAATGTCGCCAATGCTGCGCCCTGTAATCCCAGCGCTGGAAACCCGAGTAAACCAAAGATCAACAGCGGGTCGAGCAGTACATTCAATAGCGCTGCGCCCCCCATCAAATAGCCCTGCACCTGACTCATGCCCATCGCCCGCAGGGCGGATAAACACACCATCGGCACCATTAAACAAGGGGCACTGAAATACCAGATCGACATGTAAGAGCGGATGAGCGGGATTAAATCGGGCGTAGCGCCCAAGGCGAGAAACAGCGGTTCCAGGGTAACCCAGCCGAGTAAACACACACTGGCGGAGATAATAAAGGTGAGGCTCATGGCATCGGTTGCCAGGCGCTTGGCTTTGTGTGGATCACCCTCGCCAATCGCACGTGCTACCGCGGAGGAAGTACCCGCCCCAAGACCAATGCCGAGACTGGTGAGCACCATAATGACCGGAAAAGTAAAACTGAGTGCTGCAAGGGGCTCGCGCCCTAATTGGGCAATAAAAAAAGTCTCTATTGCATTGAGCGACATAGTTGCCATCAGCCCCCAAACCAAGGGCAGCGCCAAACTTTTTAATTGTTCGGGAACGCGCCCTTCGGTAAGGGTTGCCTGTAGGGGTGTTGCCATAAAAACTGCCAAATGCGCGGAACAAAAATGGGCGTGCAGTATACACCAGTCCCCTTGTGGCCCCGCGCTTGCGGCTGTTAAAGCTGCGACAAAGTGTCGCACACGGCAAGGGATAATCGGTTATTGCGCCCCTTAGCGCTATAATCGCCAAACACATTGTGGCAACAGCCAGCGATCGAGCAATGAACTCCAACAATCCTAAATCGGATACCACCAACCGGGCACCATTTACCCTCGCTGACCACGGCCAACATCTTGGCTACTGGGTAATTATCCGTACGCTCGTTTTAATTTGTTTAGGTATTGCCGCCCTGTTTTGTCTTTGGCGAGATTCAATCAATCTTCCTTTTACGGAAATACTTATTGCGCTGGTAATATTAACCAGTGTGAATTTGTTAACTTTTTCGCGCTTGCGACAAAAACTACCGGTTACTGATATTGAGTTTTTTATCCAGCTATTGATTGACCTCGCCTGCTTAAGTGCCGTTTTTTATTTTAGCGGCGGTGCCAATAACCCCTTTGTTTCTTATTTTTTAGTACCCATTTGCATCTCCGCTGCCACGTTAAACAGTCGCTACACATTGAGCATTACCACAATCAGTATTATCAGTTATTCCATCTTGTTATTTTTTAATATTCCTCTGCCCGCACTTGCGCCACACCAGCATCATGGCGGAGATTCTTTGAACTTACATGCGTTGGGAATGTGGCTGAATTTTTTTATCAGTGCCGGACTCATTACTTATTTCGTCGTGAAAATGGCGCGTGATTTACGTCTGCAAGAAGCACAATTAAATCGCTGGCGTGAAGACCAACTGCGCGACGAACAGGTTATGGCTGTCGCAACCCTTGCCGCCGGAACGGCGCATGAACTGGGAACACCATTATCCAGCATGAAATTACTGCTTAATGAGCTACGCGATGAATACCAAAGCAATACACATCTACAAAAAGACTTAGTGCTACTACAAGACCAAGTGGCTCACTGCTCAACAATTTTGCGTAATTTAATCGCCACTGCCGAACAAACCAAAGATGGCCAAGTCGCCAAAGAACCCGTCGATAACTACTGTAAAAACCTATTGGAAAACTGGCAACTGATGCGCCCCGATGTCACCGCACAAATTCATCTGGCCAATAACCAAGTATCTGTAGAATGCCAATTTCATCCGACCATTGCACAAGCAATTTTAAATCTGTTGAATAATGCCGCCGATGCAAGCCCGACAAATATTCAGATTGATATTCACTGGGATAAACAACAACTTTATTGGACGATAACCGATGAAGGACCGGGCATTAATAAGGAGGTACAAGCGCACCTTGGGAAAAGTGTGGTATCGACAAAAAATAAAGGGATGGGCATTGGTTTGCTGCTGACACAAACCACTATTAATCGTTACGGTGGTGAAGTACGTTTATACAATCGAGCTATACGCGGCGCAATTACCGAACTGGTACTTCCGCTTAAACCGCCATCCGTTGCGAGCAACCACGATGAATAACCGGGACTTTCTCATTCTGGATGACGACATCACCTTCGCCAGCCTATTAACACGGGCCTTGGAGCGCCGTAACCTATTGTGCGAAGCGGCCAATAGCCCTAGCGATGCATTACAGTTATTAGAAAAGTTTCATTTCAAGCGCGCGATTGTCGATTTGAAATTAGGAGCGGATTCTGGTTTGCAATTTATTCGCGAACTCAAATTGCGCCAACCGGATGTGGTAATCGTAATGCTCACAGGATATTCAAGTATTTCTACTGCAGTAGAGGCAGTCAAACTCGGTGCAACTAATTATCTGTGCAAGCCCGCCGATGCAAATGAAATACTGGCGGCATTTGATACGGAAGAGTCATCGTTTACGGTAGATATAGATTACTCACCAATTTCAGTTGATCGACTGGAATGGGAACATATACAACGTGTGCTACAAGAAAATGCGGGGAATATTTCCGCTACGGCACGGGCATTGGGAATGCATCGTCGAACCTTACAACGCAAATTGCAGAAGCGCCCGGTAAAACACTAAAGCTGGCGCGCCATAAGCAAAGCATCTTCATGTCCATTGGCGGTGGGATAATAATTTTTGCGATTACCCAGTTCAAAAAAACCTGCTTTGGAATAGAGTTCAATCGCTTTTTGATTGGACACCCTCACCTCAAGAAAAAGCATATCTGCCTTGCCTGCCACACATTGCGTGGCGTATTCCAGCAAAGACTGGCCAATACCTTTGCGTTGAAACGCGGGCGAAACAGCCAAATTCAATAGCTCTGCATCACCGCCACCATGAGTGACAACAACATAACCTACCAGGGTGTTTTTGGTCTCTGCCAGCCAACATTTTTGCCGCCCTTTCAAGCAGTCCTCAAAGCTGGATTGCCGCCAGGGATGTGAATGCGCACTGCGCTCCAGCTGCATAACGGCAGGAATATCCGCCGCAGTAATTTCACGCAAACAAAGTTCGAGACCAGTGTAAGTAACAAAATGTGGAATATCATTCATGAAATAAATCTATTTAACGCTCGCCCAAAAATGAGCCTTAAGACGGGGCTGCTGCAACAATTCCACCAAGCTCGGCAAAATAATGGCGCGCAGCGAATTCACACCAGTTCCCGTAGAGTTCAACACATGTTCCTGCCAATAGACATCTGCAGGTTTTATTTCGGCGTCCAACAAATAACGAGCGGCGTTGTCCCCCATCAACCACAATCTGTTAATTGGGCGCAACTCGTTCTCTACAGCGAGCCAGGTTTGCAATTCATTGCGCGCGTCATCGGCTGTACGCGAAACAAATCGGTTTTCAATCATCGGCCAACGCATGACCTCTTCGCGCAAATCAGGTTTTATCGTTGGTAAAAATGTGCGCAACAAATTATTCAACAATAATTCTGTTGGTAGGGCCAAACTGGAATTGCGCGAATCGACAATCAAAAAACCGGGTGCAGGGCGCCATAAGCTCAATGCAAATGGCTCAATAACAGGTGCTTTTTTGGTTTCAAACTGATCAAGAATGCTAGCTGCATTAATAGGTACAGTTAATTTTTTAACGGGTGCCACATCGGCAAGAATTTCAGATGCGACACTATTGCCGACGGGCGCGGCTAACGGCGTTAATGTTATGGGGGACAAAGAAGTTGGCGCGAACTTATCTTGCAATAACGAGGGCTCTTGCGCCGCTACCGAAATGGGCAGTTCACAAACAACCGATGGCGGAGCAAAAGGTAATATCATGCGCGGCATGTAATTTTCTATGCCTAGCGCAGAAAGATAAGCTTGCCGTTGCGGCTCATTCGCCATTGTCTTTAAATTCCACCATGCTGTGGGTGCGCTTTTGCACCGCGCGATACGAGCAAGTTCAATGCATGCACATAAGCCTTAACCGAAGCAGCCACTATATCGGTATCCGCTCCCACACCGTTAACAATCTGGCCTCGATGCTCAAGCCTAACCGTGACTTCACCTTGAGAATCCGTACCCTGGGTAATCGCATTGACAGAGTAGAGCTGCAATACGGCACCGCTATTCGCCAAAGTCTCAATCGCTTTAAATGCAGCATCAACAGGGCCTGAACCAGTAGACGCTACTGATAGGCTTTCTCCACTTACCTTTAATTGCAACGATGCTTTAGGGTTCTGCCCCGTTTTGCAGTGAATCTCTAGAGCCTGAAATTCATAAACATCAACAAGTTCGTGAGTTTGCGAAGCGCTAACCAATGCCTGTAAATCTTCATCAAAAATTTCATGTTTCTTATCAGCCAACTCTTTGAACTTGGCAAACGCATTATTGAGCGCATCGCTATCCGCAAAACTTATACCCAAGGCTTCAAATCGAGCTTTCACCGCAGCGCGCCCTGAGTGTTTGCCCAAAACCAATTTATTGGTATTCCAACCTACATCTTCCGCGCGCATAATTTCGTAGGTTTCGCGATGCTTTAAAATACCATCCTGATGAATTCCCGACTCATGTGCAAAAGCATTTGCACCCACTATTGCCTTGTTAGGCTGCACCGGAAAACCGGTGATCGTTGAAACCAGACGCGAGGTTGGCACTATGTGGCTTATATCAATACTTGTTTCAACGGGCATTAAATCTTTGCGCGTTTTCACTGCCATTACAATTTCTTCAAGTGCAGCATTACCCGCTCTTTCTCCCAAGCCATTGATTGTACACTCGACTTGCCGTGCACCATACATAACTGCAGAGAGTGAATTGGCAACGGCAAGGCCCAAATCGTTGTGACAGTGGGTAGAGAAAATCGCTTTATCAGAATTAGGAACTGCTTCTATCAAGCGGCGAAACAGTAAGCCATATTCTCCAGGCTCACCGTAACCAACGGTATCGGGTAAATTAATCGTGCGCGCGCCCGCATTAATCACCGACTCAATAATGCGGCACATGAATTCGAACTCTGAACGGCTGGCATCTTCAAGTGAAAACTCAACATCATCGGTAAACTGACGCGCTAGTTTAATCGCTGCAACAGCCTGCTCTAATACTTTGGGCGGCTCCATTTGCAGCTTGTATTTCATATGAATGGAAGATGTGGCGATAAAGGTATGTATACGCCCTGAATTGGCCGGTTTGATAGCTTCTGCTGCACGTTCAATATCTCCCTTCACCGCACGCGCCAAACTACAGACAGTTGAATCTTTTATTACTTCGGCAACCGCACGTACTGACTCAAAATCACCAGGACTGGCAATCGCAAAACCAGCCTCAATGACATCTACACGCATTTTTTCAAGCATTTTTGCAATGCGAACTTTTTCATCCCGGGTCATAGAAGCACCGGGACTTTGCTCCCCATCGCGCAAAGTAGTATCAAAAATCACCAGTTTGTCTTTGCTGCTCATAAAAAAATCCCATGAAATTTATTGGCTAATTATACGTCAGCCATCGGAAAATTAGTGTGCGAACCCCGGATCGAATTTTTAGATAATAAAATGAAAAAAGACTATG
>NZ_JH668209.1:0-100400 GCF_000263355.1 Cellvibrio sp. BR | reverse complement strand
ACCCGGTAAATTTTCTGCGCAGCAATGTGCCATTGCATTAATGCCAATGAACTCACCATTAAACTCTTTTCGCAGGCTACGCTCAAAATCAGAGACTCCACCTTGATCCTGTGGTTTAAAAAAACCATTTTCAAAACGATCCACAAGCCAGGGCAAAGCAGACAATGGAAATTCTTTTTGTGTCATATTCCAAGATTTATTAAGCTTGTTCCAAAATACGGTATGTATTACCAAGTAATTATCTTTTTTATATAACCTTACCTTTTTTTCTGGAAACATCTCATAATAAATAGAAAATAGAAACTGCTCATTGACTTTTAATTTATCTGGATCAATTAGACCTAAGGGCTGAGAAATTATTTTTTGATTCATTTAACCCCCCTTATCGGCTTTAGTTCAATTGTTTTGACATTAGTCATGCCAGAAATAGGTGACGGATTGTTTTCAAACGTCAATGTTTCTACAACACGATACTCGTATCTATTACACAATGAAGGCTAAAAATAAAATTCCTTAATCACATGCTAAAAAACGACTGCAGCAAAAAATAATCAAATAATCTTGCTTTCTGATTATTTCGTTGAGCAACCATTGCAAAATTTATTTTACAAGCCCGTATAGCTTTTTGTACTGATAGTCAATTTCGCATAAAAGATCTGATAACTCAGGATTACCTGGCTCAACCTCCCTTATTGATTGAACACCTAAAATTATTCTTTTTACCATTTCCAGATCAGATTTTTTTTTAAAACTACCACTCACCTCAAAATCACTTTCAATAAAGTCAAGCTGATTTTTAATTGAACGCCACAAAGGAAAATCGGGATTTTCTTGTAGAAGAGCATCTACAAGTGACTGAGCTTGGGCGATATTAGTGTTTAATAAGTTCATTCTTTTTAATACTCACACTTATTTTTTAATAAATTTTCCGGATTGCATAGTAAAAAACTGCACCGCTCCACCATCTGTTTTTGTGATTTCATTTGGTATTGACCAAGTATCATCTATTCTAGCAGCTGTTGATCGTAAAACTTTAACAGATGAGTTAGTTTCGTAAACATTTACTTCCTTAGTCACAATCTCCCCTGTTTTCCAATTTTTAGCTTTATCCGAAATGCCTAATTTGGTCGGTGGTATGCCAGGTTCTGCATAATAATTACCTTGAGGACCACCCGGAACTTGATATTGGTTTACCGTTTTTCCAACCGGCAAAGATATGATTTCAACGGGCTTTGAAAAATCAATACCCGCAGTATGTCCTTCTATTTTTGAGGGAGGCATTCCTTCTTTTTTATAGAAATCATAAGCGACCTCCTTTCTTGCTGCTACTTGTTCATCAGAGTTACCTTCCGCACTGGCAATCTCAGACTTTGTTGGTGCTTTGCTGCCAACAGGAAAATTCGTCTCCGGCGCCAAAGGCACCGGTCTATCTGCTGCAGTAACCGGGAGAAATTCCTGCGCTTTTACCGATGGAGTTTTGGGTGGTAGGGGAATTTTGTAGGCAAGCAATTCGCCAGTAGCGAGTAACCCTAAGGCTTCGGCCAAAGGGTTTCGTTTTTGATAGCTGTTGTAGAGATTTTCGCCACTCAAATAACCTAAAAACGCCTCATTGCTAATGCCTAATTCCGCCAACAATTGTTGGGCAGAAGCTGCCGTTTTAATCGACTCCGGGCTGAGATCAGTTGCGCTGTGGGGTTTGGGGCCTTTGATGATGCTTAGACCAAAACCCTTTTTGCCCGCCAGACAATGGTTGGCATTCATTGAAGGCAGCTGATAGAGCGACAAGTCGCCCCGCACAATCGCCTCGGCAACAGCTTGATACACCTCTCCCGGATGACTGCTGTGAAAATCGGGGAGCCGTTGATGAGTGCTTTTTAGAATTTGCACCCATTGCGCTGGTGCCAGCGGCAGCGTTGCAACGAAGCGAAAGGTTGAATAGGAATCGCTGGAGTAGCGTTTTGCTGAAGATGAACGGGATGGATTTGAGCGACTGGTCAGCTCATAGGACTGACCAGTAAAGCTTTTAATAATGAGATTGACCAAAATTGCATCCTTGTGTTGATGATCGCGTAGAAACTTAAACGCGCAGTGTAAGGATTCAACGCTGTATGTCCAGAGTTAAGGAATCAGTGAGTTAAAACTGTGATGCCAGTCGGGTAAGAGCGGGCGCACTATGTGTGCCAAGTGAAGCAGAGAATAACTACCCCAGTGCAGAATGTTGTACTTAACATTGACTGCACTGGGGATGTAAATTGGTTCAGGTTTGGGCTGCTCCCAACAACCGCTGCATTTCCTTCCGCACTACGGCGTAGCATTCGCAAGCATAACCCTCAAGGCTTTTGCGATTGAGTACGGATATGTGCCCGCGCCGGTAACTAATGCATCCATTTCCCTGCAAACTCGCTGCAGCAGCCGTAACACTTTCGCGGCGCACGCCGAGCATGTTGGCAACTAATTCTTGCGTGAGTACAAATTCACCCGAGGTGATGCGATCCAAGGTGAGTAGCAACCAGCGGCTGAGTTGTTGCTCCACTGAGTGGTGGCGATTGCACGCGGCGGTTTGGGAGACTTGAGTGATAAGTGCCTGGGTGTAGCGCAGCAGCATTTTTTGTAGGGCAATATTGTTTGCAAACTCGGCATTTAGCAGCGACCGCTCCAGGCGATATGCGTAACCGCTGGTGTGTACCATGGCGGAGCTGGGTGTGGTGTTGCCACCCATAAACAGCGAAATACCCACCATACCTTCATTTCCCACACCGGAAATTTCCACCGAGGCGCCCGAGGCAGTGACATAGTGCAACGACACTATGGCGCTCGTGGGAAAATAAGCGTGCTGTAATTGTGTGTTGGGTTCGTAAAGCATATCGCCCAGGCGCAGTTGCACTAATTCCAAATTCGCCTCAAGCGGCGCAAGATTGGCGGCAGGTAGTGCGCCCAGTAAAAAATTCAGGTGGGGTGTCTGCATTTTTTCAGCGGAAATCATCGATGCGCCCTTTGGTTTTGTGAGTGCAGAATTAACTACTGGCGGTATTGTTGATAAGGGCATTGCTGTACACCATTTGTTTACACTGCACGCCTATGCCGCGATAGCCGATAAAGCGACAGGCTTGATCAAACATGGGTTCACCACTCACACGATAATGCTGCTGTGAACCGTCGGGATAAGTGCGGCTGAACGCAAAATCAATAAAAGGTTGGCGCGCTTCAATAGCCGCGTGTAATTGCGCGCGCTCGGCGGCGTCCCATCCGTCCGGGTCATCACCCTTGGTGCTGCCATCCAGTGTATCGACGCGAATGCCGAGCATATCCAGTACCGGGCCAGACACTTTGGTGAAATAACCGCGTTCATCCTGCTCCCAATACCAATCGGAGGCCAGCTCGGTCAGGCTGCGAAAACGCGCTTCACTTTCGCGCAATTCTGCAGTGCGCTCGGCCACTTTTTCTTCCAGTTCTTTGCTGTAGTCTTCCAATTTTTTATACAGCAAACGCACTTCCAGCATATTGCTGATACGTGTTTTCACTTCAATTAAATCAAACGGCTTGCTGATAAAATCTTTTGCGCCAGCCTGCAATGCACGCAGTTTATGTGCGGGCTGGGCGGTCAATACAATAACCGGCAAATAGGCGTCGGTAATATTGGTACGCAAACCCGCCATCACTTCAAAACCATCCATGCCCGGCATTTGTAAATCGAGCAAAATTAAATCGTATTGGTGCTGGCGATGCAGTGCGCAGACCTCCAAGGGGTTGAGGGTAGCGCTGAGATTTTTATAGCCCGCCTCGCTGAGTAATTGCTCCAGCAATTGCACATTGGAGAGCTGATCATCCACGATTAAAATTTTTGCGTTTAGCAAATCCATCGTCGTCAGCGTCATAGGGGTTGCCCCGCGTGTGGCGCCGGGTGCGCATCAGCATGTTTGAGTGTGAGATCGAGCGTATCCATAAATTCATTCACTTTAATGGGCTTGGTGAGGTAGCGGAAAAAACCGGCCTCCAAGCCCTTGGCAATATCGCGCGGCATTGCATTTGCGCTCAGTGCCACAATCGGAATATGTTTGGTGCTTGGGTCTTTGGCGAGAATAAGCAGCGCCGTAATACCGCTGATACCGGGTAAATTAATATCCATCAAAATCATGTCGGGCAGTGCACTGCGCGCCAGTGCAACACCTTCCAGGCCGTCGCGCGCGGTAATTAATTTAATGTCCGGGCGACGCGCAATCAGGTCTTCCACCAACATCAAATTGGCGGGATTGTCCTCTACATACAACAACAAATGTTGTGCAGCATTCGTTTGGCGATAGGTTTTTGTCGGCTCATCACTGACTTCACCGACATCCTGCACTCGGGTATTGGTTAAATCCATTTCCACCCAAAATACGCAGCCCTGCCCTACCACACTGTCCAAACCAATGGCGCCCCCCATTAATTCCACCAGCCGTTTGGTCATAACCAAACCTATACCTGTGCCCTCTTCCGCATTGGCTTCCTGTCCAAGGCGATTAAACGGCTGGAATAATTGTTCGATTTGTTCGGGCGCCAAACCTGAGCCTGTATCCTCCACGGAAATACGAATGCGCCCCGGCACACGCTCCTCACAGGTCACAGTGACACTGCCGCCAACACTGTTGTATTTAATGGCGTTGGATAACAAATTAATCAGCACTTGTTTAACGCGGGTGCGATCTGCCTTCACAAAATAGCGCATGCCCAGTGGCGGAAATGTCACACGAATACCGCGTTTATGCGCTTGCGGTTCAATCATCGCCGCGCATTCCAGCATCACATCCGCCAAGCCCATAGGCTCAAGCGAGAGCGATAATTTGCCCGATTCAATTAACGCCAAATCGAGAATTTCATTAATCAATTCCAGCAGATACCATCCCGCTTGCAGTATCTGATCGATGCTGCGTTTTTGTGTGTCGGTTGGTGGTGGATTACCCGATTCAATTAATTGTGCAAAACCTAAAATCGCACTCAAGGGTGTGCGCAATTCATGGCTCATGCTGGAGAGAAAATCGGATTTGGCGAGGTTGGCTTTTTCCGCAATCGCCATAGCCTGATTTAATTTCAACTCAACCTGCCGACGTTGCGAACTGTCAGTGCCAATCAATAAATAGCCGATTAAATGGTCATAATCATCGCGCAGCGCCGTTATCGAGACTATCGCCGGAAAACGGCTGCCGTCCTTACAGATGTAAGTGAGGTCGTAAATATCTTCAATCCCGCGCGAGGCTTTAAATGAAAGCGCTTCAAAACCGGGGCTAATCTGCGTACCCAATTCCAGGCTGAGCGCTTGTGCGCGCACCAATTCTTCTTCCGGGTCGTGAATATCGCTGGGGGTAATTTTGTTCACTACATCGGCGGCGGCATAACCCAATGTGCGCTCGGCACCGACATTAAATAACTGAATCACGCCCTTTTCATCAGTCGCGATAATTGAAAAATTCGCACTGGTTAAAATCGCATTTTGCAACGCACCGGTTTTTAACAGTGCCTGCTGCCGCATCGCCTCAGTCACACCCTCCAGCGGGTGTGCATCGTTCCGGGGAGCAGCACTCTTTTCTGCATCAGTCATGTACCTATCCCCTAAAAATTAAATGATCGCCCCTCTACAACAAATCCGGAGCGACAAGACTTGCAGCTCTTTTTCAGGCAACCGCGCATCTTCATTATTTTTTAGGGCTTCGTCTGTACGCTGGCTAACATAGCGAGCAAATAAATGCGCCGCACCGGCCCACCGAAAATGCAAAAAGCCAGCAAATGCTGGCTTTTTGATCACAATCCGGCTATTGCCGGTGCAATTATTTTTGCGGGTAAGCAAAAATTACGTTTACGCGGCGATTATCCTGTTGACCAGCAGCACTGGTGTTGTAGGAGTAGCGACGGGTTTTACCAAAGCCTTCTGCAGTCAAGCGCGAGCGCTCAATACCTTCCTGGGTTACTAGATAATCCACTACGTTTTGTGCGCGCTTGAGTGAGATCTCCTGCGCAAGTGCCGGCGTGGTTTGCAAATCAGCGGTGTGGCCTTCAATAGTGGCGGTCACGGTTTTGTTTTCTTTCAAGAATTTGGCAACCTTACCGAGTTCATTGTAGTACTGCGGTTTAACCGCGGCGCTGTTGTTATCAAACTCAACCAACATACCCATGGTTACCCGTGCAGCAGCAGGCGTTAAACCTTCAATGTCATTGGCACAAGAGATCATGGTATTGATGCGACGGTTAGCGCGTTTACCATCTTCCGTTGCATTGCTGGCGATTGGGCGGGTATCGCCATAACCTACGGCGCTAACACGCGAGCTGGCAACACGTTGTTCGCGCACCAAATAACTCATGACACTTTCAGCGCGATCACGCGACAATTCCATATTGGATTCAGGCGTGCCGACGTTATCCGTGTGGCCTTCAACAACGGCTTTGGTGTCCGGGTATTTTTTCAGGAAGGTGCCAACTACCGCCAGGCGCTCTAAATCTTCGCGCTGGATTTCGGCATTGTTAATTTCAAATTGCACATCGAGCGTGGTGCAGTATTCATCGCGCATTTGATCGCGGCGAGTCACTGGCTCTACGTAGGCTGCAGCCGGTGCTGCATTTGGCTCACCAAAGCGATACAGCGCGCCGAGTGAGTACATGTTGATGTTGCCGTTATTGCCCATTACATCGTTAATGGCATAGCGCTCTGCTTCAAGGCGCATACCGAATTTTTGAGTGAAATCATATTGCAGACCACCACCCCATTTAAAATTCACATCGCGATCGCGGCGATGGCGATCGGTAACAATCACGTTATCGCTACCTTGAAAG
The DNA here is from genome assembly GCF_000263355.1 of Cellvibrio sp. BR. Lineage (NCBI taxonomy): Bacteria > Pseudomonadati > Pseudomonadota > Gammaproteobacteria > Cellvibrionales > Cellvibrionaceae > Cellvibrio > Cellvibrio sp. BR. The sequence continues at coordinate 93,599 of NZ_JH668209.1, read as the reverse complement.
CGGTCTTTCGATTCACTGTAATGTGCACCGGCACGGGCAAAGGCCGATAATTTTTCAGTCATTGGCAATGAGCCAACCAAATCCAGATTAAAACCGCGCGTTTTGGTACGGGTTTTTAGTGCGCCTTCATTTCCTTTAACGGCACGCGAACCGAATTGGCCCAAATCAAAATAACCACCTTCAATGGCGAAGTTGTCATTCAACTGGTAACCGGCAAATACTTTGTAACCGTTGTCGCGATCATCATCAGTCAGTGACGTTAAACCACCACCGATTTCGCTTTGGGCGATTGCGCCGTCGTTAATACTTTCGTGGGTCTGGCCAATATTTAAACCGCCGTACCAATTTGAAGTAAGGTCGTATTTGTTGTCAGCTTGCGCAAACAATACCGGGCTGCTCACCATGGCTGCAAGGCTGATTGCCAATGCAAGACGGGTAGGCTTGAGTGATTGGGTGCGTGAAATATTTTGGGTGTGTAAATTAGTTGGTGTGTGTTTCATGTGTAGCTCCGGGAGATGTGCCGTCCGTGATTGCGCGGAGTGCGCAGCCAGACCTTAGGCTCAATAAGCTGAGCGGCTTCTTCGGTGGCCAGTATCTGGTTTTCTAGCAGTGAGATCGGTGCGCTGGCAAACGGAGACAGTGTTATTTTTAAAGAGTTTCAATTTTTATGCGGGTTTTTCAATTTTATTGTTCAATTTTTCAGCAATATTTTTTTGTGGCCGCAATTAAAGACCAGTGCCGTTAATTTAACCTGTTGGTGTTAGGCATACCCGCATGCGCAGGTTTAACAAAAGGTGAATATTTCAGAGTGTCGCTTTACCCGGTGAATAATTGCTGAATCAAATTATTTAGCAATCAACGAGTTTTATTAATGAATAATTTTTGCAAGCCATTGGATTAGCGCTTCATTAACACGCTGTGGTTGTTCAAGCGCAGAGAGGTGCCCGCAGTCACTCACCATCATTAAACCTGCGCCTTCTATTGCCGCCACCATTTCCTGATGCAGACCTATAGGGGTCAGTGCATCCTCGCGACCGCACAACACCAACGTTGGACATTTAATTAATGATAATGAGGGAATACTATCGATACGACCGGCGATGGCGCGCTGCTGACGAATAAAAATTTTATTGCCCAGGCTCATTGCCATATCGGTAATTAAACTGACGAGATCTGCATCCTCCATATGCATGGGGTGCAGCTGTTTAGGCATTAGTGCTGCAATGACCGCTTGGTAATTGGATTCTGCCTGTTCAATTGCTTCGTTGCGCATGTCGCGCGCAATAAGCGAATCGGGCCGCGCACTGGTATCCAGTAATGCGAGCGCCACAATCCGTTCCGGCGCCTCGCGCATAATTTCCAGTGCAACATAACCACCCATCGACAAACCAGCCAAGGCAAATGGCCCGGCTGGCGCGCTGGCTAAAATGTCCGAAGCCATTTCGGCGATGGTGTGGCCTTTGGTTAAATCGCCAACAGTCACCTGCGCAATTTCCGCAAGCCCGGATACCTGGTGTTGCCACAAGCGTGAATCATTCACCAAACCAGGCAATAAAACGAGATGCGGATATTGAGCAGCTAACATGTGACTCTCCAATAATAAGAAGCAACTAAAACACTATTTAATGCGCATATCATTTTTTACCGATTTAACACCACCGACACCACGGGCAACACTCACCGCGCGGTTGATATCGCTTTGTGAAGTGACGAAACCACTGAGCTGCACCACACCTTTAAAAGTCTCAACATTAATTTCTGTCACTTTGAGTTCTTTGTCCTCAAGGATGGCGGCTTTTACTTTCGTGGTTATGACACTGTCATCAATATATTCGCCGGTGCTTGAGCGGGTGGAGGTAGAACTGCAACCCACCAGTACGGCGAATAAAAATGCCATTAATAACGCAATGCTAAAAACATGGGCAGCACGTGCGCCAAGTTGCGCAGTAGTCGCTGTGGCGGTGTTAGTAAAAACAGGTAAATGAAAAGTATTCATAGGAAGCCTCTTTAGGAATGAATAAACGACCATAAGAGCATGCCGGTTTAGCTACACCAACTCCGTACGGCAGGGCACAGAACCACCTAAATCGATAATTTTTTTTGTTCGCACGGCATGTACGCTAGCGCACCGACAGCCGCCACTCGCAAATTCCAGAATGTGCTTCTTTTATTAATAACAGAGCAAACTTTATGGATCTGAAAAAAATTATCGCCCTGGCATTTATCATTATTGGTATTGCCGGTCTTGCTTACGGCGGTTTCAGTTACACCAAGGAGACACACGAAACTAATATTGGCCCGCTGAAGTTGAGCGTAAAAGAAGAGCAGCGAGTGAACATTCCCTTATCGCTCGGCATTGGTTTTATTATTCTGGGCGGAGTATTGCTCGCTGTGCGCATTAAACCCTAGTCATGAACTGGGGTTTAGTTAGGAAGGAGAAATTGTGCAGTAAGACAAGGAATTGTGTTACTGCGCGCATGGAGGCATACGCAAGATACGCGGCAATTCGCAAGGGCGAATGACCGACGCAATGGTTAATGGGCAAGGCATAAGCCGATCAGTTTCTTTTTTTACAACGGCATAACATTCACAGGTTAATTGCTCCAACTGCGGGCGATCCAGCACGGTAATTTTTCCGCGCGAATATTCAATCACGCCCAGTTTTTGTAATTTACCCGCCGCTTCGGTGACACCTTCGCGCCTTACGCCAAGCATGTTGGCAATTAATTCTTGCGTCATGGTTAAACAATTACTTGGCAATCGATCCAACGACAACAGCAGCCAGCGACACAATTGTTGATCGATAGAGTGATGGCGATTGCACACGGCGGTTTGTGCCATTTGGGTAATGAGCGATTGGGTGTAGCGCAGGAGCAACATCAGCATTTCAGTGTGGCGATTAAATTCTTCTTTGAATTTTTGCCCCAGCAAGCGGTAGGCATAACCGCCGCTTTGGATGATGGCGCGACTCGGTGTACTTTCGCCCCCCATAAACAGCGCGATACCGATAATGCCCTCTTTACCCACCACTGAAATTTCTGCCGATGAACCGTTTTCCATCACGTATAGGAGCGACACTATGCAATCGATAGGGAAATACACATGGCGCAGGGTGCCGCCGGATTCATACAAAACTTTGCCTAACGGCAGTGCAATCAATTCAAGGTTGGGGAGCAAGCGCGCTTGTACCTCGGCCGGCAAGGCGGCAATCAGATAATTTTGTTGCGGTTTTAATGACGGGGATTTAGCTGTTTGTGGCATAGGCGTTACTCCAATAAGTGCTATCGAACATCCAGGTGTCAGCATCTTAGCCGAGCAATCGCGGTAGCTATGTACGTTAGCGTACAGACTACGCCTAAACATCACCGAAGAATTTATTATTTTGCTATTGGAGGGAAAATCATGAGCAATCGAATAACGCCGGTTTTTTTTGCAATTATTTTTATGAGTGCAATCGCGACTACGTCGCTTTTTGGCGGGGTTGCGCTGTTGTTATTTTTGTTGATGCTGGGAGCAGTAGTTATTGGCGAACGCGCTTTTGTCTTGCGGCGCAGGTAATGCATTAACCATAGGTGATGCGATTGCGCCCCTCTTGTTTGGATTCATAGAGCAAGGCATCGGCGCGGTTAATGGCTTCTTCCAAGGGTTCTTCGGAGCCCAGGATGACCAAACCGCCACTCAAGGTGATGGGGCTATTGTCGGTAGTAATCCGCGTGCGCTGGGCGGCGCTGCGCATGCGCTCGGCCACATCCCGCGCATTTTCCACTTTATCCAGCGCAATCAACATAATAAATTCTTCACCGCCCCAGCGACAAAACACATCCGAGGGGCGACAGGCGTTTAACAAATTAGCGCCCAGCTGTTTCAGCACCGCATCACCCACCGCGTGACCATAGGTGTCGTTAATTTTTTTGAAGTGATCTATATCCATCATCAACACCGCCAGGCTGAGCTGTTGGCGCTTGGCAACGGCCATAGCAACTTCTGCCGATTCAAAAAAACCGCGCCGGTTAAATGCCTGGGTGAGTGGATCAACCCGCGTTAAGCGCGTGACTTCTGCCAGTGTGCGCTGCAGGCGCAGCGACATAATGGCGAGAATCGTAATCAGCACCACCACAAACCAAACACCCACACTGTCGCGCGCGGCCGCACGCCACAATTGCGCGCGGGTCAAGCGATGCACCAGCCAGAGTTCGTCATCAATCACCCAACTGCTGAGCCACAGGTCACCGTCTTTACCCTTGTCCCACTCCGTGAGGCTGGTGCTCAACGGCGGGTGCAACAATACGCCCGGTGCAAAACCACTCTGGCGGGCGATAAGGCGATCATTCTCGCTGATCAACATGGATTCGCCCGTCGCCGTTCCCACATTGGTCAAATGCTCCAGCGTATTTACGCTCAGATCCAGCGCCACCATGCCCAGAAATTCATCGCCACTGTAGACCGGCCGGGCAAAAGTAATCACCCAGCCTTTGCCGGCCATGTCTTTGTAGGGGCCTTTAAGAACTAAACGGCGCGAAGGGTTAGTTTGTTCGCCGCCCTCCAGCCAATAACCACTGTTGTAAAGTTCAGGCGTAAAGTGAAACTCGGCGGGGGAAATTTTGGGGGCGATGTAAATAAAATTATGGCGCGATTGGTAATAAAGCCAGGCGACTTCCTCTGCGAGTTCCAACGCCGGGGTAATTTGGGCATCCAGCGCCAGCGCGGCATGAATTTCCCGCTCTACTTGCAGCGGCAGGGGCAACTCACCCATGCCCGTCAAACTGCCGGCAATAGCATTGTGTTGCTGTAATTCCCACACCCCGAGTTCAGGATGTTGCTTCAGGGTTAAGGGGCGGGAGCCTGGCTCTACCCCCACTTCATAACGCCCGACCAATAAATTGTGCATGACCAGCACCCGGTCGCGCTGCAGTGCAACAAATTGGCGTGTCAGTTCGTGGCGGCTTTTAAATGTTGTCTCCACTTCCGCTTTTAATTTCCACAAATGACGGGCAAACGTGGCGGTGCAGGTAATGATGCAAAACATCGCCAGCACGCTGACCAATAACAACACTCGTTGTCGCGGTTCAATCAACATGCAATGGCTCCAGCTCAATCCCGATTGATCAAGTAAAGCCCAGCTGCTGAGGTAATACAAATCGCGCAGATTGATGTGCCAGTACAAAAACACTTTTCTGCACACTTGTAACTAAACGTCGAGAAATGTAAATGCGGTTGCCCGTGTGATAGCGGATGCTTAGGCTCTCGTATAGGTCTATTCGTAATACAAATTCTGTAGTTTACTTTTTAAAACAAAAACAAAGACCTACCTAATCGACTGATCTTCTAATACGGATTTTTCCATGCCCGACTTTCTCGCACGTTTATCACCCGGCCAACGTTGGTTGGCCATTATTGCCCTGCCTATTGTGCTGCTTGCCGTTTGGTTTTTTGGCTTTCGCGACGCAGAAGAAAAACGCCCGCCGCCACCTAACCCCTGGATGGGCCCAACACCCGTGAATGTAGTCACGGCGACCAAAGAAAATTTAACCGTCTATATAAAAGCGATTGGCAGCGTTGCACCGCTCAATACCGTGACCGTGCGCAGCCGGGTAGACGGCCAGTTATTGCGTATTTTGTTTGAAGAGGGGCAACGGGTAAAAGCGGGCGATTTACTCGCCGAAATTGACCCGGCCACTTATCAAGTGCGCCTGGCACAGGCCGAAGGCACGCTGCAGGAAACCCGCGCGCAGTTAAAAAATGCCGAGGAGGATTTGGCGCTCTATCAAAGTCTGCTGAGCAAAAATTCCATCGCCAAACAACAGTTTGATAAACAAAAAGCCTTGGTTGAACAGTTGCGCGGCACCTTAAAAAATCACACCGCACAATTGGATGATGCGCGCCTGCAGCTCTCTTACACCCGCATCACCGCGCCCATTGCCGGCCGCACCGGTTTGCGCAAAGTGGATGTGGGCAACTTAATCAAAACCGGCGATGCCGAAGGGTTGGTCACCATCACCCAAACCCAGCCGATTGCGGTGATGTTTACCATCCCCGAAAACCAATTAATTGCCGTGCGTGGCGCCTATGGCGATGCGCAAAAAAATAACCGCACCCTGCCGGTAGAGGCGTGGGATCGCAGCGAGCAGAGTTTATTGGCAACCGGCCAGCTCACCACCCTGGACAACCAGATAGATACCGCCACCGGCACCCTTAAACTAAAAGCCCAGTTTGATAACAGCGATGACAGCCTGTTCCCCAATCAATTTGTGAATGCGCGCTTGCAGGTACAAACCCTGAACGATGCCATCACCATTCCGGCGGATGCCGTGCAGTACGGCTCCAAAGGCACCTATGTCTACACCATTAAAGATGGCAAAGCGGCTATGCGCCTACTGAAGTTGGGGGCAAGCGAAGGCACTAAAGTCGCGGTGGTAGAAGGTTTGGAAGAAGGTGAGCAGGTGGTATTGGAAGGCTTGGATCGCTTGCACGAAGGCAAAGACGTAAAAATTATGTAGGTTGGAAGAGCGCAGCGACTTCCGACAATCAACCCAACATAAATTTGTGATCTGGCTTTAGTGTCGGAAGGCGCTGCGCTTTTCCAACCTACCCAGGCATTAATCGAGATTGACGATGAGTTTATCCAAACCCTTTATTTTGCGCCCCGTCGCCACATCACTGCTGATGTTGGCGATGTTGCTCGCCGGTATTCTGGGCTATCGCCTCCTGCCGGTCGCGGCGCTGCCGCAGGTGGATTACCCGATTATCCAGGTATTCACCTTTAACCCCGGTGCCAGCCCCGATGTGATGGCACGCACCGTGACAGCCCCACTGGAGCGCAGCCTGGGGCAAATCCCCGGCTTGAAACAAATGTCGTCCACCAGTTCTACGGGCGCGTCGATTATCACCCTGCAATTTTCACTGGAGATTGATTTGGGTGTAGCTGAGCAGGAGGTGCAATCCGCACTGAATTCAGCCAATAACCTCTTGCCCAATGACCTGCCCACACCGCCGATTTATCGCAAGGTTAACCCGGCGGATACGCCTATTGTGACCCTCGCTGTGACCTCGGCCAGCCTGCCGCTGCCGGAAGTTTATGATCTGGTGAACACGCGCATGGCGCAAAAACTGGCGCAGTTGCCCGGCGTAGGCATGGTGAGTTTGGCTGGTGGCCAGCGCCCGGCGATTCGCATCAAGGTCAACCCCAACGCCCTCGCCAGTACCCAGTTGAGTTTGGAGCAGGTGCGCAACGCGGTTGTTACCGCCAATACCAACCAGCCCAAGGGCAGCTTCGACGGTGAATACCGCTCCACCATGCTCGACGCCAATGACCAAATGCGCTCAGTGCAGGAATATCGCGATTTGCTGATCAGCTGGCGCGACGGTTCACCGCTGCGTTTGGGCGATGTCGCCACCGTGGAAAACGGCGCTGAGGATCGCTTCCTCGCCGCTTGGGCCAATGAGCAACCCGCCGTGCTGATTAATGTGCAGCGCCAACCCGGCGCCAACGTGATTGAGGTGGCCGACAGCATTGCCGAACTGCTGCCCAAACTGACCGCCACCCTGCCCGCCGCAGTGAATGTGGCAGTGCTGACTGACCGCACCGAAAGTATTCGCGCCTCGATTCGCGATGTACAAAAAGAACTGATTTTTGCCATCTGCCTGGTTGTCGCCGTGACCCTGGTGTTCCTGCGCTCAGTGCCCGCCACCATTATTCCCAGCCTTGCCGTACCGCTGTCGCTGGTGGGTACTTTTGCGGTGATGTACTTTCTGGATTTCTCCATCAATAACCTCACCCTCATGGCGCTCACCATCGCCACCGGCTTTGTGGTGGACGACGCCATCGTCATGCTCGAAAACATCGCCCGCCACCGCGAGCAGGGGGAATCGCCCATGCAGGCGGCGCTCAAGGGCGCGGGGGAAATTGGCTTTACCTTGGTGTCGCTCACCCTGTCGTTGATTGCGGTGCTGATTCCGCTGCTGTTTATGGGCGATCTGGTGGGGCGATTATTTCAGGAGTTTGCAATTACGCTGGCGGTGGCGATTGGTATCTCACTACTGGTATCCCTCACCCTCACCCCCATGATGTGCGCGCGTATGCTTAAAAACGCGCCCACCCACGGCAGTGAGCCGGATTTTATGGAGCGGGTGATTGTGCGCTACGGGCGCGGGCTGGATGTGGTGCTGCAACACCAAACCGCCGCCATGGCCGTGATGATTGGCACCGTCGTGCTCACCGCCGGGCTTTACCTCGCCGTACCCAAGGGGTTTTTCCCGGTACAGGACAGCGGCGCAATTCAAGCCGTGACCGAGGCGCCGCAGGACATTTCCTTCAGCGCCATGGCCGAAAAACAGCAGCAATTGGCTGAGCAGATTTTGCAGGATGAGGACGTTGAAAGCCTGTCGTCCTTTATTGGAGTAGATGGCAGCAACACTACCCTCAACTCCGGCCGTTTGCTGATCAACCTCAAATCCCATGACGAGCGCGACGCCCATGCCAGCCAGGTGATTGACCGGTTGCGGGAGCAGATCAAAAACGTTACCGGCATTACCGCCTGGTTCCAGCCGGTGCAGGAACTGAGTATTGAGGACCGGGTGAGCCGCACCCAATATCAGTTCAGCTTAACCACCCCGGATGGCACCGAATTGGATACCTGGGTGCCGCGTTTATTAGAGCGTTTGCGCATGGAGCCAGCCTTGGCGGATGTCGCCGCCGACCTGCAAAGCCGTGGCCTGCAAGCCTATGTGGAAATTGACCGCGACGCCGCCGCGCGCCTCGGGGTGCGCATTAGCGACATCGCTGGCGCCCTGCAAACGGCTTACGGCCAGCGCCAAATTGCGACCCTGTTTACCCAGGCCAACCAATACCGGGTGGTACTGGAAGTAGACCCGGATTACGCCCAGGGTATCGCCGCACTGCAAAATACCTATGTGGCCACAAGCAACGGCACGCCAGTGTTGCTTTCCACTATCGCCAAAATCACCCAGCGCCCGGCGCCATTGCTGATTAACAATCAAGAGCAATTCCCCTCCTCCACCTTCTCTTTCAACCTCGGTGCCGGTGCATCCCTGGGGGCCGCCATTGCCGCGATTGAAGCCGTGGAAGCGGAAATGGGCATGCCCGCTACCCTGGAACTGCGTTTTCAGGGCGCCGCCGAAGCCTTCCGCGCCTCGCTTAGCAATACGCTGTGGCTGATCCTCGCGGCGATTATCACCATGTACATAGTGCTGGGGATTTTGTACGAGAGCTTTATCCACCCCGTCACCATTCTCTCCACCCTGCCCTCGGCGACGGTGGGCGCACTCTTGGCGCTATTACTGACCGGCCAACCGCTGGATTTGATTGCGGTGATCGGGGTGGTACTGCTGATCGGGCTGGTGAAAAAGAACGGCATCATGATGGTGGACTTTGCGCTGGACGCCCAACGCACCCTCGGCATGTCGCCGCGCGAAGCGATTCATCGCGCCGCCCTGATGCGTTTCCGCCCGATTCTCATGACCACCCTCGCCGCGCTGTTTGGCGCAGTGCCCCTCATGCTCGCCTCTGGCTCCGGCGCCGAATTGCGCCAACCGCTGGGTTTGGTGATGGTGGGCGGCTTGCTGGTAAGTCAGGTATTAACCCTGTTCACCACGCCGGTGGTGTATTTGTTTTTTGATCGCTGGGTAAACAAAAAACCCGCGGCCGATCCCGTTCCACAAGAGGTGGAGGCGTAAAACAAATATGAATATCGCAGAGCCGTTTATTAAAAGACCCGTCGCTGCCAGCCTGTTGGCGGTGGCGATTGTATTGCTCGGGTTATTGTCCTGGCGCTTGTTGCCGGTGGCACCCTTGCCGCAGGTGGATTTTCCCGCCATTCAGGTGTACGCCAGCTTGCCCGGCGCCAGCCCGGAGAGCATGGCATCTACCGTGGCGACACCGCTGGAGCGCGCGCTGGGCAGTATTCCGGGCGTAACCGCCATCAACTCCAACTCCACCCAGGGGTTCACTAACATCTGGGTGGAATTCACCCTGGATCGCAACCTGGATTCCGCCGCGCGCGACGTGCAAGCCGCGCTCAATGCTGCGCGCGGTCAACTGCCCGCCGGTATGCCGGGCAACCCGGGGTATCGCAAAATCAGCCCATCGCAAGCGCCAATTATGGCGCTCGCGCTCAGCTCCCCCAACCTTGCGCCCAGCGCACTCTACGACGCAGCCTCTACCGTGCTCGCGCAAAAGCTGGCACAAATTAAAGGCGTGGGCCAAGTGGGTATCGACGGGGCTTCGCTGCCTGCGGTGCGCATCCAACTCAACCCCAATGCCTTGGCCAATTACGGCATAGCGCTGGATGAAGTGCGCAACGCTATCAGCACTGCCAATGTGCTGCGCCCGCTGGGTTTGCTGGAGGAGGATGACACTCGCTGGCAGGTGCGCACCAACGAAAGCCTGCGCAGTGCCGCCGACTACAAAAATCTGGTGATCCGCTATGGCGATTCCGGGCCGGTGCGGCTGCAGGATGTGGCCACAGTGAACGACTCGGTGGAAAACCGCTATACCGATGGCTTCCACAATCGCAGTTCGGCGGTGACGCTCACCGTGAGCCGCCAAACCGGCGCCAATATAGTGGAAACCATCGACGCCATTAACGCCCAACTCCCGGCGTTGCGCGCGCTGATGCCCGGCGACACCCAATTAAAAGTGGTGATGGATCGCTCCCCCGGTATTCGCGCCACCCTCAAAGAGGCAGAGGTCACTTTGGTGCTGGCGGTGCTGTTAGTGGTGGCGGTGGTATGGGTATTTCTGGGCAGTGCGCGCAGTGCACTTATTCCGAGCCTTGCGATTCCGGTGGCCATTATCGGCGCGTTTGTGGTCATGTACCTCTACGGATTTTCGCTCAACAACCTCTCGCTCATGGCGTTGATTGTGGCGGCAGGGTTAGTGGTGGACGACGCGATTGTGGTGCTGGAAAACATCAAACGCCATATTGAACGCGGCCTCCCCCCCATGGAAGCCGCGATACTCGGCGCCCGCGAAGTGGGCTTTACCCTGCTGGCGATGAACATCACCCTGGTGGTGATTTTTGTCTCTATCCTGCTGATGGGCGGAGTAGTGGAAAAATTGTTCCGCGAATTCTCCATCACCCTCGCCGCCGCCATGCTCATTTCACTGCTGGTGTCGCTCAGCCTCACCCCGGCGCTCTGCGCCCAACTGCTGAAAAAAGCGCCGAAAAAATCCGAACGTCCCGGCACCTTCGACGAAATCAAACAGGGTTATGGCATCGCCCTCAGCTGGGCGCTGCGCCACAGCCGGATTGTGATGCTGCTGCTCGCGGCAGTTATTGGAGTCAATATCTACCTCTATATCGCCATCCCCAAAACCATGCTACCCGAACAGGACACAGGCCAGATGACCGCCTGGGTGCGCGGCGACGATGGTTTTTCCTTTCAATTGATGCAACCCAAGATTCAGGAATTCCGCAAAGTCCTGCTCACCGACCCCGCTGTGGAAGATGTATTTGGCGCCAGCGGTGGCGGTAATGGGGTGAGTAATGCGTGGATGCGTATCAGCCTCAAACCCATGGCAGAGCGCGGCGTAAGTGTGCATGAGGTGGTGGATCGCATCCGGCGCCAGATTCCCAGCATTCCCGGCGCCATGATGATGATCGGCCCGGACCAGGATATTCGCCTCTCTTCGCCCTTTAGCCGCAGCGAACAGGAATTGCTGTTGCTCTCCGACGATTTAAAATTGATGTCCAAATGGGCCGCCAAAATCACCACCGCCATGGAAAATATGCCGGAAGTGACCGAAGTGGACGGCGTAAAAGAGGAAGGCACCCAGCAGGTAGTACTCACCATCGACCGCGAAACCGCCCAGCGCTTGGGGGTGGATATGGCGACCGTAGCGACCCTGCTCAATAACTCCTTCTCGCAACGGCAAGTCTCCACCATGTACGACCGGATGAACCAATACCGGGTGGTGATGGAGCTGGAGCCGGGTTACACCGCTACACCGGCAGTATTGGAGCAGTTACAGGTGATAACCCGCAGCGGCGAGCGGGTGCCGCTTTCCACCTTTTCCAGCTTTGACTATGGCTTGGCGGAAGATCGGGTGCGTCACACCAACCAGTTCGCCTCGGAGAGCATTGGTTACGGTGTCGCCGAAGGTTTTACCGAGGAGCAGGCGCGCATTGCCATTGAACAAAAAATCGGCGAGTTAATGGTACCCAAAGAAGTCTACCTGGCCACCGCCGGCACCAGTCGCCCCGGTTGGGGGCCAAGCACCCCCGGCATGGCGCAGGAACCGGCGGTGCTGATCGCCTGTGTATTGCTTGCGGTCTACCTGATTTTGGGCATTTTGTACGAGAGCACTATCCACCCGCTCACCATTCTCTCCACCCTACCCTCGGCTGGCATTGGTGCCCTGCTGGCGCTGCGCTTGAGTGACACCCCCTTCAGCCTGATCGCCATGCTCGGGCTGTTTTTGTTAATTGGCATAGTGATGAAAAACGCGATTTTGATGATCGACTTTGCGCTGGAGCTGGAGCGCAAAGAGGGCTTGTCCTCCCGCGATTCCATCTTCCAAGCGGCGATGATGCGCCTGCGCCCGATTATGATGACCAACCTCGCTGGCCTGCTCGGCGCCCTGCCGCTAATTCTGGGCAGTAACGAAGGCTCGGAGCTGCGCACACCACTCGGTATTACCATCATCGGCGGTCTTGCGGTCAGCCAGTTGCTCACCCTGTTTACGACCCCGGTGGTCTACCTCTACATGGAAAAGCTGCGCAACTGGGGTTTACACCGCAAAACCCTTGTCTCTCCCCTTGCCTCCACGACCACCTCTGGATCAACCAAGACACAAACCGATTAAAAAAAAGCCAGAGTGTCACTTCGACACTCTGGCAGAGCACTGCTATATTTTGTGCACACCCTCACAGGTTTTGAGGAACGTATCTGAAGGAATGGAAGACCAATGAGTGCATCCTCCGCCAACCAAAGCGAGTTCTACCAGCGCGCCTCGCGCCAGCTGCAGCAAACACTGCGGTCTGGCCGCTTACCTGACTTGGACGAATCCGAACAGCTCGCACGCGAACTGGATATCTACCGCCTCGCCCTGCAATTGCAACAGCAAGAGCTGGATCAGCTAGAGCAGAAACTGACTGAATTTGCCAGCCACGAGCGCGAACAGTTAGAGGCGCTGCGCACTAACGCGCGTATCCTCGAAGCTTCCCAAGCCATCGCCAAAGTCGGCGGCGTGGAGATGCACGTACCCACCCGCAGCCTCTACTGGACTGCCGAAACCTATCGCATCCACGACACTACCCCCGAAGAGTTCACCCCCTCACTCGACGAGGGCTTTTCCATGTACTTGCCCGGCTCCCGCGAACGTATCGCCCAGGCCATGCGCCACGCCATGGAAACCGGCGAAGTGTTTGATATTGAGGTGGAAAAATACACCTTCAAAGGGCGCAAAATCGACCTGCGCACAACTTGTACCGCCCACTATGAAAATGGCACGCTCGTGCGCCTGACCGGCATTTACCAGGACATTACCGAGCGCAAACAAGCCGAGCGCCGCTACCAGCATCACAACCACATACTGGAAATACTGCTCACCAAAATCCCGTTGGATGAGGTGCTGCGCAGTATTGTGTGCGATGTAGAGGAGCTGGTACCCGGCGCCATTTGCAGCATCCTGCTGACCGACGAGAGCGGCACTCACCTCACTCACGGCGCCGCGCCCCATCTGCCCGAGTTTTATGTAAAGGCAATCAACGGCGCCAGCATAGGCCCTGCCACCGGCTCCTGTGGTACCGCCGCCTTTTTGGGTGAGCGCGTCATAGTGGAGGACATAGACACCCACCCCTACTGGCGCGACTATCGCGAACTGGCTGCCCAAGCCGGGCTGCGCGCCTGCTGGTCGCAGCCGATATTTTCTGCCCAGGGCAAGGTGCTGGGCACTTTCGCCATCTACCATCGCGAACCCAGCAGCCCCCAAGTGGAAGACCTGCGCCTGATCGAAAGTGAAGCGCGGCTCTCGGCACTGGCCATTGAACAGTCTCATGTAGAGACTCGCCTGCAGCTGGCGGCCAGTGTATTTACCCATGCACGGGAGGGGATTTTTATCACCGACCTGCTGGGCAATATCATTGAGGTCAACCAGATATTCAGCGATATCACCGGCTACACCCGTGAGGAAGTGATTGGCAAAAACCCGCGCCTGCTCAAATCCGGCCTGCACGGACAAGAGTTTTACGCCTCCCTTTGGCACGATTTGGAACAAAAAGGTTACTGGCACGGCGAGCTGTGGAATCGCCATAAAAATGGCAAGTTATACGCCACCATGATGACCATCAGCGCCGTGCAGGACGGCCTTGGCCACACCCAAAGTTACGTCAACCTATTCACCGACATCACGCCCATCAAAGAGCACCAGCGCCAACTCGAATATATCGCCCACTACGATGCGCTCACCGGTTTACCCAATCGGGTACTGCTGGCGGATCGCCTGAAACAGGCTATTTCCCACAGCCATCGGCAGAATGCTGCCTTGGCAGTGCTCTATATCGACCTGGATGGTTTTAAAGCGATTAACGATCAATACGGCCACGATACCGGCGACCAACTGCTGGTCAATATTGCCCACCGCTTAAAAGCCACCCTGCGCGAGGGCGACACTATCGCCCGTATTGGCGGCGACGAATTTGTGGTGGTTATGACCGGGCTGGAAGGGCCCAAAACCCACGAATTGGTACTGGAGCGCCTACTGCACGAAGCCGCTACCCCGCTGATGCTGAACGAGCAGTTATTGCAAGTCTCGGCCAGTATCGGCGCCACCCTTTACCCGCAGGATGCCGCCGACGCCGACCAATTATTGCGCCACGCCGACCAGGCCATGTACATCGCCAAACAGGCGGGTAAAAACGGCTACCACCTGTTTGATGTTGCCAAAGACATGGCGGTAAAAACCCAGCGCGAATCACTGGAACATATTCGTAGCGCACTGGATAAACGAGAATTTGTATTGTTTTACCAACCCAAGGTAAACATGCGCAGCGGCGAAATTATCGGCGTAGAAGCGCTGGTCCGCTGGCAACATCCACAACAAGGGTTAATACCCCCCATCAAATTTTTACCCGTTATTGAAGATCACCCACTCAGCATTGAATTGGGCGACTGGGTAATCGACGAAGCACTGAGCCAAATTGAACGCTGGCAAGCACTGGGGCTGCAAATGCCAGTGAGTGTGAATGTGGGCGCGCTGCAATTACAGCGCAGTGATTTTGCCGCGCGCCTCGCCGAGCAACTGCTCGCTCACCCGCAAGTGCCACCGGCATTTTTGGAATTGGAAATTGTGGAGACCAGCGCGCTCAAAGACATCGCCGAAGTGGCTGACTTAATGCGCGCCTGCTGTGCCCTGGGGGTGCATTTTGCGGTGGATGATTTTGGCACCGGCTATTCATCGCTCACCTATTTAAAACGCCTGCCCGCCGATTTATTAAAAATCGATCAAACTTTTGTGCGCGACATGCTCGATGATCCGGACGATTTAGCCATCGTAAAAGGTGTGATAGGTTTGGCAAACGCATTTCACCGCCGCGTAATTGCCGAAGGTGTAGAGACTATCGCCCACGGTGAATTATTGATTCCTCTCGGCTGTGAATTGGCGCAAGGTTACGGCATTGCCCGTCCCATGCCCGCCAGTGACCTGCCACGTTGGGCTGCGCAGTGGCAACCCGACCCCGCGTGGCGCAAATTCACCGGCTGATTGCACTGCTGGATAAAACTGACCCGGCGTTAAAAAATATCCCTACCCTTCGCACAAAATACAATAGGCCCCGCGCCGTTGCGGCCACCCACGCTATTCTCAGATTGTATTATGAATAATAAATCGTTAATCTTCAGCGATCTTTTTTGCTTATCTGGACGACAAAAATAATGGCGCTTCTCGACCGCAACTTCAATCTTTCACAACGCATGGTACAAGAGCTGGGACGCACAATTATCTGTGGCGAATTCAGTGACGACAGTCTGCCCACCGAGGCCGAACTGTGTGAGAAGTTTGGCGTAAGCCGCAGCGCGGTACGTGAAGCGGTAAAAATGCTTTCCGCCAAAGGGTTAATCTCCAGCAAACCACGCCAGGGCATTCGCATTCTGCCGGAAGACCAATGGAATATTTTTGACCCGGACTTACTGCGCTGGACCCTGGAAAGCCGCCCCACCCTCAGAGTGCTCAAAGAATTCCTGCAAGTGCGCATCGCCATTGAACCCGAAGCCGCCTCACTTGCCGCACGCTACGCCGACGACAAAAAAATCGACGCCATTGAACAAGCGCTGGAGCGCATGCGCAACGCCGAAGAAAACAGCAAAGAAGACTTGGAAGCCGACATCGCCTTTCACGTCAGCATTCTCTACGCCAGCAACAACCGCTTTTACATCCGCCTGCGCGATTTCATTTCAACCGCCTTGCGTGTCAGTATCAGCCACACCAGCCCCATAAAAGGTAACCACGACGGCATAGTGGAAGACCACGCCAAAGTGTTCAACGCCATCAAAAACCGCAACCCCGAACGCGCCAAACAATCCATGCTCGCGCTTATCGACGAAGCCCTGAATTTTATTGAAGATGAAATTGTGAAACAGGAAAGCGTGAAATAATATTTACTCGGAATCCTGAAACGCAAAAAGGCAGAACGCGAGTTCTGCCTTTTTTATTTCGCTATTTATTATTTACATTTTTATTTTTTATTTTTACCTTTTGTTTTCATATCGGGATAAATTTTTCACCCCTAAAAAACTAGGCAAAAAAACCAAATATTTACCCGCTTTTACAAGCCATCAGAAATTTTTTGTTAAGGCATTCCAGGTTAATTGGGCGCGACTGATATAGTCGATAAAACAATAGCCCTAATTAACAAGGAACTTTCCCATGCAAAAAATACTACCCTTTTTATGGATGCTAACATTCAGTATTGCAACACCCGCATTTGCCAAAGACACCAACAGCCGGATTGTAGAAGGTGGCGGGACAGGAAAATTTCCTGCAATTATGAAAAGCGAGGACTCACTCCAAACGCACACTATTTTCCGCCCGCAGGATATCCAGCATTTCAGCGGTAAAAAAACCTTACCTATTGTTGTCTGGGGTAACGGCGCCTGTTTTGACTCGCCGTTTGAACACGTCAATTTTTTAAATGAAATCGCCTCGCAGGGTTTTATGGTTATCGCTATAGGAACAATGCCCAGAGCATCTGGTGAACAAAATAAAGAGAGATCAACCTCTGCCAAACTCACCGCCGCTATAGACTGGGCATTTGCACAAAACACCAATAAAAACAGCGTTTACTTCAAGAAATTGAACACCAACAAAATTGCCCTTGCCGGTATGTCCTGCGGTGGATTACAAGCACTGGAAGTGGCAGACGACCCGCGCATTACTACATTGATAGTCGCCAACAGCGGTATTTTTATCGAACCACTGCGCGGCA
Source organism: Cellvibrio sp. BR (assembly GCF_000263355.1). NCBI lineage: Bacteria > Pseudomonadati > Pseudomonadota > Gammaproteobacteria > Cellvibrionales > Cellvibrionaceae > Cellvibrio > Cellvibrio sp. BR. The sequence continues at coordinate 76,158 of NZ_JH668209.1, read as the reverse complement.
ATGCCATGCCGATGATGCCACAACTGGACAAAACCCAACTGAAAAAAATTCACACACCAACCCTTTATTTGCTGGGCGGTCCATCGGACATAGCCTATAAAAATGGCATGGATGATGTGGAAAAAATTAATCATGTACCGGTATTTGTCGCCAACCTGGATGTAGGCCACGGCGGCACCTATGCCCAACCCTTTGGCGGTGAATATGGCAAGGTCGCCACGGCGTGGCTTAGCTGGCAATTAAAAGGCGATAAAAATTCCAGCAAGCTTTTTAAAGGAAAAACCCCAAAATTATCAACATGGAAAGGCTGGGTTGTTGACAAAAAAAATATGAAATAAAAAATAAAATAACCCAAAGAAGCAGAGTAAAAACTCTGCTTCTATTTGCACGGAAATACTAGATATTTCGCTTGGAAAGTTTTCCTAATTCACTATCCAGCAGGCTGACCATTTTTTGGGAAGCACCAGCGACTGCTTGTTCAATAGTCCCAGCCTCACCTGTTACTGCGGCTGGCTCGCGCCCTGCTAATCGCGCCTCAAGCAAACAACGTTTGTCTTTCCGGCCTGATTTAGCACCGTTTTCATCGCTTAAATGCACTTCCACGCGTGTGAGCTGGGCAGAAAAGCGCCCCAAATTTTTAGAAAGTATGCCTTCAATCTGCCGAGCCAAACCTTCTTTGCCTGGAATGTTTTTATCCGTATTCACCTGAATTTGCATATCTACCTCCAATCAAGTCATCTTCATTAAGGTGCTGCATTTTTTATGACTGATAATTAGCGGTGGGGTTCAGATGATTAGGTTAATAATTGGAAAGCTGTGTAAAGGCTGCCATAGATACTAAATAAGGACACACCGGTAATTATTAGGCGACTATGGCTAAAGTAAATTTTAATCTGGGCAGCATTCTTTTTTGAGGTTCACTGTATATTTCCCCCACTTTAAATGCCCCTTTTTTTAAATAGAAACCTTCAGCGTCTGGATCAGATGTTATATAAAACTCAGTGATATCCAGCGTTTTACACTCTGAAAGAATTTGTTCAAATACTAGATTCCCATAGCCCTTGCCAATGGCTTTTGGCAATAGCCAAAAATGATCAAGCTCATCACTATCGCCTTTCACTATGGCGAAGAATCCAATCACATCTTTATCTTTTAAAATTAGTTTGACTGTATTGCGAGAAATATACTTTTCTTCAAACCTTAAATTAGATCTCCATTCTTCAAGCTGCTCTTGAGAATAACCCCAATAGCCCTTCGATGTAATTAAGGTATCTCGAAGCAGATCGGTATCTTTTACTTCGGCATCTATAAAGTTAAGCACTTATTTACACCTGACGTTGGATTAAACCGCAGTTTTTAAGCAAAAAACTCATTTCCATTTTTAGAATGACCATATATTAAAGAAATTATGAGCGCTCCTTTACAGTTTTGCTTAGAGGAAACTGCGTGCTGCATTAATTGCCGAACTAATAGCATTTTTTGCTTGCGGGCTATTTTTCCAGCAAGTTGACCCGGTAATATTTGCGCCATGCTCCAAAATATTATTTATGTCAGCGCTAGCCAATTGAGATAGCGTTACAAATCCCATTTGCTCTAAGCGCTCTACAACTTTTGGCCCTACACCTTTAACGCTTAGCAATACTGCTTTTTCAGATTCAGAAAATGGCACAGTTTTTATTCCTTGTATTAGTTAACGCCGCAATCACGCGCTTGTCGCGTGCATTGCTTGTTAGCACTAACCAGCCAAATATCCGGCAGATTGTCTGCAACCTCACGATACGTCTTCTTGGATAAAAGAACGTCCAAAACGGGCTTTATAGGCTCTGCCCATATCTCCGGTAGATCAGCTTCTCCATCTGAGACTATCGGGAATGCCAAATACTCAACCGGAGGACGGAATTCAGCCGCAACACCGGCCTTGTTTCCCCTGGCATCAATTCGATACCAGCCATGCATTTCAAGATATACAGCATTCAGGCCATGCAGACAAAACGGCGGCTTATCATTGCTGATGGTCAGCCGCTGATAACATAAGCCCGCCGGAATGCCGTTCGCACGCAAAAGTGCCGCAAGCAAATGGCTCTTCGCATAGCAGTAGCCCGTTCCGTACTTCAGAACATCGGAAGCCTTACACGTTACAGGATCACACTCATAATCCCAGCTATGCTTAATTTGGTCTCGAACAAAGACAAAACATTTATCGGCAATTTGCTCAAGGCTCTCCGTGCCGTCAGCGAGCGACTTCGCCTTAGCCAGCACCTCTGGCTCTTTCCAATCTATATATTTCGTTGATTCTAGATATTGATGCACGTATTCGATTTCCTATTACGGCTAACGTTGCGTTTCAGGTATTGATTTTTTACCACAGTCGCTTGTTATGGTTTTCTATTTAATGAAGAGCCAATAAAAATAATTGTGGCTATGGTTGCGGTATTTCCGAACATTGATGCTGCATAAGTAATTACAACTGTTAGAGCGTCAAAGTTAATAATGCTATTAAAATGAATTTTAAGCGTTGTAGATGTGACTGCAGTTATGAGGCCTGCACCTATTAAATACCGCCATAATTTATGATTTTTAAAAACAATATATTCAATAAGCGGCACTTCAATTTTGCCGCGAAATTTGTAGCCTATGTACAACAATGGAGCAGCCAATATGAGAGCGGTAGAAATCTTTAGCAAATCATGATCCATTGTTAAATACGGAAGTAGAAAGACAATTAAGATAGCTAAAGCACTTAATGCCGCCCCGTGAATAATACCTTTTAGAAACATATTTTTACCATAGCGCCGTGCTCAACGGCAGTTTGTAAGTCGTAGTTTTGTGGGTGACTTTTGCGCAGCAAAACCACAAAGCTGCGACTTATAAACTGTCCAGTGCACGCAGTGCGCGGGTTGCTACGCTTTGTTATATTTTGACTCAGCTATAGCTTTTATTTTTTGATTGTGAAGGCTATACCTATGCTGGTAAGAAATAATTAGTTTACGTTTAGCCAAACCACTAAAAGCACCACAAAATGTTTCTTCTTGTATTAATTTGCAGCGGGATTCGGATATTTCAGATAAGGTAAACTTTCTTATGCCGCTAAGCAAACCTCCAATGATTGGAAGTGTCCCAGTCCATTCTAGATGCCTACGCTCTACAATTTTTACTTTATTTAGATTTATTCTTAACGGGAGACCAGACATTTGGGTTTTAAGTAATACTGGGACCCCATTTTTCATGCGAACCTCGACACCACTTTTATGCCAGTCACTCCATTTTGAGAAACTTGAAATAATATTCCATACAGTATCGGCACTTGCCTCGATTTCTGTTTCGACTCTGACATCAGAACTGTTCATGGCACCAATTTCCGGAAAATATAACGCCGAGTTCAGCGGCAGTTTTTAAGTTGTGGTTTTGTGGATTACTTTTGCGCAGCAAAACCACAAAACTGCGACTTAAATTCTGTCCAGTGGAGCGAAGCGGAACGGTGTTTGACCACTTTGTTAGGCTCTATTTATTTTGACTGAAGAAGTTTCGTTTTTTCTTTTTCAAATTCAACTTCTGATAGAATTCCACGCCTTCTAAGATCGTCCAGTTTAAGCAAGTCATTGTAAGTGTCAGACTTCGTTTCAGGTTTTTCTTCACCTTTTACCGATATTTTAATATTTTGTGTAACTGCAATATTTTCATTTGCATCTGTAATGTCCGGTCTCTCAACTGCTGGGTCTCCGGGTTTTAATGCGCGAAATATTAAATCTGCACTCGGAGGATTCCTACCTAGCTGCCCTTCACGTGCTTTAAACGAAACTGGAACCATAACCAGCCCTTTCGATGCGCAAAAATCATTTGCTTTCTGATAAACGATTTCTCGTACACCGGCGGTTGCAAAACCTGCCCCACTCGCTGAAACCATATAAGTATCTGGCCCAGTTGGAATAACATTAGAGGAAGTACATCCACTCACCTGTAAAATTGAAACACATATAAATAGCAGATTTTGAAGGACTTTCATATTTTCGATCTCATAGCCTAACGTTGCGCTCACCTGCGGATTGTAAGTAGCGCGTTGCGATAAACTTAGCGTAGCGATATTGCACAAGCGCTACTTACAATGCGTCAGGTGCAATGCATTGTTATAGGTTGCTATTTTTTCTCCATTCTTAAATGGAGAAAAATGTACATGCTGCGCTTATGATTTTACCGTTTTACCTGCAAGAGATGAATGCTCTGCAAGCTCGGCATTTATGAAAGCAGCAATCATTGCACGATAAACGGCTTCAGTGACATCGGGATTTGCTGCTGATTCAACTGCAAGAGCACGTACTTTTGAAATTACTTGCTCGACTCTCTGGGGCGCTTTAACGTCTTCGGTTGTTTTTTTGAAGCGAGCGGCTTGCATAACAAAGCCGCCACGCTGAGCGATAAGGCTAACAATTTTTTGATCGATAGCATCGATATTTGAACGAACTTCCTCAAGGGAACTGCAGGTTACGATATTGTTCATTTTTAACTCCTTGTTTGTGCCTATAACGTTAAGCGCAGGGGCGCGTTGTAAGTAGTGATTTTATGGAAGACTTTTGCGAAGCAAAACCATAAAAGCGCTACTTACAATGCGTCCAGCACACGAAGTGTGCGAGCCTGGCGCTTCTTGTTATGGCAGCGACGGTTTGCACTTTCAGAAAGCCACGTTTCTACAAAAACCAACCGAAGCTGCCAATTAATATTACCGATGCACAATTTACACCGATTTTCTTTCTTGCACCCCAAAATGCGAAGCGCGTTGCCACACACTTTCTATTAGCACCGGAACGACACTGCGCACTTTGAACATTGCGGAAACGCCAAAAGGTGTTTGCTTGCGATGAGCTTTCCTTGTGTACGTTCAAAAACAGTTCGCACGCTATAACAGTTTATTAAACGGCTCAAGCCGTATATCACCCAGCCGCATATCTTTTTATGGCGGGTACCTTTTACTCAAAAAGATACTGCTGATTCAATCACTTGGCGAGCTGCTTGTATATATCAATTATTAAAAAACCGGCGCGAGTATGGATACTGCGCCGGTTATTGCTTTATGCGATATTTTTTACTACAGATAACCTACTGTTTTTAAAAGCATTAATCTTGTGGGCAGATAAACAAGAAGGTGATATGCGGCACGAGCAGATTATCAGGATTGGTGCAGCTAATTAAAACGGGGGGCAGGATACATGCACTCGCGGGGTGATCGAAAATGGTGGATGCCGTTTGTGCGGCACCCACCCAATGCAGGAAATATTATTGTACGGGTTTAATTTGGAAGCGCTGTCCGTTGCTGTTTAGCCATTGGGCTTGGGCGAAGTTGGTGAAGTCTTCCACGCCACCGTGGGCCAAATCGATTACTAGCGTACTTTTACGGTTGGCGAGTTTTACGGTGCCGTCAGCTAAAAACTCTACTTGCCATTGGGTGTAATCCTCTCCGCAATTTGCCAGCTCGATATTAGTACCGGGCACGATAGACTTTTTTGCGACCGCAATACATTGTTGTGCATTGCTATTAGATTGCTCGGCACTCGGCTGAATGTAGAAGTAACCTTCATCGGCCGCTGCAAATTTCCAACGTTGGTTCGATTTGTTTAGCCACTCTTGCTGCGCAATATTTTTAACGGCTGTATTTTCCACGACGGTAATTGCTTTACCGCTTTGAATACTGGTGATGGCATTTTCACCTTGTGGTTGCAATGCCCATTGTGCACAAGCAGATTTTGGCTGAATAAATTGCGGAATGTCTTCAACTGATTTTTGCACTTCTTTTGGTGCGGGCTCCTTGCAATCAGCAAAGCGTAACTCTTCCCGGGTTTGTGCATTTACCAGTGCGACCCAACCTTTAATATAAGGTTTGATTTGCCATTGCTGGCAGAGTTGGTTGTGCCAAGGGGCGCTGCTCAAACCTGCATCGGTAATCGCGCACTGCTCGCCACCGGCGGTGAGGAATAATCCGCTTGGTGTTACCAAGCGATAATTGCCGTTGGTGGTGTAATCCAAATTCCAAGTCGCGCTGGCATTATTGCTCGCGGTATCTGCGCAGCTCGCGGCAGAAATTTTTCCGCTATTATCGGCAACCACACAGGTGTTATCCGCTTTGCTTACCAAGGATATTTGAGTGCCTTGCACTTTAGTGACGAGCGGGCCGTTTTCACCAGAGGGAGATGCTACAGGCACACCGGCAGCGACCGGCTCACCAAAGTTTGGGGTGCCATCTTCATTCCAGGTAAATTTTTGTGCGCGCACTGAGCGAGTGCTGGTGCAACCTTCCAATTCGCTGGCGTTACCGTGGTAAATAATCCAGTCCTCGGTGCCATCGGGCGATTTGAAGAAACCATTGTGACCGGGGCCAAACACACCGTTGGCTTTGCTAAATACTGGCTTATCAAATTTATGCCAGGACTCTACTTTTAACGGGTCATCGCCCACTAATTCCACCAAGCCCAATTTGTAATCCGGGGTATTACAAAAACTCGCGGAATACACCATGTAAGTTTTGCCATTGCGCTTTAACATTTCCGGGCCTTCATTGACTTTCATGCCGGAAAATTCCCAGTCGTATTCGGGGCGAATAATTTTTACGCGCTCGCCTTCTACCGTCCAGGGGTTGCTCATTTTGGAAATCCAAATGGTTTGCTCATCGCCCACCCACTGCGACCAGAGCAAATACAACTGGCCCTTGTGCTCAAAATAATTGCCGTCGATATTCCAAATATCCGGCATGGGCGAACCTTTATAGGTATAGGGGCCGAGCGGGTCATCGCCGTGGCTTTCAATCACACTTAAATGTTGGCGATCAAAATTTTCAGCAATGCCCGAGGTGTACATAACGTACCAGCGCGGCCCTTTAGGGGTATTCAGGCGATGAAATTCAAACGCCCAAAAATTACAGCAACGGCCCAAATCACTCTCTGACCAGATATTAATCGGCGTTGCTGTAGCAAGGCCAGCGAGTGTGGGCGATTTGCGCATCACCAACTGCGATGTCCAGGTGGTGGTGGTTAAATAATAATTGCCTTCAAAATATTCCAACCAAGGGTCGGCACCGTTGGGGAAAATCGGGTTGATAAAGCTATTGACCATTTGCTCGGCGGTGGGGCCATTAGCCGGTTGACTTGCAACCGACGTTTGCGCTCCGGGTGCCACGCTTTTTTCAGCGGGCACCTCTGCCTCTTTACCGCAGCCGATTAATACCGCGGGCAATAACAATAGGGATAATAATTTTTTCATGGTACCTCTCTCTCACATTTACATTTTTAATTTTTGATTTTTTGGTCGTATGCCAAAATTTATTTAAATACCATCACAAAACCGGCACTGGGGCGCAGACTAATAGCCTGTGGTGTTTTGTTATCAACATCTTGCTGTATAAAATCGCGCTCACCTGCACCACTGGCAATCAGCGTGCATTTTTTGTCGCCGATAAAACCTAAATCCAGATTCAGGGTTTTATTTTCTTTTTCCGCATTAATACCAGCGACATACCAAACATCGCCTGCGCGACGGGCAATTACGGCGTACTTTCCTGGGTAGCCATCAATAAATTTCACCTCATCCCACGCGCGCGGTAATTCTTGCAAAAATGCTTTTACATAGTCCGGTGCAGTCGCCATGCCTTCGGGAATTTCTGCAAAGTGTTGAATACCGGAAATCATGAGCACCGCTTCGGCTAACTCAAATGAATTTTCGGTCACACGTTTAATATTCGGGATATCACCAAACGCCATGGGCGTGTAATCCATTGGGTCAAACACATTGCGTGCAAAAAGCGACATAACCACATGCGCCGCTACCGGGTCCTGGTCAGCTTGGGTAAAGGTGGTGAACTCAAAACCCTTAATGGATTCCATGGTCATTAAGTTGGGATAAGTGCGCTGCCAACCGCGCGGCAGAGTGGCGCCGTGAAAGTTGAGCAACAAACCATGTGCAGCAGCATCGGCCATGATGTCGTGGTAATAGGCCATCATGGATTGACCATCACCGGCAAAAAAATCGATTTTCAAACCCTTTACGCCAATTGATTTCAACTGCGCAAATACAGCCTGGCGCTGCTCATGGGTGAGCAATTCGCTTTTAGGGCTGTAGGGTGTTTCATTCCAGCTGCCCGATGAGTTGTACCAGACCAGAATGCCAATATTTTTTTGCGCAGCGTACTCAACTAATTCTTTCAATTTTTCCATGCCGATTTTTTTATCCCAATCGGCATCAATCAGGGTGTAATCCCAGTGCATTTCAGCGGCGTAGTCGATGAATTTTTTTTGCACATCGAAGGTAGTGAAATCATCCTTTAAAATGGCCCAGCTCCAGGATGAGTGACCGGGCTGGATAATATTTTTATCCAGCGCTATGGCAGGCTCAGCGACATCGGTTCCTAAAGTTGATTCCATAATGCGCGGCAAATCGCCTATTGCGAGAATACGCCAGGGGGAAATTAAATCGCCGCTGCTATTGGCAAGCAGTGCGCCTTTTTCGCCATTGGGTGCAATATAAATTTCCGGCGCTTGTGGTGTTGCAAATGTATATTCGCCCTTGGGTGATTCATGATGCAAACGTGAGGCATGCCAGTCGCGATTCACGCCCGCTTCCGAGATCAATACCCAGTTATTACCGGTGTTAAACAACGCTGGGAACGCCCAGCCCGCACCGAGGGTGGAAGCAGTGCCCACCGGAATATCCATTTGGTAATGTTCTTCATAGGATGGATTGGTATTGCTCCAACCGGTTTGCGACACCGCCATAGGTTGCAACCAGGCGCGCGCCGTTTCCGGCAATTGGAAGCTGGTAGTTTCTTTCACAAATTCTTTGGTGGCGATAGCGGAATCTTTCACGGCATAACGAAACGCAACACCGTCGTCTGATACGCGAAAGGTCAGTATGAGTTTTTGTTGTTGCGCATTTAAAATAGAAAATGTTTGTTCATTGGCGCGATAGGCGATCTTATTTTTTTTACCCACACGCAGGGTGTAATTATCAGTCACAGGAGTAATAGCTGAACGCGATTCAATAGTGACGCCCTGGGTAAAATCGGCAGCGCTTAACTGCAAACCTAAATCTGATGGCAGAATCACCGGCTGCGCCGCGCGATCCACTGAATAAGCCAGTGTATTTTGCTCGGTAACAAATACCTTAACACTAAGGTTAGTGTCGGGACTGGTAAGGGTTTCTGGCGCTTTTTGACTGCAGGCAGTACCCAACACACTCACGCCCATCACAAGCAAAACGCTGGCTATTTTTTTCATCAAAACTCTCCATTTATATTTTGTCGGTTGGAAAAGCGCAGCGCCTTCCGACAGTTTTTATCAACCGCCGAAAGGCGCCGCGCGTCAAACCCGGGTTTTATTTCAAGCGGGTTAAACTGAATTGTTGATTGGTGGCGCCAGTCGCATTCCACTGAATGATTTGTGCACCATTTGCCGTGCTTAAATTCAACACGTCGAGCGGTAAATTACTCAGTTGCGAACGAATGGTGTAATAGCCGCTGCTATTCGTCAGGCTCCACTTCTGCCCTGCACCACCCCAATAATCCCACTGCGCGATATTGGCGCCCGCAGCGGTGGAATTGTTGTACACGTCCAAACTTTTCAAACTCGCCGCGTTAATCAGGCTGTAATAACCCGTGCCCTGGTTAATCACATACCACTGTTGGGCGCGATAAGAGTTCCAGGTTTCCTGTTGAATCATCGCGCCATTAGCGGAGGATTTAGCGGCAGGCAGTAGATCTTTATTGCTGTGACGCGCAGTAATGCGATACAAACCATCACTCACACCCCCACAACTGGCGACAGAAAAATTACGCGTGAGCGTCGGCCAGCCATTGCTGTAGGTCATTTTTAACAGGTCTAACTTGGCATTGCCGTTATCGTTCAAGTCGTAATAATGAATAGAGGTGTAATTGCAGCCATCTTGTTTTAACAAACCTATGTGACCCGGGCCTTTGTAGTTGCCATCCACATTAGGCAGCAAGGTGCGCACATCGGTGTAAGGGCCGTAGACGGAAGTTGAGCGTGCGACCTGCACGTAATAGGTACTGTTAGCACCTTGGCAGCAGGCGCCGCGATTAATAAATAAGTAGTAATAATCGCCATTGCGTGAAATGTAAGGCGCTTCAATATCCGCGTGGTTGCCACCATATACCTTAGTCACACTGCCATTGAGCTTACCGGTACTTTGGTTGATTTCAGCCACGCCAATCCCACCAAAAAACGAACCGTAGCTCATGTACACCTTGCCGTCATGGTCGCGGTACAGCGCCGGGTCAATCGCGTTAATTTCGCTACTACCGCCCCAGGACTCCACCACTACCCCCAAATCCTGCCAGCTGGGTGAGGTCAGCGATGCTGAACGCGCGACCCCAATTGCCGACACCGAGGTGCCAAAGGTGGATACGGAGTAATAAAGGTAGTAGTAACCATTCATATGAATCGCTTCAGGCGCCCAGAAAGAGCCGCTGAAATTGGGGATCTTGCTGTAAATCCAGCTGGGGTAAGTGGTAAATACCGGCGCCGGGCCACCCGTCCAGGTGGTTAAATTGGTCGATGTGGAGTACCAAATACCGGTACCCGTGGTGAAATGAAAATAGGTATTACCATCCTTAATGAGGGCGCCCGGGTCATGGGAATTAGTCAAACCCGAAAGCGTAATCGCCGATGCGCTAACGCTGCACAGCAAAAGGCCCAGTCCCGCCAGAATTGATTTAAACATAATGGTTACCTGTAGATTATTGTTAGACGGTAGGTTGTGATTGATATTGTCTTAATATTATAAGACAAATTGATTTTACTCATAAATCTACTTTCAGGCCAAGGGATTTAGGCGGTCTTTACACTTGTGGTGTAGATGGGTAACAGCGCCACCACACTCCTGTGTACGCCAGCGCACCGCCAAAACCCTCCCGCTTCGTTATGATCAATATCACTTAAGCGTTAGGGCAAATAGTAATGCCCGGCGCACCATCGTTAGCAAATCGCAAAGGAAAAGATCATGGACTCCATTATTAACCTTATCGTCTACCTGGTTGTATTCGGGCTTATCTGGTGGCTGGTATCACTCTTGCCGCTGCCGTCACCGGTGGCGCAAGTGGTGCGGGTTTTATTCATTATCATGCTGATTCTCATAGTGCTCTCAGTCTTCGGCATTATCCCGGGCAACTATTTACCGCGACTGACCATCTAGCTCAGACGCAGTAACAAAAAGCCCCGCCTTTCAGATGAAAGGCGGGGCTTTTTCGTTTAGCCATATTACAACCATGTTGAATAAAAAAACGCCCTACACTTTTCAGTACAGGGCTTTTTTTGTTGTCTACTGCAAAGTGCGGCGGAGTGCTGCGCGACTCCGCCCTACTCCGAATAATTACTTAACTGATAACTTAAAAATGGTGCGGGTTTTATATTCATCACCAGGGCGCAACACTATCGATGGAAATTGTGCTTGGTTAATCGAATCGGGAGCGTGTTGTGGCTCCAAACAAAAACCGCTGCGCTTTTTATAGGTGACACCTTTACCCGTGAGAGTGCCATCTAAAAAGTTACCGGAATAAAATTGTACGCCCGGCTCTTCAGTGAATACTTCCAGTACTCGGCCAGAAGTTTCTTCTTGAACACGGGCAGCCAGAGTTAATTCTTTGTAGGTTTTTTGATTGATCAAAAAATTGTGATCGTAACCAAAACCATTTTTTATCTGCTCATGCTCATCATTAATGCGACTGCCAATTAACGTCGGCTCGCGAAAATCAAACGGTGTTCCGGCAACCGGCATTGGTTCACCTACCGGAATTGCCGCTTGGTTTACCGCGTTAATGTGATCGGCAAATATCTGCGCTTTGTGGTTGAGAATAGTTTCGCCTGACGCTGCACCAATACCAGCCAAATTAAAATAACTGTGCTGGGTGAGGTTTACCGGCGTGGCTTTATCGGTAGTAGCGAAATAATCCACGATCAATTCATCGCTGTGGGTGAATTGATAAGTGACAGTCACACTCAAATTGCCGGGGAAGCCCTGGTCGCCATCTTCACTGAGCAAATGCAATTTTAATATGGGACCATTTGCATCTTCAGCGGTGGTAGCGCTCCAGACTCTTTTATCAAACCCCTGTGGGCCGCCGTGTAAATTATTGCTGCCATTGTTAGCAGTTAATTTATAGGTCGTGCCATCCAGCGTAAATTGCGCATTGGCAATGCGGTTGCCCACGCGGCCAATCAGTGCACCAAAATAAGGGCCTACCTCAAGGTAGGGTTCAAGGGTGTCAAACCCCAACACTACATCACCGAGCGCGCCGTTTTTATCGCGCATGTGCCACTCGGTAATAATACCGCCGAGGGTAATAATACTTACCTGGCTACCCAGTTTATTGGTGAGGGTAAATTCGTTTACCGCTTCGCCCGCAGGAGTAGTGCCAAATAATTTTTGCGCAATCATTGTTGTAGATGTTGTTGCCGATAGTGGTGCTGTAGTTGTTGTCATAGCTGCTGTCATAGTAGTTGAAGTATTAGTAGAGGCGTGGCGCTCGGTGCGCCGGGCTTCAAACCCCTGCGCTCAGGGAGCAAGGGCATCGGGTTGGTCTTGTCCGAAGTCGGGGAACCCCTCGGCTGTCCAACCCAGTTCACGAATATAGGTGTGGCGATTGGGATCAGTAAGCGGTGTGCCCTGTAGCTCGGCGTAATCGCGCGCATGATATACCAGCACATCGGTTTTACCATCATCCGCCAGGGTAAAACTATTGTGGCCAGGGCCAAAACGCTTGAGTTTTTCGTTGGTGAAAAAAATCGGCTCAGGCGATTTATTCCACGAATTTTTATCGAGTAAATTTGCGTCCACGTCGGCCCAGACCAACCCTACCGCATAGCGATGGTCAGTAGCACTCGCCGAGTAGCTGATAAAAATTTTACCGTTGCGAATAATCACCGCTGCACCTTCATTCACTTTATAACCTTGAATTTCCCAATCCAATGTCGGGCGGGTAATTTCCACTTCCAGTGCACCAACCTGAGTAGGCGAATCCAGTGTGGCAATATAGAGCGCGGAATTCATGGTGCCTTCCGGGTCACGTTGCGCCCACACCAAATAGCGCTGGCCTTTGTGCTCAAACACGGTGGCATCGAGCGAGAAGGAGTCGCGCGCGGTTCTTACCAGACCCAATTCTTTCCATTCACCCTGCATGGGGTCGGCCGATTCATTGGCCAACACATACATGCGAATACTACCACCCACACCTTTTTCACCAGCGGCAAAATAGATGTACCAGGTATCGTTAAAGCGATGTAATTCCGGCGCCCAAATATTTTCACTCATCGGGCCGGATTCATGCTTTTCCCAAATGGTCACTTCTTCTGCACTGCCAATACCTGACAAGCTAGGTGAGCTGCGCAACTGAATGCGATCAAACTTGGGCGCTGTCGCAATAAAATAGTAATGGCCCGATTCGGTGCGATAAATTTGCGGGTCAGCGCGCTGCGGCACCAAGGCCACCGGTACATCACTCGCGGTTTCCGGTTTGATATCGCCAACTACTGACGATGCACTGGCCGCAACAGATTCACTGGTAGCGGCTGACTCAGCTGAACCGACCGGTGCGCTAGATTCCCCACAAGCCGCCAATAAAAAACTACCCAACGCCACGGCGGCGATGCGCAAACTGCTCAGGGATAACAAGTGGAAGGTGTGCGATTGAATAGCAATAAACTTCATGGATGATTCTCCTGTGCCCGGCTTTACACCGGTTAACTGTTATTTTTAATGGAATAATATTATATTACATATTGAGAGAAATCGACCTATAAGAGAGTTAACTATGGTAAATACAGCCCCCCTCACCCGTTTCCGCCAAGCTGCTGCCCGCGTTGGTTATACCGCTGCGCTGCTCCTCAACGCCGTCGCCCTGTTATTGGGAGCATCGGTTGCCCAAGCCAAACAAGTGGATGTGCACGACCCCGTGATGGCACGCGAAGGCGACACCTGGTATTTGTTCAGCACCGGCCCCGGCATCACTATTTACAGCTCCAAAGACAAAGTGAACTGGACTTTCTCTGACCGCGCCTTTGCCGACCAACCCACTTGGGCCAAATCGGTGTCGCCAAGCTTTGACGGTCACCTCTGGGCGCCCGATGTGATCGAACATAACAACCAGTTTTATTTGTATTACTCGGTATCCGCCTTTGGCAAAAATACCTCAGCAATTGGTGTGACAGTTAATAAAACGCTGGATCCCAAATCGCCCGACTACCGCTGGGAAGATAAAGGCATAGTGATTGAATCGGTGCCCAACCGCGACAACTGGAACGCAATCGACCCCGCAGTAATTTTTGATGAACAAGGCCAAGCCTGGATGAGTTTTGGCTCTTTCTGGAGCGGTTTAAAAATTTTTAAATTAAACAGCGACCTCACCCGCCCCGCCGAACCACAAGAGTGGCACAGCATAGCGCGCCGCGATCAGGTTCCTACCGGCACCGACGTTAACGCCGGCCCCGGTGAAATTGAAGCGCCATTTATTCTGCGCAAAGGTGATTACTACTATTTATTCGTAAGCTGGGGCCTCTGCTGTAAACGCGGTGAATCCACTTATCACCTCGCCGTAGGCCGCTCCAAAAATGTCACCGGCCCCTACCTTGACCGCGCTGGCCGCGACATGAACCAAGGCGGCGGCAGCTTGTTACTACTCGGCAATAAAAACTGGGTCGGCCTCGGCCACAACAGCGCCTATTCATGGGACGATAAAGATTATTTGGTGCTACACGCCTATGAAACGGCGGATAAATATTTGCAGAAATTAAAAATCATGAATATCAGCTGGGACAAAGAAGGCTGGCCTATGGTTGACCCAAAAGAGTTGGATACATACCAAAGTAAACGAGTTAAATAAGAAAAAAGTAAGTTTGTGTGGTGTGGCGCGTTAAACCTTTTGTGCGAGTTTAACTAAATAGCTCATAACTTTTTGATTGGAATTCCGCGGGGTTATTAGTTTTAACTCTTTGTTTAACACTCCTGAAAGGTCTAGGCTTTAACGAGGATATAGCTGTGGCGGGTAGATAGTTGTTTACCCGCCACAACCTTGATAAAGGAACAGGATCAATTAGGAGAAGCGCCATGAAACACGACAACATCAACCACGCCAAGTGGCTGCGTGAAGAACAGGGTGAAACTGCACGTGAGTTGGCTGAAGTGATGCGCCTGGCGCAGGAAATGGGGCGCCGTCTGTGCAATGAAACCCACGGCGAAATGTACGATGAGGTGCGGCTGTTAATGTCACTGCTACACCAAACTCGCGCCCAAGCCGATTTAATTGATGCGCAATTAAACTCTGCCGATCCCATCGCCGATTTATTGCAGCGCCGCCAATCGCGCCAGTAATTTTCAGGTCAAAAAATTTCGATACCCGCAAACGCGGGTATCTATTGAAAATAGTTAACCTGGAAAATACAACCACATTACCTGATACGCCCTAAGCACCAGCGGCTTGCTAAAATCCATGACCAAGGGTTGGTGATCAATCAGGTTAATCACCTCGCGCGCGGGCAATAAGTTGTGCAATATGTCTGCGTTTATCTCGCGCTCAGCCGCACTGAAATTACATATCGCTAATAACCGCTCACCATTATCCGCTTGCCGTAAATAAGCAAAACAATGGTCATTACCGGTACGCAAAATATGGGTACTGGCGTTTCCAAATACCGCATGTTTTTTGCGTGCTGCAATCATTTTGCGCAAACCCACATTAACGGTGTATTGCGGTGTGCCGGGTTTATGTGCGAGTGCAAGCGCTGGTTCATCGATACGCGGACGATTCACCCAACGTGAATCGTGCAATTTGTGAGGATCAGACTGGAAACTGTAATCATTAAGCATGGCCAATTCATCGCCCGCGTACAGCAGCGGTACGCCGCCGATACTTAAAATGACACTGTTCAATAACAAGATGCGTTTAATTGCCAGCTCAATTAATGCCGGGGAATTGCGTTCCAATGCCTGTTGCAGGCCAGCAAGTGATGCCAGCGAACCGCACACACGACAATCACCGTTTTCCGGATTTTCTTGAAAACCTAAGCCCACCGCAAACGAATTTTCAAAACGGCCAGTGTAAAACTGATTCAAAAACAACCGGTGATTGTAACCATTAATGCCCAAATGCGCCGCATCGCCATCGTCAAACGTCCAGCCGATATCGTCGTGGCAGCGCACATAATTGACCCAACTGCAGTGCGGATTTATTTCAAAGCGGTGACTTAAACTTTGGGTGATTAACCGCGTTTTTTGCGTGGCTAAACTATTCCACAATAGCGCCATTAACAGCGGGTTATAGGAGAGCTGGCATTCCGTGGGCGCGATGTATTTAACCACTTCGTCCGGGTGCACAATGGCTTCAGATTTAAATACCACTGCCGGTGCGACAATTTGCAAACAACAGTTAAAGGCTTTGATTAGCGCATGGGCCTTGGGGCGATTCTCACACACTGTGCCCATGTCTTTCCAAATAAACGCCAAAGCATCCAGCCGCAGGGAATCGCAGCCGAGGTTGGCGAGGAATAACATTTCATCCACAATCGCGCGGAACACGGCGGGGTTACCGTAATTTAAATCCCACTGGAAATTGTTAAAAGTCGTCCACACCCATTTATCAATATCCGGCAAATAACTGAAACTGCCACGGCGCACACTGGGGAAAATTTCGCGCAGGGTCGCATCGTATTGATCGGGAATACGCCGATCATCAAACATTAAATAATAATCCTGAAATTCCGCATCGCCAGCGCGCGCCGCTTTGGCCCAGGCGTGATCATCCGCCGTGTGATTAAACACAAAATCCAATACCAGGCTGATGCCCGCATCGTTCAGCGCTTCTGCCAATACCTGCAAGTCTTTGGTGGTACCCAGCGCCGGGTTCACGCAGCGATAGTCCGACACGGCATAACCCCCGTCACTATCGCCCTCGGGGGATTTATAGAGCGGCATCAAATGCAAATAGGTCAGCCCTAACTCGGTGAAATAGGGGATTTTTGCCAGCAGCCCGTTTAAATCACCGGCCATTAAATCCACGTAACAGGCCATGCCCAGCATCTGTTCCGATTTATGCCAAAGCGGATCAGCAAGGCGCTGTTTATCTTTCTTTTTCAGGCGATTTTTACGCTGGGAAAAGTTGGCAGCAAGGCTCGCCACCAATTGTTGCAAGTGAAAGTGCAAGTCGTAATGCCGGTCATAAACATGTAACAACAGGTCAAACAGGGAGGGAAAATGCTGATCCAGCCGTTTTAAAAAGGTTTTGTGATCAGTTTTGTTGAGCGCAGAGAGGTCGGTAGTATTAAGAATTCGTGTTAAACATTTTTGACTTTCACTGACAGCATTCATAATGTCGCCCTGACTGGAAATTTATACTAATGCCGCGACTCACCTAGCGCAAAAGATGAATCGCGACATAAAAAATAGTATAGACAGGGCCGCGTGAATTGCAGATAAAAGCTGACGAAGGCTTTATAAAAAAACGCCAGCAGAAACCGATTCCCACTGGCGTTTTTATTTTTTAACACTGCTCTTTTATAACTTTTTAATTAACACTGAAAAGGTTAAGCGCAGCATTTTTTAACGGCGGCGACGCAACAAACCAACTCCCAACAAGCCCATTAATATCAGCACCAAACCCGACGCTTCCGGCACGCTGGCGGCGGAATGCACCTCCACCGTGAAATCATCCATCGCCCAGCTCACGCCCCAATCGGCAAGACTGTTGTAAATCATCAGCTGATCTATACCGGCCCAATCCAATTGAATCCAACTTGCGCTCTCGGACGTGATTACAAAAGTGTCCAAGGTGCTGTACACCAACACCCCATCCAACCAACCTTCAAACGCGAGTTCCTGTTCAAATAAATAAGAACCAAACCAGGCGCCGATAAAATCAAAACTGCCCGCGCCTGCCAAATCGATAGACGACCAGGCACCAAATGGATTAAACGCAACATTAGTGCCGGAGACGACCGCCGTATCCAAACCAGAGCCAGAGTAATCACTGCCGCTCAGGGCGCCGATTACATTCCAATTAAAGCCGCCGTAACCATCACCAATTTGCGCGAAGGATTCATCGCCCAAATCATCAAAATCAATTACTGCTGCGCTGGCAAATTGCGCCGCAAACATTAACAACACACTTCCAATAAATACTTTCATTTTTTCACTCACTTTTATCACAAAAATTTTTATGAATACCCGCCTGCGCGGGTATGACGAAAATCTTTTCAGTAAAAACCTAGAATGCCAGGCTTTGAATTTGGCTTTCAGTTAATGCCGTTTCATAAATACGCAGCTCATCCATCGCGCCTTTGTAGGGCACATCCCACCAGTTCACACCAAGTGAAAAGATGCCATTGGTGGTGGTAAAAATATTCGGGAAGTTGGTGCCGCTGAATCTTTTCACGCCATTTACATACACATTGAGCGCGCCGTTATTCACCGTGAACGCCAAGTGCGACCACTGGCCTGCGGGAATATTCATGCCCAAACCTGCGTCGTACCACGCGGTGCCCGACCAGAGCATGGTATTGCCATTAACCCAGCCGTGACCCATTGGCAATAAACTCACCCAGGAATCGGTAGTGCGTGCAGCAAAAAAGCTGGTGGTAAACGCATTCAGTTCCGCGGGGTTCAACCAAAGTGAAACGGTGTAATTGTTGGAGCTGATAATACCGTTGGGTAAACGCACGCCGGTATTGCCATCAAACACCGCTGCTGCACCCTGCACACCACTGGTGTAACTCAGGTTACCGCCGAGCCAATCAATACGCGCACCACTTACATTACCTGCCGCCAATACACCGGTTGCATCATTCAAATTATTATCAAACGCATAGTGTGCAATCAGGCCGCCGATCGATTTCTCACGTACCACTACCACAAAATTTTTCGTCGCTGTGGTAGTGCCTTTTTTGATGCTCGCGGTGAGTGTCACCATGGCATCACCCGCACCATTTTCGGGGCGAGTCACCACACCCGTGGTGCTAACTGCTGACGGGTTCGATGATGTCCAGGAAATAGTGGCATTGCGTGCGCCGCTGGTTGGCAGGGTGAGGTTGCTGGTGATGGCTGAAGTATCACCGAGGTTTAATTCCGCTTTAATGGCATTCACGATTTGCAAATCAGTGCGTTTTAATAATTTACTGCCGTAAATCGCCACGCCTTGATTGGATAACGCGGAGAAAGTCAGGGTGTAAGTTTTTGCCGTTTCATCCCACTGGTTCACCACCACACCTTTGTAAGTAGGTGCACCGGCCAGATTAATTTCCACCTGATTATTACCCACCAATAACCAACTACCGGTTGCCGCGCCAGTGACTGTGCCATTGCTATTCAAGCTGATATGTTGGGATTTTTTAATGGTCGCGGAAATATCTTTACCGTGATTCACCAACAAATAATCGCCCACCACAAAATCGCGACGCACGGTACCCAGCGTTTCATTGGCGTAGCGATAAGGCGCAACTACCGGCCATGCATCGGCATTCATAAACATCTGATGCACACGAATTTCATGCGCTTCGCCGCGCTCGGGGAAACGGCTGTGGAAAATTAAAAAATATTTTCCGCTCGCGGCATCGTAGTACGCCGAGTTGTGACCGGGCGATACATAACCTGTGCCTATACCGGTGCCCACTTCGCCGAGTTTGCGCTCAAACAAAAAGTTGCCCATCAGTTTCACACCAAAGGGCGCGATGCTTGCGTCATCAAAAATAGGCAGCGCGGGATTCGCTTTCACGCTCGCCATATTGTTGCCCTGCGCATCGTAATAAGGGCCGTCCGGCGCAGTCGCACGCGCAACACGCATGTTGTAACCACCCACCGCATCCAAGCCGCCGAAGGAGCTGAACATATAGTAATAATTGGTTTGCGGACTGTAGAGCACATACACGCCTTCAATACGGCTGTGATTACCGCCCATCAAGTGTTTACCGTAACCCTGGTTGGGCAGCGGCTTACCTGTTTGCGGATCAAGTTTGAGAATAAAAATCCCGCCGGAATAAGAACCGTAAATCATCCACAAATTATTCTGCGCATCAAAAAAAGTATGCGGGTCAACCGCATTAGGGTGTTTGCGTGCGTCGTAAATGGTGCCGTCTTCACTGGGCAAACCCCACATGCCGGACTTGAGGAAAATCCCCTTGTCCACATAAGGCCCCTCCACCGAATCAGCCACCGCGACACCCATCGCCGAACGCGGCGCATCGCCCCGGCAGGCGTTGTAGTACATATAAAATTTGCCATCGGCGAGCCGAACAACATCCGCTGCCCATAAGGTATTCGTCTCCGCCCAACTGAAGGTCTCTGCCAGCTCGGTCACTACATTGGTAAACAGCGGGTTTTGCGGACTAACGCCATCGGCGATGGATGTCCACTGCAACAAGTCTGGCGACTTGGCCGCTGCCAAATGGGAGCCAAACACGTAGTAATTGTTATCCACGCGGATAACCGAAGGATCGTGTACTGAGGCGTTCAGAAAGGTGGGCGCACTCACCGGCGCCAACTGGGCCTGCGCACTCATACTGGTCACTAAGCCGCCCAGCGCTAAGGCCGAAGCCAACAAAGCCGCCAAACGTCGGGATTGGGGTTGGGTTATGAACTTCATCGATTCTCTCCAGAAGTAGCAATAATTATGATTATTTCGCCTTAATGTCTGACAATTTAAAAACTAACAGGTACAGAAACTCACCCAGCGATAAGATCGCCAAGAAAAACTGCAGATAATCTGTACAAAAACAGGGTTTTTTAGCTGAAACGATATAAAAGCGTTATTTTTATAGCCGGATTAGTGTGTCACGCGCCAAAACATATCTCAATCATAATTTATTATTATCTTATAATTTGTAGTTGTTAGTATCAGGGGTTTTTAGAGCGTTGTGGAAATCAGGATGCATACCCGGTTACGAAGGGGAAGCCAAGCAGAAGCAGGGTTACGGTATTAACTTTTAGCCGCAACGCTTGTTAGCGGATTACTATTCAGGTTTATTTGTTCCTAACAATTCAAACTCATTTAAAAAACCCGCTATAAACTTTTGAGTTTTCACATTTAAAGCACCAACAACTTGTTGCCCGTTAGCCTCTTCGGCCTGGATAATTACCACATTAGATCTCATGCCAGTCTCACCATCCAAGTGAATAGCATATTGGGGGATTTCAATGTCTATTGGCGTTCCGATATTTATTCCATTTGATTTCAGAAGGAATACCGCAGCACCGCTGTTAATGTCTGACTCTACAGCGTGTCTTTTAGATACATATTTAATGGCTGACAAGTCAGGCCAAGCTACTTTTAATTGGCCTAGAACAACCTCGGAAAAAAATAGTGTTAATAGCAAGATAGAAGTTTTCATAAATTTATAGTGATTTCTGTGATGGTGATGGCGATGGTTTTTAAGTGATCCTTTACAGCACAATAAAAATAGCTAATGGCGAAACAGCCAATTAAAAAATTTATTAAAAATAAAAAAATATTTCATGGATTTTCTTCTGTAAACCTATTAAACGGCCAAACGGTAAATAGTTTTTTTGATTGACGAATTTTCAAAAAACCACAAAAAGTCTAATGATATCGCGTGCATTACTTTCTTTGATATTCCTTGGAGAGAAAATCACCAGAAACCGTAATCAAAGTTAGCAGGCACACACAGTTAACGCGCCATTTTTATCATGTCCGTCTGCAACGGAAAATTCAGCGCGCAGCCTTCCACAAATTTTTTCACTTCGCATTCGCGATATAAATCTCCCTTGCCCTGCCCCGGTTGATTAGCGGCGAGTGGTGGAAATGCGCCGTAACCGGCGAGTAGGCAATGCCAGGAGGCGGTGTTGAATGCTGGTTTGATTTTCCGCTGTGCCAGCTCTGCAGCCAAATCACCGCAGCGATACCAGACATCCAGAATTTGCAGTAGCGACTCGGGCAGTTGTTTGTTGTCGCGGTTCGCGCGCCAGTAATCGCTGCCGAGCGAATTATTTACGCCACGGGTATTTAATTTGTAGTGCGCAATTATGTAATCGCGCACACCGTCAAAATGATTGGCGACGGTGCGATTAAAATTATCGCGCCCATTACTCGTAAAATTGTTTTCATCCAGGGCGTCCATTAAGGCTTCTATGGTGAGCTGCACCAAATGCAATGCGGTGGCTTCCAGCGGTTCAATAAAACCTTGCGATAATCCGAGCCCCACACAATTGTGCGACCAGTGTTGCGCTAATTGCCCGACGCGCATGGTTAAATGGCGACACTCCTGCGCACTTTCACTCATGCCGATGTGCGCGCGAAATTCTGCTTCGGCTTGATCGCGGCTGATAAATTGACTGCTATATACATAACCATTGCCGGTGCGATGGGTAAGGGGAATTTGCCAACACCAACCGGCGCTTAACGCAGTGGAGCGGGTTTCTACAGGTGGATTTTCAAATGCAGGCGTGGGCATTACCACTGCACTGTCATTAAATAATTGCTGTTGATATGAATGAAATGGCACCGCCAATGCCTTTTGCATTAACAGCGACGCAAAACCAGTGCAGTCGATAAAAAAATCACCCGCAAGTAAATCCCCCCCATCGGTTTGCAGGGCGGTAATTTCACCGCGATCATTGCGCAGTACCTCAGCCAATTTCGCTTGGTGATGAATCACTCCCCGCGCCGTAGCCACACCAGCCAAATAACGGCCCAGCAACTGCGAATCAAAGTGATAACCGTATTCCATTTGAAAGGGAAAATTAGCCGACGCGGTGGGCACCTTTCCCTGCCGCGCCAATTCACCATTGATAAAAAACTTTTCCGGGTCGGTGACTACATCCAACCCTAAACGGCGGGTGCGGCAGTTGGTAAAAAATGCGCGCTCATTAAACACGTCAGGCTGGGAATAAAAGGGATGTGAATATTCCTGCATGCCCGACGCGGGGCTCCAGCCCACAAAACGAATATTGGTTTTGTAAGTGGCGTGGCACGCGGGCATCCATTCCTGTTCGGGTAAATCCAACTGTTTAAAAAAACGTTTTAACGAGGGCGTTGAACCTTCACCTACACCAATGATAGGAATTTCAGGGGATTCCATCAGCGTGATTTGCACTTGTTCACGCGGCCAGCGTTTGGCAAATAAATTGGCAGCCATCCACCCGGCGGTACCGCCGCCTAAAATAACGATGCGCAATAGTTTATCCACGGTTTATACCTGCGCGTGTTACGCCAGCGTATTGATGCAAAAATTCATCGTGACTAGGCAATTGTGTGAGTGGCTGGCGTTTCGCGCTGGCGATACGCGCAAGCATGGACTGCAATTGTTCCGCGCCGGGAATATCCGCCGTGGGATGATAATCGCGCGGCATAATGCCCTGCCCCATCATCACTTGCAGCCAGGAAGAATCCAGAAAAATATCACCGGGATCATTCATGATTGCGCCGGTTTCTTGGAACAGCGCAATTTTGTGCGCAAGGCGTTCGGGAATGGGCATATTGCGCAGGTAGCGCCAAAACTCGCTATCGTCGCGCTCATTCAAGTGATAGTGAAGAATAATAAAATCGCGCACGGTTTCGTATTCGTGTTTGGAATCCCGGTTGTATTCATCCACTTGCGTTTGGCTGATGCCCGCATTGGGAAAATGTTTTAACAACCGCACAATCGCCGATTGAATTAAATGAATACTGGTAGATTCCAGCGGCTCCAAAAATCCACTAGACAAGCCCACTGCAATCACATTTTTGTTCCACTGTTGTAAAGTGCGGCCGGTTTTAAATTTGATCGGTTTAGGTTCGGCGAGCGCAGTTGAATCCAAATTACTTAATAAAATAGTGGTCGCTTCATCGTCACTTAAATGGTGTGAGCTATAGACCAAACCATTGCCATTGCGATGGGTAAGCGGAATGCGCCACTGCCAACCAGCTTTGTGTGCAATGGAGCGCGTATAGGGCAAGGTTTTTTCAAAGCGTTCCGAGGGCACTGCCAGCGCGTGATCGCACGGCAGCCAGTGACTCCAATCCTCATAACCGGTTTGCAATGCTCCTTGAGTTAACAGACCACGCATTCCGCTGCAATCGATAAATAAATCGCCCTGAATTTCACTGCCGTTTTCCATAAGCAGCGCTTCCACAAAACCACTGTCAGCATTCAACCGCACCTCACGGATTTTTCCTTCGGTGCGCACAACACCCGCCTGCTCGCTGATTTTGCGCAAATAGCGGCCGTAAAGTGCAGAGTCAAAGTGGTAGGCGTAAGGCACTTGATAGAGCGGATCTTTGCCGTCGAATTTGCCGAATACACCGGCCTCGCAGCAGAGATAATTTAAATCGTAATCCCAAATTGGTGTGTTCCAACCTTGTTTTTGTGCGCGCAGCCAATAGTGTTGAAAGGCGCTAAAACCGATAGTGGTGCCGGGGGCGCCAAAGGTGTGGTAGTAGCTATCGCCCTGCTGTTTCCAGTTATCAAAACGGATGGCCATTTTGATGGTGGCTTTGGTCTCGCGCAAAAATTCCGGTTCATGTAAACCGAGCACAGAATTAAAGGTTTGGATGGGCGGAATAGTCGCTTCACCCACACCGATGATGCCGATCTCTTCCGACTCCACCAGTTGAATCTCTACCCGCTGCTGCAACACTTTTTTTAATAGCGCTGCCGTCATCCAGCCAGCGGTACCGCCACCGGCAATCACAATTTTTTTAATGATGTTGTTCATTCAGATTCCGTATTGCTGCCTATTATTTTTGTTGCACTGCTACGTAGATACACGCATTCGCGGCCATGACGATAGGTATATTTATCAACATACCTAGAGGTTACTTATGCTTTTAACAATAGTTGGTATTTCAGCGCGAGCCTAATTATTCAGCCCGCGCCATAAAAAAACCTCACAGATTGCGCTGTGAGGTTTTCCAAAACAACTTGCTCGTACCTACAACAATAAACTTAGAACGAGTAGTTCACGTTCACCATGTAGGTTGGACCAAACTCGCGGCGAGCAGTCACTATACCTTGATCACCTACATCTTCCTCATCCTCGTCGGTCAGGTTGGTACCTTGTAACGAGATACGCAAGCCGTCCAGCGCGGTGAAGTTGGACTCGGAGAAGTCGTAACTGATTTGGGCGTCGATCAACTGCACACCATTGCGATTGGCGTTTTCAATTTTGTTACTACCACCGCGTTGATAGGTTGCAAAATCACTACGATCGGTACCCGCCACACGCACTTCAAAACCGTTCATGGAGTAGTAAACGGTCAGCGAATGAACCTCATCCGATTGACCGGGAATGGCAGAGCCATCATCCAGTTTGGCATCGATAAACGCGCTGGATGCTGCAAAACCGAAACCGTCCAATGCATCGCTCAACAGGTTCAGCGGTACGTTAGCCGTCAGCTCCCAACCGTCCACATTACCTTTCAAACCATCTTCAAACGATGATGAGTAACCTTGGAACTGTGCAGGTGCCACTACAGTACCGGCAGTCAGGAACACATCGTTCGGGCCGTAGGTACCATCGGTTTGTACAGTTTTGTTGTGGAACGCCGGGATGTAGTAGTTGGCGCCGTCATTGGTCGCATCGTTAGTGAAATCGATAACGGTTTGGCCTTCACGGGTCCAGTTAACCAGGTCTTTGTAGAAATAGGTTACGGATACATAACCGTCTTCCGCAAAGTATTTTTCGTATGCCAGATCCAGGTTGTTGGATTCCAACGGACGCAGTGTAGGCGCGCCCTGGAACTTGGACCATGGCGTTTCCGCTTCGTAATCCTCGGACAAGAGGATGTCGATGTTTTGGTCGTATTTCACGAAACCGGAGGCTTTCATTTGGTCGATACGCGCGCGGCTGATGGTTTTGGATGCACCAAAACGCACAAACTGCGACTCGGCTACTTCAGCGCTGACGTTCAAGCTAGGCAGCACTTTGGTGTAGCTAGCGCCACCTTCAGCCACGATGGGATCAACGCGGAACTCTTCATTCACCAAGCCGATGAAACCGGTCGATGCCTGGTCGGTATCCACGACTTGTAAACCGGCGTTACCAAATACGTTGATGCCACTGACATCGGTATTGAAATCACCTTGAACGTAGAAAGTAGTGACTTCTTCAGTGACTACATAGGTATCGCCCAAGCGATCCGGCTCCAGCGTTGCCGCTGAGGTTTGGTAGTAATAGCCATCTTTGTAGGGTGCATAACCGTCATAGGCGACAACCATGCCCAAACCAGCCCAGGTCAAGTCAGCCAGACCGTAGCGGTATTTCTCGGGGATCACTTCATCCACTACACCGGTGCCATTGCCGTAGGGGTATGTGGGTGAGGTGGCAAAGAAGCCGTCGTTCACTTTGGATTTTTCGCGATCGCTGTAGTAAGCACCAACCGTTACGCCGGTGAGGAAGCTGGTATCCAACTCTGCAGCCACTTCAAATTTGATGGTGGTTAAGCTCTCATCAAATACGCCGGAGTTGAGGAAGCCGTCCTGCGCGTTTTCGTAAGTGTAAACACCGCCGCCCGCCGCTTTTTCCACATTGGATTCAAACACGTCGGCTTCAGCCGCCAAAGAACCACCCCAACCTTGTGGGCCGGTCAGTTTAATGGCATCGAAATCGCTGAAATCCATACCGGAAATGCCGGTAAAGAACACACCACCCTGGCTCATTTCAAAGGTACGTGAACCCAGTTGAGCGTTGGTCAAGGAACCTGAACGGCCCAAACCGGCATAACTTTCACCGCGGGTATCGGTTTTGCTGGATTCGCTGTCAGCCACATCCAAATGAACAGACCAAACATCGTTCAGTTTGTATTTGAGGTTTAAGCCCACGGTTTGCAGTTCGCCGAGGATCTCTTTAGGGTCGGTACGCAATACCGGGTTGGCATTAACCTGGGTGCCAGTTGCATCAAAAGCGCCTGAACCTGCAGTGAGAGAGCCCACTGAGAAGGGTTCGATAAAGCCGCGAATCACACCGTAATCGCTGTAGTCGATATCCAATGCATCGATGACTATATCCAGATCATCGTTGGGGCGGTATTGGAAAATCGCCGACACAGTGTCGCGCTCCAACACGGAGGAGATCGCCATGATGTCCAAACCGCTCGGCACAAAACGACCGGTGTCTTCATCTTCGTTGTAACCCCAAACGCCGTATTTGCGTTGGTTGGTAGGCGATTCGGTAGAGGCGTAGGCCATGGCCAAACCGATGGTGTCATCGGCAAAGCGTTGTGAGAAACCAATAGCGTAACGGTTGCCATCGTCGTCGAACTCGGGGTTATCTGAACCCTGCGACGCCATTTCGTAAGAACCGTTAAAAGTCACGGTGGGGGATACATCCAGTGGGCGCGCAGTGCGCAGATCCACGGTGCCACCAATACCGGTGGTGGTTAATTTGGCTTCGGATGATTTGTAAATCACCGCGCCAGACATAATTTCAGAAGGGTACAAGTCGTACTCGGCACCGCGGTTGTCACCAATACCCAGCAACTCACGGCCATTCAGGGTGGTGCCCACGAAGTCTTCTTTAAAACCGCGCACAGAGATACCGCTTACACGGCCGCCTTTACGCTCACCGGCCAAACCTGGCAGACGTGCCAGCGATTCGGCAATGGATGAGTCGGGCAATTTACCAATATCTTCCGCCGCCAGGGCTTCAGAAATGGAGGTGTTTTCCATTTTCATCGACTGGGCGCGCATCAAGCTCGCACGGATACCGGTCACCATCACCTCTTCTACGTTTGAGGCGTCCTGACTGGTAGTGTCTTGTGCGAATACCAAGCCGGAACCACTGGTCGCTGCCGCGACAGCCAGTGACAAAATGGCAGGCTTGAATAGTGTGTTGTGTTTCATGTCTCTCTCCCGATGTGTTTTTATGTGCCGCAAAAATTCTTTGCAACCGGTTGTAATGTAGAACAACTGAGGCCGAAAGCAAAAAAAGTTCCGCGAATATTTAGCATTGCTACGGAAGGTTACAATTTGACCATCGATTAGCGAAAAACCAGTGCTACCCAAAGAAACAACCGGTTGTATTAAGCGACAAAAACAACAGTGGTTACATTAGTTAGCATTTGAGAGTAATTATTGAACAGCAGTTGAGCGCTATTTTGGGTGCAACAATGACTGCTTTAGGGAAGAAAACGGGTGGAAATAGGAGTTTGCGGGCAGGTGCTGCCGTTGCGAGTGCGGAGATCACTGGCGGGGATTGTTATCGCAAACCAGAACACTCGCTTATGCGAGTGTGCCGGTTGCCTTTGTTGGAGAGTATCTAGCGAAGGCTGCTATTACGCAGCACTATGTCGGTGGGTAAGTAGGCAGATTCAACCAGATCGCCATCAATCATTTTCAGCAGTTTTTCTACCAACCAGCGGCCGCCGAGTTCACGATCCTGATACACCGTGGTGATGGAGGGCGTGTAGTAGCGCGCCAGGGAGATATCGTCGTACCCCACCACGGCCACGTCGCCCGGTACTGCCACGCCGTGTTCATTGAGTGCATTAATCGCCGCCATGGCGATGGCATCACTCAGGCAGAACAGCCCATCAAACTCATGGCCGCTCGACAACAGGCGCAAAGCGGCTTGGCGATGGCTGTCGCGGGCGCTGTCCAGAATAATTTCCAGCGCCGGTTCAGGTGCAATATTGGCCTCTGCCAATACCGAGCGATAGCCCTCGTAACGGAGCAATCCTTCCGGTGTACCCCAATCGCCAATAATTGCAATGCGTTTGCAGCCGCGCGCCAACAGGTGCTGGGTTGCTAATTCACCGCCGCGCCGGTTGTCGCCACCGACGGTGCAATAGCGTTGATCTGGTAACTTGGCACCCCAGGCCACCATAGGGGTATGACCATCGGCAATACGATTCAAATCCTCGTGGCAATCGGCCTGCCCCACCACAATCAAACCGTCACAGTTGATGCGGCGTAAACCATCATCGCCACTGGCGACCGCATGCAGGCTCAGCCCCGAGAACAACATCTCGTGCCCTTGTTCGATCAAATTGAAAGAAATTGCACCGAGCAATTCAAGGAAGAACGGGTCAGTAATTTGCCAACTGGCGCTCTCCGCGGAGGGAATCACTACCCCGATGGTAAGCGACTCTTTCAAGCGAAAATTGCGCGCCTGAGTATTCAGCCGGTAATTGTGCTCTTTGGCCAACGCCTGAATTTTTTCACGGGTTTCCAGATTCACCAGCTCGCTGTTTTGCAGCGCGCGCGACACAGTGGATTTAGATACCCCCGCCATACGGGCAAGGTCGGTCATTTTCAGGGCGGATTTTTTGACGCCGGGTTCTGCTATTGCCATAACACACCAATTACCAGTCACGAATTAATGAAGCAATTTCAAAGGGATAAAACGCAGATCTCAATTGGCATCATAATTTGTTTTATTGACAATAACCATACAACCGGTTGCAAGCTGGCCTGGAACCGACACGGATTGACTTGCCACAATTTAATAACATTGGTTTAATTAGTAAATTAAAAATAGCGTCTAGTATAAAAACAACTCTTATCAACTATCCCCCGGCCGCGAGGATGCCCCATGCACAAGTGTTCTTTATTCGTCTTTTTAGCGGGCACCATTGCCTTGCTGGCAGGTTTGAGCCATGCCGAAACAGTTGTCAGCACACCTCATTACTCTCTCAGCTCACCGGATCAACAGATCCAATTACAAGTGGAAGTGAAACCGGAGGGGGTGTTTTACGCCGTGTCTTATGCCGGCAGGCCGGTGGTGAATCGCTCCCGCCTCGGGTTAAAAATCAAAGGCCAACAAGCCTTGGGCGAGCAGATGGTGCTGCGCAAACACAGCGAGCGCGAATACAACCAGGATTGGCAACAGCCCTGGGGCGAACAGCAAACCATCAACGAACACTACCGTGAATTACGGCTGGAGTTGATTGAAACCAGCGCCAGCCCACGGCAATTAACCCTGGTAGTGCGCGCCTTTAACGACGGCATTGGCCTGCGTTACGAAATTCCCACCCAAGCGAAGCTGAAAGAATTTGTGATTGAGGATGAACTCACCGAGTTTGTACTGGCGGAAAACAGCCATGCATGGTGGCTGCCCGCCTATCGCAACTGGGGGCCGGAATACCAATATTTAAAATCAGCGCTCAGCTCGGTAGATGTCGCCTTCACTCCCATCACCCTGGAAGCGCGCCACTATGCGCTGGCTATTCACGAGGCGGCGCTGGTGAACTACGCCAGCATGACCCTGCGCATGGTGAGCGATAACACCAAAACCCTGAAAGTGGATCTGGTGCCCTGGCCCAATGGCGACAAGGTGCGCACTGCCGCGCCCATGCAATCCCCTTGGCGCACGATTCAAATCGCGCCCAAAGCCATCGACCTGCTCAACTCCTACTTAACCTTAAACCTGAACGAACCGCCCAAACCTGAAACACTCAAGAGCAACAACAGCTACATCAAACCAGGCACCTATATCAAACCGGGAAAATATATGGGCATTTGGTGGGAGATGCACATCGGCGAAAAAGACTGGAGCCCAGGCCCCAAACAGGGTGCAACTACTGCGCGCGCCAAGGAATATATCGACTTTGCGGCCCAGCACGACATTAGCGGCGTGCTGATTGAAGGTTGGAACAAAGGCTGGGAAGGTGAATGGTGGAAGCGCACGCCGACCTTTATTTTTGATGAGCCTGTCGTCGGCTTGGATTTGGAAGAAGTTACCCTTTACGCCCGCGAAAAAGGCGTGGAAATTATCGGCCATCACGAGACCGCCGCCGGTGTGACCTACTACGAACAGCAGATGGATGCCGCCTTTGGCTACTATGAAAAACTCGGTATCCACAGCGTGAAAATGGGCTACGTGGGCACCCGTATTGATGGCGACCAATGGCACCACGGCCAATACATGGTCAACCACTTCCAGCGAGTGGTGGATACCGCTGCACGCCATAAAGTGATGGTTAATGCCCACGAAACCGTGACCGATACCGGCCTGCGCCGCACCTATCCCAACCTGATGACACGCGAATGTGTACGCGGCATGGAGTACAACGGCGGCAGCCCTGACACTGGCAATATGCCCGACCACACCACTATCATCCCTTTCACGCGCGGCCTGTCCGGCCCGATTGATTTCACCCCTGGCATCTTCAACTTCGATTACAAAAAACATCGCCCCCACAACCGCGTCCCGTCCACCCTCGCCAACCAACTAGCGCTCTACGTGGTGCTCTACAGCCCACTGCAAATGGTGGCCGATTTACCCGAGAACTATGCCGGCCACCCCGCCTTCCAGTTTATCGATGACGTACCCACCGATTGGAAACAGAGCCGCGCATTGCAAGGTGAAGTGGGAGAGTATTTGGTAGTCGCCCGCCAAGATAAACAGAGCCCCGACTGGTACCTGGGCGCCATCACCAATCAGGACGCGCGCAAACTTGAAGTAAAACTGGACTTCCTCGCCCCCAAAGCACGCTATGAAGCCCAGATATACCGCGACGGCAAAGACGCCGATTGGGAAACCAACCCGGAAGCCTATGAAATCAAACGGATAAATGTGACTGCAAAAAGCACCTTGGAGCTGGATTTAAAACCGGGCGGGGGAACGGCGATTCGGTTTAAGCGGCGTTAGGTTTTCACCCCGCCTCTTTTTAAAAATACAGAGGGAATGCGCGAGGGAATACCCTCGCGACATTCATCTATTTAACCAAGGATTGATCTAAGGATTTCACCCGCTAAAAAGCTATTCCCGCAACAACCTCACCCCATAAATACCACCCGCAATTGAACCCGGTGCCGCGACAAATTTCAGGGTGTATTTACCTTTGGCTTTTTTTACTAATTCCGCAGGTATCGCATAATCAACGGTGAAAAACTCCTGCGTATTGCCGGTGGATTCCACCTTGGCAATCACCACATCGTTCAACTGAATTTCAAATTTTCTGCCGGAATCAATTCCTGCGTAGGTGATGCGCAAAGTTTTGGCTTCCTGTTTTTTATCATTTAATTCATAACTGAACCACGCGCGAGTATGGCGCCAGTGACGATTATTGTATAAACCCGCTTCCGCTTGTTCGCCTTTATAAAAATGGTCTGACTCTGGCTGTTGTTCACCAGGGGCAACCTGATCGATGGTTTTGGCTTGCAACTCCAAGCGCGCTTTTTCCTCAGCAGCGGCTTTGGCGCGAGACGTTTCTAAATCCTCCGCGGTGCTGTAGGGCAAGTACAGTGCGTAACGCGATTCGTGTACACGGAAAAACGGGACTAATTCGATCTGCTGGAGATTCTGGCCATTGATTAAACCGCTGGCGTTAAAGGTGAGCGGTTTACCGGCGACGGGTTTTAATTGCTGGATAAATTCATCGCTATTACCCAACAAAAATGGCGCGGCTTCCAGTGGGCATACCTGACCGGAAGCGATATGCCCCATGCGTGAATCATCCGCAAAATAGCTAATTTTTTCGGTCACAAATGGCTGGGCTTTCAGCGCAAGTACAATCGGGCCATGGAGCACCGCGTAATAGTTTGAACCGTCGGGTAATTTTTCCAAGCGCGGTTTCATAGGCAACGCCAATTGCACTTTATCGCCCTTTTTCCAACGGCGCTCGAGCGCAATGTAATCGCCCGGTTGTTGTTTTACGCTCACAGTTTTTCCGTTTACCCGTAATTGCAGTTGACCGGCCTCCACCCAGCGTGGGTAGCGCAATTGCAAGCGAAAACGCTTGCTAGTTTCCATTACCAGTTCGGTAGTTTCTGCATCAGGAAATTGGGTATTTTGGGTAAAGCTTATACCCTGCTCTGCCCAGGTCATACGCGAGGGAATAAATAAATTCAAAAATACTTCGGGTATTTTTTTGTCCAGGTCACGCGCATAAATAAATTCGGCGTATTTGGAATGACTTTCTATACCAGAACCCACACAGCACCACATGCCGTCATGCACTTGCGAATACTTGCGGTAATGATTGGGGCGCATAGAGGTGAAATATACCAAGCCGCCAGTTTGTGGATGCTGGGAGGACAAAATATGGTTGTACAAGGCGCGTTCGTAATAATCCACGTATTTCATCGCCGGATTGTTTTTACTTTTTTTCATATCCGCTGCTGAGTTATCCCTTGAAGATAAAAACAACAACTGGGTGAGTTTGAGCATATTGTAGGTATTGCAGGTTTCTGGCCCCTCTACATCCTCAATCATCGCCGTGAAATCATGGCTATCGTGAAAGTGTTCTTTCACACTGTTGCCACCAATCGCCACGGTGCGTTTGTCTACTACAGTTTGCCAAAAAAACTCTGCGGCTTTATTCCAGCTTTCGTTGTGCGTCGCATCGGCTACTTTTTTAAAGCCAATAATTTTGGGAATTTGGGTATTGGCATGTAGGCCGGTTAATTGATCCTGCTGTTTTTCCAGCGGCTGTAATATCGCTTGGTGGGAAAAAGCCTCCGCCAGTTTCAAATATTTTTTATCGCCCGTGATTTCTGCCACATCCACAAATACTTCATTCATACCACCGTGTTCGGTGCGCAGCATGGTTTGCATTTGCTCAGGTGATAATTTTTTGGTGAGTTCAATAGTCCAATCAGACAAACGCACCAACATTTTTTTGGCGTCTTCGTTGCCTGCATATAAATAAGCATCGCGCAGGCCAGCATAGATTTTATGCAGGTTGTACCAGGGCACCCAACGCTCGTTAGTGGAAAAGTTGTCGGCGCGAATATCACCGCGCGCAATTTCACTCCACATTGTATTGCTGTCAGGAATACCGCCAATGTAACCACTGCCTAGCTTGTCCTGGCATTTTTTTAATTCCGCAATTACATAGTTCAACCGCTGCAGCACCACGTCGTCTTTGGTCGCGGCATAGAGCAAGGCCAGCGCCGTCACATAATGCCCGCCCATGTGGCCATCCAGCCCGGTGGATTCCCAATTGCCGTAAGTCTCTTTAAACGGCAAGCCCGCCTCACGGCGAAATGGTGCCAGTAATTTTTCGGTATCCAGCGCCATTAAATAATCTTTGTTGGTATTTTGCGCTTGCAGAAATGGGCTATCGAGCAATTGCACATCGCGGGCGGGGGCTAGTTCAAGGGCGGAAGCAGAAGCGGCTAGCAAACCAGTCGCTAGCAACAGATGACAAAAAGGCTTGATCAAAAACATGGTGGTATTCTCTGGTGGTATATTTATGTTGGTGCATTATTTTGTATTACAATACTACCATTATAAGATCAAAAACCCGCTCTGCCAGAGGTTAAAAAATGCAAACCGCAATACCCAAATCGATTGCTATTGTTGGCGGCGGCACTGCCGGCTGGATGGCGGCTTCAATATTGTTGCACGCGTGGAAAACACACCAAGTGGAAATCACGCTCGTTGAGTCTGAGGACATTGGCATTATTGGCGTAGGTGAAGGTTCAACACCTGCGCTGCGAAAATTTTTTAGCTATCTGCACATTGCCGAAAAAGAATGGATGCCCGCCTGCAACGCCACCTATAAAGCTGGAATCTATTTTGATAATTGGGGCGAAACTCCCGGATATGAAAGTTATTTCCACCCGTTTTATACCGCTTGGGATCAGGAAGGTGCTTACGCTTTTGTAGCAGCGGCCAACTCACAGCGACTGGGCAATAATCAGCAGGCACACCCCAACCCTTATTTCCTCGCTTATCACCTTGCACAGGCAAACAGAGCACCCCTACCTGTTGATCCGCAGCTGGGTAATCAGGTCAATTACGGATATCACTTTGATTCAGCGTTGCTGGGAAAGTTTTTGCGTGACCGCGCCAAACAACTGGGACTGACCCACCTCATCGACAATGTAGAACAAGTAACACTTACCGCTGAGGGTGACATAAGCAGTATCCAAACCCGACAACACGGCAGCATAGGTGCTGATTTTTTTATCGATTGCACTGGCTTTGCCAGTTTGTTGATGGGTAAAACCCTGCTGGAACCTTTTTTATCGTTCAAAGAAAATTTATTTAATGATGCAGCGGTAACACTACCAACAGCGATTGATGAAGAGATCGTACCAGCCACACGGTCAACTGCTTTAGGTTATGGTTGGGCATGGAAAATCCCACTCACTAACCGCTACGGTAATGGCTATGTTTACAGCCGGGATTTCATCTCCCCCGAACAGGCCGAGCAGGAATTGCGCAATCATTTGGGCGATGTCGCTAAAGATTCACCGGCACGTCACTTAACCATGCGCGTTGGTCGCATTCATAATCACTGGAAAAAGAATTGTTTGGCGGTTGGGCTATCCCAAGGCTTTATCGAACCACTTGAGGCTACAGCTCTGGCAATCGTGCAATCCACGTTGGAAAATTTTGTAGATTGTTTTGACCAGCCAGTTAGCGAAACAACCAAAGAAAACTACAACAATTACATTAACGAATTAATTGACGGAATTCGCGATTACATTGTTACCCATTATCTGCTCAACACCCGAACCGATACCACCTACTGGCGCGCTTGCCGCGAACAAGCCAAACCATCGACCAAGCTGGAAGCCTTAATTTCCTGCTGGGATAACCAAGGTGATTTTATGGATTTGTTGTTCAAGCAGCAACGCGCAAAAGTGTATAAACCTGAATCTTGGTTTTGCATTTTCGCGGGCATGGGGCGTTTTACCCATTTACGCACAACCAAAGCAAACATAACGCCAACCAACATAGAGTTAACCTTGCAGGAAAAATTAAACAACATCGGCAATTTATATTTTATTGATCACAAAAAACGTTTGAACATCCATTGCTAATATTTACAATGGCTTTTCTATTACTTCGTTTTTATTTTTAAATTTTCAATTCATTAATTATAAAAAAGGCCGCTCAAATTGAGCGGCCTTTTCATTTCCAACAGTTATTCGGCTAACCTAGAAAGAAGCGCGAATACCAGCAGAAACAGTTTTAGCAAAACGAACGGTATCACGGTTAAACAAAGTGGCATCGCCGAAATAATCCTGGAAGTTGTCACCAAAGATATTGGTAGCATCCAAGGTCAGGATAATATCGTCGGTCACGTTGTAGCTCATGCTCACGTCAGTTGAACCGTAGTCTTGCGCCATAATTTCGATTGGCATACTGCAACAGAAGTTTTCACCGCCCTTAAATGCATCGCGATAGACGTAGGAAATACGTGCACCGAATTTTTCTTTTTCATAGGCTAATGCCACCGAATAAGATTTTTTGGATACATTAAACAGCTCGGTCTTCGCAGCACCTGACTCAGGCTTCAACTCACCATCAATATAAGTGTAGCTGGATTGGACACCCAAACCTTGCAATACCGCCGGTAAGTTATCCGGGAAATATTGGAAGCCCACTTCATAACCGGTGTAGTCACTTTCACCAGAGTTTTCAGGGCGATCCAATCGGTAAGGCACACCACCGATATCAACGATGGTAGTTTTACGCACGATAGTGTCGGTGAAATTGCGATTGAAAATAGTTCCGGTCAGGGCGCTGTCTTCTGCAAAATACCATTCCAAAGCAACATCAAAGTTAGTTGCCACAATGGGCTCAAGATTCGGGTTGCCGCCGCTACCAGTGCCTTGATTGATTTGACCAGCGATAGGTGCACGCAAGGTCAATGCAGGGTTCAAATCACCGAAAGCAGGACGAGTCAGTGTTTGTGAGGCGTTAATACGACCAGTAAGCGTATCGGTCAAACTGATGCGGAAAGACGCGTTTGGCAATACCACTGTGTCGTCAGCATTCAAGGTTACCTGGGTGGCAACATTGGTGTCGCCATCAATTTGGAAACCTGTCAAATCAGAAGAGGTGTTTACAACACGGCTTCCCACCACACCATCAACTGCTTTGCCAGCCACATCGAATGCGTAGTGGAATTGTCCATAGATCGCCGTAGTATCTTCAGTAATATCGAAGTAGCGAGTAGGGTCATACGCCGGTCTGCCGGTGTAGTTGAAACCCACAAGGTTGCGCAATGTATCCTGATTTTCTGCATCCAACATCCAGTCAACTGATGGTGTCAGCCACTGGCGAGGAAATGTCACTACACCACTCATGAAATTGCCCGGCGTCTTATCAACAATGCCATTCAGACGTGGATCGGACAGCAATGGGCCGCAGCAACGCACATTTTGCACGTCCTGATTTTCCGCATTGCGCGAACTATAACGCACACCAAATTCAAATTTTTCAATCGGCCCAAAGTCAACAAGATAATCGGCATCCACTTTCGCAGCGTAAGCTGTGCCCTTGGAATGAGTCCAACCATCAAAGAAGGTCGCAACACCCACACCGTCAATGCTGGTTAAATCGAGATCACCGTAATCCAACGCCACTGCACCATTTTGGTTGAAGTCAACATTCAGGGTAGGCGCATTTCTGGTGAAATCGAGAATCAAACCGGTGTTATCAAAGGTAGATGTTTGATAATTCAAGTCAGCTTTGACATTCAGCTTGTCATTCGCATCCCAGTTCAAACCCGTGGTGTACTGCATACTTTCAGTTTCAGCTTCATATGCTTGCGTACTGGTCAGCAAAAATGCATTAACGGTTTGGGCAGTTTTAACAACATTAGTGCCTTCATGATAGGTGTAACTTGTGCCAGGTTTTTGTTGCGCATCGGTACGAGTAAACAGGAAGGACATATTGCCTTTGCCTTCGTAGCCTTGGTATGACATATCCAGATAGGTTTCCAGGCTGTCACTCGGCGCCCACTGTAATGACACATTCACTGCAGGGCGCTTGTTCAAGCCGTAACGATCCCACGCACCCGCCGCATCGCGCATCAATACATAATCATTGTCGGGTGAAGTGTCCAGCGCTACGCCAGGTGTGGAGCCAGCAATAGGCACACCAGTTTCTGTGTAGGGGAAAAAGCCGCCGCCCCATACTGCCTCTTCACGATAATTACTTTCCATGTAAGCAACGTTCAGTAATGCACCGAATTCACCCGCACTGGTATCCCAGCGATTACTAACCAATGCACTCAGGTTTGGATCGGTTTCTTCAGACTGATCGTTGTAAGTTCCTTTCAAAGAAACTGCAGTTTTGAAACCATCAAAATCAAATGCACGACGCATGCGCACGTTAACAACACCGCCTACGCCGCCTTCAATCATATCGGCAGAAGTGGACTTATAAACTTCGATACCTGCTACTAGAGTTGCAGGAATATCCTGCAGTGCCATACCGCGGCCGACACCGGTAAATACTTGCTGACCATTAATAGTTGTAACAATGTCGCCAGAACCACGAATTACTACGCTACTACCTTCGCCTTTAACATCCACACCCACCTGCACACCAGTGATGTGTGACATAGCTTCAATTACGTTGTTGTCAGGGAATTTACCAATGTCTTCAGCAACAATTGCATCAACAATTTGGGTGTTCTCGCGTTTGATATCCAACGCTTTGGACATACTGCCGCGAATACCGGTAACAACAACCTCTTCAAGGCCGTCGTCTTCCTGCGCTACAGCCACGTAGGACGAACCCAAGGCTGCAACCATTGCAATCGATAAACTGAGTGTTTTTTTCTTGAACATGACTATCTCCCGTGGTCAATCGCCCTTTTTATTCGGAGTATCCGATGGAGCGATTGTTATTATTAAAACCGGTGTTCTTGCAGCACTGTCTTAGTCTGGCGCGGTATTTCTGCCTGCTCCGCACAAAACGATCAGGCTCGTTTTTGTTAGCCAGCGCCTAATAATTAGGCATATTGTAAGACAATTAAAATACTAGTCTTCACGGCATTTTCCGTCAACAAATGAAAAGTATTTTTTATGTAAAAACACCGGAGCATTACCAAAAGTAGCACTTTCACCCGAGAGCTAGCGCCAAGTGTGCAGAAAACAAGGTTTTATCGCGATGGAGGGTTATTCATTTGGGAACAGCAAGAAAGGCTTGCAAATCGCTATTTGATACAATTTTTATATTACAATAATACCTTGCTTTACGTATGATTATGCCGGGCTTACCCTGGCGCAGGGCGTCACAATAGCCCCAACAATAACTACAGACTGAGAATAAAAGGTAACCCGCATGATTCACTTTTCCACGCTCGATTGGGCTGTGCTAGCTGGCTTTATGCTGTTGCTAGTCGCGGTAGTGGTCTGGTCGCTATTTGAAAAAGAAAAAGACACCTCTGACTATTTTCTGGCAGGCCGCAATGCCGGCTGGCTGGTAATTGGTTCATCCATTTTTGCCTCCAATATCGGTTCGGAACATTTGGTCGGGCTGTCGGGCGCAGGCATGCAAACGGGCATGGCGATGGCGCACTGGGAGTTACAGTCCTGGATTATTTTGTTGCTCGGTTGGATGTTTGCGCCGTTTTACTGGAGCAGCAAGGTGTACACCATGCCCGAGTATATGGAGCGCCGTTACTCGTCCAACTCACGCACTTTTTTGTCGTTTATTTCGCTGGTGAGTTATGTGCTAACCAAAGTATCGGTCACTGTGTATGCCGGTGGTGTGGTACTGAAAACAGTACTCGGCATTGACAGTATGTGGGGTATCGATTTCTTTTGGATCGCGGCTGTTGGTTTGGTGGTAGTGACCGGGATTTACACCGTGCTGGGCGGCATGAAAGCCATTATGTGGACCTCGGTATTGCAAACACCGGTGTTGATTATCGGCTCACTGGTCATTCTGGTCGTAGGCTTGGAGAAGGTGGGCGGCTTTGCTGAACTGGAACGTATCAATGGCGAAAAAATGCATTTGATTCGCGCTGCCAGTGACCCGGATTTTCCTTGGCCGGGTGTTATTTTTGGCTCGTTTATTATCGGCTTTTGGTATTGGTGTACGGATCAATACATTGTGCAGCGTGTGCTTTCCGCCAAAGGGATTCAAGCGGCGCGGCGCGGGACTATTTTTGCGGGCTACTTAAAATTGTTGCCGGTATTTATTTTCCTGTTTCCCGGCATGATCGCTTATGCGTTGCATCAACAAGGGCAAATAAATATTGAGAGTGCAGACCAAGCCTTTGCGGCTCTGGTATCGGAACTATTGCCTTCAGGCATTAAGGGTATTGTGATTGCCGGCTTACTCGCTGCGTTGATGAGCTCCCTGGCCTCGCTGTTTAATTCCTCCGCCACCTTATTCACCATCGATTTTTATAAAAAGTTCAAACCACACGCAAGCGAAACAAAACTCTTGAGCGTAGGGCGCACCGCCACTGTAGTGGTGGTTTTACTCGGCATAGTGTGGATTCCGGTAATGCAAATGGTGTCCGATGTGCTCTACGAATATTTACAGCTAGTGCAAGCGTTGATTGCACCGGGCATTGCTGTCGTATTTTTGCTGGGTGTATTTTCAAAACGCATTACACCTGCTGCCGGTTTTATCGGGTTGGTAAGCGGATTTGTATTGGGCATTTTGCGTTTAGTGCTGACCATTTTTAAAGATCAACTCGATCCCGATGGCTTCCTGTACAGCTTGGTGGCCATGAATTGGCTCTACTACTGCTCATTATTATTTGTTGTGATTTGTGTATTAGTTATTGGTGTAAGCCTGTTCACCAAAGTCGCGAGCGATGAGCAATTACAAGGGTTAACCTATGGTTCAATTTCTGCGGCACAGCGCGCTGAAATTCGTGCCGGTATTGATAAGTGGGATGTGATTCATACCCTGATAATTGTGGGGATTACAGCAGCGATTTATGTCCGGTTTTGGTAGCGATATTTAAATCTTTTTTTACAAGCTAATCCCTCTCACCCCCTTTTTTCAAAGGGGGAGGAGAGGGAGGGATTTAACCAGCCTTCGCTTTATAAGCACGAATAATTACGTTAAAACTCTCTGCATAGGCTTTCAAGTCATCCAATTCTTTTTTCTCGGCTGAACGGCTTAACCCAGCGCAACCTAAATAATCCTGCATTGCTTTTACGTAAGCTTTTACATCGTTGTTTGCTTTGACCATCTGTGCACTTACTGCCGTTGCCGGGTCCGGAAATTCCGGTTTGGTGGCCGGTTTACTGCAAGCATAAGCACCGCTGGATAAGGCGGCGGTTAGTGTCAACGCAATTACATATTTTTTCATTGTCTCTCTCCTCTGCTTTATACGCGGAAGCGGCTCACCAACTCGGAAAGCTGGTCGGCTGCGGCTGCCAGATGTTCAGTATTGGTACAAATGCGACTGGAGCTTTGTGCCGACTCCACGGCCACATTGGAAATGCGCTGCACATTTTTTTCGATTTGGCGTGTTGCAGCACTTTGCTGTTCGGACGCGGCAGCAATTTGGTTGGTGCGATCGCGAATCACACTCACGATGGAGGTAATATTTTCCAGCGATACACTCGCTTGCCCCGCTTGTTCCACCGAAGCACCCGCTTGTGCGTTGCCCGCCGACATCATTTCCACTGCTTTGTGCGAACCGGATTGCAAGCGCTCAATCATTTCGCGAATTTCGGTGGTGGATGTTTGCGTGCGCGAAGCCAGGGTGCGCACTTCATCGGCCACTACCGCAAAACCACGCCCCTGTTCACCGGCGCGCGCCGCTTCAATTGCCGCGTTCAGTGCAAGTAAGTTGGTTTGCTCGGCAATGCCGCGAATGACATCCAACACCGAACCAATGCTTTGGGTTTCCTGTTGTAACTGATCAATCACACCCGCAGCCGTTTTAATATCGTTAGAGAGGGATTGGATTTGCCCCATAGTGAGCGCCACTGTTTGTTTGCCAGAAGCGGCAGCACTATCGGCTTGTTGTGATTGGTTGGCGGTTTCACTCACACTTTGGCTAACGTTATCTACCACCGCCGCCATCTCGCGAATCGCCGTAACAATTTGCTGGATTTCGTTTTGTTGATGTTGGATTGCCAATTCATTTTCACGCGCGGTGGCGGACAATACCTGTGCATCTTTGCGCACACTTGCGGCAGTTTGAATCACGTTGCCGATAATGCCCTGCAAACGCTCTACAAAGCGATTAAAACAGCTGGCCAATTCTGCCACTTCATCGCGGCCAGAAACTGGCAAGCGACGAGTCAGGTCGCCCTCACCTTCCGAAATATTGCGCAGTGCTTCCACTATGTTATTGATTGGCCCAACAATACTTTTTTGCACGGCATATGACACCGCCAAGGCCAGCAAGCTGAGCACAATCACCACTACCAACGAGCGATTAAACGCCTGAGCCACAATGGTTTGCACCTCGGCCATATCAATCACCATGGAGATGTACGCCAGGGTTTGGCCGTCGGACTGAATTGCCTCGGTAATAGTTAACTGCCCTTTAGCTTCCGTCATGCCCACGGAAGGCGCTTGTGTAGATATGCGGCTTTTGGCATCGGCCTCGCTCACACCCTGCACATACCAAGCGAAGGGTTTACCGCCGCTGTAAATGGCCGCCGATTGCACACGGGGGCTGAGTTTCAAAGCATTGAGTGACGCCGCTACCGTTGCCGCATCATCGAACGTGATTGCACCTACACTGGCCTCACCCAATACCTGGGCCAGGGTTTGGGTATCCTTAATAATGGTATCGCGCGCCGTCTCGATACCCGATTGAGCCGTTACTATTGCCGTAGCCACCACTGCTGCCACGCAGCTAAGCGTGACGCTTAGGAGGATTTTCATTTTGAGCGATAAATTATTCACACCAACCTCTCAGATAATTTTTCTTATGTCGCTATGATCCAGCACTACCGCACCAGCGGATAATTTGTCAGTCAAATAAAGCTTTATAAAAAAGCCGTATTAACCAGAATTTATCCTTTAGTTTCGATGAAAGCGCTGATGTTTAAGTATAGGTCAATATCGGTAATTGCTATTTACAGAAAACCTGTTAGTCAAAAAAGCAATAAAAAGTGAAGATAGAGTAGTTTCCTGCGACATTCATCACAAAAAAATCACATATCAGATAAATCCGTCCTTTTCTTTATAGCCAACGCGAGCCAAACAGGCAAAAAAAAGCCGCTGACACAAGTGTTAGCGGCATAAAAAGTGATGTCATTAATAAAAATAACATCATCCAACGACAAAGGGATAAGACTCGGGACACATACAACAATCGATAACGGTGGGCACTGTATCGATATCGCTATCTTTTGTGCCCCACCATTTGTATTATTATATATAAATATTAAAAGTAATCCAGCAATTTTTAACCCAAGGTATCCACAATGAAGCCTTTACTAAAACACAGCGCAAAACTCCTCCCCTTTTCAGTGGCGCTGGCACTTGCTGCCTGCGGTGGCGGTGGAGGTGGTTCACCCAGTGCAAACAACCCCACCCCCGCCAGCAGTGCGGCAACCATAAGCAGCAGCGAAATGGCCACTAGTAGCAGCGCGACCAGCATGGCCAGTAGCAGTGCAGTCGCCGGTGAAACCGTGA
Source organism: Cellvibrio sp. BR (assembly GCF_000263355.1). NCBI lineage: Bacteria > Pseudomonadati > Pseudomonadota > Gammaproteobacteria > Cellvibrionales > Cellvibrionaceae > Cellvibrio > Cellvibrio sp. BR. The sequence continues at coordinate 32,934 of NZ_JH668209.1, read as the reverse complement.
ATATCAATTTTACCAACGCGGCGGTACACGACCCATCAGTGGTAAAAGTAGGCAGTGAGTACTATGTGTTTGGCTCGCATCTGGCTGCCGCCAAAAGTAGCGACCTGATGAACTGGACCAAGGTGGCCGATGGCGTGAACAACCAAAACCCCTTGTTCGGCAATAAGGTCACTACCGAATTGGCAGACACCTTTACCTGGTCAGAGGTAACCGGCTTGTGGGCCGCGGATGTTATCCAGCTGGACGATGGCAAATTCTATTTCTACTACAACTCCTGCAAGGGCGATTCACCCCGCTCGGCGTTGGGTGTAGCGGTAGCCGACAACATTGAAGGCCCTTATGTGAACAAACAAATCATGCTCAAGTCCGGCATGTGGGGTCAGGCCAGTGAAGACGGCACGGTATACGACGCCCAAGTCCACCCCAACGCAGTAGACCCGGATGTATTCTTTGATAAAAACGGCAAGCTGTGGATGATGTATGGTTCCTACTCCGGCGGCATTTTTATTCTGGAGCTGGATGAAACCACCGGCCTTGCCAAACCCGGCCAAGGCTACGGCAAACACCTGTTAGGCGGCCATCACGCGCGCATCGAGGGCGCTTATGTGCTCTATAACGCGCAAACCGGTTACTACTATATGTTCACCTCTTTTGGCGGGCTGGATGCAATTGGTGCCTACAACATGCGCGTCGCGCGCTCGGTGAACCCTGATGGCCCTTATTTGGATGCCGCGGGCACCGACATGTCCACGGTAAAAGGCAACCCCAACAAACTGTTTGACGACGTGCTCTACGCACCTCACGGGCAAAAGCTGATGGGCAATTTCCAGTTCGCGCTAGCCGCTGGCGAGACAGGCACACAACACGGTTATGTTTCTGCGGGGCACAACTCGGCCTATTACGAGGAAGAGTCGGATCAATATTTCCTGATCTTCCACACCCGTTTCCCCGGCCGTGGCGAGCAACATGAAATTCGCACCCACGAACTGTTTTTTAATGCCGATGGCTGGCCGGTCGCGGCGCCCTATCGCTATGTACCGCTCAGCAGCAATCCGACCACATTGGATAAAACCATTGCTGACAGTGAAGTAGCGGGTAGTTACAAATACATCAACCACGGTAAAGACATCAGCGCCACGCTGAAAACCTCATCCACTATTACCCTTAATAGTGATGGCAGTGTGACTGGCGCGGTGAGTGGTAGCTGGAGCGCGCAGGGCAATAATTTAATTGACCTGACACTTGGCAATGAGAGTTTTAAAGGTGTTTTATCGCGCCAGTGGAACCCCAACAGCAAAACCTTCGTGGTGACATTCAGTGCACAATCAACTGCTGGTATTTCTGTGTGGGGCAGCCGGAATAATTAAACCTCCTTCATCATGCCCGCGAACGCGGGTATCCATAAAAAAACCGGGCGCAACGCCCGGTTATTAAGTACAAAGAGGCACTTCCCCCCGTTAGTTTTTCAACTTCACGAGTTTTTAACTTACAACGCGGTTACATCGCCCGTAGAAACATCACAACTGGCGGTATTCCAGTATTCGCCGTACTTGGTGGATGAACTGCCACTTTGCACGCCCTGGAACTCTTCACACACCGGTGGTTTACCGCGCACGTAATTTTTAATCTTCAAGCGACGGATAGTCGCTTTATCGCCAAAGTTGCGGTTCGCACCGGCGATGCTGCCTATCGCCCCGTTGATATTCACATCGTAAACCAACAGATTGCGCGGGCCGCCATTGCTTGAGCAGTTACCGCAGGAGCGCCACAACTTGCCGTTGGTGCCGGTGGCGGTAAAGCCGCCAGCCACAATGGTGGTGCTGTTTTTGGAGTTGTGCTGGAAGATTTTATCGGGTGTGCCACCGTACCCACTGCCCGAGGCGTTATAGGCCGATCCGCCCACGATAGTCATAGTGCCCCCTTCAGATTTATTAGTCGCCGCGTCTTCACAGATGTCATTCCATACCACGTCCGCCAGGGTGCAGTTGCCGCTGTTGCAGTGAATACCGTCCGAACCACCATTGGCCGCAAGCTTCACATTGCGGATGGATGAGTTCCTCAGGGTTAACACCGCCAGCTGGGTTTCGCTGTTACTGGCACAACTCAAGCCAATCGTTTTGCCACCGCAATTAACAAAACGATTGGTTAGCGTGGCGCCCGCAACACATTCACTGGCACTACCCACTTTTTGGAAAGCCCATAACTGCCCGGCTCCACCCCAGTAGCTGAACATATTCACCTCCGCACCGGCATACATATTCATTTGCCACACATCCATTGCGCGGCCGCCGAGTTTGGCGGTGATGGAGTAATAATTATTGCCGGTGTCGTTAATGTACCAGCGCTGGTTATCGGCACCGGTGTAAGTCCACTGGCGAACTTCTGCACCGTCGTTAGTATTCCAACCGTATAAATCCAGCGCTTTACCGCTGTGTACAGCACGAATTGAATAGGTGCCATCGCTCAGGGCAGTCACATCAAACTGTTGGTTATTACCCCCTAACACGAACCATTGCATTACATCCGCACCATCGGCCGTGCTGAAGTTGGCGACGTCCAACGCATTACCGTTGAGCTTGGATACTATGACGTAGCGCCCGGAAGACAGCGCCGCATGGCTGGTGGCACTCAGCAGCATGCTGAACGCCAATACAAAAAATAACGAAATACGTTTCATTGATTCGATCTCCACTTTTATCTTTATTAGGGAATCCACTTATCAGGATTGATAAGCAGCAAGGCGGGAATGCCTCTTTGGATCGACCGGTCTATTGCCTTATAAAATTACGCCTTATTAGTATTATTATATTTTTAAGTGACGATAGAGCTTGGGGGATGGCTTGTAAATAGCAGCCACTCTGCTGAGCAAAATTTAGTCACACAAAACCACATGCAACAAAAAGGCACCCGAAGGTGCCTTTTTGTACCGATTTATGAACTTATCAAGACGACTTACTCCGCAGAGTCCCGTGCGTTAATAATTGCTACGTCATCTGCAGTTAACACTTCGTCATAGATTTTCAGCTCGTCAACTTGACCGTTATAGGGGATATCCCAATAGTTCACACCCAATGCAAAGTGAGTATCACCTGCAGGGGTAAATACGTCGGGGAATCCCGCCATAGTGCTGGTTTGTGCACCGTTGATGTAGGTAGTCAACCTGCCGTTTTCCACTACCATCACCAAATGACTCCAGCTGCCGGTTGGGATCTTGGCGTTGAATGTCCCGTCATACCAAGCAGTACCTGACCAGAGCATAGTGTTTTGCGCATCACCCGGGCCACGCGGTACCACGCTAATCCAACTAGAGTCAGTCGCCCAACCAAAGAACGCCGGTGTGTACTGGGTTCCCGCAGCCAAGTTCAGCCAGATCGAGATACTATAAGAGTGATCGTTGATCAGGTTGTCAGGCAAGAGCACACCCGAGTTACCATCCAGCACCAGTGCCTTGCCCTTGGCGCCGTCCACATAGCTGACTGAACCGCCAGCGACATTGACGCGATTGCCTACCACTGTGCCGTCTGCATACACACCGCTGGTTTCGCTCAAATCATCTTCAAATGAGAAAGTAGCCAGTGGCACTGGAGGCGCCTTGGATTTCACCACCACTTCAAACGCTTTCGTTTCGGTGAGGCCGCCGTAGCTCAGGGTTGCCATAAGTGTTGCGGTTGCATCCGGCTCGGTAGCACTGGGCTGGGTAATGGTTCCTACGGCATCTATTGCGCTTTGATTACTGGAGGACCAGCTGATGGCCACACCATAAGCACCCGCCAATGGCAGATCTATATCGCTCTTCAAGCCCGACAGGTCGCCCAGCTCCAAGCCCGCTTTGGCGGCAGCAAGTACATCAACAGCGGGCATATTGCCTGGCTCACGCAAACCAACCTCTTCGGGAGTCAGCACGGTATTGTAGACTTTGAAGTCGTCAATCAGACCGTTGTAGGGAGTATCCCAGTAGTTCACACCTAAACCAAAGATGCCAACATTGTTGCTAAATAAATCGACTACACCATTAGCCGTACATTTCTTCACACCATCCAAATAAACCGTGGCCAGGCCCTGATCTACTGAAAGCGTAACCTGAGTCCACTCATTTAATGGCAGTGCCACACCAGAAGCACACCAGGTATCACCTACTCCAACGGCAGTGGATATATGCCATACCTTGAAGGTTTGATCCCACCAGGTTTCCAATGGCAGACTGATCCAATCAAAACCAACAGCACCAAAGAAACTGGCGGTAAACCAGGTTTTGGCAGCAGGTTTCAACCAGTAAGAGATGGTGTATTGGTAGTTATTGATAATGCCATCGGGCAGGCGCACGCCGTAGTTATTGAGGCTGATGGCCTGACCATCGCGCCCTTCAACATAAGCCGCCACTCCGCCGGTATTGTCGATACGATCGCCCGTTGTGGTAGCGCTGGCGAAAGTGCCGGTAGCATCGACCAAATCACCATCAAACTTGAATTGCGCGGTCGCTGGAGCCAAACGCAACGCCAATACTTTTACCACCATGCTCTTGGTTTGGGTTTGACCATTCAAGGTGATAGTGGCAGTCAGGGTTACATCCTGATCACCGGCAGTTGCACTGGGGCGATTGACGTGAGCGACACCAGTTAACTCACCGGTTTTTTTGTCCCGCTTGAGGTTAATCACCGCCGGATTACTCGATACCCAGGTAATCTCGGCTGCACGGGTACCGCGCAATGGCACAGTCATGGTTGGATCTACGTATTCCGCAGGCAAGGACAAATCATCTGCAATTGCCGTCAGGTTTTCGCCGGTAGTACGCGCTTCCAACTGGGAGCCCCACACCGACACACCTTTAGTCGATATCGCAGAGAAAGTTGGTACCAAACGCGCTGCCGCTGCATCCCACTGCCACGCCATTACACCTTCATAGGTATCACTACCCAACACCAGGGTAATGCGCTTGTTGTCAGTGTCCGACAGGCGATAGTAACCACTCACTTCACCAGTGATGGTGCGGTCGTCGTTCAGGCGGATATAAACCGAGTTATGAGCGACAGAATTAGTATCCAGGCCGTGATTGATGAAACGGTAATCGCCCACCAGATCATTAGCATCCACCACGTTAGTACCCTCGATAGGCGCATAACGCTGTGGAGAGGAGACTAACCAACCGTCTTTATTGACCCACATTTCATGCACACGCACCGAGTGCTCTTCGCCGCGATTCGGAAACCGCGTATGGGTGACTAACAAAGTCTTTTTGGTTGCTGCATCGTAGTAAGCAGAGTTATGACCTGGCGCCAAATAACCCCAGCTGTCGGTAACATCGCCCACTTCAGAGACAAAGTTAAAGCCGCCCATTAACTTCACACCGTATTTGCTAAGCGTTTCGGTATTGGTCTTGGCGAGTAACATGTCATTACCTGCCGCATCCAAATAGGGGCCATCGGGATTTTTGGAGCGGGAAACACGGATGTTGTAGCCACCGGTTGCGTTATAACCACCGATTGAGGTGAACATGTAGTAGTAGTCGGCGTCCGGGTTGTAGACGATAAAAGACCCTTCAACCGCAGCAAGGCCGCCTCCGGTCAAAGGCTTACCGTAACCTTGACCAGCCTCAGGTTTGCCAGTGGTTTCATCCATTCTCAGGATGAAAATGCCCCCGGAATAGGAACCGTAGACCATCCACATTTGATTGTTTTTGTCATAGAAGGCTGTAGGGTCAATCACGTTCGGATCCTTGGAACGATCATAGGTGGTTTGACCGTTGTCCAGCGGAAAACTGGCGAACTCCTCTGGCGAACGATAATCAGAGCGTAAAAATATGCCTTTATCGACATAAGGCCCTTCAATGGAGTCTGACTCCGCCAAGCCTAAATACGAACGATGGAAACACACCTCTGTGGGTACAACTTCCCGTGGGTCGTTTTGGCCGCAGTGGTTGTAATAAAACCAATATTTGCCGTTGGGCGCCTGAATCACATTGGCAGCCCAGTTACCGACATATCCATCGGTCCAGGCAATACCTTCGGCGATCTCAGATGAATAGGTATTGAATAGCGGGTTTTGGTCGTTTACACCGTCAGCCACACGTGTCCAAGACATCAAATCAGTGGATTTTGCCACTGATAAATGCGAGCCAAACACGTAAAAAGTGCCATCAGCTGCTTTAATAACAGAAGGGTCATGCACCGCCATGTCGTTGTAAACAATGGCTTCGGCATTGACGGTAGGGTTAGGTAGGCTCACGTTTTCAGGTACAACATTGGCAGGGATTTCACTGCCTTTGTTGTCCGATCCACCACCGCAGGCGGTGACCAGCACGGCGCCACCTATGAGGAGCGCTAGTTTATGAAGTTTCATCGGGTAACCTCTCACTGTAGTTATTACTTATTAGTTGGGTCAGATATTAGGTAGTAACTGATGAGCCACATCATTAGTCATACAATAATACTAACAATTATGGTGTCACAAAGTTTTCAGCGAGTAAACACCTATGAAAGCAATTTCATCAGTTGACACCAAAATAGTCATACAATAGTATTATATTTGAAAGATAAATATAACTAGGCTCTTTTTGTCTGTGGCCACGCACAGACAGCCCTCAGGCCAAACTTTCCCCCTTCTGCCGGCACCTGCCTGCAGGATCGACAAGCTGGTACTGAGAAAGAGCCGCAAAACTCAACTACACGTGAGGTCACCCCATGTTCCAGCGTTCCGCGCTCAGCAGCGCTATTACTTTTGTCGTAGCTTTGGCCAGCCAGCCGCTCTATGCACAAGACAGCGCACCCACTAACAACGAAACCGATTTGGAAGAAGTTGTTGTTACCGGTATTCGTGGCAGCTTAACCAAAGCACTTGATATCAAGCGCAATGAAATTCAAATCGTCGATGCCATCATTGCAGAAGACATCGGCAAATTTCCCGATAACAACGTCGTTGAAGCACTGCAACGTGTCACCGGTGTACAGGTCACCGGCCGCGGCGGCGGTGAAGTAGACGGCGTGACTATTCGCGGTCTGGGCGACGTATCCACTACCGTTAATGGTCGCCAGATTTTTACCTCTACCGGCCGTTCGGTGGCACTTGCGGATATCCCTGCAAGCCTGCTTAACCGTGTTGATGTGTATAAAACCCGTTCCGCCGATCAACTCGAAGGCGGCATTGCCGGCAATATCGATATCAAAACCCACCGCCCTTTCAATTTTGACGACACCAAAGTCGTGATGGCGGCGCGAGGCATTTACCAATCCACATCGGAAGAAATCGATCCCAATGTCAGCATGCTGGCCAGTGATAGATGGGAAACCAGTGTTGGTGAGTTCGGCGCACTGATTAACCTCTCTTATGCCGAAACCAACTACCGCGATGAAAATATCTGGATCGGTTCGCTCGACCCCTACAACGCCGACACCTATGGTGTGATTCGCAGTACCGAAGGCGGTTATCAAGCGGGAACTGATCAGGGACTATCATCAGCCCCCGGCTCTACCCTGAATGTCAACGGCGTTCCTACCGAATATGTATTGCTGCGCGATGCCATGGGCTTCACCGATTTCACCGGTAAACGCGAGCGTCCGGCCGCTAATATTTCACTGCAGTACGCACCTAATGACAACTCTGAGTATCTGTTTGAAACCTTTTACAACGGTTATCGCAACCAGGCATTTAACTCGTTGGTATTCATCAATACCAACGGCGCGAGCCATTTCCGCAATCCCGATCTTTACCCCAATTCCAACGTGGTAAAAACCAACTACATTAATAACGCCAATATGTTCACCTCGGGCGATGGCTCAAGTGGCCATACCGACAGCTGGGTTTATGCACTGGGCGGTAAGTGGGAGATTAATGATCGCCTGAAAGTGGAATCTGAAATTGTCCATCAGACCAGCGACTACGAAGGCCGCTTTTTTGCCATGCGCACCGACTCGGTACGCGATCGCTTAGTGGTCGACTTTAATTACGACGATGGCTTGCCATTGGTGGCATTCCTGGATGACGAAAACACACCCAATATCGACGAAAGTGATTTAACCAATCCCGCCGAGTGGAGCATGAGCACCGCTTATGACAACGGCCCAACCGATAGCGGTGAAGCAACCACCTTTAATATCGATGCCGATTACGAGACCGATTGGGGCCCCATCAAACAGCTCAGCGCCGGCTTGCGCTATGACGATCGCGGTGCAAAATCCAAATACAAAGACCAGAGCGGTGGCTGTAAATCAGAAACGGGTTGTGATCTGACGTTGCTGCCAGGTTTGGTGAACATCAGTAAATCCGGCTTCTTTGAAGGCAAAGCCTATGTACCCAGCCAATGGTTGGCGGCAGACGGCAATTACCTGCTGGAAAACTCCGATGAAATCCGTGCGCTCTACGGTTTCCAGGCGGGCGGCTCGGATTATCAACCCGGCAGTATTTTCAATATTAATGAAGTAACCGCCTCCGCCTATTTACAAGCAGATTACGAATTCTCACTGTTTGATAAACCATTGGACGGCCAAGTCGGCGTGCGTTTTGTGCAAGTTGATACCGACATGGACTTCTTTGAAAACGCAAACGGTGACGGCGTAACCTGGGCTCCGATTAATGACGAAGCCAGTGAAAGCCGTGCACTGAAAAATCTGGTTATTCGCTACTCATTTACCGATGACCTGATCACTCGCTTTACCTACGGCGAAACTATCCGTCGCCCCGGTTATGGTGATCTCAACCCGGCACGCACCTACCGCCCAACCACCACTGGCCTGGAATTTGGCACTGCCAGCGGCGGCAACCCAGACTTGAAACCTGCAGAATCAGTGAACTATGACTGGTCGCTGGAATACTACTTCGCCGAATCCAGCTCGCTCTATGCGGTACTGTTCCGTCGCGATGTAGAAGGTTTTGTCGCCAGTGCAGTCACCAACATTGAAGTAACCGGCAACGCCAACCCGGACCTAAACGGCAAATACCGCTTAACCCTCCCCTCCAATACCTCTAATGGTCAGTTGAATGGTGTGGAAGTAGGCTTGGTGTATTTCCCTGACAACCTGCCAGAACTGCTGGACGGTTTGGGTGTGCAGGCCAGCTTCACCCTGCTTGACGGCGAAACCTACGACCCGGTATTTGATGAAAACAACAACATAGTCGAGCGCACCACCAATGATATGTACGGTGTGTCTGACACCTCTTACAGTGTGGTGCTCGCCTATGAAAAAGAACGTTTTGACGCCCGCCTGTCCTATGTATGGCGCGACGATTTCAAAACCGGCTTTAACGGTTGCTGCGCTATGCCCGGCGGTGTTTGGTCGGCCTCAGAAGCGAGCATGGATTTCCAGCTTAGCTATGACATAACCGATAATCTGGTAGTCACCTTCGATGCCACCAACATTACCGATGAAATTTATCAGGGCTACTACACCGACGATTATTTGTATAACAACGGCGCCTCCATTTTTGCCCGTACTTATGCTTTAGGTGCGCGTTACTCGTTCTAAAATCTGGCGAGTAACGCAAACAAAAAGGCCGCTGTTTCCAGCGGCCTTTTTGTTTTATGTCCGATCCAGCAGATTAACTTAACTGGCTGATCTTGCTTTGAAATCGCGGATAACCTGGTTGAAGTCATCGGCAAATTTTTTCAAATCATCCAACTCTTTTTTCTCTTCGCTGCGCGCCAAACCGGCACAGCCCAAGTAGTCCTGCACGCCTTGCACATAGGCTTTTACATCGTTGTTTGCTTTAACCATCTGTGCGGTAACCACTGTGGCAGCATCGGGAATTTCTGGTTTGGCAGCGGGCTTGGCGCACGCCGAGGCCAGTGAAGACACCATACAAGAAGCAACAAAACCAACAGCAACAACCAACGATTTCATAAACCTTCCTCTAGAAAAGTAGATCGACAATTAAAAACACGCTCAACCACAACCGTGACCAAGGTCACAAACCTGAGAGTAAGATTAGCAGAGCTGGCATAAAAATCATTATTTTTTATTCCATTTTTATAATAAATAAGCATTTATTTTTGATTTTTTTATTTAATTGGAATAAAAACACCAAAAACGACGTGGTATTGTCTTTTTAAGAAGACGCACCAGCAATGATGAAAAATGCGACAAAATACCGGCGCAGATCCAGGCAAAAAAACCTTATGCCTCAATTGATTCGGCAGGCAACAAAAAGCCCCGCTGCAGCTCACCGCAGCGGGGCTTTTCTCATTGCAATCGGGCAGAGCCGCTTAATCAATCATCGATGGCTTACCAAATACCGGCATGCCTTTGTCGTTCCACTTGAGGGGTTTTACAAAGGTGTGGCGATCCGGATTCCACAGTGGGTCGCCTTCGATTTCGGTGTAGGTGCGCGCATGGTAGACAAGCATTACTGTGTCGCCGTCTTCGCCGTAGGTGAAGCTGTTGTGGCCGGGGCCGAAGATTTTATTAGGAATATCCGAACAGAGCACTGGCTCTTTGGATTTCTCCCAGGACGCGGGATTTAATAAATCCGCATTCTCATCGGCCCACAACAGACCCATTGCATAGTTTTCGTCGGTGGCACTGGCGGAGTAGCTGATAAAAATTTTGCCGTTGCGTTTTAAAATCGATGGGCCTTCGTTTACCCAAAAGCCGCGAATTTCCCATTCGAATTCCGGTTTGCTTAATAGCACTGGCTCACCCGCCAACTGCCAAGGCGTTTTCATGGGCGCGATATACAAATTGGAATTGCCGCGAATGTTCACGTCTTTTTGCGCCCACAAATAATAGAGCACACCCTTGTGGGTAAAGGTGGTAGCGTCCAAACAGAATGTGTCTATACCACTGTCAATCTGGCCCATAAATTCCCACTCGCCTTCAAGCGGGTTAGCATTTTTGTTGCGCACGCAATACATGCGATGCTGAAACAAATCGAATTTAATTTCGCGGCTGGGTGCTGCAGCAAAATACACGTACCAGGCTGATTCGCCGGATTCCGGGTCTTTGTTGAAATGAATTTCCGGTGCCCACAACAATTCGCTGTAAGGGCCAGTGTCAGGTTTGTGCCAAGCATCCACAGTGGGTGCTGTAGCTAATTCGGCAATGGTTTTGGCGCGGCGCAATTCAATGCGATCATACGCCGGCACTGATGCAGTGAAATAATAATAGCCGTCAGTATGTTTATAAATAAACGGATCAGCGCGCTGTGGGATCAGGGGTTTTAATAATTCACTCACAAAAAATCTCCAAACATTTTTTTGATTCATGCACACGCATTAATGTTGTGCGATATAGCCTTTAACAATCATGGTGCGTTTTAATTCGGCGTAATAGCGGTCGTTGATACGATACATAAACATCAGCAACCCCATTAAGCCGTGGAAAACACCGGGAATAATCGACAGCATCAAAGCAATACCCATCATTGAGGTTTCGGATTGCTCCTGGTTGGGTACGTATTGGAAATAGGTTAACAGCCAACCCACCATCAAACCGGCAATACCCATACCGGCTTTTTGCCCGACCGAAATACCGCCGTAGGCAAAACCGGAAACGCGTTTGCCATTTTTTACCTGACCGTAGTCAATGGTTTCCGAAATAATTGACCAGAATACCGGGGCATGTAAGTCCACTACAAACGACAACAGGAAATACAAAATAAACGCCAGCAATACATCTTGCGGGCCAACAAATACATAAATCGCCACACTTAAACCGGCAACAATCAATTGGGTGTAGCGGAATAAATTGATTTTGCAGTAGAACTTGGTGATCCAGGTGGAGGCGATCATCGCCAGAATAGCTGCTGCCACCCCGGTGGATAAAAATGCTGACACTGTGGCATCGTCGCCACCCAAATAATATTTAGCGTAATAAATTGCCACTGAACCGCGAATCACATAACCAATGGTGCCGGTAATACACACACCCACCAGAATTAACCACTGATCATTTTTTAATAATTGCAAAAACTGGCTAAGCAGCGGTTGCGGCTCCACTACGTGCACTACACGTTCGGTTGTTTTGAAGTAGCAGAATAAAAACATCGCCGCACCAATAGCCGACATAATCGCCATAGCCACTTGATAACCTACCGCTTTATCCGTCCACATTCCCGCTACCAGCGGCACCACAATGGCCACCATAAAGGCACCAATTTTGGCGAGGAATAAACGGTAGCCGTTGGCCGAGAGTTTTTCTTTGGGGTCACTGGTGAGTGCACTGGGCAATGAAATATAAGGAATGCCAACACCGGAAGTCATGAAGGTCATCATGATATAAGTGGAGTAGGCCCAAATTAATTTCGCGTCGTATTCCCAATTGGGTGTGGTGAATACAAAAAACACACTGACTGCATAGGGAATGGCCAACCACAACAACCAGGGGCGATAGCGGCCCTGTAAAAAGGTAAAGCGGTCGGTAATTTGGCCCATCACCAAATCAGAAATAGCGCCCACTACTTTTACGGTGAAAAACAGTATGCCCATATCCATGGGGGTTAATCCAAAAATATCGGTGTAATAAAAAGTGATGATCAACATCATCGAGGAGATAACCACATTTAACGCCATATCGCCCGCGCCAAAGCCGATTTTCTCGGTGATAGATAACTTCTCGCTATTCGCGCTAGTTGCTGGGGTTGATTGCATTATTATTTTCGCCTCGTGAATTTTTACTACAAGTGTAAAAAAAGCGGCAATACGCTTGGGAGTAATTGCCGCTTCCTTTAATTTCTCTCACCATTCCGGATTAGCTACGCTGGTCTACGACTCCTACAATCGCAGGAGTGATGGATTATTTTTTTGTTACAAAAAATAATCATTTTCCACCGCGTGTACCAACAACACATCGATACCCGCCATACCAGCACTGGCTGCCGCCTGCAGCCCGAGCTTTGAATCTTCAAATACCACACATTTTTTCGGATCAACGCCCAACAATTCTGCGCAGCGTAAAAATGTATCCGGTGCGGGTTTGGGGTTTTGTACTTGATCGGCCCCGACTACAGCATCTATGTATTTATCCAAGCCACACAGCGCCAAAATTTTCCGGGCTTCTTCGGTGTAAGCACCCGTGCCAATCGCCATGGGTTTGTTGCCGTGATAGCGCTGGGCAACGTCGATCAATGCCGTTGGTTTTACATAGAGGTGCATAGAGTCGTGCACCACCTGTTCTTTAAAATCGTTCATTTCATCCAAACTGGCGCTGGCGGTAATGCCAAATTTTTCCAGCAGGATTTCAATAGTTCCCTTGGTGGGCACACCGGCCAGTGAACGCATAAAGGGGCGATCAATCGGAATGCCATATTTATTCAGTGTTGCAGTCCATGCATGCTCATGGAGTTGGCCGCTGTCTACCAGGGTGCCGTCCATATCAAAAATCAACGCATCGTAATGGTCGTACATCATTTGCTCTCTTGTTTGCCGGTTGGACGGAAATTAGAGCACAGATCCAGACTTAACTCGAAATGAAATTAAAATCTTCTCGTTGCGCAAACCGGTGCGGGTATTGCGCAGAGGTTTGTGAGACACGCCGTAAACCCTTCCCTGGGGGCTTGTCGCCGACATCCATGTCGGCCACAGTCACACAAACCTCTACCCAATCCCCTCACCTATGCGCTCTTAAACACCATCTTTCAGGTGAAAGTAAGCAGCGTTGTGGCGCAATTCGGTTTTGAAATTGCGCACAGTGGTATCTGCACCAATCACAACCGCTTCGATGCCAGCCATTTCAGCGTAATCAACAATTTCATCAGCCGTTACACCCTGGGTGTAAGCGCTGTGGTGTGCACCACCGGCTTGAATCCACGCAGCAGCGGAAATTTCCAGATTGGGGCGCGGTTCCCAAAGGGCTTTAGCTACTGGCAATTTCGGCAGTTCTTGTGGTGGGTTTACGGTATCCACTTCGTTGATGATTACACGGAAACGAGTGCCGATATCAATCAAAGAAATACACAGCGCAGGACCTGCTTTGCCGGTGAATATCAAACGCGCGATATCATTACGGCAACCAATGGTGTGCAAATGCACTTCCAGTTTTGGTTTTGCAGCAGCGATGGATGGACACACTTCCAACATGTGCGCGCCCAATACTTGATCCACGGCACCAAAGTGATAGGTATAGTCTTCCATAAAGGATGAACCACCTTCGCGGCCTTTGGACATCACTTTGCAGATGTGCACCATGGCTGCGGTTTTCCAATCGCCTTCACCGCCGTAACCAAAACCGGCTGCCATTAAACGCTGGGTAGCCAAGCCCGGCAGGTTAGTTAAACCGGTCAGGTTTTCGAAGCAGTTAGTAAATGCACCGAATTCACCGTCGGTCAAAAACTTCAGCATGCCCAGCTCCAAACGCGCTTCATTTTTCAGCATTTGGTATTGATGTTCATCATCAAAAATCGCGGGGTTTACATCGTAATCTTTTTTGTACACTTCAATTTGTGCAGCAACTTGTTCGTCGGTTACTGCGTCTACTACTTTTTGCAAATCGCCCAAACCGTAGGCGTGAACTTCGTAACCAAATTTAATTTGCGCAGCAACTTTGTCACCGTCGGTTACGGCTACTTGACGCATGTTGTCGCCAAAGCGGGCGACTTTCAAATTCTGGCTGGCGTACCAACCCATAGCCACGCGGCACCAGCTGTCGATTTGTTTTTGCACAGAATCCGTTGCCCAGTGACCCACAACCACTTTGCGCTCTTGACGCAAACGGGTGCTCACGTGACCAAATTCGCGGTCACCGTGGGCAGATTGGTTGAGGTTCATAAAGTGCATGTTGATTTCAGCAAACGGCAGCTCAGCGTTGAACTGGGTGTGCAAGTGCATATAAGGCTTGCTCAATGCACTCAAACCGGCGATCCACATTTTTGCGGGGCTGAAGGTGTGCATCCACAAAATCAAACCCACACAATTGGGATTGCTATTCGCCGCTTGGCATACCGCCAAAATTTCTTTCGGCGATTTAACCGTGTCTTGCGCAACAATTTTGATGGAAATATTGTTGGATTCAGTCAATCCCGCTGCGATGGCTTTGCTGTTCTCGGCGACTTGTTTTAATACGCCGGGGCCGTACAAATCTTGTGAGCCAGTTACCAACCAGACTTCTTTGTCGCCGTAAATTTTCATGCTGTTTTCCTCAGGAAATATTTTCAATTTTTTGTCGATTTTCAATTTTTGGTTGTTGGACATGGCTGCCTACGCGGCCCGACCCAACCTATACAACTTAATAAAATTTTACTTCTGCCCGTAATAGGCATTTTTCCCGTGTTTGCGTAAATAATGTTTATCCACAATGCCCTGTTTTAGCGGCGGCGTGTTTTGCTGCAAGGTTTTGGTCAAATAAGCCATGCGCGCAATTTCTTCCAGAATCACCGCGTGGTACACGGCATCCGCACCATTTTTTCCCCAAGTGAATGGCGCGTGACCGGCCACAATTACCATGGGTACTTCAATCGGGCTGCGATCTTTAAAACAATCAGTAATTTGTACGCCGGTTTCTTCTTCGTAATCGCGTTCAATTTGCGCATCGGTCATCACTGCCGTGCAGGGAATTTCACCGTAAGCGTAATCGGCATGGGTGGTTCCGTAGCAGGGAATTGCCTGCTGGGTTTGTGCCCACGCGGTCGCGTAAGTGGAGTGAGTGTGAGTCACACCGCCAATGGTTTCAAAATGGCGATACAAATGGGTGTGGGTTTTGGTATCGGAAGAAGGGCGCATCTTGCCTTCCACAATTTTATTTTCCAAATCCACGATCACTATGTCTTCTGCGGTCATCACCTCGTAAGAAACACCACTCGGTTTAATCGCAATCACACCTTTGCTGCGATCAATTTGCGACACATTGCCCCAGGTATACACCACCAGATTGCGGCGGTTTAATTCCATATTGGCTTCAAAGACTTCGCGCTTTAATTCGGTGTAGCTCATTAGGCTTTACCTCCCACACCGCCTGCATTTTCAAACGCAGCGAGCGTTAGATATTGCTGATACAAGGCTTCATAAGCCGCTGCTGCTTGTGCGTTAGGCTGATAGGTTTTGCACACAGTGGAGGCCATGACTTTTTGCGCGGCTTCTACGGTTGGATAAACGCCGCCTACTACAGCGGCAAAAATCGCTGCGCCCAAGGCACAACTCTGTTCGCTCTCTAATACTTCGATTGGACAGTTCCATACATCGGCGCAGGTTTGCATTACAAAGTCGGATTTTTTAGAGATACCACCAATTGCCACCACGGAATTAATCGCCACACCTTCTTGTTTAAAGCGTTCGATAATCGCGCGTGCGCCGTAAGCGGTAGCTTCAACCAAAGCGCGGAAAATATGCGGCGCGCTGCTGCCCATTTTTAAACCGGCAATCGCCATAGCCACGGTTTGATCCGCATCGGGGGTGCGGCGACCATTAACCCAATCGAGTGCGGTAATGCCAGACTCACCGATGGCTAATTGGCTTGCAGCTTTACTCAGCGCAACCAAAGTGTTGTCTTCAATTTCTTGTGCGAGTTTTTGTTTGGTCGCGTTATCCAGCAGTGCTGAATCTTGCAACAGGTTGGCTACCGGCCAGTTCACCAAATTGCGGAACCAGGCATATAAATCGCCAAAAGCTGACTGTCCTGCTTCCAAGCCCACCAAGCCCGGTGTGACTGAACCATCAACCTGACCGCAGATACCGGCGATACATTTATCGCCAATGTCGTCGTAGGTGGCGACGGTAATATCGCAAGTGGAAGTGCCCATAATTTTGGTGAGCACGCCCGGTTTTACATTGGCGGCAACCGCCCCCATGTGGCAATCGAACGCGCTGAAGCTCACAGGAGTGCCAACCGGCAGACCCAAGCGTTCAGCCCACTCACCAATTAATTGGCCGCAGGTTTGATCAGAGGTAAACGTTTCAGCGGGCAGCTTGTCGCGCAGGCCGTCCAGCAGTGGGTCTATACCCACAAAAAAATCGTTGGGTGGATAACCGCCCCAGCTTTCGTGCCACATCAATTTGTGGCCCGTCGCGCAGCGACCCATACGCAATTTGCTCGGGTGAGTAGTTCCAGTGAGTACCGCCGACATCCAATCGCAATGCTCTACCCAGAGGTAGGCAGCTTTGGCGACGGCGGCGTCTTCCCGCAGTACATGCAGGGTTTTGGCCCAGAACCACTCGGAGGAATAAATACCACCTTCGTATTTCAAATAGTTTTCTCTTGCCTTACCGGCAGCAGCAGTAATTTCCTGTGCCTCTTTCACGGCGGTGTGATCTTTCCAGAGCACAAACATCGCATTGGGGTTTTCGGCAAATTCGGGTTTAAGCGCGAGGGCAACGCCTTCGCTATCCACCGCGACGGGGGTTGAGCCCGTGGTATCGAAACCTATACCAACAACTTGCGCAGCCGCACCGGCTGGCGCTTTGTCCCATAGGCCTTGCACTACCTGCTGCAGGCTTTCCAGATAGTCGAGCGGGTGCTGGCGGAATTGGTCTTTAGCGGGTACGCAGAACAAGCCTTTTTTCCAACGCGGGTAATAGACCACGTTGCTTGCTACTTCTTTGCCGGTCAGGGCATCTACCAACAGGGCTCTAACCGAATCAGAACCGTAATCCAGCCCCAAGGCGTAGGACGTCATAACTTCACCTATTGTTGTACTGTTTGATGAGCTATTGCCTCATCAAAGGATATTAATATTGTATGACAATATAATCTCAGCAAGACCAGCCCCTGTCAATTGGTTTTAGGGGGCTGGATGCAGTGTAAATACTTATTTTTTGCTGTTTTTAACCGCTTTGTTAGCGCTAACACCTTCACTAGTCATGACAATACGTTTGATGGTGCCATCCGGGTTATAAAACAGTTCATCAATGCTTACTGAACGGCGGAATTGACCGCCATCCGGGCGACCGGCGCCAGTGTGGTAAATAAAGTAGTGCTTGTCGTTAAAGGTAATGATTGCCTGATGATTGGTGGGGGTATTGCCCGCTACTTCATTGAGGATTCCCTTGTACTCCCAAGGGCCATTAATGTTCTTGCTCATGGCGTAGCCGATTTTCTCGGGGAAGCCCATGGCATAGGACAAATAGAAGTTGTCCTGATGCTTGTGAATCCAGATCGCCTCGGTGAATTCAGGCAGCCCCTTGATCTCCATAATCGGGCCGTCCAGCTCAATCATGTTTTTCTTGAGTTTGGCGTAGTAGGCCTTGGTATTACCCCAGAACAAATAGGCCTGGCCGTCGTCGTCAATCCAAACCGAGGGGTCAATATCATCCCAGTCATTTTTGGTGGCGGTGGTCATGTCGTTAGTAATCAACGCCTTACCGCGCGCATCCTTAAAGGGGCCAAGTGGGCTATCACCCACTGCCACACCTATGGCAAAACCGGGTTTGGTGTCGTTGTGGCGCGCAGTGATGTACCAGTAGAACTTGCCGTCGCGCTCAATAATTTGGCTGGCCCAGGCATCGCCCTTGGCCCATTTGAAATCTTTAACCTTTAACAGGGGGCCGTGGGCTTCCCAATTGACCATGTCATCCGAGGAATAAACCAGCCAGTCGTGCATCTCAAAAAACTTGGTATTGTCTTTGGCTTCATCGTGACCGGTGTAAAGGTAGACCTTGCCGTCATGCACCATCGCCGCCGGGTCAGCGGTAAACACATCGGTAAAAATGGGGTTGGCTGCTTGTGTGAATGCCGCACAGCAAGATGCCACTGCCACGACCAAGGGTTTGATGAATGAACGCATAGGAGATTCCTCTTTCTTGTGTTTTCTTCTGTTTATTGTGCACGCCAAACGACGCAGCGGCTGATTATCAACAAGCCCCATCAGGTGGGGTTGATTTATATTGATATTATATTACAATTAAATCAAGCATCCCTTTCAAATTTTTACGTTGCCATCACAAAAGCCCCCAAACTTCGCAAGCGTCAGGGTTATTGTTCGTAAATCCTCACAATTTGGATTGCTAGAGAGGCTGCCGAAAACTTATATTGTAATACATTAATAATAATCATCTGTTCCAAGTATCTCTATATTGATATACCTGCGGCAACGGGCAGGAGCAGATTCCACTGGCGTGGCGTATTAACGAAGTAGCCTTTATGAGCCAAGACAATAACAACAGATCTACCACCAAAGCCCTGCGCAGCGCGCAATGGTTTGGCACGCAAGACAAAAATGGCTTTATGTACCGCAGCTGGATGAAGAATCAGGGCATTCCTGAGCATCATTTCCAGGGAAAACCTATTATCGGCATCTGCAATACCTGGTCTGAACTCACCCCCTGCAATAGCAGCTTTCGCGACCTGGCCGAAAGCGTGCGCCGCGGCATTCTGGAGGCTGGCGGCGTGCCGGTAGAGTTTCCGGTGTTTTCCAGTGGTGAATCCAATTTGCGCCCGAGCGCCATGCTCACCCGCAATTTAGCGGCGATGGATGTGGAAGAATCGATTCGCGGCAACCCGATTGACGGCGTGGTGTTATTAGTCGGCTGCGACAAAACCACCCCCGCATTAGTCATGGGCGCGGCGAGTTGCGACCTGCCTACTATCGTGGTGACCGGTGGGCCTATGCTCAACGGCAAACACAAGGGTAAGGATGTCGGCTCAGGCACCCTGGTCTGGCGCATGAGCGAGGACTACAAAGCCGGCAAGATTTCGCTGCAAGAATTTATGGATGCCGAAGCGGACATGTCCCGCTCCACCGGCACCTGCAACACCATGGGCACCGCCAGCACTATGGCCTGCATGGTGGAATCACTCGGGCTATCGCTGCCGCAAAACGCCGCGATTCCAGCGGTGGATTCGCGCCGCAAAACCCTGGCTTACGCCTCGGGCATGCGCATCGTCGAGATGGTGAATGAAGATTTATGCCTCTCGCAATTAATCACCCGTGAGAGTGTGATTAACGCTATTCGCACCAACGCTGCTGTTGGCGGCTCAACCAATGCGGTGATTCATTTAAAAGCCATCGCCGCACGGTTAAATATTCCTTTGGTGCTGGACGACTGGCACAGCTATGGCCATCAAGTGCCGACACTGGTCAACCTGCAGCCCTCCGGCCAATTTTTAATGGAAGACTTTTATTACGCAGGCGGTTTACCGGCCGTGTTAAAACGCATGGGTGATGCCAATTTACTGCACAAGGATTGCCTCACCGCTAACGGCAAAACCCTGTGGGAAAACAACCAGAACGCACCATGCTACAACGATGATGTCATCCGCCCACTCGACAACCCACTGTGCGACAACGGCGGCATTTGTATTTTGCGCGGCAACCTCGCGCCGCGCGGTGCGGTATTAAAGCCCAGTGCCGCGTCACCGCAATTAATGAAACATCGCGGCCGCGCCGTAGTATTCGACAGTTTTGATCACTACAAAACGCGCATTATGGATGACAGCCTGGACGTAGACGCCAACAGCGTAATGGTCTTAAAGAACTGCGGCCCCAAGGGTTATCCCGGCATGCCGGAAGTAGGCAATATGGGTTTACCACCTAAACTACTCAAACAAGGTGTGACCGATATGCTGCGCATTTCCGATGCGCGCATGAGCGGCACGGCGTTCGGCACAGTGGTATTACACGTTGCGCCCGAAGCGCAGGAGTTTGGCCCACTCGCCGCCGTAGAAGATGGCGATTGGATTGCACTGGACGCCGAAAATGGCTCGCTGCATTTGGAAGTGAGCGATATGGAAATTGCCGCGCGTCTTGAGCAATTACGCGCCCAAAAAACGCAGCAAAAAACCGGTGGTTATTTACAGCTTTATATAGAACACGTGATGCAGGCCGACGAAGGCTGCGACTTTGATTTTTTAGTGGGTTGTCGCGGCTCTGCAGTGCCCGGCCACTCACATTAAGGTGATTTATTAGGTCAACAACTATGGCAATCACCAACCAATATCCAAGCCTGAAATACAAAGTAGTACTGATCACCGGCGGTGCATCCGGCATTGGCGCCAACTTAGTGGAGGCATTTTGCAAACAGGGCGCGCAGGTGTGTTTTATCGATATCCGCGATGAAGATGCGCACAAATTGGTGGAGCAACTGAGTCACAGCACAAGCAGCACACCACCGCGCTACTATCGCTGCAACCTGCTCAATATTCCCAAGTTGCAGGCCACCATCAAACAAATTTATAGCGATGTCGGTGCCATTAATGTGCTGATTAACAATGCCGCCAACGATACGCGCCACGATTTTCGCACTGTTACGGTTGATTACTGGAACGAGCGTTTGGCGGTGAATTTGCGCCACCATTTTTTTGCCGCGCAAGCGGTGTACCCTCAAATGCTCGAATTGGGCGGCGGATCGATTATCAATTTAGGTTCCATGAGTTGGTACGCCACCCAAGGCGGTATGCCCGGTTACACCAGTTCCAAAGCAGCGATTGAAGGTTTAACACGCGGCCTTGCGCGCGATATGGGTGGTGACAATATCCGCGTAAATACGCTGGTACCCGGTTGGGTGATGACGGATCGCCAAGTAGCGATGCTCACGCAAGACAAGACTGCGCGCAACATTTTGGATAACCAGTGTCTAAAAAAATCGGTAATGCCCGAAGACATTAGCGCTATGGCATTATTTTTAGCATCAGACGATAGCCGTATGTGTACCGCGCAACATTTTATTGTGGACGGCGGCTGGATTTAATCAGCACAAGAATTCGCTTTACCGTTTTATTGCTTTATCACTTAATTTATAAATTGAATAACTCGAGGAATAACAATGAAAACTATTTTTAAAACCCTGACCCTCGCTGCCGCTATCGGCATCAGCGCCACTGCCAATGCCTTAACCGTGGGTTTTGCGCAGGTGGGTTCTGAATCCGGCTGGCGCACCAGTTTTTCTGAATCGGTAAAAGCTGAAGCCGAAAAACGTGGCATCACCTTAAAGTTTTCTGATGCGCAACAAAAACAGGAAAACCAAATTAAAGCGGTACGCAGTTTTATCGCCCAACGGGTGGATGCGATTTTAATTGCACCAGTAGTGGAAACCGGTTGGCAGCCAGTGTTGATGGAAGCCAAACGCGCGCGTATTCCGGTGGTAATTCTGGATCGCAATGTATCCGTCACCGATCAATCGCTCTACCTCACCCGCATTGCCCCCGATTTTGAAGTGGAAGGCCAACGCGCAGCAAACTGGCTGACCGAAAAAACCCAGGGCAAGTGCAACATTTTGGAACTGCAGGGCACTGTTGGCTCAAGCGCTGCTATCGGCCGCATGAAAGGTTTTAACGACACCATCGCGAAATTCCCCGAGACCAAAATTGTGCGCAGCCAAACTGCTGAATTCACCCGCGCCAAGGGCAAAGAAGTAATGGAAACCATGCTCAAAGCCGAAGGTGGCGGCAAAAATATTTGTGCGATTTGGGCGCATAACGACGAAATGGCACTGGGTGCAATTCAAGCGGTAAAAGAAGCGGGTTTGCAGCCGGGTAAAGATATTTTAATCGTGTCGGTAGATGCGGTGGATGACGCGTTGAAATCTATCGTGTCCGGTGAAATTAATGTCTCCGTTGAACTCAGCCCGCACCTCGGCGGCCCGGCGTTTGATGTAATTGATCAAGCACGCGCTGGCAAAAAAGATTTTGAAAAGTGGATTCGTATGGGTGGTGCAGTATTCACTCAAGAAAATGCAGCGGCAGAATTGGCTAAACGCGGCGCTAAATAAAACTGTGCGCAGATGCCAGCGAATAGGGTTGTGAGACACGCCGTGAATACATCCATGTAGGCTCATCGTCGACATCCATGTCTCCGATGGTCTCCCAACCCTATTCGCTAGCACCCCGAGAGAATGTACCAAGTATCAATTGAGCACATTTCGAGTTTGTTACTGGCATTTATGTTTCGAAACCCTCAAGTCAGGGACGACTTGAGGGAGCTACAGGGATGTATTTATGCGTTTTCGAAACATAAATGCCGGTGACAAACGGACTACGAAGTACAAAAGGCACCTAAATAGATACATAAAATTATGAACACAAATCCAGTTTTACAACTCAAGGGAATTCATAAAAAATTCCCGAGTGTGCATGCGCTTAAAGGAGTGGATTTCACTCTGCGCGCCGGTGAAATTCATGCGCTGCTCGGTGAAAACGGCGCAGGGAAATCCACACTGATTAAAGTCATGACCGGTGTTTATCAACGCGACGGCGGCGATATTTTATTAGACGGTCAACCCATATTCCCCACTAACACGGGCGATGCACAAGCGCTTGGTATAAGCACTGTGTATCAGGAAGTGAATTTGCTGCCCAACTTAACCGTGGCGCAAAACATTTATTTGGGCCGTGAGCCGCGCCGCTTTGGTTTAATTAACTGGGGCAAAGTGAATCGCGATGCAGCGGAATTATTAAAAGGCTACGACCTGGATATCGACGTAACCCAACCGCTCTCCACCTACTCCATCGCGGTGCAACAATTAATTGCCATCGCACGCGGTGTGGACATGTCGGCCAAAGTATTAATTCTGGACGAACCCACCGCCAGTTTGGACGCCGACGAAGTACAGTCGCTCTTCCGCATCATGCGCGACCTGCGCAGCAAAGGCATTGGCATTGTTTTTGTCACCCACTTTTTAGATCAGGTCTACGCCGTATGCGACCGCATTACTATTTTGCGCAGCGCAGAACTCGTCGGTGAATTTGAAGCGGCCACTTTGTCGCGCCCGGAATTAATCGGTCATATGCTCGGCAAAGAATTAGCAGCGTTGGGCGAACACAAACCGCAGAGTAGTCACAGCAGCAGTGAACCGCTGGTGGAATTAAAAGCCTTGGGCCACAACACCAATTTATCGCCGATGGATTTAACCGTTGGTAAAGGTGAGGTAGTTGGTCTTGCCGGCCTGCTCGGCTCCGGCCGCACTGAACTGTGCCGTTTATTATTTGCTATCGATAAACGCAACAGCGGCCAATTATTGCTGGATGGCAAACCAGTCAATTTCTCCGCGCCGCGCGAAGCCATTATTGCGGGCATGGGTCTCTGCCCGGAGGACCGCAAACACGATGGCATTCTCGGCCAATTATCGATTCGCGAAAACATGATTCTCGCCCGCCAAATTAAACAGGGGTGGTGGAAATTTATTTCGCGTAAAGAGCAGGAAGAAATCGCCAATCGTTACGTGAAAGAGTTGAACATCGCCACCTCGGATATTGAAAAACCGATTGAACAATTAAGCGGTGGCAATCAGCAAAAAGTCATTCTCGCGCGTTGGCTGGCAGCTGATCCACGCTTGTTAATTCTGGATGAACCTACACGCGGTATTGATATTGGCGCGCACGCCGAAATTATTCGCCTGATTCGCAAACTCTGCGCCGATGGTTTGTCACTGGTAGTCGCCTCCTCCGAACTGGAAGAGCTGGTTGCATTCAGTAACAAAGTGGTAGTGCTGCGCGATCGCAAAAAAGTATCCGAGCTGCAAGGCGACGATATCAACCCACAACGCATTATGCAGGCGATTGCGTCGAATTAATTGATAGAGGCTGTTATGAATTTTACCAAGAACCAAAATCTGCGCCGCTATTTATGGCCCTGCGCGGGTTTGCTGGTGCTGATGATTATCAACGCCATCATTGCACCGGAATTTTTCAATATTGAATTTAAAGATGGTCGTTTCTACGGCAGTTTGATTGACGTACTTAACCGCGCTGCGCCCGTTGCGCTCTTGGCAATTGGTATGTCATTAGTCATTGCTACTGCCGGGGTGGATTTATCGGTCGGTTCTATTATGGCCATCGCCGGTGCGGTGAGTGCGTACTACATCACCAAAGGCGTGGACAACCTTGCACTGATTATCGGTGCAGGTTTAATTGCCGGTTTAATTGCGGGCATAGTGAATGGTTTTCTCGTGGGTTATATGAGCATCCAGCCGATTGTTGCCACCTTGATTTTAATGGTAGGCGGACGCGGTATTGCGCAATTAATTAACGAAGGCCAGATCGTCACCTTTGATCACAGCGGTTTTGCATTTTTGGGCACCGGTCATTTTCTCGGCCTGCCCTTCCCTGTGGTGTTGGTAATTATCACTTTTGCGCTAGTGCAATTGCTCACGCGCCGCACGGCACTGGGTTTATATATTGAAGCTGTGGGTGCCAACCCATCGGCCAGTCATTACATGGGGCTGAATGCCAAAGCGATTAAATTATCCGTCTACACTGTTGCCGGTTTATGTGCAGCGCTGGCAGGCATGATTGCAGCGGCCGATATTCGCGGTTCCGATGCTAACAACGCCGGTTTGTGGTTGGAGCTGGATGCCATTCTCGCGGTAGTGATTGGCGGTGCATCGCTGATGGGCGGGCGCTTTTCTATTTTCCTCGCGATCATCGGCGCGCTGATTATTCAAACCCTGACCGTCACTATTATTTTGAGCGGCATTGAACCCAAATTTAATCTGCTGATTAAAGCCAGCGCCATCATTTTAGTGCTGCTGATGCAATCGCCGCGCTTCCAACAGCAATTAAGTCAGTTGAACTTCTTTAAGAAAAACAACAAGGAGATTAACCGTGCTTAATCCCAAATTTATTCCCCTCGCCGTCACCTGCATTTTATTTTTTGTATTGTTCGGAATAGGTTCGGTGCAATTTGAAGGTTTTGGCAGCTCTCGGGTATTTTTTAATTTACTGAGCGACAATGCGTTTTTAATTATTGCCGCTGTCGGCATGACCTTCGTGATTTTATCGGGCGGTATCGATTTATCGGTAGGCGCGGTTATCGCACTCACCGGGGTGGTGTGCAGTGTATTAATTAGCAAATACAACATGCATCCGCTGGTGGTATTTCCCATCGTTCTGGTGGGCGGCACCGCCTTCGGCGCGATCATGGGTGCAATTATCCACTACTACAAAATGCAGCCGTTTATTGTCACGCTCGCAGGAATGTTTTTTGCGCGCGGTTTGGCGAGTGTAATTAGCGAAGAGTCCATTCCGATTGAACATGAATTTTATAATCAAGTCGCCGAGTTTGGTTTTATGTTGCCGGGTGATGCCTGGGTGGGAACCTCTACCCTGATTGCGGTAGCGGTATTAATCGCCGCGATTATTGTGGCCCACTACACCCGCTTTGGCGGCCGCGTTTACGCCGTGGGTGGCGATATGAACTCCGCAGCACTCATGGGTATTCCGCTGGCACACACGACCATCCGCATCTATGCCATCAGCGCATTCCTCGCGACGCTGTCCGGCATTGTCTATTCCTTCTATACCTTCTCCGGTTATTCCCTCGCCGCAGTCGGTGTAGAGCTGGATGCAATTGCCGCGGTCGTTATCGGTGGCACCCTGCTCACCGGCGGTTACGGCTACATGTTCGGCACCCTGATTGGTGTACTCATCATGGGCGTAGTGCAAACCTACATTTCGTTTGATGGCACCTTAAGCAGCTGGTGGACAAAGATCGTGATTGGCCTGCTACTCTTCTGTTTCATCGCCCTGCAACAACTCTTGGTGCGCGCAAGACCTAAATAGATTGCCTTTCTGTGTAACAGAAGGGCACAGCGACTTCCGACAGATTGTTTCAAAAGCCCGGCGTCAACCACTCCGGGCTTTGTTTTTCTCCCTACCCGCCTCCACCCTCAAAAAATCTCACACATGGGCGAATAGACATTCATCGCCTATACTGGGCTTCAGGCTTGCCCTAAAAGTGGCTCAATAGAGATTGTCCCCTCCGCGAGTTAGCTACCCACATTAGTGAATAAATGAATCGACCATGAGCAAAGACGAACACTGCGGCCCAACCGGGTGCGAAGAATGCAAAAACGGCGAAGGCCTGGATTTTGACTTCACCATGGCGTTTCAGCCAATTGTGAATTGCCGTACACGCGAGATTTTTGCGCATGAAGCGCTGGTGCGCGGCTTAAACAATGAAGGTGCCGGGCAAATTTTTGAGCATGTGAACGACAGTAATCGCTACCGTTTTGATCAGGCCTGTCGCACCAAAGCCATCAAGCTCGCCGCAGAGCTGGGCATGAAAAGCTTGCTCAGCATTAATTTTATGCCCAATGCCGTGTACCGACCCGAGCTGTGTATTCGCACCACTTTAGCCGCGGCGGAAAAATACAATTTCCCCATCGAGCAAATTATTTTTGAAATTACCGAAAGTGAAAAGGTCGATGACTTGGCGCATGTGCGCAATATTGTTGATTACTATCGCCAGCGTGGTTTTAAAACCGCAATCGATGACTTTGGTGCAGGTTATGCAGGCTTGAATCTGCTCGCCGAGATCCAAACCGATATTATGAAATTGGATATGGCGTTGCTGCGCAATATTGATACGCGCAAATCCAGCCAGATTATTGTGCGCGGCATTGTGCAGGTCTGTACCGATTTGGGTATGACTGTGGTTGCCGAGGGCATAGAAACCTACGAAGAATATGCCGTGCTGCGCGATATGGGGATCGACTTATTCCAGGGTTATTATTTTGCGCGCCCCGCGTTTCAAAGCCTGGCCCAAGTGCCTGCCGAGGTTTTTTAAAATCCTTTCAACAACCAATTAACAACCAATCAACCCGGAACTTGTTTTAATAAATACTGATTCGGCGCCACACCAAAACTGCGTTTAAACATCGCGGTAAACGCGCTTGGGCTGCTGTAACCTAAAAAATTGGCGATGCGTGCGATGGCTTCACCGCGCTCCAACCGACAAATCGCTTCCGCCAGTTGTACCTGCTGTACCCATTGCCGATATTTCAAACCAGTTTCTTTGGGAAACAAACGGATTAAGGTGCGCGCGCTCGCACCTACCATCGCAGCCAAATCGTCAATCGTATGGCTGACACCGGGGGCATTCATCACAAATTGGCACACCCGCTGTAAACGTCGATCCTGCGGCCAGGGAATCTCCACGGCTTGGGCGGCGGCACCACTAATTTCCATTAGTATCAAGGCCACTAAATGCTCTCCCCGCCCCGGAATAGGATATTCCGCCGGTTCTTGCAGCAGCCCCAAAATCAACTCGCGCAATAAACTCGAGACCGAAATCGCCCGGCATTCAGTACCGAGCGCGCGGGAAATATCCTCACTCACGTAGAGTGTGCGCATTTCCAGATCACTCATCATGAACGAGTGATGTTCAACATTCGGTGGTACCCAGAGCGCGCGATGGGAGGGAATAGTCCACACACTATTGGGGGTAAGCACACGCATAACCCCCTCAACGGCATAAAGCAGCTGCGCACGCGGATGGGTGTGCGGGGGAATTTCATCGCCATTGGCATAACGCCCGCCCCAAGCCACAATCGGGCGGGGCACATGCTGTAAACCTTCCGGGCTACGCTGCTCTACGATTTTCATGCTCGAATCCCCCTTCCCAGCAAAAACATATTCATGCCCCAAAATAGCTCAACATGTCACTTATTCGACAGTTTATGTCATATCTGCTTTTTACAGCACTTTATACTGTGCGCGCCCAGAACTCCCGGAGATAGCTACCGACATGACCCAACTGGAACCAATTCCCGCCCAGCGCCTTAAACCTATGGAATTTGACGCGACCAAAACCATTCTGCCCGTCGTGGGTGCAGTGAGTTTTGTGCACCTGCTGAATGATTTGATTCAGGCGATTTTGCCGTCCATCTACCCCATGCTAAAAACCAACTATGAGTTGAGTTTTACCCAAATCGGCATGATCACCCTCGCCTTCCAAATGACTGCATCCTTGTTGCAACCGGCGATTGGGTTGTATACCGATAAAAACCCCAAACCTTATCTGCTGCCGACCGGCATGCTGTTTACCCTGTGCGGTTTGGTGATGCTGGCGCTGGCCGATAGTTTCACCTGGTTGCTGATTGCCTCCGCGATGATTGGTTTGGGTTCATCCACTTTTCACCCGGAAGCCTCGCGCGTGGCACGCATGGCCTCAGGCGGACGTTTTGGTTTTGCACAATCGTTTTTCCAAGTGGGGGGCAATGCGGGTTCGGCGTTTGGCCCACTGCTCGCAGCGGCAATTATTATTCCGCAGGGGCAAGGTGCCATTGGCTGGTTTACCCTATTTGCAATTCTGGGTGTGACGGTATTGTTTGGTGTGAGCCGCTGGACGATTCGCTCCGGCGCTTGCATTAAGAGTGTAAAAAAACACGCGCATTTTGCGCATTTAACCCGCCAGCAAGTGATCGGTGCACTCACCGTATTGGCGCTATTGGTTTTCTCCAAATACATTTACATGGCGGCGTTTACCAATTACTACACTTTTTATTTGATCGAGAAATTTTCCACTTCCGTCGCCAATGCGCAATTATTTTTGTTTCTGTTTTTAGCAGCAGTGGCACTCGGCACATTTGCCGGTGGGCCTATTGGCGATAAGGTCGGGCGCAAAGCGGTCATCTGGATATCCATTCTCGGTGCCGCGCCTTTTACCCTGCTATTTCCCTACTGCAATTTATTCTGGACGGCGGTGCTGTCGGTGGTAATTGGTTTGGTTTTATCCTCCGCGTTTTCAGCGATTGTGGTGCTCGCGCAGGAATTAGTACCCAGCAAAATCGGCATGATTTCCGGCGTATTTTTTGGGTTGATGTTTGGTATTAGCGGTATAGCGGCGGCAGGTTTGGGCGCATTAGCGGATGCGACCTCAATTGAACATGTGTTTAACTGGTGCGCCTTTTTACCATTGCTGGGGATTATTACTATTTTATTGCCTGCAATGAAGCGCGAGTAATTCATTTAGTCGTATGCAGCATACTAACTGCATTTATGATGCCTGACCTGTAAACAAAAAAGGAGCACAGTTGTGTGCTCCTTTTTGCTTACAACGTCTAATGATTAAATAGCACGCCCTTTAACCATAGCATCACTTAACGCCGCTTTAGCATATTCATTCGCTTTAGCATGCAATCTCATGAAAATATTGCGAATAAACTCACGCGTCAAATCGACCGCTTTTAATGTTCGCTTCATACCAAGTATTTCCATTATTTTACGAATCAAATGCAAAATCAAAGATGATACATTTTCGGATAAATCGATCCCTTTTTGCAAAACATAGGCAAGCTGGTCCATTAATGTAAAAGATGTTCCCATAGCACCAGAGATAACCCAAGCAGCACCATTTAAACATTTTTTCAACACATAAACTAATGCCTGATTTAACCATTCCAAAGCCGTAATCGTTAATCCAACAGGAGAGGGAGACTTCAACCAAAGAACAATCCCACTTTCCGATTTCTTTTCAATATCCAATGCCGCGAGCGTAGCCCAATTTTTTCCACTTACTGACTCTATATATTTATCCATCCCATGATAAGTTGGACCGGGAACAACCCCCGGGGAAGGCAAATAATAATCAGTGCCGGAATTAGGTGTGTGAATAAAAGGCCAGGTTGGAATACAAGGCACTATATCCGTTTTATGGTAAGCACGAAAAATGCGCTCAGCTCCTATATTCGTAGTGCAGCTGTCAGCAAACCCCATTAACCCAACACGGGGGCTACCAAAAGTATAAAGGTAAGGTTTTATTTTATAGGAGGTACGAATCCAATCCGCACAAATAGTAGCTAACGCGCCGCCAAGGCTATGACCAATACAATGAATCTGCGTTATTTTATTTTTGACCAAAGTACCCATAAATTCTTTGAGCTTTGGTTCCATTGTTTTAAAGGTAAGATTAAATCCATCATGCACTGGTTGACCCGATGCGCCACGGGAAACAGTAATATTAAAATTAGTCAACCAATCTGCAAGATATTGTGTACCCCTGAATAGAATAAATGCCTGACCGCTAAACTTCCCTTTCCCGATCAACGTAAACCCAAAAGCCGTTCTACATTTTATGAACCAGGGGCCGCCAGTCTTGGCTTTTAACATAGCATCATCCGAAAAACCGGCAACATCCTTAAAGCGAATATTTAAATCCTTTACTGCCTCCTCGATTGACTCATTTTTTGTTAATCCATAAACGCCTTCGGCAAG
The DNA here is from genome assembly GCF_000263355.1 of Cellvibrio sp. BR. NCBI lineage: Bacteria > Pseudomonadati > Pseudomonadota > Gammaproteobacteria > Cellvibrionales > Cellvibrionaceae > Cellvibrio > Cellvibrio sp. BR. Next base: position 2,155 of record NZ_JH668209.1, on the reverse strand, counting down.
AGATGCAGAAAGTCTTGGTGTAAGTTCAGCCATATAAATCTCCTTTATTTAATTAATTTTTACAACTCATCCCAGTTTTCCGGAGCGTCTGGCGCCACATCCCAAACACACAAGCTGTGAATAGGTACCCGATCCACCACAATACTTTTTTCTTCGCTATTTAATTCGCAAATGACTATTAATCGCTTACCCCTTGACTCTGTATTTTCCTTAGGGCTTCTTTTCACCGAGCTCCATACTTTGTAATCCTTATTATTGTGGGACACCACAATCTTCTGGGAAGCTACAAATTCTTGCGGCAAAAATTTTGTGATTGTGCGTTCAAACATGGCCGGAAATTCAAAATAGCCATTTTTATCAGTGACAGTCTCATCAACAATGGGGCCATCACGATCCCCTGTACGCACCAAGCGGGCATCGGCAACTGGCTTACCATCCAAGGTAATAGTTCCCGACATCGCTGAAAACAAACATACTTTTCCAACATCACCTAAACTCATGGCAAAAACTCCAACAGCAACAAAAAAAAGACTGCAAAAAATGACAGTCAATTTGATAAAAATCTGTTTTTTCATGAAACGTTGACTCTACAGTAGACTTAAGCAGGAACACCCCGGAAGCCTCATTATTTATCAGTAACACACAGATAGCACATGCTTCTACTAATCTGTAGCGCAGCAGCATATTACAAAAGTCCTAAAAGCGCAGACCACCAAAAAATAAATATGGGTTCTGTTTACGGAATTAGCCCGACAATGTGATAGGCATCACAACTGAACTACTAGCGATTTTAATTTCCGGGATTTTCGTCGATTGTAGAGCCAGCACAAAAATTGGTGCCCACTAAAATCGGCTTGATATTTGGTATTAGCGGTATAGCGGCGGCAGGTTTGGGCGCATTAGCGGATGCGACCTCAATTGAACATGTGTTTAACTGGTGCGCCTTTTTACCACTGCTCGGTATCATCACTATTTTGCTGCCGCGCATGAAACACACCTAAAACTTTACGCCTATTATTGACTAGACTGCCCGCCACTCAGCGGGCAGTGCTTCTACCAAATAATCCATAAACACGCGCACTTTCGGTGTTAATTGGTGGCGGTCGCGCACGCAGGCGTAAAAATCCAGTGGTTCAATTTCCGCATTAAAACCGGTGCATTCGTCGCAGGTAAATAATTCTTTTAATTCGCCTCTGCGCAAATAATCATTGGCGACAAACGAGGCCAAACGCGTAATTCCGCCACCCGCCGCCGCAAGACGCGCAAGCACATCGATATCGTCACTGATGATTGCTGCACGCACGTCTGCGTCAAAACGCAGCCCGTTTTCAACAAATCCCCAACGCAGCAATCGCCCATCAACAGCGAGACGAAAGACTAAACAATCATGCTCGCGCAAATCGGCAGGGGTTGATGGTCGCCCTGCCCGCTCAAGGTATGCCGGTGATGCACAAAAAATAGAGGGAACCGTTGCGATCTTGCGTGCGACCATTCCATCATCCAACTGTTGTTTGATGCGGATGCTCACATCAACCGATTCCTGCACGTGATCCACACGCCGGTCAGTCGATGTAAGTTCAATTTCCAAACGGGGATACCGCTGGTTAAACGCGGGAATTAGCGGCGCTAATACATGACGACTGAATGCGGCGGTGGAGGCGATGCACAAGCGCCCTTGTAACTCTTGCTGCGTGTCGGTGACCGCTGATCTCGCCAACTCCAACTCGTGAATCAGCAGCGAGACTTTGTCGTAATAGACTTGCCCTGCGTCAGTTGTCGCAAGGCTTCGCGTAGTCCGCGTCAGCAAGCGCACACCGAGATAAGACTCCAGGCGAGCGATATTCTGGCTGGTCGCCGCGGCGCTAATCCCCACCCGCCGCGCCGCAGCCGCAATACTGCCGCCTTCAACCGCCCGCACAAAACATTCAATCCCACGCAGGGTATCCATAGTTTTCGCTTCCGAATTTGCAAATCAATTAATAAGCTTTACTTAATACAATAAGTGCCCCTATTTATCCACCCTAGATAGATTTATGCCCCACATCTCAAACCGGCATGGATAACCAATGCTAAAATCGCCGCCGCTTATTCAACAGAAAAAGCAACCAATGCCTGATCCACTCAGGATAGGAGTCAATAAAACGGAGTACAGCCA
>NZ_JH668208.1:94811-103093 GCF_000263355.1 Cellvibrio sp. BR | reverse complement strand
TCCGAACGAGGATGCTAATAAGGTCACTATTCGGCAGGCCGATGTGGCCAGCGCATTTCCGGATGAGGTGAGTCAGTTTGAAATCGCACGTTCCAGTGCATTGGACACTGAGCTTAATCGCATACTGGTTGCTGACAGGGGAAAAGTGATGGCAGTAGATATTGCTACTGGGCAGCGTACTGTGTTTATCAACCATGAAAGTGTTTGCAATAGTCGCTTGTCTGGGCTCACCATAGACCATCAAAACTCTAGGCTTTACGGCATTTGCAGAACTGAACAAATTCTAGAGTTTAATTTACTCGATGGAGCCTTTATTGACCAATACACAATAACCCTAAATCCCAACAACGAGTTATTTCTCGGTCTTTCTCTGGATAGATTCAATGGTAGAAATCGATTGGTATTAGTAGAACAAATTTATGAATACAATGAAGGGGGTGGGCGACTAATTGGTTTTTCGCTGGATTCGAAAGAATTTTCTGTTATTTCCGACGCTAGTGAACAACCCCTGATAAAAGGTTCATCTGGTGGAATAGCAATAGATGGCGACAATTATTGGATTACATCAGGTGGTCAGCATGAAGACGTAACACTACGTCAAGTCATTAGAGTCAACGCGATAACCGGAAAACATGAGTTATATTCTGATAACGCAACAGGAAGCGGAGAGTTATTTAGTGCTATTTTGCCTGACGGAAATACAGCAGCCCTCAGAGGAATTGTAAAAGATGCAGTAAATAATCGTTTCTTAGTGTTTGAGTCCGTTTCAAGCAAAATCTTATCTATCGATATCGCATCTGGTGACCGTAGTTTATTTAAGGATATATCCTATACTGGAATTACAACGAAATTTGTTACATCTTCCGATCTAGATATTCATGAGATAAAAAGATTTATTTTTTTGTTAGATAGTAGGCGTAAAGCCTTGATACTGGTTGACCTTGAAACAAGCGAGAAAGTAATCCTCACTAAGTCGAAAAATAGTTTTCAATAAAATATTTTGCGATATTCCAAAAGGGGAACGTCAATGGCTCCCCTGATTTACGTCAAACTTCCTCAGCGAGCACTGCAAAGTGCTCGCTGTAAAAATCATCAAGTATTGTCAATTTTCTACAGCTAAGGCTTATTTCCAGCAGGTGGGATACGAGCTTTCTGAACATGCGGCTTTATTCAACCGCCTCTCTCAATCAATATTAATTTAGTGCATAAAATGGCGTCTGATTCATTGTGCGACGCCATTTTTTTATTAAAAATAAAAATAAAACCGGGTCACAAAATGTCTAAAAAAGCGCCACCTATAGTCAATTTCCTACAGCCAAGGCTTATTGCTAGCAGGTAAAATCCGCGCCCTTGGAATCGCTTTGACTTATGCCGCCCCGCATTTTTGTGCATTGCGTCAGCGTTGATGAAAAACTAATGTTTAGGAATGACATATGAGTAACACCCTTCTGCCCAAGTCCCTCCCGTCTCTCCAACAGCAATCACACCTATCACGTCGCAAGCTGTATGCCGCTATGTTAGTTGCGTCCCAATGGATGGCTGCTGGGCATTTGCACGCCGCACCTGAGGGTGGCGAAGTGGTTGCTGGCGAGGGGACTATTACGCAGACCGGTGTAGACACATTGATCCAGCAAGCGAGTGATCGCATGGCCATCGACTGGCGCAGTTTTGATGTGGCTGCCAATGAACGGGTGGAGTTTATTCAACCCAGTTCATCATCTATCGCACTTAACCGTGTACTCAGCAATAACGGCAGTAAGATCCTGGGGCGGATCGATGCTAACGGCCAAGTAATGCTAGTAAATGCCAATGGGGTGGTGTTTGGTAAAGACTCTGTCATTAACGTCGGCGGCATGATTGCCAGTGGCATGAGTATTGATCCGGAGAGTTTTATTAATGGTGATTTCACGCTGAATAGCATTGAGGGTACAGAGGGCAAAGTAATCAATTACGGCATTATAAATGCCGCGACTGGCGGTTCTGTAACACTGGTGGGGCAACAGGTACAGAACGATGGTTTGATTTCCGCCAAGCTGGGGGCAGTGAACTTAGCTGCTGGTAATGAAGCGGTGCTCACTTTTGACCAGTCAGGTTTGGTTGGCGTTAAGGTAACCGAAGCGGTTCTGCAAAATGAACTGGGTGTAGATGCAGCGGTGATTAACAACGGTGACATCATCGCGGAAGGTGGCCGGGTTTTACTGAGCGCCAGCGTGAGTGAGGATATTTTTTCCAACGCCGTCAACAACGCCGGTATGAATAAAGCCAGCAGTGTTGTGGTACACGATGACGGCAGTTTCACCTTGGGCGCGGGCGCTGATGTGATCAATACCGGTGATATTGATACGTCCGTTGCTACCGGTGCAGCGGGTCAGGTTGTAGTGGTAGGCAATAACATCACCAGCAGCGGCACCATCACCGCAAATACCAATTCAGGTACGGCGGGCGCAATTGAACTCCACAGCACCGACACTACGCTGGTGACTGAAACCGGCAATGTTTCTGCGCAAGCAGCTGCTCAGGGTGAGGGCGGCGACATCAAAATCCTCGGCAATAAAGTCGGGTTGTTTGATAGCGCGGAAATAAATGCATCGGGTGCTAATGGTGGCGGGCAAGTATTAATTGGTGGTGATAAAACCGGCGATAATCAAAAAATTCGTAATGCGGATTTTATTTATCTCGGTGAAAACACCGCAGTAAAAACCGATGCGTTAATTAATGGCAATGGCGGTAAATTAATTACCTTCGCAAGCGACACCGCACGCATTTATGGCAACCTCTATTCGCGTGGTGGTAGTGAAGGTGGTAATGGTGGTTTTATTGAAACATCAGGGTTGAAGGGGTTTGAGATTTTAAATACGCCGGATATTACGGCAGCGGCGGGAACTGGTGGGACTTGGTTAATAGATCCTTACGATATTGTAATTGATAGTGATGATTCAACTTCAATAATCACAAGTAACAGTGGTAAAACATTTACATCAAATAACACAGCAATCTTAAGAATTGATATTCTAAGGGATTCTTTAACTAACGGATCAACGGTTATCGTTCAAACCGGAGGTAGTGCAAGCGATGGAGACAATAGCGATACGGACATGGGTAATATTACTCTTGACAAAGGTCTAAATTTTAACTTCAGCGACAATGCCACACTTCGCTTGCTAGCTCATAACAATATTATTTTAAATGAAAATATTCAGCGCAAAAATGACAATGTCACCGGAACGCTTAACCTCGAATTAATCGCTAACAAAGATGATTTGGATGGCGGCGACATCACTGTAGCAAGTGGAAAAACTATTGCCACCAACGGTGGCTATTTTTATGCAGGTGTGCGACCCGCGGTAGATACAGAAGATACAGATGGTTTTTTAAACTCGGATATTGATTCTCCAACCTTAGGAACATTTACATCAACCGGCGCTACCATTGATACAACTGGTGACTTAGGTGGCGGTGATATTGTTATTAACGCTACGAACAATGTAACTTTAGGTTTGGTCGCTTTTGGGTATAACTATTTAAATGCAAATTTTGGCGGTACAAATCCAGATAAAGCTGAATTAATTCGAGTGGGTTCATTAACAATTGATTCCAAAGCTGATGTTACGTTAAATGACGCTATCGATTTTAATAATACAGGTAAAAGGACAAATGCAGGTGGAAAAGGTTACTCAGGAAATTTATTGGATGGTGAAGAAACATTTTTAAGAATAGATGCCTTCGGTAATATAGAAATTAAAGGTCTGATTTCAGACGCAGATTATGGTGATGCGCGTGATGCTTTAAATATTGATTTGACTGCAGGGAAAAATAACACTAGCGGCGGTGACATAAAAATCGAAGCTGACATATATACAGCGGGAGGTAATTTCACCGCGACTAGCACTACATTCACTTCGACAGGTAGATTGATTAATACTGAACGCGCAAACGCCAGTTTAGTTGATATAACAACCAATACAAACGGCAACGGACAACCTAATGGAAATGCACAGTGGTCAAATGGTGGAAATGTTACTATTAATGCTGGGACGAATATTGCATTAGGCGATATTACGACGGATGGCTCATGTCTTGCTCCTTCAGTTTGCACAGGTATTCTATCTTTAGCGGTTACAGATATCGTTCTAGATCCAGATCAACAGCCCAATGTTGTTATCACACAGGCCCCCGGTTCTGTCTTAAAAATTGCAGGCGATGCTACATTTAATGCTGGTACCAATGGTGATATCAAATTAACGAATAATAATATCTTTAATGGCAACCTGCTCTTCACCAGTGCACGCGATGTTGAATTAACAGGGATAACCGCGCTCACACAACCAACAGACACAACTGCCGTTACTTTTGGTAAATCCCAGATTAATAGAAACCTAACGTTAACTTCTGGTGGCGGTGTTACGCAAGTAAATGATCTCTATGTAGGCGGAGAAACCAAATTAACTTTTACTGGCGCTGACAAAAGTATTAATTTGTCTACTCATGTAAATGATTTTGTTGGAAAAATCTCTCTCACCAATAACGTTAGCCACTTGTTATTAAGTGATATTAACAACCTATCACTGGATGCAGTAACGCTTGTCGCTGGCGCAGACGCTTCGATTGGCAACATCGAATTAACTTCTGGTGATGCATACTCCATCATTCTTAATGGAAATCTAAATAGTGCGAATGGAACCACAAAAAATATAACCTTGAATAGCAATGTCACGCTTGCATCTGACGTTGAGCTAAATGCTGGTACAGGGAATATTTTATTTAGTGGCACTATAAATTCAAATGACAATACTACCCCAAGAAACCTAACCGTCACTGGTTCAAAGTCATTCATTTCAGGCGGCATAACCACTGCCGGTGGCGACGTTAAGATAACCGCGTCCGATTCAATTAGCGTAAATTCAATAGATACCTCGGCAGATACAGCCGGCTTAATAGCATTAACTGTAAACGGCAGTGATGCGGCGAGAAGCATCACCGTTAATGGCGATCTAAATGCACAAAATACAGTGGTCGGCCAAAAATCCGTTGATTTAACCTTAGCTAGTGATTCGGCGGGGGGCTCTGTAAAGCTTAATTTCACTCCTACATCTAATTCCTATTTATCATCAGATATTTCTGTGAATGGCTCCGCAGGTTTAGGGCAGACGCTGACAGCGGTTAATGCAAATAACACGTGGAATTTAACGGCGGAAAATGCCGGTACTATTGAAAAAACTGGATCCACATCAAAAATAATAACATTCATAGGCTTTGAAAATATCAATGGTGGTGAGCAAGTAGATACTTTTAATATCACCGATAATATTTCAACCAGTGTCAATGGCGGATCTGGTGATGATGTATTTAATATTAACGTAGCAACAATCGACGCATTGTTAAATGGCGATACAGGCGCAGATACTTTTAATATAGTAACTACCGATGCAGTCACTGCAACACTAAATGGTGGTGGTGATACCGATACGCTTGTCTCTGCAGCAGCGGGAGCTAATAACTGGATGCTTGGTGCTACCGAGTCACTTAATAGCTCCATAGATTTTTCGAATATTGAAAACCTAATGGGTAATAATGATGTCGATACTTTTAGGTTTAACGGCATCCGTGCTTCAACCGGCGTTATAAATGCCAGTGGCAGTGAAGATATTGTTGAAGTATTAAGTGATGCTGAAATTGATTTCAGCGGTGTTTTTTCATTTTTTGGTATTACTAACGCAGAAGTATTGGAGTCAATAAATGGTGGAATTTTAAGGACATTGAGTAACGAGTTAGATGTAATTCAATGGACTTTTAATGCAACCGCTAACTCCGTAACCGACGGTACAAATTTGGTAAAATTCACCGGATTTACAAGCTACATTGGTGGTGAGGGGGACGATAATTTTAGTGTTGAAAATAACATCACATTTGCCGGTTTGGTTGATGGCTCAGATGGAAATAATATTTTCGATTTTAGTGATGCCACCGAAGCTTACTCGATTGTTCTTAGTAGCGCATATCAAACGGATTCATCGGCTACTCTGTCGAATTTCAGTGAAATTAAAGCAAATAGCCATACAGGTACTTCACTTGAAGCTATTGCAGGAACCAATTTCTGGGAAGTAACAGCGAAAGATTCGGGAAAAGTTGGCAATACTACTTTTACTGGAGTCTCGACCATCATCGGTGCTTCCCCTTCAGATAGCATAAGTACTTCAATTAATGGTCATGCAAACTGGTCCATCAAAGCGACTGACCCTAGCACGCTTTCCGACTCTAACGATCCACAAAATGTTTTAATCTCTTTTAGCAATATTGGTAAGTTAGTCGGTTCAATTTATAACGATACCTTTGCTTTCGAAACTGGCGCGAGCATCGTATCTGCCGAAGGTGGTGCCGGGAGCGGGACAGACACAGCTGATTTTTCAGAGCTTGCTGCACGAACAATCACCATCGGTGCGGCAACAGAATTTTCATTTACTGGCGTTGAACGGTTTAAGGCTGATGTCTTGAAAGCGTTTGTGCTAACCGCATCATCCGGCGCGACCTGGACGATTGATAATAGCGGTGGAGAGATTGATGGCACGGTCGGCAACATTGAGTTTGTTGGTTTCAAGACCCTGCAAGGCAGCAATGCGAATGACACCTTTAATTTAATAACGAATTTTGGCGGAGTCATCAACGCTGAGGGTGGAGACGATACTTTCGAAATCCGCAACGGCTATACAGGCGAGTTACAAGGCGGCAATGGGGTTGACACATTTGCGTTTTTCGATGGTGGAAGCATTGGCACCGATGGAATTGTCAACGCGGGAGATGGCTTAGATCAAGTGGACTTAAGGGCATTATCAACCGGCGTTACGGTTGTTGCCTCGAATTCGATGGTTTACGGTGTCGCCAATGTCGAGCGAGTGATAGCCGATTCGAACAAAGGATTTACGCTAACGGCCGGTGGAACAGATAACGCATGGCACATTTACGATTTTGATGGTTCCGGAACTGTTGCTAACGGAGCGAATGATGGTGTAGTAGCGGGAATTCAATTCGTTGATTTCAGCACACTGACCGGCGGAGCATTGGTAGATACCTTTACGATTGATTCTAATTTTACCGGCACCATTTCTGGCGGTGATGGTGCAGATATTTTCAATATCAACGCAGTGGTGACCAATATTTCCGGCGGGATCGGAAATGACAGTTTTGTGTTTTTCAATACCGGCAGTGTCACCACGGCAAGTGGCGATGACGGTAATGACATCGTGGATTTCCGCAATATCAATGCTAGCCATACGGTTACATTGGACGGAACGCGCATCAATAACGTCGACAGTATTTCACGCGTTATTGCGAACAATGCATTTGACTTTACGCTGGCCGCCAATGCGGGTTCCAACACGTGGCGTATTTACGATTTTGATGGTGCAGGCAGTGCATCTGATGGTGTGAACGATGGCGAATTGGCCGGTATTCAATTTATCGATTTCAAAAATCTGCAAGGTGGTTCAGGTGTCGATACCTTTGATATAGACACCAATTTTACCGGTACTATTTCTGGCGGTTCCGGTGCAGATATTTTCAATATCAAAGCTGCCGCAACCAATATTACCGGTGGTGCTGATGATGATAGTTTTGTTTTCTATAGCGCCGGTAGCGTCACTACGGCAAGCGGCAATGATGGCAATGACATTGTCGACTTCCGCAACATTGCGGCTAATCGCACGGTTACTTTAAGCGGTACCAGCATCAACAATGTGGCAAGTGTATCCCGCGTTATCGCCAATAGTGCATTTGATTTCACGTTAGCGGCAACATCGGGTACTAATAGTTGGCGTGTTTACGATTTCGATGGTGCAGGCAATGCATCGGATGGTGTTAATGACGGCGAAGTGGCCGGTATTCAATTTGTCGATTTTAAAAATCTGCAAGGCGGTTTGGGTGTAGATAGCTTTGATATCGATACAAACTTCAGCGGCACTATTTCTGGCGGTGACGGTGCAGATATTTTCAATATCAAGGCGTTAGTCAACACTATTGCCGGTGGTGATGGTGATGATCAATTTGTCTTTTACACGAATGGCAGTGTGATTACGGCAAGCGGTGATGATGGTAATGACATCGTGGATTTCCGCAACATCGCGGCTAACCATACCGTGACTTTAAACGGTACCAGCATCAACAATGTAGCAAGTGTATCCCGCGTTATCGCCAATAGTGCATTTGATTTCACGTTAGCGGCAACAGCGGGTACCAATAGCTGGCGTGTTTATGATTTCGATGGTGCAGGCAGCACATCGGATGGCGTC
>NZ_JH668208.1:0-94801 GCF_000263355.1 Cellvibrio sp. BR | reverse complement strand
CGTGGCGGATTTACGATTTTGACGGTGCGGGTAGTAACGCCGATGGCATAAACGATGGCGAAGTTGCTGGCATCCAGTTTATCGATTTCAAAAATTTGCAAGGTGGTTCGGGTGTAGATAGCTTTGATATCGATACAAACTTCACCGGCACTATTTCTGGCGGTGGCGATGCGGATATATTTAATATAAATGCCTTTGTTAATACAATTTTTGGTGATAATGGAAACGATAGTTTTATAGTAGGCAACTCTGGATCTGTGACTGTTGTCAATGGCGGGCTGGGAACAAATAACACGCTCACTGGCCGTAATAGCCAAAACACTTGGGCGCTAACTACAGCTAATGTAGGGTCTGTGTCTACAGGTAGTACAGTTTACATTGATAACTTTTCCGGTATCCAAATTCTTCAGGGCGGAGATTCATCAGACACTTTTAATTTAGCGTTTACTTTTTCGGGAACCGTGAATGGTGGTGCTGGAGCTGATATTTTTAATATTGACGCGGCAGCCAACATTCTGCAAGGAGAGGGCGGTAACGACAGCTTTTTGTTTAATAGTACTTCTAATGTTGGTAGTGCAAATCAGATAGATGGTGGTAATCCCGGAGAGGATAACCAAATTACCGGTCGTGAGACGCTCAACACCTGGACTATTACATCGACTAATGCAGGCAATATAAAGGTGACGTCTGGCGCAACTTACATCGCAAACTTTAGCAATATCCAAACTCTGAACGGCGGTGCGGCGGCGGATGAATTTTTTGTTAACGCTGATCTTACTGGAACAATTCAATCAGGTGCGGGAAAAAATATTTTTCATATCAATACAAGTGTTGGTCAATTACAAGGCGGTACTGATGATGATGAATTTATTTTCGGCATGGCAGGTTCAGCGCAATCCGTTAATGGTAATGGTGGTATCAATACATTAAGAGGACGTGATGTAGCCAATACTTGGAACTATACGGGCACAAATGCAGGGAATCTTAGCCAAACTGACAATTTCGCTACCTACGTGAACAATTTTTCAAACATTCAAACCCTGCAAGGCGGTAGTAATGTTGATATTTTTAATATCAACGCTGCTGCAGGAAATATATTCGGCAATGCAGGTAATGATAGGTTTGTATTTAGCAGCAATAACAATGTGGGTAGCGCGGTAAGTATTGATGGAGGTACTGATAGCAATTACCTTATTGGTCGCAACGCGGCTAATAGCTGGACTATGCTTGGTGCCAACAACGGTAGCCTATCGATTACGAATGGAAATATTTACGTTGAAAATTTTTCCGCTATCAACAATCTGGAAGGTGGTAATGTAAGTGACAGACTGTTCGGTGTGAATCAGAACAATGACTGGAAAATCACCGGCATTGATAGGGGGAATTTGCAGGTTTCCGGCTCCGCATCTTCCGTGGCATTTACTAATATTGAAAATCTTTTCGGTAATCAGGAAATTGACACCTTCACTTTTACAACTAATCAAAGTTATATAACAGGATTAATTGATGGTGGTAGCTCCGCGACATTAACCACTACCGAGGATTCTATCGATCTGTCCGCATTGACTAGTGGTGTGACTGTAGAGTTGGGTAATAGTGAATCCAACAACTTAAATTTGGTTAATATCGAATCTATTACTGCGTTTTCCGGCAATCCCAATTCAAATGTCATTATTGGTGCGAGTGAAAATGCATATCGTTGGAACATCACGAGCGCAAACGCTGGGCTGATAGAACTTGCAACATCACCCTCTTTTGAAACTCGCGTAGAATTTAATAATTTCGGAGATCTTCGTGGTGGAACAAATAGTGACAGATTTAATGTGCAGGCGCCGGTTAGCAAAAGCATTAGCGGTGGTGATGGCGGTGGAATTGACTTAGTAGATTATTCGAATAGAACTGAAAATTTCACCATTACCATTGGCGGTAATGGTTCATTGGGTAATACAGGTATTAACGGAATCGAAGGTGTTATTGGTAATAGCGGCAAAGATAATGTTTACAACAGTACAATCAATGTTACAGATGGCAATAATACTTGGACTATAGGAGCATTCGATACTGTTGCTGATGGCTTAAATGATGGCACGATTAATATTAACGGAAAGATTATTTCCTTCGAAAATTTTAATAGCCTTATTGGTGGTTCGGGAAATGATACATTTAATTATTCCTCCCAAGGCCAATTAGTGGGGCTTATTGATGGCGGTGCGGGCAATAACACTATTAATGCATCTCAATCAGCAGTAACTCAACAATTTCACATAAATGGTAATGGAGCGGGCGTCACCAATTTGGTGCGAATAGAGGAGTTAACTGGTAATTCAGCTACTAATAGCACATTAGTGAGCACCTCCTCAGCCAACACCTGGAACGTGAATAATCAGGGTATCGGGCGATTAAATAATTCTTTGCGTTTCGCTGGCATATCTAGCCTCACGGGCGGCCTGTACACAGATGTGTTTAATATCGAAAATATTTCTTTCTTAACCGGAATTATCGATGGCGGTTCCGGTTCATCCGCTGATCAACTTAATCTTACAGGAGTTAATACAGACTTAAGTGTGGGTATTGGAGCCACCGCAGTCGCTAACCTGCGAGTAAGTAATATCGAATCCATTAACGCAAACTCGAATAGAACCAATACCTTTATCGCAAACAATCTGATCGATAATTCCTGGTTAATTACAGGTCTCAATAGCGGCACACTGAATACAACACTCTCTTTTTCCGGTTTTGCCAATCTTGTTGGACGGGAAACAGCTGATACATTTATCTTTGACAATGAATTATCCAATATCAGTGGTTGGATTGATGCTGGAGTGGGTATTGACACTCTGGATCTAACCCAAAGTAATCGTGATGTAGTTATTCACATCGCTGCCGATAATACTGTTGGCAATAATGGTGAAATTACGGTTAACAATTTCGAGACGATTGCTGCCGATGCAGACAACAGTAATAAACTAATCGCTAAAGATGTAGACAATATGTGGACGATTACATCGATTAATGGCGGTCAGTTAAATGAAACTGTATCGAATGCGGCAACAGTTTTTACAAATTTCAAGCATCTCACTGGCGGAAGTCAGAATGATATATTTAATTTTGAATCAGCTGGCAATATTACTGGTTTAATTGATGGTGCAGCCCATAGAGATCAGGATATTGTTGACGTCAGTAAATCCCTTAATGCCAACATAGTAATTACTGCCGCAGGTGCAAATAGTGGTTATGGCAATATCGAAAAATTTATTGGCAATAACACTACCAGTACTATTGCGGGTGATAATCGAGTTAATAACTGGGTGGTTAATAACAATGCGGGCACTATAAATAGCACTATCCAATTTGAAGGCTTTGCTAATATTGTTGGTGGCAATAGTCAGGATACTTTTTCGCTAAATAATGCCGTTTTGGCGGGCTATATAGATGGTTCAGAAGGCAATGACACCTTCAACCTTACCCAGAGCGCAATCAATGGCGGTATCCGTGGTGGAATAGGTGATGATTTATTTAACATAACAGTGGTAAATGGTTTTGCTAGCACAGTGGATATTATTGGAGGGCAGGGACTCGATCGATTATTTGTTTCAGGTGGCGATGTAAACTACAAAGCCACACATCAACAAGGTGTTTTACAATATGCAAGCCCTACAAATCTTACCTATACAGTAAATTATTCAGATATCACGGATATTACCGATAATGTAATTGCTGATAGCCTTACCCTCTGGGGCACTTCATCTAATGATGTATTCACCCTGCAAAACAGTAATTATTGGTTAACCCCAGAAACTTCTATAACTTATTTGCAAAAACAAAATTTGACTATCAATGGCTCATCAAGCGATCAAATAAAAATAGATGGAAGCGTATCAATTCCAAAAACTCTTACGGTTAATAATGCGTCCCTTATCAGTGAAAACGCAGGAAAAATTATTGCTCAATCTCTTGAATTGGTTGCAACACAAAATATTGGTAGTGAGGCGGAGCGTTTAAAATTAGCAGTTGATGATATCTATTTAAAATCAACTAACGGTAATCTATACCTTGATGAGCAAGATTCTCTTAATATAAAAGAGTTTTCAGCATCTACTACTAATATTTTCGATGTCATACTTGGTGGTGATTTATCATCTTCCGCCAATATCAATTATGCGGGTCAATTTAATGTTAATTCTCTATACGGAAATATTGTATTAAATAACAACAACTCTTTTGCTGGTAATCTGGCGTTAAATGCCACTGGCAATATCGCTGTAAAAAATAATACATCATTAAATTTATCTTACGTGCAAGCTCAAAACTTGACAATTGATGCTGATGGAACGGTGACCAGTGAAGGACCCATGATTGTCAATGGGCTAACCAGCATATCATCCAGTGCCGATCTCTCCCTATTGCATGTTGATAATGATCTTAATTCGCTGACAATCATTAAAGCGAATAACATTTCCATTAATGAAAAAAATAATCTTACCTTAACAGGCATTTCTGCAAATGGTAATGTCACCATAAATGCTAAAAACTCAATAAATGTGAGTGATTCATGTAGTGATAATTGCGGTGACAACAACGGCATAAGTGCAAAAAATGTAACAATAAATTCTGACTCTGGTGATATCACTGTAGGAAAGCGTATTTTTGCCACTGAAAGTATTGATTTTGATGCTGACGGAATAACAGTAAATGATTCGCTTTCGGCCAAGGATATAAATCTGAATGCAGGAGCGGGTAATCTATTACTGAATGAAAGTGGTAACTTGAATGCCCAGCTAGGAAATTCTATTGATCTAGCAGGTAATAGAATTGAACAGCGCTCGACGATTTCCAGTACAGGTGATATCCGTTTCGCAGCATCTAATGAAATTCAAATGATTAACGGATCGTTGACAGAGTCAGCTTCTGGTAATGTCACTTATACGGGCAATAATATCGCGCTTGCAACCATTAAAGCAGTTAACGGGGAAGTTAATCTGTCAGCCGATGGTGCGATTACCGATAATAACGATGACAACATTAATATTTATGCGAATCGTTGGAGCGCAGATGCGGCCACTGGAATAGGCTCTGGCCGTTTTGGTGCTGCTGGGCAGGATGCGATAGAAACTGATGTGAATATACTATCGGTAAGAAACGCAGGTAAGCTTCTGGGCGATACAAAAATTAATATTTTAAATTCTGGTTCACTTACTATTGAGCAGTTGAGAAATAATGGTGATATTTCTATTGCCAACCTTACTGGTGATTTTATTCTCGATAACACTCATAACGGTCCTTTTGATATCAATAAAACTGATGCGAGAGAGCAAGGCGGCGTTATCAATGCAGGTACAAATGGAGGTGTTCTCACTCTTTCTATACCGAATGGAATGGTGCGTGCGGAAAATGATGCGGTAAAATCAAATCCCGACATCATCGCAGATATAGCGACTTTTGATTATTCCCCTGGGACTCGTTTTGGCTTTGGTGATAGAAATAGAAAAATAGTTATGCATATCCCAAGTGTTTATAAACAGACAGCAAAAACAAGCTCTATTATTTGGCACATTAGAAAGCCATTTGAGATTGTTGACTCATCCACTCCATTAAAAAATCTTGCCAGTAATGATCAATTAATTCAAATTGAAGGATTGAGTGAGATTGATCCTGCAATTTTTACTAGCGTAAGAAACTATCTTCACGATGAGGTTGCCATTCTGATGCCGGCTGACCAGCGTTTTGATGAAGATGAATACGCAGAATAATCTGTTAATTTTTTAACTTGTCCGGGATTGATTAAGTGCTATTTAAATTTTTTAAAATAAACATACGTTATCTAACTCTAGTGTTTTTTGGATTGATTCATACTCCTGCTAACGCAGGATTTCTTGAAATGCCGGATACAACCCAAGTTCCTGAATTTGAGCGCGAAAGCTTGTTGCTCGATATGGATATACCTGCGTTACGGGATCGTGACCCAAATCCGGAAGCAGGACCACGACTTAATGTAAAACAATTTAGGGTACAAGGCTTGGTTGAGTATCCTGAATTGGATATTACTCGCAAAAAAATTATCAAACAGGTTGAAAAGATTCGATTTGATTTGATGGAGGAGGGCAAGCAATTAGAGTCGGGATACACGGTAAGTGAATTAGAAGAGGTCTCTGATCTAATTGCCGAAATTGAGAAAGAAACAGAAGGGCGCCATGTAGGCCCTGTTGAGGTTCAAAAGCTTGTTTTTCTCATTCGTGAGCAGCGTCGGCAGCGTGGTGTTACTGTTGGCATGATAGAGGTTGTTGCTGACACAATAACTCGATATTACCGTGAGCGCGGCTTCATTTTAGCAAAAGCATACATTCCCAAACAGCATGTTCGCGATGGTGTGGTAACAATTACACTCTTGCTTGGTCAATTAGGTGAAGTTGAAGTAAAAAATAACAAACGCTATTCTGAAAATTTAATTAAACGAGTTTTTAATAAATCCCTTTCAAAGCCTGTCACTAATGATTCAATAGAAGAAAATTTATATCTTATTAATGATTTTCCGGGGTTATCCGTTAGTGGTTATTTTGAAGCAGGATCTCAAGTGGGAGATACCAAGTTAAATGTTAATGTGAATTCAGAAGATAAATACGCAGCAAACGTTCGCTTGGACAACCATGGCTCGGATAAAACTGGCGAGTTCAGAGCTTATACAGATTTTTACTTAAATAACCCTCTTGGGATCGGCGATCAATTGCAGCTAGGTGTATTGGGTTCATTTAATCCTGAAAATTCGTTGTATGGATCTTTGCGATATTCACTTCCTATATATACGACAAGATTTGGTTTTTCGCTTGGGGTTTCTAACAATGATTTTATATCGGCTACTGCTGGGTCGACATCAGACTCGGATTTCGAAATTACCGGAAAGTCTACAGTAATAGATGGCGTTTTTACTTACAAATTAAATCGAACCAGAAAAGAAAATCGCAGTATTTTACTTGGATTATCCGATATAAAATCTGAAATTCAGTATGGTACGTTATTAAATGCAGGAACTGAAAAAACAGTTAGAAAAGTGGATTTAACCTATCAGTTTGATGTGTTAAATGAGAAACATCGTGTTCTACATCAAGGTGGAGTCACGCTTACCGCTTCAGACTTCGTAGCGGGAGCGGAGGAAGGCCAAGATGAGGCACCAAGCATACTGTCATTTGACTATTCAAGATTATCTTTTGTTGACATGCCATTATTAGAGAAAGAAAGTAAATGGATTATTCGTGCCGCTGGTCAATTTTCTGATGCTGCACTTTCTGAAGTCTTGCAGTTTGGTTTGGCCGGGCCTACGCGCACACGCGGGTTTGCTATTAATGAATTTTATGCGGACGATGCTATCTTTTTTGGGTCAGATCTGGTTTTTAGCGGTCCTAATTTGAATGATTTCATGATAGCGGGGGAAAAGTTTGAAGATGTAATACAGCCCTTTGTTTTCCTTGATATGGCTTATGGGAAAAACAATGCTTTCATTAAAGACGATGACGATATCAAAACACACTTGATTGATGTTGGCGTTGGAATAAAAGTTGTATTTACAGATGGTCTCCGCAGCAATTTTTCACTGGCTTTTCCTGTTGATGCAAAGAATTCAGCTCTGGAACAACAGAAGCAGTTAGATCAAGAAGAAGGATTGAGTGGGGATTCCGATACTGATTACACCCCAGGTGAAGGTGTAAAGCTCTATTTTGATATCCAATATGGATTCTAAAAAGTCTATATCAAGCCCACGTTTTAATAGTGTATGTATTTATAAAATTTGTTTTATTTATTGAGTGGTGCATCACATATTAAGTTAAGACTAATGGGGTGCGTTGTTTGTAAAAATAAATTAGGCTAGCATCCATTGTTTTTGGATATTTTTAATTTTTATCTAGTGGTTGGTACGCTGCTTAATTGGCGTATTGGTTACTTTAATGTGTAGTACTTAAAACTTAAGGAGCAATAAAGATGGCGATTTATATCGAGTATGAAGGTATCAAAGGAAATATTACCGCTAACGGTTACAAAGATCATATTGGTGCTAGCTCGTTGCAGTTTGGCGTTGGTCGTGGCATCTCCATGGAAGCGGGCAATCTTGCTAACCGTGAAGCTACTCGTCCCTCTATTAGTGAAATTACTTTCACTAAGTTGGCTGATATATCATCCACCTCTCTTTTTAAAGAGGCAGTGACTGGTTCTGCTGGTAAGAAAGTAGTTATTAAATTCGTACAAACAGGTGCCGATCAGCTGGTTGAGTTTATGACTTACACCTTGGAAAACTGTTTGGTTAGTGGATACTCAGTATCAGCAGATAGCGAGAGTGATCCGGTTGAATCTATTTCTCTGAGCTTCGCGAAGATTATGGTTAATTATAGCGATTATGATAAGAGCAATAAGTCTGCGACACCTCAGCGTGTTGGTTATGACTTGGCTACCGCTAAGCCTCTGTAATACTTCTCAAAAAAGTACCCCGTTTAGGGGTACTTTGTCTCTGAGCTCGCAATTCCTTACTGCGGGGCAAGGATGTAATAACACTTCATCGATGAAGGGTTTATTAAGGTTGCAATAGCATGACTCAGCTCTCACAAGATAATCGTTTCATCTCCATCTCTGATTTTTCTCTCGGTAAAGACACTTTCTTACTCACTGGTTTTCAGGGTTCAGAAAATATTTCTGACTTATTCACATTCGATATTGATGTGATATCGGAAAATCTGGACATAGATCCTAATAAAATTGTGGGTAAAACAGCGACAATAACTATTAAAACGGATGCTAATCGCAAATTTAACGGTTTCATCAGAGAGTTTATTTTAGGGGAGATAAAAGCAGATAACCTGCGCGAATATAAAATGGTTATGGTTCCTTGGTTGTGGTTTTTATCACAAACTAATGATCATCGTATTTTTCAGGAAAAAAATACCAAAGACATTGTTAGTCAAGTTTTTAGTGATCTTGGCTTTACTGACTTTGAATTCAGAGCTGATGGTGGCAAGAAACGTGAATATTGTGTACAGCATAATGAAAGCGACCTCCACTTTATATCACGGCTGCTAGAAGAAGACGGCATTGCATACTATTTTGAACATTCTGATGGGAAGCATCAGCTAATTTTGGTTGATAAACCGAATGCTTATAGCGATGTGTCGGAAACCGATCTGGAATACTCCAAAGGTAATACTCCTCATGCTCAAATTCACTCATGGGAACATAAGTATTTATTTAGAAAAGGAATGTGGACTCTCAATGATTATAATTTTAAAGAGCCGCAGAAGGATTTAACTGCAACCATTAAAACAAAAAGTCAATACGCTAAAAATGCAGTCTATGAGCATTATGAATACCCGGCTTTCTATGATCCTAATTTAGGTTCAGAGCTTGCAAAAATCTGCCTTGAATCTGAAGAAGCTGATCGCGATACTGTATTTGGTCAAAGTAACTGCGCCAGCTTTTACGCCGGCGGTAAGTTTAAACTGGCCAAACACGCAACAGCATCTCAGAAAGGTAGCTATATTTTAACTGCCGTAACTCACCATGCTTTTGATAAAAGTTATTTTTCGGGTCATGAAGGGAATGCCGCCTACAACAATCAATTTGTCTGTATTCCCGCTGAAACATCATTTCGTCCTAAACGTATACATATCAAACCGGTGATGAAGGGGCCCCAATCCGCAGTAGTGGTAGGGCCAGCAGGCGAAGAGATCTATATTGATGAACACTGTCGAATCAAGGTGCAATTCATTTGGGATCGCGAAGGTAAGGACGATGAAAATAGCTCGTGTTTTGTTCGTGTAGTCCAAGGTTGGGCAGGGAATCAATGGGGTTCATCGTTTATTCCGCGCATTGGCCATGAGGTTATTGTTAATTTTCTGGATGGCGATCCCGATAGGCCCTTGGTAACTGGCTCGGTTTACAATGCTTGGAATAAGCCGACCTACCCGTCAAAAACACAAAGTGGGATAAAAACCCGCTCTACAAAAGGCGGTACACCACAAAACTATAATGAGCTCCGTTTTGAAGATAAAAAAGGCGAAGAGCAGATTTATGTTCATGCGGAAAAGAATTACGACACCCAAGTAGAAAATGATCAGACCTTAACAGTCGATCACGATCGTACCAAAACTATCAAACACGATGAAAATTCATCAATTGGTAATGATCGCAACAAAACGGTTGGGAATAATCAAACTGAGTCAATTGGAAAAAACAAAACAATTGATGTTGGTGATGATCACACGGAAACCATTGGCAAAAACATGTCGTTGACTGTGGGTAAAAATATCACCATCGATATTAGTGAAAACCATACCGAGACTATCGGTAAAAATATGACTATCGGTATTACCAAAGATCTGCGTGAAACAGTTGAAGGTAAATACACCGAAAATGTCACGAAGGAATATGCATTAAAAGCAAAAACTATCACTATGACTGCCGATGATCAGATCACACTTAAAACAGGTTCGGCCTCAATAGTAATGAAAAGTAATGGTGACATCACTATTTCTGGAGCCAATATCAATGTGAAGGGCTCAGGAAATGTAGTTGTTAAAGGAAGCAAAATTACTAACAATTAGTGTGATTTATGAGTGTTCATTTGTTTGAAGAATCAAATGGTGTTGAGCTACAAACAGAATCTGCTGTTCCAATCGTAGCACCGGGCGAAGTACTGCTCGGTGTGCTTTCTGCGATCGATAGTAGTGGCAGTCCCATGGTTGGGTTCCCACAGTTTCCAGAATCTGAAACAGTTGCTGCTCTCGCTACTATCCCGGTATTGCCACAGCATATTGGCCGTCAGGTTGCCTTGCTGTTTACCCAAGGTACGAATCCGCGCCCAATCGTTATTGGTTTTCTTTACTCTCCGTTACAACAAGTGCTGGATAATCTTTTTGAGTCGCCGGAGGCAATAACTGCAATTGATAAACAAGCAGATCAGACGGTTTTTGATACCACGATTGCAAAGACTCGCGAAATGATTGATACCAATCTTCAAACCGATACAGTACATGTTGATGGTAAGCGAGTTGTGCTGGAGGGGCAGGAAGAAGTGGTTTTAAAGTGTGGCGAGGCGAGCATTACACTTACGCGTAATGGCAAGGTAGTTATTCGCGGAAAATATTTGCTCAGCCGTTCTAGTGGTATTAATCGGATCTTGGGGGGATCAGTACAAGTGAATTGACAGGGATGGCCGCCGCCTGCGGTCTTTGTAAATAGTTTGTCTCCAGCGAATTTCCACTATGTTGCAACTTAAAAATAATACTCCTTTTGTTACTGCATTTACTATTTTCCCCAATGAAAATGCGATAGACACGCTTTACATCATGGTCAAAGCAACCTTCCTGATTGGTGAGCAATGGACACTGGCCAGTTCACAAATGCCTCTACACCAAGCGGATGAATATTGGGGTGAGCCAGCAAAATCCAGCTTACGTTTTAGTTCGGATTATCACATCGGTAAACCAGCGACCGATATTCTTATGATCGGTTCAGCGTGTTCACCTGATCAAAGGCCCGTGCGACAAATGGATGTTGGACTCCAAGTGGGTTCCGTGAATAAAGTAGTGCGTGTTTTTGGTGATAGATTCTGGAGCCGCGATCAGATTTCACAACCTGAACCCTTTGTGACAATGCCTTTGGTATACGAGCGTGCTTTTGGAGGGCGGGATTTAATTAATGGAGAGACGCTCCGCGATGTGGAAACTAAAAATCCTGTTGGTTGTGGTTTTGCTGGACAAAAACATCAAACTGAGTTGAGCGGTTTTCCTTTACCGAATCTTGAATGTCCGGATAATTTAATTCGATACAATCGCGATAGACCTGCACCCGCGTGTTTTGCTCCTATAGCCCCCAATTGGCAGCCACGTGTCGGTTTTGCGGGTACTTACGATGAACTCTGGCAACAAAATCGTGCGCCTTATTTGCCAGATGATTACCGCCCACGCTTTATGAATGTGGCACCACAGGACCTGATTTACCCTGGATATTTACAGGGCGGTGAAGCAGTAAGAATTATTGGTATGCACCCAGCAGGCGATTTAGTATTTAATCTTCCTTACGTGAATTTATCCAATAAAGTTTTAGTTGCTGGACAAGAAATAACGTCACCTTTCCATATAGAAACTTTGTTGCTAGATCCTAATCATCGTCAATTAGTAATGGTGTGGCGTGCTGCATTGCCCTGCGATAAAAAAATAACCAAAGTTCAACAGATATCAGTCAGCTTATCCCGTTAAATGGATCAAGGAGAAATAAATGGCGCAAACAACCTTTTGTAACACGCGTGGTATTGCTCATAAGGGGAGTGGTGGTATGAGTACTGTATTTCCCGATGTCTGTAAAACGCCAGTAGGTTCAGCCGTCGTGCCTATTCCTTATCCCAATATTGGCAAATCCTCTGATACCAGCAAAGGGCCGAAAACGGTGGTGACTGATGGCAAAATGCCTATGGTAAAAGGTGCGGTTTATTCCACCAGTACGGGCGATGAAGCGGGGACACTTAAAGGTGTTATCAGTGGCCAAAATAAAGCGGAGTGTGAATTTATGATGTACTCGTTTGATGTGAAATTTGAGGGAAAAAATGTATGCCGTTTAGGTGACCCCTTGTTTCACAACAAAAAAAATATCATGGGTTGATGTTATTCATGACTACAGAGGCCGCTTTTTCACGCAACCTGGTTGGCCTTTACGGTCATATTCATGAACGTTATGCAGATGACGCTACCTTTTTGTGGTTACTTCGAGACCTCGCTGTTAGTCAACCGCACTACAATGTTACAGATCTTGCTGAACTCGATGGCCGCATTGATGCTCAGCTCGACGGTTTAATGACTGCACCGGAAGAATCCTGGGCCATATGCGCCGATGCTCTTGAATTGCTCCAGCCCGACGCCGTTTTCACCGCTGCTGTGTTAGCGTTTCGCAGTTTGGATATACGCCATATCCAACAAGTCGTGGAAGCGGGTATGAGCAGCGATCACACCGTGCGCGGTTTGGTTGCCGCTATGGCGTGGTTACCCGGCAGATTGGTGCATTCCTGGATTAAGAAATTCCTCACCAGCAAAGATCTCAATCACAAATACCTTGCTCTGGCGGTGTGCAGTGCAAGGCGCGAAGATCCGCGCGAATTCTTGACAGCAATTTTGCAACGCGATGATTGCCTTGCGCATCCCCGACTCTACGCGCGAGCACTTCGTCTGATTGGTGAATTGAAACGCTTTGACCTTTTGCATGCATTGCGCGCCGGAATGGTATCAGGTGATAAAGATGCCGTGTTCTGGGCTACTTGGTCAGCCATTTTGTTAGGTGATAAATCGCTAGCCACCAACCTGCAAATTTACGCACTTAACCCCAATCCCCATCAAACCCGTGCCATGGCCTTATGCTTTCGGGTACTGCCATTAGAAACCGCACGTAGCTGGATCACTCTGCTCGCTAAAACCCCAACAAATAGCCGTCTGGTGATCACGGCAACAGCGTATCTTGGCGACCCGCAGGCCATTAATTGGTTGATTGCGCAAATGCGTATACCCACCTTGACGCGATTGGCAGGCGAAGCCTTCACCACCATTACCGGCATCGATCTGCAGGAGCACAAGTTGATGTTGGAAGAACTTCCGGATCTGGATGCACAGCTGCCGGATGATGGGGCGCAAAACGAAGAAATAGGTTTGAGTGACGATGAATATTTGCCGTTTCCAGACGTCAATAAAATCGCCGCAATATGGCAGAAGTACCAACAACGTTACGCACCCGCGCAGCGCTATTTTATAGGGCAAATCGTCAGCCCCGGTATCAGCGCGAGTGAACATCTACGCAATGTCTTTGCTAACGGGCAACAACGCCAAAGACAAATGGCTGCACTCGAACTTGCGCTATTGGAACCCGCCCACTTTTTATTGAACCACGCCGCGAAAGGATTCAACGAATAATGTCAGCCCCACGTTTGTATATTGCTGGTATGGGCATGATCACACCGCTCGGCCCCAATGTTGCGACCACCGTTGCAGCGGTTGATGCGGGGGTTAGTGCTTATACCTTGTCTGATTACCATACGGATGATGGTGAGCCGATCACGATGGCTAGAGTGCCGGATGAAGTATTTGAGCACACCAAATATGAATTTGAGGAAGGGAATGACGTATTTAATCATCGTCATGGGCGAATGATCCGCATGGCTATAGTGGCATTGCGTGAAAGTGTAGCTGCCGTGGATACTCTTGATGCCACGCCTTTGATCCTGGCTGTACCTGCTGATCAAATACAAGACAAGGGATATATCCCTTTTATTCCTGCGCTTGCACATAACTTGAAACCATGGATTGAATTACCCTTAACGCGAAGAATATCGACTGGGCGCGCCGCTAGCATTGAAGCTATTCATTTCGCCTTTCAATACCTAATGGATCAACCTCAGGACTATATTCTTATCCTAGGTGTTGACTCTTACGATGACGATACGGTCATCAATCAATACAAAAACAGACTATTATCACTCAGTGCGGCAGATTCTTTTGCACCCGGCGAAGGTGCTTGTGCGCTGCTATTAACGCGACACATCGAACTTGCTGAACAAAAAAATGGATGCGTGATTGCATTAAATCCGCCCTCTATGTCTGAAGAAGACGGACATCTATTTAGCGATAAACCGTACAGAGGTGATGGATTGGATCGTGCTTTTAAAGGCGCACTAACATCACATCCCACCAATAGTATTCAATCCATATATTCCAGTATGAATGGAGAAAATCATTGGGCGAAAGAATATGGCGTGGCGTATTTGCGTAATAAAGAAAAATTTATTGAGAAAATCAAAATCGAACATCCAGCTGATTGTTACGGTGATCTGGGCGTTGCTACCAGTGCAGCTTTAATCATAGCCGCTGCAAAAAATTTACAAAGAACAAATACAACAAAATCGCTAGTCTATAGCTCATCAGATCACGGATTACGAGGAGCTTTAGTGATTGAGAAAGTTCTGTTTCGTGATGCCAATAAGTTAGGGGAAAAGAATGACTCAATTGGGTGAGAAAACGGCGAGCGGTAAAGAAAGCATTCCTGCTGAATTAACAGTTAATGTTGTTGATTCATGTTCAGATAAGGGAATAGAAAATGCAGAGATTAGAGTTTGTCGTAAATTACAGATGTCGGATAAAAATGGAAAAGCTTTATTTAGTGAAGTAAATCCAGGAGGAACAGCTGTTTATGTAAAGGTTCATACAAAAGACGCGGATTATTCGACGTTTATATCACATTATCCCAGGTTTTTGCGTAGTCAAAAAGCAGTGTCATTGAATGACGACGTTATATCCTTAAAGGCTGGGCAAAAAGAAACGTTAACAATTAAATTGGATGTTCATAAAGTAATAAAAGAAGTGGTTTTTCATAGACGACATATCGACTTTGGTGGTGAAGATAAATATGGGCACTGGTGGTCAGTGTTTGATATGAATATGAGTTTCGGGTGGTGGCCAAAATATCCAGTCGGAAGTTATGAAAATCGACGGAGCAGTCCTCCAAAGCCACCACCAACGTTGGGATCAAATGCGGGCTGGAAAGAAAAAATTCAACATAAGTTTGATACTTTAACTTACGAAGCTGCGAAAAAATTATTTGAAATAAAAGAAAGTGGCCCAAGTCAAACTTTTCGTGGCGTCGAGGGTGAGCTAAATGGAGTAACTTATTTTCAAGGCATAGCCAAAAATGGTATTTATAAAGATCCTCATGACCTTGGTGGAGATACAGGAAATGAACAGTATTCACCTGTTATACTTGAATGTATCCAGCTCGACAAGATTAAGAACAGAGCACTTGATTTTTCTTTGTCTTATTCCGGTGATTGGTCGTGGCGGTTAGAGGCAGGAAATCATTGCCATACTTTTCAAAAAAAATTAATGGCTCATCTTGTATTTAAGAAATATAAGGTACTCAAATGAAAATAGTGGAATTGCTATTTATTATCGGGTTTTTTTTATTTAGAAATAGTGGTGAGAATATGATTAATACAGTGTCTGCAAAAAATAATAATAATGAAAAATGTGAAGTCAGTTTTTTTAAGAGATGGACTGGATATTCTCATCCAGTGAGAGTAATAGATCCCATTAATTTTTCGGATGCACTCATGCGCGGTAATTATCAGCGCGCCTGGATATGTGAAAAAAATTCAAAAGAATTATTTGTCCTCCTTGAAAGAGTTGAAGCACAAGGATTGAATAATATAAACATTAAAAATGACACCGATCTGTCATTTTTCCTTGCAGATGTGGCTGTTGATGGAGCCTATAAATTAGGAAGAGAAATTACTATTGCTGAAACATTTTATTTAGCTTCCTTTTATGTGGAAGCTACGGAGGCTAGTGGACATGTAGGGAAGTTTTTGATTAAGCAAAAACTAGGAGGAAAATTTGAATATATGTACGATTCAATGGGAAAGCTCGCCAAGTTGCGGGTGACAAATGACGAGGGCACAATAACAGAACTTGATTATTAAGAATCGATTATGATTCATCGGCTTCCTGAAACTCGATCCTCATTTAGCCATACCATAATAACTTTATGCAGAATGAAATAAGGTTGACAACTGTGAGGAGTTAAGAATGGCGGATCATAAATTCCACCAATTTTGATTTAAAAGACATGCACCAACAACAATCTGTGAGGCCGTTAGATTAAGAATAATATCAACGGTTTTGATCACTTCATAATATAACTGTTTTCCACACTAATAATCCCCTGCTAAAACGTATCCGGCACGACCACTTACACATGTCATCCAAAGACTCATTAGGATTACATCCCCGCTTTAACGACAAAGGGCAACGCTGGAGGCAAGCGTATGATGCTTAAATTCATTGTGTATAAACTGGCTTTTATATTTATTCTTTCTTTAGTTGGGTGCGGAAATATGTTCACCAAAAATAAAACCAAGTTTCACTGGCTGGCGACAGAAAGCGCCCCAAAAAATTACCCTATGCGAATTATTAATGGCACCTTTTATTATCATAATGAAAAAGGTGGTTTATACGTTCCTACTGCAGCCGCTATCAACCCACATTGGGGAACAGGCAGATCAACCCATGTCGTGGGTGAAGACTTCAAACCCCTGCCAGATCGTTTGGACATCCGTTTTTTTTCTTTTACTGAAAATAAACTTTACCAAGGCAGTTTCGATCTTCCTTATGAAAAAATATTAGCTTTATTTAGAGAAGGCGTAGCTAGAGATAAAGACCGCCCAACGTTTAATACCATCATGGCCGGTGTTGCGCCTGGTGGTATTGTTTCGGTTTGGCTGACAGGGCGTGAAACACGCGAAGTATTTTTCGGCCAAGCGGAACCTTATGAAGATGATTTATTTGATATAACACAACGGAAAATCAATGACCGGGATGATTATGTTCGGCGCAACATAATTGAAATGATTGGTATAGAAAAACTGACGGATATTGAAAAAAATGGTGTTCCCTTGGGGTTGTGGGAAAAATACCGTACCCCCTATAAGTGGTCGCCCATATTTAAAACAGAAAAAAAAATGTCTACCTATCTCTCACTATCTTTTTTTAATGGAGAGAACTATCGTTTTGATTATCCCTTGAATAAAAATGTTATGGCAAAGGGGCGCCCTTTGCCCCTCCTTATTTCATTCGGTTGCTACATAGAGGGAACTGAGAAGCAGTATTTTTTTACAGTGCGTTTTGATGAAAAAGAACTTTATGCGGCGTTTGATAAATTGGGCGGCACTGAAGAGTTAGTTAATATTGAAATAGAACCCTTACTACCCAAGAACCTCACCAAAGTAAGGCTGTATAACAGCAAAGGTTCGATAGAGTTAAAGCATTACAAATCCGAGATGTGAGATTGATGTAAAAATGGCGGATCATAAGTTCCGCCATTTTTATTTACAAAACATACCCGCGTAATATTGCGTCATCCCTAATAATCCACTAGTAAAACCTATCCGGCATGACCACTTACACATGTCATCCGAAGACTCATTAGGATTACATCCCCGCTTTAACGACAAAGGGAAACGCTGGAGGCAAGCGTATGATGGCTAAATTCATTGTATATAAACTGGCTTTTATATTTATTCTTTCTTTAGTCGGGTGCGGAAATATGTTCACCAAAAACAAAACCAAGTTTCACTGGCTGGCGACAGAAAGCGCCCCAAAAAATTATCCTATGCGAATTATTAATGGCACCTTTTATTATCATAATGAAAAGGGCGGGCTGTATGTGCCAACTGCGGCAAGCATTGGTCATTTTTGGGGCACAGGCGAATCAACCCACGTTGTCGGTGAAGATTTTAAACCTTTGCCCGATCGTTTGGATATTCGTTTTTTTTCCTTTACGGAAAATAAACTTTACCAAGGTAGTTTCGATCTTCCTTATGAAAAAATACTCGCTTTGTTTAAGGAGGGCGTTGCTAGAGATAAAGAGTCTCCCATTTTTAATCGCATGATGGTGGGAGTAGCACCAGGGGGTGCTGTGGCGGTGTGGGTAAGGGGGCGCGGCGAAACAAGGGAAGTGTTTTTCGGGCAAGCTGAACCTTATGAGGATGATTTATTTGATATTACACAACGGAAAATCAATGACAGGGACGATTATGTTCGCCGCAACATCATTGAAATGATTGGTGTAGAAAAGCTGACCGATATTGAAAAAAATGGTGTTCCCTTTGGGTTATGGGAAAAATACCGTACGCCCTATAAATGGGCAACGATATTGCGCACTGAAAAGAAATTATCAAACGATACAAAGTATAGTTTTTTTAACGGTGAGAGTTATCGCTTGGATTATCCTTTTAGCAAAGACGTGTTGAATGCTTCCCGCCCTCTTCCATTGTTGATCGGTTTTGGTTGTTACATCGAAGACACATCGAAACAATACTTCTTTGTAGTGCGTTTTGATGAAAAAGAACTTTATGAAGCATTTGATAAATTGGGTGGTACTGAAGAGTTAGTCAATATTGAAATAGAACCCTTCCTACCAAAGAACCTGACAAAAGTCCGGTTGTATAACAGTAAAGGATCGATAGAGCTACAGCATTACAAATCCGAGATGTGAGATTGATGTAAAAATGGCGGACTATAAGTTCCGCCATTTTTATTTACGAGGCATGCACCCGCAATATTACTTCAGGCCTAACAATCCACTTGCTAAAACGCATCCGTCACGATCATTTGCATATGTCATGCAAAATGGCCATTGGCTACAATCCGCGCTTTAAAAAAGGAAAGCGCTTGAGGTATTACTATGAAGTTTAAAACACTTTTAAGCAGTGGTTTAACAGGTTTATTTATTTTTTTAACAGGTTGCGGTAGCGCTATGAGTAAAAATCCTACAACATTTGATTGGCTTGCCACCGAAAGTGCCCCAAGTCATTACCCTATGAAAATTATTCAAGGTGATTTGTTTTATCATGGTCAAGGCGGAAGTCGATATATTCCTAGTGGTGGAACACTTCGTGCTGGATGGGGAAGTTCCATTTCTACTCATATAGGGGGAGATGAGTTATATCCGTTGCCTGATAGGTTAAGTATTGTGTTTTTTTCACTTACGGAAAACCAATTTTACCAAGGTGAGTTTGATTTACCTTACGAGAAGATATTAGCGTTATTTCGTGAAGGTATAATCGCAGATAAGAAATCTCCCTATTATAGAAAAGTAATGGTTGGTGTAGCGCCGGGGGGTGTTGTATCAGTTTGGTTAACGGGTAATAGAACCAAAGAAGTTTTTTTTGGGCAAGCAGAAAAAATAGACCTTAGTTATGGACGAGCCACTGGATTGCCATTTGATGGAAAGCATGACGAAGATTCCTTTATTAAAGGGATATTAGAGGATGTCCTCAAACCCGAAGAGCTCGAATCCTTAAAAAAAGATGGAGTACCTTTTGGTCTCTGGGCGCGTTATCGCACGCTATATACTTGGAATTTAAAATCTGGCGGCGCAGTTCCTTTTAAGCATGAAATCATTGGAATGAAGTATTTAAACGGTGAGTCAGGGCGGACGGATTATCCTTTTACCGAAGAATTGGTGAAAACCCCGAGGCCTCTGCCGCGCTGGATTTCAGTAACACCTAAATTTACCAATAGAAATACAAACTACAGATTACATTTTAATGAATTTGAATTGATGAATGCATTTGAAAAATTAGGTGCTAATGGAGAAGAGGTAACAATTGAATGTGATGCAAGAATGCCGCGTGAAGATGCTCGCCTACGCGTCTATAATGACAAAGAATCCATCGAGTTGAAAGAAACCAGAGTTTCAGACCGCTGACTTTTTGCAAGAACTATTTTCTAAACCTAGAGCGAATGCCAAAAACGGTGAGCTATTTAGCTCGCCGTTTTTATTTCCGTTAACAAATACTGTCCAAGAAAAATAAAAGATGTTTATGTAATGAAGAGTTTCACTTAAGGACACACGGAAATCTTGTGTTAGTAGCTATATCTGTCGGCAGAAATTCTAACCCGGAAGACTGGTTAAAAGATAAAGGAATTAAAAAATCCGTCACGATCATTTGCATATGTCATGTAAAATGGCCATTGGCTACAATCCGCGCTTTAAGAAAGGAAAGCGTTTGAGGTATTACTATGAAGGTTAAGACGCTTTTAACCAGTGGTTTAACAAGCTTATATCTATTTTTAACAAGTTGTGGTGGTGCTATGAGTAAAAATGCAACGGAATTTGATTGGCATGCAACAGAAGCAGCGCCAAGGCATTATCCGATGGAAATTATCCAAGGAACTTTTTTTTACAAAGATCAAGACTACGGTCTGTATATTCCTAGTGGTGGTACCTTGCATGCTGGTTGGGGAGTAATGAATTCACATCATGTTACTGGTCCAGATAAAAAGCCCTTACCAGATAGAGTCGATGTCGTCTTTTACTCATATACTGAAAAGCAATTCTATCGCGGCAAATTCGATTTGCCCTACGAAAAAATATTATCGCTTTTCCGGCAAGCATATATAGATGAGCCAAAAAAGCCTTATTACGACGCAATCATGATTGGTATAGCGCCCGGTGGTGCTGTATCTGTTTGGTTGGAAGGCTACAGAGTTACCGAAGTTTTTTTCGGACAAGCAGAAAAAATAGACGTAGATCCTAGTAATGGATTTAATTTACCGTTTGACTCCAAAGCTGAAAGCGATGCCTATATCCAAAAACAGTTAGTCAATGTTTTGGATTCCGAAGAACTAGAATCACTGAAAAAAAATGGTGTCCCATTCGGGACTTGGGCGAGGTATCGTAATGTATATAAATGGATTCCTGTGTACGCTCAAGGAAAAGTGACAACAGACGAACGCATGCCTGTAAATTATTTAAACGGCGAAAGCTATTGGGAACCTACAAGCTTCGACGAAGAAAAACAGAATACACCGAAACCACTTCCACGGGAGCTAGAATTCTCAGTTGATATGGGTGATGAATCCATTCTGTATATCATTAAATTTGAAGAATTTGAATTGATGGAAGCATTTGAAAAACTCGGTGCAAACGGAGAAAAAGTTTATATAGAATTTGATGCACAAACGCCACGAGAAAATATGAAAATACGGCTTTACAATGATAAAGAGCCGAAAGAAGTGATTGAGCTGAAAAAATTCTATGTAAAACCATAATTCTCCAAAAGAATAATACAACGGCGAGCCAAATGGCTCGCCGTTTTTTATTGAGATGAAGAATTTTACCCACGACATCCGTCACGACCATCTGCATATGTCATGCCAAATGGCCATTGGCTACAAGCCGCGCTTTAAGAAAGGAAAGCGCTTGAGGTATTACTATGAAGGTTAACCCTCGAAACCAAGTGGGCACAAATCGGCATGCATCTGTTTGAGTGAACGGTGTTGTTTGCGGGGCGTTCTTGCAGCATAACTCAACCATTGCGCCAACTTATCGGCAAAAGCATCGAGCTTGCTGGTGGTCTGTCGTTTGGGATAAGCCGGTTCGCTGATCTCATCGCGCAGATAGCGGCGAACGGTGTTGCGGGAAAATCCGGTACGTCGTGCAATCTCCCGTAGCGAGAGTTTGTCACGGAAATACCAACGTCTGATCTTGCTCAAAATGGCCACGTTAATCACTCCTATCTCCCGCTCAAAAAGAAAGCAGGATAGTCGGTTTACGTGGGTCAGTTTTCGGTACAAATATGGGGGTTTAGGGGGCAGTTTTAAGTGCAAGTCATAATCTGGTTCACTCCATATTATGATTTGAGTTGAACAACTTTTATGCCAAATACTTTACGTAAATGCTCTCTATCCTCAGAACTTAATTTCATTTTTTGTATGTCCTCTTTTTGAATGTTTTTGTTCTTCTCTTTTGCTTCTAAAAACTTGGAAAAAATGCTAACAACAGTACCCATAAAAACCCCTCAAAATAAGCACACTTTATGTGTGAAAAATGCTGTTTTAAGGAACCCATTTCCTTAAAAATTCTTCATAAGTAATTCAGCTCAAAACCGCTTCTTTTTTAAAGCACGGGAAACCCTGCTGTTTAAAAATAGCACCATTTACCATTATTTTTTCTCACACCCCACGCAGTATACTGACTCATGGTAAGTCATTGAAAAATAAGGAGTTAACTGGTTAACCTCAATGTTTGTTTTGGTATACTTTGGTTAACTACCTTTTTTGAAAGCCGCGCTATTACTAGGTTTCAGCGGTTAACCAAGGTATTTTTTGTATCTCACTATTTTGTGATCAGTTAACCACCTAGTTTTTTATCCTTCCTGATGTTTACCGCTTTTCCCTACTTTTACTTACAGATTGTTTTGTGAAAAGAGATAATGAAATAGGCATGCGCCTTCGGCGCAACATACTCGCTCCGCCCGTTCGCGTTGCTCTCTTAACGCTACGACAGGGCTTCCAGCCCTGACCCTGGATTAGTGGGGATGCTCCCCACACCCAAAGTTAATCAGGTGAAGGGGTAGCGTTTTTATCGTTGAATATGCGTAGAAAGGATGATGGAAATGAGCTTTTTAAATACCGATTTAAGCAATAAAAAGGCTAGTCAGCCGGATGAGAAATCAGTTTCTCTAATGACAGAAAATGAGATTCTGGATGTGCTTACCGCATTTACTGCCCATGCTGATGAGGTGGCGCTAGATCAGCATTTTATGGATTGCGAGCTGGATTCGACCCGCACATGAGAGATCACTTTTAATGGTGATTTGTACTCCGCTTCGTCGATTTCTTGCTGGAGTTTCATCTCTGGTTTTATGTTCCTCTGGAGCAACCGCATCCTTACCGTATTTAAGAAAACTCGCACCTGTCCGTTGCTGTGGTTGAGGAGAATTATCGAATCTCTGCAATATTAGGCCATAACCTCGCTGCGCCTCTCACACCAGAAGAATCGCCCCAGTGGGGTGGCACCACTTTACCACTCCAATGATCTGCAAATATGTATTGTTCGATAACTTTGGGCAACTCACGGTATAGCATTGGAATATTGGATAAGCCGCCACCAATAACCACTACATCGGGGTCTACCACGTTGCAGATGGATGCTATAGCGCGGCCAACACGATTAATCAAAGCGGATATTTCGTAAATCGCGGCGGTATCACCATTTTGTGCAAAGGCTGCAATTGCAGCCCCTGTTTCAGTTCTGCCAGTGCGCGCTTTAAAACAGCGCGTGAGTGCGGTGCCGGAGATCCATTGTTCAAGGCAACCTTCCTGACCGCAATAACATGACGGAGCGTTGCTTTCATCCAGGTTTTGCCAGGGGAGGGGGTTGTGCCCCCATTCACCAGCTATGCCTTGGCTGCCTTCCAATAAACGTGAGTTGATGACTACTCCACCACCACAACCGGTCCCCAAAATTAAACCGCATACAATATTTTTTCCTGCACCCGCACCATCAAATGCTTCTGACAATGCAAAACAATTGGCATCGTTTGCAAATTTTATTGATCGACCGAGTGCATACTCCAGGTCTTGAGTGAAATCACTATTATTCAAATACAGTTTATTTGAATTGCGGATACGACCAGTGCGAGGGCAGATTGATCCTGGTGTGCCAACACCAACACTAGCGGTAACTTTTAATTGTTTTTCAACGTCTTTCACCAGATCGCGCACAGTTGCTATTGCTTGATCATAATTGTCGGGCGTGGCAGCTCTCACTCGTGCGCAGAAATTTCCTGCGTTATCTAGGGCTGCTACTTCAATTTTTGTTCCACCAAAATCTACACCGATACGCATTACCAGTATGACCTCCAGGCTTTTTGAAACCGTACCAGTGCTTCGAGGTAAAAGTAGTCACCCCAAATACAACTTTCATCCACACCTACATTGTGAGGTTTGTGGTAAACGGCGTGTTTTAATAAGCCGGTTCCCGAATCTGTTTCATCGCAGCTGTAGCCTCGAATGAGGTTGCCCATAATTGCTTTTGCTGCATTTTCATAAATATGTCTGTCTGGATTTGTCAGTGGTAGATGGCGGACTAATTCAAGTAATCCACATACAGCGGTAGCGGCGGCAGATGAGTCACGCGGTTCATTGCCCTCGGTAAAAATTAAATCCCAATAGCACACTAAATCATCAGGCAGACGATTCAAAAAATAATTGGCGAGGCGACAAGCCTGTGTAAGCAGCTGTGGATTTTGATAATAACTGTAGACCAATGGAAAACCGCTAATTCCCCATGCCTGACCGCGCGCCCAGCAGGAGCTATCAGAAAAACCTTGGTGGGTGCTGCCCCTGCGAGCTGCACCGGTTTTTACATCGAGAAAAAAAGTATGAAACGTGGATGCATCGTCGCGAATTAAATATTGCATCGCTTTTTGAATATGACTGTCTGCAGCTAGGCGATATTTTGGCTCAGCAGTTTCTTCGCTGGCCCAATAAAGTAGCGGTAGATTCAGATTGCAGTCGATAATCATGCGCCCGGCTTCTTCCGGATCATTAAGATTGCCCCAGGCTTGCACTATGCCTGCGGCAGGTAAGTAGCGCTCCAGTAAACAATCTGCAGCCATTAATGCAGCCGTGCGCGCTTCGGTATTGCCCGTGAGCCGATAAGCCGATACACAGGAGAGTGAATACAAAAATCCAAGGTCGTGATGATCGACATTAATCCGGTTTTTAATCCGCGCTGAAAATGATGCCACTTGTTTTTGCGCGGCCAGTAAATAGCGTTGATTATTGGTTAACTCGTAAGCTAGCCACAGCTGCCCGGTCCAAAAGCCATTAGTCCACTCAACATTACCAATCTTTGGGTAAATGCCTTGCAGCGATGATGGTGCAGGGAATTCATCACCAAAATACGCAAGGCCTTGCTCCAGTTTTGCTAGTGCCTTCCGTGTGGCCTCGGCTAATAGCGATGGTGTTAACCCATCTTTTATACTGAATCGTTCGGGGATGTGTATTGTCTCTCTTGCGTTTGCAAGAACAGGCCCGTTTGCTTCGTTGTTTGTGGGGGGCATGGCTGCTCCAAAATTATCGGGGCTTTTTCTGAGAGCTGGATTTTTATCGGGCGCTAACAGAAATTAAACTGTATTAATGGTATCGATACCAGTGGTGGAGTGCAAGAGCGGCAGAGAAAGATAAATTAATAAATCGTCCCAGTTAATTTGGTTGCGGGTGATGCGCAGGGATTTGATCGTTGGTATTTGTGCTGGAAAATTAAATACATGCTGCTGTAGTCAGCATAACTACAGCGGCGGTAGGTTGTTTTTACTAGTTATAGAAGATGGCGGGGGATTAGGTTGCGGTAACGCCGCCTACCGGCCCGGTTGAATCGCGTTTCATCAATTTGTAAGGCGCTACAAAATGACGTACCACGCCGTCATGTTCGGAAATACGCGGGGCGGTTTTGAGCATATCGTCGAGCATGGTGACTGCGGATTTAGCCATTTCCGCCAATGGTTGATGGATGGTGGTCAGCTG
Source organism: Cellvibrio sp. BR (assembly GCF_000263355.1). Lineage (NCBI taxonomy): Bacteria > Pseudomonadati > Pseudomonadota > Gammaproteobacteria > Cellvibrionales > Cellvibrionaceae > Cellvibrio > Cellvibrio sp. BR. Next base: position 68,915 of record NZ_JH668208.1, on the reverse strand, counting down.
CGGCCAGACTGCAGTGGCCATGGCAGTATCATCAAATCCGGCCACACTGACATCCTGTGGCACTTTCAAGCCAAGCCCGTGAGCAACGGCAAGCAGCCCGGTAGCCATTTCATCGTTGCAGGCGAAGATGGCAGTGGGGCGTTGTTTTTTGGGCACATCCAGGAGCGCCTTGCCAACATCCAACGCGCAGCGATAGGTGAAATCGCCATCCGGCATCCAATGGGCGGGTACTTCCAGATTCGCTTCTGCCATGGCAGCCAGAAAACCTTCGGCGCGGCTGTTAGCAGGCGAGTGTTTAGGGTCTCCCTTAACAAACGCGATTTTGGTATGACCCAAACTTTGCAAATAGTGAGTCATGGCGCGGGCGCCAGCAAAGTCGTCGATAAGTACAGCGGGTGAATGCAGGCGCGGGCTGCCGGAAGCAAAACTAAGTGGCAGTATGTCGTGCCTGCGCGCCAGTTGCTGAGCCTCCAGTGAGTCGCAAATTGGTGGAGGAAGAATGACTCCCTGGGCGCCTAGCTCGATCAGTTTTTTAAGTGCATCGATAGGTTGTGGGTGCGCCAATAGGGGTTCGATCAGCAATTGACAACCCAGTGCACTGCTGGCGGCAAATGCGCCCATTAGAAAATCACCCAGGTTGGATGATTTGGGGTTGCTGAAAATAATCCCAATACGCCGCTGGCCGCTGCGCGCTGCGCGAGCCGCTAAATTGGGCACGTAGTTGAGTTCTTTAATAGCGTCTTCCACACGTTTACGCATTTTGGCGCTTACCGCCGTGGAGCCATTGACCACCCGCGATACTGTCATCGAGCCGACACCGGCAAGTTTGGCGACATCATGTACTGTCGCAGGTTGCTTCATTGCCGGTGTTTCAATAACTGATTTTTCTTTCACAGGGGGAGCTTTTTTCTCTGCCGTTTTTTTTGTTTTTTCTGTCATATAACCCAATGCCTGCTGTGATAGCCCAGGAAATACCCGGCGCTGCAAAACGCAATTATTTATCTGATTTGCCATTATAACTAGCTATTGGCGGATGCCCGAGCATATTCCTATCGCGGGTTCTTGGCAAAGCGCAGCTTTGTGGATTCGCAATCAATCCCAAGCGGGTGGTTTGAAATGCTGTTTCTTTTTGGTATCGTTACCAAAATACATTATCAATCCACCTGTAGGGCTAAATCATGTACAACAAGACTTACTACGCCACACATCCGGCAATGATGGACTCGCTGGATAGTGATCAATTGCGCGATCATTTTTTAATTGCTTCGCTGTTTCAGGAGGACCGGATTACCCTGAATTACACCCACTATGAGCGCATGATAGTTGGTGGCGTGTATCCCATTACAGATGCTATTGCACTGCCCACACAGGATGAGCCGCACGCCGCCTTGGGCCAGCCTTTTCTGCAGCGGCGCGAACTGGGAGTGGTAAATGTAGGGCAGGGGGCGGGTACAGTCACAGTTGATGGGCGGTTGTTTGAGCTGGATGCAAAAGACTGTTTGTACATCCCTATGTCCTGTGAATCAGTAGTATTTGCATCAACCGATGCGACCATTCCTGCCAAGTTTTATCTGGTATCTACTCCTGCACACACCCGTTTTGAGTTGGTGAAGGTATCCATCAAAGAGGCTGTACCGATTAAGTTAGGTTCACTGGAAACATCAAACCAGCGCACCATTTATCAATACATCGTTCCCCAAAAAGTGAAGTCCTGCCAGTTGTTACTGGGGCTTACTATTCTCGACCCGGGTAGCGTCTGGAACACTATGCCGCCGCATCTGCATGATCGTCGCTCGGAAGTGTATTTCTATTTTGATTTAACGGAGGCCGGACGGGTATTTCACTTTATGGGTGAGCGCGACAAGATCCGTCACATCATTCTACAAAATGAAGAAGCGGTAGTTTCCCCGCCTTGGTCAATTCATATGGGATCAGGCACTCGCTCCTATGCATTTATCTGGTCGATGGGCGGCGAAAATCTGGATTACACGGATATGAAACCACTGGATTTGTGTCAACTGCGCTAGGGGAAATCAGCATGTTGGATTGTTTTAGTCTGACCGGGAAAGTAGCGCTGGTGACTGGCACTAATACCGGCTTGGGGCAGGGGATCGCCATTGCCTTGGCACAAGCTGGCGCCGCTATATGCCTGGTGGGGCGCACTGAGCCAAGCGAGACTCTCGATGCAATTAATCGTATTGGGGGAAAAAGCCATGTGATCCTGCGTGATCTTGCGTGCAGTGATGGTGTGGAAAGTGTGGTGACCGAAACACACAAGGCGCTCGGCGCTCTGGATATTTTGGTCAACAATGCCGGCATCATTCAGCGCAACGATGCGCTGGACTTTACTGCTGCGGAGTGGGACAGCGTGTTGGATATAAATCTGCGCAGTGTGTTTTTTCTCTCGCAAGCGGCGGCACGTTATTTTGTGACCAATAACCGCAGCGGAAAAATTATCAACATAGCCTCCATGTTGTCCTTTCAAGGTGGGGTTCGAGTGCCATCCTACACCGCCTCCAAAAGCGCAGTATTAGGTTTAACCAAGGCACTGGCAAATGAGTGGGCTGACAAGCGCATCAATGTGAATGCTATAGCACCGGGGTATTTCACCACCAACAATACTGCTGCGCTGCAAGCTGATCCCCAGCGTTCGGCAGAGATTCTGATGCGTATACCAGCCAAGCGTTGGGGGCAGCCCTCCGATTTGGGCGGGGCTGCAGTTTTTTTGGCCTCCAGTGCTGCTGACTATGTGCACGGGGTTACGCTCCCGGTCGATGGTGGCTGGCTCGCCCGTTAACTTCCTTTGTTTCGCGTGCAGGGCATTTTGGATTGCCTGCCCATCACGCTGTTTATGCGGTCAAGTAGCAATAAATGCTACTTTTGGTATCGTTATCTGCATAAGGGTAACTTCTCTGGTTTATCCGCCTGGCTACCAAGGCTATTTTCTGTTGAATAGCCAATAAAGTGCTTGCAGGATTAAATTGGTATCGATACCATTTGTTCATGTGCTTAACCTTTGCTCTATTTGTCGCACATTTTGCCGGCTTTAAACCTATGTTAACTCTAATAAAAGGGTGGAGAAGATGACTATGAAACTCAGCAAATTGGTGGTTGCTATGACAGCCGCAACCGCATTCTCAACCGTGTCGCCGATGCTGGTGGCGCAAGATGAGGGATTGGAAGAAGTGATGGTTACCGGTATTCGCGGCAGCCTGCAAAATTCAGCCGCCATTAAACGCAATGCGGGTGAAGTTGTTGAATCGATTACCGCAGAGGATGTGGGTAAATTGCCTGATCCTAATGTTGCCGAAACCTTGACTCGTATTCCCGGTGTGCAAGGTTATCGTTATGGCGGCGAAGGTGCATCGCCAGTGGGCGAGGGCAGCGGCCTCACTATTCGTGGTCTGTCTGGTCAAACCGCGTCACGCTTGAATGGCAGAACCTATTTCACTGCCGGTGGCCGCGAATTCAATATTGAAAGTGCAATCCCAGGCATGATTGCCGGCATCGATGTATTTAAAAATCCCAGTGCAAAACATATTGAAGGAGGTATTGGGGGCTTGATCGACATTAAAACCCGTCGCCCGTTGGATATGGATGAGCGGGTGATAAGTGGTGCTGTCACGGCGCGCTATAACGATTTTGTAGGCGATATCGATCCGGAAATTTTTGGGCTTTACTCTGAAACCTGGAATTTGGAAAGCGGTGGTGAGTTGGGCTTTTTATTTGCGGCAACCCAACAAAAAAGTCACAACCGTTCCGACTCCACGCCGAGTAATACCGGTGCAAATTTGCGTCGCGCCGTACGTGCCGATTCAGCTGAGTACACAACCCTGGCCGCTGCCAATCAGAGTTATGTAGGAAGAAGCGATGTTTGGCATTTGGTAGATGCAACGGCATCGGATGATCCATCAAATTTAATTGCAACCACTTCGCAAAATGCCCACGTATTTCAGGAAGATATTATCCGTGATCGCAAAGGTGTAAATACGGCAATCCAGTGGGCGCCCAACGACGATTTTGAGCTTTACGCCGAAGGTAATTACAACTACTACAAATACGAGCAGGATTATCGTTTCATGATTATGAGCGATAGTCGCACGGTTCAGGGTTTAGAGACCGAGGCCTTTGATACTACTGAAGCGTGGGTAAATCGCAATGCCAATGGTGGCGAAAATGCAGTGCTGGCAACGCAAGCCTTAGCGTCGGGTACTTTTTTAAATTCAACCTTCAACTCACTGGGCGGTAAAGAAAATCGCCCTTATGAAACCTGGTTGGTTGCTACCGGTTTTGATTGGAATATTACAGATCGTTTGAATATGACTACCGATGTGTCATATGTGAAAGCGGATCAAACCCAGGATAACCGCAGCGTGACTTTGCGTCCAAAAGTAGGGAATACTTGGGATATCACCCGCGATTTAAAAACATCGCCACATAACATCAGTATTTCTGGGCCCGATTTGGCAGACCCCAACAATTTTGTATTTGTTGATTACGGCAACGGTACCCATCAGGTTTTTGATGATAGTGGTTATGCCGTACAAACGGATTTTAAATACGAAGTGGATGGTTTCTTTAATGCTGTCTTGTTTGGTGGACGTTTTGCATCGCAAGAATCCAACTACAACAATTACAGCTTTGGTGGTAAAGCTTTGACCACAAATGGCTCGGGATTATTGGCAGATCAGTCAAATGCGATTTCTGTTGCTGACTTTGCAGAACTTACTGAAACCGCACCTAAAGATTGGGTGAAAAATAAAACCGACTTCGCAGGCGGCTATTTAGTATTTAGCCCATCTATGCTGCATGGTGATGCTTTGCGCAACGCATTCCCGCTGGCAAATATTCCTGCCGATGGCAGCATTCCAGAAAATTTAATGGCACGTCGTTATGCTAAAGAAGATACGTTCGGTGCATACTTAATGGGTGAGTTTGCAACTGAAAATGAGCGAATTCGCGGTAACATCGGTGTTCGTATTGTTGAGGCCGACTTAACTGTAGAAGCTATGGTGAACGACTCTACCGGCACTACAGCTATAATTGTTCCAAATCGTGAATCTACTTCTTATACAGATGTGTTGCCATCATTCAACATCACTGGTGAACTTCAGGAAGATTTGCTCCTGCGCTTCGGTTATAGCAAAGGCATTACTCGGCCTACCCTGGGAGCACTTAATCCAAGCATTTCGGTAAGTGATACTAGTGGTCGTGGCAGTGCGGGCAACCCTGATTTGAAGCCTCTAGAAGCAGATAGCTATGATCTTTCGCTTGAAAAATATTTTGGCCCTGCAAATTATGCGTCTATTGCCGTTTTTAACAAAGAAATAGATGGCTTTTTTAATACATTGGAGTCCTGTGAGACGGTTGCTACTGCAAAGCCTTATTCAGGAGCCGAAGATAATGGCTGTAGCAATGGTCAATTTTTTATTACTCGCCAAGTTAATGCTGAATCTGGCAATGCTCGCGGTGTAGAGCTGGCGGTACAAACCTTCTTTGATATGTTGCCAGGTGCCTGGAGTAATTTCGGTGTATCGGCATCCTACACGCACGTTACAACCGAAAACCCGATTGTGCGTGATGGAAAAGTGGTAAATGTTCCGCAAGCATTCCAATCGGATGATAGTTATAGCGTTGCGGGTATGTATGAAAACGAAGGCCTATCGGCGCGGTTAGTTTACACCTATCGTTCTGATTTTATTTTGTTTGGTGTTGCTGCAAACCCTGCTGTTGGGCGTTATGTGAAGGGGTATGGTGTGCTTGATGGCTCGATTAACTACAACATCAGCGATACTTACTCGGTAACTTTTACGGCATCAAACCTGACAGATTCGGCTCCTGTTCGCTACGTGGGTGAACCCGGCTCAGTTACCACCGGATTCCAAAATCAGTACTACATTAATGGCCGCAATTTTGCAGTTGGCTTAAGAGCCACCTTCTAGCGTTCGTCTATGGGAGCCGCATGGCTAACCGTGCTTGGGGCATTACAAAATGCCCCCTTTTTATTGAGAAAAATAAAACGATTTCGCAAAACCGGAGTGTTCGATGCCAACATGTAAATTTATAACCTTAATGGCTATTTTGTTTCTGCTGACTATTAACCTCAATGCGGTTGCAAAGCAAGAGCAGGTTAAATCCCTAAGCTCTCCAGATGGTAAAATTAAATTTACATTCTACGCCGGGCAAAACCGAAAAAAACAATCTTTATTTTTCTACTCTGTCAGTAAAGAACAGCAGGATGTAATCAAAAAATCCCGAATGGATCTGGATTTGGATAACCATTATTCCGAGTGGGCCCTGGCTATCAAAAATGTTCCCCAGGGATATTGGATGCATGGTTTGACCTTAACCGACAGTCAAATTACAAGTCATGATTCGACATGGAAACCGGTTTACGGTGAGAGGGCGCTGGTACGTGATAATTATGCAGCCTTGAAGCTTTCATTTGTTCATCAACAGAACCCAGCCTACACCATGGAGATTCGCGTTCGTGTGTATAACGAAGGGGTGGCTTTTCAATATTTTTTCCCTGATAACCCTACCGGAATTTATTACCGGGTGATGGCGGAGAATACGGAGTTTGCATTGCCTCCCAACACCTATGCGTGGCATACGCCCTGGGCGCAGGCATTGGCAACTCGCGTGCCATTAAAAAATTGGGAAAATGAAAGCGAGCGGCCATTAACGCTGGAACTTGAAAATGGGCTTTACGCGGCTTTGGCTGAAGCGAATGTAAAAGACTATGTGCGTACGCGTTTTTCACTGTCAAGCGACAAAAAAAATACTGTCATTACTAAAATGCACGATCCGGTTAATTTGATTACCGGTACTGGTACGCCGTGGCGCGTAGTAATGATTGCCGATAGTGCAGCGCAATTACTGGAAAATAATGATTTATTATTGAATCTCAATGAACCATCCAAAATTGCCGATACTGACTGGATTAAGCCCGGAAAAATTGTCCGCGACATGAGCCTTACCAATGAGGGCGCATTGGCCTGGATTGATTTTGCTGCCGAACATAACCTGCAATACCTCTTATTCGATTGGAAATGGTATGGGCCATCCTTCACGTTTGATTCCGATGCAGGAAAGGTCGCCATTGATCTTGATATGGAAAAAATCATCAAGTATGGCAAAGAAAAAGGCATTGGCATTTGGTTGTATGTGAATCAACAAGCCTTGTTAAAGCAAGATGAAGAAATATTTCCTATTTATAAAGAGTGGGGAGTTGTTGGCGTTAAATATGGGTTTGTGCAATTGGGTTCCCATCGCTGGACTGCCTGGTTATACGATTCCATTAAACGTGCGGCTGACAATAAATTAATGGTAAATATTCACGATGAATTTCGGTTTTCCGGCGAGCAGCGTACCTGGCCAAATGTCGTTACCGTAGAAGGTATTCGCGGCAATGAAGAGATGCCGGATGCGAACAACAATACCACCTTACCATTTACGCGTGGTCTGGCAGGTATGGGTGACTACACTATTTGTTATTACGATGAACGCATAAAAACCACCCATGCCCATCAGTTGGCGTTAGCGGTTGTTATGTACAGTCCATTGCAAACCTTATTTTGGTACGACGAAGCGGCGGATTATACCGGGGAAAAAGAAATCGAATTTTTTGCCAAAGTGCCAACGGTATGGGATGACAGTAAAATCCTTGCGGGTGATATCGGACAATTTATTGTTACTGCAAGACGTTCCAGCTCGGATTGGTATCTTGGTGCTATTACCAATAATGACGCGCGCAAGGTGACCGTTGATTTTAGTTTTCTTGAGGCTAATACCAACTATATTGCAAGAATTTACTATGACGACAATACCTCATCCAGTAGAACCAAAGTAAGCATGCGCGATGTTGACGTGAATAATCGCAGTAAAATAGATATCGAGTTAAAGGCATCTGGTGGCGTGGCTTTATGGATTCGCAAAAAATAATTTATGGGTAAGTCCTGGCTACTAAGAGTGCGATCAATGAGATTAATAATGCTTAAAAAACTAAATTTCATGCTCTGCTTGGCGCTATTGGCCATAAATATAGTGAGCGTTGGTGTACACGCAAAAACCTACAAAATTGCTACTGATGTGCAGGCGAATGGCACTGCCGGTCGTTTGCTCAGCGAATTTGCACAGAATGTACAGCGCCGCACCAATGAACGAGTCAAGTTTAAAATATTTCACGGTGGCGTACTGGGCGATCAATTGCAGTACTTTCAGCATGTACAACGCGGTGTGGTTGATATTTGTTTGATCAATAGCGCCTCGCTTGAATCCGTTATTCCGGCGATAGGTGTTATGAATATGCCTTATCTGTTTCGCTCTGCCGAGGAATATAAGGAAGTCATGACCAATGGTGATTTTCGTCGCGCGTTATTTGATTTTTCAACCAAACATCGTTTTGCTTTTTTAGGGTTTTTAAGTAGTGATTTCCGCAGTATTTACAGCACCAAACCTATTCGCACCATTGCAGATTTAAAAGGGCAGCGACTGCGCACAATCTCCAGCCAAACTTATATCGACATGCTTACCCGCTTTGGTGCGGTGCCAAGTGTATTGCCCTTTGGCGAATTGTATTCTGCTATGCAACAAGGGGTCGTGGATGGTGCCGAGGGTGGAATAGCCGGTTTGTATGAAGCCAGATTTAGCGAGATTGCCAAGTATGTTGTACTAACTGAACATACACGCTTAACCGATTTTGTTCTCAGCAGCGTTCAGTTTCAAAATCAGATTTCTCCCGGGGATTTAAAAATAGTAAACCAGGAATTTGAAAAAATAAGCCTTAAATCTATTGCCTATGCCGATGCTAAGGAGAGTGAATACAAACAGCGGGCAATTGATGAGTCTGGTGTGCAATTCTTTGAGGTAGACAAAACCCCGCTTATGAAAGCGGTTGAGCCTATCTACCAAAAGGCGCTTGAGGACGAAGAGAAGTCCAAATTGCTAAATGCCATCTTAACCATCGAAAAACGTAAGCTGTAAGTATCGCCTGCTGGTGTTTTCCCTACGGAATAAGACAATGAAAAACATAAAAGTAAAAAATAATTTTTCTTCCTGTTCCGTGTGGATAAGCAGGCCGTTTGTAGGTGTGTTGCGCTACTTTCTGGTAGCTTTGTTGGCTGCGATGGTGGTGGCTATTTCCTTTCAAGTGATTTCCCGTTTTGTATTCAACTCACCCAGTATGTGGCCCCAGGAATTTTTACGCTACGCCCTTATTTGGCTGGGATTATTGGCGGGAGGATACTGCTTTTTAGTGGGGCGGCATCTTACTTTGCCTTTTTTGCTGGATAGATTTTCCGGTACAACATATGGCGTTCGCCTTAATATATTGAATTCCTTGTTGATTATGATTTTTGGCTTTATCTTCATCTTTGCTGGTTACCAGTCCTATTTGGATAATTTATTGATGAAGACTGCGATATTCAAAATACCCGTGGGAATTTTGCAAACAGCAATGTTGTTATCTGGCGTTATTACGGTCTTATCCCAGTTTTCAGAAATTTTTCGTTTATTTAAATATCAATCTGCGAAATTCATCGATCTCGCTTTGGTCATTGGTTTGCTGGTCGGTACTGGCTTGTTAATAATCCTCGTTGCTCATTCATCAATTTTTAATTTATTGGTGGAGGAAAATCTGGAAATAGTTTCCCTATTGGTGTTGTTTGTCAGCTTTTTTATTTTTTTGATTATTGGGACACCTATCGCTATAGGGCTTGCTTATGCAGGTTTATTTACCTTGGCGTTGCAAATAGATTTTAACCAAATATTTCCAACAGCGGGTCAAACTATATTTAATGGCTTGGATAGCTTTGGTTTTCTTGCACTGCCATTTTTTATCCTGGCGGGTAACATTATGAATCAAACCGGGCTTGCAAGAAGGTTAATTGACCTTGCTATGTTAATTGGCCGGCGTATTCCTGGTAGCTTGTGGCAGTCCAACATTTTGGCGAACATGTTATTTGGTACCCTATCGGGTTCGGGCATTGCCTCTGCCTCAGCAATCGGGGGAATAATCACTCCGGTTGCACGGGAAAAATGTTATGACATGCCAATGACTGCTGCAGTTAATGCTGCATCGGCTCCCTGCGGCATGCTTATTCCACCTTCGGGTGCACTTATTGTTTATTCGCTGATTACGGGGGGCAGTGCATCGATTATTGCTTTGTTTCTCGCGGGTTATTTGCCCGGTATTATCATGGGCATAGCAGTAATGATTGGTGCCTATTTATACGCAAAGCGTAAAGGTTACACAGCGGACGACAATAAACAGAGTATGTCGGAAATGTTCACCATTTTTCTCCGTGCGCTGCCGAGCTTAATGCTCATCTTCATTGTTATAGGGGGAATACTGGGCGGCGCTTTCACCGCTATCGAGGGGTCAGGAGTTGCGGTTATTTATAGCTTGCTACTTGCACTTGTTTATCGCGCGCTTTCGCTACCAAAATTAATCGAAATTTTTCTGGATACAGCAGTAGTCTCCGGTGTTATTTTATTTTTAATCGCCTGTTCCGGCATGATGAGCTGGACCATGACTTTTGCTTCTATCCCTGACACTGTTGGCAGTTTACTAACCGGGTTTAGCGATAATAAATACCTGGTTTTGTTACTGATTGTCGCTATCTTGTTATTGGTTGGTGTTTTTATGGATATGTCACCCGCCATGTTAATTTTCACCCCGATATTTTTTCCCGTTGTTACTGCGCTAGGTGTTGATCCGGTTCACTTTGGCATTATCCTTGTTTATACCTTGTCGATGGGCTTGGTTACACCACCAGTTGGTACGGTGCTTTTTGTAGCTTGTAGTATTTCTGGCGAAAAAATCACGAGTGTACTGCCCCCCCTCATGCCTATTTTCTTGTTACAACTAGCGGGTTTGTTGTTAATTACGTTTGTGCCTGCTATCAGTTTGGCGCTGCCTGAATTATTTGGCCTATAGCAATAAAAAGTAACGATAAGAAGTGGTGCTCTGTTACGGGCTTGCCATAATCAGCCGCGGCGAGGATTTATCAGCATGTTGAATTTTTTCAGATGGTATTTCGCACTGTGCGTACTTTTTCTGTCAGCCGCGATTACTTGGGCAAATGAACCACCCCGCATGACAATTGATCAAACTGCAGCGACAGGTGTGTGGATATCTGACCAAGGCGATGGAACTTATATTAATCCTGTATTACAAGGCGATTACTCTGATCCCGATGTGGTCAGGGTAGGAGATGATTTTTATCTCACATCATCCAGTTTTACCAATGTCCCCGGTTTACCCATATTGCATTCTAAAGATTTGGTGAATTGGAAAATTATTAGTCATGCGCTGCAGCAAATTGAACCTGTTGCGCATCACTCTGTTCCGCGTCGCGGCGGAGGTGTGTGGGCGCCCTGCATTCGCCACCACAATAATCAGTTTATGATTTATTACGCTGACCCGGACTTTGGTGTATTTGTAGTTACCGCAAAATCAGCTACAGGCCCTTGGGCCAAACCCCAATTAATTGATTCAACCAAAGGTGTTATAGACCCTTGTCCCTTTTGGGAGGAGGGCGGTAAAGGTTACATGGTTTATGCCTATGCCCATTCACGTTCCGGCAAAAGCAATATTATTGAGTTAAAAGAATTAGCTAAAGATGGTTTGAGTGTGAAGGGTGATGGAAAAATCATTATCGATGGAAATTTATTGCCTAAAGTGAAAACCTCCTACGGTGATTTGCCCTGGTTTACCTTGGAGGGCCCCAAACTCTATAAACGCAAAAATTATTACTACTTATTTGCTCCGGCGGGCTCCGTAAAAGGCGGTTGGCAAGCGGTGTTCCGCGCTAAACATATCACCGGCCCTTATGAGGCACGTTCAGTGATGGATCAGGGCGACACAACAATTAATGGCCCTCACCAAGGAGCTTGGGTAAATACTGCAAAAGGGGAAGACTGGTTCTTACATTTTCAACAGACAGATTCTTATGGCCGCCGCGTATTATTGCAACCTATGCGATGGATGGCCGATGATTGGCCGATTATCGGTTCACCCCAAAAAGAAAATCATTTTGGACAACCCGTGCATTCTTATAAAAAACCGGATGCGGTTGTTCAAATCCGACAGGCGCCCATAGTAAATGATGAGTTTAATCAGGGATTTCATTTAGGCTGGCAATGGAGCGCCAATCCGCAATCTGATTGGGTGGATTCAACAATCACAAACAAGTTACGGTTGAAATCTGTTTCTTCCCCGGAGAATTTATGGGAGGCGGGTAACTTATTAACACAGAAATTACCGGGGATGCGTTTTACGGCGAGCACGCAATTCACACTTGAGCCAAAGCGTATCGGTGAGCGAGCCGGGTTATTGGTGCTCGGTTACAACTATGGTTGGATAGGTTTGGAAAATACCGCTGACGGTATTCGATTGGTGCAGGTCACGCGAGAAAATGCCAATTTATTTGCCGCTGAAACCAAGCTGACCGCACCGCTCACAGTGAGTGGCGCGGTTTATGTTCGTATCCATATTAAACCGGTAATCGTGGCGCAACCCGAACCGGACTATCCGGTAATTTATCCCTCGCTCTTGCGCGCATATCACGCTCAAGTCACGTTTAGTTACAGTCTTGACGATACGCATTATTATGCAATTGGCCCAGGTTTTATTGCGCAGCCAGGTCGTTGGGTGGGTACTCAGGTAGGATTATTCGCGCAGGCCGCAAGTGGAACCCCCGCTTATGTTGCAACCTCAACGGGTCACGCGGAGTTCGATTATTTTCGTATTGAGTCGGGTGATAAAGAGCGTTGATGTCGGTTGCAATTTTTCTCTGCGACATAAAAACATATGGTGAGAACAGAATGAGTTTATCGATACACAATAATAAATTAATACAGTTGGTTGCCATTTTTGGAATGGGTTTTAGCAGTAGTTTTTTTGCAGTCGCTGATGATCTCGTTACCTATGAGGTACCCAAACAAGCGCTTTATACGCACCATAACGATGACTACACCGTTCGTGTGAGAAAACTGGGTGGTGAGTGGCAGGACCTGTATGAGTACAAGGTAAAAGTAGACTTGGATAACCCGCAAAATGCATCCATGGTATATTTTGATATGGGGGAACCGGTTGAGGTTTCCGTTAAAAAAAATAATGGTGATATAAGGCGCGTTGAAATTCGCCCCAAAAGTGCAGGAATAAAGCCGAAACTAGCGGGAAATGTAGCGCTATTCAAACTATCAAAACCAGAAAATATATCTATTGAATTTGATGGCGATCGCCTTCACAACCTGCATTTATTTGCCAGTGCGATCGAACAAAATATTCCAGATAAAAATGATCCCGATGTTATATGGTTCGGTCCCGGCTTACATCTTCCGCCGGAAAATGCCGAAGGTGCATTCCGTATTGCCTCAAACAAAACTGTGTACCTACACGGCGGTGCAATGTTGCGTGGGAAATTGCTAATAGACAACGCCAATAATGTGACAGTAACCGGGCGCGGTTTAATTGATCAAGCGGGGCGTGGTTTTGAAATTACTAAATCCAGTAACGTGGTGATTGATGGGCCAATAGTTATTAATCCAAAACACTACACGGTGTATTGCGGCCAATCCAATCATGTAGATATCCGCAACATTAAAACATTTAGTGCGGCACCCTGGACCGATGGCATAGATATGATGGCCTGCTCTGACGTTAATATTAATAATGTTTTTTTGCGAACCTCAGACGACAGTATTGCTATTTATGGTCATCGCTGGGACTACTATGGCGACGCCCGAAATATCATGGTTACCAATTCTGTACTCTGGGCTGATGTGGCGCACCCTATCAATATCGGCCTGCATGGCAATAATAAACAACCTGAACTCATTGAAAATATCCGGTTCAATAATATCGATATTCTGGGGCATGATGAAGATGATCGGAATTATCAGGGCGCAATGGCGATTACCAACAGCGACGATAATCTGGTTAAAAATGTTTACTTTGAAAATATCCGTATAGATGGCGTAGAGGAGGGCATGTTATTTAACTTCCGCGTAGTGTTTAACGAAAAGTACAGTCACTCTCCTGGTAGAGGCATTAAGAATGTTTACCTGAAGAATATTTCTATAGTAAACAGCAGTCTCAACACATCGGTCATTGGCGGGTACAGCAAAGAACGGGCGGTTAACAATATTGTGTTAGAAAATATTCGCCTTGACGGTAAGCGCTTAAAACCGTCCGATTTCACTCTGGGTGAGCATGTTAGCGATGTGATCGTTAAGCCCTAATATTTTCTTCAGGTTTCTTTGGTATTCCTCAAAAATGCTCCCTTATTTGCAGAGGGGCATTTTCCCTCTGTTAGGTGTGTGGAGTATTATTCAATTTAGATATTTACCCGCAGCCCAGCGCTTTCTCTGTTGTTACCCTTGTTCGCATTAATATCTTTCCATGTAAAAAATGGTAACGATATTTATTGCCCATGGCGTCTAAATAAATCAATTACCCATTATTTTTTGCACTATTAGAATAAATTTTTGATGTTGCTATGGGGTTATTGCAATCCAGAAATGGTATCGATACCATAACTAATGCCGTATAAATATGATTAATGGCTTGGTGTTTTTATCACACCTGAAACGCGGTGCTATCAACTGGCTTGCCCGATGTAAGGTGGGGTGGGTCGCATTTTCAATCAGCTAGCAGAGGCAGCAATGATAAATATAAAAGTTACTCCCTCATTTACATTTTTGAGGTGTTTTTCCCGCAAAGTATTTATTGGTGGAGTTAAAGCCCTGTGTGTGTCGGTGATATGTATATCCGCCAATGCACAGGATTTGCCAGCCATTACCGACTTTAATCCCAGTATTCAAGAATCAACCGATACAGCAGGATTCATCCACCCCGGGGTGGGTTTAACCAAACCGATTTTGGAAAATGTGCGTGCGCAAGTGATTGCACAACAAGAACCCTGGTATAGCTATTACAAAGATATGCTGGCGACCTCCGCGGCTTCGCGTACTGCAATTTCAAGTAATGCCAGTTCGGCCAACCCCACAACACCCTTGTCATTGGCATTTAATAGTCAATCGTTTAATTCGCGTTTTATTGCGGATGGTTTGAAGGTGTATACCCAAGCCTTGCTGTTTTACATCACGGGCGATGATGTTTATCGAACTAACGCGATGAATATATTGCGTGTGTGGGGGCAGATGGACCCTGCGCAGTATGCTTATTTTAGCGATGCCCATATTCACACGGGTATTCCGATGAATCGCATGTTGGCCGGTGCGGAAATCCTGCGTTATACAAATTCACAAAATAGTGCGTCGGCATGGACTGAAGCTGATACACAGGCGCTCACGAATAATTTAATTATTCCGGCTACTGAAACCTTCATGCATCGCAATAATGAGTTTATGAACCAGCATGGCTACCCACTGATGGGCGCCATGGCGGGTTATATTTTTACCGGCAATAAAGATCGTTACACCGAAGCGGTCGAATGGATGACGGTTAACAAGACCGCATTGAACCAAGGGTTTAATGGTTCTATTAAACGTTTATTTCGTTTGGTTGATCGCAACGCAAAAACGGGTGAGCTATTGGCAACACCCGTTGTGCAGCATGTTGAAATGGGGCGGGATCAAGCCCATGGTGCGGGCGATCTCAACAATGCCACGATTATTGCGCATATGTTTTACGCACAGAATTCTAAAGTTGACCCTGTTTCCGGTGAGCTATCCACGGCGCCCAATGCTGTTGGCATGTACGAGTTTTTAAATGATCGTGTACTCCATGCCGCCGATTTTTTCTGGCGCTATATGGCCGGTAATCCTACCGATTGGGTGCCCACAGAATTTTCTATTTTTGCGGATGGTCAAGTTGGTGGTTTGTATAATTTTATTTCAAGCCAATACCGCGGGCGTATGTTAACCACCAACTTTTGGGATCTTTATTATTACTACACCTACACCAAAGGTGTCGATCTCTCGGTGGTGGCTCCCTATTTTTATAAGGGTTTTCAGAGCCGGGTGCCCGGTCGTTTTTATTACGCACGTGGTTTGGCCAATGCGTGGGAAAATGTCGATGGTGGCGGTGATTTTTGGCTCTATATTCCGGCGGAAGTAGCAAACGAAGGGGCTGCTAGTTTGCCCAAACCCCAGCTAAACGCATCGCTTATTGAGCCTGAAGAACGCTACACCGCGTTTGATTCAAACAGCCAAACTCTTAGCGAAGCGGGTACGGATTTTGTGCGTTTGATGGCGACGCCTGAAGGCGCAAAAATTTGCTTGTTTAATTTCTCCTATGGTGGGCGCCCCAGTGTTTTACCTTACGGTATTAAGGTCAGAACTAACGGCGTTGCAACCTTGGCGCTGAGTACTGGATTGGAGGCACAGCCTTATCAGAAAATTGAGCTACCCAATACCAATAATCAATGGCGCTATGTGGTTTATGACGCGGGAACCGGCGCTATTCCAAGTGGTATTGGTGGTAGCTACAGCTTGAATTATGTATTTATTGAAGGTGATGGCACTCAGGTTGATATCGATAATTTTAATGTGAATGCGGGTACCGAATTAAGTGCACCGGTGTTTGTCGAGGGTGTGGGGAACCAGGTAATTTATACCTATGTAGGCGCCGCTATTAACAAAAACTTCGCCGCGACTGATCCCAACTCTGCCGATGTAATTTCCTACAAACTTGATCAGGCTCCTGCGGGCGCCGGGGTTAATGAGCAAACCGGTGCGTTCACATGGATACCGCAATCCGCTGGTCACTATTCTTTTGTGGTTTCTGCAAATGATGCGTTGACCAGCACCACTAAAAAAATTGACGTTTATGTCGAGCAAGATCGCAATGCCGCACTGGCCAGTATCAATGCGGGGTTCGATGGCAACGCAATTTATTCAACAGATTCTTTGGAAAATTATGAACAAGCGTATGCGGCGGCGACAACTGGTTTGAATAATGCGAGTGAAGCAGAATTTGCAGCACTGCTTCAAGCTCTGTTTGTCGCGGTGAGTGAATTGCAATTGGTGACGCCGTTATTGGGTGATGGAAGTTTGAATTTCGCAAGTACAGTTGCGAGCACAACATTCGGTGGTGTCTATTCACTTGTTGATGCAGACCCTGACACCTTTACCGGTTTTTTATCTGGCGCTAATCTTTATCACATTCTCGATTTTGGCATAGACCATAAAGTCAGTGCGACCGCATTCGGTGTTCAAGCACGGATGAATTTTGCAGATCGCGGCGCCGGCATTACAGTATTTGCTTCCAATGATTCGCAAAATTGGACGCGTATCACGCCGGATGAGTCCCCATTTCAGGATGATCTTGCCATTTTGCCAGTCGATGCCGCTTACCAAAACAGTAAGTATCGCTACTTTAAATTGCAAATGGTTAACCCGCACCCCGATGCATTACGCAATCAAGTTCTGAATTTGATGGAGCTGGGTGAGGTGCGTATTTGGGGTGAGCGCTTTGAGACAAATAATAAAATTGAAGCGATCAACGTAGCGCCAGAGCAAGTGGGTACGCGCGGAATTGTTTTTACTGGCAGTGAGCTGACGTTGAGTTTGGTTGCGAAAGAGGCGATTGAAAATCTGGTGTTCAATGTGCAGGGCGTCAATGCGGTAGTTTCAACGACCGATGGTATTCATTGGACTGCCAGTGTGACCTTGCCGGTGAATGCTAATGCGGGTGCGTTGTCCTATTACTTGAGCTACGTTATCAGCGCTACCGGTCAAAGCAATGATGCTTTTATTAAATCCAATTTATATGTGACCAATGGCACCAATATTATAGATGGAATTTCCAGCCTTGCTGATTTGATTGACCCGTCCACTTCATTCGGGCGGCCAAGTGTAGCGGTAACGGCGCAACAGGTTGGCAATCTGTTTGATAATAATGCTGACACCATTTCCGATTTTAGATTAGGTGGTAATGGTGCTGGTGGTTACATCACGTTTGATTTTAAATTCGGCGGCTCTGTTGCGCTAACCGGGGTTGATATTTTGGCCCGTCAGGATGGCTACTACACACGCATTAATGGTACGCGTATTCAGGCTTCACAGGATAATCAAAATTGGATCACTATTTCCAGCTCAGCGATTTCAACTAACGAATGGCAAGCGCTGACAATTAATGATCCTCAGCATTATCGTTATATTCGCATCTACAACAGCAACAGCTGGTTTGGAAATATGGCGGAAGTGAAATTCCACGGTAGTCATCGCGGCCCTGTGGATTTGATCAGCACCGTTGGTTTGTCTTCTACCTCTGCGGATGCAACCGGGTTGATTCATATTGGCGATGAGGTGAGCATTTCTATAGGTGCAGTTGGTTTAATTGCAGATATGGACGTGATTATTCAGGGTGTTCCTGCCAGCGTATCCCAAATCAATGATAACGCCTGGGTCGCAACCGCAACTATGTCAGCCGACGTCAACCAAGGTTATGTTGGGTTCACGATTAACTACACCAGCACAACTGGCGCAACTGGAACGCCTGAAAGCAGCACGACCGATGGCTCCAGGTTGTATCTCATCAATGGCGATGACTTGCTGCTTAATATTGCTGAAATTGCAGATCTGATTGACCCCTCAACGACTTTTGGTCGCCCCAATGCAGCGGTAACCCTGAGCAACGTAAACGCGCTTTTTGATGGTAATGCCGGCACCGTTTCCGATTTCCGAATCGGCACCAATGGCAGTGGTGGTTACATTACCTTTGATTTTAAAGAAGGGAACTTGGTGTGGTTAACCGGTGTGAATATGCTGGCGCGCCAGGATAACTATTACACCCGCATCGAAAGTGCAGTGGTGCAAGGCTCGAATGACAATATCAATTGGACCACAATCACCTCGCCAGCACTTGCTACCCGGGATTGGCAAAACCTGAGTGTTACCACTCAGTCTGGTTACCGATATCTGCGTTTATACAACTGGCGCAACTGGTTCGGCAATATGGCGGAAGTGAGGCTGCATGTGGACAATAAACCGCCTATCACTCAAGCGAATATTCCTGCGGGCTGGGTGAACTCCGATGTCCTGCTTGAGTTCAATGCGATTGATGACGCTTCCGGTGTTGATGCGACTTACTTTGCGCTTGGTGATGCGCCATCGCAATCGGCAACTTCAGTTGTTGTCAGCACCGAAGGTAGTAATGATCTGATGTTCTGGAGTGCAGATAAAGCGGGGAATGTTGAAAATATTAATTTTTCTCAGGTGAAACTTGATAAAACCTTGCCGCAATATTTGATTGAGTTGAATGGTGAACCTTTTGTTGCGGGGGAGTCGATACAAGATAATCAGACGCTCAGTTTGACCATTTCAGATACATTGTCTGGCTTGGAACTTCAGCAGGTATCTTTGGATGGTCAGATCATTGCACCCAGTGTGAATACAACTAGTTACCGAATTTATCTACCCGGTAAAATTGGTTCTCACCAATTGCATATAACTGCAAAAGATTTTGCGGGTAATCAACTCAATGAACAGCTAACCTTCAGAGTAGAAACTAATCTGGAGTCGCTAATCTCCCTGTTCATTGAAGGTGTAAACTCGGGCGATATCACCGGAAAATTAGCTGATAAGCTCAGCCGTATCCTTAGGCAGATACAACATATTGTTTCGCAGTCAGAAATTGCACATGGTATGAACAGCGATCGAATTATTTTGCAATTGCTAACAAATATGTCTCATGAGCTTTCCAGGAATTCAAATGTGATAGATGCTAATACCTTGGAAATTCTTAAAAATGATGTTGAGGCATTAATACGCCTCTATCGGGAAGGAGTAGAAGGGCTTTAGCGAGTATTTATTCCCCTGATGTAAGTTTTTTAGTCGAATAAACCTTATCTTGGCTGGGCAATCATGCCCAGCCATTTTTATGTTTTTAGGATTAGCACCACTAATCAACCGCGGTGAGAGTCTCCAATCAATAGCAGTGCAGCACTTCCTATGATGGCAGTCTCATCCCCTGTTAAACCGCTGCGAATTCTGTTGCGAAGCAGGGTTGATGCTTGGCTTTTGACGTTATCAATCAGCGTGAAAAGCCAAGTTTTTGGCATAGAAGAGACAATAATGATTTCGTCAAGATGGTGCAGACTGGCGCTGGTTTCAATGGAAAATGCCAGTGCACTGGCGGCATTTTGGATCCATGCAGAAATTATCTGATTGGTTGCCGGGTTTTGGGCTTGATAATTAAAATGCATTAATTCTAATGTGGATGCCACGCCAAGGTGTCGGCATAAACTAGCAAGGGATGATTGCTCATTGAGCGAGTTGTATTGTGTTACTTCAGTTCTACTATGAGCTGCGAATGCGATAGGCATGGATCCAAGAAATTTTTTTTCAACCGGTCGATGCAGATTTATTTCGTTGGCAAAAATAAAGCAGCCGTCAATGTCCAGATCTATTTGAATATAGAGCGAATCTTTTTTAATACTTGTGGGATTTTTTATGATCTCTGCGGCGGCCGCCGTAATTCCTGCAGGAACGATCACAAGCACAAGCTTGTAAAGTGATTGATCGTTTTGATTCTTTAATCGCTGGCTTAGGCGAGCCTTTATCTCACGCACGCAGATTATTTCATCGCCGCTGTCGATAAGGCCGATTCCAATTAATGCCCGCTGTTGCTCCAGTTTCAGACATTTAACCAGCTCAACGACCTGATGATAAATTTGATCTGCAAGAGTTAAATTTGTTTGCTGGTGGACTGGATACTCCTGAATAACCAGAATGGTTCCATGAAAATTAATCACGGCGATCAGAAAAATGTTTTCTCTAATCTCAATCCCTATAGCCAATCGGCCATTAGCTCGAATCTCGTACTGGGCTGTTGGCTTTCCTCGCGGTTTCTTCTGAATACCTTTTTTTTGGATAAGGCATTTGCTTTCCAGGGTTTCAACAATTCTTGCAACAGCCGGATAGGTCAAGCCGGTTAGCTGCGCTATATCGGCTTTTGATAATTGTTGATGCTCACGCATGAGCAATAAAATGAGCTGCTCATTCTTATCGCGTAGATTGGATGAGTTTTGCCCCTGGCTCATGGGTTACTGATTGGATGGCTGAAATTGTAGGCGGGGCTCTTGGTCGTTGTGTAGTAAAAATGCAGAGATAATAAGAAAAAACACAACTACGCTTCCCATAATTTTATAGGATAGGGCAAAACCAAAATTGTCATACATTAAGCCAGCAACAACCGACAGCCCGCTGGCTGCAACCTGAGTCATAAATTGAAAACCCACCAAATACAGCGTAGAGGAAAGGCGAGCGTCAAAACTGCGGGTAATATATTTAAAAATAGAGATGAGCATAATGGGTAGCTCAGCCGCGTGTAGCAGTTTCATGAAAGAAATTTCTATTGCATTGTCGGCAAAACCTGAGCCGATAATCCGCAGTGCCATAATGGCACCAGATAACAGCAGGCCATTTTTTGCGCCTATTTTGTTTACGATAAAGGGCGCTAAAAACATGCCCCCCGCTTCAAGAAATACCTGAAATGAATTGAGGTAACCGTACATGGCATTACCCTCTGCTTTGCTGGGAAAGAGCGAGGAGAAATAAACCGGAAATTGCTGATCGTAAACGGTGTACACACAAGTCACGCCTATTACATAGGTGGCAAATGCCCAAAAGCTGGGTAGTTTTAATAAGCCTAGTGCGTCGCGGGTGCTCAGTGGCGATGTTTTTTCCTGTAAGTGACCCGCTGTGGGTTGGGTGGAAACAAACAGTAGGGCAAAAATAAACACCAGCGCGCTGATGCTGGCGAGATAAAAATTAATATGCGGGTTGATATTAAAAAGATAACCGGTAAAAAAGGTGGCGCAGGCCCAACCCAAAGAACCCCACATCCGCGCTTTACCAAACTCAAAGCCGGTAAAGCGACCAATGCGCTCGACGTAAGTTTCTACTGCACCGACACCCGCCAGAAAGGTGATCGCAAAATACACTCCACCAATTACCGCGCCGAGATAAAAGTTATGTTGTAGCAAGGGGGCATAAATGAAAATAAAAAACGGGCCGCTCAGAATTAATAATATGCCTACCGCAAACAATAGCGAACGCTTAACCCCAAGCTTGTCCTGAATAAAACCATAACAAGGCATAATTAATAATGCGGCCATGGCATTGATACTGAAAATCATGCCGGTGCGCTCGCCACTAAGGCCAATAACTTGATTTAACCAAATAGGGAATAATGAAAACGTAAACGACCAGGTTAGAAAAAAACTAAATAAGCAGGTACTCAGTAACCAGTAATTTTTGGTGGCGCTAGTGAATGGCATCATTATTCTCATCGTTAGCATGGGCAAGAGTGTGCCGGCGTTAACCGGCCCCGGGTGGTGCTACTGATCCGCGGATAACTTGTTCACCGCCAATCAGATAGGTTTTT
The DNA here is from genome assembly GCF_000263355.1 of Cellvibrio sp. BR. NCBI lineage: Bacteria > Pseudomonadati > Pseudomonadota > Gammaproteobacteria > Cellvibrionales > Cellvibrionaceae > Cellvibrio > Cellvibrio sp. BR. The sequence goes on along the minus strand of NZ_JH668208.1, from coordinate 46,555 downwards.
AACGGAGTGTTTTCTTCCAAGGCGAGTTGTGCGGCCTTTTGTCCCATTTCGAAATAGGGCAGCGAGACGGTAGTGAGTTTGGGCACCAGATTTTCCGCAATCATGCGGTAGTTGTCGTAACCCACAATCGAAATCGTTTCGGGAATTTTGTAGCCCATGCGGCGTATCAGCATGTAGACACGCATTGCCATTTTGTCGTTACCACACATGATTGCACTGGGACGCTCGGAGCGGGCCATAATGTCGCGCAGAATGTCGGGGATGGTTGCGAACTCATCTTCTGGATCGCGGCATACACCTTCATGGATAAGTTCCGCTTGCATTTCTACACCCATTTCCATGTGAGCTTTTTTGTAACCGCGCAGACGCAACACAGTTGCTGGCATATCATCAAACAGGGTCAAAAATGCGATTCGTTTGTGGCCGGCTTTTAATAAGTTTTTTGTTGCATCGTAAGCGCCACTTTCGTCATCTGGAATGATGGTCGGGTGGCGCAATTTTTTTTCAAAACAGTTCACCAGAATGAGTGGGCATTTATTGAAACTTTGTTCAATAGCGACTTCGCGGTGATAAACAGTGGCAAAAATAATCGCCTGCGCACGTTGGCGACGAAAGTCATTTACCAATCGTTCAAAGCTGGATGCCTTGCCACCCGATTCGCCGATCATCAGGAGTTTCCCCTGACGTTCACATTCATGCTGGATGCCCGCAATAATATCGAAGGAATCTGGCGTGGTGGTCAGTCGCTCGGTAATCAGGCACACAATGCCAGTCTCCTGCCCGCGTAGCGCTTGCGCAGCGGCAGAGGGATAGAATTCCAGAGCTTGCATGGCTGCATTGACGCGCTCGCGAGTTTTGTCGCTGACGCCGTCGTAGCCACTCAGAATGCGGGAAACTGTTTTTACCGACACGTTGGCATGTAGCGCTACATCTTTAATAGAAGTCATTTGTGTTCCATTGGCTGGGTGAGTTATCAGGCTTGTCTAAATACGAACATTTAGCTTGACATATTTCCTACCCTTTTCACTATAATGACCAACGATAGACATTTTGTCAATCCGCAAATAAAGCAATAAATAATCCGGGTTTAAGTTGTTGGAGTCCGTTATGGGATTGGTTAAGCGTTCGCGACTATTGATCATTGTCTTGTCTATCTCGCTAGTATTGCTGCTGGCTTGCTGGCCAAAACAACAGGCGCCACTGTTAGTGGCAATCAAGTTTGATGAGGGGCGTGGTGCACGGGTAAAGGATGCTGTTTCGGGGCGCGATTACCTCATTGCGCATCGCTTTCTGGCGGCGCGCTATAAGCCGGTGTCTGATCCTTACTGGCGGGAAAACTGCATTGCCGGTCAATGTTTGAAGTTTGATGGCTATAGCAATGCTGTGGAGTTGGCACCACTGGCGATACCCGCCTCCGGGGTGATGACACTCAGTATGTGGGTGGCGCCGCAAGCCTATGAATGGGGCGATGGCGGGTTGCCGTCGGGTTTGATTGGTCAATATCAGGCGGCGGAACATCAGGGGTTTGTACTGGGAATCGGGCGTCACGGCGAGTGGTTGGTGCAGTTTGGTGATGGAGTTGAAACTCACACGGTCACTGCCGGCCAGCGGTTGCCGGTTGATACCTGGTCCCATGTGGCGGTGCGTGTCGATAAGCCTGCACAATTGTTAATTTTTTATCGCAATGGCGAACCGGTGGCGACTCATAAGCTGCCAGCGCTGGCTCAGTTTCAGCTGCCTGCTGTGCCTTTGCTGCTCGGGCGCCATCCGGCGTCGCTGCTGCATTTGGGGCATTTTCATCTGCACAGTTTTAATGGCTTGATGGATGAGTTAGCGGTATTCGATGGCTCACTCTCAACCAATGAACACCAAGCGCTGTATACCCGTGGCTTGGTTGATGGGCAATTGCCTGCGCTTGCGCTGGCGGATACGACGATTGCACGCAGCGCGTTTGATGGCGACAAACACCGCCCGCAGTATCACCTCATGCCTGATGCCCATTGGATGAACGAACCGCACGGGCCGTTCTACTACAAGGGCAAATACCACATTACCTTCCAGAAAAACCCGCACGGGCCCTTTTGGCACCAGATCCACTGGGGACATTTGGTCAGCGATGACATGGTGCACTGGCAGGAGGTGGAAATGGCCTTGCGCCCCGAGGCGGGTGAGTTAGCGCCGGACGGTATTTGGTCGGGCAGTGCAACGCTGGATGCTGACGGTAACCCGGTGCTGTTTTTTACCGCCGGCAACGACCAGATGTTTCCCACCCAGCGAATGGCGTTGGCTCGCCCTAAAGACCTGACTGATCCACTGTTGCGCAAGTGGGTCGCGCACCCGGAAGCACTCATTACGCAGCAGCGCGATTGGGGTTTGTTTGGCCAGTTCCGCGACCCCTTTGTATTTTGGGATAAGACCGCCCAACAGTGGTATCAACTGGTGACCTCGGGCATTCCCGATGGCAGCGGCACGGCGCTGGTGTTTTCCTCCACTGATTTGCTCGGCTGGAATTACCTGGGGCCGCTGTTTAGCACCGATATCAAGGCCTATCCACAAGTTGGCCCGGTATGGGAGCTGCCGGTGCTATTGCCACTGGGTACCGGTCGCGACGGTCGCCCGCGCCACTGGTTTGGCATTAACTCCCACGGCGCTGGTGCGGTGGTGGAGGTCTATTACTGGATCGGGGTATGGGATGCCTCCACCGGCCGGTTTAGCCCGGATCACCCCGAACCGCGCCTGATGGACATAGGTGATCGCAAGTTCACCGGCCCCAGCGGTATGGTTGACCCGGTCACCGGACGCAGCATTTTATTCACCATAGCCCAGGGCGAAACTACCCGCCAACAAGAGGCCGAGAGCGGCTGGGCGCACAACGGTGGCCTGCCACTCAGCCTGTGGTTGGGCGAGGACGACCAACTGCGGTTTGCGCCTATCGCCGAGCTTTCCTCACTGCGCGGTGAAGCGTTGGTTGATGCCGCCAACATCAGCGGCGCCCAGGCCCAGGCACTGTTGGCACCGGTCAAGGGGGATTTGTTAGAGCTGGAACTGGTGCTGGATAGCGCGCAGTTGGTCGGTTCGACTGGCGCTGGTTCACTGGCGCTGGAACTGCGTAAAAACCCGCGTGCCAGTGAGCTGACCCGGCTCAGTTTGCAGCCTGCTGATGGTGCCTCGCGCTGGCGTTTGGCGCTGGATCGCACCCGCACCAGTCTCGATCCGGATGTGCTGAGTTATGGCGTGCAGGGTGGTGAGTTGGCGTTGGATGATGAAATCCGGCTGCGCGTATTTCTGGATCGCTCCATGCTGGAGGTTTATGTCAATGACCGCATTGGCCTGACCAGCCGAGTATTTCCCGCAACGCTTGATGCCCTTGGGCTCGGCCTTGAATTGCCACCCGCCGCAGTCGTGAAACGGTTGCGTGTGTGGCCGATGAGTGCCGCCCAAGGTGCCACGGTGCCCGCGGCTCCCGCCGCCTTTGAATACAGCGATACCACCTGGCAGAGCGCGCTGCCCAACCACGATTTTAGCCAGTGCAACCTCACCGGCTGGCAAGCGCAAGGCGCTGCTTTTACTGCCGCGCAGGTGGTGGCGGATCAGCGGGAGCTAAATCCCAGTGGGCGTATCCCCGGCGGTTGTCACTTGCTCGGTAGTTTAGCGGGTGGTGATGCCACCGGCGAGCTGCGCTCGGCGCCCTTTGTGCTGGGCGGTAACGGCCAGGTTAATTTCCTGATCGGCGGCGGTATGGACATGGACAATCTCTATGTCGCGCTGGTGGACCTTGAGACCGGCCGTGAGTTGATGCGCGTTACTGGCACCGAGGCGGCAGCGCTACCTGCCGGCACCAATCACAGCTTGCGCCGCGTTTACTGGGACCTCAAAGGTGCGCTGGGCAAAAGCCTCTATTTCCACATTCGCGATCAGGCCAAGGGCCCGCGCGCGTATCTCAATGTCGATGACTTTCATATTCCTGTGCAATCCACACTCATAACAGAGACTTCGCTATGACCAGTTTTACTACCCCTGCGCTACCCGCAGACGCTTGGCGCCCACAATTGCATTACTCGGCGCGCGGCAATTGGATTAACGACCCCAATGGGTTGTTTTACAAAGATGGCATTTATCACCTCTATTACCAGATGAACCCGGATGACAGTGTCTGGGGCAATATGCACTGGGGGCACGCGGTGTCGCCTGACTTGGTGCGCTGGCAGGAGTTACCCATAGCGCTGGATGCCGAGCCGGAAGGCTTGGGCTACGCATTTTCCGGTGGTGCCGTGATTGACTGGAATAACAGTTCCGGCTTGGGCGATGGAGTAAGCCCACCAATTATCGCCACCTATACCCAGCATTCCAAAGACGCAGTACAGGTGCAGAGCATCGCCTACAGCACCGACGGCGGTAAGCGCTTTGTGCCCTATGCGGGCAACCCGGTGATTGCCAATCCGGGATTGAAAGATTTTCGCGACCCCAAAGTTGTCTGGCATGAGCCAAGCCAGCGCTGGGTGATGGCGCTGGTGGCGGGCGATCGCGCGCATTTTTACACCTCAACTAACCTGTTGGAGTGGAGCTTTGCTTCGGAGTTTGGCGCTGAATCCGGCGCCCATGGCGGCGTGTGGGAGTGCCCCGAACTGTTCTCGCTCACCTGCGCCGAGACGGGTGAAAGCCGCTGGATTCTGACCATTAGCCTCAACCCGGGCGGCCCTAATGGTGGCTCGGCGATGCAGTATTTTGTCGGCCAGTTTGATGGGCAGGTGTTTCAAGTCGAGCACGAAGACACCCGCTGGTTGGATTTTGGCACCGACTTTTATGCCGGTATCACCTGGGATGGATTGCAATCCATGGGTGATGAGCGGGTGATGATCGCCTGGATGAGCAACTGGCAATACGCCAATAAAACTCCCACCGACAGCTGGCGCGGCGCTATGTCGCTGCCGCGACGGATGGCATTGCACAACGTAAACGGGCACTACCGGGTGGCCAGTGAACCACACGTCAACTTGTTGCAGGCTCGCCGCGGCGAGTTTGACTGGTTGTCGGCGCAAGCCATGGCGGCGGGTGAGTTGCTCAGCACTAGCGAGTTACCGCCTGTTGCGGAAATTGTGTTGCAACTGCGCTGGTCGGCGGCAGCCCCTCTGGTGGAATGGCAATTGATAAATGCGCAGGGCGAACAATTGAGCCTGGTGTTGGACGCTGCGCAGGCTAGGCTTAGTCTTGATCGCCGCCAATCGGGCTGGGATCAGGAAGGCTTTGGGCGCGAGATGCACGCGGAGCTGTATGCAAGTGCGCCCGGTTTTGCCGAGCTGCGGTTGTTTGTAGATCGCTCCTCGCTAGAGGTGTTTGCCAATGGCGGCCTGACGTGCCTGACCAGCTGCTGTTTTCCGCAATCGCCCTATTCGACGCTGCAATTGCATTTGCGCTCTGGCGCGCTGGATGCAGTTTCGGCCCAGATCTACCACCTGGAGTAACCGGCTATGACTATCTGTGTACTGGGCGAGGCGATTGCGGATTTAGTACCTACCGAACAGGGCTTGTACGACCCCAAAGTGGGTGGTTCCCCCTTTAACTTCGCGCGCTGTTTGGCGCGGTTGGGCGCACCAGTACGTTACGTGTCCCCCATTTCCAGCGATGCCCTTGGTGCGCGCATGCTGGATGAAATGCGCTTGCAGGCTATTGCATTTGATCCCGCCAACCGCTCACCGCTGCCAACCTCGCTCGCTTTGGTCGCCTATGACAATGGGCAGCCACGCTACAGTCTTTATCGCGAAGGCATTGCCGATACTGACTTTACCGTGGCCGGTGTGCTGGCGCAGATTCCCGCAGAAACCCGCATTTTTCATACCGGATCGCTGATGTTGGTGCCCGACGTAATTGACCGGGTAGCGTCGCTGCTGGAGCAGCTGCGTGCGCGCGGCATCGTGATCAGCCTTGATATCAACTTGCGCCCCGGTGTTGTGCGCGACCAGCAGGAGTATCGCCGGAAAATTCTTGCCTTGCTGCCACTGGCAGATGTGATTAAGGCCAGTGATGAGGACCTGGCGCTGCTCGGGCTTGATATCGGCGATATAAAACCGGTGATCGAGCGCTACTTTGCCGGTTCGTTGCTCATTTTTACCCGCGGCGATGAGGGTGCCACGGCATGCGTGGGCGGTCAGCAGTTTAGGGTGCCTGCCTATCCCGTGAGCCGTGTGCAGGACACCATTGGTGCTGGCGATACCTTCTACGGCGCTTTTATCGCGCGGATGTATGCAGTGACCAAGTCGCGTCTGGATTGGGCCGATGAGTCACTACTGCGCGGTGCATTGCAGCTTGGCTGTGCGGCAGCGGCGATTAACGTGACTCGCGCCGGTTGCCAGCCGCCATCCATGGCGGAGATTGAGGCCCTAATCAATGGCCGCTGTCATCTCTAGCGAAGAGGAAGGTTGGGCAAAACGAAACATTACACTTGTATATGAGTAGAAGAGTAACGGTAGTGTTGTTTTGCCTGTTCCATTTCAATGGCAGAGGATAAAAAACTTGCAATGAAACGATGGAATATTATTATGTCTATCGATGGTCAAAAATTTTTATCAACTGCACCACTCTTGTTGAAAGATCTATTAGTGATATTAAGCGAGTCGGCAAAACCAATAGAGAGAAAAGTAAAGTTCGGTCGTATTGGTTTATCTGGAAATGTCTAACGTTGGTCATTATGGCCTTGGTAGGGTAGGAAGATTATGAAAATAAATAAAATTCTCACTGCGATGCTCTTGATTCAGGGGAGTAGCTTACTGCTGCCCACAATGGTTTCAGCTCAGGTTGTCACTGAATCGGCACAAGATTCGGTCGCGGCGGAAAAATCTGTTAGCAAACAAGAAAAGGCTGAGGATCAAGGCCTTCAATTGGAAGAAATCATTGTTACCGGTACGGCGGGTGGCGGTCAGATGACCAAGTTTGAAGCCTCCTTTGGCATCACCACCATCAGCCAGGAGCAGATGAAGGAAATAGCACCGCAAAGCACCGCCGACCTGCTTGGCGAAGTGCCTGGTATTTTCACCGAGGGTGGCACCGCCGGTGAGGCGAGCAACAACGCCAACGTACGCGGTATTCCATCCTCCGGCGGGTTCAAGTTTTTACCCCTGTTGGTGGATGGACTGCCCATGTACGAAGAGCCGGAAATCGGCTTTATGAATAACGATGTGTTTATCCGTGCCGATTTGATGACCAAGTCAGTGGAAGCAGTACGCGGTGGCCCATCTGCTGTGCTCTACTCGCACGCCCTTGGCGGCGCGGCCAACTTTATTACCCGCACCGGTGGTGAAGAATACGAAGGCGCAGTGAAAGTGGAAGTGGGCGATTGGGGGCACTTGCGCAACGACTTTTTTGTCTCCGGTCCACTGACCGACCGTTTGACCTTTGCCGTGGGCGGTTTCTACCGCGTGTCTGATGGCGTGCGCGACCCAGGTTATACCGGTAATGATGGCGGCCAGATGCGTGGCAACCTGGTGTGGACCAGTGACGATGAGCTGACCAAGGTGGAGTTGCACGCACATATGCTGCGCGACAAAACCATCTTCTATCAAAACGTTCCCTTCACCATTCCGCGCGTCGAAGAACGCCCCACGGTGGACAATCCGGCGCGGGTGGACAACATTCAGGATCTGGGCATAGATCTGGCAAATGGCACGCTTGCGTCCAATGATTTGCGTACCGGCACCATTAAAACGGCGCAGGGCGATCGCGATTACGATCTGGCCAACGGCATCAACCCGAGTTTCGATACTTGGACCTTGAAGTTCAGCCGCGATTTCGACACCTGGAAAATCGAAAACAACATGCGTAAAACCGCTGGCGTCAGTGGTTTTAACGCCATCTTCGCCGGTACGCCGGTAAAGGCTGAACAGTTTACGGCTGACCGTGAGCGCAATGATGTTGCCAACCGCGCCTACACCGCCGCCCAGCAGTGTGATTTGGGTTCAGTCTATTTGTCTTACTTCGGGGTGGATGAAAACAATTGTGGCGATAACCTCAATGCGGCCAACCTCACCGAGTTCACCAATCGCTACCGCAGTTATAGCAATTTTGCCCTGCAGTATGCCGACGACGGCTCGCCGCTGGATTTGACCAACTCTCCCTATGTGGCCTTCCAAACCCTGTGGTTAGCGGAAGTGGAAGCCGAGATGTTTGTGGACGATCTGCGCCTGCACACCTCATTTGATTTGTTGGGTGAACACAACCTGACCTTTGGTACCTATTTCAGTAATTACGATCTGGGAACCCAGCTGACCATCACCGAAATGATTACCGATGTGACCGGCAGCCCACGCAAACTCGATTTGGTGGCAACCAACGCATCCGGCGCGCAAATCGGCCCGTCACTGACTGACTACGGCATTTATCGCCACGTAAATACCTTTCTCAAGGTGGATGACAAGCACCAGGCATTTGCTTTTTACATCAACGACGATTGGGCGATAACTGATCGTTTGGATGTCAACCTGGGCGCCCGCTGGCACCAGCTCAACATTGACAGCAACTACTTTTTTGCTGATACCGGTTCAGACATCACTCCGGCGGATGTGGAGGTGGGCAGCACCTCGGACACTCTGGCGGACAACAGTGTGGTGGGTTTGTCCGGGCGGGTACAGGCGCGTGAAATCGAGTTCAACCAAAATGGCTGGACCCTTGGCGCCAACTTCAGGTTGCTGGATAACATCGCCATCTTCGGGCGTGTGTCCGAATCTTTCCGTATGCCGCGCTCGGAAGTTATTTGGGCAGATCGCACCTCGGCTGACCCGATTCAAACCATCGATCAGCTCGAAGGTGGGGTGAAGTTTATGGGCGACACCTTTGACGCCTTTGTCACCGTCTTCTGGAATCAATTCCGCGCCACCGGCAACAACCATGAATACAAAGATATCGAAGACCCTGCTTGTCAGGTAACCGATGGCAATCTCATCGATTTAAACGAATGCCGCACTATTCAGGGTATTTCCCGCCGTGGTACCGAGAACATCGGGGTTGAGCTGGAAACGAATTGGCGCCCCGATCTGGTACCGGGCTTTACCTTGAGCACCACAGTGACCTGGCAAGACCCTCAATACTCCGGTGGCAATGTGCCGATTGTGGAACCCATCACCGAAGAGGTTGATGGGGTATTTGTGACCACCGGTTACCGCACCATTGAATCGGGTATCGACGGCAATATCCCGCGTCGTTTTGCGCGCCTGATGACCAACATTCGCCCCAGTTACGACCTGGAGTCGCTCACCGGTTTACCTGTCACGGTATATGGCGCGGCCCAGTATTTGGGTGAGCGTTTTGGCGAGGATGACAACCTGATTATCTACCCCGATTACTGGTACTTCGAAGCGGGTGTAATGGGGCAAATCAACGAGCAGTTCAGCGCCCAAATGCACGTCACTAACCTTACCAATGAAGCGGTTTTGACCGAAGGCGGCAACCTGGATGTGAATGTGGTTACGCAGGAAGGGGATCGCAATATCGCCTTGGGGCGCCCGCTGATGGGTCGCACAATCAAACTCAGTTTGACTTACGAATTCTGATGTCGAGAGGACGAATAATGAAAACAACATCCAGACTTATGCAATTGACCGCGCTGTTAGCCGTTTCCGGTGCGCTGGTCTCCTGTGGCGGTGACGCCGGTGGTGCCGGTTTTGAATTTACCGGTTATGTGGAACCGCAACAGGGCAATTCCGAAACCCTGTTTAAGGTGACCAATAGCGACCCGCTGCTCTTTAACCCGGCCAATGTAATCGCTGACTTTGAAGATGCCGACTTTATCCAGAACCCGGCCAATGGCTGGGTGGTTACTGGCCAGTTTGCAGAAGGTAAGGATTGGAATGTCCTTACTGCCAAGCTGGAAGGGGCACGTATCGGCAAGGTGGCAGTGAGCACCTGTGAAATCAACGGCAGCGATTGCGATAGCAATATTGGCAGCATGCTGACCCCGGCCTTTACTATTAATAATGACTTTATCAACTTCCTGATGACCGGCGGTGCTACACCAGTGGGTGTGCAGGTGCGCTTGGCGGGTACTGAAACCGTACTGCTGCAATTCCAGCCCAATACCTGCAGCAAGCCGGTATTGGGTGGCAACGACGATTGGTTCCACTTTGATGTGCGCGCACTCAAAGGCCAATCAGTGCAGCTGTATATTTTTGACAATGAAACGGCGGGCTGTGGTTTTGTCGCCTTTGACCATTTTTATCAAAGTAACAGTGCATTTGGCCAAACGGCTGCCAGCGCGGGTGAGCCTACCTCGGGTGTGGGTGTAACCCTGCCGGAAGATGGTATCTCCAACATTATTGGCAACTTTGATGATGCTGTGAAAATGGCAACCAGTACTGACTTTGGCGGTTTCGGATGGTCGGCGACAGGCGATTTTGCCAATCCACAAGTCGCAGGTGCCTGGCAGGGCGCCAGTATTGCCAAAGAGTCTGCTCGTATTGGCGATCGCGCTTTCTCCAGCTGTAGCACCTTTGCGGGCGGTTGTGCTTCGCTGCAGGGGACAGTGACATCGCCGGCGTTTACCGTGACCCAAAATTATCTCTATCTGTTGGCGGCGGGTGGTTCTGCGGACAACGAGGAAGTGGCGATTGAAGTGCTGCGTGCCGCGACCGATGAAGTGTTGGTGAGCTTTACCCCGAAAACCTGCGACAAGAACTTTATCGATGGCGATAACGACTGGTTCAAAGTGGACGTGAGTGCCATTCTGGGTCAGGAAGTCAAAGTGCGGGTGGCGGATCGCTCTACGGCACCCTGCGGTTTTATCGCGGTGGATCACGTCTATCAAAGCGGCAATGCCAGCTTCCTCAATGAGGATGGTGAAACCGTAACGCCGGTGGTGGGTGGTATTGCCAATATCCCTGAAGAGTTCCAGGCGTTTAATGTGTCTGTAGCCGCTGATGCCTTTACCGAAGGCCAAGTGGTAGGCAACTTTAACTCGGCGCTGGCGATGTTGGAGTCAGGTTGGATCGGCACCGGTGCGTTTGCCAATCCGGCGAGCGCTACTGCGTGGCAGGGTACTACCCGCTTTGACGCCGCTGCCCGCGTGGGCGAAGGTGCGGTGAGCACCTGTGAAATTAACGACAACGCGGAAGGCTGCGATGCACCTACCGGTACTCTCACCTCACCAGCGACTACTGTAGTGCAAGACTTCCTGTATTTCCTGATGGGCGGTGGTAGCGGTTCAGCGCCGGTCGGCCTGCGCATTATGGATAGCATCGGCAATGTGCTGCACAGCTACTCCCCCAACTCCTGTGGCCCGTCTTATATCGATGACAATTTCGATTGGACATCGGTTGATATGAGCGCCATCCGCAATGCCAGCGTGCGCTTCCAGTTGTTTGATGAAGAGGCCGGCGGCTGTGGTTTTGTGAGTTTTGATCACCTGTATCAAACCGAACGCGACCCTGCCAGCAATGACGGTGTACTGCCGAATCCAATGATCAGTGGTGGTGTAGTAACCCTGACCGACGAAACGCTGGCTAACCTGTCCTTCCGCACCGCACTGCCTTATGCCGACTCGGACAGCAATGTGATTGGCCGTTTTGACTCTCCCCAATCCACTCTGGATGCCGGCTGGGTAGCGACTGGATCCTTTGCCGCTTCAGTGGAAGCCACTGCCTGGGTTGGCACCACCCGCTTTGCAGAATCAGCCCGCGTCGGTGCGGGTGCAGTGAGTACCTGTGAACTCAACAACAACGCGGAAGGATGTGATGCGCCTGTGGGCACCCTGACATCGCCTGCCTTCACCGTCACTGCCGAACAACCTTTGCTCGCCTTCATGATGGGCGGCGGTAATGGCAGCGCTCCGGTCGGTTTGCGGGTATTAAACGCGGCGGATAATGCCGAGTTGGTGAAACACACTCCAAACAGCTGTGGTCCCTCACATATTTCTGGCGATGAAGACTGGGTAACACTGGATCTGACGGCCTACGTTGGGACTGAAATCAAAGTCGAGATTTTTGATAACGAGCCCGGCGGTTGTGGATTTGTCAGCTTTGACCATGTGCACATGACCAATGGTGAGGCCTATGACCCGGCGGCCACTGATGATGGCGAAGTGGTAGACCCAACCGCAACCCGCAATGTCACGCTGCCGAGCGACGCGTTTGAGCAGGTACTGGGCAACTTTGATGACGCCCAAGCCACGCTGGATGCTGGTTGGATTGTTACCGGCGCCTTTGCCAACCCTGCTACGCCTGACGCCTGGCAAGGCACTACCCGCGCGGGCAATACCGCGGCGGCCGGTGTAGGCGGTGGCGCAGTGAGCACCTGTGAAATGAACGGCAATGCCGAGGGCTGCGATGCACCTACCGGCACACTGACCTCACCGGCGTTCACCGTGGATGCCGCGCGCACCAAGCTGAATATGTTGCTGGCGGGTGGTAATGGCACTGCACCGGTGGGTGTGCGTGTGAAACGCGTCAGCGATGACAGCGAAGTGGCAGCCTATAGCCCTAACAGCTGTGGTCCATCACATATCGATGGCGATGATGATTGGGTAACCCTTGACCTGAGCGCCAATGTGGGTGAGAGCCTCTATGTTGAGATTTACGACAACGAGGCCGGTGGTTGTGGCTTCCTGAGTTTCGATCATCTGCATATGAGCAGTGTTGTCGCGCAGTTGCCCTAGTGGGCTGCCAACCCCGGAACCTGACGGTTAGTTACCGTCAGGTTGTTTGTCCGCACCATTTGCTATAGGTCACATCATGAAAACATTTGCTTCACAACATCGCCTGCAGAAACACGCTCTGTTGGTATCGCTTATCGCCAGCTTGACGCTCGCGGGCTGCAAACTGGGCGAAGTAGGGCCCTCCCCCAAATCAACCAATGAGCCAGAGCAACCGCCAGTGGCAACCGGCAGCTTGGTATTTCATCTCGCTTATGATGAGCCTTCCGGTAATACCGAGGAGCAGGTGAGCGACGCTGCGGTTGTTATTCAAAACCAATTCAACAATGCCGAGCGAGTGGCGGGTGTCAATGGCAATGCGCTGCGTACCGATGGCTTCTCTACCTTCCTCGATGCCAATTTTAGTCTGGCGAATCCCAAAAACCTGACGGTAGAAACCTGGGTAGCTTTGGAGTCTTATCCCTCGGATCGCGAACTACCTTACGACCAGCACAAACCCTCAGCCCTGGTTTCCCAGTTTGATGGCAGCAAAGGTTTTACTCTGGATATCAACACCTGGGGTGAATACAGCTTCCGGATTAATGTGGGTGGAACTCTGGTCACGCTCAAAGCCAACGAGCGCTTCCCGCTTAACGCCTGGACCCATGTGGCGGCAGTGGTGGACAGTGTGCAGGGCAAGGTCAGCCTGCTGCTCAATGGTGTGCTGGTTGCCAGTAGTAACATCAGCAAAAACCAGACCCTGCAACTGGCCGAACGCCCCTTGCGCGTGGGTAAAAGCCATACCGATATCGTGGATGGTATTTTCCTGCTGAACGGTATCAACGGCGCCTTTGATGACACCCGTGTTTACGATTATCCGCTCACCAGCACCGCACTTTTAGCCACCTATCAAGCGGGCAGCAGCGCCGATAGCGATGCCGCCATCAAAACGCCTGCTAGCCGTTTTGCCAATGACTTGCAGCGCCCCAAATTCCACGCCATGCCACCGGCAGGTTGGACCAATGAGCCTCACGGTTTGGTGCGCAACGGTAACCAACTGCACATGTTTTACCAGCGCACACCTAACGGCCCGTTCAAAACCCAATCCCATTGGGGCCATATGGTGAGTGAAGATTTTGTAAATTGGACCGTACTGCCCGATGCGCTCTATCCCACGCTGGATCAAGGCAGCACCAGTGGTTTTGACATGAAGGGTATCTGGGCAGGTGATGTGGTAGTCAGCAACGGCAAGGCTTATGCCTTTTACACCAATGTTAACCACTCGGGGGATTTCAACCCCGGCATCGCTCTGGCAACCAGCGACACGGAAAACTTCCTGACTTGGGAAAAGCAGGAACCCTTGATCGATAGCGATCAAGTACAGGATTTCCGTGACCCCTATTTATGGGAGGAAAATGGTACCTGGCACATGTTGATCGGCGCCAAGGTGCAGGGGAAAGGCGGCTTGGCCTATTACACCTCCACCAATCTGTTGGATTGGACCTACAAGCCAACCTTTAGCAGCGTGAGCTACGCCAATATGGATGTGGGTTCCGAGGTTTGGGAGCTGCCGGTATTTGAGCCTATCGGCAATGGTAAGCACATTCTGGTGGTCAATCCGGTGGGTGGCGCGGTAAGTAAATACGACAACAACAACCCGACGCGTGGCCTCTATTGGATGGGTACCTGGGCGAATGGTGTATTCACGCCGGACTACATTCAGCCGAAAAAACTCGATTTGGTACGCGGCCATCTGTCGCCCACCGTTGAACGCAATGAAGATGGTGTGCTGACGGCGATTGGTATTGTGGATGAGCGCCGCGGCTCGCAAGCGCAGTTAGATGCCGGCTGGGCACACACCTTTAGTTTGGCGCGGGAATGGTACTTGTTGCCGGATAACGCCACGCTTGGTCAGCGCCCGAGCGAGTATTTGACCAGTCTGCGCACCGCGGCTACGCCAACCTCTGTTGCCAACCTGTCCACTGCTGACGTGACCGCTACCGGTGCCACTGGCCGCCAACTGGAGTTTGTACTCACGCTGGATCCTAACAGCACGGCCGAGCGCTACGGTTTTGAAGTATTGGCCAACGCCGACCGCTCCGAATACACGCGGGTTTATTACGACGCGATTGGCAAACGTATCGTGTTGGATAAACGCAACAGCACCACTACCAACGAAGAAGACAAAACCTTGTTAGTGGAAAATTACGATGAAGCGGCCTTTGGTAAACCCACCAAATTCCATGTGTTTATCGACGGTTCGGTGGTGGATGTATTTATTAACGATGCGGCTGCCTTCAGCTTCCGTAGCTATCCCACCAAGGCTGACAGCCATGGCATTAACTTGTTTGCGGCGCAAGGCACAGCAACCTTTAGTGCACTGGATTATTGGTCGTTAAAAGCCATTGCACTGCAGTAATACTCTGCCGTGCCTGGTAAGTAGTAAGTAACAAACAGTCCCTAAGTTTGTTTTGTGTGATCCCTCGTTGTTGTAAGACCCTGAACTTGGCCGCGCTTGCGCGGCCCTTTTTTCGGGCAGCTCAGGTAATCAAGGGGGCGCATAGTTGATGCGATATTTCACTTTTTTTCTAATGGTTCTGCTCTGCTGTACCCCGGTGTTGGCAGAACCTTGGGTGATAAAAATACCTCGCGCCGGTGCGCCGGGGGTTGATGCACCCAGCTATTACCCGGAAGCGCTGCTGGCATTGGCGCTGGCCAAAACTGAATTTATTTATGGCGGTTTTCAGGTGCAGTATGCGGATGATATGCACTCCTCAGATCGGCTGCGCGCCATGCTGATTACGCATCAGGGAATCGATGTAATGTGGTCAACGGTGACAGGTCAGCGCGAGCGCGAAATGCGCAGCATAGATCACGATATTTTTCGCGGCATAAATGGTTATCGCCGATTAATTATTCGGAAGGCGGACACTGCAGAATTTGCGGCTATCACCAGCATTACCGATTTGCGGCAGTTCAAAAGCGGGGTGGGCGCGCAGTGGTCGGACAAGGATATTTTTGCCTACAACCAATTGCCGCAAGTGGCGGGTACCCGGTTGGATTTACTGGCAAAAATGTTAGCGGTGAGGCGCTTTGATTATCTCGCGCGCGGTCTGCACGAGTACGAATACGACTTGACCAGTTTTGCCAATGGGCAGTTAACCCTGGCTGACAATCTGCTGCTCCACTATTGCCAGCCGGTAAAGTTTTTTGTGAACAAAAATAATCATCGCCTGGGCGACCGGCTGTCAATCGGCCTCGCTTTGGCGCAAGCAGATGGCAGTGCCGACGCGCTCTTTAACAGCGTGCCCGCGCTGCGGCAGGCACGCAGCGCGATCAACCATTTCAATGGCCGCTTAATTCCATTGGCAAACCCGGTGTGTAGTACCAAGTAGTACCACATAGCCCCGACTAACACTGAATGTAGTGAAGCAGTAACCTAATTATTTTTTTGCGAGGAAATATCTAACGATATTCATTTTGTAAGGGAGTCGGACTGGCGGCGCGTCTGGGATATAGACGTTTTTCGCCCTCAGCCTCAACCACAGTAATGGCGCAATAGCGCGGAGCAAATGATGAAAATAATAATGAGACAATCACTCTGGAGCACAGCGGCAGCAGCCCTGATTACCCTGGAGTCGGCAATGGCAGCAGCGCCTTTGGTGGCGCTGAATTACGAAGAGTCCAATAGCAGCGCCCAGGTAATTAACAGCGCTGGCGGCAGCGACTTTACCGTTAACAGTTACACCAACCAGAACTCACCCGAGCGGGTTCCGGGAGTGAGCGGCAAGGCGCTGCGCACTGACGGCTACTCCACCTGGGTAACTGGCCCCTTTGCCCCCAGTGGCGGCGCGGCAGTGACTAACCAGTTTGCGCTGAGTACCTGGATTGCGTTGGAGTCCTACCCCTCAACCAAAGAAGGCGATCACCGCGACTCGGCGCTGTTGCACCAGTTTGCCAGCGGCAACGGTTTTCGCCTGGGCATGAACACTTATGGCGAGTGGTGGTTTGATGTCAACATTGCCGGCAACCTGCGCAGGCTGAATGCTCCGGCACTGTTTCCGCTCTACGAGTGGAGCCATGTGGCTGCCACGGTTAATAACGGTGTGGTAACGCTTTACCTCGATGGTAGCCAGATCGCGCAGCAGCAATTTGCATCGGGCAACCTCACCCTTTCACCCTCTACACCGCTCACTATCGGTCGCAGCGATCAAGTACAGATGGACGGGGTGTTTGAAGTGAATGCCATCAACGCTGCTTACGACAGTACCCGCGTTTACAACAGCCTGCCCAGTGCGGGCGATTTTCAGGCTGAATACCTGGCTGGCCGCGATACCCCCTGGCGCGACTCCATCGACGTACCCGATACCCGTTTTGTGGACGACATACTGCGCCCGCGTTATCACGCCATGCCCAAGGCCAATTGGACCAATGAGCCGCATGGGTTGGTGCGCTACAACAATCAGTACCACATGTTTTACCAGCGCACACCCAATGGCCCCTATAAGTGGATGATGCATTGGGGTCATATGGTGAGCGACGATCTGGTGCATTGGCACGATCTGAAAGATGCCATCTACCCCATGCAAAACCGCGACGGGATTTATGGTCTGGGTTCCAAAGGCATTTGGTCAGGCAATGTGGTGATCGATAACAACAAGGCGCACGCTTACTACACCACGGTCAACTACGACGGCGATTTTGATCCGGGTGTTGCTTGGTCATTCAGTACGGAAAGCGGCAATAACTTTGAACACTGGCAGCATAAGGGCGGGGTGATGGATAAAAACCTGCCCAACCCCGGTGGCATAGACGATATCCGCGACCCCTATGTGTGGAAGCAGGACAACCTTTGGCACATGATCATCGGTGCAGATTTGGCAGGCCCTAAAAATGCGGGCTTGGAGCACTACACCACAAGCAATCTGGACAGTGGTAATTGGGTGCGGGCTAGTGCGCCCTTTAGCTCGGTGGCTTTTTCCAGCATGAATATTGGCTCCAATATTTGGGAAATGCCGGTATTTGAATACATCGGCACCCACAATGGTCAGGCCAAGTATGTGTTGGTGGTCAGCCCCATCGGCGGCGATATGCAAAAAAATACCGCGCCCTATGTGCGCAGTGTTTACTGGACCGGCACCTGGAATCCCAATGCGGCCAATGGTGCAGGGCAGTTCACTCCCGACTACCACCAACCGAAAAATCTGGATGTGATTCATGGCCATTTGTCGCCCACTATTACCCGCGCAGCCAATGGTGACCTGGTGGCGATTGGCATAGTGGATGAACGCACTAATTCCGAGCTGCAAAACCAATTGGGTTGGGCGCATACCTTTGGTCTACCACGAGTGTGGAACCTGTTGAGTGACGGTCAGACCTTAGGTCAGAAGCCGGTTGCTGCACTCACAACGCTGCGCAATGGCAGCCCGACTACTGTGACCAATCAAAACGTGAGCAGTGAGACAACCCTGTCCGCCAGTGGTAATCAGGTGGAGATCATCGCCCAGGTCAATCTGGCACAAGTTGGCAGCAGTTATGGTTTGGTCATTGCCGCCTCGCCTGACCGCGATGAGTACACCCGCATTTATTACGATGGCGATAATCTTGTCATCGACAAAACCCATTCCACCAATCGCTCCGGTATGGAGGAGTCCAACCTTTATACCGGCGCCTACGACGAGGCAGCGTTTGGTGTGCCGCAAAAATGGCAGGTGTTTGTCGACCGCTCGGTGGTGACCGTTTTTATCAACGACAAGGCGGTGTTTGAAAATCGCATTTACCCGGCGCGCAGCGACAGCACCCAAATCGCCCTTTACTCAGCCGGTGGCACCACCCAATTCACGCAGGTGGATGTCTACCAACTCAATTCTGCCGATACCACGTCAGATACCAAGCTGCAGCTGAAAACGCCAACGGCAGTGGTTGAGCATGCCGAAAATGGCGCGACTATTGATGTACAGCTGTTTAACAACCAGTTTGCGAATAGCCTGAATAGCAGTAATTGGAGCCTGAGTGGCCTGCCCGCTGGCGTGACTTTGGGCAGTGTGAGCCGTATTAGCGATACTTTGGCGCGCCTCACCCTGAGTGGAAATTCCAGTGTGGATTACGACACGGACATCACGGGGTTGGTATTACAGGTGGCGGCCAATCAGGTGCAAAACGGCCCGAATGTGAGCCAGCTTCGTGCCACGGGGGGGCGCCTCACTGCAGTGGTTGAAACAGTTACTGGCATCACCTTGCAGGCCGAAGGCAGCTTGACGGAAGGCACTGAAAGTACCAAAAGTATTTTGGTGCATCTCAGTAACAACCAATTCGTCTCGCCGCTCAATAGCGCGCACTGGACCATCAGCAACCTGCCTGCCGGCTTGGGTTACAGCTTGCAGTGGGTAGATGCAGATACTGTGCGTCTGATCCTGACCGGAACCGCGCTGGACTACGACACCAATATCACCAACCTGACTGTGAGCATCGCGCCCGCTGCCCTGGTGAATAGCGACGCCCAACTCCACGGCGCGCCTGTCAGTGCCAACTCCGGTGTGACCTTTGTGGCCAATAGTGGTCTGCTGCGCTATGACTTTGAGTCAGGCGACCTCAGTGGTTGGTTTGCCACCGGCGATGCCTTTACCAATCTGGGTGTAAGTGATGCTACCAGTTGGTGGGGCGGGGCTTTTAATCATCAGGGCAGCTACCACTTTTGGGGAGTAGATAGTGGTGGCGATGCCGCACAAGGTACTATGCGCACCGGCCCTTTTGTACTGGAAGGTGATGGTCAGATCCGCTATTCAATTGCCGGGGGCAAGATCCTCGACAACCTCTATGTCGCCCTGGTTAATGCTTGTACCGGGCAGGAGTTGTATCGCGGCACCGGCACCAATACCGAGACTTATCGCACGCGTTTGCTGGACGCCAAAGACCACATAGGGCAGATCCTCTATTTCCGGGTGGTAGACAATACCAGCGGCGGTTGGGGGCATATTAATATCGACGATCTGCGCATCCCGGTCGCTGACAACCAACATGGCGCTATTCCCACCAGCATCAGCACCGCTGCCACCAGTGTGAGCCTGACACCGTCGGTGCGTCAGGTGGAAGTAGGGCAAACCATCAGCTTCAGTGCCACCGTGGCTCCCATTACCGCCTGTAATAAAGCGGTGACCTGGGCTAGCTCCAACACCGCGGTCGCCACTGTCAACAATGGTGAGGTGGTGGCACAGAGTGCAGGTCGCGCCACTATCACTGCCACCACGGTCGATGGCAGTTACACCGCCACGGCCAGTGTGCAGGTTTACCCGGCAGCAGTAACCCGCGTCTACGATTTTGAAGCCGGTAATCTGGATGGCTGGACAGTAACCGGCACTGCTTTCTCTACCGCCGATATCAGCACTGCCACAACCTACTGGGGCAGCAACCCATTTAACCAGCAGGGCGCGAAACATCTCTGGGGTCATCTAAGTGGTGGCGATGCCGATACCGGCAGCCTTACCAGTGCACCTTTCGTTCTTTCAGGTGACGGCATAGTGCGGCTGCTGCTGGCCGGCGGCAACGATATCAACAACCTCTATGTCGCGGTTGTGCGAGTGAGTGATGGGGCGGAATTGGCGCGCATCACCGGCAATAGCAGCGAGGGGTATGAGGAGCGCACGCTGGATGTATCCGCTCACAAGGGCCAATTACTGCAGCTAAAAGTGGTGGACAACAGCGTCGGTAGTTTTGGTCACCTCAATCTTGACTATGTGCGTATTCCCGAGCGTTTAGCCGCAATTGGTGGGCAGCTGGTGTACGACTTTGAAGCGGGCACTCTGGACGGTTGGACAATCACAGGCACAGCTTTTTCCAGCGCCGACATCAGCAGTGCTACCAGTTATTGGGACGGCTATCCGTTTAACCAGCAGGGCGCCAAACACCTGTGGAGCTTCCAGTCTGGTGGTGATGAACTGACTGGCAGTATCACTACTCAAACATTTACTCTGGGCGGCGATGGTGTCATTCGCGCCAAGCTCTCCGGCGGTAACGACCTCGCCAACCTCTATTTGGCTGTTATACGCGCCAGCGATAATCAGGTGTTGCTCAAGGTGACCGGCAATAACAGCGAAGGTTATTCCGAGGTGGCGCTGGATGCCTCAGCCCATCTCGGCGAAACCCTGAAGGTGAGTCTGGTCGACAGTGCGACTGGCGCCTTTGGTCATATCAACCTCGACGACCTGCGCATTCCAACCGGCAGCAGCTATAGCCAAGCGGTGTATGACTTTGAGTCGGGCGATCTGTCCGGTTGGACCGTTACCGGCAATGCCTTCAGTGCTGGTGATGTCACGAGTGATAGCTGCTACTGGGTGGAGTGTTACAGCTTTAATCGTCACGGCAGCTACCACTTGTGGGGCTTTAAAGAAGGTGGTGATAGCCAAACGGGAGAGCTGCGCACCCCCCATTTCACTCTGGGCGGCAATGGTGTGTTGGCCATGCTGCTCGGCGGTGGCAATAACCTTGAACTGCTGCCGGTAGCTGTGGTGGACAGCCTGACTAATCAGGTGCTGGTAAAAATCAGCGGTAGCGATTCGGAAGCACTAAGTGAGCGCACGCTGGACGCTAGCCTCTACATCGGGCGCAAGGTTTACCTGCGCGTGACTGATAACAGTACTGGCGGTTGGGGCCACTTGAATCTGGATTATGTGCGGATTCCGCAAATGAATTAACCCGTGTTTTAGCCTATTGCCCGCGCGCTTCGGCAGCGGGCTTTTTTGTTTGGGAGAGATAACCGTGACACTTAAAAAAATCCTTGCCGTACTGGGTATAAGCCTGCCAGGTTTGCTGGCGCTACCGCTCGCCGCCAGCGATGAGAATTATCGCCCGGCGTTCCACTACGCGCCCCAGCACAACTGGATGAATGACCCTAATGGCATGGTGTATGTGGATGGCGAATACCATCTGTTTTACCAGTACAACCCCTATGGCCACGCTTGGGGGCCAATGCACTGGGGCCATGCCGTTAGCCGGGATTTATATAGCTGGCAGGAGTTACCCATCGCGCTGTATCCCGATCAACTCGGCACAATTTTCTCTGGCAGCGCTGTTTTTGATAAAAACAATACCAGCGGCCTCGGCACCAAAGACAATCCCCCACTGGTAGCGATTTATACCTATAACCACCAATTCCGCGAGCACAAAAGCCTGCCCGCGGGGCAATCACAAGCGCTGGCGTACAGTTTGGATAAAGGCCGCAGCTGGCAAAAATATGCGCACAACCCGGTGTTAACTAATCCAGCCGAGCGGGATTTTCGCGACCCAAAAGTGTTTTGGTTTGAAGCGGATCAAAAATGGATTATGAGTCTCGCGGTGAATAAAAAAATAAGTTTCTACTCATCCAGTAACTTGATCCAGTGGCAGCATGAAAGTGATTTGGCGGTTGATCTTAGTGCGGAAAATGCAGTTGTTGAATGTCCTGATCTCATTCCGTTGTACATAGAGGGAAGCACAACACAAAAATATGTTTTGCTGGTCAGCGTCAATCACGGTGCCGTTAATGGCGGCTCGGGCACCCAGTATTTTGTGGGCGATTTTGACGGTAAAACGTTTAGCCTCGACTCGCAATTTAGCGCCCAGTTGCAGCAAAACATTCAACAAGGCGAATCCCCCGCCGAGTGGTTGGATTATGGTGCGGATAACTACGCGGGTGTCGGTTGGTCCAATTTGCCGGATCAACGCGCGCTCACCATCGGCTGGATGAACAATTGGGATTACGCACAAAACACGCCGCTGAAATCCTGGCGCGGCGCCATGACCTTGCCGCGTGAATTGAGCTTGGCGCAAACCAACGGGCGCTATGTTGTTAAATCCATACCTGCGCGCGAAATCACCGCGCGCATCAAACAAAATATTGCGCTTACACCCAACAAAATCAGCGGAAAATATGAATTATTAACTGCGCAGGGGCTTAACGAATTTCCGCAATATGTGCAGTTGCAGTTAAACAGTCAGGCGGGTAGCCGCATCGAATTGGAACTGGGTGCGGGCCGTGAGCGGTCGCGTTTAACTATTGATCGCGACCAGATGCAAGTATTGTTTGATCGCAATAAATCCGGCCTGACGGAATTTTCCGATAAGTTTGTGGGCGTACAGCGCGCGCCGCTCAGAAGCAAACAGGACAATATTACGCTGGAGCTTTATATCGATAATTCCTCCATCGAAATATTTATTAACCAAGGCGAAGTGGTTTTTACCAATCAAATTTTCCCCACGCAAAAACCCAGTCAGTTAATCATTAAAAGCAATAAGCCCTTGGCGTTAACGGCGGGGCATGCGGGATATTTTTAAGCTATTCAGGCGGCCAGCGGTTGGGTAAACCGCTGGCTATTTTTGCTGTCGTTACACGTCAGTTTTTGCCACTGTTTTTTCAATGTTGGGGCAAGTGGTTGCGGTGAGTGTGAGGTTGTATGAAAAATATTTTAATGTGGGCAATTACAGTATCTATTGCCGGTTTTTTGTTTGGGTTTGATACGGCGGTAATATCCGGTGCCGACTTGCGCCTGCAAGCGCTGTGGAATACCAGCCCGCTTACGCATGGCTTATTGGTTATGTCTTCCGCGCTCTGGGGAACCGTAGTGGGCGCGCTATTTGGTGGCATTCCCTGCGATCGACTGGGGCGCAAAAATACGCTGATTATTATTGGCGTATTGTATGTAGTCAGTGCTATAGGTTCAGCACTGGCGAATGACCCCTACGTGTTTTCGCTGCTGCGTTTTATCGGTGGTGTCGGTATAGGCATCTCCTCCATTGTTGTGCCTGCCTATGTGGCGGAGATTGCACCGGCCAAATACCGTGGGCGTTTAGTGGCCACCTATCAATTTCAAATTGTATTTGGAATTTTGGCTGCGTTCCTCAGTAATTATTTGATCTCCGGTAGCAGCGAAAATGACTGGCGTTTTATGCTCGGCGTAGTGGCTATCCCCTCGGCTATTTTTCTGCTGCTGGTATTTGCGGTGCCGGAGAGCCCGCGTTGGTTGTTGTTAGAAAAAAATAACGTGCAAGCGGCGCGCAATATCTTTATCAAAATGGGCGATAGCCCGCAGGCGGCCGATGCCGCTATTGCTGAAATCAATGCCGCTCGCAGCAGCGACCCACACGAACCGTTGCTGCAAAAAAAATATCTTATGCCGATCATGCTGGCATTTTTAATCGCCTCGTTTAATCAACTGTCGGGTATCAATTTCATTATTTATTTTGCCCCGCGAATTTTTAGTCTGGCAGGGTTGGATGCCGCTTCATCGCTACTATCGTCCGCTGGTGTGGGCACAATCAATTTGATCTTCACCATGATTGGTTTGGCGTTAATCGACAAATTAGGCCGTAAAACCTTGATGCTGATCGGCTCGATTGGCTACCTCATTTCCCTGAGTGTAATCACCTGGGCTTTTTATACTGGCGCAGGCGGTATGGTGGTGGTGTTTTTTGTGTTTGCGTTTATCGCCGCACATGCCATCGGGCAGGGCGCTGTCATTTGGGTATTTATTGCTGAGATCTTTCCCAATAGCGTGCGCGCCAAAGGTCAGTCGCTCGGTGCTAGTACCCACTGGATTTATGCAGCACTAATCACCCTGTTAATACCCAGTTTTTTAAGCAGCTATGAGCCGCATAATATTTTTGGCTTTTTTACCTTGATGATGTTGCTGCAGTTGGCGTTTGTGATCTGGATGATGCCGGAAACCAAGGGGCGTACACTGGAATCTATAACTCATAAATTTCATTGATTTTTATGGTTCAAAAATAATAGACAGGTGCCGGAATGAATTATCAATTGGTGGTGTGCATACTTTGTGTGGTGCTTTTTTGCGGTTGTAGTAGCGGCATATCAACCAGTACACAAAGCTATATGGCATTTGATACCGATCTCCCCGGCACTGTTCCCAAAGTGTTTGCAAAAACTCACCTGGCACCCGCTCAGGAGTTTGTCGGTTATGGCCGATTTGATCCCTTAACGGGTGATTTTTATTACTCCATCACCAATGAAAAATGGTTTCCCAACCGGCTCCATCGTATCAGCCCCGGCAACCGTCCGGAGCTGCTGCAGTTAGTGAGCGACAGCTGGGAAGGTGAGCCGGTGTTTACGCCGGATCATCACTTGGTTATCACCGCCATTAACAATTCTGGTGATAGCGCGCATTGGCAAGCCGATCTTTATCGCTTGCAGCGAGATGGTGGGAACTGGGTAAACCCCACACGTATGCCAGACGTTATTAATTCTCCCGCAAGTGAATGGAATGCCAGTTTTGCCAATAACGGCAATTTCTATTTTTCCTCAGAACGAAAAAAAGGCACCAGTGCTTTGCATGGTGATTTATATGTTGCAAAGCCACGTGCGGATGGACAATGGTTAATCGAAGAATTGCCGCTCGGTATCAATACCGACTACAACGACAGTGACCCCTTAATTGCCCCCGATGAATCTTTTTTGATTTTTCACTCGAATCGCCCAGGTGGTGTTGGGGAACATGATTTGTATGTATCTTTTAAAACCAAAAATGGATGGTCGGAGCCGCAGAATCTTGGAAGTGAAATCAATACCAGTGGTTGGGAAATGGCTCCGGCATTAACACTCGACGGAAAGTTTTTATTGTTCACTTGGCGCGCCGCAATGGAGACAAAGATTCCCTCTGAAATTCGCTGGGTTAGTATTGATGTACTTAAACCATTTAAAAATAAAGCCTCAGGCTGCGGAATAAAAAATAGATGAAATACAAGAGGCAGTAGCTACGCGCTACTGCTTTTGGTTGGATAAACCTATTGTTAGAACTTATAGCTCAAGCTGCCTTTTACAGAGCGCCCCATCAATGGACGAGCGACGCCTGTGTAGGTGCCATCACTAAACGCCAAGCCTGAACTTACACTTGAACCCTCGGTAAAGGATTCCGCATCATTCAGATTGGTGACGTGTAGTTGTAGCTCCAGATTGTCGTTAATTGAATACAACATCCCCATATTGATTTGGGTGTATTCTGGGTAAACCGTCACGTTGGTGCTGTCATCTGAAGCAAAGCGTTCACTGAAATATTGGGCTTGCCCATAGAGAGTGAGCGGAATACTGGAGAAAGTGTAGGACGGACGGAAATTAAGCATGACCTCCGACTGACGACGTGGGCGGCGACCTTCAGTGGTAGATACTTCGTATTGGCGTTGATCATTGATGCCGTCATTATTGGTGTCAACATCAACGATACCTGTGCGTACAGCCTTGTCCTGACTCTGCTCCGGATCTTGCAACACCAGACTACCTTGCAGCGTCAGGCCAGAGAGGGCGATAGGCGTGTAGCTTGCCTCAAATTCCACGCCAGTGTTGCTTAGGCTGCGGCGGAAACTATCGCGTACTTTAGGGCAGTCAGCGGGGCCTGGTACTGTATTACATGCCACACCACCAAAACCTGTTGCATTCAGGTCATCCAGCGTAGCCCCCAAACTTTCTTTGGCTTTAAAGTCGATATAGAACGCCGATACAGCAAACTCTAGCGAGTTATTTGCGATACGAAATCCGCCCTCGATTTGTTGAATATCTTCAACCAGATCACCGCGTACAATTTCTCCTGTACCAGGATTGGTAGCTGGGCCGCCAAAGATGTAATCTTCAAAACCCGGTAAACGGAAGGAGTCTGAGACTGTACCAAATACTGATACGTCGCCCCAGCTGCTGTCCTCTATTAGCAAATAGTTTGAGCCTACTGACCAACCATAATCGTCGTATTTTTCATTCGCTCGTTGTGGTGCGCCATCGGGAACGTTGACAAAATTATCCATCAAGGTGTCGCTAGTAGATCCCACAGCTATATTGTTAGGTGTGAAATCTTCCGAGCTATTACCAGGATCAAAAGAGTTAGTGGTGGTGCGATCTACATCCAGATCCTGCCAGCGTACGCCCAGGTCAAATTTGAGTCTGTTATCCATAAACGCCATATGGTCGTGCAGGTAAAATGCAGTGGTTTGCATGGTGGAATCAGCACCTAATCCAAAAATGGCTGGTTGATCCATGCCGCCGCGAGTAATCGATGGGCCAACTTGTTGCTCTGCATCATTGACAGCATAAAGATCCACTAAACGTGAGCTGCCACTAATATCGCTCCAGGCACTGGCAAATACCGAAAATACGTCGTAGGTGTACTCGCTGGCATAAGCACCCAAGGTGACTTCATGACTACTGTTTGCCAGTTCAAACTCCTTGCTCAAGCGGAAATCTCCGGTGAGATTGTCGGCGTCAACTTTGCCGTATACCGGGATATTGTGTGCTAAAAGTGCCGGGGCTTCTGTAGCAGTTGATAGATCGGTACCAGTCACCGTGTCTGTGTAGTAAGCCTTGACACTCGTGGCGTCGGTATAGGCATCACCCAATACACCGGTAAAACTTTTAATGCGGTTGTACTGGTCAGTAGTCAAGCGTGAGGTTTCTGCCGGTGGGTCATTGAACAAGGCGTTAAAACCATTGCTCCCGGATGTATGACGAACCTTACCTTCAACCCGGACACCGCTTTCTAACTCGTGCATGGCTTCCAAGGTAAAGATATTAAACTCTGGCTTGATGCCATCGCGAATGTCTAAATTAAGGGGTTTACCTTGGTTGTCGTAGAGCATGTATTCAGCGGTTGCATCAGAAACTACAGTGCCTGTACCAAAATCAACGCCCAAGCTTTTTACACTACCGGGATCAATTTCAAACGGGTCGTCTTCTGTACCGGGAGCGCGGTTATTGGGAACTGAGAAGGGGACGTTTTGATAAAAAATAGTGGTGTCGTCGATAACGTGTGCCTGTACCTTGGCGGTAGTTCTTTCATCATCACTGGTATAGAGCAGGTTCCCCCGCAGCTGGCCACCTTTATTACCCGTAAACCCCGGGTCGCGCTGGCCATCTGATTCACGGTAATAACCACCGACCGCATAAGTCAGGTTCTGATTGATCGGGCCGGCCACAAAAAAGTCATTGCGTACATGACCCCAATCACCCAGTTCAAGCTTGTACTCGCCCTCAAAGGTTTGTGTACCTGTACGGGTTACGTAATTCACTGCTGCGCCTAAAGCATTAGAGTAAAAAATGGCGCCTGGGCCGCCTTTTACAGCTTCAACACTGACCGTCATCAAGTCGCCTTTGATAAAGACATCGTTGTTCATAAACGGCGCCTCAGGCTCTTCATAGGCGGGCAGGCCGTCGATCAAGTTGGGCACGTAGCGATAGCCCCCAGCTTGAGGAAGCCCGCGCACCAGAACGTTGTTGTGTGTCTCCCCTGCGGTACCACCCTCCGCAAAAAAACCGGGAATGTTGCCCAGCAGTTCAGCTGTACCATTGGGGGCTAGCTGTTTTATGTCTTCTTGATTAAGGGTATTGATATTGAAAGTGGCGTCGAATTTCCGTGTTTCCTTCGCCACACCAGTAACAATAACTTCTTCAAGTAATGCGATTTCGGTGTCTTGGTTTGTTTGAGCCAAGGCTGCTGGGGTAGCAGTCCCGAATGTGAGCAGCGACATAGCCACTGCCAATTGTTTACGTCGGTAATTTCTCATAGAGCTCTCCCTAAAGGATTGTGTTGGATTTTATTGTTAGAGATTTGTGCAGCTGAATCGCGCAGAGACCATCCAGCCCACAGTACATAAGCTACTCAAATGTCTAACGATGGTCAATTTAAAAATGAAAAAATCTTCCTCTGCTTCCTGGTGGTCACTCCACCCTAAGCAGCACCTGGATAATTGCGACCAAAATACTGTTTGGTCACCTGTTGTTCAATCTTTGCGACTGTCGTAAGCTGCTCACCATGAAAAATACAGACACTCCTACCATGCCAGCCCGCGGCCCAGCCGACCACGATGTGCGCGATCAAATCGTGGTTGCGGCGACAGAACACTTCAGTCGTTACGGTTACGCCAAAACGACCGTCTCGGATCTTGCCAAAGCCATCGGGTTCTCCAAGGCTTACATCTACAAGTTCTTCGAGTCCAAGCAAGCCATCGGCGAAATGATCTGCACGAACTGTTTGCGTGAGATTGAAGCCGAAGTCAGTGCCGCAGTGGCGAGCGCAGACACACCACCCGAAAAGCTGCGGCGGATGCTCAAAGCCGCGACAGAAGCCAGTCTTCGCCTGTTTTTCCAGGATCGCAAGCTCTATGAAATTGCGGCATCGGCTGCCACAGAGCGTTGGCAGGCAGTGCTGGTCTATGAAGAGCGCATCCAAACTTTACTGAAGGATGTGTTGCTCGAAGGTCGCCAAACCGGGGACTTTGAGCGCAAGACACCGCTGGATGAAACGACCATGTCGATCTACCTGGTTATGCGCCCCTACCTCAATCCTTTGCTCTTGCAATACAGCTTTGATTACATCGAAGATGCGCCGATGCATCTCTCGAGTCTCGTGCTCCGCAGTTTGTCGCCCTGAAAAAACAACTTTGTGACCATTGACTAAATTAGTCACTAGAAACATAATGAAAATCCTAATCACTTCCTCGATGGGATTTTTATGCGTTTGCGTCACTTCGCTACCTCTATTGCCATTTGTGCTTTGCCTACTGTGTTGGTCGCGTGTGGCGAAACTGCGCCCGTCGACCCACGCACCGGCATACCCCTCGTTCGTACCGCCATTGTCGAACCATCGACGCTTACCGCGCGTTCGTATACCGGCACAGTCGCGGCGCGAGTCCAGAGCGATTTGGGCTTCCGCGTTTCCGGCAAGGTACTGGAGCGGCTGGTGGATACCGGGCAAACCGTCAAACGCGGACAACTGCTTATGCGTATCGATCCTGTCGATCTCACGCTGGCGGCAGTGGCACAGGAAGAGGTAGTGGCGGCAGCGCGAGCGCGGGCACTGCAAACCGCGGAAGATGAGGCCCGTTATCGCGAGCTGCGTGGTACCGGGGCAATTTCAGCGTCAGCCTACGACCAAGCCAAGGCAGCGGCCGATACGGCAAACGCCCAACTCAACGCTGCTAAAGCGCAATACGACGTGGCGCGCAACGCGAGCCGTTATACCGAATTGGTGGCTGATGGCGATGGGGTAGTCATGGAAACCCTGGCTGAACCCGGCCAAGTGATCGGTGCGGGCCAAACCGTGGTGCGCCTTGCCCATGCCGGGCGCCGCGAGGCGGTTATCCAGTTGCCAGAAACCCTGCGCCCTGCGATCAACTCTGTCGCACAGGCCAGTTCTTTCGGCAAGCCGGATGTGATTGTTGCCGCCACACTTCGGCAGCTCTCGGATACGGCGGACCAACTTACCCGCACCTTTGAGGCGCGTTATGTGCTGGAGGGGGAGCTGGCTGATGCCCCGTTGGGGACTACGGTTACGATCCAGCTCGTTAATGAACAGCCTGCCATGCCCGGCAATTTCCAGGTCCCGATTGGCTCCCTGTTTGATGCCGGGAAAGGGCCCGGCGTGTGGGTTGTCACTGGTGAACCAGCCAAGGTTTCCTGGCGTCCGGTTAAGATCCAGCATTTGGATGACCATAGCGCGAGCCTTAGCGGAGAACTCACGCAGGGTGACCGGATAGTCGCGCTTGGTGCGCATTTGCTACGTGATGGTGAACAGGTGCGAGTGGCTGACCTCACAGCTAACAGCGTGACCGAAGGAGCGCCTCATGAGTGAATCCCGCTTCAATCTATCGGCACTCGCTGTACGTGAACGCTCGGTCACCTTGTTTTTAATTTTCCTGATTTCACTGGCAGGGCTGATCGCATTTTTCAATCTGGGTCGGGCAGAAGACCCTGCCTTTACCGTGAAAGTGATGACGATTATCACCGCGTGGCCGGGTGCAACCCCACAGGAAATGCAGGATCAGGTCGCCGAGAAGATCGAAAAGCGCCTGCAAGAGCTGCGCTGGTATGACCGTACCGAAACTTACACCAGACCTGGTTTGGCGTTCACAACCCTGACTTTACTCGACAGCACGCCGCCGGCTGAAGTGCAGGATGAGTTCTATCAGGCACGCAAAAAAATCAGCGATGAGGCAAGCAGATTGCCAGCGGGTGTGATTGGGCCGATGGTCAACGACGAATATGCCGATGTCACCTTCGCACTCTATGCACTCAAGGCCAAGGGTGAGCCGCAGCGCCTGCTGGTGCGTGACGCGGAAACATTGCGCCAACGGCTGTTGCATGTACCCGGTGTAAAAAAGGTGAACATCGTCGGCGAACAGCCGGAGCGAATTTACATCGAGCTTTCCCATGAGCGTTTGGCGACGCTGGGTGTTAGTCCGCAGGATGTATTCGCCGCGCTCAACAACCAGAACGCGCTGACGCCAGCGGGCTCGGTGGAGACCAAGGGGCCGGAGGTATTTATCCGTTTGGATGGCGCCTTCGATGAATTACAGAAGATCCGCGATACACCGGTGATGGCGCAAGGCCGCACCCTAAAACTCTCGGACATCGCCACCGTCAAGCGCGGCTACGAAGACCCCGCAACATTTCTGGTTCGCAATGGCGGCGAGCAGGCCTTACTGCTGGGTGTTGTTATGCGCGACGGTTGGAATGGGCTCGATTTGGGCGAAGCGTTGGAAACCGAAGTCGGCGCAATTAATACTGAGCTGCCATTGGGTATAAGCCTGACCAAGGTCACTGACCAAGCTGTCAATATCAGTTCGGCAGTCGATGAATTTATGGTCAAGTTCTTTTTTGCCTTGGTAGTCGTAATGCTGGTGTGTTTCCTGAGTATGGGTTGGCGCGTTGGTATTGTGGTTGCCGCCGCCGTACCGCTGACCCTTGCCATCGTTTTTGTGGTCATGCTGGCCACCGGCAAGAACTTTGACCGCATCACCTTGGGCTCGCTGATTCTGGCGCTGGGTTTATTGGTAGACGATGCCATTATCGCCATTGAAATGATGGTGGTAAAAATGGAGGAAGGTTACGACCGCATCGCCGCGTCCGCCTATGCCTGGAGCCATACCGCAGCGCCCATGTTATCGGGCACGCTGGTTACGGCTGTTGGATTCATGCCCAATGGTTTCGCTCGCTCTTCGGCCGGCGAGTACACCAGCAATATGTTCTGGATTGTGGGTATAGCGCTTATTGCATCCTGGTTGGTTGCCGTGATTTTCACGCCTTACCTGGGCGTGAAAATGCTGCCTCATTTGAAGAAGGTCGACGGTGGGCATGACGCCATATACAACACCTCGCACTACAACCGATTTCGTCAAATTCTGGAGCGGGTCATTGCTCGCAAGTGGGTGGTCGCCGCGTCGGTAGTCGGCCTTTTTGTCTTATCTGTACTCGGTATGGCGGTGGTGAAAAAGCAATTCTTCCCGATCTCTGACCGGCCGGAAGTGTTGGTCGAAGTGCAGATGCCCTACGGGACATCGATCACCCAAACCAGCGCCGCCACCGAGAAAGTAGAAGCCTGGCTCGCCCAACAAACAGAGGCGAAGATCGTCACTGCCTACATAGGGCAGGGTGCGCCCCGTTTTTACTTCTCGATGGGGCCGGAGTTGCCTGATCCCTCCTTTGCCAAAATTGTGGTGCGCACAGATAACCAGAATGAACGTGATGTGCTAAAACACCGGCTGCGACAAGCCATCGCCGATGGGCTTGCTGCTGAGGCACGGGTGCGTGTCACTCAATTGGTATTCGGCCCCTATTCGCCATTCCCGGTTGCCTACCGGGTTAGCGGCCCTGACCCCGACAAGTTGCGGGCAATCGCGGCTGACGTGGAGCAGGTCATGGCTGCCAGTCCGATGATGCGTACGGTTAATAGCGACTGGGGCACGCGTACCCCCACGCTGCACTTCACCTTACAGCAGGATCGTTTGCAGGCAGTCGGGCTGACTTCCACCGCTGTGGCACAACAGCTGCAATTTTTGCTGACCGGTGTGCCTATCACCGCTGTGCGCGAGGATATTCGCACGGTGCAGGTTGTTGCGCGCTCGGCGGGCGATATCCGGCTCGACCCAGCCAGGATTGGCGATTTCACTCTGGCAGGCGCCAATGGGCAGCGCATTCCGCTGTCGCAGGTGGGAGAAGTTGAGGTGCGCATGGAGGAGCCGGTAATACGCCGCCGCGACCGGGTGCCGACCATCACCCTGCGCGGCGACATCGCCGATGACTTACAGCCACCGGATGTCTCGACAGCTATCACTGCGCAGCTTCAACCCATCATGCACAAGTTGCCGAGCGGTTATCGCATTGAAGAGGCAGGCTCTATCGAAGAATCCGGCAAGGCAATGGAAGCGATGCTCCCGGTCTTTCCCATCATGCTGGCAATCACCCTGCTCATCATCATTTTGCAGGTGCGCTCAATTTCCGCGATGGTGATGGTGTTTCTGACCAGTCCGCTCGGGTTGATTGGGGTAGTGCCGACGCTACTGCTATTCCAGCAGCCGTTTGGCATCAATTCATTGGTTGGGTTGATTGCGCTGTCCGGCATTCTGATGCGCAATACGCTGATCCTGATTGGCCAAATTGATCACAATCAACGGGTGGGGCTCTCACCGTTCCACTCTGTAGTTGAGGCCACCGTGCAGCGTGCTCGCCCGGTAATCCTGACGGCGTTAGCCGCAATTCTGGCGTTCATCCCGCTGACTCAATCGGTGTTCTGGGGAACGCTTGCGTACACGCTGATCGGTGGCACTTTCGCGGGCACGATCCTGACCTTGGTGTTTCTGCCGGCTATGTATGCGATTTGGTTCAAGATCAGCCCTGCTCGCGGACGCTGATCCCTGTATTTTTTACCACTATTTCCCAGAGGAAAGCGTATGTCTAAATCAACGGTTGTGTTAGTAACTGGAGTCTCGTCCGGTATTGGTCGTGTCACTGCTGAAAAGTTTGCATTGCAAGGCTGTAGAGTGTTTGGCAGTGTGCGCAACCTGAAAAAAGCGCTGCCGATTCCCGGTGTTGAACTGATTGAAATGGATGTCACGCAAGATGAATCGGTGCAACAAGCGGTGGCGTTGGTTATTGAGCGAGCCAAGCGTATTGATGTGCTGGTTAACAATGCCGGTGGCACCATAGTGGGTGCAATTGAGGAGACCTCCATTGCCGAAGCGGAGTCACTTTTTGATACCAATGTTTTCAGTATATTACGCACCCTCCAAGCGGTACTTCCGCACATGAGGGCGCAGCGTGCTGGAAGAATTATCAACATTAGTTCAGTGCTCGGGTTTCTTCCCGCGCCCTACATGGGCATTTATTCTGCGACCAAACATGCAGTCGAAGGGCTTTCAGAAACCCTTGATCATGAGGTACGGCAATTTGGAATTCGCGTAACACTCGTCGAGCCGTCTTTTACTAAAACCAATTTGGATATCAACGCACCCCAGGCCGCGGTTTTAATTCCGGCTTATGACACTGAGCGCAACCTTTCATCCCAAGCGGTTGTTGGTCATGTGAAAACGGCACCTGAGCCTGACAATGTCGCCAACACCATTGTTGACGTCGCACTCGGAAGCTGGCGTATGCGCCGCACACCAGCGGGGCAGGCATCCTTATTAAGCAAATTGCGGCGATTTATGCCCGCAAACCCTGTCGATGCGAGTTTGCGTAAAACCTTTGGGCTCAACTAAACCCTTGAGATTCCATCAACTCGTCAAAAGTAGAATACAGCTACAAAGTGCTGCCATTTTTTATGCAAGATCAATTGCTGTAGATACCAACGCGCGTGTCCGTTTTTATCAACTGGATAAACGAGGTGGCCTGCATGCGAATCATTGGGAGAATCAACAATGGCTCGCTTTTTTAATTAATACCCCACAGGATCGAGAATAGAATATTCCGATCCTTAGGTATCTTATATAAAACTTAACGCTGGAAGTGTAGCGACTAAAACCATTGCTAACCTTGGTGCATATTGCAGTAGCAGAGCGACTGCACAGGCCGCCGCACTAAATAAACCTATTGTCATTACCAAGCCCACCGCTATTCCTGCTACTTTTGCGCAGTAAACCACAGTGGCTATCAGCAGCAACCAGCCGCCATTGCGCAATAAAAACTGATTGCGTGACGAGAATGTTTTGGAGGGCCACATCTGTTGAAAGTGGCGATTCATCGCAAGGCTGAGCGATAGGCAGGTTGTATAAGCGAGCGCAAAAGCAAGTAGCATTTAACTGGCCTCTGGTGATTGCAGGGGAATATCCTGTGCGACTATTTGTTTATTGTCGATAGATTGTTTATTACTGCTATTGATTCGCGTTACTTGAGATGTGCGCTGTAACCGCTGCTGCAATTTTACCGCCGCAACTGCAAACAACATTCCTGTTGCTAAAAAAGTAAGGTCAACGCCGGCAAAGAGCCAATCACCTTGTGTAAGGCTGTTAGCTAAATGCCGATCCGTCGTTACTGCATTAATGATCGGCAATAAACCGTAAGCGGCAGCGGCCATCCAAAGTAAATCCACCCAGCCGCGCATAATATTTCTGCTTAATGGATAGAGCAGTGTGGCGAGCCATACTAAAAACATCACATGAACTTCCCACTCACTACGCGCTGCAAAATCCACTGGTAATAAACGGTTTGCCCAAAAATACGCGGCTATGGCAATAGGTAAACCGACAATAGTCCCAAGGTTTAAACTCTCTACCAGGCGATGCCCAAAATCCGGGCCATTGGCTTTTTTGAGTTGTGCCGGACGGCGTTTGACCGTCCACAAAATCATTCCGGTGGCGATCATGGCGGTGCCTAATAAGCCCGATAAAAAATACAACCAGCGCAGTGCAGTATTGGCAAATAAACCTTCATGCAACCCTAAAAACGTATCGCGCACTGTGCGCGGTGCAGAAGTGGCGGCGGCATTGTCATTTAGCAATTCTCCGCTCACACCATCGAAAACTAATTCCGGGCTGGCGCGCAATGGAGAATCCAATTGGCGACCAATACTGACACGTGCATTGGCATCACCGGGATTGTCGATGTCGAGATAGCGAACCTGGTTTTCGCCCCAACGCGCTTCAGCAATTGCGAACATCGCGCTCAATGACGCTAAATTTTCCGGGGAATTCGCGCGCTGAACTTTATCGCCTTCTGCAAATAACTCATCAAAAAATTTACGCTCTGCATCGTCGCCCGTACCGTAACTGCTAGCGACAATTAATGGCATATAAGTAAAGGCAAAAAAAATCAGGCCACTGTAGGTAATCATAAAATGGAAAGGCAGTGCGGTGACGCTGAGTAGGTTGTGCATATCCAGCCAGGAGCGCTGGCCTTTTTGTGGGCGAAAGGTAAAAAAATCGCGGAATATTTTTTTATGGATTACTACACCGGTAACAATCGCCAGCAGCATAAACATGCTGCAGACGCCCACAATCCAATAGGCGACAGTCGTCGGCAGATAATGCAGTGCATAATGCATTTGATACAGCGTTTGTCCACCGCCAGTCGCGCGGCCACTGAGTGCATCGCCGGTAGTGGAATTCAATAGTTCATTGCCCCTAACACCGCGCTCGCCATCTTTACCTGGCATCTGCCAAAAAATGCGTAGATGGGGATTGTCGCGATTGGTGGGCGGGCTGATAAACCAGCGCTCGGCACCATCGGCCTTTTGTTGCAAACGCGCTTCTGCAACCGCAAGCGATTGCGCCATAGTGGATGTGTCTTTAGGTAATTCCGGTTTCATCCAGCGATCAATTTCGGTATCGAAATAACCAAGTGTTCCGGTTAAAAATACAAAAAATAAAATCCAACCAACCGATAGCCCACCCCAGGTATGCACCCAGGACATGGATTGACGAAAACCACTTTTCATGGCGCAACTCCTGTGAGTTTCAACAGCAGCGCAACAGCCCCTAATATTAGCGATGGCGCTAATAACCCCACACAGGCTTTCTTCATTGAGCGCACGGCAAATACCCACATAATTGCTCCGGCATAAATTGCGAAGCTCAATAAAATGCCGGTCATCACCGCATCGCTTTTGGGCATAGGTAACAAGTAGGAAAGCAAAATGGCAGAGATATTTGCCAGCAAGTAACCGCCAATAATAGCGACGATCACCCGCAGGGCAATTTGCCAGCGATAGCGGTTATCGGTATGTGCCTTTGTATGTTTCATTTAAAAATTAACGTGAATATTGACGGAACCCATGACCATGCGCGGCATAGGTTAGAGGCGAGCAGCCAACAATAACCGCAATAGCCAATGACATGGTTTCGTGGCTTTTCATATGGCAAACCCCATTTATATGAGATTTCTTCTCGTTTGCAACTTGTTCGCACTTTACCACCGAAAAGTGGCATGTAAAAGCAATAATACGAATGATTGCTATTTGAGGGTCTTTCTTTGATTTTCCGGGGCAACCCCGAGACTGGGTAACTCGTCAGGTTTGACGACACATACCAGCCCCTATCAAGCGACTGTGGTTAAAAAAACCGACCAAATTACATAGCCTGCTAATTATCTGGGCAGCAACCAACTTGCCTCGGGATTCAATATTCTTGTCAACAAACTCGCTTCAACTTCATAGAGATCAGAGGCGGTAGGATCGGAAATGGTGGTGGCGGGTTTGCTCCGCAAGAATGCAGGGATGTGATTAGCAGTTTATTGCTTTGCATATGTGTTGAAGATCAACATGAGTACAATTGTTGTTATTGCGAATGCATCTCATTTGTGACAGCATGGCGCGCATACCCACTTGCAGCGCTTTGTATGTTGCCATCCACAGATAACTCCCCCATCGCTGATCTTTATCAAAGCCATCATAGCTGGTTACATGACTGGCTGCGGCGGCGTATGGGTTGTTCGCATGCAGCGGCCGATTTGGCGCAGGATACGTTTGTGCGGATATTGGCCAGACGAGGGGAGGTTGCTCAACGATCGTCACAACAACCACTACAAGAACCGCGCGCCTATTTATGGGCGATAGCTAAAGGTCTGGTGGTTGATCACCTGCGTCGCCGTTCGCTGGAGCAGGCTTATCTGGAAGCGCTCGCCAATTTGCCGGAAGCCTGTAGCATTTCGCCGGAAGAGCAGGAAATCCTCTTACAAACCTTACATCGTATCGATGCCTTGCTGGATCAGTTACCCCGGCAAGTGCGTCAGGCGTTTCTCCTTTCGCAAATTCACGGGCTGACTTACAACGAAATTGCGCAGCAGATGAAGCTCTCGCAGCGCACCATCAAACGTTACATGCAGCAGGGGTTTGCCCAGTGCATAACCGCGATGTTCTAGCCCCGCCACCAGAAGTAATTGCCCGCGCGGCCGCTTGGTTGGTGCGAATGCAAGAGGGCAAACTCACTACTGAAGCTGAGCTGCAATTACAGGCCTGGCGATTGGAAAATACAGAGCACGAGCGCGCATGGCGGACGGCCATGCAATTGCAAGAAATGATGGCAAGTGTGCCGGGCGGATTGAGTCAGCCAGTGCTCAGTCGCCAGCGGTTGGATCGGCGTCAGTTGTTATCTATTGCGCTACTGGCAGCCGCGTTGCCTGTGGCTTGGACGGCCTATCGCCAATTGCCGGCACTGACTGCCGACTATCGCACGGCGACGGGCGAGCAACGGCACCTCACCTTGCCCGATGGCAGCCAATTGCAGCTCAATACCGGCAGTTTGGTAGATGTACAATTTGATGCGCAGCAGCGTTTGATTCGTTTGCATCGCGGTGAAATTGCGATTCAAACCGCGCCCGATAATCTCACTGATAATGCCATCAATAACCTCACTCACAAACGTCCATTTATTGTTGTAACACCGGCAGGAAACATCCGCGCCTTAGGCACGCGCTTCGCCGTGCGCACTTTGGATGCCGACATCACCCAAGTAGAAGTTTACGAACATGCGGTTGCGTTAAAACCTGCGGGGATCGGAATCGAAACCCGATTGGACGCTGGAAAAAAAGCGCTGTTTGAGCGTAAAAAAATTCACTTTATGGCAGATCATCACCAAACCGCAGCGGCTTGGGCGAATGGCCAGATCATTGCTGACAATCAACGCCTGTGCGATTTTATTGCGGATTTGGCGCGCTATCATTCGGGTGTGTTGCGCTGCGACCCGGCGGTTGCCGATCTGCGTATTTCCGGCGTATTCCAACTCAAAAATCCCCTACAAGTTTTGACTGTTGTTGCGGGTACTTTGCCTATCCGTCTTTCACGCATCACCGATTACTGGATCACGATTACGTCGCCGTAAAAAATATTTTTATTTTCTGCGCGTATCGCTGTCCCCTTTTTATTTCTCGTCCGGCATAACACCTGAAAGCCACTTATTTACTTCCTTTTGGAGCTATCAGTTTATGCCGCCGTTTTTATCCACTAACAATTCATCCACGCATTTTTCAACTTCTTATTTTTTATTCGGGCCTATAGCCCGCATTCTGCGCGCCACTGTTTTAGGTATTAGCCTCGCTTGCGGCAGTACGGCTGTTGCACAGGTAGCGCCAGCTGAATCCGCATCGATCCAAAAGAGTTACCAGATACCGGCGGGAACACTCCCCCAATCACTCAACCGTTTCGCCAGTGAAGCGGGAATTACCTTGTCATTTACGCCCAATTTGGTAGAGGGAAAACAGGCGCAGGAATTAACAGGAAGTTTCACCCCATACGCGGGATTGCAAACGATTTTGCGAGGCAGTGGATTGGAAACGGTTATTAAATCTGATGGTAGCTTTAGCCTGCAACCAGCGGTGCCAGTTGGGCAATTAAAAACGGTGAAGGTGACGGCGGATGCGATGCAAGGGGAGTCGCCCGAAGCTTACTCGGGCGGGCAGGTGGCGAGAGCGAGTCGCATGGGTATCCTCGGCAATGTGGATGTATTCGAAACGCCCTTCAGCACCCAAAGCTTCACTGAGGAGTTTGCGCGGGATCAGCAATCGCGCCGGATTTCTGATGTGGTTGCGGTCGATCCCTCAGTGCGCAGCCCCATGGCCGAGTATGGCGATACCGAAACCTTTATGGTGCGCGGCCTTCCGCTATTTACCAATCAGGTGGGTGTGAACGGTTTATATGGCATGACCGATGGCCGTCGGCTCACCCCGGAATTTTATGAACGTGTCGATCTGCTCAAAGGCCCGGCCTCTATGCTCTACGGCGTCGGCCCTTTTGGGGTGGTCGGCGGCAACCTGAATCTGGTCAGTAAACGCGCGGCAGACGAACCGCTAACACGCCTTACCGGCAGCTATGTCTCCAACTCCCAACTGGGCGGGCATCTTGATCTCGGGCGTCGTTTTGGCGACGACAATGCCTGGGGCGTACGGTTGAACGCGCTCAAGCGGGATGGCGATACACCCGTCGAGCGACAGGAGGACAGTACCAACAATCAATCGCTGGCCTTGGATTACCGGGGCACAAGACTGAAAGTCAGTGTGGATGCGGCAAATCAAGAGCGTCGCACCGATGGCCACACGGCCAATATGACCTACAACCAGGGTTTTGCATTGCCCAAAGCGCCAGACAATCAGCACAACTTTTCCAACAGCTGGGAGTTTATCGATACGGGTGCAAAGTACTGGATGGCAGCAGCAGAGTATGAATTTGATCCGGCCTTCTCCATTTACGCCAACTACGGCCAGTCTGAAGGGGACGAAGAGTATTTTTATGCAGCCTCACAAATGCGCCGCATCATCAACAACGCCGGGGATTTCACCGCGCGAGTAGGCGGTTTCCGTGGTACCTATGACGTTGAAACCTATGAGACCGGAGTTCGTGGTGAGTTCAATTGGGGCGCAGTGAGCAACCGCTATGCGCTGACCTATAGCGATCTTGACCGTACCTCCGCGGGTCGTCTGGTACATGCTTCCGGTGTCTACACCGGCAATATCTACGAGACGGCAAATCTGCCCAAACCGACATTGAGTTACGACCCGCTGCTGCAAAATGGCGCGGTGCAATTAAGCAGTGTGGGCTTGCTGAATACCTTCGGTTTTATCGATGATACTGTTCTGCTGACACTGGGAGCACGAGACCAGAAACTGGAAAGTGGGGCCTTCAGCTCCGGTGTTCAAACTCGCACCGATGAAGCAAGCAAAGTCACTCCACTGTCGGCGCTGCTGGTTAAGGCAGGTAATTATTCTTACTACGCGAACTACAGCGAAGGCCTCGCGCAAGGTTCAACCGCACCCAATGGCACGGCAAATCAGGGCCAGTTATTGCCACCTTCTGTTACCGAGCAGTATGAAGGCGGAATTAAGTTCGACGCCGGTACCTTCGGCCTGACCGCCGCTGTATTCCAGATCGCCCAGCCCAATACTTTCACCAATAGCGCGAATGTTTTTACCGCCGACGGCGAGCAGCGTAACCGCGGTGTGGAATTATCTATCTTTGGCCAGCCGCTGGAGGGTATGCGCCTGCTGGGCGGTTTTACCTACATTGATGCCGAGCAAACCCGCACCCGCGAAGGCCTCAACGACGGTAAAGATGCGATAGGTATTCCCCATTACAATCTGGTGCTGAACAGCGAATACGATTTTGCGGCGCTGCCGGGGCTAACACTCACCAGTCGCATTACAGCGTTTAGTGATGCCCAAGCCGATGTGGGCAATGCCCAGAGCATTGCCGGGTGGGGAACTGTGGATCTCGGTGGTCGCTACATGACGGAGATGTCTGGTAAAGCGCTGACCTTCCATCTCAACCTGCAAAACCTTGCCGATAAGAGTTATTGGAATTCCGTGTCGCGCAGCTTTATCACCTCGGGCGCTCCACGCACGCTTCTGGTGTCGGTGACTTTGGACTTATAAAGCCGATAAGTGGGGCAGGTTGGAATGCGCGCTACGCCCATCCAACCTGCCGCACCACCCTCATTTGATTTTAATTCTTATTTGAGAATTAATATTGTTAATGCTAAGGTGCCACCCCAAAATACCACTCACTTGGGGACTCTTTATGCGACAAGTATCTCGCCGCAACATACAACAAATCCATCCACTTACCCGTGCTTTGCGCACCGCCAGCCTCAGCTTACTGATCGCCAGCCCATTGAGCCTGGCAGCTACTGCACCGGACAACTCACAAACCAA
This sequence comes from Cellvibrio sp. BR, assembly GCF_000263355.1. Lineage (NCBI taxonomy): Bacteria > Pseudomonadati > Pseudomonadota > Gammaproteobacteria > Cellvibrionales > Cellvibrionaceae > Cellvibrio > Cellvibrio sp. BR. The sequence continues at coordinate 5,069 of NZ_JH668208.1, read as the reverse complement.
GGAAAAAGTGCCTGAAGCGGCGGTGAAATTAAAAACCGTGAAAGTCACCGCCGAGGTGATTGATGGGGGCGCAGAAAATGGCTATCGCACTGAAACGGTTTCCGGAGTGGGCGCTTGGGAAGGGCGCAGCCTGCAAGACACGCCTTACTCGGTGAATGTTTTTTCTGAGGAATTGATCGAGAACTTGCAAGCTACCACGCCCGATCAGGTGTATCGCGTCAACCCAACTACCCAGCTGATCCGCGCGCAGCATGAGAACAACCAGCCGCGCATAATGATGCGGGGTTTCACGGTGCAACGCTCCTATCGCGACGGCGTGCCGGACGACCAATACAATCACACCGCGACCATGGAAGACACGGCGCGCATTGAAATCCTGAACGGGCTTTCAGGCTTTATGTACGGTGCAAATAACGTCGGGGGCGTCACCAACTATGTCACTAAAAGCTCAACCGATGAGCGTCTGAATCGCGTGACATTGAGCAGCCTGGGGAGAGAAAGTGTGAATATCCATGGCGATTTCGGCGGTAAGCTCGATGGCGACGGCAAATATGGCTACCGTGTCAATCTGGTGGAGCAGGGTGGTGATGGGGCCATCAAGAATCAGAACGTTGAAAAAACCTTTTACAGCCTGGCATTTGACGGCTACTTGTTCGACGACTTCTGGGTGCAGATTCATGGCATGGATTACACCTACGATGTGAACGGTTCGCAAACCTACTGGTATTTTGCCAACGGTGTTAAAAGACCGTCGGCCGACAGCATCGCTAACGATGTTTCCTGGGGACAACCCTGGACCAATCGCTGGTATGACTACAATCGCTACGGTTCCAATGTGAAATGGCAGATCAGCGAACGCGTGTCATTGCGTGCGGCTTACATCGATAACCGGGGAACCCGTGGGTCGGAAAGCACCAGCAATACCATCACCGCTAACGGCACCTACAACCAGCAAATCTCCGGTGTCTATACCCCTGGCCTGGAAACCCTGCTGAGTAAGCAAGAGGATAAAGGCACTGCGGTTTATCTGGATGTGTTGTTCGACACCGGCGCGGTAGCGCACAAACTCACCGCAGGATACCAGGCCAGCGAGAGTTACCAATATCGGATGGGCGGTGCCAGCGCTGCGCCGATCAATCTCACTGGCTTGTCTATGACGTCCCCTACTTACATTCCTCGCCCAATTAATGTGGCACCCGTCAATCGCGGCGCCATTACTTTGAGCAGTAACAGTGAATACCAGAGTCTGGTCATTGGTGATGACATTACTTTTAGGGGTAGCAGGAACTTCCCGCCATGGATTACATAAACCTGTCGAAGCCCACGTGCCGCAAGGCTTTCACGACAAAACAGAGCGATAATTTGGCACATCTACTTGCATGTCGGGATAGTTTTTAGCTAATTTTAGAACTCCCTTTTTGTATATAGAATGACTCTGGGGCATGCATGTCTACATTCTCCAGTGACCATCCTGTCGAGTTTCCCGGTCTCCTAGCTAATCTATTTTATGTCGTTGCTTCATCAAATAAGTACCGAACCTTCAATACCTCATCGATGACTGTCACGATCCATGGCGCTTAAAATTAACACAACAAAGTGAACGGTATTCCATATTGACGAACTGGCGCAAACATCTACTACCTGTAGTATCTGAACTTTGTAATAATCGTAAGCTGATAACTTAGAAATGGATATTTTATATGGCAGTACAAGCCCCTATTTTCTCACGTGTGGAGCGTGTTTTAGCTGATTTTGCCAAAAACGATAAGCCAACAAGTGCAGATTTTGCAGCAGTTCAGGCGTTAGGTAGCTTCTACGATAAGCTGGACAATTATCGAGTTGAGGCTAATACGATGAGCGATCCGGTTCTCAAATCTGAACGACACAAATCATCTCGACTCGCTGAGCATATGGCATTGGGTGGCGAAGGCAGACCTTCTTCACGATGCGATTGTCACGCAATTATTTCGGGTGGGCACAAGAAAGCGATTTTGGTGAGGGCTGTGATGGCCTGGCTTAAGCTGCGTATTGACGACCCGTGGAACGGGTGCTGGCTTCCTAGAGATTGGGAAGATAGAGCATACATGCCGAAGCACTTACAAGGTGCAGTGCCTCACAAGCGTATTCATCATGAACACTACTATGACTGGCTAGGCGGCCGCATAAACTTCATGCAGATTAATACGGCGGAGAAACTAATATTTGCACTCAATCAAATTCGTAGGGCTTTACAATCTGGCGCAGTTCCGCCCGAGGTCATGCCACAAACAGGTCGTAAATAATGCTTTACACAGTCTTACTTGACAACAAAAGCTACCTCGATCCGATGTTTAACAGCGACCAGTTAGATAGGCTTGTCGGGACTCTTAATGGCGAAACAGTGGCAAATAGAATTGAGCTGAACAATACACCTCGCTCGTTTGCGGGCGTATTCAGTGAACCATTGCAAATTGATTTTCCAGTTTTTAAGAAAGCAAAGGCCAAACTGCTAGTGCCCGATATTGCTGTCTCTGAAGGTCGCCTCTTTCTTAATAAAAAGGCTTACAACGCACTTAAAGATTTAATAAAGAATGATGGCGAATTTATACCTGCGACTTACAGTGAAGGTGAGGCCTTCATATTTACTCCGTTTAATGTTGCGGAAAAAATTGATGCATTAGATTTAAAATTAAGCAAAAAAAACGAATTGGGCGATCTAGAAAACCTTTCTTTTCACGAAGAAAAATTGAAAGATTGGGTAGTTTTTCGTGCGGAATTTAACGCATTTCATACACTACAAGTAACGCAAGCGTTCGTCGATGCCATTAAAAAAAATGATTTAAAGGGTTTATATATCACTTCAAATTTAGGTTCAGTTTTCGCTGTAGACCGAGCCGAAGTTTCAAAGTTAAATTAGCTTGTGAAGTCGTTTTCAGGCGGTATGTTTGTTTGATGGAACCCAATTAATAATGGGTTTACGCGGTCGCTCAATATTTCCGCAGCACTTCTTCCTTTATAACCGGGTGCTAACACATAATCTCCTTGAGCGCCAAAATGTCAGCAAGAGAGCCAATCGTTTCGGTGGAGCATTTTGTTCCTCTTATCAAATGCTTTGCGCGAAAACCAAATTGAGTTGGACCTTCATAGTCGGCCAACAAGGTGTCGCCCACGAAGAGACACTGAGCCGGATCCACTTTCGCTCTATCTACAACCCATTGGTAAATTTCTCGCTCAGGCTTTATATAACCAACGTCATAGCTCAAGCATTTGAGGAGTGGAAAATCAGGCAACAACTGTTCGAGCACTGCACCATAGGGTTTTGCGAGGTTGGAGCATACAGCTATGGGAATATGCCAATCCGATAACTGGCGTATTGTGGGAATCACGTCCTCAAATAATGCCAAGCTGGCAAGTTCTTGCTCAATGTCAATCTGAAGCTGTGTGATCATCTGTGTCGGTGGAACAATCCCCATCGCTGAGAATAGCTCGGCCGGATCTTCCGAGCGCGTCATCAAGAATCGGGCATCACCCGGCCCGGGTGAGCGGCCTTGTTGTCGCGCCCACTGCAACACTTTGCGAAATGGATGATGTTTCACTCCAAACTTGATGAGAGTTCCATACAAATCAAAAATTACCAATTTGGGGCGCATCGTAAACCTGTGCACAATGACTAGGTGGATTAATAAAACGCACTGCATTACTTAAATTCAAACTGCGCGCCTCGTGCGCTTGCGTATGCGGCGCGTATGGTTAAGTTTTCACTATCTGGCTCCAATCCAAATTGATAGCGAGAGTTTTCCTGACACCATGAAATGTTTTTCTCGCTGCGCCCCCACTGGTATCGGGGATGCTTTTTTCCATATTTTTTGAAATAGTATTCCTGATCCAATCGTATGATTAATTCACGTGCAGACTCTGAATCTTCGTTCGGAATTGAGATGGTAGGAAATTCGGATGCAATAAAGGGAGGAAGATCTGTGCCGACGAGCCAATCCCATAAACCAAAAGAAAAAGCCTTGGGTTTCCACATATGGTGTGCGGCTCCACCGTAGGCGAGGTCCGGCCGGTAAAAGTGTTGGAATTAGCCACTTCGAGTATAACTAACTGAATAATAAAGATTTAATCAACCAGCAACTCAAATGACATTGGTTTAACCTGCTTGGTCAAATCCAGCTCAAAGCTTCCCAATCTGCCCAAGTGCTCGGTATGGTACGGCGAGAATGCGGCCATGAGGTCGCGGGTGATATTGTGGCCCTCCGACTTCAACTGGTTAAACACTTCCGTCATCGCGTTCACGTTGTATAGGATTGTGAAGTTCGCCAGCAAATGATTGTATTTCACGATTTTGCTTTGCTCATGCTTTAGGTTAGCGGGAATTTTTCCGGCATTCGCAAAAAACAACCAACGTGCAAACTCGTTGAACTCCTCACTCTTACAGGTCGCTGCCTGGATCGTTTTGCGTAGATCAACATCGGTGATGTATTCCAAAAGGAACATAGTTCTGACCACTCGCCCGAGTTCGCGGAACGCAAAATACAGCTTGTTTTTCCGGTTCTTGGTGCCGAACCGGCGCAGGATTGTCGAGGCGGTAATTTTTCCTGCTTTAACGGACATAGCTGTTCGCATCATATCCGCATAGTGCTTTTCAATAAGGTCCCACTTGATAGGCTCTTTGAACAAGGACTGAATATGCTTAAGCACCATAGCGCGGTCAGGCTTGTAGAAGCTGAGATCTTTGATATTTCGGATACGCGGCATGAGCTTGATGCCCAGTAGGTACGCCAGGCCAAATACCGGTGTTGATTGCGCCTGCGTATCACCGTGAACGGTGTCTGGATTAAAATCTGATTCGTCGTTGAGCAGACCGTCCAGGATATAAATCGCCTCGTAGACACCACAGGGGATAAACCGGCTGAACAACGCAATGTAGGTATCTGAGACGTGGTAATAGGCAATGCCGCCATAGCTGCCGTAACGAATATGGTATTCCGATAGTAAATTATCTTCGTAGAGATCCCAGAGCTTGCCATCAGCGGACACACTGTTGCCCGAACCCCAACACTCAATGAGCCGGTATTTCTTGTACTCGC
>NZ_JH668207.1:0-158493 GCF_000263355.1 Cellvibrio sp. BR | reverse complement strand
GATTTTCTAACTATACAGGGTGTCTACAGTTGGTGGGTAACTCGGCTCTATAACGCCGTGCTCAACGGCAGTTTGTAAGTCGCGGCTTTGTGGAATACTTTTGCGCAGCAAAACCACAAAGCCGCGACTTACAAACTGTCCAGCGCACGCAGTGCGCGGGTTGCAGCACTTTGTTAGGTTTTTGGTCTTTGCATGATATAGAGCGTAAGAAAAAATAATTGTAATGCCAAAATTGATGCGATTATTTCTTTGAAAGATGAATTTAACTCAATTAGTGCCTTTTCACTTTCATAGTTTGCCTTTTCATGCTCGAACTTTGCTTTAAATATTTCTACATATTCTTCACTGCGCATTTTTCCAGACTGAATTCTTTCTATGAGCTTACTTTGCAGCTCTGTATTTTCAACGTGCTTAGATGAAAGCGTTAATTCTGCTTCTAACCGTGTATTTAGCCAGTTGTAGAATACAATTACACCGATAAGTAAAAAAATACTGATGAAATAGCTAGCCGCGAACATTAGCCTTGATTTATTCATTTCTTTCCCTTCAGTAATGGCTGGCACAATACGCCCTTGTTCTTAACCTAACGTTGTGTTCAACCGCAGTTTGTAAGTAGCGCATTTGCGAAAAACTTCGCGTAGCGATTCGCTAAATGCGCTACTTACAAACTGTCGAGTGGAGGCGCGAAGCGCCGGAACGGTGTTGGAACACCTTGTTAAGGATTTTCATCAAACTCCACTGTAATACCATAAGGTGGTTTTGCTTCGCAATTTTCTGGGAATATACGTTCAATTTTTTTGATGCTCTTTATTTCTACATTTTTTTCCCATGGTTCTCCGGCCATGCCCCAGCCAGAACCACCAATTCCAGCTATTCGCCCCACAAACTCTACATATATAGGTTCCCGAATTTGGGTTTTTCTGTAGCTATACTCTTTTGAAATTCCAGTATTGCCAATGTCAGTGAAGCTCATTCCGCGACTACTAGAGCAAGAGAAAAACCCACTCAGCTCTTCGTCGTCAATGATATAGCCAGAAAATTCAGTCCACTGCTCCGAATAATATTTTTCATGAAACAAATACATTCCCGCTCCAGTAAATATAACGAGAACGGCACATATGAAGATGTAAGTTGAAATTTGATTTAAGCTCATTGATTCCTTAACGTTCGGTTCAACCGCAATTTGTAAGCGGCGCATTGCGATAAACTTCGCGCAGCGATTCGCTAATTGCGCTGCTTATAAATTGTCGAGCGCAAGCGCGAAGCGCTGGAGCGGTGTTGCAACCGCTTGTTAGAAATTACCACGAGACGTCAATTATTATATTTCCGTCAATGTCTCTTTGCTCAACTGATTGGGTTCTATTAAAACCGTTTATTGAAGTATGGTCCGTGTACTCAACTGAACCTACTTTTTCACCTTTCGAGTTAATAATTGAGTATGTCCATATATCTGTTTCAGCCATTGGCCCTTTTGAGCGATGCCCTTCTTTTACAAGAGTATCTCCAGCACTTAACTTAAGTTTATCTTCCAAGGTACTTTCTCCTAATATTTTCTAACGTTCGGTTCAGCCGCAGTTTGTAAGCGGCGCATTTACGATAAACTTCGCGCAGCGATTCGCTAAATGCGCTGCTTACAAACTGTCGAGCGTAAGCGCGAAGCGCTGGAGCGGTGCTGCAACCGTTTGTTATGTGATTTTTTGGGAGAAAAGTTTAACCACCTGAGGGAAAACAGTCAGCACCAACCACAATACTAAAAAATATATAGAACAGAAAATTGCGCCAGTTATGGGGGCAAAGGTTCTCCCTGTGTCGGCTATTACTTCTTGCATTGCCTTTTCTTGGTCTGGTGTTATTTCTATGCCCGAGAAAATTCCGTCACCGTTTAAGTCAAATGCTGCCAGTTGATTATCGAGCTTGTTATTAATATAAGCGACAGAGACAATAATGAATATGTAGACTAATAAAGCAGAAATTAATGCAACAGAATAATTTCGTAATTTCCCTGAATAAAGGAGTTTATTCGCCAAATAAATACTCAATGGCGAAAGAATCAGAAAGCCTAAATATATAAAGATACTCATTATCTTGGAGCACTCTCACACATAACAGTTTATTATATTGCGCTGACTATATAACCCACGGATTATTATCTCAACTAATTTGGAGTTGCGCCGTGTAACTCCCAAAATTGAAGCGCCTGCAATTATATCAACCCCTTATAAATCAATGACCTAATGATTCATACAAATTAATTATGGAGTTATACAGCGCAACCAATCTCAATTAATTGCATTTTTAATTTCGGATAGCTAAACTGGAATAATACTGGTTATCCAAACAGGTGCATTTATGGAAGATGTGCGCATTCCTTTACCCGCTTCACCAACCAAGTTTTTAGATCAATTCCGTGTCTTTATACGCACAGATGGAAAAAGTTATTCAACCGAAAATACATATGTGTATTGGGTTAAACAATTTATCTTATTTAATAATAAGGCTCATCCCCAAAGCCTTGGTAATCAAGAAGTAGAAGCATTCTTGACGCACTTGAGCGTAGCAAAAGATGCTTCCCCGAATACCCAAAAGCTTGCACTTAATGCGTTGATGTTTTTATACAACCGCTTTTTAAATACCCCCATAGAGCAACTCAATTTCAAGTACGCGAAAAAGCCAATTCGAACTCCTACAGTTTTCACTCATGAAGAAGCTATGTCCGTTATTGATTGTATGGTTATGCCCTATAAACTGTTGGCTCAGCTTATGTATGGTTGCGGTCTTCGGGTTTCTGAGGCCTTACGATTGCGCGTTAAAGATGTTGATTTCGCAATGGGTTACATTGTTATTCGAGATGGAAAAGGATTTAAAGATAGAACAACATTACTTCCCAAAAGTATAATTTCTGACTTAAAAAAGCAGATTGATATAGTTCAAAATCTGCTCGAGTACGATAAAACCTGTGGTATTGCAGGTGTATATATGCCTAACATGCTTGAAAAAAAGTATCCTTCTGCAGGGCATTCCCTAGGTTGGCAATTTTTATTCCCAGGCAATGAACCAAGTAAAGACCCGCGAACCAACCTAATTCGCAGACATCATATATATCCAACAACAATCCAGTCTCATGTAAAGCATGCAATCAAAAAAGTGAGCATCCATAAACATGCTAGCTGTCACACATTCCGCCACTCCTTTGCTACCCGACTTTTACAAGCCAAGTATGATTTAAAGCAAATTCAAACATTGATGGGGCACACTGACATTCGAACTACCGAAATCTATTTGCACGTGCTGGACGAGCTCGGAGATCGTGTCAAAAGCCCTCTGGACGCCTAGCTCAGAAATGTGGAACTTCCAAATGAATACGTATTTCACCTTCTTTAGCTTGATAGTCCGCTTCGGGCAAACTGCCGACCTTGAATCTGTTGGGGTTCGTAAACTCACCGGCAACCCACCTTGATTGTGCCATTGTTCAAGAGCGGCAAACATTCGATCTTCAATCTGTTGCTCGCAAACTCAGTCTACGCGACCCGCTGCAACCTACGGGAACTCATGACAACTACAACTCTTACTTACACTGAAGTCAATTACAAATCCATTACGCCACATAACACACCTCATAGAATGAGCAGAGGCGTTCAACATGTCACTAGAAAAAAATATGCCCCCCGTTCTAACCAGCAAACCCAATTAAGATTTATTCATCCCGCACCCTACTGTAATGCAGCTCATTAAACACAGAGCCATTTTTGTAAATAGCTTTTTGCAAAACAGCTTCTAGTTTGTATCCGCTTTTTTGTAAAACTGTTGCAGAGGCTACATTTCCTTCCATAACGGCAGCATAGAGCCGAATTAGGTCTGTGCTTTCAAAGAGTAAATGAGTGAACTTTTGCAAGGCTTCTGAGGCAATACCTTGCCCCCAATATGGCCTTGCCCCCCAATAACCTATTTCTGCTGTTTTTTGTTTTTCAAATTCACCGGGAATGGCACCTATTGAGCCTACAAAAATACCATTGCTGACTATGGCGCGGGTAATGCCAAGCTTGCTGCCTGTTTCTACCCACCAGCGTGCTGCTTCAGGTGTATAGGGCTGCGGGATTCTTGCGGAGAGAAAATGTGTTTGGGCGGTGTCATTCAAATATGAAACCAGCAAATCCTCGTCTGTTTTTTCAAATTGCCTTAGCGCTAACATTTTTATCGCCACCTTGCATTTAAGTATTTTCCTGTAGGTTTTTAAGCCGGTTCAATTTTCATCAAGGTCGCCTCGCCACCGCGATACGATTCTTGTGCAATAAATTGCCAACCCAGACTTTCATAAAAATGCGCCTGATCGGGGGTGAATAAATAGATGGGGCTATAGCCGAGCGTTTTTGCGACGGCGACTACCTTGTTCACCAACAGTGCGCCTATGCCCTGCTTACGATAATCCGCATGCACATACACACTCGCCAGCCAGGGCGATAACTCCGGGTGGCTGTCCATATCGCTTTCTACCAAGGCCGCAGTACCCAATACCTTATCGCCATCTACACAGATATACATACTTGGTATCGCCGTCGCCGAGAGGTAACGCTGCATTTTTTCAATGCGCGTTGCGACTGTGCCGCCGGGGTTTAAATAGCCCCACTGCGCGTGATGCCACTGCGCAATGGTGGGAATATGCTCAGGTGCTGAGCGTAAATTAATTATTTTCAATGGTTAGCCTCCGTCGTTCTTGCTCTCACCATAATCCGCCGTTACGAATAAGCAGAATTTTTCTCAGATCGAATGCGTTGCAACAACGCACATCATCGCGCCTGTCCCAGAATTCCGCCACATTTTCCGCAAAGTGGAACCGTCCCACCTTCATTCCTCCGCCAATTTGGGACGATTTCATCGGCTCAGCTACCTACATTGGGACACCGCTCGCGTCAGGATAAAAGCGGCACCATTTTCTAACAATAATGACGGTCTACTAATAGGAAATAACATGAAACAGTTACGACAAACCCTACGTGCGTGGGGGGCTGGTGTGATCGCGCCCCTTGCCTTTACCTCTATCGCGCTTTCTCCCATCGCCCTTGCCCCGAGTGCATTTGCCAATGTAACGCCCTACGGTGCGGGCAATATTGCTAATGGGCCAAACCCCGCCGGGTATAAATGCGCAACCGATTATGGCTACTGGATTTATAACGCCGGGCTGGTAAAACCCGGCGTGAGTAGCTGTAACCCCATTGGTTCACCCACACCGATTTACCCGCAACTGGTTTCACCGGCTGCTGATAAACACACCATGACCCATCGCTGGTGGGGTTCTATTTCATTTATGGGCGAGATGAAAGTGGGCGACCCCAACGGTGCCGGCTATATCACGCCAGACCCAATTACCGCGCGCATTACCGATCGCGGTGTGCGAATTTTGGGAATACCGGGCGGGTTGCGCACCAATCCCACGGCTACACAATATTCCATTCCCGATCCGTTTAATGAAGTGTTTGATGGTATTGCCGTAAGCAACAGTGATTACAGCAACCTTGAAGCTTATTTAAAAGACTATAGCGATGGTTCAGTGACCGTGCAGTGGCAAAGTGCGGGCACGGCGGTGATGGAAGCCACTTTTGTACACGGCTCGCCTTACGCTTATTTCACGGCGTTAAAAGGTAATTTACAACTGCGCACCAAAGCGGGTGACGGCGGCGAAAAGGGTGTGTTTTATCAAGCGGGAAATAGCTTGGGTGTGTGGACGAACGTTGCGGGTAATCACAATAACTTTTTAATTACCGGTCACGATGTCACCAGTTTCAGCAACCCGAATACGGCAACGATTGGTGTGAACAATGCCAGTAAACGCATGACGGTTACTCTGCTTCCGCAAACCTCCGGCATGCCATCCACCGCAATGATTCAGGATTTCGCCCAACACGCGACCCAGCGGGTGGACAGGGTCAACATCACCTACGCGGTTAATCGCAACAGCAATAAAGTGACCGTCACTCACACCTATCAATTTAATGGTATGCCAGTAACGACTATGGCGGGCCTGCTGCCTATGGCGTGGAAAAATGCAACGCAACAAGCATTCACACCTTACAAAGTGCGCAGCGCACGCGGCGTTACCAAATTTGCGGCGACTAAAAATTTCAGTTACACCATTCCGTTTGTGGGTGTGCTGCCCTACTTACCGGAAAATATTGGCGACTATGATGAAACCCGTTTACGCCAATTAGTGAATGAATTTATTAGCCAGGATCCCGCCAGCTGGAACACCTTTACCGATACTTATTGGGCCGGGAAAAATTACGGCAAAATTGCTGAACTCGCTGCAATTGCGCGTTCAATTGGGATGACGGCGGAAGCCGATCAATTAATTGCGTGGCTTAAAGCTGAATTGGAAGATTGGTTCCGTGCAAATACCAACGGCAGTTTGGACACCACCAAATATTTTGCCTACGACAGCAACTGGAACACGCTGCTTGGTTTTGACGAATCCTTCGGTTCACAACAGCAATTAAACGATCACCACTTTCACTACGGTTATTTTGTGCGCGCTGCGGCAGAAATTTGTCGCGTAGAAGCCAGCTGGTGTAGTGCAACCCAATACGGGCCAATGGTGGAATTATTAATTCGCGATTACGCCGCCGCCCGCGACGACAATTTGTTTCCCTACTTGCGCAATTTTGATCCCGCCAATGGTTTTTCCTGGGCATCGGGTCATGCAAATTTTGTCTTGGGCAACAATAACGAATCCACCTCGGAAGCAGCGAATGCTTATGGCGCGATGGTGCTTTACGGACAAATCACACGCAATAAAGCCATCACAGATCGCGGTATGTATTTACATGCATCGTCCACCGCTGCCTATTGGGAATACTGGAATAATATTGATCGCTTCCGTGGTTTAGGTGGCGACTACGACAACTTCGATTCCGCCTACCCCAAAATGACCACCTCCATTATTTGGGGCAACGGCCATGTATTCTCCACCTGGTTTAGCGGTGCTTACGCGCATATTTTAGGCATTCAAGGTTTGCCCTTAAGCCCATTGGTATTTCACATTGGCCAGCACGCAGATTATTTGGATAACTACGTTGAATTAGGTTTGAGCCAATCCAGCAATGGCAAACCCTCCGGTTTAATTGATGATCAGTGGCGCGATGTCTGGTGGAATATTTGGGCGATGAGCAATGGCGAAGCCGCCGTGGAGGATATGCTCGCCTACAATTTTAATTACACACCCGAAGCGGGCGAAACCAAAGCACACACTTATCACTGGGTGCACACACTTAAACAACTCGGTCATTTAGCCACAGGCACTGGTGCCTTAACCGCGTCCAGCCCTAGCGCTGTTGCCTTTAATAAAAATGGTTTGCTGACTTACATCGCCTACAACTTTGGTTGCAGCCCACAGTACGTGCGCTTTTCCGATGGCATGACGTTGAATGTTCCGGCAAATAGTTTTCGCATAAAACGCACCGGTGAAACGCCTGATGCATTGCCCACCTCAACCAGTTGTACACCGGCAACCGGGAGCAGCAACAGCAGTGTGGCAAGCTCGGTGACTAACAGTGTGACCTCATCAAAAGCCAGCAGCTCGGCAGCAACGTCGGTTGCAACTTCTGCAGCAACATCAGCGACAACATCGAGTGCCATTGCAAGCTCAAGTGCAATGTCATCGAGCAGCGCGCAGGGTTCGAGTGCAGCCAATAACAATCAATATGGTCACACCGTATTGAGTAGTGACAGCCTGCGCTTTTTTGCCAACAACGCTGCCTGGGCGGATATTCATTTCACGGTGAATGGTGGGCCGCAACAAAATTTCCGCATGACACACAGCAGCGATAATTCAAATTTTTATGAATTAACGGGTATTCCCGCTGGTGCAACGGTTCGCTACTTTATGACTATCGCCCAGGACATTGGCGCCATCGATACTGTATGGGTTGAACTGGTGATGAGTGGCGGCGGTGCTTCCAGTCCATCGACAAGTAGTACACCGGCAAGCAGCTCATCCAGCAGCAGTTCGGTTGCGAGTTTTAGCCGATTTATTGAAGCAGAAACCTATGCGTTTATGTCTGGGCTGGAATTATTTCCCACCGCCGATGTTGGCGGCGGGCAAGTAGTGGGCGCGATTGATAGTGGCGATTGGATGGCGTTTACCAATATCAACTTTCCATCATCCGGCAGTTATTTAGTGGAGTACCGCGTTGCCAGCCCCAGCGGTGGAATGTTATCGCTGGATTTAAATGGCGGCTCGATTGTATTGGGCAGCGCTGCGATTCCAGCAACCGGTGATTGGGGCAACTTCACCACCATCAGCCACACAGTGAATATCAACGCGGGAACATTCAATGTTGGTATTTATGCACAGCAAGGTGGCTGGAGTATTAACTGGTTGCGCATTACCAAACTCTGACAATTAACTATTTAATTACTCAACATTTTAATCACTCAAACACACCATGCCACTGCGCAGCTATTTGTTAGTGACTTGGCAGTGGCATGGTTAACCTGAAAACAAATGGATATTTATGATGAAAAAAATAATTTCGACTTTTGCAATCACCGCCAGCTTGCTGCTCAGCACTCAGGCAAACGCCGTAATCATCGACGCCTCCACCGCGATTCCCGATGCAAATATTTTATTGAACTTTAACGGTCTGGATTGGGTTTACGCTGGCCCTATCGGTACCGGTGAATGGGGCGAGGGCAATATTGAAGCGCCTGAATATCGCGCGAGTGAAGGGTGGCGTTATGCAACAGCAATGGAGTGGGCCATGCGCCCTGACTGGACTGACTTTATTATTGGCGATGCAATCATCAACCCCGATTCTGGTTTTGGTGATCATTCGTTGTATCGCTTTGCTTCGGAATATTGGAGCAACTTTAATCACATTGATCTAAGCGATGCATCCATGGGGTTAATCACTAACGGTTTTGATATTGGTTCACTGGAAGACGCTTGGGAGACTTGGTACGTTCGCGATAGCCGCACCAGCAGCGTACCTGAATCCTCATCCATTGCACTCTTAGGTCTGGGTTTATTCGGTTTGCTTATCGCACGTAGAAAGAAAAACTGACAATCCATATTTAAACGGCCACTTCTTAAACAGTCAGGCCTTAAACAAAAAAGGGTTAAAACAACAACGTCGCGCTGTTGTGCGGCGTTGTTGCTTTTAGCTTAACAATAATTAACTACTGTAATTAACTGCTGTAATTGCCGGTGAACTTCATTTACATTAACCGACCACTGCCCAACAAGTGACCTGACGTTAATGCCAACACCACTCCACATTATTTTATTAACCCATGAACGCGAAGTTCAGCGCAAAACCAATACTGGAATCATTGCGTTAAATCTCGCGAGTGAATACGTCGAGCGTGTCATATGGGAGCGCACCAAGCCCAATCAAAACTTGTTAAATTGGCTGGCTACCGAAAAAGCGCTGCTGCTTTACCCTGCGGATAACGCTGCACCCACTGCTGAAAATTCACCCATTACCGAAGCCACACACAGCACTATCGATAAGGCTGAAACCATTATTATCATCGACAGCACCTGGCAGGAAGCGCAAAAAATATTTAACAAAAGCCCTTACCTGCAACGCGCGCCCAAGGCAGTATTGACTGCGCAAAAGCCATCAACCTTTACCCTGCGCCGCAATCAACCCGAAGGTGGCCTATGTACGATTGAGTGCATTATTGAACTCTGCAAAATGAGAAACCTGAATAGCCTCGCGGAACAATTAACGGCGGCGTTTGCGCAACACAATCAAAGGCCATAACAAAAAAAACCTGCAATTAGCTGGTTATAATATTTTTGTTATAGGCAATAAACACAGTGTCATTTTTCCAGCCCAGTGATTCGTAAAGCGCCTGCGCCGATGTATTGGTTCTTGCGGTAGTTAAATCCATACGCGCGACGCCAGCAAACTCTGCCTGCTGTTCCGCCGCCAGCAACAATGCCCTACCAGCGCCAGTGCGACGTTTAGCCGGGTGAACAAACAAATCGTAAAGAACATAAATGGGGGCGGCGATTACTGAGCAAAAGCTGGGGTAGAGCTGACAAAAGCCAACAGGCTCTCCGTATTCTTCCGCCAATAAAATAACTGATTCCTGATTATATATACGCTGCTTGATAAAACTCATCGCCAATTCAAGGCTGGGAGCTTGTTGATAAAACTGACGATATAAATCAAACAAAACGGCTACCGAATTAATATCGTCAATACCTGCGGTTTTTATTGCGAGTAGGCTCATAAAAGATTCCTTTTAGTAAAAAATAAATCCAACAATATCAGCGCATTGTCAGGCGCATTAACTGCATGCCACCCACATCGGTGACAAAACCAAATTGCTGGTAGTAACTTTGTAATTCAGGCAGGCAATACAGTTCAATGTGTTTTACCCGCTTGACCTTGGCGTGAGCTTTTACATACTCCACCAACTGCGAACCAATTTTATGGCCGCGATAACCTTCGCCCACAATCACATCAAACATCAAAGCTTTAAAAATACCGTCGGTTAACACCCGGGTAAAACCAATTAAATTATTCTGTTCGTCAATTACGCCAAGAGTAATGGAAGATCCGGCGAGTACGGCGTTAACTTCTTCCAGAGTACGGGTATTTGACCACCACTGTTGCAAATATAGCTGATGCAATTGCGGCAGATGATGGGGCGCCAGGGTTTCAATAATTTTCATATCGGGTTTCAAGAGTGTTAATAAAAGACGGTGATAATTCCAATAAGAATCAGGACAAAAAATAATTATTGGTAACGCGCGGCGGCAACCCCAGGAGTTGGGGATATTTAATCATCACCCCCAAGGCGATCAAGTCGTAAACGGCATGCCATACAATCACGAGCATTGCACTTTGGGTGAGATGATAAACAATACCAAACAGCAAACCCATGACGGTTGCCGCAATAAAATAAGACCAGGACAAAAAATGCAACAACCCAAATACTAATGCCGGTGCAAAAATAGCCAGGTAAATAGCAACATGATTCGCCAACCAGGACTGCAAGGCAATGCGAAACAGCAACTCCTCACCCACGCCAGCAAGCAGTGCAACACAGGCAATTTTAGCCCAGGAGTAGTCGGCAAAATGCACGGTTATTTTCTGCACATCTGCCAATAAGGTTGCCGCAAATCGCCCGCCATGGCGATACATGAGGTAGATAGTGCCATAGGTGAGAAGCGCCGCCAGAACTGCCAGGAGCAAATCCATACCCGCTGAAAAGCCCCACCACTGCCAATCGATAGCGGCAAACTGGAGTGCTCCCAGCCCCAGAAGCAGGATCGTGACCTGACTGGTCAAGACTGCCGAAAAACCCAATTTCTTTTCCATTTAATCCTCTGCAATTCATCTTTGCCCGGGCGGGAAGGGGGTGCTGCCACAGGGCTGGCAGCGAAATGACGTTTTATACCAGCTAAGGCTGCAAGCCGCACAAACTTCTTACATTTGTCCGTTGAAATAGCCATACCCCATCAGTATTCTGGCGGCCTGTTTAGCAGCCCCCCCGGAGATCTAACAAATGGGACTTTTGGTACTGGCCATTTTTATTATTTCGGCCATTTATATCCAGAATCGCGGTACTGTCCAGCATGAACGCTGGCAGCGCAAATTGAGCGACCACGCCAACTTTTTAGCACCTATTAATTGCCTGTTTTATATTTTTGCCAAGGATAAAAAGACCGCCTACCTTAACCCTGCTGATTTCCCTGAGCTGAAAATTTTACAGGACAACTGGGAAACCATTCGGGACGAGGCATTAAGCTTGAATGCCGAGGCGAAAATTAGAGCCTCAGATAAGCTGGATGACTTGGGTTTTAACTCCTTTTTCAAAACTGGCTGGAAGCGTTTTTACCTGAAATGGTATGGCGCCAACCTTAAATCTGCCGAACAGCTTTGCCCGCAAACGGTAGCGCTTATCAACCAAGTTCCCAATATCAAGGGCGCTATGTTTACTATGTTGCCGCCGGGTGCGCGCTTGGTAAAACATCGCGACCCCTACGCTGGTTCGCTGCGCTACCACCTGGGTTTATCCACCCCCAATTCCGAAGACTGTTTTATTAGTGTGGATGGCCAACCCTATTTTTGGCGCGATGGCGAAGCAGTAATGTTTGATGAAACCTATATTCATTACGCACACAATAAAACCGATCAAAATCGAATCATTTTATTTGTGGATGTTAAACGCCCGGTCAATTTCTTTCTGGTCGATTGGTTTAATGAACTCTTTTCGCGCATTGTGGTGGCTGGCTCGGCAACCAAGAATATGGATGGCGACAAGGTAGGTTTTTTAAACCGCGCCTTTGGCACGCTGTATAAAATTCGCTTGCTCGGCAAAAAGCTCAAGGCATTCAACACTACACTTTATTATTTAGTGCAATACAGTTTGTATCTCGCACTTATTTACTGGATTTTTTTCTAACAAAAAATCTCATTAAAAAAGGCAGCCCTCATGGCTGCCTTTTTATTTATCTGTTTTTTACTTTTTTACTTTTTTACTTTTTTACTTTTTTACTTTTTTACTTTTTTACTTTTTTACTTTTTTACTTTTTTACTTTTTTACTTTTTTACAGCACTTTATCAATTCCCGTCGGCACACCGTCCAGGCTGAGTTTATTTTTTTCTTGCCAATAATCACGAATACCTTGCTCGCCCTTGTTAACAGCCCATTGATTCAATTGCTCACGCTCATCTACATAATCAAAAAATGGTATCGACATCCCACAAGAGGTTTGTACTAACTCCACCTGCATATCAAAAATCTGACGCGCGCCGGTATTTGCGGGGAAATGCGCATAGAGCGCTGCCCACTCAGCGTCACCATTGTGAATGGCACGCGCGGTTCCGTATAAACGCAATATCATCGGCGCACCTTCAAAAGCTGCAAACATAATCGTCATGCGCGGGTGGGTTCGCAAATGCGCTGCCGTTTCATTGCCACTGCCGGTGACATTGAGCCAAATCACCCGGTTAGCATCCAGCACTCTCAATGAATCCATACCCTTGGGGGAAATATTTACCCGGCTGGTATCCGTTGCCGTACCCACGAAAAATATTTTCTGTTGTGCAATAAATTCCTGCAAGGCTTCTGAAATAGCCTCAAAACGTTTACCCATAAAATCAACTCCTTATCAACGCTTACGTAAATACAGTTCGGCTTTTTCCTGATCGATGACAAACTCAAAGCGCCCAAGAATATCGACGCCGAGCAGGCCATCAAATTGATTGGCATTGTCCATCGGCAAGCGGGCGAGCAGGTGCTGGGTAAATTCCAGCGAGGCGATATTGAGGCTATTCACCACAAATAAATAACTGTCCACCGTGCCGCTGGCAGTATTGAGTTTGATAGGTTTGGTATTGCGCACCAAACTATAGTGGCGCTCTACAAAAGTCGCGGTAAGCCCACTGATGGAAGCGCCGGTATCCAATAACAAACGCGCAGAAATACCATCGATGGTGACCGGGACTAAAAATTGTTTACCAAAACGCTGCAGCGCAATGGTGACCTCTTCTCCGCGCGCCGCGTTATTCAAACCATCGCCACTAATAAGAATTAACAACGCATCGGCGCGCGCGCGGGTAACTACCTGATTCGCCGCCATCAGTGCATGGTACTGCGCCAACTCTTTTTCTTTATCATCCAGATGCATGCTCGCCAAACGCAAATGCAACTCACCATTGTCCGGGGTTAAGCGAATCAAGTCATTTAGCTGTTGCATTAGCCACGCTTGACGCTCGCCAAATAGCACCGGGTTGGATGCCAAGCGCACCAAATAATTAGCGAGGTACTGCAAACCCGCCTCGATTTTTTGCGCGTCAATTTCTGCACTGAAGTAACGAAACCAGATCGCGACAGCTTGTTCATGTTGCCCCTGCTCTTCATAAACCCGCGCCAGTAAACGCATGGCTTCCGCCAATTGCGGATCAGTTTGCAGTAGCTGCTCAAGCAAGGGCACCGCTTGCCCATAGTTGCCGGTGGCGATCCATCGCGTTGCCTGCTCAAGGGGCGTTAATGCGGCAAGACTGGAAAACGGTTGTTGGGTGATGGCAGAACTGGCGGCCAGCGATTTATCAAGCGACTCATTCAATAATGGTGATGAAAGCGCGGCATTGGTAGTGGAGCTACTGGTCGCCGGGTTCTCGGTTAAGGCTGGGGCAAGATCGGAGGGCGCAACTTTTGTGTGGCGATATTCACTCGCATAAAAGCCCGCTGCGAAAGCGATGACTGTCAGTGTCAGCGAGGGCGCAAAACGCATAAGTTAACACCGGGCCTTCATTAAAATCAGGGATTCAATTGCGCGCGAATGGAGTCCGCAAGCGCTTCCGGTTTGGTGATAGGGGCAAAACGTTTGATCGCCTTGCCATCGCGGCCAATTAAAAATTTGGTGAAGTTCCATTTGATCGCATTGCCCAACATACCTGGCGCTGCATCGGTGAGCCATTGAAACAGTGGATGGGCTTCGCTGCCATTTACATCCACCTTGGCAAACATTGGAAAGGTAACACCGTAATTGAGTTGACAGGTCTGGGCTATCTCAGCGGCATCGCCCGGCTCCTGCCCGCCAAACTGATTGCAGGGGAAACCGAGAATCACCAGACCCTGATCTTTATAGGTTTGGTACAGCTTTTCCAAACCGGCGTACTGGGGGGTAAAGCCGCACTGGCTGGCGGTATTCACCACCAGCACGACTTTACCTTGGTAGTCAGCCATGGGCACAGGCTGACCAGTGAGGGATTCGGCGGAGAAAGAATAGAAGAGGCTCATAAGTAATCCTCGTGAGGTAATGAGCCCAGACTGCACGCGCGCCGCTATTTAATCAAGCGCGACTTAATACTCCGCCGCCGGTTTATCCAGTGCTTTTATCTGGATATTGCGATAAAAAGTCTCGGCCCCTTCGGATTGGATTTGCAACTTGCCGCGCGCCAGCGGGACGTATTTACCATCCACCTTGTGACGGGAATTAAAGCCGCGAAATACTTCATGACCATTCACTTTATGGATTAGTGTTTCACCATCGGCAATCACTTCCATGGTGTCCCACTCACCGCTGGGTTTTTCGTGGAGACCAAGCTTCAATACACGCGCGGCGATATCTTTGCGCAGCGGTGCTTTGGGGTCATAGGCGTAGAATTTCCAATCGCCAATGTTGGTGTCGGTGGCGTGCACGTCAATAATCACCCCGTCCAGGCTGTGATAATCGCCGCTATCGCCCTCTTGCACCTGAAACTCGTGGCTGCGCAACCAGTGGCTGCTCTGGGCGCCTTCCGGCCCTACGGCAAAATACAGCAGGCCGCTATCGCGCGGGGCATCCAAGCGTGGCGACCATTTCTTCTCGCCCCACTTCACATCAAACTTCAAATGAAAAGCGCCAAACTCTTCCAGCGAGGTCAAACCACCCCACTCTTCACCCGATACCCGCAACAGGCCATCCACCACGCTAAACACTTTTTTGGGGTCGTTGTTAATACCGCGCGGGGTGTGTTTGGAAACCAGGTTATAGGCATTGGTTTCAGGCTGAAAACTCACATAAGGCTGCCAGCCGGTGAGATCCTTACCGTTAAACAGTGAGCGCCATTCGGCCGCTTGCACACTGCTCGTCACCAGCGCAGTCGCCAGACCTGCCCATGCCAAAAGGGATAATTTCATTGTGATTCCTCGTTGTCGCCGTTTGTTGTTATAGCCCTGCAGGGAATAGCAGAGCAGCGGCAGACTAGTACCTGAGTTGCCCCGAGTCCATATAGGCAAATGGACAATTACAGTCTTTTACCCTGTTACTCGCACCGGTGATCCCCCCTGCACACGGCGGCGTATGTAATGGCAAGACCGCTTGTACGGCGGACACAACTCATTCACGAAAGGCTCAACTCCATGCGCGCCCCTTGGAAATTGCTGTTTTTATCAGGCCTGATACTTATGCTCTCCTCATGTTCTACCTCCAGTGTCGACGACTACACCCAAAACACTCCGCAGCTTGATCCGCGCGTTTTTTTTAATGGCTCGCTGAGCGCTCACGGTGTACTCAAGGATCGCAGCGGCAAGGTCACGCGCTATTTCAATGCAACAATCAATGCCTACTGGAAAAACGGCGTGGGTACACTGGAGGAGCGGTTTGTATTTGATGACGGCGAAGTGCAGTTTCGCAACTGGACACTCACGCCCAATGGCGACGGTTACAACGCCACCGCAGGCGATGTGATTGGCACCGGCAAAGCCAAGGTGAGCGGCAATGCGATGCAACTGGATTATGTACTGGAAATTGCCTACAAGGGTTCGCCACTACAACTGCGGGTAGAGGATTGGATGTGGCAAGTGGACAACAAGGTACTGCTCAACGAATCCACCCTGCGCAAATGGGGTTTCAAAGTGGGCAGCATCCAGCTAGTGATTGTCAGAAACGAATAGTATTGAGCTGATACACCTTATCGCGCATGTGCTCCGCATTTTCACTATCGCCCAAGGCATCATAAATAGTGACCGCCAAACGATAAAAACGAATTTCGTCTTTCTCTTTTTTTATGGCGTTTTTAATTAACTGTAATGCCTTGGCATAGTCTTGTTGCTCGCTCGCCTCCAGCGCACGGCGATAAATATAATAGGGGTTGGCATTGCGATGTTTACGCACCCGCTCTTGATAATACTGGTGCTGTGCCAGATTGCCCGTGTCCTTATACAAGCCGGCAAGGTTGTGCATGATGGTGTAATCGCGCGGGTTTACCTTTAACCCGTGCAAATAAATCGCCTCGGCTTCCGCCATAAAACCCTGGCGGCGATAAAAACTGCCAAAGTTACTCCAGATATAACTCGGCTCCTCGCTCATCAATAAGGCTTTGCGCAAATACAGAAATCCCGCGCGGACATCGCCCTCTGCCGCCAACTCCATGCCGCGGTTGGAATAAAACTGCGCTGCCACCAGATCCTTGCCAATCACTTTTTGTTTGTAGTGCGCACGAAAGCGACGCATCTCCAAATCCACCACTATGTCGCTCACATCCGCCGTGTTCACTGCCCTGATCCAGGTGCGCGGCGTACTGGGCATAAACACCTTGGCATTTACATGCCGCATAAATAGATAGGTATCCCCCTCGCGCATATCCCAGGTGGGCGGCAATATCACTTCATTAACCTCTGCTTTCAGCCCTAGATGGCGCGCCATGGCCACATAGAGCAAGGTACAACTTAAACAGTTGGCCTGGCGCTTTTCAAAAGCATCGATGCCGGTATTGGTGGTGTAAGCCGAATAAGTAATACCGCGCCCGCCCAATTGCACCGATGTCATTAGTGCACGATGCAATGCCTCGGCTTTTTTATCGGCCGCACTAATACCCGCGACGGTGCTGGTAGCAAAGTTTTCCATCTCCGGCGTCAATTCAAATAGCTCGTGGTCAGGTAAATCTGCAGCCGTATAAGGGCGCCCGAGAATCAACTCTCCCGAGAGCGCCTTGGCAATTGGGCCCTGCTCGGCCAAAAACGGAACTTTTTGCACCACCGAGGAACAGCCCCAGAGGCCAACGCAGAGATAAACCAGCAAAAACCGCCACAACTTCATCATTATTTATCCTTATCATGGGTTCTATCTGCACTCCAGTATAGACGCTGCCCAGCGCGAGTGCTGACACCTAACCATCGCTAGCCCATTGACTTAAAACACTTTTTAAAATGACTTCGCCCTCCCCGCTCACCCGATTCGGGTTTGCTGTTTCCCCTGCTGCGCCGCACTAGTGCGATTTTGCGCCAATAAAGTGCGGCACACCAACAACCAAGCACCAGCCAACAACCATCAAATCGTGCATTCACGGCACCAAAAAAAAGCAGTGCATTTTTTTGTGTTCCGCGCGCGTGCAAAAGCGAAAAAAACACGAATCAAAATCCAATTTAATGCGCCATAAAAATGCATTACTGGAATTGGCACAGTGTTTGAATAGAGCTAATTACCAAACGTTTTTTTGATTAGCAGTACTTGCACAGCAACAACCAGATTTTCCCAATAATTTTTTTAGTTTTTTAGACCAATAGTCAGGAGCAAAAAAATGCATGCAGTCTCACGTTTTCTAAAACCGTTGAAAAAAACGGCTGCTGTTCTTGCAGCAACTATTTCGCTTATCAGCGCGGCACAAGCAGCAACTGGCCCAGCGGAAAAAACCGATTTGAAATTTGGATTTATTAAACTCACCGACATGGCTGACCTCGCGGTTGCCTATGAAAATGGTTATTTCGACGATGAAGGTTTAACCGTTGAGTTGGAAGCGCAAGCGAATTGGAAAGTAGTACTCGACCGGGTAATTTCCGGTGAGCTGGATGGCTCTCATATGCTGCTGGCACAACCTGTTGCCGCCAATATTGGTTACGGCACGCAAGCGGATTTGGTGTTTCCATTCACCATGACGCAGAACACCTACGCCATTACAGTTTCCAATGAAATTTGGAAAAAAATGAAAAAAAATGTACCCGTGGGTGCCGATGGAAAACCAGTTCATCCTATTAGCGCCAGCACCCTAAAACCTGTTGTGGATGAAATGAAAGACGCAGGTAAATCCATCCAAATGGGCGTGGTATTTCCAGTGTCCACTCACAACATGGGCTTGCGCTACTGGCTTGCCGCCGGCGGAATTAACCCCGGTTTATATGCACCGCACAAAGGCGACACCACCGGACAAATTGATGCCGATATTTTGTTGTCAGTAACCCCGCCGCCGCAAATGCCGGCCACGATGGAAGCGGGCACAATTCAAGGTTATTCCGTGGGTGAACCCTGGAACCAACAAGCCGTATTTCGCGGTATTGGTGTGCCGGTAATGGCCGTGCACAACAAAATTGGCGATAAAGTATTTGGTATGAAAAAAGAATTCCTGGAAAAAAATCCTAACACCAGTATTCGCGTAGTGAAGGCAATGATTCGCGCCGCCAAGTGGCTCGATGAAAACAACAACGCCAATCGCTCTGCTGGTGCAAAAATGATTTCCGCTGCTCACTATGTAGGTGCCGATTATAAAGTTATCGCCAACTCCATGACCGGGGTGTTTGAGTACGAGCGCAAAGACGTGCGCCCAACACCGGACTTCAACGTATTTTTCCGCTATAACGCCTCTTATCCACATGTATCAGATGCAGTGTGGTACCTGACTCAAATGCGTCGCTGGGGTCAAATTCCTGAAGCCAAACCTGACAGCTGGTATATGGAAATGGCAAAAAAATCTGTTGCTCCGGAAATTTATCAACAAGCCGCAGCTGACTTGATTGAAGAAGGAAAAATGGCGGCTAGCGATTTCCCTGATTTCAAAACCTTTACCGGTATTCGCACCCCCGATGAAACTGTATGGATTGACGGCGTGCAATTTGATGCAACAAAACCCAACGACTACCTGACCAAGTTTCCTATTGGTTTGAAAGGTGATGAAAAAATTTAATTGCCTGTGCGGGTCACTGACCCGCCGCATTTAATACCGACAGGATTCAATAATTCACTGCAACACCAACGATTTAATTTTTTGGCAACCGCTGTAGTGCACCCGCTGATACCGATTCAGCGGGCTGCCCGAGGAAACGATCATGAGCAATAAATTAGCCACCCTGAAACTTGAACAATTTAAAGCGATTAAATGGCGCGAGGTATTGATTGGCATTTTAATGCCCTTGGTCGGAGTACTTTTTTTTATGATGTTGTGGCACGGTGTAGCGCCCAATATAAAAACCTCGCTGGGTGATTTCCCCCAACCCAAACAAGTCTACGAGCAATGGGGCAACCTGGTGGATGAATATCAGGCAGAACAGGAACGCGCAGCTGTATTTTACGAGCGTCAGGAAAAGCGCAATGCCGAACTTTTGGCCAAAGACCCTAACGCCACTCTTGATGTGCGCGAATTTAATGGCCGCCCAACTTTTTTTGACAAAATCTACACCAGTTTATTTACCGTACTCTCCGGGTTTTTGGTGGCCTCACTCATCGCCATCCCGGTGGGAATACTGATTGGTTTGAGCCAACCGCTATACAGCGCAATCAATCCATTGATCCAATTATTCAAACCCGTATCACCCCTCGCCTGGCTGCCACTGGTCACCATTGTGGTCAGCGCGGTGTACGTTTCCGATTCACCAATGTTTTCCAAGTCCTACATTATTTCGCTGTTAACGGTGAGCCTCTGTTCACTCTGGCCCACCATGATTAATACCGCTGTTGGCGTTGCCGGTGTCAGTAAAGATTTGGTGAACGTCAGCCGCGTACTGCGTTTGGGTTGGTTTACTCACGTAGCAAAAATTGTATTGCCTTCCGCCATTCCGATGATGTTCACCGGCCTGCGCATCTCTCTCGGAATCGCCTGGATGGTATTAATCGCTGCCGAAATGCTGTCGCAAAATCCGGGGCTGGGCAAATTTGTGTGGGATGAATTCCAAAACGGTTCATCTGATTCACTCAGCCGTATCTGCCTCGCCATTTTGGTGATCGGGATTATCGGTTTCTTGCTCGACCGCACCATTTTGATGATTCAAACCTATGTGAATTGGGACAAAAGTGCCGTAGTCCGCTAATTCGCCTTGTGTTGATTAGTACGGCATACGAATTGCTTTATTCACATTGATAAACACTTTTATTGTTAGCAAAAGATTACTGAGGAAGTCACCATGAGCCAGGTTCACTTGGAATTAACCAAAGTCGGCATAGAATTTCCAACGCCCAAGGGTCCATTTTGTGCACTGCAAAATGTGGATTTAAAAATCAAAAAAGGCGAATTTGTCTCGTTGATTGGTCACTCAGGCTGCGGTAAATCGACGGTATTAAATATTGTTGCCGGGCTTTACCAGGCCACTACTGGCGGCGTGGTATTAAATGGTCGCGAAGTGAACGAGCCAGGCCCGGAGCGCGCGGTTGTATTCCAAAACCATTCACTACTGCCCTGGTTAACAGCCTATGAAAATGTGGAGCTGGGCGTTAAGCGTGTATTTAAAGGTAAAAAAACCAAAGCAGAAATGCGCGCATGGATTGAACACAACCTCGAATTAGTGCACATGAGCCACGCACTGCACAAACGCCCCGACGAACTTTCCGGTGGTATGAAACAGCGTGTGGGGATTGCGCGCGCGTTGGCGATGGAGCCACAAGTATTATTGATGGATGAACCCTTTGGTGCGCTGGATGCACTTACCCGCGCCCACCTGCAGGACTCGTTAATGGAAATTCAAAACGAGCTGGGCAATACCGTAATTATGATTACCCACGATGTGGACGAAGCGGTGCTGCTCTCTGATCGTATTGTGATGATGACCAACGGCCCTGCCGCCACTGTTGGCGAAATTCTGGATGTGCATTTACCGCGCCCGCGCAATCGCCTGGAATTGGCGGACAACGTGGAATACAACGGTTATCGCTCGGCGGTATTGCGCTTCCTTTACGAGAAGCAACGCAAAGTGGAACCGATCAGTGCAAAGCGCGCGGAGAAGCTCGCCGATAAAGAAGCTGCCGTCCCCACCAAAAGCGTTGCCTGAGCCACAATTAACACGTCAACCAAATCTTCAGCTAAACCCGGCATTTAACGCGCTGCCAACAGCGCGTTAAAAAGTAAAAACCAGGGACGGTTTATGCTAGGCTGCGCGCACGGTAACGCGGAGACCTTAGCGTGTTTAATGATAATAAGTTAAGACAAGATACCCACGCCTTCATCAGTATTCTGGTAGTTAATAGCGACAATAGCGCACTGGATGCGATTCTTACCTGTCTGGAAGATGCAAATTATCAGACAATCCATGCGGTAGACTCCGCACAAAAAGCCTTGCGTCTGTTGCGTCACCAACACATTGATCTATTAATCGCCGATGTCGAAACCCCGGATTTAGATGGCTGGCGCTTATCGCGTTTAGTGCGCAGCGGCATTTTACACTGCCGCGCCGACCTGCCCATTATCATCACCGCCAACACCTGGTGCGAGCGTATTGCCGAAGTCACCGCGCGCGAATACGGCATCAATGAACTTATTCCTCTGGATCACCTGCACCGTTTAGCGCCTGCGATTGCACAGCTCAGCGACGCTATGCCGCAGAACACACGCAAACCACGCCTGTTGGTCATTGAAGATGAGCCCGATACCGCCGACCTGATTAAACGGGTGCTGGCCACCAATTTTGAAATTGAAATAGCCGATCAAGGTGATACTGGTCTTAATGCCTGGCGCGAGCGCCGCCACGATCTGGTGCTGTTGGATGTGATGCTGCCCAAATTGTCCGGGCGCGATATTTTGATCGATATTCAAGCTACTGATCCCAATCAGCCGGTAGTGATTATGACTGCGCACACCACTATCGATCAGGCAGAAGAATTAATGCTGCTCGGCGCAGTGGATTTTTTACCCAAACCTTTTCGCGCCGATCACTTGCGTCGCGTGTGCGACATCGCGATTCACCGCGAGGATTTTCTCGTCAGCAACGCACAATTTGCGGCGCGGGTAAAATCACTGGAAGCGCGCGAGCTGGCGTTTCGTCAGCTCTATGAAAGCCATCACCAATTGCTCAATGATTTGCAATCGGTGGTGATGGAACTGGATTTGGATTTTCGCATTCACTATTTAAATCACGCGTGGGAAACCCTGCTGGGTTTTGCGGTGGGCGATTGTATTGGGAAAAAACTGGATCACTTTATCGCCCCGGAAGACATCAGCCAATTTGCACTGTTCAAAAGCAAAATTCGCAAAGCCTTGCAACAGAAAAAAACCTTCCCGGAAATTGAACTTTGTTTTAGCACCAGTCGCCACCAGCGCCTGTGGGCGCAATTGAAAATCAGCCGCTCGACAAAAGTTGCAGACCAAACCACGCTCACAGTCTGTCTGGACAATGTGACCGAGCGACGCGAATCGCAAGCGCAATTAAAATATCTGGCAATGCACGACTCGCTCACTGGTTTATACAATCGCCACTTTTTTGAAACGACCCTCGCACAACTCACCGCCGATTCCGTGCGCACCAATACCCAACACGCGCTGGTGTACATGGACCTGGATCATTTCAAAGTTATTAACGATACCTTTGGTCATCAAAAAGGCGATGAAATACTGCGCGATATGTCGCGCCTGCTCAGCCAACAAGTGCGCAGCACCGATATTTTATGCCGCTTGGGTGGCGATGAATTTGCAATTTTAATGCGCGATACCAGCAGCAGTGAAGCGCGGGAATTTGCGCTGAGCGTGCAGGCCATTGTGGCCGCATTTGGTTTCCCGTTGCAGGAACAACAAATTAATCTCGGCAGCAGTATTGGTATGAGCCTGATTGACGGCAGCACCAATAACCCGGAAGAACATTTAATGCGCGCCGATATTGCACTCTATGTCGCCAAGGGGCGCGGGCGCAATTTGATTCACTTGTACAACCCACAAGACAGCGAAAGCGATGAGTTGCGTCACTCCATCAACATGTCGCAAAAAGTGCGCAAGGCGATTGTGGAAGACCGCATGATGCTCTACTTCCAACCCATTTTTGATGTGAAAGCGAAAAAAGTTTCTTACTACGAAGCACTGGTGCGCCTGCACGATCTGGATGGAAAAGTTATCGGCCCCTGCAGTTTTATTCCCGCACTGGAAGCGTCGGGCGAAATGCATTTGCTGGATCGCTGGATTATTAAATTAGCCATTCGTCACCTGCGCGATTACCCCGCACTGAATCATATTGCGATCAACCTCTCCGCACAGGCATTTAAAGACGAACAGCTGATGGCCACCATTCTCGCCAGCCTGGACGAAACCGGTGTAGACCCGAGCCGCATCACCTTTGAATTAACCGAGAGTGCAAGTTTGTTTAACCTGCATATTACCCAGCGCGTGATTGCCGAATTGCACAAATTGGGTTGCAGTTTTTCGGTGGATGATTTTGGTTCCGGCTTTAGCAGCTTTGCTTACTTGAAAGATTTGCCAGCGGATTACATTAAGTTGGATGGCTCATTTATCCAAAATCTGGATTGCGATGAAATTGATCAAACGCTGGTGAAATCAATGATTCAGGTAATTCAAACCTTGGGCAAAAAAGCGGTTGCTGAATACGTTGAAAGCCAAGCAATTTTAAATATTCTACAAGAAATGGGCGTGGACTTTGTGCAGGGCTACCACTTGGGTGCTCCCAAACCCGCACAGGAAATTATGCTGGAGCCGCAACCTTACCCACTGCGGTTGTTTGAATCGGCAGGGGCAGCTCCACAATAAAACGCGCGCCCTTGCCCAATTCACTTTCCACCCGAATAGTGCCGCCCATTAATTCACACAACTGGCGACTAATAGACAAGCCCAAACCACTGCCCTGATATTTGCGTGTCGCGCTGGAGTCGGCTTGTTTAAAGGGATCAAAAATACTGTTTTGCTGTTCAAGTGGAATACCAATACCAGTGTCCGCCACACTGATAAATATTTCCTCCGGGCGATGAAATGCCTGCACTTCCACCTCGCCATGGGGCGCAAATTTAACGGCGTTACTCAGTAAATTAATCAGTATATGCAGCAATTTTTCAGGGTCGGCAATGGGCAGCGTCTCGCCGTCCTCCACATCCACACGCAAGCGAATGGCGTTTTTTTCCAACAGTGGCACCACCGCACTTAACGCCTCATCCACTAACCGAGAAAGTTTTACGTGGGTTAAATCCAACTCCATACCACCGGCTTCAATTTTGGCCATGTCCAACACACCATTAATTAATTTCAGCAAGCGCTCGCCGTTATTAATCACGCGCTGTAAATCCTGCACATGGGCTTCATCTTCAACCAGTTTTAATTCTTCAATTACTAATTCGGTATAACCGATGATCGACTGTAATGGCGTGCGCAATTCGTGGCTCATCAGCGAAAGAAACTCGCCTTTAGCTTGACTCGCGTCCTCTGCTTTGCGCTTGGCAATTGCCAACCGCTCCTGCGCCAATTGCAAATCCTCACTGCGCGCAGCGAGGCGCCGGTTATCGCGCTGTTTAATAATGTAGGCAATAAAGACGGTGATAATTAACAGCGCACCCAATACCACCGAGCCCCACAAGTAACGCAGTGCTACTTGCTGCGAATCCACCATCTCATCCAGGCCCACTATGGCATTTTTTTGTTCAAGAATAGTGCTTTCCAGTGAGCGGGTATTTTTATTCAAATCCGCAAGGCGTTTTTCACGCGCATCAATTTCACTAAGGATTTTTTGTAAATAGGCTTGCTGCTCATCCAACTCTGCCGTGCGCGACTGCACTTCCTGCATTAATTTTTCGCGCTCGCGCAGGCTGGCGTCTATTTGCGTTTGCTGCAATTGCAATTGGTGCTTTTGCTGGGCAATCAATGCATCGCTGGCATCAATATTCTCGGCCAAATCCGCCATTTGTTGCTGCAGGTTGTGGTTAATCGCCTGTTGGTTATCAATAGAGGCGGTCAATTCTTTTAATGTCTTTTCACGATTGCGCAATTGCTTTTGCAAGGCAACCAGCGACGCCTGCCCTTCGCGATACAGGCGCGCCACATCAATCTCGGTGCCGCCACTTAAAATCAATTCAGACTGTACTCCCAACCCTTGGTTGAGAATATTGGATTTGTTTACTTCAAACTTTAGGCTGCGCCCTGTGCTGATTAAATTGATCATCACCAATTGCTGGTTGCTGTAATCGCGCGTCACCAACAACACCGGCTTACCATCCAATGCATCGTACACATCGGTCATGGTTTTTTTATCGGCGCTTTCCATATAAACCATTTGAAATGCTGCCAACTCCGCGGGTGTTTTCACCTGCCGGTAATTCACCGCCAACCCATGAACCTTCACTCGCTCACGCAAGCCCTGCAGCGCACTCAAGAGCGCAGGGTCAGCATCGCCATAAAGCGCAATATCAAAAGAGCGCAGAGTTTTAACCTGCGGCCATTCAATATTTTTGGCAAAGTTATAAAGGTAAGAAGCGACAATTTTCTGCTCTTCCAACGGCTGCGCCCACAGGCGCGGTGCGAGCAACACAAGGCAGCTAACACAGATAACAAGCCGGAAAAGCCCAAGGAATAAACGCATAAGTTACTTCTATTTATTATGAATAGGTTTTTAAACAGCTGAATGCTGCAATGCAGAAGAAATTTAGCTGCATTGATTTTCCATACAAAGCAAACACTTCACTGCTTTGAGTCAAAAGTCGCTTTATTTGATGAACGGCATTGCCAGCGAGAGCTTTGCTCCACACCAATAACAGTTTGGACGAACTTTTTTAACATCCTTGCCACAATCAGGACACCTGGATAAAGATTTGACTGATACCTTACCGTCAGCCACACCGTCACGCATATCTATCTCGGACATTTTATTTAGCAAATCTGTTTCAGTTATTCCAAATTGATGAGACAAAAGCTCCCACATCGCTTGACTAGCAAGTGCCAAAGTCTGCACTTGCCCCTGAAGCTCCAATATATTTATCTCAGTAATACTTGCCTTTAAACTTGCTTCATTAGCTGATCGTTGTGCACTGCTAATTTGTGTTTGTTGTAATAAGTCCCACAGCATAGAAACCTCTTTTGATAAAAATGCCATCCTGATTGAAGAGCAATGCATTAAACAAGATGTCGACAAAAACTAAGTAAATACTCATGAGCCATTAACCCAGGCACTCACAATTTACCACTTTATACGACATTTCCCCCACAAGATAAACCACCGTTTCTAACCGCTTCAACACTGGGACTTTTAGAAACAAAAACGCCCCGGCTTGCGGGGCGTTTTGGTGGAACATGGCTGCATGTAATTACATATAAGCTTTGGCGAACGCGGCTTTGGATTCCTGAATGTAGGCGCGGACTTTTACCGCGTGGGATTCCCACACAGCACGGTCTTTGTCGTTGGTGAAGGGGTTTTGATCCTTGGCGACAGAGCGGTCGAATTTGTCGTAGAAGGTGATTACCGAGGAGGCGATTTGGTTAAAGCGCTCTTTGAACACTTGTGTGCCCTCCATGGTGCTGGTGGCTTTCATCATAAATTGCACAAACTCGGTGTTGGAGCTGGAGTAATTTTGGTAGCTTTCCGCTTGCACCATAAAATAGTTGTCGATCTCTTGCAGCGCGGCAGCGCGCACTGGTTCGTCTTTGCTCATTACGCGTTTGTAATTGTCCTGCCCGCGCCCCATGCCACCGGCAATAAGCGATTCTTTTAAATGTTTGTCCAGGTCTTTGCGGAATTTATCCACCTCGCGCTGGATGTCCAGCAGGTCTTTGTCCAGCGCGGTGACGGTATTAAGTTCTTTTTCAATTTCACCCAAAAACACTTCGGTTTTATTGAAGGTTTCCAAACCATTTTTTTCCGCAAACTTACGGGATTTACGATCAATGCCCGCATTCTCATAGGATGAGCGATCAAACGCGGTGGCGACAATCGTTTTAAAGGGCTCAGCAAAAGCGGCGTAGGTACCGTTGGTCATAATATTCAGCGTGGCAGTGGCGATATCGCCCAGTGGGCGCAGCATAGAATCCATGCGCGCTTTTTGAATGGGTGATGCAACAGTGCGCACATCGTTCACTACACCTTTAAAGGTTTGATAGCCGAGTGGATTGGCCATTTTGCCGCGCTCGGAAGTGGCGAGCACCAAGGTGACGCTGGAGTATATGCCATTGGCATATTCCAAATATTGACGCTGTACATCCACCTGCGCGGCGTAATTCTTGCCGAGCGTGCGCAGTGCGTCTGCTTGCACTTGATAGTTTTTGTCGTCGCGCAATTTACCTAAGACTTCGGCGATAACTTTTTCCTGATTTTTTTGCAGCGCGGTATCCAGCAGAATTTTTTCCACACTCAAGTCGTCGACCCACAACTGGCCGTTGGTGACTTCAATATCCAACCGCAGGAATTTTTTGCCCGGATCATCAATAGAAACACGCTTGGCATAATATTCGTTGGTGTCATGATTACCGCGAATACTGCCAACGTTTACCCAACCGCTATCGCTATTTTGAGTAGTAGCTACCAGTACATTAATTTTGTATTGCGTCGCAGGCGATGAGGTTTTAAGCCACAACTCCAGCGTACCCTGCTCGCTCAAGCTGACACGGCTGCGCACAGAGGCTTCCCCCTGATCAATCAGCAGCGCCGCTGTGCCGGTGCGCGCATCGGTTTCCACTAAATTTGCACCGTACATGAGCGCCCATTTTTTACTGTCATTGCCCGCTTCAAAACCGTTTTTAAAAATAACCGTTTTTTGCTGTGCAGAAACACTGGTCGCGAGCAGCGCGGCGACCATCACGGCGGTGCATTGGGTAAAAGCCAACGCAGTCCACTTTGTAAAACCCAGTGCGCATTTTTTTGCAGCTGTAGTTTGCATGGTAGTTATAAAACTCCCTCAGAAAAACAATTAGTGTTCAAGTAAACCGGGAACCCGGCTCTGTAAAAAATTATCTACGTAGGTTTTGCGCTCACCCAGGGTGCGAGGGTAAGCAACACGAATATCGGGCAGGCCAGTCACTGCGGGCCAAAAACTATTGGCACCCCAACCACTGCTAAATAAAGGGTTGGCGATGGGTGCATCCACCAAGCGCTGCGCGCTAATCAACTGCCAGCCACGCGCAATTAATTCATCGAGCAATGCCACTACAAAATACGCCGCCAGATCATTTTCCTGTAATACCAGGGTTTGCGGTGGCGAATAACCCAGCAGGTTAAATGCCAGTGCATCCTGCTCGACCAACGTCTGTGCTAACAATTCCACATAGGCACTTTCCAGCGCCGCCATGTTGACCGGGCGATTGAGCTTAATGCGCGCTTGATACAGCTGGTTCAAATAAGCATCCACACCGCGCCATGGGTTATAGGTAGTAAACGCCGGGCGATAACCGCGCATTTTGACAAACCCAATTAAACTGCGCTGGATTGCGCTATCACCTTGCTCGTGTAAATACGAAAAATGCAAATGCTGCCGGTAACCGGAATAAGGCGACAGCAGGCGATTGGCTTTAAGGATACCGACTTCATAGGCATACAGGTCACTCTTGCTAACCAAACTATGGTTGTAACCGGCATTAACCAATAAATGACCGCGATCGCTGTAAAGCTGCAGACGCGCTTTATCCTTGTTGTCGAGCGCGCGCGGTTTTATTAAAAACATCGCCTGCGGCACCTCCGCCATCGCCAGGTTGCGCATTAACATTTGTGAACGCGCCATAGCATCCAGCGATGTAGAAGGTTGCAAACTATTTTCAAACACCACCACCAGCTCGCGAGCGTGGGCCGCAAGGCTGGTCATTAGCAATAACAAACTGACAAGTATGCAGCGTTTAATCACAATTACTACTCGCGCGGCTTTTGGTTAAGGATGGGGACATGTACAACTGTGCAGTTAAAGATTATTGCGGTTGGATATCGCCACAATCGCTCCCCAGCCAAGTGCCGTCTATCGCAACGGTTACCTTATGCGGCTGGCCATTCACGGTTTGGGTCATCATGCCGGTACCGCTGTAACGTTTGGGTGAACTAAATACTATGTCGCCCTCACTGCGCGACGGATTTTCGCCGGTGCAAACCTGAACGGATTTGAAACGGTTACTGCTAACCTGAGTCAGTGTAGAGGTGCAATCCTCACTGTCATCCATGCCCATATCACCGCTGTCGATTTGCGCCTGGGTAACGCAATTTTTTACGGTGGCGCCATCGGCAGAAACACTAACCTGATTATTCTCAAAGGACATGCCTTCTTCACTGATTTTCATGCCCGATTGCTCCATCAGCGCTTCCATTTGTTTGCGCTGTTCGGGCGGCATAGCGGCAAATTGTTTTTTCATTTCGGCCATGGCGGTTTCCATTTGCGCCGACTGCATTTGTTGCATTTGGGCGGCACCATCGCCGGTATATTGCATTTTGTTTTCCCACAGGCCGGGTGCCATATCCACCTTGACCGACTCGGCGACCGCTGGCAGTGCCAATGTCATCACTGCGCCCAGCAAAAAGGCGCGTTTCATTGAAGGTTTCATTGTTTTATTCATCACAGGTTTCATGGTTCAGTCTCCTTGGAGTGGTGAGTTCAACCTCAATAAGCCTTATAGGTCGCCGGTGCTGAATATAACATTAACTCTGCTGAATAGATGAGCGGCCAGCCAACCCTTTGCAGGTCGCTGGCCCTCGCGCTTAGGGTTGACCGATATAAAAATACACCTCCGTTTGATACCACTGGCCCAGGCGCGGCACCTGGTTTAACTCGCCCTCCGCGCCGTGGTTTGCAGGCTGGTGGAACTTGGTGCCGATAGGCGCAAAACCATGCAACAGCGAGATATTACCCTCGGGGAACGTCACTTTGGTTGTCATGGGATTCTCGCTTTCGCCGCTGGCCTGGCGCGGGGTTAACAGGCGCAGGTTGATGTTGGGGTCATTGATCACCATCACCAAAGGCAACTCCGTGGTCGCCAGCTCCGCCCAATAGACATGATCATGGAAGCCTTTGAATTCCGGATAATTCCACTCCAGCCCGGTAACCGTATCGTTATAGGCTTTCTCCCACACACCATATTCAACACCCTTGGTACGATTTTTCCACACGCGATACGGCCCCTTGCCTAACCAGCGCATGGATTTAACCTGGGTTTCCGGGTAGTCAAAAGTTACCCCCAGATAATCCGCCTTGGTGCCGCCTTTCATTTGATAGGCATAGGTTAGTTTGAGCCAGCCATTGGCTTGCAAACGCCACTCTATTTTGCACAACTCACCGTTAAAATCTGCGCTGACGACGGCATCGCCCTGATCGACATAACCGCGAATGCCGGTGAGTGTGCCCGTGCCATTGAGCAAGCGCGGGCCATTGTTAAACGACAATTTGTTAGTGCCGCGCACAATACGATGGAGCAAACCGCTGGCGCTATCGATCTGCACTTGTAAATCGCCATTCACCAGATTGAACTTACCTTGCGCTTGTGCAATTTCACTCGGTTTATTTGCGACAACATCGGCGGCAACACTTGCAGGCAGTATTGAATCAATCACCATTTGCGGCGATGCAATCATCCACGACCAGCGATAAATTTCGGCGCCGGTTTTATCGTAAGCCGTCAAATAAAACGCATCCGCCGCCTGCCAGTTTTCCGGCAAATCCGCAGTGATAAAACCGCGTTCGCCCGGCGCAATAGCAGAGGCTTTTATTTCGCCTTCAGCCACACTAGTCAGCGCACTTTTATTTTGTGCCTGGTTTTGCAGGGTGCCATTTATACGTGGCAGTGGAAACTCCACTAACTGCCAGCGAAAGGTCAGCGCATCCAGCCCGGTAAATTCATAGCGATTTTCTACCATCAATTTTCCGTTAAAGCTGGCGGGTAAAATTTCCTGTTCCGCGAGCGGGAAATAAACTGGCGACCAAATTTCTTTGATGGCAAAAAAACTGCCTTCTTTTTGGCGATAAGGGCCGACAATACCATCGGGTGCACTATTGCCTGCCACGTCGATTTTTCCGGCGCGATCGGCGCGCACTATGCCTTCATCGGCAAAGGCCCAAATAAATCCGCCAGCGCTGAGTGGATTGGCAAGCATTTTATTCCACCAGTCATTTAACCCCGCGCCTGCACCGCCATCGTAAAGGCCATGCAAAAATTCCGTGGGCATAAAAACATCCTCACCGTCAAACAATCGGCCCGCACAACAATTCAGCGGTTCGTAATGGGCGGTATTAATGCCACCAAATAAACCCCAGGGGTGAATCAACGGTCGCGCCTGAGTATCCCACTGGGCAAAGTCATCATCCAACTCGGTATTCCAACCGCCCTCGTTACCATTGGCCCAGATAATTACTGAGGGATGATTGTGATCGCGCAGAATTAATTCTTTTACCAAGGGCGTGCCCGCTTCAGTGCTATAAGCCTCTTGCCAACCGGTGAGTTCGTTAATCACATAGAGGCCCAACTCATCAGCCACGTCTAAAAAATGCTGATCCGGTGGATAGTGCGCCACACGCACCGCATTCATATTCATTTCTTTCAGTAAACGAGCATCGGCATAACTCAGCGTTTTGCTGGTAGTGCGCCCGGAGTCGGGCCAGAACGAATGGCGATTAGCGCCTTTCAACCGCACTTTTACTTCGTTCACATACAGACCATCGCCTTTGCGCAATTCAACACTGCGAAAACCAATCACTTGTTCAACTTGATGAATGACTTTTTTGTCAGCGCGCAATTGCACCTGCAACTGGTAGCGCTGCGGATTTTCCGCAGACCAGGGGATGATCTTTTTGATTTTATTTTCTACGCTAAGCTGTTGCGCACCCGGCGCTATTTTTGCGGAGAACTGGCCCACTTTTTTTCTTTTTTCACCGTCAATTGCACTAACCTGCGCAACAATATTATTGGCAGTGTCGGCGTTGTTTAGCCACAGCTGCAATTGGATGTCGCCAGTGTGGCGCGCATCTACTGCCAGGCGTTGAATATGCTCGCGGGGTTTTGCCTCCAGCCATACGGGACGATAAATACCGCTAAACAACCAAAAATCGGCTTTGCGTTCAGCGCGATTCACCGACTCATCCGCTGAGAAACGGTTAACTTTTACCTCCAACAAGTTTTCCTCGCCCGGCTTTAGCGAAGGGCTTATGTCATAGCTGAATTGATAAAACCCACCGCGATGCACCGGCCCGGCAAGCTGGCCGTTAATTTTTACTTCCGCATCGGTCATCACACCGCCAAACACAATATTAATGTGCTGATCGCGCCAGTTTTCAGGCACTGAAAATCGCGTGCGATAAAGCCCTTCGGTATCGGGCGCTGGATTATCACCCCAATCAATAAAATAACGATAACTACCAAAACCTTGCATTTCCCAGTTGGAGGGAACGGGAATACGGCTCCAACTGCCACTGTTGCGGCCGCCATTGACTTTAAAGTCCCATGGCAAGGTGTTGTCTTTATCGGTACCACTTAAATACTGGATTTGGGTTTGCTGGGCAAAGGGCGGAACAGCCCACAATAATCCCAGTAAAATCAAACAGCGAATTAATATATTATTCATAACTAAAACCACTCCACGCCTACCTATAATTTTTTATATAGTCCACCAAAAAAAACAGGCGCTATTGCTAGCGCCTGTAAAGAGTTATTTAACCGCCCAGTAATAATCCCGCCCAGCCTGAGTGGGAACGTCTATCACATAGGTGTTTGCCAGCGACAATAATGGCATTACTTTGCCGGTATTTTTAAGCGGCGTTTTAATTTTCGCCCGGGCATAAAAGGGATTGGGATTAGCTTTGGTACCGCGTACTTTTTTAGTTTTAAAATCACTGACGGCAGGTAGCTCGCTATGGGTGCGCAAACGCAGGTTTCCGCCCAACCGCGAATGAATTTTTAGTTCGCGAATCTGGCCGTTAGCCCAGCGCATATCCACCACAAAACCGCCGCGCATTAGCAGCCCTTTTACCTCACCTTCGGGCCAGGCTTGCGGCAGCGCCGGCAATAAATGCACCGCGCCGTCGTGACTTTGCGCCAGCATTTCTGCCATGCCGGAGGTAAAACCGAAATTGCCATCAATTTGAAATGGCGGGTGCGCATCAAACATATTCGGGTAAGTACCACCACTTTCATTCACACTGCCATCGAGTGTCATGGCTGGGCTGATTTGTTCGCGCATTAATTTCAGCGCACGATCACCGTCCAATAACCGCGCCCACAAATTAATTTTCCAATTCATCGACCAACCGGTGGATGGATCCCCGCGTTGCTCCATAGTCACACGCGCCGCGCTAAACAATTCAGGCGCTGTCAGCGGTGAAATTTGATTGCTCGGATAAAGCCCATAGAGATGGGAAACATGGCGATGTTTATCCTGCGGTTCATCCCAGTCTTCCAACCATTCTTGCAACTGGTGATGTTTACCAATTTGCATAGGCGGCAGGCGCGACAGGATTTTTTTCCACACTGGAATTTGCGTTTTGTCCTGCCCGAGAATTTCAGCAGCGGCAATGGTATTGGAGAGCAAATCGAACAGCAGTTGATTATCCATAGTCACACCAGCGGCGATTTTAACGCCGGTTGCGGTAGGTGCATTTTCCGGTGACATGGAGGGCGAGACTATGAGCCACTTTTTGTCTGGTGATTCAATTAAAAAATCCTCAAAAAACGTGACGGCAGATTTCATTACCGGGTAGACATCCGCCAAATAGGTTTTATCGCCACTGTACAAATATTTTTCCCACAGGTGTTGGCTTAACCAGGCATTACTCGTAGGCCAGGAGCCCCAAGTTTTATCTATGCCGCCGGTAATGCGCCAAATATCGGTATTGTGGTGCGCCATCCAGCCCCGTGCGCCATACATTTCTTTTGCAGTTTGCTGACCGGTCTGCGCCAACTCTTTTACCATTTGAATAAACGGTTCGTTTAGTTCATTTAATTGCGTAACTTCGGATGGCCAGTAATTCATTTCCGCATTAATGTTCAGCGTGTATTTGCTATCCCATGGCGGATCCATGCGATGATTCCAAATACCTTGCAAGTTCGTGGGTTGGCCGCCGGGTTGTGAGCCGGAGATCAGCAAGTAGCGACCAAATTGAAAATACAAACTTGCCAACTCCGGATCATGGCGGCTGGCAAATAAACGAATGCGTTGATCGGTTGGCTCCTGCGCAAATTCACTCTTACCCAACTGCAACGCCACACGATCAAAATACTGTTTATAAAAATTGCTGTGTACATGCTTACGCGCGGTGTACTGATTATGGGTGAATTGGTTTTTGGCACTGGCGAGATAATTGCGCGCACGCGCCAACGCATCGCCACTGATGTCTTTATAATTGACAAAATTAGTCGCCATGGAGATTAAAATTAACGCTGAATCGGCATTGCTTACCGCAATGCGATTATTGTTTTGGCTCAGGCTACCGCCGCTTGTATTCACATCCACCAAGGTTGCGAGTTTGACCTGCCCTTTAATACCTTCGTGATCTTTGGACATACCCTGCATTAACAAGGTGTGATTATTTTCCTGCGCGAATTGCATAGTCGCCGGGTGAGATAAATGCGCGGTAAAACTGAGCTGGCCCGGCTTGCTGGCCGATAATTTCACTACCACTACTTGATCCACAAACGAACTAAAGACTTCGCGGGTATAAACCACATCGCCCACTTGATAGCGCGTGGTCGCAATAGCTTTGCCTATATCCAGATCGCGATAGTAGTGACTGAATTGTTTATGCGCAGGAAACTCCAAATGCAAATTGCCCGCGGTTTGATAGGGCATGCCGTTGGAACCTTGGCTGGTAATTGTTTTTTCTGCCAACGCCTCTGCCGCGAGATATTCACCCGCTGTGATTAAGCGACGAATCTCCGGTAACGATTCCAGTGCCTTGGGGTTTACATTATTGTGCGGGCCACCGGCCCAAAACGTATTTTCATTGATTTGAATATTGTCGCGGGTCACACCACCATAAACCATCGCACCCAAACGGCCATTACCCAGCGGTAACGCTTCCTCCCAATGTTGGGCGGCTTGCTCATACCAGAGCGTATGAGGTGATACCGAGGGCGATGAAGTCAATTGCGATGACGCAAATGCTGGCCCACTAAAACAGAAGATAATCAGGGTGATAAAAAAACATTCCGTGCGGAACTTCATAAAATACTCCCATACAGTTGATTGTCGTATTATTTCTGGTGCCGATAATTATTTTTATTTACCAAATTTATTTATTATTTTTATTTGTTAATTTTTATTTACCATTTTTTTCCACAAAAAACGGCGCCCTGAGGCGCCGCTGTGGCACTTATTTCAATAATTTTTGCAGGTGGGGTTCAAGCGCTTCAGCCCACAGGTTGTAGCCTTTTTCATTGGGGTGCAACAAGTCCGGCATTATGTCTTTGGGCAATACACCGTCTTTGGTTAAAAACACCGAGTTAATATCCGCAAAAAATACACGCTTGTTATCGGCGTAGTCTTTAATGATTGCATTCACGCCATTATTGATTTGACGCAAGCTGCCATCCGGATTTTCATCGCGCGGAAAAATGGCCAGCAACAATACTTTTGACTCCGGCAAACGCTGGTGCAATTCACCTAATATTTTTTTAATGCCCGCTGCGGTATAAGCAGGGTTTTCATGGCGGTGACCGGTATTATTGGTACCAATCATCATTACCACCAATTTTGGTGCCATATTTTCCACCGCACCGTGCTGTAAACGCCAGAGTACGTTTTCGGTGCGGTCACCACCAAAACCAATCGCAAAGGCGTTGCGTTCGGCATA
Source organism: Cellvibrio sp. BR (assembly GCF_000263355.1). Classification (NCBI taxonomy): domain Bacteria; kingdom Pseudomonadati; phylum Pseudomonadota; class Gammaproteobacteria; order Cellvibrionales; family Cellvibrionaceae; genus Cellvibrio; species Cellvibrio sp. BR. The sequence continues at coordinate 122,351 of NZ_JH668207.1, read as the reverse complement.
ATGTTTTTGCCAAACCGGTGCGCCTTCTTTTTCCCAGCCTTGGGTAATGGAATCGCCAATGAACAACAAATCAATTTTTCCGTCGCTAGCGGCAATGGCTTTGGCGTCTGCCAGTTTTTGTTCATGACGCGGCAACCACCAATCAATCGACCACCATTCATTTAACATACCCGGTGTAACCGATGCGGTTTTGTAATTGGGGCATTCATACAAAGCAACTTTTTTAGGGGCCTTCGCCAGCAGTTGTACATTGGCAACAGCTACTTCACCTTTACCACCGACCTCTAACGCAAAGGGCATAGTGGTTGCACTGAAGTCATCTTGTTCTTGTGCAAAACAATTCAGCGGCACATACACCGTGCTCCACCCTTTGCCGCGCAATTCGCGCGCGGCCATGGTGAAGGGCACCACGCGATCACAATTTTCCGGCTTGCATTCCATTTTGAAAGAGACGCCGCCTTTTTCTAATTCATTAATTTTTATATCCAGTGCCAGCACACCGGTTTTCATCATCGCCGCCAGATTTAACGGCTTACCCGACTCCAACGTCATACCCGCACGCCAGGAATCTTTCCAGTTAAAAATTAGTGCGTCCGCTACTTTGTCTTTTTCACCGGCTTGCAATTGCACATCCCCCTTGGGGGTAACCGCATTGGTGCCAGTGAATTTTTGTTGCTGCTCGGGGTTTTCAATAAATAATTGCCAACCGTTTAAGGGTTTATTTTTGTAGAGCGAAATATCGCTGGCTGCGCTAGCAGAAGTGGAAAAAATAGCGCCCACTAATAAAAACATGCCGCTGAGTTGATGAAATTTTTTCATTATTAGCTCTCATGGTTTTTAATAAAGAGTTTATTTAGATTTTTATTTGTTGAAGAAGAGAAGACCCCCCTTAGCCCCATAGAAAAAAAGAGCATGGGGGGATTTATCACTTCGCATTAACAACAACCTGCTTCTGCACACCCATACCTTCAATACCCAATTCAATCACATCGCCTGCGTTTAAATACACGGGCGGTTTTTGACCGAGACCCACGCCGGGTGGTGTACCGGTGCTGATAACATCACCTGGCTGCAGGCTCATAAATTGTGAAAGGTAGTGCACTAAAAATTGTGGGCCAAATACCATTTGGTCGGTGGAACCGTTTTGGAATGTTTTGCCATTTACGGTGAGCCACAGATTTAAATTTAGTGGATCAGCAACTTCATCGCGTGTTACCAAATAAGGGCCGATGGGGCCGAAGCTATCGCAGCCTTTGCCCTTGTCCCACTGACCACCGGGACGCTCCAATTGAAAGTTGCGTTCCGAGACGTCGTTAATCACGCAGTAACCGGCGATATAATCCAGCGCTTCATCCAACTCGATATAACTCGCGTGTTTACCTATGACGATGCCCAACTCCACTTCCCAATCGAGCTTGGTGGAATTGCGCGGTTTAATCACATTGTCATTCGGGCCGGTAATCGCACTGGTTGCTTTCATAAACACCACCGGTTCCGATGGCACAGCAACACCTGACTCTGCCGCGTGGTCGGCATAGTTCAAACCGATGCAAATAAATTTACCGACGTTATTTACGCAAGGGCCAAAACGTGTGCCCTCTGGCACCAGCGGTAGGGACGACAAATCCAGCGCGGCAATTTTTTGCAGCGCGGCATCGCTAATTGTTGCACCGTGGATATCGGCAACGACGCCAGACAAATCGCGCAGTTGGCCATTGTTATCAACTACACCGGGTTGTTCCTGGCCGGGATTACCGTGACGAAATAGTTTCATTGTGTTAATTCCAAAAAAAAATTAATTACTCCAACCACCATCAATAATATTGATGGTGCCAGTGGTGAATGCCGATGCGTCGCTCGCCAAATAAAGCGCCAGCTCTGCCATTTCACGGGCAGTGCCTAAACGTCCCATGGGCTGGCGGGCGACAAAGTTTTTATAAGCTGCTTCGTAATCGCCCGTCGCGTGCAAACGCTGTTCGAGCGATGGTGTTTGTACTGTGCCGGGGCAAATTGCATTACAGCGCACACCCTGGGTGACAAAATCGGCGGCAACCGCTTTGGTTAAACCAATTACCGCCGCTTTAGTCATGCCGTAGGCAAAACGATTGGGTGCGCCTTTAATGGAACTGGCCACTGACGACATATTGATAATAGAACCGCCGCCCCGCGCAAGCATGCCCGGTAAAAACGTGCGGATCATGCGATACATGGAAGTCACGTTTAAATCGATAGAAAAATTCCAATCTTTTTCATCGCAATCCAAAATAGTGCCGCTGTGCACATAACCGGCGCAGTTGAACAAAATATCGATGCCACCGACATGTTCACTGAGCTGTTGGATGTCGTCTTTTTTTAACACATCCAAACCATAAATTTCACAGCCAACCAATTCTTTTAGCGCCGCAACATTCACATCGGTGGCGATAACGCGCGCACCTTCGGCGGCAAATAATTCAGCGCTGGCACGACCAATGCCCTGTGCAGCAGCGGTGATTAATGCAGTTTTACCTTCCAGTCTTTTCATCGTATTTGTCTCACACCATTTGTCGTACAGGCAAACAACTCGGCCCTATGGGTTCAAAGGCTTTGTAAGTCAGAATAAATTCCTGATGCCCTAAATCTTCCGACACACTGCGTTTACCCGACGCCACCGCAATAACGTTTTGCAAAATTTCTTCACCCACCTCGTCCAGTGTTGCTGCACCTTCCAAAATACGGCCGGCGTTGACATCCATATCACCTGCTAAACGACGATAGGTTTCCGGGTTGGCACACACTTTTATCACCGGTGAAATCGCAGAGCCCACGACAGAGCCGCGCCCGGTAGTGAATAAAATAACGTGGGAACCGCAGGCAATTAATTCGATAATTTCCGCGTTATCGGAAATATTCGGAAAACCAAAACGCGGCTCGCCATCGGGTACCACATCCAATAAATACAAACCGCCTGCAGGAGGAATATCGCCCGGTTTAATTAAACCGCTAATGGGTGATGAACCGGATTTTGAATAGGCGCCCATGGATTTTTCTTCCATGGTGGTTAACCCGCCATCGGCATTGCCCGGCGCAAAACTGCCAAACCCCATCACGCGATAATAGTGTTCCGCTTTAGCGACACAGGCTTCAATTTCCGCACCCAGTTCCGGTGTAATGGCGCGCTCCGCCATGATGGTTTCGCAACCGATTAATTCACCGGTCTCTTCAAAAATACAGGTGGCATTGGCCGCGACTAATGCATCGAAGCAACGGCCAACGGCAGGGTTGGCACTAATGCCGCTGGTGCCATCGGAACCGCCACAAATAGTTCCCACAATTAATTCGTGTAAGTGCATGGGCACACGTGCAACGTTTGCGGCTTCAGTTTGTAAACGTTTTACCGCTGCAATCCCCGCATCAATCGTCGCTTTGGTGCCACCCACTTCCTGAATCACCAATAATTCTGCCGGGCGGCCGCTAGCAAGAATTTCACTTAATAATTTTTCGCGATTCATACTTTCGCAACCGAGCGACACCAATAGCGCGCCGCCCACATTCGGATGGGTACACACCGCACGCATCATTTCATAGGCGTATTGATTGGGATAACAACCGGGGAAGCCGATGAGATGTACATCCATGTCGTTGGCGAAATTTACAATTTTGCGGGTCACGTGATGGGCGCACTCAACCAGATAAGCCACCACAATCACATTGCGAATACCCTTGCGACCATCGCTGCGCTGCCAGGCTAAAAATTCCGGGGGCGTGGTATGGGTGATACTCATGATTCACTCCTGTCTTTGTTCTGGCGCGAGCGGGTGTGACTGGGAATGTAATCACTTTTCATATTGTGCATATGTATATGTTCACCTTTAACGGCCGCAGTAACCATTGAGCCGATGGGTGCGCCGTAGCGATACACTTTTTCAGCCTCGACCAAATTATTGCGTGCAATTTTATGGCCCACCGCTATGTCGCTTGCGGCGCTAATTTTTTCACCGTCGATAATCAGTTCATCGCCGGTGTGAATTTGTTTTACACACACCAGAATGTTGTCGTTGGGGTGTAACAAAATAACGGGGGAAAGCGAACCTACACTCTCGCCGGTTACTGATCGGTTTTGTGTCATAACACCTGGTACTCACTGCGCGTAGTTAAATCAGCATGGTTAAATCGGCATGGTTAAATCGTTTATCGCTTATTAAATGGGTATGGGGGCTGCGGGGTGAATCAGCTCCTGCCGACGCAACTGCTGCCAATATTCAACGGGAATTGGAGTGTTCATCCAGGCATTCGCCTGTTGTACTTCGGCAGGGTTGGCAAGCCCGGCAAGCACAGAACAAATTTGCGGATGCGCCGCCGGAAATTGCAGCGCGGCGGCAGCGAGCGGCACATTGAACTCTGCACCTACCCGTTCAAGTTGTGCCACACGATCAATAATGCTTTGGGGCGCGGTTTCGTAGTTGTAATAAACCGGCTGTTTGCCCGAGGCAACTGCAGGGGCGGTAACACCTGTGGCGAGAATACCGGAGTTAAAGGGGCCGCCCAGAATAACGGAGGCACCGCGCCGCGCGCACAGCGGCAGAAAAGTCTCGCAGGCCCCCTGCTCTAACAAGGTGTAGCGCCCGGCGAGTAAAAAGCCGTCGAAGTCGCCGTGGGTTAATGCCGCTTCACAAATTTGCCACTCGTTCGTGCCAAGCCCGATCGCCGTCACCTGCCCTGTCGCCTTTAACTCGCACATGGCGCGGTAGCCGCCCTCCATAAACTCGCGGAAGCGTACCGGGTGATCAGCGCCGTGGGTCAGCGGGCCTAAATCGTGGGCGAGCAGAATATCTACCTGTTCCCGCTGCAAGCGTTTCAGGCTGGCAGCGAAGGAGCGCATCACACCGTCGTAGCTGTAATCGAATACCGGCTCCAGTGCAGGTGCATTGGCAAAACCATGTCTTACAGACTCTTTGGAGTTAGTTGGCACTAACAAACGCCCCACTTTGGTGGAGAGGATGATGCTTTCCGCAGCCCCTGCTCGACGCGCCAGTGCAGCCCCCAAACGGGACTCACTCAAACCAAAACCATAGTGGGGAGCGGTATCTATGTAGCCTATGCCTGAATCGAGTACAGCATCCACCGTAGCGTAGGCCTGTTCGTCGCTCTGGGGTTGATAGAGATTGCCAATAGGTGCAGCGCCAAAACCGAGGGACGAGAGACGCAAGTTGGTGTTGCCGAAACTACGCTTATCGCGGTTTTGGCTCATGTTATCTGGCAATGCCATGGTGAGATGTGCCCGTCTGATTTTTATAATTGAAATGAAAACTGCTAATAAAAAATATCTTATCCGATACGCTAAAAAAATCACATATGGTTAAACTGACTTTTTGATAAAAAGAGTAAACAAAAAGAGCGCGATAGCAGCTATCGCTCCCCCAAAATTCATTAGTGAAAACAACCTGAAGCCACCCAATTCACAGGTAAAAACGCCCGCAACCTCCTGACTGGCAAGCTGATTAACGGGCGTGGCGACTAATCCATGAGCGCTTGGGCGATTTTGTCGGCTGCTTGCATGAGGCGCTCCAGTACACGTTCGGTACTGACCGCTTGGGCTTTAATATTGATAAACGGAATAATCAATACCGCTACCGCGCCATGCACACCAATCACCGGAACGCAGAAATCGGTCACGCCATCCACAAAATCACTGCTGAGTTGGATATACCCCTGAGACACGCCCCGACGCGCCTTGGCCAAAAACCGCTCGATACGCTCCAGATCCACTGTCGCCGACAACTGTGGCAACCAGCTGGCCTGGGCATCGGGGGAGGCAAAACCGTAGAGCAAAGCACCGGAATTGGTATCGATCAAACGGCGGCGATAGCCCACACGCACCGAAAACCCCAGATCCATGGGGCTTTCCTGACGGGCGATAACCACAATCTGGTCGCCCGAGGGAACCACCAAATGACAAGACTGCCCCAGCTCGCGGCAGAGTTCTTTCATCGCGGGCAAGGCTACTTCCAGCAGGGTTTTTGCCGTGCCTTGGGAAATACCCAAGGTGAATAGTTTGTTGGTGAGCATGTAGCCATCGCGCCCATCCGTCATTTGCGCGATATAGCCGCGATACTCCAGCGCCAACACCATGCGAAACAGCTCGCTCACCGAGCGGCCCAAGTGGGTTGCCATCTGTGAAGTGGTGAGTGGGGACGGGCTGCGCGCCAGCAGCTCCAGAATATCCAGTCCCTTTTCCAGTGCTGGTGCGCGATATTTACGCTCGGCATCCTCTGCCAATTCGTGCTCCAGTTGGTCTGCCGCGTTGCTCATTGTTGTTGTCATAGCGATTTACCCATTTTTAGTTTTAGTGATTTATGGTTTTTTGTGATTTATGTTTTTAGTTGAGGCGATAAAAACGCGAGCTGGTACTGCTAAAAATGCTTTCCAACTCTTCCGGTGCGCAACCGGATAAAGCTCTGCGCACCAACGCCAACCAGCCGCTATAGCTGGCCCATTGGGGATTGGCCGCCACACCCAGTACCGGCCAATCGCTGCCCCACATCAACCGCTGCGCTCCAAACTGCGCATACAGCCAGGTGATGTAGCGGGCAAGCAGTGCAGGCTCCTGGCTAGCCCCCGCCTCGGTGGGCAAGCCAGAAACTTTGCAATACACATTTGGTAACGCCGCCAGCTTCGCCATGGCGTCACACCAATCAGGTGCCAGCTGATTACTGGCCGCAACAGGCGGTTTGGCTGCGTGGTCTATCACCAGCGGCAGTTCCGGATGGCGCCGCGCAAACTCGTACACAAAGGGCAAGTGGCGCGTATAGACCAGCGCATCCAGGGCCAGTTGGTGCTGCTTCATGGCCGCCAGCGCTGGTTCCAATTCCGGGCGCAGAATCCAGTTGTCCTCGGCGAGCGCTTGCAACATAGGCCGCAGGCTACGCAATTTGGAAGCCTGTCCCGTCGCCGATGGCTGCATTAATTGCGCAATGCGGGCCGGTGCCGTGGGCGAGGCTAAATCCACCCAGCCCACAACGGCCTTGATAAAGCCAGACCCGGTTGCCAGTTGCAGCAGGTAATCGGTATCCGCATCACAGGTTTGGGACTGCACCAGCACCGACCCCGAAACCCCTGCCGTGCGGGCAATACCCTCGAACTCGGGCAGGTGGTGGTCGCGATAAATCGCGGACAAATCCGGCGTTGGCCAAACACAGCCATAGGCGCCCAATTGCCACAGGTGATGATGGGCATCAATCACTGGCCCAGCTCCGGTTTTGCCAGGGGTTGATCGGCCACTTCCAGCCGGTCGCGCTGGCGCGCAAAAGCGGCGATCACCACAAAACAAAACAGCGGGATTATCACCGCCAGATGAATGGAGCTGAGGTCTGAGATCAACCCCATCACGGCGGTCAGTACCGCGCCGCCAATAATGGCCATCACTACCAGCGATGAACCTGCTTTTGCCAATCCTCCCAGATTTTTAACGCTCAACGCAAAAATAGTGGGGAACATAAGCGACATAAAAAAGCTGGTCGCCACCAGTGCGAGCAAGCCGCTGTAACCGGGGGCCAAAATGGCGTAGGCGCAGAGCAACACATTGGTGAGGGCGTACAGCCACATTAACCAGGCGGCGCGGCAGCGCGACATCAGCGCCGTTGCCACAAACCGGCCAATCATAAACAACACCAGCGATGCCATGAGGTAATTCGCGAGGGTTTTCTCACCGGTGCCGGGCATGGTCTCCTGCCCGTAGCGAATCAAAAAACTCCAGATGCACACCTGCGCTCCCACGTAAAAAAACTGGGCGGTCACGCCAAACATAAACTGGCCATTGCGCAGCAGGGTTTTGTAGTCCGCCCAACCGCCAATATCGTCTTGCGTGCGCTGGGTGGCGAGGCGTGGGAATTTTACCAATAACACCAGCAGCGCCCAGAGCACGACCACTACTCCCAATATCAAATAAGGCCCCTGCACTGCCTGCGCCTCGCTACTGTAAAACTGCTCCAACTGCAGCGCGCTCATGGCGGCTAGCTCATCGGCCGTGGGTTCATGGCCGGAAAAAATAAACTCGCGGCCAATATAAATCCCCGCAATACAACCAAAGGGGTTAAATGACTGGGCAAAATTCAAGCGCCGCTCCGCCGTGGCCGGGTCGCCCATCGCCACAATTAAGGGGTTGGCGGAGGTCTCCAAAAACGCGAGGCCGCTGGCAATCACAAACAGCGCCAGCAAAAACAGGCTGTATTCGCGCAGTTCTGCCGCCGGGTAAAACATAAACGCGCCCATGCCGTACAGCAGCAAGCCAAAAACGACAGCGGCTTTGTAGCCGAAGCGCTTCATCCACAGCGCGGCGGGAATGGAAAACACAAAATAGCCGGTATAAAACGCGGATTGCACTAAACCGGCCTTAAAGTCCGAGAGGGTAAACAGCTTTTTGAAATGGGTGATGAGTATGTCGTTAAGGTTGTTCGCCATGCCCCATAAAAAAAAGAGGCTGATAATTAATACCAAAGGCAGCAGCACCTGGGCCGCTTTGGGCGTTGTATTCATCTTTGCTCCACTGGCGGCACTTGAGTGCAACCACTTATTCATTATTAGGATGGAGATGGCTCGCCGAGCCGCGTTATGACTATCACTGTGACTATGGCGTTTGTTTGCTGCAAACCGGACAAGCCTGTTTACGAGCAAAACACAGTTCATATTTAAAACATACTAGCATAGAGTCAAATAAACCATAACGCTTTTTACGCGATGATATGCCTGCAGCAAAATCAATACAACCGGAACCGTGGGGAAAGGAAAATTAGCGGCAAACAGAAAGGAAAGCTGGCCCAACTCCACACCGAGAATCAGGCCAGTTAACGAGCGGAATTATTCTGTCAGGTCAGGCTCAGCAACCACCTCATCAGCAGGCGTGGGCGCTGGTTTTTTTAAGGTATTGATATCAAACCACAACTCGGCCCGATCCAGCGGTGTCTCTTTGGGCAGGGTCGGGTTGTCGATCATAAAAGCGATGCGGTCGTGCAAATTTGCCTGCTCGATCGCCGAGCGCACAATCGGATGACGGAAAAACACTTCGTTAAAACTGCCATCGGCAATCGCACGATTCAAACCCAGTTCCAAATCTGCTGCCAGCTTGGTATTGCCGTGTTTGGTAAAAAAATACAGCGGCATGCGGTAGACCAGCATGATGCGCTTCTCTACCGTCAGCGGCAGGTTTTTATTGGTCTCCAGCTCGGCCCAAGGCTCTTGCACACCACGTGGGAAGGCATCAAACCGGTCGCCATCCAGCATATAAAACAAACTGGGGTACTTGTTGGTGCGAATGACCTTGAGGCCATTGCTCTCCAAAATGCCCGAATCCGCCCAGGTAGTGCCCTGCCCAAAAGTAAACTTTTTCAGGTCATCAAAGGTTTTCACCTGATCAAAACGGGCCTGTGACTCGGGTTTGATAATAAAAATGCGGTGCCCGAGCAAGCCGCGGTACAGCGGGATACGTATCGGCAGCAACATTTCCTCCATCTCGATATTGGTTGCAGCCCAGAGTAAATCCATCCGGCCGGAGGCCACATCATCCATATTGCGTGCCTGGGTTACCGGGGTGTTATCCACCTTCAGTTCATAGCGGGTGTCCGTTTTGCTCAGCGCTAAATTCAGTATTTCCATGACATAACTGGCATTGCCGTCGGCCGCGCCATTTACGCGAATAACATTGGATTGGGCGCTGAGGGGGGCGGCCATAAACGCAGCAAGAAACAAGGGGGCAGCGATCAGCTGGCGAACAAAAAATCTAGTCATAAAAAAACCATTGCCGGGTTGAGTGGTTTGAACCTGAAAACTTAATTTATCATATTTATATTTTAATTTTAAACACTAAAAGATGGCGTAAAAAAACCAGCTTTTGTGCTGGTTTTAGTGTAGACCTTATTGCGATGTTTCGCGCTTTTATACCGGCAAGCGGTGCACTGTACGACGACGCCACCACAACCCGCCCAACAATAAGCCAAATAGGGGCAGGCTGACCGGCTCACTCACCACAACGGGCGGGAGGGGGATATCCACACTCACGCCTTCAAACAAAAAGACGTTATCGTTGAAGTCACGGTCGCCACCGCCCCAGATATCCTCAAAACCTACCAGAAAACGATTGCTGCCCAGGTTCAGCACCTTGGTGTGCACTTGCCCGTCATTCCAGCCCTTGCTGTCCTGATTATTGGCTGCAGCGCCGCTGAAAAAATAGTTGGTGTTGGGGTAGTGAATATTGTCCGCGTTGTAATGCAGTACCAGCGCCTGCAGGCCAAAAATCAAACTGTCACCCACCGCCAAACCGGAGATCACCCGCGATTGCCCAAGGTTATCGGGCACACAGCTATTACCCGCTTTCGCTTCGGCATATTCACAGCCGCCACGGGTTTCAAACAGTTGATTGCTGGTATTCACCGGGTTAAAAGTCCCTAGGTTATTGGTGCCACCAGTGGCGTAGATAGGGTCCCAAAACGCCGTGCGATCTAACAGATCACTGCCCTGTTGCGCCAGAAACAATACCGAGTTGCGCGCCGCACCAGTACCTAAAAACGTCACCCGCACCGATTCAGACGCCGCCGCCAAACCGGCACCGACATTGTCTTGCAAGGGCGCGTTTTTGAATTGCCCGAGAATGCTTTCATCGATATTAAAGCGACTGTCGCCATTGCCGAGGGTGTAGCGGGAAAACCATTCATTGGTACCGGGAGTCGCACCGGGAGTGGCGATGATCTGATAATCCGCCGTCGCCCCCGACCAACCACTGCCGTTGGTACTGGCATCCTGCAGGCCGCTAATACTATAAGCCTGAGTCGCCACGCTGATCAGCGACAAGCTTGCCGCGATAAAAGCTGAATAAAGGGATGTGTTACGCATATAACTGTTCGTTAGCCTCTTGCCGTAATTTATGGTTATTGGTTTGTTTAAAAAACAACCCGCAAACTATCACGCCAAAAAATGTGAAGCCATCGAGGTTTCCATGAATACGAATGCAATCTCAGCCCCAAAACGAAGCGGCCAGATTAGTCAGATTTATTCACCGCATTTCATCAGCAATCGGCTAGGGTTATAGTCACCACCACACCCGAATCCCACAGTTCCGGAGCGTTTCCATGACCTCATTGCTCGCCCTCAGCGCCAACATTCTGATCGCCGCCATCGCCCTGCTGCATATTTATATTCTGGTGCTGGAAATGTTTCTGTGGGAAAAACCCGCCGGCCTGCGCGCCTTTCGCAACAGCCCCGAAAAAGCAGCCGCCACCCGCGTGCTGGCAGCGAACCAGGGTTTATACAACGGCTTTTTAGCGGCGGGATTAGCTTGGGGGTTGTGGCTGGGCGATGCTGGGCTACACCTTAAAATTTTCTTTTTACTCTGTATTGCCATCGCCGGTATTTACGGCGCACTGACCGCCGCGCGCAAAATTATTTTTATCCAAACTGTGCCAGCGGTAATTGCGCTGGCACTTCTGGCACTAGCGGTAGTTGTTTAACTCCGAGCTGCTTGGTGCAGGGCTTTTTGAGCCTTGCTCAGCTCGCGCTTGAACTGTTTGTTACGTTTGCGCTGTTCGGGGCTGGGCTTTGCGCAGCTATCTTTATTCGGCATATCTTCGGCGATACGAAACCCCTCCAGCGCGCCGATAAAATCGATACTCCAGGGCGAACGCTGGGTCATTGCAAAGGGCGCCCAATGCCAGGAGCCACCGCGAATCATGCGCTTGGTGCAATCGCCCGTCATACGTGCTGAGGCATCCTTCGCATCACCGGGGTACGTTTCGTTGGCGCAATCGCGGGTAAATTCGTTGATATTGCCAATCATGTCATGCAGGCCAAAGGCATTGGGCTGGTAAATACCCACCACACTGGCATAACCGCTTTTATCATCGCAGGCCAAGACCCCCACATGGTCTTTGGATTCCAAACCATCGTAATCGCGCTTGATCGCTGCCTCGGCCGCTTGATCAGCGGTATTGGCAAACGCACAGGCTTGTGTTGCCTCTTCACCCCAGAAGTAAGTGCTGGTTGTACCGGCACGCGCCGCATATTCCCATTCCACCTCACTCGGCAAGCGATAACTTCTACCAGTCTCTTTGCTCAACCATTCCACATAAGCTTGGGCGGCATCCCAACCGATACAAGTAACTGGTTCAAACTCACTCGCTGAATGTTTGTTTTTGGCCCAGCTGCCGGGGCGTTTGGCAAACCACTTTTGGCTGTCCATTTGCTGGCAGCTGGTGGGCGCGGGGTAATTAGTAGCGGCAATAAACTGGCCAAACTCTTTCACCGTGACTTCGTACTTACCCATGCGAAAGGGTTTGATGGGCAAGGTTGCTATTTGTGTGCCGGTACTCACCACCGCGCCATCTTTTTGGGTGGTAGTCTTGGGGTGCAGGGTGAGTTGCCCGGCGGGGATATCCACCATAATAGGCTCAATCAAACCATCGGCCGCCCACAATAAATGGCTCTGGCTGGCGATAAGTAAAACGGGCAGACGTTTAAGACAAAATCCTACAAGTGACATAAATCGAATCCTTAACCGGGAAATTAATTGCGAAAGCGCAAAGCATTCAAGCAAGCGCGTGACCATGCCGACACAGCGGCACTGCTGGCGATTTGAGCAAGGCACTCGCGCAAAATCCTATTAATTTCCTGATTTTGTCCTTTTATAGAAAAACTATAGATTTTTTAGCTGCGCCTAACACCAGCGCCTACCGCGCCCAGCGCAAAAACCGGTGTAAACTCCCGCGCACTAACTCCTACTAATAAGATGTTGTATTGCCCGTGGACTATTACTTTACTAACGCCCAATTCAATCAGTTTCAATTTAATGACCAGAGCTTATTGCTACTAAAAGATGGCCAAGCACTGGCCGTTCGCAATAACGAAGCAAAACTGCTCGCGTTTTTTTTGGCCAGTCCGCAGCAGGTATTTAGCAAAGATGCGATTCTTGAAAGTGTGTGGGCGGGCAAAGTCGTCTCTGAACAAGCCGTGTTTCAGGCGATTAGCAACCTGCGCAGCATCTTTGGTGATGAGACGATCAAAACCTTTCCCAAAAAAGGTTATCAATGGCAAATCGATGTGCAGCAGGCGCCCTCAGCTACAAGTCCAACATCTAATCCAGCATCGCCCCTAACAGCATCGACCCTAACAACAGCGGAACCAACGACGATCAGCAATGAACATCATCGTCGCCCACAATGGTGGCTCGGGCTGTGCACCGCACTGCTACTGCCGGGTTTACTCTTTACTCTGCTTCTAAATCCCTCGGCGGGAGACGACTCGGTTCCCATCCCGATCATTGTGCAGCCCTTTGTGCTCGACACTCAGCACACCGGCGCACCCGACCTTGCCCAGCAAATGCACGACGCCGTGTTTGAACAAATTAATAGTCAAGCGGCGCTGGTGGCGCATTTACCCCCCGCGCATTATTCACCCGCACAAATTGCCGCTGAACCTGCACATTATTTACACCTGTACCAGCAAACCATCGCCGCTAATCTATTAGTGAGTGGGCGCACTCGACAGCTAGGCAACCAGTTAATTCTGTCGCTGGTGATACAGGGTCAACAAAACCAGTGGAGGGGTTATTTAATGGCGAGCAATGCCACTGCTTTAGCGACTGAGTTGCACAGCCTGTTGCACAAAATTGCACCTATGAAAGTGCTCTGGGAGAGCCGCGATTTACGGTTGATCAACGCCCAACTGCAATTACTCTACAGCGAAAACCCCGGCAACCTGACCATGCTCTACCAGCTGATGAACAACTCACTCTATTTAGGCGATGTCGATCAAGCCCGCCTGCACGCCCAGGAACTGGAACAGCAAGCACTGACTACCCAGAACCTGCCCTATCAAGCACTCGCTATACGCGCCCAGGCTCTGGCGAATTTGGATCTGATCGATGCGCCCCGCTACATCGCCCTGCTGGATAAATCCCACGCTCTGGCGACAGAATTTAACGACCCGATTTTGGAGAGCCAGATACTGGAGTTCTACACCTATATTTATCACCGGATGAAAAATTTTGATTTGATGGAGAAAAATTTACTGACGGCCCTGGCCTTGGCCGAGGCCGCACAAGCACCGGAACAGCAAGCACAGGTACTGCGACTGCTATCCATTTTTAGTTATAAATTAGACCGCGCCGACAAACGCGATGAGTATCTTGCACGCGCGCACGCTATTTTGGATCAACACCAATTCCCCAGTGAAAGCTACGCACTGCTGGAAGATATTGCAGGCATGTTCACGAGTGACCAAAGCCAAAAGGAATATTTTTTCTGGCAGGCACTCAACCGCTTCAGCCCCGAGCAAGAAGCCTGGGTAAAAGAGCGCGCGCAGGAGCATTTAGTCGACCTCTATATCGAGCAACAGCGCTGGCAGGACGCTTTTGCAGTATTTGCCAAAGAAACTCACTTTTCGGGCGCCGAACTTTTTTATCAAGCCTTAATTCACTTTAACCAAAACAACTTTGCTCTGGCCCAAACCCAAGCCGAAGCTGCCTTTAAACAAGCCAATATCAGCGGCGAATACTCCGCCGCACTGGAAGCAGCAGTATTACTGGCGCAACTGCACAAACAATTTACCCAGCCGGATCTGCAAAAAACCTATATGGAATATATAAATAAAAATGCTCTACCCTCCTGGAAAAAAAGCAAAGCGAAGGTATTAGCGGAGCTGGATGTTAAACCCGAACCTAAGGGCGAATTTGGAAAACCAGAAAACAACTAATGTGTAACCAATGATATGAAGCAGGAAGATAAACGACTGAATCGTCTGATAAATTTTGATTTTATAAACATGGAGCCATTTATGAGAATAATATTAGCGTTAGCAAGCATGCTTATCTGCGCATTAGCAAGCGCAGAACCACTGCCCAAGCCATGGTATCAAACAAACCTGGAGCTGTACGAAAGTGGAGTTCTGATAACGGATGACGCACAAAAAAATAAATTCGGTTATCTAAAATCAAAAAATGAAATTTCACAACACGCAAGCAAGGGAAACATTTTACAGAATGTATCCCCGCCACAAGAATGGCTCGGGCGAAGAATTAGACTTACGGCCCTAATTAACACTAAAACACTCTATGGTTCAGCCAATATTTTCATGAGTATCGATCACGGTGATGGATATAAAACATCTGACATACAACCTTTAAACAAAACCACTGAAAACTCTGACTGGGAAAAATTTTCTATCGTGCTAGATATGCCCCAGAGCCGTAGTGCGGAAATCCTTTTCGGGATCAGTTTACATGGTAAAGGAGAGATTTACTTTGATGACTTTAAGTTTGAGGAAGTTGGTTACGATATTGAAACAACAGGTGAAACTAAAGAAAGAAGCAAAAAGGGGTATCCAGCTAATTTAAATTTTGAAGGCAACCAAATATAGTAAGCGAATGTAGTAAAAAACCAATACCCGCGCTACACAGCTTATCGCAACATACCACTTACAAACTACAATTGAACACAACATCATAGAGGGAAACGATGATTGAGGAAATCTATATAGCGCCATCTCGTGGAGCTGATCAGCTCCAGTTGAGTATCGCTGAACTAGTGCAAGGAAAGGGAATTATAGGTGATCGAAATTTCGATAAATCTAACTGGCCCGGACAAAATATTACGTTTATAGAAATTGAGGAAATAGAAAGCTTTAATCGAGCATTTAATAGAAGCATAAAATCTTCGTCCACGCGTAGAAATATCATTACCCGAGGCATTCGCTTAAATGAACTCGTTGGAAAGACATTTATAATAGGTGAATGTCGTTTCAGGGGTATTGAGTTATGCGAGCCATGTTCCATTTTGGGTGAGATTCTTGAAACCCCGTCCATGAAAAAACATGAAGCTATTAGAGCTTTTGTCAAAAAGGGTGGATTGAGAGCAGACGTATTATCTAGCGGCACCATCTGCGTCAATATGGAAATAACTCAAGAAGCACTATAAATGCATTAATTTAAAGCCCCCCTTAGCAAGTAGCCCGCATACCTTTAGGCTCCAACACCCCCTTACCACTTCGAGAAAACTTATCGTCATGCGACCAGAACTGAGATCCAAAATTATAGAGGTGTGCGACAAAAAGATCGCCAGCAAAGGTGATGGGGTGGGTGTTTCATTTTATGCGTTCTTCGCCAATAAAAATGACAACTCTGAGTTGCTAATGGAAGCGGCTACCTGGTGGATTAAAACCCACAAATTAGATCACTTCGTTAAAGCGCATAAAATTAAAGAAATGGTGCAGCGCAATTTGTGAGCAAGGCTTGATAAACAACTACTGATGCCAGTGAGCCAACACAAATGCCCAACTTAATGTTATTTACCGATGGCAGCGTGGATACCAAAACCCGGGTTGGTTTTGGGGCATACCTTGCGGTTGAGAATATCGATTCACCACTTTCTGATTTACTCGCCACGGTGAAGGTAAAACCGTTTGAAAATACCTCGTCCACCAGACTGGAGTTGCAAACCCTGTTGTGGGCAATCAATGAGGTACTGTTAGCCAATACCGAACAAACACAGCGGGTAATAATTTATAGCGACTCACAAAACATAGTGGGTTTGCCGGCGCGACGTGCTGGTTTGGAGCAGCGGGATTATTGTGCAAACTCGGGTAAACGGCTAAATAATGCCGACCTGTACCAGCAGTTTTATGGGATGATGGATCGCTGCACCTGCACGCTTATTAAGCTGGATGGGCATAAACCAGCGCGTGAAAAAGATACGTTAGATAAAGTATATGCATTAGTCGATAAAACATCCCGCGCTGCCTTGCGCCACTTTAATCACCCGAGAATGGATTATGAATTTAGATAAATCAAAAAAACGTATCGCCAAAAGAGCCAAAATGGGATTTCAAGGTTACCCAAAAATATCATTAACTTACTACGGTAAAACCACCAGCCATGCCGATGAAGTAGTGATAGAGTTTGTATTGGAGGAAGGCGCCGATACTCAAGTGGAACGTTTCTCTAGCAAAATAGATGCACGTGAGGATGAAGTTATTCAATCGGCGATTGTAAAAATGATCGAGCGCTCAGAAGCGAAAACGGTGGTGCAAGTGGATGGGGTTTTGATTGTTGCCTGATTAATGCTAAACAATGGAAATATCGAAATGAATTATGTTGTTGCCGGTTTTTTACTTTTTCTGCTTACTGCTTGCTCACTGCAATCCAGCACTGCGACGAATGACACAAAAACAAACAATACCGAAACAAATATTGCAGTACTGCAAGTGGCAAATAACGTATTTGATCAATCCCAGCCAAATACCTTGGGTTTGCAAAAACCGGCGCAAATAGCACATCACTTGGTATTTAAAGCCAAAGCCGGCAGCGCGCAATATAATCACGGCGCGGTGTTGTTTGCATTTAACGGCGAATTATTTATTCAGTGGCAAAGTTCGCAGCAGGATGAAGATGCACCTGAAACCAAAATTCTGTACAGCCGTAGTAGCAACGGCAATGACTGGAGTGAGCCGCAACAATTAGTTGCGGCGCGCACTGATGCGTTGGTGACTAACGGTGGCTGGTGGCGTTATCGCGATACATTAGTGGCATTTATTAATGTGTGGCCACAGGACTTGCAGCCTAAAGCGGGTTATGTGGAATACATTACCAGCCGCGATGGTAGCCATTGGTCCAAACCAAAACCGTTGCTGGATTACGCTGGTAAACCGGTGGCAGGTGTTATTGAGCAGGATTTAAAACAATTACCTAACGGCAGAATTCTTACCGCGATTCATCATCAACCGGGTTTAATTGCCAAACCGTTTTATACGGATGATGCAACAGGGCTTAGTGGCTGGACGCAAGGCGAGATGGAAAACTTGCCACATCAACCGGGCATAAGCCGCGAGTTAGAACCCAGTTGGTTTTTAACCAAACAGCTAAAACAACAGCAACCAGTGATGGTATTTCGCGATCAAGGCAGCAGCTTCACCCTGTTGGCAGCGCGCAGTAACGACAACGGAAAAACCTGGACCAAACCCACCGCCACCAACATGCCCGACTCCCGCGCCAAACAAAGCGCAGGCAACCTACCCGATGGCCGCGCTTTTTTAATTAATAACCCCAGCGGCACCAAAAACCGCGCACCTCTCACCATTACTTTAAGCAGCGACGGTCAACTGTTTGATAAAGCCTACCTGCTGCGCAGCGAATCCGAATTGCCACTCATGCTATATGCAGGAAAATACAAACGCACCGGTTACAGTTACCCCAAAAGTATTGTGTGGAATAACCGTGTATGGGTGAGTTATGCGGTCAATAAAGAAGATATTGAAGTGACTTCAATGGCGGTGGAAAATTTATAAAAGAACACTAGAAAAAGATGTCCTCGCATAGATTTCAACAACAGTCGCCCTATGGAATAGAAAAATGCTTATTCGCCCCTATGAACCGAAAGACGCCGAAAAAATCTGTGGGATTTACAACTATTACATCAGCAATACCGTGATTACGTTTGAAGAAACACCGCTGACAACTTCCACAATGGCGAGCCGGATAGCCGCGTACACCCAGGAATACCCTTGGTTGGTGTGCGAGGTCGATGGCGAGGTGGTGGGTTATGCTTACGCGACCAAATGGAAAGAGCGCGCGGCCTACAAGAACACCGTAGAGGTGACGATTTATTTGGCAAACGGTTTGGCGCGCAAAGGTTATGGGAAAGCGCTTTATGCCGCGCTGCTCGATGAGTTAAAACAATTAAATTGTCATGTTGTTCTTGGCTGTATCGCCTTACCCAATGAAAGCAGCGAACAACTACATGAATTTTTTGGCTTTAAAAAAGTCGCCCACTTTTCCGAAGTGGGCCGCAAGTTTGGCCAGTGGCTTGATGTGGGTTACTGGCAGAAAATAATTAACCAATAAAAATTACAAACCGCTAGGCAATTGCCTTGAGTGAACTGCCGATCCCCAATAACAATTCGAATTGTGACACTGGCATGGGAGCGCCAAAAAGATAGCCCTGACCTTCATCGCATTGTTCACGGCGCAGGTAATTGTATTCGGCCTGGGTTTCAATACCTTCGGCGATGACTTCCAGATCAAAATTGCGCGCCATATCTATAATTGCGCGCACCACTGAGGCGTCGCGCTTGGAGGTTAAAATTCCTCGCACAAATGATTGGTCAATTTTAATGCGCGATAGCGGGTAAGTTTTTAACAAGCTGAGGGATGCGTAACCCGTTCCAAAATCATCGAACGCAATGCCCACCCCCTGTTGATGCAAACGCTGCAAAATTTCCAGCACAATATCGTCGTTATCGAGCACGATATTTTCGGTCACTTCCAGTTCAAGCGCTTCCGCCGGCAGCCCGTGGCGCGCCAAGGTTTCCATCACCTCTGCGGCTAAATCCCCCACGCGAAATTGTGCACTGCACAGGTTGACGCCAATGCGAAAATCCGGCGCGCCACTGCGACGCCAATATGCAGCTTGGGCGCAGGCTTCATCCAGAATCCATGAACCAACCGTGGCCGCCAGTGGGCCACCTTCGAGTGCAGGTAAAAATGCTGCGGGAGTTAACAAACCGCGCTCGGGGTGAAGCCAGCGAATTAAGGCTTCGGCGCCGGTGATGGTGCCATCCGCCATATTGATTTGTGGTTGATAGAACAACAGGAATTCGCCTTTATCCACCGCGCGATGCAATTCAAGCCCATACAGCCGCCGCGCCATGGCCTCCATGCGCAGGGCGGGCACAAACAGGAATACCCGCCCGCGCCCGTTACTCTTTGCTTTAAATAATGCAAGGTCAGCATTACCGACCAATTCCAGCGCTTCTTGCGCCTGCGTAGGTGCGAGCGCTACACCGCAACTCGCCGCTACCCGAACCTCATTGCCATCGACATTAATTGGTTGCGCAATGGCGGCAAGCACGGCATCGGCCACGTGCATAGCAGTGGCGGCATCGGTCACATTCGCCAGAAGTATCGCAAATTCATCGCCACCAATTCGCGCCACCAGATCTTCACTGCTCACCAGTTGCGATAAACGGTTGGCCACTTCGCACAAAATCGCATCGCCCAGAGTGTGGCCGAGCGTATCGTTAACATCTTTAAATCCATCGAGGTCAATCATCAGCACGGTAGCCGGTGCGGGGCTAATTAATATTTCTTCTACGCTGCGATAAAATTTTCCGCGATTCGCAAGCCCCGTAAGCCCATCGATATTAGCCTGCTGGCGCAAGGCTTCCTCTTCGCGCTGCTGCGCACTCAGGTCTTTGAGTACAGCTTCAAATTTCATATGGCCGCCATCGCGCCAACCAAAAAGCGCAAAGCTAAAACGAAATTCGCTGCCGTCTTTACGCAGCCAGGTTACTTCAGTGGGAATATTAATTTGGTCGAGAGAGTAGGCATCAATCGCTTGAGTGATGAGTGCACGAAAATGGGCGCGATCGCGCTCGGGTAACAACAAGTCAAATTGCAGGGCATTTTTATCTTCCAACCTATAACCACTCACCTCTGCCGCCGCATTATTCCACTCGATAATTTGCAACTGCTCATCGAACCAAATAACCGCCGAGGACGAGCTGCCCGCATATTCATGAAATGGTGGCCGGCTTCGCTCTGTGGAGACTTCAATGCGCCGCAATTCCAAGCGATCCGCCGCCATTTTTGCCAGCTCCAACAACCGCTGCCGATCCTCCCGGGAGAAATCGCTATGGGGGCGATCATCGATCACGCAGAGCGCCCCCAATGCCAAGCCGTCGGGCGAGAGCAAGGGCACACCGGCATAAAAGCGCAGATTGGCCTCCCCGACTACCAGCGGATTATCGTGAAAGCGCTCATCGAGAGTGGCATCGGGCACCACCATCACATCGGACTGGGTAATAGCATGGGCGCAAAAAGATACGTCGCGGCGCATATCCACGTCACCCACGCCCACACTGGCGGCGAAAAAAACGTGATCGCTACCAATCATGTTGACGGCAGCCACCGGCATATCAAACATGCGCGATGCAATACGCACCACCGGGTCCAGGCTTTGCAGCATCTGCTCTTGATCCAACCCGTAATCAGCTAAAGCGTTTAAACGTGCAGATTCATTGGGGAATTTGGCAGGGCACTTCATCGGTACATCCTCCTACTTGGATTTTCCCTGAGCAAAGTTAAGCCCTGTCAGTATAGGAAAGGAAAAAAGTAGGAGTTCAAAATGCAAATATTGATGCCAGAAAAATGCAACCGCGGTGATTTATTGTTGTCGCTCGATAATAACTTGAAGGTCACCCGCGACTTTTAGCGCCGCTATACCATCGCCGTCGATAGCACCCAGTTTGATCAAACCCGGCGAGTCACCGAAGTCGCGGTAATAAATTGCGAGGTTGCCCCACGGGGCGTAATAGGCAATATCGCCCACTTTGGGTGTCATGGTTGATGGGGTGCCTTTGCGGCTGAGTTTTTTCGGGAGGTCGCTGATTTTTTCGGTGTTGTTGTAATCGGTGAGCGTTAAAGTCAGTGGCAGTAGCGCTACAAAATCCCGCGTTGTGTCATTGTCGAGCAGGGTTGCATTAATTACGGTTCCATCATTAATGGTGATACTAATTTTCATGGTTTCACTCCGCGCGTTCACACTGAATAACAGCACTGTTAATAGCAGCAGGCTTGTTGTTTTCCAACCTATAAACAGTTTCATACTGCCTCCAAAAACTTATCTGGCTTTTACATCTTGTGCGGGCGGCTTGCCAAAATAACGTGAATATTCGCGGCTGAATTGTGATGGGCTGGCGTAGCCTACGCGCAAGCTGGCGGTGGTTGCATCCATCATTTCAGACAGCATCAGACTTTTGGCTTCTTGTAAGCGCAGGGCTTTTTGGAATTGCACCGGGCTCATGGAAGTGATGGATTTAAAATGGCGATGGAAGGAGGATTCACTCATGTTGACAAAACGTGCCAGCTCTTCAATGTTCAGCAGCTCGGCATAATTTTCTCTGATCCAGGAAATTGCTTTTACAATTTTCCAGGTTTTGGATTCCGCTGCGCCTATTTGCGCAACTGATGCACCCAGCGGGCTGCAGAGTAAACGAATAAAAATTTCATCCAACACTAATTCAGACAGCAATTGCAGTTCTTTGGGCGTGCGCAATAATTCAATCAAGCGAATCGCGGCAGCAACAATATGTTGATCCGAGTGGCCGACGTGAATGCCATTGGCATCACTTGTTTTGGGCAGGCCACGCGGAAATACTTTTTGCATCAGGCCAGCAATTTTTTGTGGCGACATATCCATCACCAAACACAAATAAGGTTCGCGCCTGCTTGCTTCCACTACACGCGCCTCCACCGGTAATGCCATGGAATAAACCACCATGCGCGATGGATCATACTCGTAGATTTTATCACCCAGAATAACGCGCTTGGCTCCTTGTGCAACCAAACAAATTCCCGCCTGACTCATCACATTAATCGGTTCCGCATCCACCGCTGAGCTACGGAATACTCTGACGCCGGGAATCGGCAAATCAAAGCAGCCGTCGTGCGGTGCATAAGTCGCAATCAATTGTGCGAGCCGGGCAATTGCCTTCAGATCGGGAGTCTTGTCGGTATTCATAGGTGACCGTCTCTTGTATTTATTCAACTACAAAAAATAAAAAGTGGATTTCATGCGTGCGCCGGTTGTGCGTGAGCGTCTTTTTGTGTGACACGCTTCCAGGTAATAAAAGCCATCAGGCTCGCGCTGAAAAGAATCACTGCACTCAGGCTAAAACTGCTGGCAATGCCGTAGGCATCAAATACCCAACCGCCCGTTGCAGCACCCAAGGTGATCGCTAATTGAATCACTGCCACCATTAATCCACCGCCTGCTTCCGCAGAATCAGGTAAGGTTTTACTGAGCCAGGTCCACCAGGCGACTGGAGCGGCGGTGGCGAAAAATCCCCAGAGCGCAATCAGCATAAATGTAGCCACCAACGACGCGCCCAATAAAATTAATGCAAGCGCGGTGAGCATCATAAAAAAAGGTGTGGCAACTAAAATGCTGTATAGCCGATTTTTTAACAGCCGCCCTACCACCAAGGTTCCTATAAGCCCACAAAACCCCATGACTAATAACAGCAGCGATAATTGCCCGACATCAACACCCGTCACTATTTCCAAAAATGGGCGCAAATACGTAAACAACGCAAATTGCCCGATAAAAAATAACAGCACCGACAACATGCCCAGCACCATTGGCCACCGGGTTAACAACATAAATACATTAGTTGCGGATTTATGTTGTGCACGCGGTGGCAGCGAAGGCATGCTGTACCACTGCCAAATAAATGCACTCAGGGCGATGGGTACAATACAAAAAAAGGCACCGCGCCAACCAATGATCCCGCCGAGAAAACTGCCCAGTGGTGCGGCAATGGTCATCGCCAGCGCATTGCCCCCATTAAGAATAGCCAAGGCTTTAGGAATGGCATTTTCAGGAACAAGGCGCATAACAACCGCCGCCGACATCGACCAGAATCCGCCAATACAAATTCCCAACAGGGCGCGCCCACATAGAATTAAAAAGACATTGGATGAGAGTGCAACCAGCGCTGCCGAAATGGCGAGTAACGCGGTAAAAAATAACAGCAGGCGGCGCCGATCTGTATTGCCGATCACCGAGGTTAATAACAAGCTGGTTAGCAAAGCAAAAAAGCCCGAGATGGCGATAGTCTGCCCCGCTTGCCCTTCGGTGATCGCAAGATCAGCCGCCATGGGTGTTAACAGACTGACCGGTAAAAATTCTGCCGCGATCAATACCATCGCGCAGAGTGACATAGCCCACACTGCGCTCCATGAAGGTTTGGTTGAGTTAGTCATCACCGACCTATTGCAAATTTTCGCGGAAGAAACGGGTTAATTTTTCAAATGGAATTAACTCGACACGATCGTAAAGATCTACATGGCCAGCGCCGGGAATTTTGACCAGCTCTTTGGGCTGACCCGCCAACCCATAGGCCGCTTCACTGAACTCACGGGAGTGCGCTTCAGCACCGGTGATGAACAACATCGGGCGCGGTGAAATCGTATCTATGTCATTGAACGGGTAGAAGTTCATGAACTTGATATTACTGGTGAGTGTTGGGCGGGTGGTGGTTTGCGCGGACGCGCCTGCAGGTGTGAATTCACCGCGCGGTGTGCGATAAAAATCATAAAACTCGCGCTGAATGGGGTGGGTGTCTGCTGTTAATTCAAGCACGGTGCCACCGGTGTACTGCATTGCGCCGCCGGTAAATTCCACGTAACGCTGCTCGGCAGCGGCTGCAATAATCTGTTTGCGCTGCGCCAGGGTTTGTGAGTGATTTAATGCATTGCGGTTGGCCGAACCCATGTCGTACATGCTGACGGTGGCAATGGCTTTCATGCGCGGGTCTATTTTAGCGGCACTGATAACAAAACTGCCGCTGCCGCAAATACCAATTACCCCAATGCGATTGCGATCAACAAACGCGCGGGTGCCCAAAAAATCCACCGCTGCACTGAAATCTTCGGCGTAAATATCGGGTGATACTGCATTGCGCGGCTGCCCTTCACTTTCACCCCAAAATGACAAATCGAGGGACAAGGTTACAAAGCCCTGTTCCGCGAGTTTTTGCGCATACAAATTAGAACTTTGTTCTTTAACCGCGCCCATCGGGTGGCCGACAATAATCGCGGGGCTTTTGGTGTTTTGATTAGTATTTTTGGGAAGATAAAGATTCCCGGCGACGGTCATCTGGTATTGATTTTTGAAGGTCACCTTCTGCTCGGTTACCTTGTCACTTTTATAAAAATTGTTTGCACCATGGGACATATCAGCTCCTATTGCAGTAAATGAGCTGACCATTAATGCCAGCGACAGAATTAGCTTTTTCATCGGTATCTCCAAAGTCAGGAACCCAAAGAGGCTTATACCTCTTTGATTTCGTTGGCGCGGATCAACCCACAATCAGCAAACTGTATCGCTGGTTTTTGATTGAGCGCTTAACGATATTGCACGGTTAATCTATCCCTACCGAGCGCGGCAACCTTGCCTAATACCGTCAAGTTATTGCTTCATACTTGCTATCGTAAAAAATCAGGCCGTTTTGGTTTCACTCAATGCGCGATATTGAAAGTCACGCAGCTGCACTTTTCCGCTGCCCGCGCAGTAAATGCCCACCCTCAAACTCAAAAATCCGCCAAACACATTGTGGTTCAAACCCGACACTTCCATACGCGTTGGGTGACGTGTCCAGCTGCGGCCTGCATCTTGTGAATATTCGTAGGTGATGACCTGATGATCGTTGGTGATGCGCATGCGCAGGCTGCGGGTTTTTATTGGGATGCGCGCCCAGCTTTGCTCCTCGGCGTATTGGAAACTTTTAATTGCCTCGGCAGTAAACCCCATGCCCACAAACGCTTTGTGGTTGTAAAACAGCAGTAAACCCGCTTCGGCATCGCCTTCCAGTTGCAGGCTTACTTCCACTTGATAAGCACGATCTACCACACCGCAAGTGAGTGGTGAGGAATCCACCGGTGAATTACCGGCCGCGGCTAATTCCAGCACTTTTTTACCGTAGCCTACCCGCGCTAATTCATTGGCGCCGGGGTTGTGAAATGCCCATTGGGTGCCAAATTTGTTGCGGGAGAAATCGTCCGAGAGCGCGGCGCCACTCGCGCTTGTTTTGCCATGGCGCGGTTTGGCGATGGGCTGCGACAAGTCACCGCCTTTGGCGTGAAACCAGCCGTCGTCCGTCCACTCGATAGGTTCAAGCAAGGCTTGGCGACCAAGGGTTCTAAAACCGTTTTCGTAGCCGTGGTATACCATCCACCAATCGCCACTCTTGCCGTCCACAGAAGGCCCTTCAATCACAGTGGCGTGGCCGCGCGACCACCAGGGTTCGGCTTCCGATAAACTGCGCACCAAGGGGTTGTGCGGGCAGTGCTCCCAAGGACCGTGAATGGAACGCGAGCGCGCGGCAATCACCATATGGCCAGTGACTGGGCCTGCGGTGCCGCCCACCGCCGTGACCAAATAGAACCAGTCGCCGCGTTTGAACAACTTGGGGCCTTCAGGGGCGAAGTTTTCCACAATCCAGTGATCCGGGTAGACCCAAGGGCTATAGGCTGCTTGCAACTCGCCGTCGGTCGCCAAGCCGTCATCGGTCAGGCGGATTTTGCGGATGCCATTCACAAACAAATATCGTTTGCCGTCTTCACCCACCATGTGGCCGGGGTCGATGCACCCCTCAATCTTCAGGTCGATAGGGTCGCTCCAGGGGCCATTGATATCGTCCGCCCAAATCACATAGGTCGACCAGGGCTTGCCGTCGGTGAGCGCGGGAATATAAATGTAATAGCGGTCGCCATGCTTGCAGATATCCAAGGCCCACACGGTGCCGATATTGCGCGTTAAGGCTGCACCAATGGGCGCCCAGTTCACTAAATCCGTCGAATGCCAAAGCACAATGCCAGGGTAAGTATTGAACGACGAAAAGGTCATGTAGTAATCATTGCCATCTTTGAGGATGGTAGGGTCGGGGCGATCACCCGCAATAATCGGGTTGAGATAAGTCCCGTTGCCCAAATCCGCTTTGCGCTGGCCTTCAATCCCCCGGCCCCATTGCGGTTTGTAGGGAACGCAGGGCGCGGGTGATGAGGTAGTTTGCGGCGAAGCAGCTTGGGCACTGGTCAACAATGCCAAAGGCGATGCCACAGCACCGGCCAAACAGGCTTTGAAAATATCTCTGCGGGTTGCATCAAACATGGTGTAACTCCCGTGCGTAGCGGATTGGTAGAAGTAGCGAATGGGTGTGAGCCGCGCATTGCTGTAAATGACGGAATAAACAATGGCGGAATGAACAATCGCGCAGCAGAAATGCGCGCGGAAACTTAACTGACGTGAGCGCCATGCAAGACGCGGTGATCCGCAATCAAGGCGATGTTATTTTTCATGCGAGTGAGTGTGCCGCTGGCATTGGCCACCAAGCGGTTGTGTTGTTTATCCACGGCATAGATACGACCGCTGTAGGAGGCATATCGGTTATCCACAGACTCCACCGTCGCCGTCGCCACAAATTGCTGCGCCAGCGAGCCATCGTGAAAACTGACTTCAAATTCGGAGGCCGCGCAATAGCCCAGCACCTCGTGACCGGCCATACGAGCGATGCAATCCAATGCACAACCCAGCGCACTGGTGGTGTAACTGGCCTTGGCAAATTCCGTGCGCAACTCCAGGTTCAGGCTAACGCTGCCCGCCTCGTAATCAATGACACGAATGGCAAAAAAGAGATTGGCCGAATGGTTAAGCAGAAGGGGTTTAATGCAATCTGGCAGCTCACGCATAACTACAATTCTTATCAGGTTGCCCAGTAGGTAAACCCAGTGTAATCAGCGCTTACAGCGCGTGGTGACGCTTTACCTAACATTGCTATCGGATAGCAAAAGTAGAAATATTTTTTATTTTATTGTTAATTTTGCCGCTGCTCACTTACGTTTTTTTACAAACGCTCTTAAAGGTTTTGGGGGTACATCCGTACTCTTCCTTGAACAGCTTGTTGAAGTAAGACACATTTTTATAACCCACGGAATTGGCGATCTCGCCCACATTGGCCTCGGGCTTTTCAGCAAGCAGGCGCGCCGCTTCGGTTAACCGCAGCTTGTTCAAATAGCTGGTAAAGGTATAACCCAATTCGGCTTTGAGAATATCGTTGATCTTGGCGCGACTGATCGTGATTGCCTCCACCATCGCATCCAAATCCAATTCGGCATCCGCATAGCGGGTAGCCATAAAATGTAAAATGGCCGTTTTTTCTTTATCCCTCAGCGGCTCTACTGACAATTGTTGATAGGCGATTAAGGGTCTGTCGCGCTGCTGTTTATCGGCCAGGCTCGCCACCAAACTGCGGGTGTATTGCTTGAGCAACCAGAAACCATAACCACCCCATGCCAACAGCAAAAAAACCGCCAAGAAATACAGGTAGCGCCAATCGCGGCCACAGAGGGTGATGTTGTTTAACAGCACGCTCACCTGGGTATCGGTAGGAGTTTGAAAAGTGCTGCCAAAGGCGATACGCGGCACCCGGTTGAGCCGGTAGGCCTGCTGTGCCAGGTCGAGCTTGTGCAAGTCAAACCACCATTGCGGTGTTTCAAGGTGCGTGAGATCCACCGCAATGCGCGACCAAGCTTGATTGCAAGAGAAAAACGCCGAGGGCGCACGATAAGTCACCAGATCGTCGGCAACCGTCACCCCCTCCTCAAAGGTCAACACACTCATCAGCATGGTATTGGCGGGCGAACATCTCACGTTGAACGAGAGGGAATCATAAGCAGTTAGATCAACCCATGTCGGCGCGCCGGCGGCATCGATAAATTCCAGGGCAACTTCGGCGTAGGGGTATTGGGCTTTTTTGACGACGGTGAAATCAAAACTCAGGCTGAATTGTTCATCGTTGATAGTGACCGATGACTCACCGCCATCCTCCACATCGGTGCGTGGAACCGCCCGCCAGATCAACTCGCTTTGACCAGCGGGCACTAAAGGCAAATAAAGGTAGGTGCGGCTGACACAAGCGTAGCCAAGCAGCAGGCTGAGCAATAGCAAACACATGCCGCTGATAAATACTTTGGTATAAAACTCTTGCATTGCGCTGCAATGACCTCTGGCGAGAAACTGACTAGCGGGCAGTTTTCTCACCAGCGACGGGAGCAGCACTGCCACCCCGCCAGTGTAACCCCATCAGTCGTTCAAGGTCACAATCATCAAACTGCCTTCAAATTTTTTCGGCTGCAGCGCCAGCCAAATCAAATGTTCGGTGGGCCATTTTTTATCGCACTTATCAATCAAGTCCAAAAATGGCTGACGGCCAGGGTCGGCCAGCACCAGTTTTTTTACCCCGGCGGCAGCGGCACGTTTGAGCATAGCAAACCACTCATCGGCCAGCTCATCCCAAAAACAAATATCGCCGCCCACAATCACATCGTAATTTTCCAAATCCCTTTTTTTCATCTGCTTCATGGAGCAGATTAACTTTTGAATTTTCACCTCGTTCAAATCGGCTTGGGCCTCTAAAAACGGAAACACATCGTTATCCACATCCATGCCCGTCACCTTGCAGCCTTTACGCGCAAAGAAAATCGAGGTTGGCCCCCAGCCGCAGCCCACATCCAACACCCGGGTATTTTTGCGCGGGCGATGCTCGGTAAAATAATCCATCAACAGATAACTGGAATCCCAATGGCGATCACCGTGCACACTGGGCGTGACTTGCTTTTTAATCTTCTTCAGGGTCGGGTGCTTGTCGGTAAACAACCAAACACCGTAAGCACCAAGCGTATGTTTCGCGGGCGGAGCGATAAGTTCAGGCACGTTTTTTCCTTCTTATTTGCAATAGTGTTTAACCAACCCAATTTATGCAGCAATATCCAGGCCGATTGTTACAGCAATAAATTGATACAGCAATAAACAGGTTGATGGGTTGCACAGAAGTATATGAAGGATTTGTTACTGTTTCTTTAAAGCCCAATTTGACTAACAGGCTCCGGCCACAGTGAATGACCAGAGCCATATTTGTCAGCGGAAACTCTGAATAAGTGGAATGACTTTATCGCAGGACTCCGCCTCAAATCGCAATGAAACCAATTCACCTTGCACGTCCTGCTCCACGGCCGCCGCGGTTCCGCACTGCTTATTCACCTCCGCCATAACGTCAGCCAACGGTTTATTGTTCATCTCCAGGGTGACTAGTTTATCGCTGGCAGCTTCGCTCACTTGTGTCGCAGGCTCACTACCGCCCTGAGCATTAACGCACACGCTCACTACACCGCCGGTGGCGATAAGCAGAAACATCGCAAGAAACGTACTTTTTACACTGGCGGTTTTGTGTGGCTTGGCAAAAAGACGGGTGATGCGATTCAGCAGTAATTTGTCTCCCTGAATACCAAGCGCGGGTTTTAGATTGTTATTCATATCTGCAAACTCCTTTAAAGTATTGGCGAATAAAAGTGGATCTTGATTAACACTCACAGCAATGTCGTCGCACGCATGCTCACGCTCCTTATCCATTTGGCTGGAAATCCATAAAAAGAAAGGGTTAAAAAACAACAGGGTTTTGCATATTGCTTGCATTAGCGACAACACGTAATCATTGCGCCGAACATGCCCCAGCTCATGCAATAAAATCGCTTCTAATTGCAATTGATTCATACGCAACAATAAACCTGCCGGCATGAGCACTACGGGCTTCAAATGACCGATAACACAAGGGAAGGAGACCAGTTCAGAGAAGCGCAATTCCACCGATTTAGTAATTCCCACCCGCTGGCATAAATTGCTAAAAATATGCTGCCAGCGCTCCGGCGTTGCAATCAGCTGTGCGCGTTTGAGCTGCTGACAGTAGCGATACGCCAGCAGGGTTTTAAGCGTGTAAACACTAAATCCCAAGATCCACAGCAGCACCAGCGTATTAATGTACCTGTTCAACAAAGCGATGGGATCAAACACCGCCGGGTGTAATGCGTTAGTGGTTTGCAGTGCACCATCGAGCACGAGCGGCACAAGCTCACTGCTTAATGACATGTAGCGATAAAACGTAACCGCACTCGCCAACACACAACACAACATAGCTACCAACGCGATGAAGTAACGAAAATTCGCGCTGTACTGCCGAGTGGAAAATAGCACTAGCGCGCAGCCACCTGCGATAAGGGCGCACTGCCACAGCGAGTGTAATATCGCCCAACCAAGGGCGAACACCCATGGCTGTTGCATAAATTCATGTATTGTTGTCATAGCGATCACTCCATTTTCTTCAGAAAATCTTTAATTTCATTTAATTCCTTTTTGGATATTTTTTTATTGCCCAGCAATTGCATTACCAATTGGGATTTGGAGCCACCAAACACTGTGTCCAGCAGCCTATCCAACATCGAATTTTGGGTATCAGCTTGTGCCGACTGCGGAAAATAAATATGGCTTTTGCCATCCTTCCGGCGCCCTAACATGCCCTTTTGTTCCATGATTTGCATGGTCTTTAAGGTGGTGGTGTAACCAACTGGTTTTATTTCACTGAGCTTATCATTTACCTCTTTCACCTTGGCTTCACCAAGGCTCCACAGAACTTGCAATACCTCCAGCTCAGCAGGTGTGGGATTAGTCATCATAACGCCTCAACAATTAAACTACGTAACTCTTCGTAAGAATATATACGAAGAATTTCGTAGTTGCAAATTTAATTACATTTTTACCAAGAACTCACCCAAAGCAACAATTCAACAGCTACCCTATTACGTTGCATAAACCTCTGCGCTGGGATATAACAAAACCACTTCCCCGCCAACCACACCCGACGAACGCCCACGAGCACCAACCCCATGCGCGATATAAAAACCGTTGATTTGAATTTATTAAAAGCATTGGATGCACTGCTGGATGAGCGCAATGTGACGCGGGCGGCAGCGAGGCTGTCGCTAACCCAACCGGCGATGAGCGGCATGCTGACTCGCTTGCGTGAGAGCTTTAATGACCCCTTATTTGTCCGCTCCCAGCGCGGTGTTGTTCCCACCGAACGTGCGCTGGAATTAGCCGCGCCAGTCAAAAAGGTGCTAGCGGAAATTGCTGTATTGCTCACAGCCACCGAATTTGATCCGCTCACAGCACGGCTGACCTTATCGATAGCCGCGACCGACTATGCCTTGCAAGCGGTTGCTGTGCCCTTTGTGTTGGAGCTGAAAAAGCGCGCACCCAATATTCGCGTGGCACTACTCCCCATTGAAAACGAAAGTTTGCAGGCGCAGTTGGAACGCGGCGATCTGCAACTGGTTCTGTTGAGCCCGGCAAATAGCCCACCGGATTTGCATGCACGCCGCTTGTTCGACGAAGAATATGTGTGCGTAATGCGCAATGAACATCCCGCCGCAAAAAAAACCTTATCTCTCGATGAATTCTGCCGCCTCGAACACGCGCTTTTCTCCTACAACGGCGGCTGCTTTAGTGGCGCGACTGACGAAGCCTTGGCAAAAATCGGGCGCGAGCGGCAAGTAATGCTCTCGGTAAAATCCTTTTTGGTGATGACCAATATCGTCCGCGCCAGCGACTTGATTTCCGTGGTTCCGAAACGGTTGGTCGAACACCTCGATGGACTAGCAACACAAGAAACTCCGCTGCCGGTTGAAGGTTTTACACTGGTCGCCGCATGGCATGAACGCACCCACAAAGACCCGGCGCACCGCTGGATTCGCGATTTATTGTTTGAACTGTTTGCGGTGTAAATCGGTAGCGGCCCCCACTCATAAGCTCAGCTTATGACGAAGATAATAAAAGCTGATTATTTTTATATCTTGCCAGCCATTACTCTAGGCGCCAAGCCTCGTGATTCGGGGAACGTGTTTTAGCCTGGAGAAACTCATGTCCGCTCTTTTTAGCCGTTTTAAACTGAAAGATATTGAATTGCGCAACCGCATCGCCGTACCGCCCATGTGCCAATACATGGCCACCGACGGCTTCAGCAACGATTGGCACCTCGCCCACTACAGCAGCATTGCGCGCGGCGGTGCAGGTTTGGTGATCGTGGAGGCAACCGGTGTATCGCCTGAAGGGCGTATCTCTCCCAACTGCCTCGGATTGTGGAGCGATGAACATATCGCGGGCCTTGCACAAATTGCCGCTGCCATTAAAAAAGCCGGTGCAGTGCCGGGAATCCAGATTGCTCACGCTGGCCGCAAAGCCAGTGCCAATCGCCCTTGGGAAGGTGATGATCATATTGCCGAAGGCGATGCGCGCGGCTGGCAAACCATTTCGCCCTCGGCAATTGCCTTTGGTGGCGATTTAGACAAAGTGCCGCGGGAAATGTCGCTGGCCGATATCCAGCGCGTGACTGCCGATTTTGCCGCTGCCGCACAACGTGCACGCGCCGCCGGTTTTGAATGGTTGGAATTGCATTTTGCCCACGGTTATTTGGCGCAAAGCTTTTTCTCCACCCACGCCAATCAACGCACCGATGAATACGGCGGCAGCCTGGAAAACCGCAGCCGTTTTTTATTGGAAACTCTCGCTGCTGTACGCAACGTCTGGCCACAAAATTTACCGCTCACCGCACGTTTTGGTGTCATCGAATACGATGGTCGCGATGAAGAAACTCTGGCCGAATCCATCGAACTCACCCAACAATTGCGCAAAAATGGTTTGGATATGTTGAGTGTGAGTGTCGGTTTCTCCACACCCAATGCCAACATCCCTTGGGCACCAGCGTTTCTTGCGCCCATCGCCGAGCAAGTGCGCAACCAAGCCGATATGCCCGTGGCCTCCGCCTGGGGTTTCAGCACACCGCAATTGGCTGAGCAGGCCATCGCCAATAAACAATTGGATCTCGTGATGATTGGTCGCCCGCATTTGGCCAACCCGCACTGGCCATATTTTGCGGCGAAAGAATTGGGCGTAGAAAAATCCGCGTGGGTTTTACCTGCACCCTATGCCCATTGGCTAGAGCGGTATCGCACATAATATTTTTGAATCCCTCCCAGCCTCCCTTTTACAAAGGGAGGAGTTGGACTCCCTTCTTTAATAAAACTCCCCTCTTTGAAAAAGAGGGGCCGGGGGAGATTAATAGTATTTGTCGACAGATTATTTTTTGGATTTAAAAACCGCTAATTTTTGCATCAAGGTCGCGCGCGACAGCTGACCAACATGGCCGTCGACTAATTTTCCCTGCTTATCGTAAATCAGCGTGAGTGGCAAACCGCGATTACCGGAAAATTGACTGAACTGACTTTGTGCATCCAACCACACCTGATCAAAGTGCAAATTATTTTCCAACAAATATTCACTCACCACTTCAGCCGATTCACCTTGATTCAGCAAAATAAATCGCCCCTGCGGAAATTCATGTTGCGCCGCTGCTAATACCGGCATTTCGCGGTGACACGGCGGGCACCAGGTCGCCCACAAATTCACTAGCGTAAACTCGCGCTGCGCATCGGTTTGCAAACTGACGGTTTGTGATGAACGGGTTTCATTTGCCAATGTTACAAAGGTTAAATCCGGCCAGAGAGACGGCGGGCGCAAATAACTTTTTAACAACACATAACTGCCACCGGATAATAGTGCGACCGGCAATATTATTTGCAACAACCACTTCCGCTGTGCAGGGCGCCGATAAACCAACCACGCGAGATACACAACCGCCGTAATCAGCGCCGCGTAAATATCCACACCGCGATCACGAATATCCAGCACGGCCCAACCATTATCGCGATAGGCATCAAGGTGCAGCAGCACAAACACCACACGCCCCACGACAAAACTTGCCAGCACCAGCTTTAAAAAAACATCGCTCACATCAAACGGCGCGCGCAGTAATTTACTGAGCAGTGCAATAAGCAACCCTGCCGCCAATAACAACAGCGGCACCACCGGCACACTTGATCCAAACAATTGAACAGCTTCCATTATTTATTCCTGTGATGTGTACGACCAAGTAACCCGCAAGGAGTGCAACGGATTGCGGGCGAATGTGGAATTGTTGTTTCACATCGCCTTAAAAAGGTTTAACGCAAGTGCTCTTTAATACGCGCCAGCGTTTCCAATGTTTGAATACGTAAGTCGCGGTCGTATACATCAATCGTAAACATAAATTCATCAATCGCGAGTTCATCGCGTAATTGTTGCAAGCCATCCAGAATTTGTAATTCATCGCCGACTTGGGCGAGCGCTAAAAATTCTTCCACATTGTGTTTTTCACCCGCAGACCAATTTAATTCCTCTGGCTGCACCGGCGGGCACAACCACAAAGGTTCGCCGCGAAACAACGCTGTAATACGCTGAAAGCTGGTAGTTGCATTAAACATCGCTTGCGCTTCTGTCTCACTCCACACCACTGGCAAACCCAAAATAAAATAGGGTTTTTGCAAGTGCGCCGAGGGTCGAAATTCTGCGCGATACCGTTTGAGTGCAGCGCGCATATACGCGGGCGCAAAGTGCCCCGCAAATGAATAAGGCAAACCTAATTGCGCAGCGAGTCCGGCACTGTAAAGACTCGAACCCAAAATCCAGATAGGCACCTGCGTACCTTCACCGGGCACTGCACGCAAACGCTGGTGTGGTTGACTCGGTTGTAATAATTGTTGAATCACCTGCACTTCTTGCGCAAAATTTTCTGCCGCTGAATCATCGCGTTTTAATGCACGACTGGTAACAGGATCAGTTCCCGGTGCGCGCCCCAAACCTAAATCGATACGGTCGCCATACAGTGATGCAAGCGTGCCAAATTGTTCCGCCACAATCAGCGGCGAATGGTTGGGCAACATAATTCCCCCGGAACCGACGCGCAGGCGCTGTGTATTCCCCGCAATATGCCCAATCAACACCGCCGTCGCCGAACTGGCGATGCCCTGCATATTGTGATGCTCCGCCAACCAAAACCGTTTAAACCCCAACGCATCCGCCGCCTTGGCATAAGCCACCGCGTGATTAAATGTATCGCAAGGAGTTTCATTGACTCGCACCGAGGCGAGTTCGAGCAAAGAGAATTCAACAGACATAACCACCTCACCTAACGAATATGCTGCTATTTTACGGCTAAACCATCAGCGTATGGCTTTATCTGCAGCAGCTTATTAATTCTTTACCTGTGTAATAGGCGGTAATTACCGTTGCACGCGAAATTTGTTATTTAGGTTATATGTGCTTCAATCATTGGATTGATTTGGGGAAATGCGAGCACCTGTAGGTTGTGGCGGGTCGCGTAGATTGAGTTTACGAACCGCAACAGATACAAGGCAACGATGTGCCCGACGCGGCTGCTGAAGTAATATAAAGATAAATTAGGCCGAAGTCGTTTATCACTTATTGTGTGACGATAAAAAAGCCATTTAAAATGGGCGCGAGCCTACTATTGAATTGATATTCTTCAATAGAAAACTGAATAATAACGGTTTTGGATTTTTAATATGCTGTGAGACTGAAATGAAAATGAAGACAATAAAATGGACAGAGACATTTGAATTTTCTAAGGCAAGAGCATCAGAATTTAAAATTACACCGCAAGGTTATTTAAAACTATTTTTGTTTTACTTATTTATGTTCTGTAGTTTAGGGCTTTTTATAAGTGTTCATGGCATTATTCCAACGATTCTTGGCGCTATTGCCATGTCGCTATTTTTTCTGATCCTTACATGGGCACTAAATTTTATACCCCAATCGGTTTACATTAACAAAAATGGTATAGGATCTGGAAAGACATTAACACCTTATAAGGAAATCAAGATGGTAGTCATAGGAAACATGAATTTAAAGGGAAAAGCATTTAATATTATAAGTGTTACCACACTTAAAAATACTCAACACATATATGGGTTGTCTGAAAAAATAAGCCGACAAGAATTATCAACTACCCTTACAAGGCTGGGTGTAAATGTACAATAAGCCTAACGGCTATTGTGATTCAATTTAGCTGGGAAAAACTGAAGAAAAGTTGGCTTTTTTGGTTATCTATCTTTCTAGTATTTTTAGGGTTTTTTTTATCCTTTTATTAGAGAACAGGTTTTAATAGATAGCTGCTTAGATAACGTTGGTTCTTGGCAAGCAATATATTTCTCCTGCAAGTATTAGCCGGTAGGTTGGGCAGCCATGCCCAACAACCCTATTCAATCACAAAAATGTTGGGCATTACTGCCCAACCTACATAAACGCGAACTTCAGCTCTTGGCTGACTCCAGCTCCAATCGAATAAAAAAACAGAATGAAAAAATTTGAATTATGGCTTTATGTAATCGGGACGGTAGTTATTATTAAAGCCGCATTTCGACTTGGACTTGCGGACGGGTTTTGGATGATTTTAGCGGGAATAGGTTGCATATTTTTAGCTTATTATATTGGCAAGCATATTCGACGGTATTGATTGCAAACAACAAACTGGGTGCTATACCTGACCCACAAAAGAGTGCTGCTTTGCAGCTGGCAACGCACTTAACTCCTCCCGTTAAAACATCAAAAATTAAGCCGGGATATCCACCTAAAACAAAGTATGTGAATTGGTTTTAGCAAAATAAAGCAAAGGAGTTTAAGTTACGCTGCTGCAAAAGCAACATACCGCTGGAAAAATAGCACTGAAAAGGAAATGTTATGACTGTATATATAGGAGCAAGAGACCTTAATGGTCTGCCAGTTGGAACCCATCAGTTTATTGTAATCACTTTTAATTCCCCTCAAACAATCATTCTTGGTGGAAAAGCTGTTTCAGCGAGAACACTAGGCCCCAAAACTTACGGCATAGTAATTGGCGCACAGAATCGAGAATCACTCAACGTTGAAGCATTTGAAGTGGCTGATACATTAGCTGCTAGAGAATTTTTTGGCGGACTTGAAAAAAAGTGGTATGAGTCTGACTATGACGCGGAGCTACATATAGTTAGATTTAATGGAACGGCCATCTCCCCATACGGAGAGAAAAAGCTAATATCGCTAATCAATGCTTATATAACAAATCAAATCCTTGATCCCATTCAATACCCAACAGCGGGCGCAGGCTTTAATAGCAACAGCTGGGCACAATCAGCAATTAAATATGCTCGCGGAGCAGCACCTTCAAATATGCGTGGTTTGGACATTTTCCACCACCGCAGAATACCTGAAACATATTTTCTTCCCTATTGCCCATCAAAACCGCGCGTCAAGCTCAACCAGTAGGAGCTCATTATGAACTATAAAAAAACCCACCTCACTCCAATCATCTGGTTTTCCGTAGGATTAATACTTATCGTGGTTATTGATTTTTCATTAAGAAGTTACACCGGACACACCAACAACCTTGGGCTGCCAGAAGCCTTATGGTTTTCGCTTCATGGAGTTGTGGGCATTTTCGCTGCGCTGGTGTTTTGGAAAAATACGACACAAAAATCGATTTTAGTTAGGCTGATTTATTTTATTCCTTTGTTACTGGCTTTTATTATTATGTATACCTTAATTATTTACGGGTATGTTTTTGGTACGCATATTGATGGATTTTAAAGGAGGGGGTATCTTTAAAATTGCAGAGCCCATCAACACCAAACCAAGATAGTTCTGATTTCTTTAACTCGCTTGGAGGGTAAAATGAGTTTTGGAGTATTTTATAAAGTTGAAGATAAAATGCGATCAAATTTTGAGGGATGTGTTACAAAAAGTGATTGGTATGAGGCTTTGGATGGAATCAATATTCAAAATTATGAATCTTGTGATGCTGAAGAATCAATACCTGCTTGGGCCTTGGCGTTGAAAAATGAAGGGTCACCTGTGTGCATGTTATTTCAAGGTGAAATGAGAGCGCAGGAAAATGAATTCGACGATCCTGATGTTGTTTTTGTTAATAAAGAAATGGTCAATTCAGTCGTGAACGAAATTGAAAGAAAATCCAAGTCACATTACAAAGCACTACTTGATGATATTGATTGCTCGGCAGACTTTTGGCTTTTCGATTCAATGTTCGAGTTTTTAAAAGATGCTGCTCTGAATAATAAAGCTATTGTAGTTGTGTGGGGAAAATAGATACCCGCGTTCGCGGGTATGAGAACAAGAATAGCCCGTAGATTGGACATTACTGCCCAACCTACATAAACGCGAACTTCCGCTTTTTGGCCGAACACTGTAGTTTTTTGCGGGTCAACATCAAACACCAAAATAGATATGGGTTGAACGCGGATCAACAGCCATTTAAAAAAGTGATGCTCGGTGAATCCAAAGTGAACCTTGGGTGTGTCTAAGGCTAGTCGCAACTTGATAAGTTATTTTTTAAATCGGAATTTAAAGTAGCCAAAATGGGAAATATATGTTGCTAAAATTATTTATTACAGCTATCACTCTTTTATTCTCCTCGTTAGCTTTTTCTCAAACTGTTGTATCCAACATGCCAGCGCATGCAGGCAATGCAAAAAAAGTTCTCATCATTGCTTCAAACTTGACAGATATGGGAGACCCGGAGAAGCACGAGGCCAGAAACGATCTGTGGGAGTACGCACCGCCATACCATGTATTTGTTTCGCATGGTTACGACGTGGACTTTGCTTCTCCGCTGGGTGGCACCGTGCCGTTCATGAGAGACCCGTTGGGGATTAGCAGCTATACCATCAAATATGAGGGCTTTTTGAGTAAAGCCAATAACTCTTTAACGCCTAAGCAGGTGAATGCAAGTGAGTACTCTGCAGTGTTCATCGGCGGGGGTTACGGGAATGTTTTTGATGTGGCGTCTAATAAAGATTTGCTCGGCATCATAGCGAAGATCTACGAGAGTGGCGGAGTCATTGGAAGCGTTGGCCATGGGGCTGGCGCCTTTGCGAACGCGATGCTTTCCAGTGGTCAGCCTCTTGTAAAGGGTAAACGCATTGCAGGTTTCCCCAACTCAACAGAAAAAGAAAAGGACTGGGCAAAACAAGGGAGGCTACTGCCTTTTCTAGTTGAAGAGAGACTTAAAGAAAAAGGCGCGATCACCGTAAACAAAGACAATATTCCCGACAAGCATGATGTAATTATTGATGATCGTATTGTCTCGACGATGTTCCTGCCATCTGCTGCATTAGTGGCAAAAGAAATGCTTATCTTGCTTGAGAAAAACGAAAAACCTAGCAAATCAAACTAAGGGAAAAATCTTAACAAGCGGTGTGAAAAAAAACCGGCCAAATTACCTAACTCGTTAAATGTCTAGGCAGACGCTAACTTCCACTTTTGGCCCATTACCAACTTAAAAACGTATTCTTTTTTTGAAAAGCATGAAAAATGAAAAATTTTCTATTACTTTTTATTTCTTTAACTTTATCAGCCCATACGCTTGCAAATTGGAGCCGATATGCGCATGTAACGCCAAAAAGTGAAAACGCGTATGATTTGAATGTTTACGTTTCACCAACAAATGAAGAAAACACAACATACTTGATTCGGCTACCTGCCATTTCGTTTCCTTCAAAGCAAGCTTGGCTAATTGTGACTCCCAAACCAATATCGCCGAAAGAACAAAACCAAAGAACACGTTTTTGGGGTGACAACCTAAACACAAAGAATATTGAATCTATTATTCCGCTTAGACCAAATGGAATACCTATATTTTCGCAGGCAGATGAGCCGGATATAGAAAAATATTATGAGGTGATTATCCCAGCGCACGAAGCGGATCGTACTTACATCTATATTGACTTTCCCACCCCCGTATCTGACGGCGGATATTTTTATTCAATAGATATTGGTTCTTACGTGAAAGAGATCAAAAATTAAGTTGGGTTTGACTGTCCAACCTATCAATTTACTTCGAATAGTTTTATGGATACCCGCATTCGCGGGTATGACGGCAGACTAGCTTTCAGAGTTTTACTCCTCAGCCAAAATCAATGCAAATGCCCATGATGATCCAGCAGCTCATGCTGGATTTTCATTACAAACGGGTCGCGTTCCATATCGCCTAAGTCTGTGTATTCAATGGTGCGATAGTGAGTGATATCTGAAAAGGTAAATGGTGCTTGTTGGTTGACATAAAGCGTGCGGATTTCGGTTACGGTTTTTTGTTTACCCTGCTTAGCGATTACCCGCGCCGCGATGGAGAGTTGCGGTAGCCATAGCACTTCGTAAGTTATTCCTTCCACTTCGCCGGTATAAATCACACCTTGCCAACCGCGAAAATCTGCAGCGGGTTTGGTGCTGGTTGCGGCGTGCAAAATATCCGGGTTGATGGCGAGCTGTTGCCACTGCTGCTGAATGCCGAGCAAATTAATATCCACCGGTGAGTATTCAATGACTTGGCGATCCGCGTGAAAAACTTTGCTGTAAAACCATAAATCGTTACTGGTTTTAGTCCATAATTCGCTGGTATTAGTGGTGAGATAAATCCATTCCACGGTGCTGGCAGTGCGCACTATGCGTGCAGAATTTACGGTGGAATCATCGCCAGAAATAGTGGTTACAAATTCTGCCGCGAGTGGTGGCAGGTTTTGGGTATTTATTATCGGCACTGGTTCGCTTAGTTCATCGCCATGAAAGGTGCAACCAATGCCAAGCAGGCAACACAAAATTACCGCACAATAATTTTTCATTATTTAGCCTGTTTATTCAGACCGAGTGCGTCGGCCATGATGTGATAAATAATGTGTTGCTCTTGTACACCGCGAAATAAATGTGCGTTTGGCCCCAACGCGTAAATGCCGACATCTTCACCGCCATGAGTTTCCGAGGCGAGCGGCACGGTAGCTTCTTGCATATAGGCCGGGCTGGTGGTGTCCACGTCAGTTAAGTCAGGGCGTTTAGCCGTGCCTTTATAGGTGGCAGCAATTGCGCTTTCACTTTTGCCGTTAAATTCGCGACGCGTTTTTCCGCCGGTAAAACCGGGGCCATTGGCGTAACCGAGAGTGGTGTACGGCAAACCCATGGTGTCGGTTAACAATTCACCGCCTGCGCGCGTTTTACCTAAAATAGGATTACCGCGCTCAGGGTAACCTGCGATGGTGAAAGTGTGGCTGTGATCGGCGGTGACGATAATTAACGTGTCGCGTGGATCTGTTGCGGCCTGCGCTGCTTTTACTGCATCCGATAATGCAATCGCATCGGTCAGTGCGCGGTAGGCATTACCGGCGTGGTGTGCGTGATCTATGCGCCCTGCTTCCACCATTAAATAAAATCCGTTTTTATTTTGTTGCAATATCTGCAGTGTTTTGGTGGTCATCTCCGCGAGCGAGGGTTCACCGGCAATATCTTGCGCGCGATCTGCTTCGTAGCGCATATGCGAAGGTTCAAATAAGGCGAGTAAATGTTTGGTTT
The DNA here is from genome assembly GCF_000263355.1 of Cellvibrio sp. BR. NCBI lineage: Bacteria > Pseudomonadati > Pseudomonadota > Gammaproteobacteria > Cellvibrionales > Cellvibrionaceae > Cellvibrio > Cellvibrio sp. BR. The sequence continues at coordinate 80,667 of NZ_JH668207.1, read as the reverse complement.
TTTTCGGGTCGATTTCATCCAATAATTTTTTATTCCACACATAGGTCGAGCGCGGATGTTTTGCCACCCACTCTTTATGTAAATTGCGCCCATCGCGGCGAATACCAGTGCGACCAGCGTATTCAGGGTCGGCTTCGGTGTGTGCATAAAATTGTTTGCGCCCTCCGCCCATCACGACTTCTATTCCATCGCCATGAGAAAACTCCAACAATTGTTGCGCAATATCTTTTACGGTTGCACCGTTTGGTAAATTTACATCTGCCTCCCATTCGCGGTCGGGCACATGGGCATAATTGGTGGCGGGCGTTGCGTGAGTCACGCGCGCGGTGGTGACAATGCCCGTCGCCAAGCCCTGCTCTTCCGCTTGCTGCAAAATACTTTTTACACTCGCGGCCGCAACCAGGGCGGCATTGCTTTCGGTGCGCGCCAAAGTTTGGTTTACCGCTATAGCGCCATCATTGGCTTTTATTCCCGTCATTAACGCGGTGGCGGTGGGTGCGGAATCCGATGTTTGTTGATTCGCGCTTGCCGTAACACTTAATGCAAAATAGGGAAATTTTTCAAACGCGAGGCGATTACTTTCGCCATCGCGTTGTTGCATTTGCCCCTCAAGAATTCGCGCGGCGGTTACGGTGGAAATGCCCATGCCATCGCCTACAAATAAAATGACATTTTTGGCTTTTGTGCCGACATAAGTATTTTGTTTTGCCGCGTGCAATGCAGCCTGACCGGATTCATACCAATAGGCTGGGGTATTAAATTCCGCCGCAGTTTTATTGCCAGCCGGTTGGGCGCACAACACGGGGGGTTTCACAGCCAGAGCAAGGGTTAATGCTGCAAGGGAAATACGGGTAAGGCTATTCATGAATTGCACCTAGGTGAGGGAGGATGCGCAGGAGCAGCGCCTGTGCCGCAACGATTGGGAAACTTATCGCGGATGCTATTGCCACAAGGTAGATGAGTCAATGACGTTTACCGACCAAAGCGCTTACAATAACGGCATTAAACCCCCGAATCCCCAAGGGAAGCCCCGGATTATGATGAATACCTTGCGTCACTTTTTAACCATTGCGTGCTGTAGCAGTTTACTTTCCTGTGCGCAGGCGCCCGCTCCCGCTGAGCAATCCGCTGTAACGCCCGCAGCGGCAATTAACAACAACCCCGCCACCGGCAGACAAGCGCTACAACCAGCAGCCCCCAAACCCGTAGCCGCGACAATGAGCGCCGCGGATTTTTCTGCCTGTATTAATCACTTTTCCAGCCTTGCCAAAACGCAGGGCATTTCTGCCAATACCATCAACAACAGTTTGGCCAAAGCAAACTTAAACCAACGCGTATTGGAATTGGATAAACAGCAACCGGAATTTACGACCACTTTTGCTGATTATTTTAATCGCCGTGTTACTGAGCAACGGGTAGCGCAAGGGCGCAGCTTGTGGGTTGAGCACCGCGCATTGCTTGAACGTGTTGAGCAAGAATACGGTGTGCCCGCGCCCTACTTGTTGGCATTTTGGGGGCTGGAAACTAATTACGGCAGTTTTTTTGGCAACATCAATGTGGTGGATTCACTCGCGACCCTGGCATGTGATACGCGCCGCAGTGAGTTTTTTACCATCGAATTAATAAATGCGCTGCGCATATTGGATGAAGGTTCAATTACGCCCGCGCAGATGGTCGGTTCATGGGCGGGTGCTATGGGCCACGTGCAATTTATGCCCTCGGCATTTTTAAAACACGCAGTGGATTACGATGGCGATAACAAACGCGATTTGTGGAAAAGCAAAGCGGATGCTATGGCATCCGGTGCAAACTTTTTGCGTAATCTCGGTTGGCAATCCAAGGCACGCTGGGGGCGCGAAGTTAAATTGCCAAAAGATTTTCCGTTTCTGGAAGCAGGTTTAAAAAATACTAAATCACTCAGCGAATGGCGCCAGCTGGGCGTAACTCGCGCTGACAATTCACCGCTACCTGCGGATGAGATGCAAGCCGCACTACTCGTTCCCGCTGGCCACCAAGGCCCGGCGTTTTTGGTGTATGACAATTTTAACGTGATTATGCGCTGGAACCGCTCGGAGTTTTACGCCATTGCCGTTGGCCAATTGGCCGATCAAATTGCGGGTGGCGGAAAGCTGCTGCAATCGCCACCGGAAAATGCACCGCGTTTACATCGCGACCAGGTAATCGCACTGCAAACACAACTCAATACCAAAGGCATTGATGCGGGCACACCCGACGGTATTTTTGGCCCCGGCACTCGCCGCGCACTGAGCGAATTCCAGCAGCAACAAGGTATGATCGCCGACGGTTTTCCAAACCGCGAAGTACTGAAATTGCTGGGAATAATGGTGAAATAAACACAAATATCTGTTGTAGGGTATATCAAAATGATCAGCTGCAACCAACACGATTACATAGAGATTGTTTGCATGTATCACTACCCGGTGCGCTTAGCCATGAAATCGGGCGCAGTTATTCAGGGTATAGCGCAAGACACGCAACGCAATGACAATCGCGATGAATGTATAAAAATTACCGCCGACGGCCACGAACACCTGATAGTGCTAAGCGAATTAATGCAGCTGGATGTGTGCGTAGAAAACCCGCATGTGAATAGCGTTGTTTTTTAAGCGATCCACTAAAGATCATTTAAATAAAAAAATACAAATAAAAACCCCATCCGTTTTGCAACGCTGGGGTTTTTATTTGCACGGTTTATTTATAGATTTTAATTAGTTGTATAAGCCGCCATTTTCACTTTTAACACTACCGGGCGGTCACTAAAATTTAAGCCCCAGTCAGTTTGGTCACCATTCCATACACGCGACAGTATCCATTTGCCGTTTTCGTAACGCCCCTCTTCTACGCGATCGATCATAAATTTTTTACTGGCAAGCTCTGTGGAAGGTTTAAATTCCACGCGCGCTTTATGTGCGGTTACCAAATATTCATTATCGCTTAATTGCACTACCAAGGCACCGCCAGCAGCGGGAGTATTACCTTCGGGTGGTGCGATCCAGAACATGGGGCGGCCGTAGGTCACTTCGATATCCCACAAGCCTCCATCTACTAATTGTGTGAGCGCAGCGGCTTTATCTTTTGCATGCTGTTCTTTTTCTGCCGGAGTTGCTTCGGCATTCCAGATTTTTTGTGTATCGCCTGTGGTATCCAATGGCTCAGCAAAACCCCAGCTATTATTTTCAAATAAGAGTTTTGCCCAGTCGCGCATCATGGGTTCAATCGCGCGATAGTGTTGCGCAAAATGTTCGATGGTTTCAGCGTTATATTCTTTGGCGCCCAAGGGGTAGTTAGTGTAGCCCGTATCATCCATACCAAAGGGTGAGAAGCCAATGCCGCCCAACCCGAGCGTAGAATAAAAATAGCGCGCGTAGGGTTGGTCGTTGCCAATTTCTGCCACAAACAATGCATTGTCCGGGCGAGCGTATAGCTCCAATACTTTACTCACGGTTTTGTGATCGCGGAAATAAATATCCGGGCCAATTAAATCAATCGCGGGCGCGGCGGCTTTCCAAATATGCAACACATTGTCGGTTGCACCACCACTGGAATATTGACCGGGCAAGCCGGGATTAAATGGGTTGCGCAATGCCACGTTCACATACATAGGCAGATTTTTTATCGCTTTACCCGCTTGGGCAATTTCATTGCAGTATTTAGCGATGTAATAGGCGTGAAAAAATTCATCGGCATCGTTACCAAACACCTGCATCCAGGTACCGCTTTTTAGTTTCAATTGTTGAATTAAGTCTGCCGGCACTTGCGCAGTGAAGTGTTGTTGCGCCAGCGCAGAAAAATCGCGCACTGATTGGTAGGTGCCAACTTCGTTCTGCACTTGCACCATAATCACGGTGTGATCTTTATCGATTTTTTTCAGGTGCTTCATCAACTCCACAAAGGCTTTTTTATCGGCTGCCAAGGTGTTTTTGCCAAGTGGAGAGAGGGAATTTAAGGTATCACCGTCTTGTTTCACTACACGGGGGAAGCGCTGGTTATCCAACTTCACCCAAGCTGGCGCGTAGTGCGGTGCATTATTTTTCCAGGTGGCAAACCACAGCAGCACCACTTTTACATCGCGCTCACGCGCTTGTTTAATTAATACATCCACATACGAAAAATCAAACGCACCTTCTGTTGGTTCAATCTGCTCCCAGGCCACCGGAATACTCAAGGTATTCGCGTGCATTTTTTCTACCGAAGGCCATACGTCTTTTAATGCATCCGGGTAATTGCTGGAGTTATTGGTTTGCGCACCCAACATTAAATAAGGTGCACCATCCACTAATAATGCATGACGGCCATTTTTACTCACCAGCTCGGGCAAGGGCGCGGCACAAAGCGGCAGCGCCACCAAGCATAAAATACTTGCACTCAAGTAGCGCAATAAACGCGAACAAAACAAATATGAACTAAAGAAAGTGGCGATTTGCATAAATCCTCTTGCGGTAATGCAGATGTGTTTATGGGAGGATGCGTTTTTCACGCTAAAGATCGGTGTAAGACTTGCGGAAAAAACAGAAAACTAAAAAGGCAAAAACAAAAAAACCTTGCCCCGGTTGGGGCAAGGTTTTTAACACGCGCTAATTAAAACTTGGCGCGGATACCAACTGCAAAACGAGCATCTTGTGCGTAGGAGTAGGCAATATGATCGCCAGCACCATTCTGCTCCATAATGCCAACAGTTTTCTCTTTCAGCAGATTAGTTGCTTCTGCGGTAACTGTATAGTTATCAAGGAAGGTGTAACTGATTGAAGCATCTAATTGACCGTAATCATCATTGTAGACTGGAATACGAGCCTTACCTTCCGCTCCAAAGTTGAAATCAGGATCAAATCCATTACCACCCCATGTAATCAGATACTTGCTTCTCCAAGAATAAGCCAAACGCGCAGAGAAACCATCTTTTTCATACATACCAATAAGGTTGTAAGAATTCTTCGATAGCTGATCAATTGGCATTTGCCCGAAGGGAGAACGGTCTGTATCAATTGGGCTAACTCCCTCAGCATTTGCAGGAATTTCCGCTTTACTATCAATGTAGGTATAACTCGCCTGAATACCTAAACCATCAAAGGGGGCCGGCAAGGCATCAAAGAACTTACTGACACCAATTTCAGCACCTTTAATATCACCAGAGCCAATATTTTTCAGCACTGTTGTATTGACAGGCACAACAACGCCATTTGGATTTGGCAACTGATAAACAACATTTTCTCTACGGAAAAAATCATCAACTTGCTTACTAAAAAATGCTGCGTGAGCCATCCCGCCGTTATCATCGAAATACCACTCAGCAGTAATGTCAAACTGATTTGCAGTCATCGGCGCCAAATCAGGATTGGTAAATTGATCTTGAGCAAACTCAACATCATCCAAACTTGTTACAGTTTGTACCCCTTCCTTATTACTGTTACCAATAACGCGTTTAGCTTGCAAATCAGAAAAGCTTGGTGCCCAAATTGCTTTGGAAGCAGCAAAACGAATAAACAAGTCATCGGTTGTTTGTATACGAAGATTTAAGCTTGGCAATACATAACTGCGACTATGTTTAGTCGTGTAAGGGTTAGTTTTTGAAGCGAAACCTACCCCAGGCGGAGCATCTAAGTTATTCCAACCTTCATAACCTTCAGCTTCGTTATCAATTTGAACTACACGAACACCAACATTACCATCTACCGGCATCGCCAAATCATCAAAGCCAAAATTAGCCATCATGTAAGCGGCAAAGTTGGTTTCACTTTGTTGATTACGATATTGAGGATCAGTTAGGCGATTCCACTCAGGATAAATAGAATCACAAATCCATGATTGATAAGGAGCACAGGTAGTTGCACGATCACCATTAATGGCATCTGTTGTAGCCCTGAAGTCTTTTACTGCAGCGCTGGAATACAAATATCCTGCTGCAGGAACAGCAACATCACCACGCTGGAAATCATCGAAGCTATACAGATTCAAATATTGTGACGCTTGCGCTTCAGTTACCTTAGGCAAAGTATTTTTATCATAGCCATTCCAGTCGAGCTGAGTAAACCAAGTGGCATAACGTGTATTCCAATCATACTCAGTGTTGATGTTATCCGCTTTTTTCTCGGAATATCTCACACCAGCTTTTACTGATTTAATTACTGCACCATCAAAATTATATTCAGCATCGAAACGACCTGTCTTAGCATCGGCATCGTTACGTTCGAAGTGCGTCATCTCTTGACCTAAACTGTAGTTGGCATAATTAGCCATGTATTCAGGATCAAGTAAAATAGATGGAGTTTTTGTACCTATACCATTCATATAGGCTTCTTCTGGAATAACTTTTAAACCTAGAGTGTAATCATTAATGGTCAACTCTGATTTTACATATTGCACATCGGCTGAGAATTTCCAGTAATCATCTGGACTCCACTTAATACCTGTTGAGTAATCAGTAGTAGTTGAAACATTATTTGCCCAACGAGTACTAGTACCGAAATCAAGTCCCCATTGTGCCGGATTATTAACAGTCACAGTACCCGATTCAAGGGCATTATTTTCGCTATACATCCAATCATTATCTGCCGTTGGAACCAACGCTTGATCGCCATTAGCACCTTCCAAGAAGAAAGCATTCTCATCATAAGTAGTATCGTGCTTACTTTGGAAAACAGTAAAGTAAAGTTCTGTTCTATCATTTGGCGCCCATTGCAAAGCGAGGTAACCACCTTGTCGAGTGCTTTCATAATCGTTACGACGCCAGTCCACCCCCTTGGAAACCCATACGTCTTGGCCGTTAATTTCACGCGGCAAATAAGCACGTGTGTAAACTTGATCCGAACGACTGGAAAGATCAGAAGTTGACGCATTCACTAAAATGCCGAACTCCCCTAAATCAGTTTCCCAGCGATTGCTATATAAACCAGAATATTCGCCGTTAGTTTCTTTTAATTGATCGCCATAGTTGGCTTTTGCAGAAACACTAACCATTTGACCATCGGAATCAAATGGCATACGGGTACGCAGGTTTACGGTGCCGCCCAAACCACCTTCGATCATATCGGCTGAAGGGCTTTTGTAAGTATCAACGGCATACATTAATTCCGCAGGGACATCCTCAAAGCTCAAGCCACGACCACTAGCCGCCGAAAACACATCACGTCCATTTAGCTCTGAACGAACTTGCGATAAACCACGGACAGCGACACCGCTCCCCTCTGCAGCAGGGTGCTCCGCGTCGTTATTGGTATAGCGGCCGACGGTTACACCGGGAACGCGCTGCAACGCTTCGGTAACACTGCGGTCTGGCAACTTACCAATATCTTCTGCAACAATTGAATCCACAATAGTGGATGAGTTTCGCTTGATGTCTTGCGCAGACTGAATACTTGCGCGCTGACCTGTTACTACAACCTCTTCCAAAGCATCTGCGCTATCTTGCGCAAACGAATAAGGTGCCACACCCATCGCGCCCACAACCAGAGATACGCTGGATGCAAGTTTGATATAAGCCGGCAATTGTTTTTTTAGGAATGTTTTTCCGAGGTTGTGCTTATTGTTAGTTGTCATGATTTTCTCCAGTTAATATTATTTAAACTACCCCTTGAGCTATCTCCCGCTGCTGGATAAGAGATATGTCCCCGTTCCTTGCGCTGCAAAACTCCCTGAATTGCCCTCAGCTTTTATGCCAAGGGATTTCCCGTGCTTTACGTCCTGCAACGTAAATTCTGCTGCAGGACGTGAAGTTCTGATATTGATTTTTTGTGCGTGTTGCGTGTGAATGCGCGCTTGGGTTAATTCGCCCTTGTGCCATTGCAGATCTACAGTAATGCCGCCGCGTGCGCGCAAACCAGTCACCGAACCGCTTGGCCAACTTGCAGGTAATGCGGGCAAAAAATGTAATTCGTCGCCGTGACTTTGCAATAACATTTCTGCAATACCGGCGCTCGCGCCAAAATTGCCATCAATTTGAAATGGTGGATGGTTGTCCCACAAATTACTAAGTGTGCTGCGTTGTAATTGTTCGCCCAATACTTTGTGCGCGCGATTGCCGTCTAACAAACGCGCCCACATATTGACCTTCCAGGCTTGCGACCAACCGGTGCCGCCATCGCCACGCGCATTAAGTGTGGTGCGTGCTGCCGCAAGTAATTCCGGTGTATTGCGCGGGTTGATATCGCGCCCCGGATGCAGTGCATATAAATGGGAAATATGGCGATGTTCATTTTTTGGATCGTCAATATCTTCCTTCCACTCTTGTAGCTGACCCCATTTGCCAATGCGCATTCCGCGATCCAGGTTCGCCAATTTTTCTTGCACAGCTTGGGCAAATTTTTTGTCGCCCGTCAGCAGTGCGGCTTCGTGGGTATTGCGCAGTAAATCAAACACAATTTGTTGTGACATAGCAGCCGCGCGAGTGAAAGGGCCGTGCTCGGGTGAGAAGCTGGGTGATACGATCCACTGGCCATCGCGCGGATCTTTTACTAAAAACTCCAACCAGAATTCACTCGCGCTTTTCATTAATGGATAAGCGCGGTTACGCAGAAATTTTTTATCACCGGAAAATAAATAGTGCTCGTAATAATGCTGTGCGAGCCAGGCTGCCGCTTCAGGCTGCCAAAAAGCGGTGGGCCAATCGATAACACCGGTAAAGCCCCAAATATTGGTGTTGAGAAAAAGCGTCCAACCTTTATCTACGCCCGCTACTTTTTGCGCGGCAATAGTGCCCGGTACCACAAGGCTGTCGACAAAATCAAACAGTGGTGCGGTTAACTCCGGTAAATTGGTGGTCTCTGCCAGCCAGTAATTCATTTGCAAATTAATATTGACGTGGTAATCGGCATTCCACGGCGGGGTGATGGAGTTATTCCACACACCTTGCAAATTCGCGGGCAGTGAACCGGGACGCGACGAGGAGATCAACAAGTAGCGACCAAATTGGAAATAGGTTGCCTCCAAAGTGCGATCCAATACGGCATCACCTTTTTTATAACCGGCAAGCAACTTTGGTGTGGTGAGCGATTGTGGTTTTTGACCTATATCCAGCGCAACACGGTTGAACAGGGTTTGATAATCCGCGCGATGGGTGGCCTGTAATTGCTCAAAAGATTTTTTGCTCGCCTTGTTAAGTTGTTTATGCAAACGCTTGTGGGGATGCGCACCGCGATATTTTGGATAGGACTGGGCGTAATCAGTACCTGCCGCGAGCAGAATCACAACCGAGTCAGCAGCGGTGACTTGAAGTTTATTGCCGTCGATTACCGCTAATTCACCACCCTGGTTGAGCAGTTGGATTTGGGTTTCAAACTGCAAACCGTTGCTGTGCAATTTGCCACTGGCAGTGATGCGACCTTGGTCGATGGCCACAGCCAAACTGCGATTGTCTGGCACTTGCACACTGGCGGTGAAGGAAATGCTCGCCGGCTGATCGGCGGAATATTTAATTGCAATCACGCCATCCGGGTAACTGGCGAGATACTCGCGGCGATAGCGCACACCGCCCTGTTCGTAACTCACATTAATTTGCGCATCGCTGAGCGATAACTCGCGGCGGTAATTAGTGAAAACACTTTTGACATCGCTGTCATTTTTATTCGAATCAATTATAAGATCGCCAAAAGTCTGGTAATCGCCGTAGGCGGTGATCTTGTGACCCAACAGTTTGGCGGCGTCTTCCGGGGTAATTGAACCCTGTTCATTGATGGTCGTTCTGACCTGCGCGACCGCATCGCCCTGTGCTTGTTGTGGCCAACCAAAATCGTAACCTTGCGCACCTGGGCCGCCAGTCCATAAGGTTTTTTCGTTGAACTGGATACGGTCACGCGTCACATCGCCGGCAATAACGGCACCCAAAGCACCGTTGCCAATCGGTAGACCTTCACGCTCCCAATCGGCAGCCGGCGCATCAAACCAAATAGACTCACCACCAGCGGCCTGCACTGATGAGGCAACGCCAACCAGCATCACCGCCGCCGCACAAATGCCACGCAGGGGGTAAAAGGAAGATGTAAGCGAAGAATAACAGCGCAAGCGGCTTACCTCAGAATGGGTCAGATGTATATGGTATATATGACTATATGGAGCAATGTTAAGGCAATGTTTTTATTGGCGCAAGCTTTATCACCTATAACAATAATGGCACCGTTTTCATGCTACCAAAGGAAACAACGTGGCTACTTTATGAACCCAGAGTCCGCAGAAAATCGGCATGAGAAGGGGCGTACTCGCGCCCTTTAACGATCGCCGCACGCATTTTGTCCATGACGGTGTGCATTTTGGCGGAGTCGCGGGATGGTGTTAGCGCAGCTGGACTGAGGCCAAATCCCGCAAACATGCTGATCCAGCTCTCCTCAACAAAGGATTCCTGCTCCAGCAACTGGATATCGCCTGTCGCCTTAAAGCGGGCAATTTTTTCCGTAAGGCTGGCAGGGATATCCATCGCCTGTACATGCTGCCACAAGGGCTCCGGGCGACCGTTTAACTTGTAGTGCAGGATAATAAAATCGCGGATGCGCTCGTACTCCAGGCGATTGAGGCGGTTGGCCTCAGTCACATGCTGGTCATTAATCTCAAAGTTCACCAAAAACGCGGCGAGCTTGCTGATACCAGTCTGGATAAGGGAAATACTGGTGGATTCCAAAGGCTCCAGAAAACCACTGGAGAGACCAATCGCCACACAGTTTTTATGCCAGAAATGGTCGCGCATGCCGGTAGTAAAACGGATCAACCTCGGCTCGGTGAGCCTTTCGCCCTCGATGTTGGCTAGCAGCTCCGCGCGCGCCTGATCCTCACTGATAAATTGGCTGGAATAGACATACCCATTGCCCACCCGATGCTGCAGCGGAATATGCCACTGCCAGCCTGCGCTACGTGCGGTTGAGCGAGTGAATGGATCTGGCTCGGCCACGGTTCGGGTCTGCACTGCCAGCGCCGAATCGCTCAGCAGCCACTGGCTCCAATCCTCATAGCCCACACCCAAGGCTTTTTCGATGAGCAATGCACTCATGCCCGAGCAATCCACAAATAAATCGCCGCCAATAACCTGCCCTGACTCCAACTGTAATGACTGGATAAAACCGCTGTCGGGATCGAGTGTAACCTGCTGGATTTTTCCCTCTATCCGCGTGACCCGGCGCTGTTCGGCGTAGCCGCGTAGGTATTTGGCAAACAGTGAGGCGTCAAAGTGATAGGCGTAGTTGTACCAGGCTAAACGGCTGTCGGGATCAAAGCTCGGCTGCGCAAATTTGCCTGCACCGGCCAGCTGGGTGCATAGGCAAAACTCTGCCAAACTGGCGCTGTAACCCTGCTGTTTGGCTGACCACCAGGTCTTGTGAAAGGGACGATCCTCAATCGGTACGCCGTACCCGGCAAACGGGTGGAAAAACGTCTGTTCCGGTGCAACCCAGCCTTCGAATTCGATGCCGAGCTTAAAGGTGGCATGGGTGGCGGCGATAAACTCACTCTCTTTTACGCCTAAGTGTTTGATGAATTGATGGATGCCCGGCACCGTGGCCTCCCCCACCCCCACTGTGCCAATTAACTCAGACTCGACTAGCGTGACCTGGATATTGGTGGGTTCCAGCCAGCGCGCTAAATAGGCTGCCGTCATCCAGCCGGCGGTACCGCCGCCAGCAATGACTATATGGTTAACAGGTTTGTTTGACATCAACACAACTCCCAAGCTGCTAGCACGATCGCTAGTGGCCCAACTTATTATTGTCATTAAGACCAAATGATTGATATTAAGCCCCTATTTTTATTGGCACAATATTTATCATCCATGCAAAACCATTATTTTGTAACTGGCACGCCTGTTGCCAAGATTTAGGCAATAGACAGGTAATAGCGATTTGTAGGTTTTCTGATGCGCCAAAATGCACCGGAATACAGGCAATTTCACGAATAGAGCGGTAGAGAAAATGGGAACAGGCACTATCAACATGCACAACCCTTCATTTGGTGCACCATCAGGTAGCAAAGGGTCACCCCAATTTGCCCTGTTTTGCGAAGAGTACCAGCAGCGACTGGATGCCCTGACACTGGTGAAGCAATTGATCCAGATGATTAAAGCAGTGCAGCGACACCGCGGTATGTCGATGGGAGCCCTGGGGGGCAATGCATTATTCCGCGCGGAATTGACCCAACTGCAAGTACAACTGGAGCGCCGTTTGGAGTTGGTGCAGGCGTTTGCCGCCCGCAGCCTTAATCTGCTCAGCGCCCGGGATCGGGAAAACCTGAGCAACGCCTGGCTGACCATCAGCCGCGATTGGCAACAGGACGCCGTGGTCGATAACTATGAGCTGCACTGTCACCTGATCGAACAGTTACTGAGCATGGTTGCCGCGCTGGGCAAACAGCTGGAGCAGCCCACATCGCAAGCGCTTAGCCAAACCGAGCGCAACAGCGCCGAACCCAGCGCGCCGCCCACCGAAGGTAGTAGCTACCCCAATCGTTTTAAATACCTGGAGGTGCTGCACTTTTCCACGCGCTTAATGCCCGCCGTGGCGGAGCAAATTGGCCGTATTCGCGCCCTGTCTACCTACGCCTCGGCACTGGGCTACTGCGATAAAGACGTGACCAGCAAACTGCGCTACGCCATTCAATGCACCCGCGTGAACAACGAAAAATTGCGCCATCAAACCAAACGTCTGGAAGGTTTGCTGGATAAAGACCTGATTATGCTCTCGCAACTGAAAAGCTATGAAATCAAACTCGATTTCCTGCTTACCATGGTGGAGAGCGATGTGGTTAACCCGCACCAGATCAATGCCGACAGCCATCGCTTGTTTGTGCTGGCCTCCGACATAATCGACATGTATTTGAAAGTGGTTGATGAGGGTGTACACCTGCTCACCGATTGGCACGAACAGGATATAGAACTCTGGCTGGAGACTTGTTGAGCGAGCAAATGTGCTGGCAATCTGTGAATCACTTTACCGATGCCGCACAGTGCAGGGTAGACTGCTTGCCTCCTGAGCGACAACGCCTAGAATAACGGCCAACTGTCGCTCAACCTCACCCCGAGAGAAGCTGCCCATGCGTTCCGTCTGGCCTTTGGTGTTACCGGTTTGCTCCGCCCTGCTCAGCGCTAACCTTAGCGCGCAGCCCACAGAGACCACCCCCGCCACATCTGCGCCCGAGATGCCAACCGAGGCGATGAATAGCTGCCTGCAAGCCTCCATCCCCAGTGCGGCTGCGACCATGACCGTCGCTGAGTTGCGTCAGGGGTGCCAGTTACTCTATGAACAACAATTGCAGAGCGCGGGCGAAAGCGAATTACAAGAGCAACAGGTCAGCCGCGAAGACACCACTGGCGATAGCGGTGAGCGCCTGCTCAAACGGCGCATGACGCTGGAGGCACTTAACCGCTCCAACCGGTTTATGCTCACCCCGCACAAAATTAATTACTTTTTCCCCGCCAGCTACACCCGCACTCCCAACGAGTCACCCTATCGCGACAATGACAATGAATCCCTGAGCGACCTAAGCAAAGCCGAAGCGGACTTCCAGCTGAGCATCAAAATACTGCTGCGCGAGGATATTTTTGGCGATAATGGCCACCTCTACCTGGGTTATACCAACCACTCGCTCTGGCAGCTTTACAGCGATGCCGACTCAGCCCCCTTTCGCGAAACCAATCACCAACCAGAGTTAATTCTCAGTTTTACCAATGACTGGGAGTTTTTGGGTTTTCGCAATGTGCTCAACGACGTAATTCTCAACCATCAATCCAACGGCCAGGGCGGCCTGTTATCGCGCAGCTGGAACCGGGTGATGCTCAATAGCGTGTTCGAGCGAGGCAACTTTGCCTTTGCACTCAACCCCTGGTATCGCCTGCCGGAATCCGCACAGGAATACCCCGGCGATCCCGATGGCGACGATAATCCGGATATCACTGATTACATGGGGAAATTTGAATTTAACGCGGCCTATCAGCGTAAGGACGACATTTACAGCGTTATGCTGCGCAACGCGCTGGATGGCGACAATCGCGGCGCCCTTGAACTGGGCTGGAGTTTCCCAATCAGCAGCAACCTGCGCGGCCAATTGAAATACTTTAAGGGCTATGGCCACAGCCTGATTGACTACAACGTCGACCTGGAAGTATTTGCGCTGGGCATAGTATTTACTGACCTGTTTTAAATGCCGCCTACTGGCTTGCCTGAAATGCAAAAAGGCGCCGCGTTACCAACGCGGCGCCTTTTTAACGGGATAAGGGTGGCAATCACAAACTAATAAGACTCGCCCAATCGCTCCACCAACGCCTGAATAGACTGCAACGCCTGTGAAGAGGCATCGATAATGGAAAAACCAATCCAGTATTTACCTGCCAGATCAGCCTCCCGCGTCCACAAACAATCCACCCCCAAATGAATCACCATTTGGTCATTAACTGGCTCGGGCAAATGCAAGTCCAGGGTGTAAAGGCGATCCTCTTCCAGTGACAAATCCCCCATCACCATCAATCCTTGGGTATGGATATTTACCAAGCGGCCAACATACATATCGCGCAAACTGTCATAAACATCCACATCACCGTTGATGATATGCCGCTCCAGTTCGCGATCATGCTCCTTGGAACAATTATGCGTCATGATGCAGCCCCCGTTTTGAGGTGATCGGCACGCTCGTTGAGTGTGTGATAAATATTTTCCAGCGCTCGTTCAAAGAAGGGTTTGGTACTGCCCGCAATAATTTTGGCGCGCCCGGCGATCATATCCCGCGCCAGCTGTAAACCTGCCGCCAGCGATACTTTGCGCCCCTGCTGATCCACCAGCATGTAGTGCTGGGTCTTTTTGTTGTACCAAGCCACTTTCAGACGCTTGCCGCCATCAAACTCAAACCAGGTACCAAACTCCACCATTTTCAGGCTGTCGACAATCTTGGCTTCTTCGGTAGAAACAGGCTGCTGCTGAACGTTGGCATGCCCGGCTTTTTCCGCCGCGAGTAATTCCAGTTTGCTGCGCATTGGTGCCGGAGCTGGCTCGGCTTTACGGCTGAGCAACGCCATGCGCTGCAGGGACGCTACCGCATCCAACAATTTGCGGCCCTTGGCTTGCTCGTAGCCAATGGTTTCAAAACCGCGCTCGAGCGCCGCATGCAGATTATCCTGCAGCTCCATTTGTTTGACCTTGTCCTGCTGGCTGGTTTTGGGTTCCAGCGACCAGAGCAAATCGTCAATTACTTTGAGCGCACGCGTCCAGCTCTCGGATTTTTCGCCGTAGCGCAGTAGCACAAAGGACAAGTAATCCGACCAGGGCTGAAGCAATAACAGGAGGATTGCAGAAGGCATTTCACGGTTATCGGTGCGACTACGCACCTCGTGATTCACCTGCAATTTGGCTTCGCGCAGCTTTTCTTCACCCTGGGCTTTCTCCAGCGCGCGCCGCTCCATCAATTCCTGACGGCGCGCCACATTGTTGGTGTAGCCATTAAATTCAATCAGCAGCTCGGCAAAAATGCGCACATCGTTCTTGAACTCATGCAACAGCCGGAACACCGTGGTTTTGATTTTGGTGAAAATATCGTATTGGTCGCTACCGTCATTACTCACCCAACGCACACCCGCTTCGGCAAGGCTGTTGAGCAACACCCGCGCCGGGTGTTCCGGTTGCTCAAAAAAGCCTTTATCGATAAAAGCGATTTTGAGAAACGGCGTGTGTAAATAACTGAGCAGCGCTTTGACTGAATCGGGCAAGTGATCGTCGGAGAGCATGTACTCAAACAACATGCCGACCAGGTCGATGGTTTGCATATCACCCGCTTCTACCGCGCCATTTTCATTTTCGCTGGCAATCTGCTGCATCATTTGCTGGCTGACAGCGGCCACGGTTTGCACCGGAATAACAACCGGGCCAGCGTCACGATCAGCCAAGGCTTGCTGGCTCAGGTGATAAGCCTTGCCCTGCATCTGCTCCAGCACATTCACCAATTGATTGCTGCTGTATATCTGCAGTTGCGCTGGCGGCGTATTGGCCACAGCGGCAACCGCCGTGGCGCCCGGCATTGTAGTGGCAGGCGCTGGTACGTTATTCGCCCCGCGATTGTCCTGCTGCTCCGCCCCCGTAAAGCCACTAGCCTGAACAGCGGGCATTAATTGGGTGACATGGGTTTGCAACAAGCGAATCGCATTCAGCAAACTGTTTTGATATTGAATATCGTTGGGATTGAGCGCACCGGTTAGCAGTTTATCGCTAGCGCGGCGCTGATGCTGTTGGGCATCCAGGGTTTGTTGCTGCAGCTCAGCATCCGTTCTGTTTCGCTCGGAAGGATCATCCTGGATGGCGTCCTCACGAGCTGCGTCAGCTTTATCCTGTGCTACCACAAAACGCAGATTGGGCAGTAAATTCTGGCGGATCAAATAGTCGTTAAGCTCGTCATACAGCTCGCCGAGCATGCCGATCACGTCCTGATCAAACAGCTTGTAGCCGATGATTTTGGTTTTTACATCCACATCCAGATTCGTTAATACCTTGCGCAGCGCCTCGCAAAACTGTACCGGGCTGGCAGGGTTGGTGCGCTCATCAATTTTTTCGCCGTCATTGAGCAGGGCTAAACGCTGTTGCAATGCCCAGAGGTTTTCGGCAAAAAAATTGTCCGCGCGATGGGTAATTGAGGTGATGGCAATCGTCTCTTCCAGATCCGAATGCTCGACTAGCGAGAGAATGTCGCCACTAAAGCGCTCCTCGCCGGTCAGGGTATTAAGCGATTTGTTTTTGAACTTTACAAAGCCATTGGCCAAGTGCTGGCAAAACTCCTGCTCCGCCGCCTGTTGCACAGCGCTCAGCAAGTTCTGGATTTCATAGAGCGCAACCTGATCTTTATTCGATTTCGCCTGCTCGGCAATTTCAAGGATCTGTTTACACCACTCGCGCCAAAAATTGGGGAAAACACGATACGCAAAGCCGCGCGTTAAATCGCGACAATGTTTTAAATGTTCAATAATTAATTGCTCTGACATAGCGACAGTCGTGTATTGAGACGATTTGGGAGTATCGGCACCGGGTAAACCTGAAGCTTGTACACCAGAGTTTTGCATACCTGAGTTTTGCATAATAAGTCCGTGAGATTCATATTCCTTAGACCCTGCCTGTGAAGACCCAGATCAGGGGCCTGTGCGAACCTAAAAACCAAACAAGAAACCACCGCTGTTATGGGCAAAAAGGTTGTCCTGAACGACAATCTTAGCAGCTTGCAGTGGATGTTTCACAGAATAGCTCGGCTTTAGCCCCTCAGCGAGCAAAAAATAATCACCCACTGCCAGCAAACAAATAGCACCAAAAAGGCGCACAACTAGACTTACCTATAACCCCATGTGCACCAAATGAGCACACCACTACAATCCTTAACCCAACTTCTACCGCGCGTGAAACGCGGCAAGTCGCGCCATTACCGCTTGCACGCGCCAATTGCCACAATTGGCACTCATATTGCGATATGAACTTCGAAATAACTGATTCGCACTCTGGGCGATCTGGCTATTCACACAATTTGTTAAATAGAGAGCTAGGGTTCCGGTCATTCGATTAATCATCCAATGATGTCTGGTCCGAGAGCTTTCGACCTCTGCCGCCAGACCTTCTGGCAGGTCATGGGTTACACGGCGGGACAAAAGCCCGGGAGATGATTGGCCTAATCGCCAGAGTGGTCTCTTAATGCTTGCGCCGATGTATACCCATACCCTTGGAGGTTGTTCATGTTGCGTCATTCCCGTCTGAAAAAACTATTACTCGCCCTTACACTTGGCCTTTCCGCCAACCTCGCCAGTGCCGCTGAACCCTTCAAAGTCTGCTGGTCCATCTATGTAGGCTGGATGCCTTGGGGCTATGGTGCCGAGCAAAAAATTGTCGATAAATGGGCCGAGAAATACGGCATTGAAATCGAAGTGGTACAAATCAACGATTACGTCGAGTCAATTAACCAATATACCGCCGGCCAATTTGATGGCTGCGTGATGACCAATATGGATGCGCTCACCATTCCAGCGGCGGGCGGCGTGGATTCAACGGCGCTGATCGTGGGTGACTTCTCCAACGGCAACGACGGTGTTGTGCTGAAAGGCACCAACAAAACCCTCAAGGACATCAAAGGCCAACAAGTGAATTTGGTTGAGTTGAGTGTGTCGCACTACTTGCTCGCCCGCGCCTTGGAATCGGTCGGTATGAAAGAAGCCGATGTGAAAGTGGTGAACACCTCCGATGCTGATATGGTTGCGGTTTACGGCACCAAAGACGTTACTGCAGTGACCACCTGGAACCCGCTGCTCAGCGAAATCCTCGCACAACCCAACAGCACCAAGGTATTTGACTCCTCACAAATCCCCGGCGAAATTATGGATTTGATGATAGTGAACACCGCCACCCTGCAAAAAAATCCGGCCTTGGGCAAAGCGCTCGTTGGCGCCTGGTATGAAATCATGACCACCATGAGCGGTAGCGACAAAGCCGCAACGGAAGCCAAAACAGCAATGGCCGTGGCATCAGGCACTGACCTCGCCGGTTTTGAAGCACAACTCGCCAGCACCAAAATGTTTTACACCCCGCAAGCCGCGCTGGAACTCGTCAACAGCGACGCACTCTTGAGCACCATGCAAAAAGTCGCTGAATTTTCTTTTGACCACGGCCTGTTAGGCGAAGGTGCACCCGATGCCGAATTCATCGGCGTCGCAGGCCCCAAAGGAATTTATGGCAACAAACAAAACGTGAAACTGCGTTTTGATACCACCTACATGCAAATGGCTGCCGACAAAAAACTTTAACTCCTTGGGTTAATTACCACGAGAGCCGTCATCCTCGCGCCAGCGGGGATCCAGAGACAATACTGGACTCCCGCGTACGCGGGAGTGACGTCAAACAAAAAAGAAGAGCGCCATGAAACGATTAATTAATTTAACACCATCAAAACCGCTGAAATTATTATTGGGCATTCTGCCCTTTGCGTTATTGCTGGTGATTTATCTGGTCGCCTCCGATGCGCGCTTGGCCGAAAATGCCAATGACAAACTCTTGCCAAGTTTTGCGCAAATGGGTTCGGCCATGCAAAGCCTCGCGTTTGAACCCAGCAAACGTAGCGGTGAGTATTTATTTTGGCAGGACACACTCAGCAGCCTGCATCGTTTAGCGCTGGGAATTTTTATCGCTGCCATTTTGGGTTTTACCATCGGTTTATTAACCGGTGCGATTCCCACGATTTATTCACCGATTGCTCCGCTGTTGACAGTGATTTCACTCGTGCCGCCCATGGCGTTACTGCCAGTGTTATTTATTGTGTTTGGTTTGGGCGAGTTATCCAAAGTTGCATTAATTGTGATCGGCGTTGCCCCGTTTATCGCGCGCGACATGCAGCGCTGCACACAGGAAATTCCACTCGAACAACTCGTCAAAGCACAAACACTGGGTGCATCTACCTGGCAAATTATTGTGCGTGTACTAACACCACAATTAATGCCGCGTTTAATTAATGCCGTACGTTTATCGCTTGGAGCTGGCTGGTTATTTTTAATTGCCGCCGAAGCCATCGCCTCTACCGACGGTTTGGGTTATCGCATATTTCTGGTGCGTCGTTATATGTCGATGGATGTGATTTTGCCTTACGTTGCCTGGATCACCCTGCTCGCCTTTTTGGTGGATTGGCTTCTGGCAAAAATAAATCTCTGGTGTTTTCCCTGGCACAGTCCAAACAGTAAACATTAAGCCAAGCAGCAAACACTAGGCGAACAGCACTATGACAATTCTTCCTTTTGATAAAACCATTCTTGAAGAAAAAAGAGCCCAGCAGATGCCAGCACCCATGATTCAGGCAAAAAACTTGTGGAAAACCTACGGCGACAATGTAGTGCTGGAGCGTTTAAATATCAGTGTTAAGGCTGGCGAGTTTATTACCATGGTCGGCACCTCCGGCTGCGGTAAAAGTACTTTTTTAAAAATGTTGTTGGGCATGGAAGTACCCAGCTCGGGTGAGTTGTTACTGGATGGTAAAACCATTCGCAGCGAACCGGATCAATCGCGCGGTATAGTCTTTCAACAGTATTCAGTTTTCCCCCATTTAAGCGTATTGGAGAATGTCATCATCGCGCGTGAATTTGAACGTTCACCGCTGCTGGGGAAATTATTCGGCAAACAAAAACGTGTTGTTATCGACGAAGCAAAAGCATTACTGGATTCCGTCGGTCTCAGTCACTCACTGAACCACTACCCGCACGAATTATCCGGTGGCATGAAACAGCGCCTTGCCATCGCCCAAGCCTTAATTCGCAAGCCACGTATTTTGTTGTTGGATGAACCATTCGGGGCACTCGACCCCGGCATTCGCGCCGATATGCATCAATTAATTTTAAAACTCTGGCAGGAACATCAGCTTACTGTATTTATGGTGACTCACGATTTAAGTGAAGGTTTTTATTTAGGCACGCGGCTGTGGGTATTTGACAAGCTGCGTCGCGACAATCAAGCGCCCACCGCCTACGGTGCAAATATCACTTACGATTTACCGATCACCAAGCGCAGTACAGAAATTCCGGCAGAACTGAAATCAATCGCCCAAGAGCACAACGAAGGTTAAGGTTTACGCATGAGCAACATTCTTTACACCACTACACTGCCCGGCAATGGCCACTGGTCACTGGAATTGCGCCGCGGCAGCTTGATGAAAATTACCGATCTAACCGGCGGCGCGAACGTCGGTATGTTATTTTACAACCCACGCAATTTATTGGAGCGCTACAACGCACCCGATACCCTCAAATGCCAACACACTTTTAAATTGCAACGCGGCAATTGTTTGTATTCGGACATGGGGCGAATTTTCGCCTCGATTGTTGAAGATTATTCGGTGAATGGCGCAGGCAACTGGCACGACACAGTTTGCGGCAATAGCACCGCAGAGATTATTGCGCAGCAATTTGGAAAACGTGATTATCAAACCGATCGCAATCAATGGCTGCAAAACGGTTACGACGCCTTTTTAGTGGAGTTGGCTAAATACGGTTTAGGACGCGCGGATATGGCATCCAACATTAATTGGTTTAGCAAAGTCATCGCCGATGATAATGGCAATATCCACCTCGACACCAATAACCAAGCCGCAGGCAATAGCGTTACGTTGCGTTTTGAAATGGATACGCTGGTGGTAATGCACGCCTGCCCACATCCGCTCAATAAATCTAGCAGCTACCCCTTTACCTCAGTGCAAATTGAATTGGGCGAAGCCGATCCCGTGGGCGATGACGACTACTGCAAAAATTTCCGCCCGGAAAACCAACGCGGATTCCAAAACAACGCACTGTATTATTTGGCAGCGAAGAATTAAGGGGCCCAGCATGTCACTCACACACAGCACTTCACTCAAACACAACGCTTCTCTCAAACAAAGTCATTTACACCCGGAAACGGCCAGCGCGCGCCATCACGTCAAAGCCGGTGATTATTTTTTAGGTGAAATAAAACAAGGCCAAACCTTTCGCATTGTGGATTTGGAAGGCAACCAGGCAGCAGACGTTTTATTTTATAACGCCAAAGACCCAAGCGAGCGCTACAGCGCGATGGATACCATTCGTAGCCAAGGCAATTTATATTTAAGTGCAGGCACCAAACTCATATCCAACGCTAACAATGAATTACTGGAAATTGTTGCTGACACCTGCGGCCGCCACGACACCCTCGGCGGTGCTTGCGCCACCGAAAGCAATACCGTGCGCTACAGCTTGGAAAAACGCTGCATGCACGCCTGTCGCGACAGCTGGATGCTCGCCGTTGCCGAACACCCGGAGTTTGGTATTGGCAAACGCGACATCACCCACAACATTAATTTTTTTATGAATGTACCCGTTACCAGTGATGGCGGCCTCACCTTTGCCGATGGCATTTCCGCACCGGGAAAATATGTGGAGCTGCAAGCGAAAATGGACATTGTGATGCTAATTTCCAATTGTCCACAATTAAACAACCCTTGCAACCGTTACAACCCAACACCGATTGAAGTGATTGTGTGGAATTAAATTAGATTTTTGAAAGAGTAAATAAATACATTCAAATATCTTCAATGGACGACCATTGTCGTAACTAATCCCAGCAGGACGACCTGCCGGAGCAAATCATGTTTACCAAAGTGCTTATTGCCAACCGCGGCGCCATTGCTACCCGCATCATTCGCACCCTCAAAAAACTCAATATTATTTCCGTTGCGGTGTATGCAGAATCAGATGCGGACTCGCTGCATGTACGCCTGGCGGATGAAGCCTATTGTTTGGGTGAGGGCGCTGCTGCCCAGACTTATTTGGATCGCCAAAAAATTATCGCGATTGCGCAGCAAACTGGCGCCCAAGCAATTCACCCCGGTTATGGTTTTTTAAGCGAAAACGCCAACTTTGTGGCGGAATGTGAAGCGGCAGGCGTGGTGTTTATCGGCCCGACTGCGGAACAAATGATTACCTTTGGTTTAAAACACAAAGCGCGCGAATTGGCACAGGCAGCCAATGTGCCACTCTGCCCCGGCACCGATTTATTAATTAATATAGATGATGCCAAACGAGCGGCGGCCACTATTGGCTACCCTGTCATGCTAAAAAGTACTGCAGGTGGTGGCGGCATTGGCATGCAGCTGTGCAATTGCGAAGCGGATTTAATGGGTGCCTTTGATTCGGTAAAACGTTTGGGAAAAAATAACTTCGCCGATGACGGCGTATTTTTGGAAAAATTTATCGCCGCGGCGCGTCATATTGAAGTGCAAGTTTTTGGTGATGGCAAAGGTACAGCGGTGGCGATTGGTGAGCGCGACTGCTCCAGTCAGCGCCGCAATCAAAAAGTAGTGGAAGAATGCCCTGCCCCTAATTTATCGGACACGCAACGCGAAGCCATGCAACGCACAGCCGAACAATTACTCGCCTCGGTTAATTATCGCAACGCAGGCACCGTAGAATTTATTTACGATTCATTAGACGATAAGTTTTATTTCCTCGAAGTAAACACCCGCCTACAAGTTGAGCACGGTGTTACCGAAGAAGTATACGGCGTGGATTTAGTCGAGTGGATGTTGCGCCAAGCCGCTGGAGAATTAGGTGAGCTAAAATCCCTGCGTCAACAACTAACCCCCTCAGGCCACGCTATTCAAGTGCGCGTATACGCGGAAGATCCCGCACTGAATTTTCAACCCTGCGCGGGCTTGCTCAGCAAAGTGTCGTTCCCTGAGCCACAAAATTATCTGCGTATCGATCATTGGATTGAAAGCGGCATAGAAGTCCCCGCGTATTTTGATCCGATGCTTGCCAAAATTATTGTTACAGGTGACAACCGCGAGCAGGCTCTGGAAAACTTAACCAAGGCGCTGGATAACACTTACCTCTACGGCATAGAAACCAACCTTGGTTATTTACGCAGCTTGTTAAAAGACGAAACACTTCTACAAGGTCGCATGACCACGCGTTACTTAAATAATTTTGTATTTAAACCGGCGCGTATCGATGTAATTCAGGGCGGCACGCAAACCACTATTCAGGATTTCCCCGGTCGCACCGGTTATTGGCATGTGGGTGTTCCCACCTCCGGCCCTTTTGATAGCTACTCGTTTCGTTTGGCGAATCGCTTGTTAAACAATTGCGAAACGGCTGCTGGTTTGGAAATCACCCTGCAAGGCCCCGGATTAAAATTTGGTTGCGACACTAAAATTGTATTAACGGGTGCGGAAATTGATGCAAAACTCGATGGTCAAATAATTCCGCTGTACGAAGTGATTGAGATAAAAGCCGGGCAACAATTACAGCTTGGGCGAATCAGCGATAAAGGCGCGCGCAGTTATTTAGCCGTGGCGGGCGGCATTCAATGCCCCGATTACCTCGGCGCAAAATCCACTTTTACACTCGGCCAATTTGGCGGCCACAATGGCCGTGCGTTGCGTGCGGGCGATGTGCTATCACTCGACG
Organism: Cellvibrio sp. BR; assembly: GCF_000263355.1. Lineage (NCBI taxonomy): Bacteria > Pseudomonadati > Pseudomonadota > Gammaproteobacteria > Cellvibrionales > Cellvibrionaceae > Cellvibrio > Cellvibrio sp. BR. Next base: position 56,768 of record NZ_JH668207.1, on the reverse strand, counting down.
AAAAAAATTGTAACCCCAAGATTACAACTCCTAAATTTAACGACCAGCTGAAGACAGAAATTAACAACACCTGGCAGCTACGCGTTATCTATGGCCCCCACGGCGCGCCGGATTTTTTTACAGAAAAAGACATCAACACGTTTTTTGCTACTGACTGGGAAGTGCACTACAACTCCAGCCGCACCGGTGTGCGCTTAATTGGTCCAAAACCAGAGTGGGCACGCAGCTCCGGCGGTGAGGCGGGTATGCACCCCTCTAATATTCACGATAATGCTTATGCCTTTGGCACGGTGGATTTTACTGGTGATATGCCCGTTATTCTCGGGCCGGATGGTCCCTCACTTGGCGGTTTTGTCTGTCCCGCCACGGTAATCAGTGCCGATTTATGGAAACTCGGACAAGTGCGTGCAGGCGATAAAATTCGTTTTGTACCTGTCACCATTGCGGATGCAGTTGTTATTGAAAAAACGCAAAACGAATCGCTGCAAACATTGGCATCCGTCAATTGTAGTTGGCGCATCACCATTCCCTCCTCACCAATTGTAAAAACTCTCGCCGCCACTGAATTTGGTGAAGATATTGTTTACCGCGCGGCGGGTGATCATTTTTTATTGGTTGAATACGGCGTGCTTGAGTTGGATATAAAACTGCGCTTTCGCGCTCACGCGTTAATGCAATGGTTAGAGCAAAATACACTCGCTGGTTTACGTGAATTAACACCGGGCATTCGCTCACTACAAATTCACTACGACAGCCAGCAATTATCCCTCGCACAATTATTAGCACACCTTGAAGTGGGCGAACGCGCGTTAAAAACACAACTCGCCCAATTAAGTGTGCCCTCGCGCATTGTGCACTTGCCGCTCAGCTGGGATGACGAAGCGTGCCAATTGGCCATTCAAAAATATATTCAGTCAGTACGTGCCAATGCGCCCTGGTGCCCAAGCAATCTGGAGTTTATTCGCCGCATTAATGGCCTGGACTCCATCGCCGACGTTAAGAACATTTTATTTAGCGCCTCCTATTTAGTCATGGGCTTGGGCGATGTGTATTTGGGCGCGCCAGTCGCAACGCCTGTAGACCCGCGCCACCGTTTAGTCACCACAAAATACAACCCCGCCCGCACCTGGACGGCAGAAAACTCTGTCGGGATAGGAGGTTCTTATTTATGTGTATACGGTATGGAAGGCCCAGGTGGATATCAGTTTGTCGGGCGCACATTGCAAATGTGGAACCGCTATCGCCAAACGAAAGAATTTAAACAACCCTGGTTGCTAAACTTTTTTGACCAAATTCGTTTTTATGAAGTCAGCGCTGAAGAATTACAAACGATTCGCAAAAACTTTCCACAAGGGCGCTACCCACTAAAAATTGAAGAAAGCCATTTTAGCCTAAGCGAATACCAGCAATTTATCGAGCAGAATGAGCCATCGATCAATCAGTTTACCCAACAGCGGGAACAAGCATTTGATGAAGAACTAGCGCGCTGGCATGCCAACGGCCAATTCAATTATGAACAGGAAGAAATAATAGAAGAGCATAGCGAAACCGAATTTCCCGAAGACGCCATTCGCATCGACAGTTCAGTGTCGGGCAGCGTATGGCAAACACAAGTAACCGTCGGGCAAGAGGTGAACGCGGGGGATGTGTTATTGATATTGGAATCGATGAAAATGGAAATTAACATCACCGCCAGTTGCTCCGGCAAAGTCACTCATCTGTTAAAAACCGATGGCGCACGCGTGCAAGCAGGGCAAACATTGGTGGTGCTGGCTCCCTCCCTTTGACAAAGGGAGATTGGCAGGGATTTAAAGACACCTCCTAACACCCTAGCTCCCCTTTTTTAAAAGGGGAAATAAAAACGCCTCCCTTTGTTAATGGGAGGCGTTTTTATTTTACGCACAACAATTCGTCGATTAACTCAAGGTACGCTGATCACGCAAACTACCAATCACCGCTTCCAGTGCACGATCAAACAACATGCCATCATCCAAAATAGTTAAACGTTTGGTTTGTAATGCAATCGCCAAACTTTCACGACTTTCTTCGGCGACTTTCATTCCGGAGCGGTTAACAAAAATATATTTTCCTACCGAGCGAATAATTGCCGCTAAACGGCAACGGTATTTTTCTCCAGCTTCACCCTGCATTTCAAACCAGGTACCTTGGGTAATATTGTTTACCAACGCCAGATGTTGTGGGTCAGCAATTACTTCTTGTATGACAGGCTCTGCCACATGCTCCTGAACCAACTCGGAAGTAGCTTCTGATTCAGAAGCCGGAGCGACTGCCACTACAGATTCCACAATTTCTGCCATTACCGGAGCAACAGGAGCAACCGCCACAGACTCCTCTACCTCAACTGGCGATACAGCAGCAGGCGCTGTTTGTGATCTTGCTTGGGCATCAGCCATTGCCGCTTTCATGCTTGCTGCTTTGGCGACCATCTCTTGCGTTTTAGCGGCAAGATCCATGGTAGGAGCCACCGGTGCCGCAGGTGCGATAGGTTTGGTGTCGCCACGCAAACGCGCCAAGTGAACAATTTCCAATTGTTTAAATAAATTGCCCGTCTCAAATGGACTGAACGAAATACTCTCTAAGCCCGCACGCAACTTCTGTAACAACTCGGGAACCAATTTCAATAATTTTTGACGGTTGTCTTTATCCATCGGCGCCACAACGCTCCAGACCAATTGCTGGGCAGTGAGTGTACAACGACGCCACTCTTCACTTTCAACACCTTGTTTGAGCGAGGTAATAAACATCACATTGGCCCAAGCCTCACGCAATAACTTAGTCACAGCCAAGGGCAAGTCGCGGCCAACGGTAATACGATTTAATTCTGCATCCACTTGCGCGCGCGCGCGCTCGGATTTGGCTTTACCGTCTTCAGCATCAATGGTGCGCTGTTCAAGAATTTGTGCACGACGCTTTTCTTTATCCAGATACGAGCGGAAATCCACCAGCAAACGTTCGAAAATACCAATATCGGTATCAAACTCGGCAAGGATGGTCTGCACCATTTCTTCCATTTTTGCAAACAGGGTATCCTTGCGTTGATTCTCATCGGTCGGTTCTTGCCAACCTAAACAGGCCATCGCCATTTCATTTAATAAGCGGCGTGCTGGGTGCCCACCTTTACTAAAGAAAGTCTTGTCCGCAATGGCGACTTTTACCATTGGAATTTGCAAGCGACCAATCAACACTTTCATGGGCGCCGCCAAATTGCGGTCATCCAGAATAAACTCAAACATCATGCTAACCAGATTAATAACATCATCATCAATCTGATTGATTGCCGCGGTCGTTTGCGTTTCACTGTGTAATAAATCAGTTAGAAAACTGCGCAAATTGGCCGGGCCAGCGCTGTTTACGGCCAAGGTATTTTGCTGCTGCGCGAGCGACAACATTTTAATCAAGTCCTGAGTATTGATCTCATCACCAGGAACTTGATTGCGCGGCGCACTTCTATTCGGGCCTAATAAATTACGAAGTTGGTTTAATACTTGTCGGGTTTGATCATCGTAATGATTCATCCCACCACTCAACTCCGCCGTCAACCCCTGTCCAAAATTGTCAGCAGTATGACTAGACGAGGTGTCAGGACGCTTCACGGGGCGCAGCTCAGATTTGAGCGATGGCAAAATATTGGCATCAATTAAAGTCTGGTTGAGCACCTCAAATAACTTGCCCAACTTACTCATCATCACATTGTCAAAAATTTTGTACATGACCAGCTTGGCTTTGAGATCTATGCTCAAAGATTCCGCCGCATCAGTAAATGCGCTGCAAATAACATCCACACCCAAAGGATTATTTTTTTGATAAACCTTGGTTGGAACCAAGTGGTCAATGCGCAAAGTCAGGTGCTGGATAAGTTCGGCAAACTGCTCATTCGCTTTATTCACCATCCCCTCTACAGCAACCATTTCCTCCAATTCATCATTTTTTACAATCGACAACTCATCCAGCGAAACAGCCTTTTCCGCTGAACGCTTTTCATCTTTGTAAGCACTGGGGTCTAACAGACGCGCAAAACTGATATCAATAGTACGGAAAAAAGAATTCTCTATAGCGCGGCGGCGGATACGCACTTCGCGCATGGAATCAAAGAAAATGTTCTGATCCTGATTGTTGTTCGCCTTATCCGCCAGTTCAAACATGGCATCGTCAATGCGATCAAACAGCTCGCGCAGATAAAGCTGCAATTGCTGACGAGCCTTATCACGCAAGGAGTGCATGGGGGCAGGTAAGCGCGCCAGCACAACGGGCTGAGTGACGGGGGCGGGACGCTCAGTGACTAGCTGAACCACCCTATTAGTGTCTGACTTCATCTGTTCACTCATGGTGAATTACCATTGAAAGAAAACTTGCATAAAGGGAGTATAACGAAGGCAAAGACACATCAAGCAGGCAAATGATAAGATCGAGAGACATATCACAAATGGCTATAACCATACCGTTGGCTTACCCCTTTTAAAGTTCCTTTTGGAATTAGACAAAGAGAAAGACGCCAAACTGGTCGTTTATTGCCACATTTATGCACATTAATTCGACAACCACTATGATCATCAATCACAAGATAAATCTGCACACTCTGACCTCCGACATTACTCAATCGGTCACTTTTGCCTTAGCAGAGGACATTGGCAGCGGCGACATTACTGCCCAACTAATACCCACTGAACAACAAGCTAATGCCCGGGTAATAACCAGAGAAGACTGTATTTTTTGCGGCAGGGCTTGGGTGACCGAGGTTTTCAAACAGCTCGACCCACAGGTCACTATTGAGTGGTATGTAGACGACGGACAAGCCGCGCCAGCCAACAGCACACTTTTTACCCTACACGGGAGCGCCCGCAGCCTGTTAACCGGTGAACGCACTGCACTGAATTTTGTACAAACACTCTCAGGCACAGCGACCATTAGCCACCATTACGCCCAACAAGTGGCCCACACCCAAGTCAAATTGCTCGATACCCGCAAAACCATTCCCGGTTTGCGCACAGCCCAGAAATACGCTGTCGCCTGCGGTGGCTGCCACAATCACCGCATCGGTCTTTACGATGCCTTCCTTATCAAAGAAAACCATATTGCTGCCTGTGGCGGCATAGCAAAGGCGATTGCCAACGCACATCAAATCGCCCCCGGCAAACCGGTTGAGGTAGAAGTAGAAACCTTTGCAGAATTGGATCAAGCCCTAGAGGCAGGTGCAGACATCATCATGCTCGACAACTTCAGCATCGAAGACATGAAAAAAGCCGTTGCCATTAATGCAGGAAGAGCGAAATTGGAAGCATCGGGCAATATCAACGAACAAACTTTGGTGCCGACAGCAGAAACCGGAGTGGATTTTATTTCGATTGGTGGACTAACAAAACATTGCAGGGCGGTAGATTTGTCGATGAGGGTTTTGTGATGGAAGAGCAAAAAATTATTGCAGCGCTAGAAAAGCATCCCGAAATAAACATAGCTTATATCTTCGGCTCAGTAGCCAAAGGTACGGCCAGACCAGATAGCGACCTGGATATTGCAGTTCAAGACAGTAAACCCCTTACCACCGAGCAATACATCGCATTGGTTGAGGACCTTGCGATTGCAAGTGGACGCGCTATTGACCTTATCGATCTAAAAACAACTGGCGTACCTTTATTAGGAGAAATTCTGCAAGGCCAAAGGCTTTTAGGCAGCGATGCAGACCACGCCGAACTCATTAAACGCCACCTGTTCGAAAGCGCAGACTTTTTACCTTATGTAGAACGAATGCTTACAGAGAGAAGAGCACAATGGACAAAATAATTATCAATAAAAAACTGGATTCACTTTATCGCTGCATTAAACGGATTGAAGACAAATGTCCGGCGAATGCGAGCGAACTTAAAACTAATATTGATCTGCAAGACGTTATTGTGCTTAACCTCAGCCGCGCCGTGCAATTGTGTGTAGATATAGCCGCACACTCACTAACAAACTCCAGCCAGCCAGTACCAAACACCATGAGTGAAACATTTCAGCGCCTTGCAGAACAGAACCTGATTAGCTCCCACCTCGCTGACCGTTTAAAAAAATCCGTCGGCTTTCGCAATTTAGCGGTACATAATTATCATGATTTGAACTGGGATATTGTATTTGCTGTTGCATCAAAACATTTGGAGGACTTTAAAGAGTTTGCCAAAAATATAAGCGCCATAACAAACTCGTAGAAAAATCATTGATGACAACCAAATGAGCAATGCTAAATAACATGACAAAAACCGTCGCCATTAATGCAGGAAGATCGAAACTGGAAGCATAAGGCAACATCAACGAACAAACCGAGGTACCCACCGCCGCAACCGGAGTGGACTTTATTTCGATTAGTGGGTTGACTAAGCATTGTAAGGAGGTGGATTTGTCGATGGGGGTTTGTGATGGAATCTGATGCGGTTGTTACAGGTTCAGAAAAACACTGGGCGGTATAGTTTACGTTTTGGACACCAAACGTTGCATAAAAAACATAACAAATGCTTAAAACCCATCCACATTAGCAAACCCAACCACGCCCAAACTTCTTAGCTCAACAAATACAACCCAATCAGAGTGCACTCGACCTTGGAGCGGAAGATAACCGAGGTCAACTTCTGATAGCGCAGTTTTTGCCAGCGCATCAACAATGATCTGATTTTTATTTGGATTTTTTTGTTTCAGTTCCGCTATGGATTTTACTTTTTGTAAAACCTCCTCTCGCTTATCTAAATAAGGAAGCCAATATTTCGGCTGAAACGAAACCTCAACACCGCTCATCGCAAGCTCCACTGCACGAACAAAGTCTTTATCACCTGACTTGGGTACACGGGCAGAAATGATTTTGGGGCCTGTCATACTTAAACCTTGCAACTCTTTAGGTGCTTGATGCAGATCAGCAACCTCAATGTCAGCAACTGATACAACCCTAAAACGATCCACTTCAAAAACCAAAAAAACGGGCCTTGAGACTGATACCGCATAGACCCCATAGCAAAGAGCAGCTAACTGAATAAACGCTATAAAACCCAAGTCTCGCACCAGCTCTGCTTTAGGCTTTTTCTTGCTAAAAACAACAAACGTAAGTAACGGTCCACAACAGACATCCACAACCATTACCAAAATAAATAAATCCCAACCTCCTGCAACTTCACGGTAAGGGAAAGGAAACCATAAACCAAATACCAACAAGGCAGCCACAATACCCAGAGCCAAACTCAACCCAAGGTGAACTACAAATGCCTGCACTTTAATTTTTAGATCCAATAACATCTCTACGACCCAAATAAAAAAGGCGGAATAGAATTATTCCGCCTTTTAACTACGTTTTCTGAGCAATCAGCTCTTACTAAATTATTGACGGCAAGCTGAAGGACGATATTTTTGCTCTACAGGTGTTGGGCCTGGAGTTGCACAATCCCAAGTAATATTAGCACCAGCGCTAGCAGCAGCAGATAAATCAGCTGGCGTTGGAGTTATCGTAATCAAATTATTACCTGCAGGGACCACTGCAGGTTTATAGTTAATTGTAATTACACCAGCAGCATCACTAGTGACGGAGGCAACATTGCGGTTAGCAACCATAGCTGCCTGAGCTGCATCCATTGGCGTAGCACCTAGCGTCGCACAAGTAGCAGCATCGGTACAGGCTTTGGTAGCAGGACCACGGGACTGATGAGTTTCAACGATTGCAGTCTTTAATGCACTTGCCAACACCAAACCTTCGGAAACTTTGGTACGGATTGTGTAATCCTGATAAGCAGGCAAAGCAACGGCGGCCAAAATACCGATAATTGCAACTACGATCATCAGTTCGATCAGGGTAAAGCCTTGTTGAATAGTTTTTTTCATAATGAAACTCCAAAGGATTATTGAATTTAAAACAACACACAATTGGAGTAGAGCAACTGCTATGCCAACAAGAACCCCCCTTCAAAAACCCGACCAATGCGAGATGCGCATCACAAAATCCGACTTTCTTTGCAGCAACGAGAAAAAGACAATCTCCCCAAACAGACACTAACTGACATTTTTTGTCACTCCCCAGCAATCATTGGTTAATTTGGCAGGCAGGGTTAGGCTCTACCCGCTGTTAGCTGCTAGAGTTGGGATAGTCTTGGCGCATATAATCGTTTCACTTATAACACTCGTAACTCACGGCATACCAGATGAATAATCCAACACCTGTGTCATTAAATGGACTAGCCCGCAGACTCGTCGCGGATAGCATCATAGAAGTAGAGCTCGCAACCAAAGCGGTCATTCAAGCAAAGAAGGATAAAATACCCTTTGCACAACATCTGGTTGCCAAGGGCATTGTGGATGCGCGCACCCTGGCGTTGATCGCTTCCGAAGAATTTGGCTCTCCTGTTTTTGATTTGAATGCGCTTAATAAGGACATGATTCCGCAAAAGCTGGTGGACGATAAGCTGATTCGTAAACACCACACACTGCCTATTGCTCGCCGCGGTAATCGCCTGTTCCTTGCTGTTACCGACCCTACCGATTTACACGCACTGGACGAAATTAAATTCAACACCGGCATTAATACTGAGGCCGTATTAGTTGAAGCAGACAAACTTCAAGTCGCGATAGATAAGTATTTGAACGCGCAAGAGGAGTCATTGGGCGACGCACTAGGTGGTCTTGATGACGATATGGACGAACTGGATGTTCAGGCGGTCAGCGACACAGCAACACATGATGACACCAGTGAAGCCGATGAAGCCCCTATTGTTAAATACATTAATAAAGTTTTACTGGATGCAATCAAAGGTGGCGCGTCCGATGTCCACTTTGAACCTTATGAAAAAAGTTACCGCATTCGCTTCCGTACCGATGGTGTTTTACACGAGGTGTCTCGTCCTCCGGTAAACCTTGCATTTCGTATGGCGGCGCGTTTGAAAGTCATGTCGCAAATGGATATTTCTGAACGTCGTTTGCCACAAGATGGCCGCATAAAATTAAAAGTTTCCAAAACTCGCGCTATCGACTTCCGGGTAAATACCCTGCCCACCTTGTTCGGCGAGAAAATTGTATTGCGTATTCTCGATCCCAGCTCCGCCAAATTGGGGATTGATGCATTAGGTTATGAAGACGAGCAGAAAAAACTCTATATGGATGCTCTGGCACAGTCGCAGGGGATGATTCTGGTAACTGGCCCAACGGGCAGCGGTAAAACCGTGTCGCTCTATACCGGTTTAAATATTTTAAATACTAGCGAAGTAAATATTTCTACCGCGGAAGACCCGGTGGAGATTAACCTTGAAGGTATTAATCAGGTTCAAATGAACTCACGTGTTGGTCTTACCTTCGCTGAAGCACTGCGCTCCTTCTTGCGCCAAGACCCTGACGTGATTATGGTGGGGGAAATTCGCGACCTTGAAACCGCCGAAATTGCAATAAAAGCATCACAAACAGGTCACTTGGTTTTATCTACTTTGCACACCAACTCTGCGCCGGAAACGCTGACTCGTTTGTTAAATATGGGGGTACCAGCATTTAACGTTGCAACAAGCGTGAGTTTGATTATTGCCCAGCGTTTGGCGCGTAGACTGTGTAGTGCCTGTAAAAAACCAGCAATCGATATTCCTGCCGACATACTTACCCAAGAAGGTTTTGATGAAATTGGGATTCCGCGGGCGGAATTTCAATTGTTTCACCCCGGCGGCTGCGAGAAGTGCAATAACGGCTATAAAGGACGCGTGGGGGTATATGAAGTGGTTCGCATCACCCCAACAATTGCCAACCTTATAATGGAGGGCGGCAATTCATTGCAAATTGCACGCGCCGCCAAAGAAGCGGGTTTTAATAATTTACGGGTATCTGCATTGCGCAAAGTTGCAATGGGACTAACCAGCCTCGAAGAGGCCAACCGAGTCACCAAGGATTAATCCATGGCACTAACTACGACAACAAAATCGGCAAGCAAAAGCAAAGTAGCTGCCAGACCTAAACAGATAGCCACTACCAATACCTATATCTATAAAGGTATTGATAAAAAAGGCAATAAAATCCAGGGCGAAATGAATGGCGGCAGCCCTACTATCGTGAGAACACTGCTCGCCAAGCAGGGAATTACTGCCAAATCAGTTTCCAAAAAAGCCAAACCATTGTTTGGTTCTAGCGGTAAAGCAATAAAACCTGCAGATATTGCCGTTTTTTCTCGCCAAATGGCTACTATGATGAAGGCAGGTGTTCCACTTGTGCAGGCATTTGACATAGTTGCGGACGGATTGGAAAACCCAAACTTAAAAAAGCTGGTACTACAGATTAGAGACAGCGTAGCGGCAGGTAGTGGTTTTGCAAATTCTCTACGAGAGCACCCCAAATATTTTGACGACCTATTTTGTAACCTTGTGGATGCAGGCGAGCAGTCAGGTGCATTAGAAACAATGCTCGACAGAATCGCAACATACAAAGAAAAAACAGAAGCATTAAAAGCAAAAATAAAGAAAGCTTTAACCTACCCCATTGCGGTAGTAGTGGTAGCCATTATTGTTACCGGAATACTGCTTGTAAAAGTTGTACCGCAATTTGCCGAAACATTTAGCAGCTTCGGCGCAGACTTACCCGCATTTACATTATTTGTACTGCACCTTTCCGAATTGGCCCAAGCCTATTGGTTCATTATTTTAGTCGCAATGATTGCTAGTGTTTTTGGTTTTAAACTTGCTGTAGAGCGGTCTCCTGCACTGGCCTACGCTGTAGATAAATATATTCTGAAACTTCCGATTATTGGGCAAATTATTTACTTATCAGTAATGGCACGGTTTGCACGTACACTGGCAACAACTTTTGCTGCCGGTGTTCCGCTTATTGACGCACTAACTTCCGTAGCAGGTGCAGCAGGAAATAGGATTTACAGTGAAGGAATTATTAGGGTCAGAGAGGATGTATCAACGGGGATACAATTAAACACAGCATTAAAAGCACGCGCCATATTTCCAACCCTTTTAATTCAAATGTCTGCAATTGGTGAAGAATCGGGCGCTCTTGATGCGATGCTGGATAAAGTCGCCGTTTATTACGAAGAAGCCGTAGATAATATGGTGGACAGTTTAACCTCATTATTAGAGCCAATAATTATGTCGGTTCTAGGTGTACTAGTTGGCGGTTTGATGATCGCCATGTATCTCCCAATCTTCCAACTCGGTGCGGTTGTATAAACGTGACTCTATTTTCTGCTCTGCATGCCTACCCAATTTTGGGCATGGCTTGCGCCTTAGTCCTAGGTTTACTAGTTGGTAGTTTTCTAAATGTTGTTATTTATCGCCTACCAAAAATGATGGAGCGCGACTGGCAAAACCAATGTAAAGATTTTCTCGCCAGTGATAGCAATATAGCTGCACTTCCCTCACAAGACGAAAAGCAGGAACCATTCAATTTAATGGTTCCTGCATCGCGCTGCCCTGGCTGCGGGCATAAAATTCGCGCATGGGAAAATATTCCAGTTATTAGTTATTTATGCCTTGGCGGTAAGTGTTCCAGCTGCAAAACGGCGATTTCTATTCGCTACCCAATTATTGAAATTATTACCGGTGTTCTCTCGGTATTTGCTATTGGCTATTTTGGTATTAACTGGAATGGGCTAGCCGCGCTAATACTCACTTGGTCACTCATCGCGTTGACCATGATTGATATAGACACCTATTTGTTGCCCGACGATATAACCTTGCCATTGCTGTGGCTGGGCTTGATTGTTAATAGCTTTGGTGTATTTACCGATTTACCCAACGCATTGTGGGGGGCAATTGCAGGTTATATGTCTCTGTGGCTGGTATACCAGACCTTCAAGCTGGTGACCGGAAAGGAAGGAATGGGTTTCGGGGATTTCAAATTGCTGGCTGCACTGGGCGCATGGATGGGCTGGCAAATGCTGCCGCAAATTATTTTACTGTCATCGTTGGTAGGTGCAGTAATTGGCATCGCGATGATAATAATGCGTGGACGCGATAAAAATATTCCAATTCCCTTTGGCCCCTACCTTGCTATTGCAGGCTGGATTGCATTCATATGGGGAGACACCATCAATCAAACTTATTTGAAGTTATTTGTCACTAACTAAGAAACGGTATCAAGGGGCTCAGTAAAATGATTGTTGGGCTTACTGGCGGTATTGGCAGCGGCAAATCGCAAGCAAGTAAACGCTTTGCAATGCACCGGATCACTGTTGTTAATGCAGATATCGTTGCTCGCGAAGTAGTAGTGCCTGGGAGCCCTGCGCTGCAATCAATTGCCCAGCATTTTGGCAATCAGGTTATAGAAACCGACGGCAACTTAAATCGACGCAAACTACGCGATATTATTTTTAAAACTCCCACCGAAAAGCAATGGCTCGAAGCCTTGTTACATCCACTAATAAATTCCGAAATCCGTCGCCAGCTAAATGCATCAACCAGCCTTTACACCATACTTGAATCACCGCTCTTACTTGAAACCAAACAATATGAAATGGTGGATCGCATATTGGTTGTTGATGTCAGTGAGATGGTACAAATAGAGCGAGCCAGCTTGCGTGATAACAGCGATGCGCAACAAATAAAAGCGATTATGGAGACGCAGTTCAGCCGCCAGGAACGCTGCGCGCGCGCGCATGATATTATTCAGAATCATGGGAGCATTGATGAACTTAATCAGCAAGTGGATAAACTACACGAGCTGTATTCAGAGCTCGCTCAACTCGAAACCACTTCAGCGCAGTAATTGTATTTATGTCGACTATCGATCAAAAAACTGACTTGAGCAGTTTGAAACTTACCTGCCCTACCTGTAAAAAAACAGTGATTTGGAATGATGAATTTCCCCACCGCCCTTTCTGCAGCGATCGCTGCCGCCTGATTGATTTGGGGGAATGGGCCAGTGAAAGCCATCGGATTGCAGGAGACAATCTGGATATTAATTCAGAAGATGAATCACAACACTAAGGTGAATTTTAACTACTCACCACCAGGCACTAATACTCGCTATTCCCTGTGCGCCATTAGCGCGAGCTTCACGAATATCTTTATCAGAAACACCACCCAGTGCATAAACCGGCACATTTGCCAACTCTACCAATCGTGAAAACTGCGCCCAACCTAGTGGCGTGACATCTGGGTGGGATGCAGTGTTTTTTACAGGCGATACCAGTAAATAATCTGCACCGATAGTTTGAGCCTGTTCAATTTCCTGCGCGTTATGACAAGACACACCCATTAATAGGTTATCCTCTATCGGGCGCTTGGTTAGTTGAGCAGCCTCATGACGATTTAAATGCAGGCCTGCTTTTATATGCGGAAACAAATCCTGCATTTGCTTAAAAATATCAACAGGTACATTTATTTGCAGCTGTACTTTGTATAAGGCGGTCAAGTCGGCAACAACACTCAATACATCTTGGTGGTGAGTGAGAGAAAAACCGGGAATGCGTAGCTGTAAAACACCAACCCCAGTCTCCAGAACTTCCGTCACTCTCTCAATAAAACCATGCTCATCGATAAGAGGGCCAGTAATCGCGTAGGTCGAGGGCAGATTGATTGCAGAAATAATGGGGCGATTTGCAGCGGGAAACTCAAACTGATTCAGTTGCTTAACATCCACCCATTCAATTGGCTGCCCCTCGTTACCACGAGCAACGCCAGAAAAACGAGTAATGCGATGCACATCCAAAAGTACAGACTTGTCAGGGTAATGATGCCGAATTTGGATCAGTGGTTCGCTGCCAAGCACACCAATATTTAATTCTTCGAGCAACTCGCGCACCAGCGCTTGCTCTATAGTTTCGCCAGCATCAACCTTACCGCCGGGAAACTCCCAGAGCCCGCCTTGATGCGCACTATCAGGGCGCTTGGCGATAAGAATCTTACCCTTACCATCGCAGATAACACCGACGGCAACATGTACCAATTTACTCACCATCAATATTTACAATTCGTTGAGCCAAGAATTAGAACTGCCATTACGAGCGATAATCAGCATTAATGCGCACATACTCGTAAGACAAGTCAGTAGTCCAGACAGTTTCTGCAACTTCACCACGCCCCAGATTAATGTTAATAGCAATCTCAGCTTGGCTCATCACTGCCTGCCCTTGCGCCTCTGTATAACTTTTAGCACGACCACCGTGCTCAACAATCAGCGTATCATTCAAATGGACACGAACTTTTGTTGCATCCAAATCCGGCACACCGGCATAACCAATAGCCGCCACAATACGCCCCCAGTTGGGATCCGAGGCAAACAATGCAGTTTTAATCAGTGGTGAGTGAGCAACCGCGTAAGCAACGTCCAGGCACTCATCGCGATTTGCACCACCACTCACGGCAACAGTGACAAACTTGGTAGCGCCCTCACCATCACTCACAATACTTTTAGCGAGATGAATGTGCGCGGCCAGAATAACGTCGTGCAGCTTTTCATAGAGCTCACCCGTTGCTTCGGTCACTTCCGGAACATCCACCTGGCCGGTTGCGATTAAAATGCAAGAATCGTTAGTGGAAGTATCGCCATCGATAGTAATGCGATTGAATGATTTATCGGCAGCTTCACGTGCAAGTGTCTGCAATAGTGGTTGTGCAATTTTTGCATCAGTTGCGATGTAACCCAGCATGGTTGCCATGTTGGGTTTGATCATGCCAGCACCTTTGGAAATACCATTCACAGTAATTGTTTTACCTTGATATTCAAACTGCTGACTAAATCCTTTCGGCCGGGTATCGGTAGTCATAATGCCTGCACCGGCATCATCCCAACCGTTGATATTTACTTTTTGTAGCGCTTCAGGAATTACCGCTGTAATTTTTTGGACAGGTAAAGGTTCGCCGATTACACCGGTAGAAAATGGCAGTACTTGCTCTGGAGTAACACCCGTTAATTCTGCAATGGCAGCGCAAGTTGCTTTCGCGTCCATTAAGCCTTGTTCACCAGTACAAGCATTTGCATTGCCAGAGTTGATAACCAAAAACCGAATAGGTGCTTTGGCTAAGTGCTCCTTACAGACAGTGACAGGGGCCGCGCAAAAAGCATTTTTAGTGAAGACCCCCGCAACACTACTGCCCTCTGCCAACTCCAGTAGCACAACATCGCGACGCCCAACTTTTTTAATGCCGGCACTCACTGCAGTTAGTTTTACACCTTGAACAGGGTGCATTTGAGGAAACGGATAATCACCAACAGCCATAACTTTCACTCGACAAAAAATTGTTTTTACTCAAAAAAAATTCATATAACAGAGCATCACACCCAAGGATTTTACTCAAGGGCACCATGACAGCTTTTGAATTTCTTGCCTGACCCACATGGACAAGGATCATTGCGACCTACTTTACGGCCTTCCCGCACTACAGGAGAGGGCGTGCGCGGTACAGCTGTTGGCTGAGGCTCAGGTTCAGCCAATGCCGAAAGTTCATCGTGACGAAGCTGCATTTTTTGACGAGCTAACTCTTCGCGACGCTGATTTTCCATTTCTTCCATTTGTTCGCGAGAGATCGGTTCAACACGTGCCATTAAGTAAATAGTTTCACGCTTTACTGTCATCAGCAAACTTTGGAATAACTCAAAGGATTCGCGTTTATATTCTTGCTTCGGATTTTTTTGTGCATAGGAGCGCAAATTAATTCCCTGACGGAGGTGATCCATAGTTGCCAAGTGATCCTTCCAAGCATTGTCCAACACCTGCAACATTACCTGTTTTTCAATTTCCAGCATAATGTCGCCAACGCGCTCGCACTTAGCATCATAGGCTCCCTGAATTTCGGCGAGAATTTTCTTGCGCAAAGTTTCTTCATGTAAGCGCGTATCCTCTTCTAACCATTTGGCAATCGTGAGATGCAAACCAAAGTCCATTTCAATTTGTTTTTCCAAACCAGCAACATCCCACTGGTCCTCAATAGATTGAGGCGGAATAAAACCGTTAATCACATCTTCAACAACTTCTTCACGAATCGCCGTAATGGTTTCGCGAATAGATTCTGCATCTAATAATTCGTTGCGCTGATGATAAATTATCTGCCGCTGGTCATTTGCTACATCATCAAATTCCAGCAGCTGTTTACGAATATCAAAGTTGCGGCCTTCAACTTTACGCTGGGCTTTTTCAATCGCATTGTTAACCATGCGATGCTCAATAGCTTCGCCTTTTTCCATGCCCAGCGCCTGCATAAAGTTACGCACACGCTCGGAGGCAAAAATACGCATCAAATTATCTTCAAGCGATAAATAAAAGCGCGTCAAACCCGGGTCACCCTGACGACCGGCACGTCCACGCAACTGATTATCGATACGGCGCGATTCGTGGCGCTCAGTTCCAATAATATGCAAACCACCGGCAGCCAACACTGTTTCATGGCGCTGCTTCCAATCGGTTTTTATAGCATCGATTTGTTCTTGACTAGGGTTCTCCAGCTTGGCAATGTCAGATTCCCAGCGACCGCCCAACACAATATCTGTACCGCGGCCAGCCATGTTAGTTGCAATAGTGACAGCACCCGGACGCCCAGCTTGCGCAATAATTTCAGCTTCCTGTGCGTGAAACTTGGCATTGAGCACTTGATGCTTAATACCTGCTTTGGTCAAACGGCGCGACATTTCTTCGGAGGTTTCAATAGATGCAGTTCCCACCAGAATGGGCGCATTTTTCGATTGAAACGCTTTAATATCCTCCACGATTGCCAGATATTTTTCTTCCAGCGATAAGAAAACTTTGTCATTCATGTCCAAGCGCTGTACTGCACGATTGGTAGGAATAACAACTACATCCAAACCATAAATTTCACGAAATTCATAAGCCTCGGTATCGGCAGTTCCGGTCATACCAGAAAGGGTTGGATATAAACGGAAATAATTTTGGAAGGTTGTGGATGCCAATGTTTGGCTCTCGCTTTGAATCGCAACACCTTCTTTGGCTTCAATTGCCTGATGCAAGCCTTCAGATAACCGACGACCAGGCATAGTGCGGCCAGTGTGTTCATCGATTAAGACAACCTGACCTTCCTGTACGATGTATTCAACATCCAAATGAAATAATGCATGGGCGCGCAACGCCGAATTCACATGATGTAACAATGCTAAATTATTGGCTGCATAAAGATTTTGATCTGGCTGCAACAAACCAGCTTGGATCAACAAATCCTCTACGCGCTGGTGACCGTCTTCCGTCAGTTCAACCTGACGCGATTTCTCATCAACCGTAAAATCGCCTGGCTCAGAGATAACACGACGCTCACCGTCTTCACCGTTATCAATTTGGCGCTTGAGTTTCATTACCAATTGATTCATGCGCTTGTAAAGTTCTGAACTATTTTCTGCAGCGCCAGAAATAATGAGTGGTGTACGCGCCTCATCGATAAGAATCGAGTCAACTTCGTCGATTACTGCAAAATTTAATGGGCGCTGAACTTTATCGCGCTTACTAAGCGCCATATTGTCGCGTAAATAATCAAAACCATATTCATTATTAGTACCGTAGGTAACGTCTGCAGCATAAGCAGCACGTTTAACTGCCGCAGGCTGCATGGATTGGATAACACCAACGGTCATGCCGAGAAACTCATATAAAGGCATCATCCAGTTTGCGTCACGGCTTGCCAGATAATCATTCACTGTAACAATGTGAACACCTTTACCCGCCAATGCATGCAAGTAACTTGGGAGTGTTGACACTAGGGTTTTACCTTCGCCGGTACGCATCTCCGCAATGCGTCCTTCGTGCAGAGTCATGCCACCAATCATTTGCACATCGAAATGGCGCATGCCCAATGCACGTTTACTCGCTTCGCGCACAGTGGCAAACGCTTCTGGCAACAAATCATCCAGAGTTTCGCCCTTGCTGTAACGCTCACGAAACTCAATGGTTTTTGCCTTTAATTGCTCATCGCTGAGCTTTTGCATTTCAGGTTCAAAGGCATTAATACGCGCCACAGTTTTATTCATGCGCTTCAATTCGCGCTCATTTTTTGAACCAAAAACTGCCTTTATTAACTTACCGATCATGATAAATACCGTAATAAAACGAAAAACTGAATAAAAAATGCGCAGCACATTAGCGCTATTAATAGCTCGGGACACACCCGAAAATGCTGGCAAGTAAATAGGAAGGCGTCGACTAAAGCAAGAGCGAATCAGCTATCGACTAGAGGGAAATAACTAACGAGTGGTATGACGAATATAAGAAGCAGGATCAACAACACGTCCGTTTTTGTACACCTCAAAATGAACATGAGGCGCGGTTGATCGACCAGTGGAACCTGATAGAGCAATAATCTGCCCTTTTTTAACTACATCACCGGCTTTCACCAGATTGGATTTGTTATGAGCATAACGAGTAACTAAACCATCACCATGCTTAACCTCTACCATATTGCCATATTCGGGATGGCGACCAGCCCAATTGACAATACCTGCGGCAACACTGCTAACTTTACTGCCTGTGGGCGCGGCAAAATCGAGACCTGAATGAAATTCAGTTTTCCCGGTAAATGGATCTTTTCGATAACCAAAGCGAGAGGTCATCCATGCGTTGGCGACAGGAGCTCCCGATAACAGGGTCTCTTCCAGTAAGCTACGATTCGCCAGCAAGGATTCAATGGTATTGAGCTGCTGCTCACGACTATCAACCTGGCTAGATAATTGATCTATCGCCGCAAAGAAATCAGGGGTTTGATAAAGCTGATTAGGAGTTACTTTAGAGGGGCCACCTACAGCGGGAATTTGACTAAAATCGAATTCACCCTGCTCAAGATTAGCGGCAGAAGTAAGCTTTTCACCCAGAGCATCCAAACGCATCAGGCGCGCTTGCAGCTCAGCCATCTTGCTTGTTAAGGCGGCGATTTGCGCCTCAGATGCAGCACGTTCTTGTTCGATTTCACTTTCATGCGCCGATAAGATATCCGTCCAGGCTTTAGAGTCCGCGGTAAAAAAGCCCTCGTTATCGCCCGACACCAACCAACTATAGCCCCAGGCGCCTACAAAAGTAGGAATCCCCAATAAACACACAGACAAAAACGCGCGAGTCCACCCACCGAGGGTGAAGCTGCGAGCTTGCGCGTGGTTTTTATTGACGATAATAATCTTCATCTGTAAATCAATTTTTATTAATAATAAATGCTAGGCAGCGTTCAGAGCCACCAGACTCTTAAAAGTTTTGTATGATCTGAAGTGGTGACTATCTAAATATTAGCCACCCAATGCATCCTGCTTAACATAGTTTTGTTTGAATAAAAATATCCTTACAAAACAAAGGACTGCACTTAAATCACGGAGGAGATTAAAAGGTGCGGAGACTCCCTGCAGTGCGCGTAAAACAACGCGCAACAGGAATATCGCACAGAAAGGAAGGATTTAACAAGCATAAAGTTAGGCCATGTTCACATTTTGAACATGACGTAAAAAATACCTAGGCAGCAACAATCGGCTCTATATAAGTGATTGGGACCACCTGATTCTCATCGAAGGTCACAATTTCCCACGCATCTGGATTATCCAAGAGCAGCCGCAATGCGCGATTATTGAGTGAATGACCAGACTTATGCGCCTTGTATTCACAAATCAAACTGTTACCCAGCATGTACAGATCGCCAATCGCATCCAGAACTTTATGTTTTACGAACTCATCTTCAAATCGCAATCCCTCTTCATTAAGGATACGGTACTGATCAACAACAATCGCGTTATCCATACTACCGCCACGCGCCAGACCTTTAGATCGTAAATATTCGATTTCATGCATAAAACCGAAAGTACGCGCCCGGCTTATATCCTGCACAAAACTGGAGCTGGAAAAGTCCAACTCCGTTTGCGGCCTGCGATCTTTGAAGACTGGATGATCAAACTCGATGGAAAAGGACACTTTGAAGCCATCGAAAGGCATAAATGTGGCAAATTTGTCGCCATCCTTCAACGTCAGCTCTTTCTTTATACGCACGAATTTTTTCGGGGCATTCTGTTCCTGGACGCCGGCAGATTGAATCAGGAACACAAAGGGACCGGCGCTGCCGTCCATGATAGGAATTTCGGGCCCCGTTAATTCGACAATCGCGTTATCAATTCCCATGCCCGCCATCGCTGACATCAAGTGTTCCACAGTAGAAACCCTGACATCATCTTTAATTAGGCAGGTAGAAAGTGTTGTCTCTCCAACGTTTTTGGCTGTCGCTTTAATCTCGACAGGCGGATTCAGATCCACCCGACGAAATACAATACCGTTATCAACAGGCGCGGGTAGCAACGTCAGGTGAATCTTGTCGCCTGTATGCAGCCCAACACCGGTTGTGCGGATCGAATTTTTAAGCGTTCGCTGTTTGATCATCGGTCGTGCCTCTACCAGGTCAGTTTCCAATTTGCGTTAAGGTGACACCAAAGGCAGTAATGCACCTTTTGTTAACGCTACATATGCTACCAACCCAAGGGAATATCAACCAGTTAAAGCTGGCAATACCCCCTATAGTAAAAGCCTTAGTTAGTCTGCCTGCCGACGTAAGAATGCCGGAATATCCAAATATTCCAATTCTTTATCACCCAATGGTGCAGCCAAGGCCGCCGCATTTGATGAATGAGCGTTAGCGCGCAGATGTGCAGGGCGATCCAAGGCAGCATAATCGGCAGGTGGAGCAGCGCGACGGGTGTTATCTACCACCTTGGTTGGTGCTGGTTTAACCTCTTTGGTCTGCGCTGTCACAGCGACGCCCAAACCGGTTGCAACCACAGTAACGCGCAGTTCGTTGGTGAGTTCAGGATCGATTACTGTACCCACAACCACAGTCGCATCACCCGACGCAAATTCTTCGATAATGCTGCCAACTTCTGAGTACTCCCCCAAAGACAGGTCAATACCAGCGGTGATATTTACCAAAATACCACGAGCCCCCTGCAGGTTTACATCTTCCAACAGAGGACTACGAATAGCGGCCTCAGCAGCTTCACGCGCACGATTTTCGCCAGTTGCACGACCCGTACCCATCATTGCCATGCCCATTTCGGACATCACAGTACGTACGTCTGCAAAGTCAACGTTGATCATACCAGGGCGAATAATCAGGTCAGCGATACCCTGAACAGCGCCAAGTAATACGTTGTTGGCAGCCTTAAACGCATCGAGCAAGCTGGTAGATTTACCCAACACCGACAACAATTTCTCATTGGGGATGGTGATTAAGGAGTCAACACGCTCACTCAACTCTTTAATACCAGCATCAGCGATCACCATACGCTTGCGACCTTCGAATGGAAAAGGCTTAGTCACTACAGCGACAGTCAGAATACCCAAGTCACGTGCAACTTCGGCCACCACTGGAGCAGCACCAGTGCCAGTGCCACCACCCATACCGGCAGCAATAAATACCATATCAGCACCGCGCAGCACTTCGGCGATACGTTCACGATCTTCCATCGCTGCCTGACGACCAATTTCCGGATTTGCACCAGCCCCCAGACCCTTAGTCATGGAATTACCGAGTTGCAGTACCGTGCGCGCATCAATGTCTTTCAATGCTTGCGAATCGGTATTGGCGCAAATAAATTCAACGCCTTCTATTTTGCTTGCAATCATGTGTTTGACTGCGTTGCCGCCGCCACCACCAACACCGATCACTTTGATTACCGCGTTTTGATGCAAGTTATCAACTAATTCAAACATGGCCACACCCCTTTGTTTCCCTTGACTCAATCTGTGAAAAATAATTTGGTTTATGCACAACTCATTAAAAATTGCTTTGGAAAATTTTCTTGATCTTGCTGAGCAGCGAACCTTGCGACTCTTTGGCAGCAGGCGAAGAACGCCCCAGGTTGTGCTGCTGCTTCATGGCGTAAATCAACAGACCTACACCGGTGGAATAAATTGGATTGTTGACTATGTCGGATAATCCACGAATGTTCTGCGGTGCACCCAAGCGCACCGGCATGTGGAAAATCTCCTCTGCCAACTCAATAACACCTTCCATTTTTGAGGTGCCGCCAGTCAGTACAATGCCTGCGGCCAATAAATCCTCATAACCACTGCGACGCAATTCAGCTTGCACCAAAGTAAATAATTCGTCGTAGCGAGGCTCAACAACTTCTGCCAGTGCCTGACGCGACAAATCCCGCGGTTGACGATCGCCCACACTTGGCACTTTGATGGTTTCATCCGGACTGGTCAGTTTTGCCAATGCGCAGGCATATTTAATTTTGATCTCTTCAGCATTCGGTGTTGGCGTGCGCAATGCCATTGCAATGTCATTAGTCACTTGATCACCCGCAATCGGGATAACACCCGTGTGGCGAATAGCGCCTTCTTTAAAAATCGCTATGTCAGTGGTGCCGCCACCAATATCAACAACACAGACACCTAATTCTTTTTCATCGTCAGTTAATACGGAATAACTAGAAGCCAATTGCTCCAGAATGATGTCTTCCACTTCAAGACCGCAGCGACGAATGCATTTTTCAATATTTTGTGCGGCATTCACGGCGCAAGTAACCAAATGCACTTTAGCTTCCAAGCGCACGCCAGACATGCCCAGCGGCTCTTTCACACCATCTTGATCATCGATCAAAAATTCTTGCGGCAAAATGTGCAGAATTTTTTGATCTGCAGGTATTGCAACCGCTTGAGCTGCATCAATGACTCGCTCCAGATCCTGGGAAAATACTTCGCGATCGCGAATCGCCACAATACCGTGCGAGTTCAAGCTGCGAATATGGCTCCCGGCAATACCGGCATACACAGAATGGATCTGACAGCCGGCCATCAACTCCGCTTCTTCAATAGCGCGCTGAATAGACAAGACTGTCGATTCAATATTTACCACCACGCCTTTTTTCAAACCGGTTGAGCGATGAGAACCTATTCCAACAATTTCCAATTGACCTTCGGGGGTAATAGCACCAACGATAGCTACAACCTTGGACGTGCCTATGTCCAGGCCTACAATCATTTTGTTGTCGCTAACATGTGCCATTCAGTGAACCTCGTTTGCCAGTAGTAAGCCAATTTCAATACAACTGGCGATATTCATAATCAATTAATCTGCGGTAAAACCTTTGTTGCCGGAACAGCAACGCCAACTTGAGACTGACTTTTAATATATTTTTTTGCCATCTCTGAATCAGCAACCCAACGCACTGCAACACCGTTGCTATACCTTAGATCAATCGCTTTTACGTCCGTCCATACACTATTTAGTTTTGTGTCGTATACAGTAACAAATCTACGTATTTTTTCCATCACTTGATCGCGTCCAAGTGCGATTTCTACATGATTTTTTATCGTTAATCGCCAGGATTTTTTGTTATCACACTTTAATGCCAAAACTTCCAATCCACGCGAACGCAAAATCTGGGATAAATCCTGATACTGCTGCAAAATTTCAATCGCATCCGCTTCGTTTCCTTGCAGCCAAGGCAGGCCAGAAAGTTTGGTCGCATCTTCAACACGGACAATTTCGCCGCGCTGATTCAAGAACCCATCGCCCCAACGCGCAATCGGTTTTTGCTCGGTAATTTTTACCACTAAAGTGTCGGGCCAACGTCGGTTAAGCGTGACCTTTTCTACCCAAGGATCGGTTAACAATGCCTCCTTGAGACGCATCAGGTTTAATTGCAAAAAATCTCCATCAATCTCACCGCCAATTAACTCGGTTGCACGTGCTTTGGTGATTAAATTGAATTCCCCTTCAACAACAACACTTTTAATTGGCCGCTCAAAAACTTTAACCAAGGGTTCGCTCACTAAATACAAGCCAATCGCCAAGGCCAATACAAATACAACCACCGCAAATTTCCGATTCAACCAGGAGAAATTCCATTTCCACTTAGGCTGTTGCGCAGCCGGGCGACGTGTTTTATTTCCCCCCTGGGGCGATGCTTTTGCATAGCCCCGCTCACGTTGGACCACTCGTGCGCTTGATCTACGCGCAAAATCACTCTGCGCACTTGTTGGTTCAGGCGAGTCCAACAACACATCGCGGATGATTCGCGCGGCTGGTGTCGTTGGTTCTGCCGCGCTCGGCGCCTCATGTCGCTCAACTGCTGGACGCCGGGAGCGCACTGGAGGCGCATCGCCCTCCAGTTGACCACGGCCAATCCGCGGCTCAATGCGTTCACCAACACCCTTAAAATCGCGCATAGATTTACGCTTTGCCCTTTACGCTTGCACGCAAAATTGTCAGCACTAATTCCGCAAATGACAAACCAATTGCTTTCGCTGCCATAGGAACCAAACTGTGGCTGGTCATGCCCGGCGCGGTATTCACTTCCAACAAATAAAAATTTTGCTGATGATCTGCCATTACATCCACACGACCCCAGCCACGGCATCCGACAGTTTTAAATGCATTGAGCGCAAGCGCTTTTAATTCCTGTTCTTTTTCTGCCGATAAACCACAAGGGCAAAGATAGCGAGTATCCTCAGCAATATACTTGGCATTAAAGTCGTAAAAGCTATGATCAGTTTCCAGCTTGATCGGTGGTAGCGCATCACCATCGAGAATGGCAACGGTATATTCGCCACCGACAATCAATCGCTCTACCAACACACTGCCCTGATATTGCGCCGCTTTATTAAACGCGGACTCCAAATCTGCGGCGGTATTGACGCGCGACATTCCAATACTTGAACCTTCATTGGCCGGCTTCACCATTACATCGCCACCCAAACTGGCCAGCACCTGCGCAAAATTAGAGTTTTCGTTCAGCACCGCAAATTCCGGCGTTGGCAAACCTTGCTTGCCATTAATGTCCACACCACGCCATAGTTGTTTGGTGCGCAACTTATCCATCGCCAAGGCGGAGGACTGCACATCGCTCCCGGTGTAAGGAATATTTAAAAACTCCAGCAGCGCTTGAATTCGCCCGTCTTCGCCACCCGGCCCATGTAATATTAAAAATGCGCGATCAATTTTTGCAGCCTGGATATCCGCAATAACGTTGTGACCAACATCGATAGCCACGTGCTCAATTCCTGCCTCAACCAATGCAGCCAAAACGGCGGCGCCGCTTTGCAGCGAGATTTCGCGCTCAGCGGAAAGGCCGCCGTATAACACACCAACACGGCCAATTTGTTTTTTTAGCGCCTCACTAATGGGCAACTTGACTGCTTGCATGACTCTATAACCTCTAACGCAATTGTCGTTTTGCTAATTCAGGGGAAAGCACACCCACATTACCCGCACCTTGAGTAATTACTATATCGCCAGCGCGCACTATGTCTTTTACGATTGCAGGAACACCATCCACTGTTTCAACAAAAATGGGTTCAATTACACCGCGTGCACGTACACTACGACACAGGTGGCGACTATCAGCGCCAGGAATTGCGTCCTCACCTGCGCTGTACACTTCCAACATAATTAATGCATCAACCGTGGACAGCACTTCCACAAAATCTTCATAGAGATCGCGCGTGCGCGTGTAGCGGTGCGGCTGATAAATCATTACTAAACGGCGATCCGGCCAGCCATCACGTACCGCCCTAATCACGGCAGCCACTTCGCGTGGGTGATGACCATAGTCATCCACCAACATGGCATCGCCTTCACCTACAGGGAAATTGCCATAAACCTGGAAGCGTCGACCAACACCTTGGAAGTTTTCCAAACCAAATTGAATAGCCTCATCGCTAATGCCCTCATCGGTAGCGACAGCAATTACTGCAGTTGCATTCAAGACATTGTGGATACCAGGAATATTGATGCGAATATGCAATGCTTTTTCATGACCGGGACGAACAACATCAAACTCGGAATGCATTTTGTCCTGACGAATATTGATTGCACGGAAGTCACTATTTTCATCAAAGCCGTAAGTGAGAATCGGGCGCGCCACTTCAGGAATAATGTCGCGCACAACCGGATCATCACCGCACAGCACTGCAAGTCCATAAAAAGGCAAGTTGTGCAAAAACTCGATAAAGGTTTTTTTCAACTTGGAAAAGTCACCGCCATAGGTTTCCATATGATCGGCATCGATATTGGTAACAATCGCCACCATTGGTTGCAGGTGTAAAAATGATGCGTCGCTCTCGTCCGCTTCGGCAACCAAATACCGACTGGCTCCCAGCTGCGCATTGGTACCGGTGCTATTCACCAAACCGCCAATAATAAACGTCGGATCCAATTTTGCTGCCGCCAGCACCGACGCCAACAAACTGGTGGTGGTAGTTTTTCCGTGGGTACCCGCGACGGCAATACCGTGGCGATAACGCATTAATTCAGCCAACATTTCCGCACGGCGTACAATCGGGATACGCAGTTCACGCGCGCCTTGAATCTCCGGGTTTTGGGCATTCACCGCACTGGAATTCACCACTACATCAGCGCCCTGAACATTTTGCGCAGCATGACCGATATAAATAGTGGCGCCCTTGGACGCTAACCGTTCAGTAACATTTGATGCTTTGATATCCGAACCGGAAATTTCATATCCTTGATTGAGCAACACCTCGGCAATGCCACTCATACCGGCGCCACCAATTCCGACAAAATGAATACGACGAATACGGCGCATTTCCGGTACACAAAATTGACCTATGGACTTCTGCGCAGAATTATCCACGGGCGACCTCCTCACAAACATTAGCAACATCGCATGCGGAATTGGGCTTAGCCAATTGCTGCGCTTTTTCCGCCATCGACTTTAAGTGATTGCGGTCAGCTAATTCGGTTAACAGTAATGCAGCGAGTTTTGCTGCGGTTAAATCTTTCTGCACCAGTGCAATACCTGCACCCACGTCAGTTAAATTTTTGGCATTAAATGTCTGGTGATCATCAATTGCTGAAGGCAATGGAATCAGAATCGAGGCCACACCTGTCATCATTAATTCTGAAACAGTAAGCGCGCCGGCGCGACAGATCACCAAATCCGCCCACGCATAGGCTGCTGCCATATCATCAATAAAGGCATCCACCTTGGCATTAACCTGATGTTTCATATACAGGGCAGTAGTTGCCTCAGCGTGAATTTTTCCCGTTTGATGCCAAATTTGTGGGCGCACATTGAGTGGTAGATGCGAGACCGCTTCCGGTACCAATTCATTAATCGCTTTAGCGCCCAAACTGCCACCGACCACTAAAAGTCGCAGCGGTAATTGCTGATCAATACGCGCCTGGTAACGAACTGATGGCGATGCCAGTTGTTGAATTTGTTGACGAACGGGATTACCCACTACCTGAACATCCGGTTCGCTACGCCCGATAAATGCATCCGGAAATGCGGCCAATATGCGCCGCGCAATTTTTGCCAATAAACGGTTAGTGGTACCCGCGACCGCATTTTGTTCATGGATTACTAAAGGAATACCGCTGAGCACTGCCGCCAAACCACCGGGGCCAGATGCAAAGCCACCAAAACCAATAACTACATCCGGTTTGATGCGTCGCATAATTTGCAACGACTGCAACACAGCATAAATAATTAAAAAAGGCGCTTTCAGTAAACCTGCCACTCCACGGCCACGCACACCTTCAACACTAATAAAGTGCAGAGGAATATTGGCAGCAGGAACCAAACGCGTTTCTATACCGCGCGCTGTACCCAGCCAATTAATCAGCGCACCACGTGCACGCAACTCATCTGCAACTGCCAGCGCCGGAAATACATGCCCGCCAGTGCCACCTGCCATTACCAAAACCTGTAGCGTTTTCTGTGTCATACACTGGCCTCCATCAGGCGAGTGCGCGGCACTTTTGCCGGCTCCGGCACTTCAGGAACATAACCAGCCAACTCCCACTGCACGCGCATCACAAATGCCATAAGCACGCAGCAAATTAACAGGCTACTACCGCCATAGCTGATAAAAGGCAGAGTTAAACCTTTTGTGGGTAATAATCCGGAGGAGACCCCCATGTTGATGAATACCTGGAATGAAAACAAAATCGCGATGCCAAATGTCGCCAAGGCGGCAAACATTTTTCCGGCAGCAAGGTTTTGTTTGGCAACATTAAAAATTCGCAGGATCAAGGCAGCAAATAAACCGAGTAATAACACTGCACCAATCAAACCAAACTCTTCTGCAATAATGGCGAAAATAAAATCAGTGTGGGCTTCCGGCAAAAAGAATAATTTTTGCAAACTATTACCCAGGCCCAAGCCGAACCATTCTCCGCGCCCAAAACCGATTAGCGATTGAGTTAACTGATAACCAGTATTAAATTGATCCGCCCATGGATCGAGAAAGGTAATCAACCGCTGCATACGGTAGGGCGACAAGACGGCAACCGCTGCCAGCCCGCCGACACCAATCACAATTAACAATAAAAAGTGCAGCATGCGCACACCCGCAATAAACATCATCGCAAATACAGTTGCACTTAATACCACCGAGCTACCAAAGTCAGGCTCAAGCAAGAGCAAACCAACAAATACGCCAACAACCATTAAAGGTT
Source organism: Cellvibrio sp. BR (assembly GCF_000263355.1). Classification (NCBI taxonomy): domain Bacteria; kingdom Pseudomonadati; phylum Pseudomonadota; class Gammaproteobacteria; order Cellvibrionales; family Cellvibrionaceae; genus Cellvibrio; species Cellvibrio sp. BR. The sequence goes on along the minus strand of NZ_JH668207.1, from coordinate 28,431 downwards.
TAAGGAACCCCTGCCAACCGAAATGTAATTCTTGATAGCGACGCGCAAAAAAACTGGCGAAAAAAACTACCGCACAAAATTTGGCGATTTCTGATACCTGAATGGATATAACACCCAGACTGAACCAGCGCTGACTTCCGTTTACTTTTTTGCCAATGCCGGGAATAAGTACTATTACCAACAGAAAAATAGTGAGCAGCAAAAAATGACCCGAATATTTTTGCCACACGCTCATCGGAACACAGACAACAAAGGCGGCCAAGCAAACCCCCATCACCATGTAGATCGCGTGTCGCTTCGCAAAAAACCAGGCATCGTTATAAGTTAATGCCGCAAATGAAACAGAAGCAGAGGCCACCATAATCAAACCAATAGACATAAGTGCAAACCAAAGGCACAGCAATGGCCAATCGATACGCTGACTTAAAGGCATTGATTTCGTTAAAGTAGCAGAGGCCATCATGATGAGCACAACTCCTGCACAGCCTGACAAAACTTCTCGCCGCGATCTTCGTAATTTTTGAACATGTCAAAGCTAGCGCAGGCAGGCGACAGCAACACCGCATCGCCCGGCTGCGCTAATGCAAAGGCTTTGTTAACTGCATCCTGCATTGAACCTGCATGAATTATTGGTGCCGCATCGGCTACAGCCTGTTCAATAACAGTGGCGTCGCGGCCGATGAGCACCAGGCAGCTATTAATGGCACGCAAGGCAGGGGTTAATTCTGTAAAGTCTTGCCCCTTGCCTTCACCACCTAAAATCACAATTAATTGCTGGGGGTCACGCGCCAAACCCGAAATCGCCGCGAGGGTTGCGCCGATGTTGGTACCTTTAGAGTCGTTATAAAACTCCACCGCATTTTTTTCAGCGACAAATTCGCAGCGATGACGCAAACCGGAAAAGGTTTTTAACGTGCCAAGCATGGCATCGAGCGGAATACCGGCGGCGTCACCCAACGCGAGCGCAGCAAGGGCATTGTCTATGTTGTGGCGACCACGAACTTTTAATTCACTCGCGGCCATTAATGGCGTGAGATTTTTAGCCAAATATTCAATGCCATCGCGAGTCAATAACCCAAAGCTGCCAAAATCGGCACGGCCACCAAAGTAAATAGGTTTGACGCCTGCAGCCAATGGGGGATGAGTCAGCACGTCATTACGGTTAACAACAATATGTTCCGCACCAAAATAAACCCGCAACTTGGCGAGAATATAAGCGCGCATATTCTCGTAACGATCGAGATGATCAGCACTGATATTCAAAATAGTTGCGACTTTGGCGTTAAGCTTGGTCACAGTTTCCAATTGGAAACTGGACAATTCCATCACATACAACTCGACACTATCGTTTAATAATTCCAACGCGGGAGTACCGAGATTGCCACCCACAGCAACATTAATTCCAGCCGCCTTGGCCATTTCGCCAACCAGAGTGGTAACCGTGCTTTTTGCATTTGAGCCGGTAATTGCCACAATCGGCGCCTTGGCGTAACGCACAAAAATTTCGATGTCGCCAACAACCGGAATACCAGCTGCTCTCGCTTGCTCAATTGCCGGCGTTGCAATCGCGACTCCGGGACTGATAATTATTTCGTCGCAAGCCAATAAGGTGTGTGGATTCAATTCACCACACTCAATACTGACATGGGGAAATTCCGTTTTGATTTGCTGCAAATTGGGTGGCGATAAACGTGTATCGAGCAGAACGAACGCCTGTTGTTGTGCCGCCAAAAAGCGCGCAACCGATAGCCCGGTAATACCGGTACCGATAATCGCTTTTACTTTACTGGTGGCAATCATTTGAGACACAGACACACACTCCAACTTTATATAAAACAATCATTAACGAATTTTTAACGTCGCCAAACCAATCAATACCAATACCAGGGTGATAATCCAAAAACGCACAATCACGCGCGGCTCAGGCCAACCTTTTAATTCAAAATGATGATGAATTGGCGCCATGCGGAAAATGCGCCGACCGGTTAATTTAAATGAAGCCACTTGCAAAATAACCGAGACAGTTTCGAGTACAAAAATACCGCCCATAATAAACAGTACAATTTCGTGACGAACTATAACGGCGATTAAACCAAGCGCCGCACCTAATGCCAAAGCGCCCACATCACCCATAAATACTTGTGCGGGATAAGTGTTGAACCAGAGGAAACCAAGGCCAGCCCCCACCAGCGCACAACAAAACACAACCAATTCACCAGCACCGGGGATATAAGCAATGTTTAAATATTGGGAAAATTGTGAATGCCCTGCCAAATAAGCAATGACCGCTAATGCTCCCGCCACCATTACACTCGGCATAATTGCCAAGCCATCCAACCCGTCGGTCAGGTTTACCGCATTACTGGTTCCTACAATCACAAAATAGGTAAACACTATGTAAAAAATGCCCAGATCGAGCGCGACATTTTTAAAGAAGGGAATAAACAATTGAGTCTCTGCAGGAGTTTGTGCGGTGTAATACAGAAATACCGCCGCGCCAAAGCCAGCCACTGACTGCCAAAAATATTTCCAACGCGCAGGTAATCCACGGGAATCGCGCTTGGCTACTTTGCGGTAATCATCCACCCAGCCTACTGCACCAAAAATTGCGGTGACAATCAGCACGACCCACACATAGCGATTAGACAAATTGGCCCAGAGCAAGGTGCTGATAAAAATTGCCGACAAAATCAATGCGCCACCCATGGTGGGTGTGCCGGATTTACTCAAGTGCGATTGAGGGCCGTCGTTACGAATAGATTGACCAATACGCAATTCTGTTAAGCGACGAATGAACCAAGGCCCAAGTAACAACGAAATACCTAATGCGGTGAGCACGCCTAAAATGGCGCGCACCGTTAAATATTGAAACACTGCAAAACTGCGCAGGTATTCTTGTAAGTATTCTGCTAGCCAGTAAAGCATTAGTGATTTTCTCCTGCCGAAACACAGAGTTCACGCACAACGGTATCCATTGCTGCGCTGCGGGAACCTTTAATAAGAATGGTGGTTTTTTTATTGGCGATAGCTTTTAAGTGCGCAACCAAAGCGGTTTTGTCCGCAAAGTGTTCCGCCCCAGCTCCAAATGCCTGGCTCGCATTTTCACTGAGTTTGCCAACCGTAAATAAATGGCTCAGTTTTTTGGCGCGCGCATATTCACCCAGCTCTGTGTGTAACTGCGGCGCTTCTGGCCCCAGCTCACCCAAATCGCCTAATACCAAAATGCTATTCTTTTTTTGTGCAAGCACATCGATAGCCGCGCGCACTGAACCAGGGTTAGCGTTGTAGCTATCATCAATAATTGCCACATCATTAATACCGATATGACGACTCATGCGGCCAGCAACTGGCGCAAAGTTAGCAAGCCCTTGTTTAATTTTTTGCAAATCTGCACCCACGGCAGAGGCACAAGCAGCGGCCATTAAGGCATTGCGAACATTGTGTTCGCCCTGCGCATTGAGGCTCACTTGCATGGCTTGGCCATTCAGGTTGATGGCAAATTCCAAACTATTGGCGCTGGTTTGAATATCCTGCGCAAAACAATCGGCACCGGTATCTTTAAATGACACACGAAGCACGCGACGATTAGTTAAGGCGGCCAACCAGTCAGGTGCGAAGCGATCATCCATATTCACTACGGCGACACCGGTCGCTGGAAGTGCGGCGTAAATTTCACCTTTGGCGCGCGCAACACCTTGCAGTGAACCAAACCCTTGAATGTGCGCGGCCATCACATTGTTGACCATGGTGATTTGTGGCACAGCAAGTGAGCATAGGTATTCAATTTCGCCAGGGCCGCTCGCACCCATTTCAATTACAGCAAACTCATGATGCGCTTCGAGCTGCAGCAATGTTAATGGCACACCAATGTGGTTATTAAAATTCCCCTTGGTGGCATGGGCTGGCCCACACTCAGCGAGAATGCCGGCGAGCAGGGTTTTTACTGTGGTTTTTCCGCTGCTGCCGGTAATGGCAATAACTGGACGAGCAAATAAGCTGCGGTTGAGTGCAGCAATTTGCCCGAGCGCCAACAGTGAATCACTCACTACGAGTTGCGGCAATTTAATCTCGGGGAAAAAACGTTCTACCACAAGTGCACAAGGTTTTTTGGCAACAGCGTCGGCAATAAAATCGTGTGCATCAAAACGCTCACCGCGCAATGCGACAAACAATTCACCTGCATTCAAGGTGCGCGAATCAATACTGACCGCAGTAAATTCTGCATCGCCCTGATGGCATTTTGCAGTGACAGCACGCAAAGGTTTACGCGCTGCAATAAATTCCTCAACCCATTTTAAAGTTAGAGGCTTGATCATGGTGTAGCCCCTTGTGACGTTTCGTCATTTTCAAATTTGGCAATGCGTTTTTGCAATGCAATACGCGCCTGTTTGGTATCGCTAAAAGGCAGGGTTTGCTTGGCGAAGATTTGATAATCCTCATGCCCCTTGCCTGCGATTAACACTATGTCGCCCGCCCTGGCCTGCTGCACGGCAAAATCAATTGCCTGTGCACGATCGGCAATAACCAAGCAACCGCTAGGCCGATTCATACCGCGCAGAATTTCACCGGCAATAGCAGAAGGATCTTCCGAGCGAGGGTTATCATTAGTGACAATCACATAATCACTTAACCGCTCGGCAATGGTGCCCATTTGCGGGCGCTTGGTTTTATCGCGATCACCACCGCAGCCAAACACTGTCCAGATGTTGCCCGCCTTGTGCTGCTGAATTGCATTCAAAGTATTTTCCAGTGCATCGGGGGTGTGGGCGTAATCCACAATTACTTGAACTTGCTGAGCCTGTTGATCAACCACCACTTGCTGCATGCGGCCCGGGGCTGGCAATAATTCCGGTATGTGCGCAACAATTGCATCGAGAGGAAACCCTTGCAGGGCAACCGCGCCAATGACTGCCAGTAAATTACTGAGATTAAATTCGCCTAAAAGCGGCGAGTTGATTTTTGCAGTGCCCCACGGGGTAACTATATTTGCGCTGACACCAAAGGCGTGCAGCTCAATATTTTGAGCGTAAATATCAGCAACGGTTTGGGTTGAATAGGTAAGCGCAGTGACGCCGGCCGGCACTTTGTTAACCAAACTTTTTGCCCATGCGTCATCAAGATTAACAACTGCAGTTTGCAAACCTTGGGCATTCAATAATTGCGCTTTGGCATTGCCGTAGCTGGTTAAATCGCCGTGATAATCCAAATGATCTTGCGTGAGATTGGTAAAAATAGCCGTGTGAATACTCACGCTGGCAACACGCTTTTGTTGCAAGCTGTGCGATGACACTTCTATCGCAATAGCGGTAGCGCCGTCATGTACCAATTCGGCCAAAATACGCTGCAAGGCGATTGGATCCGGCGTAGTTAATCCGGTTGAATGTAATGCGCTGACTTGCTGCGCCATGGGCGCCAAGGCCGTTGCATCAAGCACGCCATACCCCAGCGTGCCAACTACTGCCGACTTGCGCTGCAATCTCGCCAACAATTGCGCCGCTAATAAACTGCAGGTGGTTTTGCCGTTAGTGCCGGTGATACCCAACAACTGAACTTTTTTACTGGGCTCATCAAAAAAGCGCGCCGCAATAGCACTGACTTGCGACGCGAGCTGTTCTACGGCGATAACCGGAACGCTGCCCAACCAATCAATGCCCTGCCAATTTTTATCAGCCTCTACCAAAATTACACTGGCACCCAACTCAATCGCTTTGGCAATAAAATCGCGGCCATCCACTTTATTACCAACCAATGCAATAAACGCATCGCCAGTTTTTAATTGGCGAGTATCCAGGCACAAATTACCCACAGTAATCGTTGCGGCTTTTTCCAGCGCAAGATTCGGTAATAAATCGCACAGCGCTACTGGGCGGCGGGAATAATGAGAGGTCATCATGTGGCTGACCTCTCATTCATAGGCGCAGCTTTTACCGCGGGTTTTTCACTTTCCACCGTTTTCGCCGGTACAGTTTTACTAGCGGCTTTATCAACTATCTCTTTGTTGTCATGCTGATAAATATTATCGGGCGGCACTTGCAACATACGCAGCGCATCTTCCGCCACTTTTGAAAACGCAGGTGCAGCAACCCAGCCACCGTTGGTGTAAATACCTGAGCCTTGCGGTTCATCGACGATCACCATGGCAACAATGCGCGGATTATCAGCCGGTGCCATACCAATAAACGAAGCAATTTGTTTGTCCGAGTAGCGACCATTAATTGCCTTGTATGCAGTTCCGGTTTTTCCGGCGACCGAATAGGAAATTGCTTTTGCGCGTGAGCCTGTGCCCTCAGCCGTCACCACGCGCTTGAGCATTTGTGTAACCTGATCGGTATATTTTTTATCGATCACTCGTTCGCCTTGCGGCGCATTATCCACACGCAGTAACGATACCGGTCGCTTCACACCGCCGGAAGCAATTACTCCATAAGCCTGTACTACTTGCAGCGGCGTCATGGTCATGGCGTAGCCGTAAGAAATGTTGGCGCGCTCAATTCGCTGCAGCGGTTTAAGCACGGGCACATTGCCTGTACCTTCACCGGGGAAACCGGTACCCACAGGTTGCGATGCCCCCAAACGCGCAAACATATCGCGCACGGTATTGGTATCCAATGCAAAGGAAATTTTGGTCATGGCGATGTTGCTGGATTTGGCAATCGCCATAGCCAAATCCATCGCGCCGTAATTGCGGTGATCTTTAATGGGCTTGCTGCCCACCATAAAGTAACCGGGGTTGGTATCGATAATATCTTCCGGTTTGAATTTGCCACTATCGAGCGCCGCGAGTACCACCCAGGGTTTTACGGTTGAACCTGGCTCGTACAAATCGGTAATGGCGCGATTGCGCAAGCCGTCGCCACGGGCGCGGCTGCGATCATTGGGGTTAAAGCTGGGCAAATTAGAAATCGCGAGCACTTCACCGGTGAGCACATCGAGAATGACAATTGAGCCGGCAACTGCACTGCTGGCCTCAACCGCTTTTTTTAATTCGCGATGCGCAAGATATTGCAGGCGTAAATCAATACTGAGCGTCAGGTTTTGACCGGGGCGCGCCGCTTTCACCAAGCGCAATTCTTTTACCGTGCGCCCGCGCAAATCTTTCAATACTTCTTTGGCGCCATTTTCACCCGTGAGCCAAGCGTCGTAAGCGAGCTCCATACCTTCCTGACCGCGATCATCCACATCGGTCATGCCCACCAAATGAGCAGCCACATCAGCAGCGGGGTAATAACGGTGATACTCAATTTGCTCGTAAACCCCGGGCACATCCAACGACAAAACCGCTTGCGCGGCTTCGGGTGACATTTGACGCTGCAGATACATAAATTCTTTATTGGCGTAACGCGCCAGACGCGACTCCAATTCCGCCTTGTTAGCTTTGAGTGCCTGCGCCAAGTCGGCAATGCGATGAGGCGCCTGGGATAAAACTTTGGGGTTGGCCCACAGCGTGGAGACGGGAGTACTCACCGCCAGTGGCGAGCCGTTGCGATCAGTGATTACACCACGGTAGGCCGGAATAATTTCCGTGCGCAGGGTGCGCGACTCGCCTTGATCCTGCAGGAATTCATAACCTTTATCGGCGTTGGGCAGCACTTGCAAGCTGGCAACATGCACTATCAATACCGCCACCAGAATCGCCAATACCAATCCGACGCTGTAGAAACGCCAGCGTGCCACCTTGAGCGGCTTGTGATCAGGTTTGGCGAGCGGACGCGCACGGCGCGGCTCAAATGCCGAAGAGCGGCTCATTGTCCACCTGCCGCAGGTGCCTGCACCTGACCGCGACCATCGATAATGCGATCACCAGAGATCATTACAATCTCTTCCGGTGTGGGAGCCATCATATTCAGCTCGGAGATTGCGGCATTCTCAACGCGACCATAGGCCGCCCAGGTGCTCTGCTCCAGCAAATACTGACCCCACTGTACCTGCAACTGTGCAGCCTCACGCCGCAGGGTTTCCAAGCTGTTTACATCGCGGCGCACCAGTTGTGTCGTCGCCACTACACCGAGCGCAGAAACCACCGTTGCCAGCCACAATACCGCCACCACCAGCAAAACGCCGGTCGCAGGTGGTTTTTGTGATTGGAGGTTTCTGTTCATGGAATCCCTGGCAATTATTGTGGTGAAGGTTCTGTGTAACTGACTGATAGCTGCTTTTGTTTTGATTCAATCGACGAACAATCGGGATTTACAATTTCTCGGCTACACGCATCACCGCACTGCGCGACCGAACATTGGCGTTTACCTCTGCATCGCTCGCCTTGATTGCCTTGCCGAGCGAGCGCATGCGTTTATTTAACTGGTCATCGCGAATCGGCAACCCTTTGGGAACCGGGTCACCCAACTCTTGGCGGCGAATAAAGCGCTTCACCACACGATCTTCCAACGAGTGAAAACTGATCACCACCAAACGCCCGCCGGGAGCCAGTACTGTCAGGGCCTGATCCAATACCGATTCCAGATCGCCCAGCTCGTTGTTGACCTGAATGCGAATCGCCTGAAACGCGCGCGTGGCAGGGTGCTTACCCTTTTCCCACGCCGGATTGGCTTCTTTAATCACTTCCGCCAAATGTTTGGTGCGCGTAAACGGCTGCTTTTGGCGCTCGACGATAATCGCGCGTGCCATGCGCTTGGCGAACCGCTCCTCACCAAACTCTTTCAGCACCCAGGTAATTTCATCTTCACCGGCGCTGTTGACCCACTCCGCCGCACTCTGGCCGCGGGTTTGATCCATACGCATATCGAGCGGGCCGTCCTGCATGAAGCTAAAACCGCGCTCGGCTTCATCCAGCTGGGGCGATGACACCCCCAAATCCAACAACACCCCGGTCACCTTGCCGGTCATACCGCGCTCATCGATTAGCGCCGCCAACTCGGCAAACGAACCATGGGCGATGGCAAAACGCGCGTCGCTGCCAAAACGGGCATTGGCGGTGGCAATCGCCGCGAGGTCTTTATCAATGCCCAACAGGCGACCATCAAGCGCCAGCTGCTGCAGGATCAAACCACTGTGACCACCGCGCCCGAAGGTGCCATCCACGTAAAAACCGGAGGTATCGGTAACCAGTGCCTCTACCGCCTCGTTCAGGAGCACGGTGATGTGTTGAGCGTCAGACACGTAGATACCTAGAAAGAAAGATTTTGTAATTCGGCTGGCATTTCGCCATCGATGGATTGATCCATGAGCGCGTTCCAGCTGTCTTCGTTCCACAGCTCAAACTTGTTGCCCAGGCAGACCAACATCAGTTTTTTATCCAGATGCGCAAAGTCGCGCAGGGTGGGGGGAACCAAAATCCGGCCATTTGCATCCATTTCCAAGTTCACCGCCTGCCCCATAAAGCGACGTTGAATCTTGCGGACTTGCTCATTACCCGAAGGCAGGGCCTGAATTTTGGCGAGTACGGGTTCCCATTCGGATTCGGAGTAAACCAGCAGGCAGCGCTCATACATATGCGCAGTCACCCATAAACTCCCGGCGCCAGTCGATAGCAGCGAGTCGCGAATGCGCGCTGGTATCGCCATGCGACCCTTGGGGTCCATGCTGATGGAATAACTGCCTGTAGCCACTTTTCACCACTTGACGGGATTGCTTTTCACAAAAAGCCACAAAAAACCACAAATACCCACTTTTCCCCACGGTGCTCACTATAAATCGGAGCAGGTCAAAGTCAAGCGAGCTGGCGCGAAAACATGGGTAATTTCACAGGAAAAATCAGGAAAAATCGGCGAACAAGAAGGGAAAAGACATAAAAGCAACGCTACAAAAACCAACATAAACAGATAAAACAAAGCGATAGCGCACAAACCTAATGTAAAACATTAAGTTTGCGATTATTTCGCGGTAATAAGCAGGGATCTTTAGAAGGATTCGGTCTATATCGACCTTAAAAAAGCATCAATGTAGGTAATTATGGGGAGAGACGTTAATTACCAGAGGTAAAGTTACGAAATAACGTCATTTTTCTGCGGAGAAATAGAGCCACAAGACCGATGAAAGCAAGAACCACTGAGGCGGACTCAGATACAAAAAAGACTGACGGGATTTCGTAAATCTCTCTCTTGTTGCTAAAGCTAAGGTTAGTAAAAAATGAAATTTTGTCGCTTTGAAACATCGAATAATCCTCGTAGGGTATATGCTTATTCAACTGATCAGCAAACAATGGGCCTGATGTTTTACCGAGCCAAAAATAATTTCTTATATTCCAAATACCTCCATTTTCATGGTTGATGGCATTGTAGAAATCAACTCTTAATAATGCGTCTCCCAAAAAGTCATCATAATGTTCGATGGGCGCCAACCCTCTCCATTTCAAATCAAAACCATATCCATTCGTAGAGACCAAGCTAAATGCAACCACTGCATCTAGGTTAGTGTTAGCAACAAGCATTCCAACCCCCGCGCTCTGCAAATTGGGGGAAGAGTACATAGAGTATTTGACGTCATATGCAATAAGAGCAGCGCTGGCATGGAATGAAAATAACACCAAGGTCAGCAAAAACAGGTTCCGTTTCATAGTAAAAGCTTCCGTAAGAATAATTTTTGATTGCACAAGATAAGTCGGAGTCAGCCGATAAGCCGGGTTCTGTCGTGGACAGTCATTCATCTGGGACTAAGGTCACCCTTAGCCTCAAGCAACCTACCCGCCCTCGATACGAGCCGCATCATTGAGGGCCTATTTGGTCTTGCTCCGAGCGGGGTTTACCATGCCGCAGCCTGTTGCCAGTTGCGCGGTGCGCTCTTACCGCACCCTTTCACCCTTACCGTTGCTCTTGCGAGCACTTAGGCGGTCTGCTCTCTGTTGCACTTTCCGTAGGCTCACGCCTCCCAGGCGTTACCTGGCGCTCTGCTCTATGGAGCCCGGACTTTCCTCCCCGATGCACCACACAGCACTCAAGAGAGCTATGCAGTTAACACCGGAGCGACTGTCGGGCCGACTCCGAGGCGGCACATTAACTGCCCGCGGCAACAAGTGCAAGTTCGACGATTGTGCAACACCCAGTTTTTCTGTCGCCTTTTCACTCACTTTTGCCAACAAGTTCACCTATATCATCCTGCTTATGACCAAATATCGCCAAATGAGGCTTTTAACTGGTATTTTGGCCGCCTTAGGCTATTAATTAACGTAATTCAATTACCGGTTATTACGGCTTATCTCCCCCTGAATCGGATCTCACAATAAAAGCGCAGGAGAACTTCTAGTGAAAGCTTATCAATACAACCTTCTTGCCATGGCCATTGCAACCCAACTCGCATTGCCTGTCATTGCTCAAGAAAATGACCTCGCTCTGGAAGAGGTGATGGTGACCGCCCAAAAGCGTCCGCAGAGCCTGCGCGATGTGCCAATTTCGGTAAATGCACTTTCCAGCAAAAAGCTGGAAGATGCCGGGATCACCAGTATTGAACGGGTGGCCGACTACATCCCCAGCTTCAACATGACACAAACCGGTATCGGCACCAACATCGCCATCCGCGGTATTAGCTCCGGGGTTAACCCCGGTTTTGAGCAGTCCGCCGCGCAATTTGTAGACGGTATTCACTTTGGCCGCTCGCAACTGTCGCGGGCGCCATTTCTTGACCTGGAACGAGTAGAAATTCTGCGCGGCCCGCAAAGTATTCTATTTGGCAAAAACTCGACAGCGGGTGCCATCAGTATCACCACCGCCAAACCGGGCGATGTACACGAAGCCAAACTCACCGCGCTTTACGAACCAGAACATGGCGAGCAGGATATTCGCCTGGTGCTCTCCGGCCCAATTAGCGACACGGTCGGCGGCCGCTTGGCGATATTGGATAGCCGCATCGATGGCTTTATGGAAAACACCACCCTCGGGCGCGACGAATCCGGCGATGAAAACCGTGTTATTCGCGCCACACTGCAATGGCAACCCAGCGATCAGTGGGACATTGTGCTAAAGCTGGAGGACGGCTCCTTTGACAGCAATGGCCGCAATATCGAAGTAGTCAAACCGGTTGAAATTCCTTCGCCACTGACCGGGGTCGCTACGCCCTACGCCAATGCTCTGCAATTCTTTACCCAAGGCCAGTATTTGCTGGATACCACCCACGATTGGAAACGCCAATCCAACGGTGATTTCAGTTACAACGATACCGAAAACGTCACCCTTTCGATTGAACGCGAATTGGGTGAACACACCCTGACGGCGATTACTGGCTACAACGCTTACACCTACGATGAGCTCTGCGACTGCGACTTTACCGGCGCCTCGGGCTTCAATATTTTATCCAACGAGGACTACAGCCAGATCAGCCAGGAAATTCGCATCACCTCACCTGAGGATGAGACCATCAGCTACATCGGCGGCTTGTTTTTCCAAAGCAGCTCGATGGAATTTAATGACGCCGTACGGGTTCCTACCGACAGTTTTATCGCCACTGCATTTACCCCCATTTTGGGTGCAGGTGCGGCCAATTTATTGCGCGGTGCTTCATCCAACCGCTCGTTTGAACAAGACACAGATTTAGCCGCCATTTTTGCGCAAGCTACCTGGAACTTCACCGATCTGTCGCGGGTGATAGTGGGCGCGCGCTACACCGAAGAAACCAAAGAGGCGAGCCGCACCCAGTATCACGTCAGCAACAGTGGCGCCGTGTTACCCCAGGGCAGCCCGAGCGATACTTACAACATTATCTGGAGCCAGTTCAAAATCGACCCTCACTCCGTTAGTGGCGAGCGCGACGAGTCCGGTTTCACCCCGCTTATTACCTTGCAGCATGATTTTTGGGGCTCCGATATGGTGTACGCGAGCTACACCACTGGCTTTAAATCGGGTGGTTTCGATGTGCGCGCTAACGCCGCGCCTAATGAACTGGATGGCATTTATCCGGCCATTGAAGGTACTTGGGAATTTGATGAGGAAAAGGTCGAAAACTTTGAAGTTGGCGCCAAGTTTGTATTGGCTGATGGCGCAGCAGAGCTAAACCTTGCCGCGTTCCGCTCCGAATTTGAAGACATGCAAACCAGCCAGTTTGATGGCAGCCTGAGTTTCAACGTGACCAACGCCGGCCAGGCGGTGGTGCAAGGCCTTGAAGCTGACGGACGCTGGGCGATAATCGATAACCTGATGCTGCGCGGCGGTATGGCTTATATCGACTTTGAATACACTGACTTCCCCAATTCCCAGTGCTACTTTGGTCAGGCAGATAACATTGCACCAATCGGTGACGGAGCCTGTGATGCGACAGGACAGCGCCGTGAATTCACGCCAGAATACCAAGGCAATATCGGTGCGGATTACACCATCAACTTCAGCAATGGCTTGAAACTGGTCAATACGCTCGACCTGATTTACAGCGATGAATACCTGACCACACCATCACTTGACCCGCGCTTCCAGCAGGACGCCTATACCAAGATCAATGCCCGTATTGCACTCAGTGGCGACTCGGACAATTGGGAACTGGCATTGATAGGCAAGAACCTGACGGATGAGTCTATTGTGCCCTATGCCAATGGTTTGCCCGTGGCCTCCACCGTGACCCGCGGTACTGGTTCAGGTTATTACGCCTTCTATGAACGTCCGAAGAGTGTGGCCATTCAAGGCACGATTCGCTTCTAAACTTCACATCAGGATCTGCCAACAGGGGGCGCACTTGCGCCCCTTTTACTTTCTCGCGATTGCGCTGCATCAGCTTGATGCAAATCAATATCACCCCGGCGCATTTACCTAGACTGGGTATTCAACGCCTTGGTTTGCTCAGCAAACTGCTTATAAATCGATAGTCTGCAGTAGATTGCCCACCCGACCCCAACCTTGCGCAGAGGTGGCCTATGAATATGTACTCCTGGAGTTTTACCGACTGGGCCAAAAAAGTAGAGGCTACGGCGGCACTGCTGCGTCCGGCCGGCTTGCTGCAACCGGAGACGGCAGGCTTCCACTTGTGCGATCTTGCACTGCACGGCGCCGTTCACAACCCATCGCGCAGCTACCGGTTGCGCCTGCAAGATACGCTGCAGAGTTTGGCCAACCAGCGCTACCTTGACGACTGGCAACAGCGCCCCAAATCGCAGTTGATTCACTATATTTGCCGCGAGTTCCACCAGGCACATTTTGCGCAATTACCCTTGCTGCTGGCGTGCGTGCAGCAGTTGCAAGGCTCAGCCCAGTCCCGCCAACTGGAACAACTGCAATTACTCATACAACAACTACAAGAGGATTTATTCCCGCATATGCAACACGAGGAGCAGCGTATTTTCCCCGCACTGCTTAAACCGGTAGATTTCGACAGTTTTTGCTCGCTGGCAATCCTGCATCACAATCACGACAGTCAGGCATCCCTGCTGCAGGCGATGGACAACCTCTGCCAGGAGTTGCTGGAGGAAAATTCCGATCAGGCACTGACTCTCTTCATCACGGAACTGCAAAACTTCACCATGCAACTGCGCCTGCACATAGCGCTGGAAAACAACCTGCTTTTCATCATTGATTAAATAACTGCGGATAACCACTTTGACTAATAGTTCTGTTTCGGCCACATTTTCCTATCCTTTCCGGGTGTTTTTCCTCGCTACCGCGCTCTATGGCATTGCCGTTGTTATCGCCTGGATGAGCTACTTGTTTGGCGGCATTCCCCTGCCGCTGGGCTGGACATCGCTACACTGGCACAGCCACGAAATGCTCTATGGATTCACCAGCGCCGCGATTGCCGGGTTCATCCTCACCGCCGTATGCAACTGGACGGGGGCACCACCACTCAAGGGTGACAAGTTGCTGGCACTGGTCGGGCTCTGGCTCGCCGGGCGCCTTAGCCTATGGAATGCAAGCTGGTTACCGGCAGGCACCACGATGCTGATTGATGGCTTGTTCCTGCCCATTCTGGCGCTTTATTTACTGCAACTTTTGCTGCGCCACGGCAACCAACGCAACCTCGTATTGGTGGCGATATTGCTCCTGCTCGGCATGGGCAACCTGGCCATGCACTGGGGCTTTTTGACCGGCAAAACCGCATGGCTGGTGCAGGGGGAGCAACTGGCGTTTGGGCTTATCACCCTGATAATGATTGTGATTGGTGGGCGCATTATTCCCGCCTTCAGCCGCAATTGGCTGCGCCAGCGCGGCGGCAATGAGGGCGCGGTGAAATCCTCCAACCGCACCGACGCCATCACCCTGATACTCAGCGCAGCGGTTATTCCGGTTGATGTCTGGCTGGGTTCAGGGACAGTAGCCGCATTGGTGATTCTCGCGGCCGCGGCCGCCAACGCCTGGCGCCTCTGGAGTTGGTCTGGCTGGTTAACGCGCGCCGAGCCACTGCTGTGGATTCTGCACCTGGGTTACGCCTGGATTATTGCGGGCCTAATGCTCAAAGGCATGGCTGCACTCAACCTGGTAGCGCCCTCCGTCTGGCAGCACGCACTGGGAGTTGGCGCCATGGGCACCCTGATTCTCGGGGTGATGACCCGCGTCGCTCTCGGCCATACCGGCAGGGCATTAACCCTGCCCACCTTTGGGGTGATTATTTATCTCGCCATCAGTATTGCCGCCTTGAGTCGCGTTCTGGCCGCGCTGGGGTGGATCAATTACTCCTTTGGCCTGATGCTCGCCGCGAGTGGCTGGACGCTCGCATTTGCCCTGTTTCTGCTGTTGTATTGGCCTATTCTCACCCGCCCCCGCATCGGCTGAAGCGGGATTTTTACCCGGCAGCCCCTGCCGGGTCACCGCCATTGCTGCTATTATTAATCCGACTTATTTTTGTGCGGCGATTGGATAACGAGCAATGAGCGATTCCCCTAACGGACAGTCTCCGACGTCTCCGTCCACACTGGAGGCAACCCGGACGACCGCTACGCAGCCACAACATTCACACTTGCCGCACAACATCCTCAAGGGCTTCCTGCTCGCCGCCGCCGCACTCTTTCTCTTCACCTGCATGGACAGCATCACCAAATACCTGACCAGCCATTACAACGTGCCCTTTGTGGTGGCCATGCGCTACCTGGTGCATTGCTCGGTGATGCTGATTATTCTCGCACCGCGCCACTCCACCCAACTGGTTAAAACCCAGCGCACCGGGTTGGTGATTTTGCGCGGCCTGGCGCTCACACTTTCATCGCTGTGCATGGGCATGGCGCTGCAGCGTATGCCCTTGGCTGAAACCACGGCGATCAACTTCCTCGCCCCCACCTTGGTTGCGTTATTGGCAGGCTCACTGCTGAGCGAACGGATTGGCGGCTGGGGCTGGGCGGCGATAGTGACCGGGTTTGTCGGGGTATTACTGATTGCCCGCCCGGGCGGCGGATTGGATGCACTGGGGGTATTTTTTGCGCTGATGGCCGCCTGCTCCAACGCGACCTATCAGTTGCTGTCACGCCTACTCGCCAGCACCGAAAAAGCCATCGCCCTGCTGTTTTACACTGCATTGATTGGCTCCATCATTTTCGGCCTCGCCCTGCCCTGGTACTGGGAGGACAAAACGCCCAGCACTATGGAACTGGTTCTCTTGCTCAGCATGGGGCTAACCGGCGGCTTGGGCCACTATCTCTTCACCCTCGCCTATCGCCATGCACCCGCCTCGGTGCTGGCACCTATGACCTATCTGCAACTACTCTGGGCGGGGCTAATGGGTTGGCTGATTTTCGGTACCATCCCCGACGGCACCAGCCTGATTGGCATGTTCATAGTGGCGATTTCCGGTTTGATCATCGCGTTTAAATCCCACTTCACCAAGGCCGCCCCCGCCAAACCAGAATCTGATCAGCTCTAGCCCCTCTGCATAGGCGCTTCCTGACAAAGGCAGCCATTCGCAGTGGCGATGAGGTGCGCGTAGTCAATGTGAAATAATTAATCCGCCTTAGCCGCCATGGGGGCACAGCGCTGACCCTGTCCATATTTTTGTTCGCGGTATAAATAGGAAGGCAATTGCACCTGCGCCAGCGCTTTGTATTGTTCTTCCGCTTGCGCGGGGCGCAGCAGCGTCAGTGTCTCGTTTGTTTCGTTGTACTGGGCGATGACGGCACTGGAATCCGGTTTTAACAGAGTGATTTTTTCTGGCTCCATTAACGCAAAATAATCGTCAAACTGCAGGAGTGCGCGACCGGGGCTGTTGGGGTCGGCAATAAAATCCCGCCCAATCATGGTGTGACAACTGGATACGCCCATAAGCGATAACAGCGTGGGCGCCAAATCGATTTGACTCGCCAGTTCGCTAATACGTTTTGGCTTAACACTGCCCCCCAAAATTAGCCCGGGAATATGGAATTTTTCCACCGGAATTAAATTATTGCCGTACACCCGGTTATCGTGATCCGCAACAATAAGAAATACTGTGTCTTGCCAGTATTCACTTTGTTTGGCCTTGGCAAAAAATTGCCCCATGGCCCAGTCGGCATACTTCACCGCATTATTCACCACAGCCTTGGGCTCTTCGTGCAAGGCGATTCGACCGTCGGGAAATTCAAACGGTTCGTGATTGCTGGAGGTAAAAATCAGCGAGAAAAATGGTTGCCCGGTTTGATGTAACCGGGTTAATTGTTGATGGGCGGTAGTGAATAAATCTTCATCGCTGGCGCCCCAGCTACCCACAAACACCGGATCATTAATTTGGTGTAGATCCACAATCTGACTAAAACCATTGCCGGTAAAAAAGCTGCGCATATTATCGAAGTGCGCTTCACCGCCATAAATGAATTGCGTGGTATAACCGGCGGCTTTCAGCACCGAGGCAAGCGTGGTGAAATTACGCTGGCTTTTGGAAAGTTTCACCACACTCTGCGCGGGTGTGGGCGGATAACCTGCCACTACTGCTTCTATGCCGCGCACCGAACGGGTGCCGGTGGCATAAAGCCGCTCAAACCAAATACCTTCATCGGCCAATTTATCCAACTCGGGAGTCACCCCCACACCGCCGAGCGCCCCCACAAAGGTTGCGCCCATGCTCTCCTGCAACACAATGACCACATTGAGTGGTTTGGCAGGTGAATTTAACGCGCGCTGGTAATGAAAGGTCGGATATTGTTTGTCGGTAAATTCATAATTTTTTAACCAGGGCCAATCCAAACTGCGCGACAACATGTCGGCAGTTGATAACTTGCCATACATTTCACTGGAGCGCGCTTCGTGCTTCATATTGTAAATGGCATAGAGCACCGAATAGCCGGAATTAATCACCAGCGAATTCACCATGGCATCGCCCGTAATCGCAAAAAAAGCCGGGTTTGCCGGGCGATGATCGGTGGTGGAACGCACCCCCATCAATAACGCCAGCACCACCAATGGCCACACAACTATATTTTTACGCAGCGACCAAAGCGCTACGTGGGATTCACGCACACGCAATACTTTATACAGCAGCGCACCGAGCAAAACCGTTAGCGAGGTGCCCGCAATAAATGCCGTAGTAAAACCAAATAATAAGGTTAAAAAAACTTCTTTGGGGTAGCGGAGATATTCAATAAATAAACGATTGGGGCGCGCATCAAACTGCAATAAAAACGCCGGTGTGGCCAACTCGATAAACACTATCAGCGCCAGCCCGAGCCAGGCCCAATAAAAAGTGAACGGGAACCACAGCCGGCGCCAATAGGATAAGAACGGCAGCAACAGCACGGCAGGAACACACCAGAGGGAAAGTAAAATAATATCGGCACGTACACCTTGAAGCAGAATGTCAGCCAGCAGACCAGTCGCCATTACCCGCTCGCTTTGCCACAAGGCTAACAGCATGCGGCTCACGCTGAGCAGAACCAATCCAAGGAAAGCCATGCGGAACAGATACACATAGGGGCCAGTAACACACCCAAACGACAGCCAATGCTTTTTATTCATCTTATTCATCTACTTATGCAAACTCGTTTTGACACAACTGATCCGAGCGAATTTAGCCAAGTAAACTTAAGACAAACTTAAAATTGCCCCCTGAACAGGGCGCGAAGAATAGGGAGAACAAAACGGAGGGGAGATAAATAAAAAAGCCAGTGTCCACGCACGAAATGGACACTGGCAAAGAGGGCTAAAAAGTTACCGGACTTACGCGATATGAGCGCCGGGGGTGGTTACTGCGCAACCATCAATCAACTGGCAAGGCTGGAACTCAGCGCAACCGATCTGGGTTGGGCAAAGGACAGGGCGAGTGCGAAGGCAAGGGTATTGGTACTGGAGGTTGGGTGCGCTGAGGATGAGCCGCTGCCACAGGCAGACGACGGTGACATCCTTGCCAACATGGCGAACACGTTTATTACTCTCATGACCTATATCTCGATGCTTATTTTTAGTAGGGGTTCACAGCCGATGGTCACTGCCGACCAAGGTGTCTGCGTGTGTGAACAAGCCTATTAAAAACAAGGAGATATCAGTAACGCTTTTCCGAAAAAGCCTTCAAATTGTCAAAAGTTGAAGTTTTTTTCGTTTTTATTGAAGTTTTAGCTGACAAATTAGCTAGCGGACAGACAGCAATGATTACTTATTGCACAGGCTCTTGAAGGTCTTGGGTGTGCAACCGTATTCCTCTTTAAACAACTTATTGAAATAGGATACGTTGTTATAACCCACCAGATAAGCAATCTCGGCGATATTCACCTCCTCTTTCTCCGCGAGCAGACGCGCCGCTTCGGTGAGGCGCAATTTGTTTAAATAACCGGTAAAGGTATAACCCAACTCCGCCTTGAGGATGTCATTAATTTTGGTGCGGCTCACCCCAATGCGGTTCACCATCACATCCAGGCTCAACTCGGCATTGGCGTATTCGGTTGCCAGAAAACGCAAAATTGCATCGGTATCCTTATCGCGCTGCGGCTCTACCGAAAGCTGTTGGTAGGCCACCAGAGGCCGGTCTTTTTGCTGGCGATGGCGCAACTCGGCAATCAGGGCACGGGTGTGCTGGCGAAAAAACCACGCGCCACAGCCACCCCATGCCAGCAGCATAAACACCCCGAACAGGTACAGATAATACCAATCGCGACCATGCAAACTGATTTCATTCAGTTGGATGCGCGCATTCACCTCTGCCGGGCTTTGCGGGCTGCTACCAAATATCAAGCGGGCCACCTGATTGAGCTGGTACTCCTTCATCGACAATTTGAGATGAAACCGCTCCAGCCACCACTGCGCCGTTTCCAGCCGGGTCAAATCCAGCTCGACCTGACTCCAATTTTCATCGCAGGAAAAAAACGCCGAGGGCGAGCGATAACTTAGCGGGTCGTTTGGATCGGTTACCTTTTCATCCACCGCACTCAAACTAAAGGACAAGACATTGGCCGGTGCGCATTTGGCACTAAAGGAAATGGTTTGAAACGAGGATAAATCAACTAACCGCGGCTTGCCCTGCGCATCGCTAAAGCGCAGTGATACCGACGCAAAGGGATGGTCAACCTTGTTGGACACTTTCATATCCACATCGAGGCTGTAGTTGGCATCGTTAATCTTTACCGATGAAAGTCCGCCCCAATAAGCGTCGCCTCCGGTTTCAGTCGCCCAGGGCAATTCACTCTGCGGTGCAGGCAAAAGTGACAGATGCAAAAACGTGCGCTGCACACACAGGTATCCAACAAGCACGCTGAGTACCAGCAAACAGGCTAAACCCAACAGCGCTTTTTTATAAAATTCCAGCATGGTAGGGGGATCATTGGCTAGTCAAAGGGGCGACAATTTATTATTCAAAAACACCCAGCGCAAGGCGTCTAACACCACGCACACTCAAGAGTACTGCGCGGCGCACAATAGCACCAGTGAAATTAAGGCGCACATAGCAGTCAAGCAATCGCCGCTTGAAAGCCCGGCCCTGCCCCGCCAAAATACCGGGCACCCAACAGCCAACGAAGCATTGACAATGAACAACGACATTTTAAAAAAATTATTAGCCCAGGAAGACGAACTGCAACTGCGTTATTTCAATAACCAAACGGCGTGGGAATTGGGCACTTTAATTAAAAGTGCTGCCGACCAACATGCCGCGCCCATCGCGATAGAAATCTATGCCTTTGAGCAGGTGTTATTTAGCTATTTCATGCCCGGCACCAATAAAGATAATCAAGACTGGATCAACCGCAAACGCCAATCGGTGATGCGTTTTAGTCACAGCTCTTATTACACCGGCCAATACAATGCCGCCAAAAATCGCGACTTTGAAACCATCCCCCATTTGGACCCAAAACAATATTGCGCACACGGTGGTTCTTTTCCACTGCGCATTAAAAATAGCGGCTTGATTGGCGCTGTAACTGTGTCGGGCTTGGCGCAAGAAGTGGATCATCAAATGGTAATCGATGCCCTGCGCAAAATTATCGCGGTGCAGGCGCAAGAAAAATAAACCAGTGATTATTTACCCGGGCGTTTGCCCCCAGCGCACAACAAGGCATTTGCCCCAAGCACACACAAGGCAAAAGTGCCGATAAGCCTGCCAATAAACTATCCCGCGCCAGCCCCACGCTAAGTGCGCAGGCGAACAGAGATAAACCCCCTCCTTCTGTAGCATTCCCTTCAATTGCTGCGCGGCTAATTTTTTAGCGCGCAGGCTTTTTGTTTTCTTACGCGCCATTGATCCACCAACAATTTCTGCGCGAGTGTTTTGTATAAGCGCGCGCGAATCGGTTCAGCATCAAAATCATAACCAGGACGGCCAACCATGAATAAATTACACAACTACTCTTCGCGACTTAAATGGATCATCCCGGTATGCGCTATTACCCTGATGACCGCTTGCGGCGGCAAAGATGACGTACTGGGCTCCAGCGCCGATGCGGCACTGGCTCCCTCGGTCACCAACATAACGCCCGCCAGAGATGCCAGCAACGTACTCGTTTACGACCCGATGATTAGCGCTACGTTTAACGAAGCGGTAACGGTTGTCGGCAATGGCGCGAGTGTCGCGGTGACTTGTCTGTCGCCCTGTACCAATCCGGAAGGCACAGTGAGTGTGGATAGCACTAACCGTATCGCCACCTTCACGCCCGCCAGCGATTTAATGGCCATGACCCAATACACTGTGACCATCACCGGCGCTAAAAGCCTGGCGACAGGTCTTACACTGCCCAGCCCTTACACCTGGAATTTCACTACTGGTGCGGCGTCGACTGCCGTTACCGTTACGGCGGTGGCACCCGGTGTGAACAGCACAGGGGTATCGCTTAACAACACTATTGTCAGTGCCGACTTTAACGAAACAATCGCACCTATCACGGACCCGGCGAGTTTTACCCTCACCTGCGCTGCGCCTTGCACCAGCCCAACCGGTTCGGTGACCCGCGATCCAACCAATCGCGTTGCAACCTTTACGCTTACCCCGGGAACCCAGCTTGAGCCGATGACGGCCTATACCGCCACCGTGAGCGATGTTCGCAGCCTGGTGACAGGTGCGGCCTTGGTCGCCCCGTTTGTATGGACCTTTACTACCGGCAACACGGCTGACACGACCCGTCCGCGTGTAACCTTTACTGTGCCAGCCACTACCTCATCGGGCCCAACCACCGGTGTGCCGACCAATATGGCGGTGAGTGCGGTGTTCTCCGAAAACATGGCGCCCGCCAGCATTTCGTCCACCAGCTTTAGCCTTACCTGTGCAGCGCCGTGTGTGAACCCTGCGGGCAATGTGAGTTACGCGGTGGGCACCCAAACCCTGTTGTTTACGCCAACCGCCGCACTCATGGCAGACACCACTTACACCGCGCGAATCACCAGCGCAGCAACTGACATCGCCGAAAATGCGCTGGCAGGCAATCAAGCCGCCTTACCGGCCGCGAGCGATTATGTGTGGATGTTCACCACCAGAGCCGAGGCAACTGCCGGTGGCAATATCTCCGTCACCACGACTATTCCTGCCGATAATGCAGGGAATGTTTGCCCGGACGCATCAATTAATGCCACCTTTATGGTGCCATCCGGCGTGCGTATGAACCCCATTAGCGTTAACTCATCGACCTTTACTATTGTTGAAGCAACGACTGCCGCGACACCAGTAATAGCCGCTGCCGTAGTGCTTGATGCGGCAACCGGTCGCATTGCCAGTTTTGATCCACTCAATGACCTTGTCCCCGGTGTTACTTACACCGCCACCCTGAAAGGTGGTGCAAACGGCGTGAAGGATTCAGCCATCCCCGCCAATGCCATGACGACCGACTACAGCTGGGACTTCACCGCGGTGGATTGCTCAACCACGCCGCCGGTATTGATCCCGCTCGGTTCAGTAGCCACCTTCGGCACCTTCGGTGGCTCAGCGGGTACGACCAACCAAGGCATTCTGACCATCATTAATGGCGATATCGGCACCACTGCCGTGTCCACCGCCGTAACCGGTTTTCACGATAACGGCGTGGGTTGTATCTACACCGAAACCCCGCTGAACATCGGTACAGTTAACGGCAAAATCTACACCTCACCACCATCGCCTACAGTTGCCTGCCCAACGGAAGGCACTGCCGACACCGCAGCAATCGCCGCCGAAGCGCGCGCCGATGCACTCATCGCCTATAACGCCCTTGTTGCCCAACCGGGTGGCCCGGACCAAGGTGCGGGTAACCTCGCCAACCTCGTGTTAGTGCCAGGCGTTTATACCGCTGCTGCGGGTTCATTTATGGTGGAAGGCGGTGACTTAACGCTCGACGCCCAAGGTGATACCAACGCGACCTGGGTATTCCAGATGGCAAGCACCCTCAGAGTCGGTGGCCCTGGCGCCGCCGCACCGCAGAGCATCCTGCTGGTTAATGGCGCGCAAGCGAAGAACGTGTTCTGGCAAGTGGGCACCGCAGCGACCATTAACGCCGCAGGCGGTGGAACCATGGTAGGTACCGTTATTTCACAGGCTGGCGCGGAGATTTCTACCGACGGCAATGTGGCGGTAGTCACCATCAACGGCAGGGTAATTTCCCTCAACGCCGCCGTGACCATGGTTAACACCGTCATTAACGTACCCACCCCATAATCACCAGTCATCGACGTCGGCCCGTGCCCTGCACTGCCGACGCGACTGGAGTCATAAAATTGCTGAGGAATAACCTATGAAATTTATTAAAGCGTCAGGGATGTTTGGTCTGATGGCACTTGCAGCTGCCGCCAGCTCTGTTGTTAATGCAGACGATGCGGGTTGGTACTTGGGCGGCAATATCGGCCAGTCCAACGCTGACATCGACAATGATCGCATCACCGAAAATTTGTTAGACGGCGGCTTCTCCGAAATCATGATTGATAGCGACGACCGCGATACCGGCTACAAGCTGTTTAGTGGTTATCAATTCAATCGGAACTTCGCGTTGGAAGCCGGTTATTTCGATTTGGGTGAATTCAGTTATCGAGCCACCACCATGCCTGCGGGCACCCTGGACGGCGAGATGAAACTCCGAGGTTTTAATCTGGATCTGTTGGGTTTTATTCCCTTCAGTGAAAAATTTTCAGCCTTTGGTCGCGTCGGTGTTAACTACGCCGAAGCCAAAGATCGCTTTAGTGGAACAGGCGCGGTCAACGTGCTTAGCCCACGCGCGGAAGAACGCGATACCAATTTAAAACTCGGTGCCGGGGTGCAATACGCCTTTACCGATGCATTGGCGATGCGCGTAGAAACGGAACGCTATCGTATTAACGACGCCGTCGGCAACAAAGGCGATATTGATATGGTATCGGTTGGATTGCTGTATCGCTTCGGCGCAACATCAGCGCCGGTCGCCGTGGTACAACCACCAGAACCTGCGCCCGCACCGGTTGCACCACCGCCGCCTCCACCACGTACCGAAAAATATACCTTGTCGGCCAACGAATTATTTACCTTCGACAGCTCTGCCGTACGTCAACCGCAAACCAAACTCGATGAAATCGCCAGCGCATTAAAAGGTGATGGCTCGCCCGATGAAATTGTTATCGTCGGCTACACCGACCGTTTGGGCTCCGATGATTACAACCAGAAATTATCCGAACGCCGCGCCATCGCCGTAAAAAATTACCTGATGAGCAAAGGCATAGAATCAAGCCGCCTGCGCGCAGAAGGCCGCGGTGAAGCAGATCCGGTGGTGATGTGTGACGCTCAAGGCAAAGCAGATTTAATTCGCTGCTTAAGCCCCAATCGTCGCGTAGAAATTGAAAAAATGACAATTGTGCGCGAAGTAAATCAGTAACCGCGCCACTCCGTAACCGCGTTGCTTGTTAACAAGCAACGCGGATTACCATTTTTGTATCTTGATCTCAATCGCGCCCGCCATATTTTTTCGCCTGCTCAAGCCACCGTTGTCGCTTCTGTAATGAGCTGCCGCGAATCGGGCCAAAGCTGGTAATAGCAACGGGTTTTATGCCACTGAATTCCAGGACTGTACGTTTCATTTGATTGTGTCCCGGCATGCGATACACCCAGCGATAAAACCACGCAGGCGTATCCATAGTGACCAGTAAATGCGCGGAGCGCCCAGCCAGCAGGCGATCCCACAATTGTGAACCTTCACGATATTTAAACGCAAAACCCGGCAGGAAAATGCGATCAATAAAACCTTTAAGCAGAGCAGGCATCGCCCCCCACCAAATGGGATACACAAAAACAATGTGCTCCGCCCACATAATAGATTCCCGCGCCGCCACCAAATCCGGCTCAAGCTCTTGAATGGCGTTATAGCCTTTATGCAGCACCGGATCAAAAGACAAATCCCCCACCGCAATCATCCGCACCTCACTCCCGGCAGCATTCGCCCCTTCCACATAGGCATTTGCCATAGCACCGCAAAAGCTATTGCCATTAGGATGACCGAGAATAACCAGAATACGTTTATTCATTTTTGAATTTCCGCATGATATTACGAGGTGGTTTTTAGTAATTTTTCAGACTTACGTTTAGCAAGTAACAACCTTGAGCTGAGGCCAGGTTTTTAGCCAACGTTTGGATTCGACTCTGTTAAAAAATATAGATACTTCTCGCTTGGGATTGTGCGTAATAGTCCCAAGAAACAAGATCTCCTCGCCAAATGGTGCCGATATTTCCAATCGACCATCATTACTGATTCGTACCCCAACAGCAGTTTCTTTTTCTGGCCAGTGAGCCATTGCATCAGTGCTATTTGAATAAGGCATGTCCCCATTACGCAAATGCATAATGGCTTGATTTTTCACCTGCCAATTAACATTGGGCAACAACGAAACCAATGTTTGTTCTATTGAAGCCTCGCAGATGCGTCCATTCCGATCAAAAAAAATTACATCGACATCATTCAACGAAGAGTTTTCTACTCCATGCAGATAGTCCCATACAAGGTTTCTCACAAAACCCGCCGCAACAAAACAGTCTGGTAATTTTAAGGATTCCACCACATTAAGAATTTCCATTCGCATAGCATCTGCTTTTATCAATTCAGTAATGGTAGCCACAATAAACAGCTCTCAAGTGATTAACTTTAAATGAACTATTGGCGCACATTAGCGACACCAAACTCAAGCGTGTTTACCACTCAACTCCGCCCACCGCTGATAGGTTCCTACCGCATAAAAAATACCGATAATTAAACAAATCCCTGAACTCACCAGCCAAAACGTCAGGCTATTTTCGGGAAACATGGGCATTAACATCACAAAAGAAATACCACGAATTAAAAAGATACTGGCGATAAGGCACAAAGCCAAACGCAACAAGGGCAAACGCCGAATAACCCCCGCGCCGGACAGCGCATAAAGGGACCAGATCGCTAAAAAAATAACGATCACCGAAGTCACCACCGCCGGATATGAATGCCCCGCCTCTGCCATCTGCGCCATTTGTTCACCTGCCCCAAAAAATCGATACCAATCCGCACCAAAAATAATGCAGCCGACATGAGCCAGTGCAGCAAAGGCAGTGCAAATTGCTGCGGCGATTAAAAATTTATTGTTGGCTTTGTACATACATCCTCCTTAATGACCTGAAAATTATCGCCACGCACTACCCTTTGCCACAAAATAATGTTTTATAACATAGCGCCAAGGTATGACTAATGGTGTAAGAACAACGCCCATAACACATGCAAACGCCACATCACGGGCGTATTGATCGAGTTCATGGTTTAAATACATGGGCAGTGCAAATACCAGTAGCCAAAATAATTTCCAGATGAACTCCAGAAAAAGAATTGGCAACATTTTGAGTGGATATCGAATACCCAATAGCGCCATGATGAAAAAGCCTATGAGTATTGAATTGATTACCGTGTGAGGATCGACAGGGCTCCCGGATGCAGTGACAACATGAGGAATGACCGAGAGACCAAGCCCCAAAGCGATAAGAAAATACATGCCTCTTAACAGGTAAATTCGAACTATTCCAACTTCTTCCATAGATTTCTCCTTGTGTTGATACTTTGTAATACCGTAATAAACGGCAGAATTTAACTCGTGGTTTTGCGGGGCACCTTTGCGCAGCAGATATTTTTACCACAGTCGCTTGTTAAGCCTTTATGGATGACAACACACCACGAGAAATAAGAACTTTTTCGAATGCAACTACACGCTTTACGTCTTCCAGTAGTACATCGTACCAACTAGTCGTTCTTAAATTGAATTCGATTGAAAAATCAGAAGTGCCTGTTCCAATGCAGATGTGTGTTTTATACCCAAAACATTCAAAAAAACTATTATACTCAATCCAATATTGATGCCCTTCTAAGTAAAAGGGCGGAGGGGTCCAAGATTCAGGTTTTTCTTTATGCAAAAAATATTCGGCCCCTATAGAATTTAACCCTTCCATTAGAGCTTTACTGTCGTTAAAAAGTAATTTTCCTAGCAACTCATATCCATCGTTATAATGCCCTCCTCTTGGATATTTCAGTTGAAAAAGCGTGCACTTGTTAAGCTCCGCTCTAAACTCTTCGCTGTTGTAATCATCTTTTTGATACACATAAACTCCTATACTTTTTTTGCTTATTGAAGCTGTACCAGCTACGCAATAGCTTAACGTTAAGCACAACGGCAGTTTGTAAGTTGTGCGTTGTGGAATACTTTTGCGCAGCAAAACCACATAAGCGCTACTTACAAACTGTCCAGCAAGCGTAGCTTGCGTGCTGGAACGCATTGTATGATTGATTTCACCAGTTTTCTTATCATTCTTAAAGCGATAAGGTGAAGCCCATACCTGCAGCAACAGGTATTCAGCAAGGTAGCCCGGTGCAACGCCGGAACCGAATCATCGAGTCCGTTAACAAGCGTGGGCGCCTTGCTGATTCTACTTTTAACTCGAACAGTCGAATGGGCTCCGAGCCCGAATGTAGCAAGGGTGAGTTATGAATACAACTACCGCCGCACACATTGATCGCAGTGAAAGAAATGTAGGAATTGACATTGGAAAAAGCACACTGGATGTTTGCATTTTCGAGCTCGATGTTTATTTGCAGTATCCCAATACCACAGAAGGGATTCGTGAATTAATCAAAAAGCTATCGCGTTACAACCTTACGCGCATCCTGGTTGAGGCAACCGGTGGTTACGAACGAGGTTTGGTGGAAGTCTGCGCCGAAAAGGAATTGCCGGTGATTATTGTCCAGCCGACCCA
>NZ_JH668206.1:183370-185575 GCF_000263355.1 Cellvibrio sp. BR | reverse complement strand
CTCACTGTTAATCGCATATTCACCACCAGTGACAGTGATGGGCACGGCCGCATCAATGCCAGTGACCGTAATTGCACCGGAGGTATACACCGTATCGAGCGCAGCATCAGTTACGGGCTCAAAACTAAAAGCCTCCGGCGTGGTATCGGCCTTGGTAGTCACACTGAAGCTCGCACTCACTCCGCCAACAGTCACCGTCGCACTGGAAGTAGTACTGTGCACCGCCGACGCGGTCAATCGCACGGCGAGTGTTTGTCCATTACTGACTTGACCATCGATCGCGGTAAACGCAGTGCCATCAATAGAATATTCCCCACCCGTAACACTCACGGTGGTGAGAGTGTTAATACCGGAAATGGTTACAGCCTCAGAAGGCGTTACTGCAGAGAACTCCACGCCAGTAACAGAGTTAAAGCTAAAGCTATTGGGAATAGTATCGGGAAGCGGAATAGAAGAGGCACTGCTGCTACTCGGGGCAATGCTACTGACACCCACCGAACTGCTGATACCAGCAGTACTGTTACTGGATCGTGAGGCCGTTGTGTTATCGCCTCCCCCACCACCTCCGCCGCAAGCGACAAGTGCAGTGAAGCCCAGGAGTAAAACGGTTCGGGAGAATACGCGGTGCAGTGTAGCTATCGTCATGATAGTAATGATTCCTTTGCGATAAAGAGAGGAGCTATCGAATGAAGCGGTGTGTTTAAAAAGGCGCGGATTTTACCTGCTAGCAATAAGCCTTGGCTGTAGGAAATTGACTATACATGGCGCTTTTTTAGACATTTTGTGACCCGGTTTTATTTTTAGGAGTGAAAATGATGACAATTGATGTTTTTGGCGCCAGTTTTACAGCGCTCGAACAGTTGTGATTTCTAGTGGATTTTTTTGAGATCGTGTTAATGGGTATCGTATTGCGGATTAGAATTGCGACGCGCTATTGGTCAGTCTCTGAGCCGAAATGAAAATATATTTGGGAGCGAGATGATACACGTTGCTAACGTATATGGTTTTTGGAGATTGCCAGTTCAGCGAGCACTTGGTAGTGCTCGCTGAATTGTTTAGGACGTTTAGCTATCAGCGGTTATTTTTTGATTTTGAAAGGATTACTTTTGCGCCTGTTTCAGTATCAACTATGATAATAGATTTCCGTCGCTCGTCAGCAATATAAAGATGCCCTTTAACTCCATCGGTATCCATATCAATAGATCCAACTTCGTTTCTAACAATACCCTGTTGATTGAAAGAAATATCACTGAATATTTTTCGATTCATCGTTTCTTGGTCGAGAGTAAATATTCTGCTGGACCAATACTCAAATACGAAAAATTTGTTTGCATTTGGATCTTTAACCATAGTTGATAATACTGGCATATCCCGAAAGCCAACTCCTCCGTAAAGATCTCCGGTACCGATGGTATTATCGGACAATATTTTTCGAGTGCCATCCAATGCACTCACACTAATGATCTGGCCACCGAAATCACTATTGAGATCGCTACCAGGCACTAAATAATTGTCTCCATCCGATAGAATAGATTCGCTAACCTGAAAAGACGGCAGTTGATCTACAGCAGATATAGTAGAAAATATTTTAGTGTCCAACGCAAACGAAATTATTTTTCCTGATGCTTCAGATTCTCTACGTTCTAATAATACTAATCGGTTTCGACCATTGTTTCTGTCAAGCACAATGGCTGGTATTGTGGTAACAGAACCTTCAACCCTATAAGTACCAATTAAACTACCATCACTTAAATTGAACTCATATAAATTACCACTACATACCCCAAAGATATGTTTACTTAAGGGATCAATTGTTAATCCAAACAGGCTGCAGTCAGGGGATGTAAAAGCAATTGATCTACGCCCTGTTGCTAAATCAACGGCTATGACATTTTGATCGCCACCATAGGATGACGCAACAAGCACTCGATTACGTCCATCATAAGTGTCAAAAACAAGACTCACCGCATAATCAAACTGATTCACCTCATCCGGGAATGCACTCAAGACATCGGCCTGCCGAATAGTGACCTTATTAGCATCCTCGTTCGGAATCGTATTGTCGTTCTCATCTGTTGCAATCACTTTAATTTCATTTTCTGCAAGCGCAGTTAGTGGGATATCAGCTGTCCAGCTGGAAAAATCTTTTACTCCGTCTATTTCCGCTTTCGGCGTTACCTCAAACTCGGTTGATGCAATCGTTTG
>NZ_JH668206.1:181191-182769 GCF_000263355.1 Cellvibrio sp. BR | reverse complement strand
TAGCGAGAGTGTTAATACCGGAAATGGTTACAGCCTCAGAAGGCGTTACTGCAGAGAGCTCCACGCCAGTAACAGAGTTAAAGCTAAAGCTATTGGGAATAGTATCGGGAAGAGGAATAGAAGAGGCACTGCTGCTACTCGAGGCAATGCTACTGACACCCACCGAGCTGCTGATACCTGCACTGCTGGTACCAGCAGTACTGTTACTGGATCGTGAGGCCGTTGTGTTATCGCCTCCCCCACCACCTCCGCCGCAAGCGACAAGTGCAGTGAAGCCCAGGAGTAAAACGGTTCGGGAGAATACGCGGTGCAGTGTAGCTATCGTCATGATAGTAATGATTCCTTTGCGATAAAAAGAGGAGCTGTTGAATAAAGCGGTATGTTCAAAAGGCGCGGATTTTACCTGCTAGCAATAAGCCTTGGCTGTAGGAAATTGACTATACGTGACGCTTTTTTCGACGAGCACTTTGCGGTGCTCGCTGAAGCGTATTTAATAAAATTTAGCATCCATACTTATTTTTTATGATGAATAGAAAATGCAATTATTGCTATTCGAGAAAATACTAATATCAAATACGTTCAGCAAATTACTTCACTATCCAGAGAGCACTCAGTAGTGATCTCTGGGATTTAGGCAGCTCCGCTCAAATAATAATAAATTTTTACTAATCAAAGTATCAAAATTATTTTTGAGATTTTGAAATGATAACTCTTTCCTCTGTCTCCAAGTCGATTACAAAAACACTCTCTCTTTTAGAATCAAGACCAAACATTAGATCATTTTCAACATCAATTTTCATGTTGTATAAATCAAAGCTTTTCGCAGAATCAGAGTCGACATTTTTATAAGATATGTCTTTAAACCATGAGCGGTTACCAGTTGTAAGATCGACGGCAAATACTTTCGCTGGAAATTCGCTGATCAATGCACGATTGCGCTTTTGATCAACCTCTATATCAATCAAAGCAGCGGAATATCCCTCAGTTAGCATTCCAGAAAACAATGGCCCAGTGCCGACTGCATTGCTGGAAAATACGCTGTGTTGGCCAGTAACTCGATCCACAGCAATTATTGCATGCTTATTTAAATCGTTAGTTTGACCTCCACTCGCAATCAGATACCTATTATTTTGAAAATCAACATCTAATCCAAACACGTCCTCAAGACCTGGCATCTTATTCTCATCAGAAACTATTTCTAATTCATTATTAGATAATGAAAATTTAGCCAATTTTCCAGGTCCCAAATACACATTCTCAACAAACACTAAATTGGCCTGCCCATTTACAGTTTCTATTGAAATATTGAAGTAATTATCCAAGGGGGCAGTTTCAAATTTATTTACGATGGAACCATCCACGATATTTATTTCGTAGAGTGGACCGGATGAGGATGCGAATAAACGTCTACTGATTGGATCTATCGCTAATGCAAAAACCTCATTGTTTTCTGTAGGGTTTTCTGAAAAGATAGTTCGCTGTCCTGTTCTAATGTCAACGGCAATAATGTTTTCATCGCTTTGCTCTGAAATTAGAAGTCGATCACGATCAATAGCTAACCCTGCAAAAATGTATTTG
>NZ_JH668206.1:0-181181 GCF_000263355.1 Cellvibrio sp. BR | reverse complement strand
TCGTCATGATAGTAATGATTCCTTTGCGATAAAAAGAGGAGCTGTCGAATGAAGCGGTGTATTCAAAAGGCGCGGATTATGACAGTGATCACAATTTAAAAGTGTGAAGGCATTAGAAAAAACATATCAAAATGCTTTTTTAGTTATTAGATGTAACGCTTTAGCGTTTGTTGATTCCACAGACCCCAAGTTCACTTTTAGGTTTGTGCTGTGGTCAATTGGGGCGAAGTGGGTAAAAGCTGTGTGTAAACGCGTAGCGTTTTCCATAGCTTTTGCCCGCGCTGCGTAGCATCGTCCCAATTGTCCATCAGCGGAGGAACGCCCTGCTTTTTTAGTTACTTAGCAAGTTAATATATTTAAAGTTATTAATAGTTATCAAATAGTTACATTTCGCCAAAGCCTTGCTATTGCTTGCTTTGATAGCCCATAGGGTGTTCAAAATCACGATTAAGCGTGGTCAAAAGCACGTATTTTTGTGGTTAAAGACTCGAATAAACTGTGTTTAAAAACACGTTGCTTTTGTGGTCAAAAACACGTTGCTATTCACAATTCCCACTACTTGGTTGTCACTTTTGCTTTGCTTCTAGTCGCTCAGATTGCGTGGTTAAAATCACGAACTCCTATTAATCAAAAACATACTGTATGTTTTTTTTGATTCAGAGATTTATTGCTCCTTTTTTAATCGCCTTTGTACTTTTTGCCTGTGTTCATACTTTCGTTGCGCTACTTGGTGTGGTTAAAACCACGATGCCAGTATCTTAATTGTGGTTAAAAGCACGAGGCAAAGTTCAGTATGTATTGGCGTTATGGATTGTTTTCTGGATGCAGCATCTGGCTCTGATTCCGCAGATAGGCATCTTTATCATGGTAAACCTGAACCTTTTCGATGGTTCCTGTTTCTTTGGCTGTTTTATATTCGATGTAATAGTCTGGAATAGCTTGTTCTTTTACCAATTCCTTGATTTTTCGACGAAATTCACGAAGCTCTGATTTGACTCCAAATTTGGAGTAAAGATTTTCAAGCCCTATTTCCCAATAGGTTTGATTGCCGCAATGTTTTCGACAGAGTTCATACATGCGTCGGTCATAGGGCGAACGCAATCTGAAATAGTCACGGTTGTAAGTCAGAATTCGATGGTTGGTAATGGAGGCGAACAGGTGTTCCGACAGCACAACTTCAACATAATCCAGTCGTCCATTTTTGTCGGTAACGGCATTACCTGAATCGATTAAACCAAACACTTCGCCTTTTTTATTTTCCTGATTTCCGATATTGCTCTTGAAAGTAGTGCCACGCAGACGCGCAAGTGTATCGGTAATGGCAGCATAGGAGCGCCCGTCGGTGTTGCGATTCGTGCTCACCAGATAATCGTAGGCAGTAATTTTGAGCCGTCGGCTGATGCTTTTGCCCCGATTAAGAGCCTCGGCAATCTGACCAAAACAATAAAGCAACAGGTCCTTGTCATGAATTGTGGCTCTACCATTTACCGAGGGGATAATCTCTAGCCAATTACCGTTTGGATTCTCGTAGCGAAAAATCTCGGTGTCCGGTTTGGAGCTGATTGCAAAAATCGGATACTCCATGGAGTGCAGGTCACCCTTAGGGGCGATATCGATGATGTCGGCGACAAAGAGGTCTAGCTGGTCGGTTTTCTCGATCTTCTGCGACATTTTAATCCCCCTCGCCCATGGTCACCGGGAGGCGTGTCTCCTTGGGAGACAGTTGACGCCCTGCTCTTGCGAGCAAGTTTTGGGTGATTGCTGTGCGGATAACTGCGCTGCGGTCTTTACGTATTGCCTCTTCCTGCTGGACGCGCTCCAATACTGCATTGATCTGGTTATCCAGGTTATTGCTGAGTGTAACGGGAATGGATTCAGTGGATCCCGGAACAATAAATTCTTCGGCGATCAAGTTGGGGGCATCTGAGCGTTGGAGAAAAGAAAGCGTGATATCTTCAATCCACTTTGACCGTTGCTTGCGGTTATAGCCGCTTTGTTCCATAGCTTCATCTATTTTGGCCAGCATGGTTTTGGGAACTCTAATGCTGGAACGAGCGCTATTGTCACCCGCTTTGGGCAGGGAAAACTTAGCCATTAGCTGAACTCCCGAGTCCATCGATGAGTATGGCCAATGCCTCATTTATTCCTGCAGGGCTCTTTAAATCAATTTGTTTAATGGCGGATTCCATTTTTAGCTGTTTTGCTGCGGCTTTTAACAAAGTGGCAAAAGCCTGGCTTTGGGATTTATCGCTAAATTTTACGCTTGCTTTCGGGGGAGCAATTAATGGTGCACCTGACAATTTTTTCTGTAGTTGTTCCGGTGATAACTGTGCAAGCGCCGCCGCCGATTTGAGATCCCCTACCCTACCGGTTTTGATGGCGTCCAATAGCAATGGTGAAGGGTAGCGCAGCACTACCAGGTAACGCTGGCTTTCAGCGCGACTGCGCCCCAAAATTTTACTCAGTTTGGTAACTGATGTTGCGGCTATGCCCGCCTCTGATTCGAGCAACTTTTTGACATGCTCAACCCGTTCCCAGAGCGACATATCGACCCGGTGAACGTTTTCTTCCCATTGTAAGGTGTCAATTTCGGCGCGGCTGTAGTGCTGCTCGAGAATACGGGCAGCGATATGCGATTCACCCAGCAGGATATGTGCAAGCAGCCGACGTTCGCCAGCGATTAAATGAAAGGTGCTTTCATCGCGCCAAACCACTATGGGGTGTAATAAGCGGTCAGCAGATTTCAAGGCGGCAGCAAAACTAACCAGTGATTCCAGATCGCCGACCGCTTTACCTGTCAGTCCTTCGCCCTGACCTACCCTTGCAACATAGTCTTCGATCCAATCAGTAGCATCTTCCACTTGCAGCAGTTTTGCATCCAATGGATAGTTTTGTGCGATGGCGCTGACTTGAGCTTGGCTCAGGGCAAGTTTGCGCGGGTTTTGTGGATCACACTGAACATAATTAACCGGGATTGTTTTGGCCATTATGGCTTTGATATTGGCCGCTGTTGCTACTTGTGCAGCTACAGAACCTGCCCATTTTTCGCCAGTTGATTCTGACTGGTCGATTTTGCCGGTGCCGACGCGGTTGGTGTTGGATGAGCCAAATTTACGAGCCATGATAAATTCTCCTATGGTGTCTCCTCGGGAGACAGACAGTCAGTGTTTGCGTGACTGATCGAAATTTACAAGTAATTAATGGTCAAAAACCCGCTTGATAGTGAACTCGCCGACTGATGAACTCTGTTTGTGAGCGACATGCTGGGCGGATATTTGGAAAATACTGCGCGGTGAAATACCTTTAAGGTCTCGCTCCGGGAAGGCGGTAGATTGTGGGAGGTAGACCTCTGATGGGAACATGATTCCACCCAGTTCACGATGTAACATTTCGAGTGTACTGCGGTGAATATTGGTATTGCTTCGAACTTTATTTGGGCACAGACCTATCAGGTTAAGTTGATGGTCTTCGCTGCGCGAAAAGTTTTCCGACTGAATAACCTGCAGCATTGCGTTAATACCTTGCAGGCTTTTTTCTTCCGGCTCAAACGGAATAATTGCATGGGTCGCGGCACGGACTGCCGAGCGGAAGATTGGATTGCGGCTTGGGCCAGTGTCTAAAATGATTAGATCGTAGGTTTCGGCCACATCTTCCATATGCAAAAATTCACCGAGCCGATCGATAATCAAGGATGCAATTTTACCGGAAGAGTTATCGTACTCACTATTGATTCGCTCAAGCAGGGCAGGGTGGCCGACCATAATGTCGACACTGTGTTTAAATCCATTGTCTGCGCGAATATAAGTAGAGTGCGGCAGTACCGCTTTACCAAAGAAGATATCGGCAATATTGGAGCGCGAGTCCAGATCAGGATCGCCATCATAATCCGGGTGTAGAGGTGGCAACTGTCCGCCGGTTGCTTGTGGCGCTGTTTCCATTCCCACCCAGTAGTCAGATGAGTTGCATTGCATATCCAAATCAACTACCAGTACATTTTTACCGGCCACTATGGCGGCGTATTCGGCTATTACACTGGCCACCGTTGTTTTACCAACGCCACCCTTTTGATTGAGCACAGCCAGAACTTTGCTTTTATAAGTAAACATTTCAATCCCCTGAAAATAACATACAGCGTATAATATACATGTGTTATTTTCTTGAGCAAGTGCCTTGAGGGGTGTTAACTATAACAATCGCAAAATCGACCCCTATCAAGGGTTTCCTGTGCGGCAAAAGGGCAGGGGATGCTAAAAATCTTCCTCTGCTTTAAAACCCAGTGTAGTGGCGAGATGATCCAGATCTTCCAGAGTAAAAAAATCCAAACAGAGCGAACCGGATTTTTTGGCGTTGTTGTAGCGGATCTTAACGGGGCGACCCAATACTTCCGCCATTCGTTCCTGATAGCGTTTGATATCCGCATTTCGTTGTTCGGTTTCACCTTGGGCTATAGCTTCAAACTGATGAACGGGGGTTTTTTGCGCCAGTAGTTTACGCAACATCCTCTCGCGCTCTTGCTGGGGTAGCTTAGCCACAGCTCTGACGTGGCCCAGGGTGATACAGGCGGGATTTTTATGCCACAGCGCCAGTTCCGTTTCAGTGAGCGACAGTCCCGCCCGTTTCAGATGGGTAACGGTATAAACCTTATCGATATTGAGCGCAGCGCGGATTTCGCGGTTGGATAGGCCTGCCTTGCTCAAAAAGGCAACTACACAGGCTTTGGCTGCATCACTACAGGCGGGATTTTTCTGATAAAAATCAACGGCGTCCCGTTTATCCAAAAGGTAGGGCAAATATTCCATTGTGGCTTCCTTTTTAGTCATGTGACTAAATTGTGATAGAGGAGCTGATATTCTCACCTATTTTTAGTCGCGTGACTAAAAATAGGTGAGAAATTAACGTTAATCAAATGTCGATGAGGGCTTTTTATATTTCCATATCGAGTAACAAAACCGTTTTTGCGATCAATTTGTTCAATCTGCAATCAGTATTGGCTTCTATTATTACTTTCAACACAGCTATTTCTCATCTAAAGCTGTATTGGCTTAATCACAGCTTTGAGGTGTGATGATGCAAAAAACTATCCTTGATCATTGGACCGACGTTGTTCATGGCTTATCAAATCGGGATAAAGTTGACCCAGTTGATGTTCACCCGGTGCATGCTTGTGTCATCGCAGGTGTACCGCATTACATTCACTCTCCGGCACTAGCCCATACACATCCTGACTACTTTAATCGCTTGAAGAACTATGCCGAGCGACAAGGCATTTGTTTAAAGGCCGATAGGCGTGCGCCACAAAGCGCGACGGATGATTGCAGGCGCAAAAAATTTCTCTCGATTGTTTTTTTAGTAATGAGTATGTCCGCGATGGAGATTGTAGCGGAGGAGGCAGAGCTAAGCCTGAATCTGATTGCTCCAGAATATGCAGGGTCGGACTTCTTGCAACAAGAAAAGGCTGTTTTACCGCTCACTAAAATGTTTGGGCAACCTCAGGATTCTTTGGTGAGTAAAGCCGTGGCGCAAATTCTTCTTAATCATATGGATGACATTGCCCGTTATCCTCCTGGAATATTGGATGATATCCATGAATTAGCGGCTTACTACGCGCAGTATCCGGCTGCAGTGCAGCTGATACAGTCAATTGCCGCAACTGAATGGACACTCAAATATCTACCCCATACCTTCCAAACAAATGTTAAAGGTACCCGTATGGATATAACCAAGGTGGACGTTTTTTTTGATCCGCGATCCGGTGCCAAGTTAAAGTTCTACGACAAGTGTGACGAACAAAAACCCTTTTGCATCGCCTCACCCGCCGACGCCTTATTGCATGAGTTGCTGCACGTGCAGACAATTACTATCGATAAACATGCATTCATAGGGCAGGGCGGTTTGGACCCCTGGCGCTACCCTGCAGAACACGAACGCCTCACCATCGATAAAGAAAATGCCCTTTATCGCGCTATGACCTTGGTTGACAAGCGGCCTCGCCCATTGCGCAGCGAGCACAATGGGCGTCATGTTCTGGTGTCTTGTGCGACTTGTTTTGAATAGTGACGATCTCCTGTTCAGTTATTAACCAATTTGTTTTGTGAGTTGCTGCTAAGTTAATAGGCGTAAAGCTATGCAATATAAAAGTTGAACTTTAATTTTGCATAATTTAATCTGTGCAGATGATTAAACGACATATAGAACAAGAATTTCTTCAACTGTTGAGTGAGTACCCCATAGTCACCCTACTGGGGCCACGTCAGGCGGGTAAAACCACACTCGCACGCCAGGCGCTTCCTGATTACGCCTATGTAAATCTGGAGCAACCAGAAACCCGTGAATTCGCCCAACATGACCCGAAAGCGTTTTTGGCGCAATTCACTGGCAAGGTTATTTTTGATGAAATCCAGCGAGTGCCGGATCTTCTTAGCTATTTGCAAGTCGCTGTGGATTCGGGAGCAGAAAATGGCCGCTACGTGTTAACCGGTTCCCATCAGTTAGCTCTGCGCGAGGCCATAGTCCAGTCTTTGGCGGGGCGTACGGCTGTGCTTCACTTGCTGCCTTTCTCCATCGCCGAATTGGTAGAAAATCAATTGGGTTTTAGCCATGCGGAAGATTATATCTACAACGGATTTCTACCGCGGATCTATGATCAGCATCAGCGACCGACACCTGCCTATTCAAATTACTATCAGACCTATGTCGAGCGCGATGTCCGCCAACTCATCAACCTGAAAGATGTTGCGCAGTTTCAGAAATTTATGAAATTGGTTGCCGGCAGGGTAGGGCAGTTGATGGATTATTCATCGCTTGCTGGCGATGTGGGCGTGAGTGCGACAACCATAAAATATTGGTTATCCATTCTAGAGGCTTCTTTTATTGTCTATAAGCTTTCGCCATATTATGAAAATTTCGGTAAGCGAGTGATCAAATCACCCAAGTATTACTTTGTTGACACAGGGCTACTATGTTTTCTCTTGGGCATAGAAAACACAACGCAGGTTGCGCGGGACCCTTTGATTGGGCAATTATTTGAAAATCTTGTTGTGTTGGACTTTGTTAAAAATCGATACAACCGCGGTAAGTTGGATAATCTCTATTTCTTCCGCGACAGCAATGGGTTGGAGGCTGACTTGCTTTTCCAGCAAGGTAGGCAGTTAACACCTATAGAAATAAAATCCAGTTCGACCTATAAACCGGAACTTCTGAAAGGGCTTAAACGAATTATTGAGCTGTCGCCGCAAATGGCTAGCGGCTATTTAATTTATGCAGGAGCGGCGATGAGTTTCAGTAATGGTATTAATGCCATAGGTTTTGATCAGTTAGCTGCCACATTTGACCGCTGAATTTCTTCCAAATTTCTATTCGGTTTTATTGCCAATCAGAAGCTAACTGGGGTTCGTATAAATCCCCTAGCAAGTCATGTAATACCAGTTTTGGATTTGCGACTTTCTTGTTCTGGCTTTCTTTCCATGGAACCACATATAAAATCTTGGGCAGTTCCTCATTGCCTTCGGCTATTCCAGTTTCGCGATCAATTTCATTGTTGGCCAATACAGAGAGCGAAATGCCAAAGCAAACTATTAACAATCTATGCCATTTCATAATCAGTTTCTCCTGCTCAGTGTATCTTTTAATTCTTCTGTCCACGCTTCGGTTTTCTCATCCTTTTGGTTTAAGAGTGAAAGGTAATGTTCATAGTGCGGAATTGCCTTGGCGATATCCTGATAATAAAGATCGTAGAGTAAGGCCAGGTTGTAGTGGACATTAGCGTTATTGGCATCGAGTTTTAACGCATTCAAATAATGTTGCTCAGCTTCTTTATAGCGTCCATCATCAATGCAGATGAGCGCTTGAATATTACTGATATCGGCTGATTCTGATTGAAGCATGTGTGCCTGTCCTATCGCGCGTTTTGCTTCATTAATGTGTTTTAGCGAGTATTCTGCAATTGCCAAGTTAACCCAGGCATCAAGGTAGCCTGGGTTTTTTTTAGTAACCCTTGTGAGTGATGCTGCAGCTTCTTTGGCATTACCGGCGGTTAATGCTGCAATGGCATTGGTATATAAGGGGATATCTTTCTCAGCAAGCGGTGCTGCTATTGTGGATATCACTGGCGTCTCCGCTGGGGCTCCAGATTTTGTTGTACAAGCATTCAACAGCACTCCGATTATCAACAGCCCAGCTATTTTATGGATATGTAATTCGGGTAAAAATTTCATCACGGCTCCATTCAGCAGTGTTTACTTAAAAAGATAAAATTATTTATAGTCAGTTAGCTGTGCTACTAAAAACATGAAATTTTCCCTGGCGCTGATAGCGCGATGGGAAAAGTGTTTGTAATTCGATATGGCTTTTTTTGATCCAGGAACTGTGTGTTCCATCGGCTGTCCTTGCCATATTTATTTCATAGAATTCGATGGCCTTTTCTTCAAAAGGAAATGCTTGATCCTCAATAAGAATGTTATATTGCTCAAGCTCATCATCTGAAAGATTCTTCGGCCGTTCTGAATTAAGAAGCGACTTCGAAAATTCTTGATATATTTTTCCTATAGAATAGGTTGCTTCTATAGTCACCTCAGCAATGTTATATGACGATGCCTGACCAAAAAGAGAAATAGATTCCTGCATAAATTTTTTCTTCTCTCTTAAGTTTTTAGCCAATGGCTCTACAAGATTTTTCTTTTCAAATTTATCTTTTTTATGCTTTGCCAAGGCTAAAGCCGCCGTAGCGGCAATATAATTTGTGCGATCGTTTTTATAACTTTGTACTGTCTTTTGGTCAGCATTAATAATCTGGCGTTGCCAAAATTCGGCTTTTCCAAGATCGTTTTTTTGTAAATAAAGTGAAGATAGCTTATCCATAGACTCCAAATACTGAGCATAAGGCGTCGGATAATTATTCGCATAACTGGTGTAAGCGCGAATTGCGTCGGAGGGTTTATTTTTTGATTCATACAATGCGGCTGCTTTCCATAAAGCAGCCATTTTTATATTTTGATCATTGTCTTGAGTCGATATTTTTTCAAATACAACGGCTGCTCTATCTTCCTGCCCCAGTTTTATATAGGCATTTGAGAGTTCCCGCGTTGCATCCTGATACAAGCGGTGATTGGGGAATTGTTGTTGAAATAGTTCAATATTAGCTACTGCCAGATTCCAACGTTCATGCGCTATAGCAAGGTTAATAGCGGCAAAGAGCGAGTCAGGTGCAATGGTGGCAGTATTAGCTTGTTTGACTACGCGAGCATAATTGGCAATCGCAGAGTCAATCTTGTCGAGTTGTAAATCAGCCTGACCTTGTTCATATATTGCCAGGGCCAAGCCATTACTAAAGCGGATTTTATCGGTATTATTATTTTCGGTAGATAGGAGATATGAGAAAACTTTTTCTGCTTTTTCCGGATTCTTGATCTTTAAGAAGGACAATCCTCGAATATAATCCGCTTCTTTGCGAATATTTTCCGCGGCACTTCGTGCAATGCTCTCGGAAAACGTAATCGCTTCTGCGTAACGTTTATTTTTATACGCAAGTTCCACAGCGTATAGACTCGCCTGTTGGTAGCGTTTTTCATCTTGATATAATTGCGCTGAACGCAAAGAGTAGGTTAGGTGTCGGTCAAGCCATGCGGAATTTTCAGGATAAGATTTGTGTAGTTTATCGGTGAGCTCAATCGTGGCATAAGCTGCCTCCTTGTCCAGTACAATATCGCCATCATAGGCTGCTTTTTCAAAATAACTGAGAGCTTGCTCATTCATATTTTGAGTGACAAGCAATTCTGCATATGCGGTGTAAACCTTATCTTGCCTTGCATAGGATGAATATTGATTTAGGTAGCGCTGATACCATTGATTAGCGGCAACAAAATTTCCAGTTTTTCTGGTTTTTCGATATTCCTGTTGTTGTGCATCTGCAACCAGCAAAATATTATCGCGCATGGATTTTTTAATAACATCGTAAGCTGAAGAGTATTTTTTTCCTTCCCAATAAGGGCTATTCGTATTAAAGCGAATATAAAAAGCCTCCATCGCTGCTGCAAACTCGTCATTCAGTCCGGCCTTTTTAAGGACTTGTAGCTGTTGTAAATAAGCCTCTGGAATTCGTTCTGAATCGGAGTTGCCCGCAATAAAATTATTGAGAATGATACTAGCATCTGCGTATCGTTGTTGTGCCAGGTAGATAGAACTAATAACCTGATGGGTGTGATAGAGGTAATCACTATCGGTTGGTGTATTAAAATAATTTTTAAGCAGATCGGTGCTTTCAAGGTTTATTGCCGCGAGAGCAAGTGCTCTGAAGTATTCATCAAAATCACCCAGATCATTTCCTGTCAGGGTCTGATAATTACCGAATTTCCTATGTTTAATTGCGGCTACATAATCCTCTACTGCTTCAGTAAAAAGACCTTGTTTATAACGGGACCAACCTCGTTTTAGCAGTGAACGCTCATAAAATTCGTTGCCACCGGCAGTAAATATCACCTCTGAGTATGAACTTTCAGCCGTTAAGTAATCCCCCAAAACAAAAGCGTTTTCAGCCAAACGAAAATGGGCTTCTGCATAGTAAACTGATTGTGGAAATTGTGTGGTGAGCTGAGTTAGCGTATTCAACGATTGATCTTGAAGATTCAATTTCTCATAATTTTGAGATAATTGATAAAGAATTCTATCGTTATCTTTTGCATTGGGATATTCATTTATTGCTGCTGAAAGCAGATCTATTGTGCGTAAAATAGATTTCTTATAGCCTTCACTTTGATCAATGCTGACATCAGTATTTGTACTTTCATCATCCAGTTTGTTTAATTCTGCCATTTCCAGCTCCGCCAAACGGCTTATAGCCGCCCGGCGTCCTTTTTCATCAACGGAAGCAGATTTTAAGTAATCACTATAAGCCTTTTTAATTTCACTCTCATTTTTAGCCTTAATGAATACTGGTGCCACATCTTCATCAGATGACTGGATATCTATATCGCGCAACGTGGCTTCTTGTTGTTCCGTCGTGCTACAGCCCATTAACAACAATAAAAATAAAAGTGGTATAGGATAAATGGGTGAATGCATGGGACTATTTACCATCATAAATTGTTGCCAACCCAAATTTTGATTGGCTTAGATAACTAGCGATTGATTCTTGTTCTGATCGTAGAATTGTTTTTGCAAGATTTACATATTCTTCTTCGAGAAGTATTTTTGTATTCGTTAACTGAGTTTTTGTGATACTTGATACCGGATAGTTCAATAGATCAGCAATAATATTAATTTTTTCTACGAAATGACGTAGTTGCTTATCATTCCGCGACTCTGGACGTATGAAAATCCTATTGATTATTTGTAGCGAAATTCTTTGTTCATTCAGGTTAGATATCGTATTAGTTTGTTGGTTGTGTAAGTCTGAATAATAGACAACCGCCTCCTGGTAAGCCGCCAGCGCATCGTCGTATTGCCCAAGTTGGCGCAACGTAAAAGCATTTAATAAATATGATTCAGCTACTGAAATATCTTTTTCTTCTTTTGTTCGTAGATGTTTGAAAGCACTTAATGCCCCTATAAAGTCCTCTTGGTGTAATGCTGCCATTCCCAACCCAAGCAAAGCGCGATTTGTATAATCACTTTTAAGTGATACGTTGCGAAAACTTTCTCGTGCATCACGATAAAAGCCAAATTGAATTTGAGAAAAACCGAGTAGGGTATGCAGCCGATAATCAAGCTCATCTTTTTTAGAGCTATTTTTCTTTATTGCATTATTAATTGCCATGTGCGCATCAGTCCACCAATCCTGACGGATATTAGCAGTGGCAAGATTAAGTTGAGCCAACCTATAATGAACAGAATCTGCTTTTATTTTTTCATAATAGCTCATAGCTTCACGATGTCTTTTTTGTTGCTGTAAAGCGCTACCAATTAATAAATTAGCTTCTTCTGCATCCTCTTTCTCAAGGTTTTCGGTTACATCGGTGTTTTTTAGTAGCATTAGCACCTTATCCCACTTGTTTTGTGCTGCACTATATTTTGCTATTTCGAATGAAATCCTTGCGCCTCCATATGCATCGCCCTGATTATGCGCGTGTGCTAATAATGTTTCGGCAAGTGTAAGGTTATGCAGGGATAAAGCGAGGGAAACTATTTGTTGTACAACTGGCAGATGAACGTTTTGTTTTGTAAAAGGCATGTTTTTTACAAGGATGATCATTGCTGCGGTGGATTTTTTTGCTGCAATTTCAGCGTCAACTTCCGCAATGATACTATTTAAATCCGTAGTAATAGGCTCTGATTTTTCTCGACTAACTATATCTTGATAAGCATTCGATGTAGCGGTCAAAAATTTTGTGTCTGTAGACGCAGCTGCTACTCTTCCGCTGCTTCCCAAACCTAAGATCATTA
Source organism: Cellvibrio sp. BR (assembly GCF_000263355.1). Lineage (NCBI taxonomy): Bacteria > Pseudomonadati > Pseudomonadota > Gammaproteobacteria > Cellvibrionales > Cellvibrionaceae > Cellvibrio > Cellvibrio sp. BR. The sequence continues at coordinate 168,806 of NZ_JH668206.1, read as the reverse complement.
ATAAAATAATATAAAAATAGAGAATATGAATATTTTCTAAAATTTCCTTTTTTTTTCTTTCTTCGTTTGTACTGAATAAGTTCATGGGTAGTTAAAAACGTAGTAGAAAATGATTGATGTTGATGCTTTAAGTTAAGATAACGTAAAGCCGAATGGCTATACACTTCCAAGATAAAGTCACCAGAAAATAGTTCTGGTGACTTTATTCATTAGATCACTTGATAAGTAAATTGGCCGTTTTCATTCACGCTCACATGGATGCTATTGATCGGTTCATTGTTAGCCATTTTTCCAAGACATTCAGTTGCTAACGCAGGTAACAATGTACGCGTCAAAATATTTTCGATATTACGTGCGCCGGTATCAACTTCTTGGCTACGGGCTAGAATATGAAGTAGAACATCTTCGTCATAAGTGAAGTCTGCGTTGTAATGATCTTTGACACGTTTACTAATACGTTTCATGTTAATTAAACAAATTTTCATTAAATCGTCATCATTGAGTGGATAGTAAGGAATCACAGTGGTACGACCAAGAAAAGCAGGCTTGAAGTAACGTAATAATTGCGGACGGAAATTATCCAGCAATACCTCTGGATCGGGACGTTCTTCTTGTGCGGCGCACATTGCGCGGATATGCTCCTCACCAGCATTGGAAGTCATAATGATAACGGTATTGCGAAAATCAATATCACGACCTTCGCCATCCTTAATCGTGCCCTTATCAAACAAGTTGTAAAAAATATCCTGTACACCAGGATGAGCTTTTTCCATTTCATCAAGCAAAATTACACTATAAGGTTTGCGTCTGACCGCCTCAGTCAAAACACCACCCTCACCATAGCCTACATATCCCGGCGGTGAGCCTAACAGCATGGATACTTTATGTTCCTCTTTAAATTCAGACATATTGATGACGGTAATATTTTGTTCACCACCATAGAGAATGTCTGTTAATGCGAGTGCTGTTTCTGTTTTTCCTACCCCACTTGAGCCGACCATAAAAAATACACCGATAGGTTTGCGTGGGTCAGTTAAGCCGGCGCGCGATGTACGAATGCTTTGTGCAATTGCTTCCAAGGCGTGAGGCTGGCCGATAACCCGCTCTCCTAGCGCGCTCTGTAAATCTAAAATAGCTTTAATTTCATTTGATACCATCTTTCCTACGGGGATACCGGTCCAGTTTGCAACCACTTCGGCGATGGCTTGGCTATCTACATTGACTTTAATTAGCGGAGCTTCACCTTGTAATACAGCAAGTTCTTCGCGTAAATTATCCAGCTGTGTACGCAGTGCAGTTAACTCATGGTCATTAAGGACGTTTTCGGCTGCATTATTTTTGCGGTTATGAAAATCATCTTCTATTTGTTTTTGTAAGTTTTGAATTGTTTTTACTTTTTCCAGTTCCAGTTGCCATTGTCCCTCTTGATCATGTAGTTGCATCTGCAATTGTTGTTTTTCTGTTTCAAGTTGCGCTAAACGTTCGGTAGCGTTTCCATGGGATGCGTTTTCTCTACCAAGAGATTCAATTGTTGCATTGCATTGAATAATTTGACGGCGAGTGTCTTCAATTGCTGCGGGTGTGGAGCTTTGGCTGAGTGCGACGCGGGCGCACGCCGTGTCAAGTAGGCTTACTGATTTGTCGGGTAATTGGCGTGCAGTAATATAACGACTGGAAAGACGTACCGAGTCCACAATCGCTTCATCCATAATTCTTACGCGATGATGATTTTGTAACATATCAGAGATAGCACGCATCATATTGATAGCCTTTTCTTCATCAGGCTCTTCGATTTTTACGACCTGAAAACGACGCGTTAGCGCAGGATCGCGTTCAAAATATTTTTTATATTCTGCCCATGTTGTGGCAGCAATGGTGCGTAGTTCTCCCCGTGCTAATGCTGGTTTGAGAAGATTTGCAGCATCACCTTGTCCCTCTTTCCCTCCCGCGCCAATTAATGTATGCGCTTCATCAATAAACATGATAATCGGTTCAGATGATGCTTTGACTTCAGCAATGACTGACTTTAAACGGTTTTCAAATTCACCCTTTACGCTTGCACCAGCTTGCAATAACCCTAAATCCAAACTGCGGATGGTGACATTTTTTAATTGTTCCGGAACATCACCTGATGCAATACGCAATGCAAAGCCTTCAACGACGGCTGTTTTACCTACGCCAGCTTCTCCCGTAAGAATAGGATTGTTTTGGCGGCGACGAATAAGAATATCAATAATTTGACGAACCTCATCATCTCGCCCTAATACGGCATCAATTTTTCCCTTCTTGGCAGCCTCAGTGAGATTAACTGTAAATCTATCGAGTGATGGTGTTTTGCTTGGCGCAGTAAATGTTGAATTATCTTCATTAGAGGAGTTCGAATTTTCTGTTTGTTTGGATTCACCAGTAGTACCAATAGCACTACGGACTACGTCACGTAGTGACTCAGGAATAATTTTTTTTAATTCACCGTTAGTGGCTTCGGTTGCTCGACGTAAGCTTTCATCCAATAATAGTGCTGCTAGTATGTGAGCAGAAGTAATCTTACTGTGGCCATACTCTACTGATGCAAGTATCCATGCATTTTTTGCCAAATCGACAATAGTAGGGGAGAGTGCGGGAGCGCGTGAGTTTCCGGTTTTAACAGCATCCAATTCTCGGTTTAGGTGACGAACGAGATTGCCAATATTAATATCAAATTTTTCTAGTACGGACAGGATATCACTATCCGCTATCTCTAATAGTTTAAGCAGCCAATGCTCAATTTCAACATTATAATGAGTTCTTGATAAACATAAGCCAGCGGCACTTTCAAGTGCATTTCTGCAAGGTTCATTGAGTTTTACTACAAGCGATTTCAGATCAATATTAATCATGGCTCTATCCTTAAATTAATTTAATGTGTGCTTTTAAATTCTAATAATCAAACGACATGTTTAGCTGAAACTTTAATTTTTAGCGTTTCATCTTTATCGACTAATGTTTTTTTCTCGCTAGTAGATAACCAGGTATTCCAGCTCAAAATTGGAGGTGATTTTGCGCTAAGTTTAATTTTGTTGGGTAGGTCTATTCGCTTTACCTCAATTATAAATTCATAATCATGTTCTAGCCCTAAATACATTTGAATCATATGATTCATTGCAGCTAGGGCCTTAGTCCCTGGTGCAAAGCGATAAAACTGTTCTTTATTGAGTGGGCCGAGCAATATCCTAATTTTCCCTTGGGCGATCCAACCTTTGGCACCTAACATTGCTGAGTATGCTAATGCTGCATTTTGTCCTTTAGGTTCTAATTTAGATGCAATGCGTGTACGAATATCGGGAATTAGATCCTGCCATTGCCCCACAAATTCCTGAATTTTCACGGGCAGATCAAAATAATCAGCTAATATTTGTTTTAGTCCGGTAGATGTTCTAACTTTCTGTGTTAGTAGTCCGCTGTAGAATAACAGTGACTCATCTTTTATTAACAACCTATTAGTAAGTCCCTCAGTACCCAATCCAATCATTGATAATAAAGCTTGTGTAGCTGTTGATTTATCTTTTTTCGCGCTGCCATTTAATTTTTTTCGCTCATATTCAATAGGTAATGAGTATTTAGTACTCGCTTGATAAAAAAGCGAAACAGTTCGATGATTAAACATATCCAGAAAGTGAATGAGGGACTCATCTTTCTGTTTCAAGCGTTGTAATATTAACTCTGTGTAATGGTAGGGCAGCACCCCGGTGCTGCCTGCCAGGCTCATAAAATTTATTTGCATTTCCCATGGTGCATTCAAGTTTCCTTCTTTGGTTTTTGTAATAGATGATATTTCGCTGCTTGGAAAATTAAATGATGTGCGAGTTTTGAAGCGCAAGGCTTCAGTTGTCGGCGGCACGAATAGTCCAATTGGATTTTGTTTTTTTGTCTGATTATTGTCATAAACAGACAATGAGTCGTTAAAAATAACCGCACGTTCCAATAAGCGTACTGCCTGGAAAAAGCTAAATGCATGTGGTGCTTTTAACAGTAAATCGGTTACAGCAGTATTTTTTCGCCAGCTCGGGGAGGACATTTTTTTAAGTAACCTTCTTTATTTTTACGTTTAACGAGTAAGCGGGAAAATGAATTAATTGAGCAGTAAAGACCAAAGAAATGTTCTAATACACTTGCAAATAGAAAACTGCTACTGCCAGTAAACTGTGAATCATCTATTTCAATTTCAACCTCGATACCGCGACATAATGTTGCTCTGCCATCTATATTAAGTGGTGCATTCACACTTCGTGTATGAATCGATTGAATAGAATCAATTAGCGCTCTTGTTGCCGGAGAGTCTTTAAAATTATAAAGACGCAATATTTCTTTTAAGGCATCGGTAGCGTTATGCGATCCTGTTATTGATAAATGGTTTAAATTTAAATGAGATAATAACCGCCAGCGCGCGCCATTTCTCAGTGGTGGACGAACAGTAATTGAAGGCTGGGTTAAGCAGCGAATTTTTTCGCAAGGCGGAGCTGCATTGACACATTGAAGTTTTGGTTGTTCAAGATTAAACGGAAGTTTTGCGGGTAAATCTCGGTTGCTACAAGTGGTTTCTACAATTAGCGTACGATCTTCAGGTAAGTTTGGGTTAAAGTTTAAATCAACCAAACTTAGGAACATATCCGTTCCTTCATCACGTTGGCCGTAGCCGAGTTTTGCGTGCTGGCGATTAGCAAACCAAAAAGACTGAGTTTTTAAATCCAGATGTTTATGTTTGAGACCATAGAATGGTAGAAATTTTTCTTGTATACCAGTTGTGCTGCTAGCGATAACATTCTCTATTGAATAAATTTCATATCCCGTTGGCCGGCGCGCATCTGGAATAATTTGATAGTCCAGCTGAGTGTGCTCCAATTTTATTGGATCTGCTTTATGGCTGAATAAATTTACCACCGGTGTACAGCCCAATACAAAAGTGGCTGCATTAATATTATGTTCAAGCTCTACATCAGATCGATTGAGATAGAGATAGAGATTTAGCTCTGTCGTGGCATTATTTGGGATGTAATTGGCGATTCCTTCAATATCAATAAACATGAATTTCTCTGGGAATACAAAAAATTCACTCAATAATCGGTAGCCCGAAAAAGAGGAAGAAGGGTAAGGGAGTAAACTTTCTGTATCGCAAAACCCTACCGCTTTTACGATATTTTTACCTAAAAAGACCGGATTTATATCGGTTGCAGATGTTGAAATAACTAATTGTTGGCATTCATTGAGTATCATCTCATAAAGTGGATGAACGTGTTGTGGTTGACCTTTGATATAAAAACGCAAACGGTTTGGGCGCAACTCGTTAAAATTTATTGCTTCATTAAAAGTATGAAGTCGCAAATGCAAAACACCCCCTGCACCGCGCACGCTATTCGCACCGGGTGTTGCAAAAGGTCGTCCCACCAAGCTTGCATCTTTAACTTGTAAGGGGAGGAGCTCAGTTTCATACACTGTAGTGAAACGACAATTCTCTCCTTGGAATTGCTCTGTTTCCAGGATTGTTTGGGCCGGTAGGATATAGCTCGCTTCAAGTTGCTCCTGATTTGGCACCAACTGCACTATGGCCATTGACGGTATTGGACGTTGGTAGTGCGGAAACAGGATACCTAGTAGGGCATCACTAAGTTCTGGAAAGTCGTCATCTAATTTATGCTGAACACGCGCATTTAAATAAGCGAAGCTCTCGATTAAGCGTGAAACATGCGGATCTTCAATCGTATCTGTACTAATCCCTAAACGGCCGGCAATTTTTGGATGTTCCTTCGCGAATTCGGCACCCATTTGCCGAATAAAAGCGAGTTCTTTTTCGTAATAGGGAAGTAATTCATCAGCCATGTTTGGACTCTTCTACTTTTACGGTTCTAAATACCGGGTCTAAAATGGAATCGAAAATGATCACTTCTGGAGCGGGATCCGCATGAAGTGTTGCATCTATACGAAATTTAAGGGTTCTATCAGTGGTATCTTTATTGTCTAGATGGATCACTTTTACTGATTTAAATCGCGGCTCAAATGTTCGAAGTGTTTTTTCTAGATTTTTAGTGAAACCTTTTTTTTTCTCTATATCTGCAATATTTATAGTGGCAAGATCTGGTAAGCCATAATTTAGTATAGAGAACTCCACCTCTTTTAAATCATCAGGTGGTGATTGCATTCTGAACCGAGTGTTTAAAAGGTTTTCCAAATCCCGTTTAACGCTGTTGCGTAGTTCGCGTAAATATTGATTTCGGTTTTTATCTTGTTCGATTTGTATGTGTGGTTCATCATCTATCAAACGGTCTAAAATAGATGGCCGTAATTCTTGTTTTTTCCAAATTCGCATTTCCGCGGTTTTCCTATTGTTAGCCGTTTTTAACTTGTTTGCATTAATTCGGTTACTAACTCTAATTCTGCGACCATTTGATCGAGCTGGTAATGTGGCACCAGATGAATAACACAGAGATATTGTCCAGGTTTGTTAGGGTGTTCGTTTACACTCACGGCGGCTTGACGAAGAGGGTAACGCGCCTGCTCTTCCCATTCCAAATCTTCGCGTCCGGTAGTGTATTTGAACAACCATTCAGTTAGAAATCGCTCGCATTCATCGGCTGTAATAAAAGAGCCGATTTTGTCCCGAATCATAACTTTTAAATAATGTGCTACGCGTGATGCACATAATACGTGTTGCAACATTGCTGATAGTTTCGCATTCACGTCATCCGAGCGCGATAGTCGACTGCGTGGTTGTTGGACAGACTGGTTGCTATAAAACGCGCTAAATGGCGTATCGTAACAATGACATAAGGGCATTAGCCCAAGATCACTAAGTTCCCGTTCCATGGTATCTGTAATCACAATATCGACTGAGGGTTTACATGCTATGCCATCAGCGTCTGTTGCAAAGTTAACAGACGATAAATTGGTTAATAGCCCTCCACCTATCTCATCGCGAGGGACACCGCGAATATGACCAAACCATCCAACGTTTGCAAATTCTCTAATCAGAACCCCACCAAATGCATAGGCTGCATTTCCCCATAATTCGCTAGAGGATTGATTTTCGTGATTTGATTTTTCGTAAAAAAATATACCTTTGTAACTTCCAGGAGACCTGCGATAAGGCTCTCGCATCAAAATGCGTGGCAGGGTAAGCCCGAGAAAGCGACTGTCTTGTTTTTCACGTAGTGCGCGCCATTTAACGTATTCTGTTTGCGCAAAAATACTATGCAGGTTTATAGGCATGCCCAATGCAGTAAAATTGTCTAAACCAAAAAATTCACTGGATGCAGCGGCAATAAATGGCGCAAATGCAGCGGCAGCAATTTGGCTTATACCATTGAGAGTAGCTATATCATCAAATGGGTGTCTTATTGATCTTTTATGGCTTATTTCATAATCACCAATAATGGCTCCGTAAGGTTCACCGCCGGGTGTACCATATTCTTCACTGTAAATTTTTTGAAATAGCTGGCTCTGATCAACGTCCAAAGCTCGTTCTATATCTTTGGTGATTTCTGCCCAAGTAATATCTAAAAAACGTATTTTAATATTTCGACTACCGTCAGCTTGTGCTACGAGATACCACAGGCCACGCCAAGAGGCTTCAAGTTTTTGCAGCCCTGGATGATGAATAATTTCATTTAGTTGGTCATTTACGAGATGGTCAATACGAGCAATTGCTTTATTGATGATGAAGGCGATATCGTTTGCTGTTGTATCGGGGGTTATATTTTCGAAGTTACTTAGCCAGTAACTGATGGCCTCATAGGGATCAGTCTCTTCAATAAAACCGGATAGTGATGTGATGTAAGGTCTACGCTTACAGGCTGATGTTAACAAGTCGATATTTACATCGTGGGATTTATCTATCGATGTACCTTGATGGTTAAGAGCTGACACAACAATAATCCATTTATTGAATAAGGAAGAGGGGAATTAGTATTCCCCTCTTTACTTTAATAGCCCGTAAATTATTAACCTGCTTTTGGAATGTTTGCTACTAATCGTAGTGACGCGGTTAATTCTTCCATTTGTAACCATGGGCGCATAAGTACAACTGCATTATAAACCCCTGGTTGGCCGGGGACTTCTTTCACTTCAACTCTTGCTTCGCGCAATGGATATTGAGCTTTGGCTTCTGCGCTCGCACCTTCGCTGCCATTTACGTAGTTGCTGATCCAGCGGTTTAACCATACTTCAGCTTCACCCGGCTCCATAAAAGAACCGATTTTGTCGCGTGCCATAGTTTTGAGAAAGTGTGCAATACGTGACGTTGCCATGATATATGGCAATCTTGCAGAAATAGCCGCATTTGCCGTTGCATCTGGGTCATCAAATTTTTTCGGACGTTGAGTTGTTTGTGCGCCAAAGAAAACAGCGTAATCCGTGTTTTTGTAGTGGCACATGGGTAAGAAGCCTAATTTACTGAGCTCTGCTTCACGGCGATCAGTGATGCCGATTTCGGTTGGGCATTTCTGATCTGTGTCGCCGTCATCGCTAACAAAAGTATGGCTTGGTAGTCCTTCAACTTTACCGCCACCTTCAGCACCACGTATGGCGGTGCACCAACCATTTTCAGCGAATGATTTTGTTAGTGTAGTGCCCAGCGCATAAGCGGCATTCATCCAACAATAATCATCGTGATCAGTTTCAATATGACGACCATCGTTACTTCTTGGCAGCTCTTCGTAATTAAAGGCTTCTACGGGTTTTGTGGATTGGCCATATGGCAAGCGCGCCAAAACCCTGGGCATAGCCAAAGTAACAAAACGTGAATCTTCCGTATCGCGAAAGCTGCGCCATTGGATATATTCGGCAGAATCAAAGATTTTTTCGAGGTCACGCGGTTTTGACAGTTCGGTAAAGCTATCGAAACCGAACATTTTGGGAGATGCGGCGGATAAAAATGGACAAAAACCTGCTGCTGCAACATTCGACATTTTAGATAATAGGGAAATGTCATCCGGATGAGTTGAAAACTCATAATCACCAATCAGTGCGGCATAGGGTTGGCCACCGGCGGTACCGAATTCGCTCTCATAGATTTTTTTAAAAATTTGGCTTTGATCAAATTCAACAGCTTTTTCCAGATCTTTGCCCAGTTCTTTTTTACTGATATTGAGCATGCGAATCTTGAGTTGAGAGCTTGTTTCAGTATTGCTGACTAAATAATTGAGTCCGCGCCATGAGCCTTCCAATTTTTGGAATTTTTCACTGTGCATGACTGCCGCCAGTTGTTTGGACATGGCATCATCGATAGCTTTAATGGCAGCGTTTATCGTAACCGACAAGTTTTTATCCCACTTGACAGTACCTTTCATTGCCTCGCTAGTTAAGGTTCTCAGCAGCTCTTCTGTTTCATCGCGCGATGTCTGTTTTGTGGCACTAATCGCCTGTTCAAGAAAACTCAATTCGGCAACTTGTGCTTCTGCTTGTAGGCCTTCTAATTGTTCTTTACTAGACATGTTTATTCCTCTTTTTTGCTTACGCCGAGTTCACTTGATAGCGATGACAGTGCGTTAGTGTTACTCAATACATCCTCAAGAATTGCTTCAAGATCTTCTGATCGATCTGCTTTGGTCAACAGGTCTCTGAGTTTGTTGCGTGTATCCATGAGTTTTTTCAGTGGTTCAAGCTGCTCTACGATTCTATGTGGTTCAAAATCTTCCATAGTTTTGAAATCCAAACTGGCGGTCATTTCACTGCCGTCATTTTCAAGAAGATTTTCTACTTTGACTCGTAACTGGGGATTTACTTTGGTCATGATTTCGTTGAAATTATCGCGATCAATTTGCGAAAACTTGCGATCTTTCAACGCCTTTTTACCTTCAGTGTTATCGCCTGAATAATCGCCCATCACGCCCATCACAAAAGGAATTTCCTTTTCTACGATAGAGCCGTTTGTTTCGAGATCATAAGTAATATGAACACGAGGCTTTCTGACGCGTTTAAGTTTATCGTGGATGCTATCGGACATAATCCCTAATCCTCTTGGCTAGGTGTGGTTTGGTTAATCTTCATTAGTTTTAACACCAGTGAGTTCACTGAAATGTTTTCGTGACGAAGAGTCAGGAATAAGCTCAACAATCAATTCATCAAGCGGCATATTGCCCCATTTTACGGCTTTTTCAAGCGCATAAGACACAGGGGAGTGTGGTTCGGTGGTGCGAAAAAATTTTGCGATATCCAACAGTTGTTTAAACGCTGCTTCGCGAGATGTGAAGGTATTTAGCGGGTTAATAACGGCTGGTTTTGTGCGGTCGTCTGTTCCTGTCGCTATGTTAGTGGCTTCAATGACAGGTTCAGCCTCTACTGTAGCGGGAAGTTTATGCTTGGCAATATGATTGAGTGCTGCGCGACATTCTTCCAGCGCGCCAATAATCGCGCGCATAGAGGGTGCATATTCTGAACCGCAGAGTTGGTCGAGGTTTTTTTCTATTCTTTTTGAGCAGCTAATTGCTTCATCAATAGCATCAAACTGATCAACTATAAATTCTTGAGTTGATTCCTCAATCGCGCGTTCTATATCAATTAAAGTGAACCCGAGCTTTTCAGCCTTACTATGGCGCGTATCTTCGTTGGTAATTCTCTCCAGCTCAACAGCCTGTTGGTATTGCCAATAAGCAAATGGACCAGGTGTGTAGCCTTCTGTAAATGGAACCCGTCTAATGGGGGCAATGAGCACACCTTCATTTGCCGTACCGTTGAGTCCGGAGAGAGGTGATATACGTGTTTCAATCCCATCCTCTTCATCAGGTGAGGGATAGAGATGATCCCAAAAATTTTCAATGAGGCCTTCTATTAATAAAAAAGCCTCTCTCAATCCTTGAAATCCATGACGACGAATTAAGGCTTCAGTTAACCAAGTGGCGACTTCAAGATCCTTGCTCTCACGTGTTAATAACATAGGAGCCAAGGATATTATTTTTCGCCAGTGTTCGTCTGCATCGCCATTGGAATCATTATACAAATTGTTTTTTTCGGCGTCGCGTGCCGCATAACGCGCAGTTTTTATTGTCTGATAACTAGAAATAGGTGAAGAGTCGAGCCGCAAGTCGATTCCGGTAGGCTGCTCGCTAGAGATGGGGGCCAAAAGGCTGGAAAAATCTAAAATAGGCGACGATGCCATTAAGTTCATATCCCTTTTCAGTTGCAAAAACGAACCTGACATGGCTGTGTTGTGAGATGCCACATCTGAAAAACTATTATTTACAATATTACTTTGCGGTAGTTTCCAAATTCTTGCTTCGAAGCTCGACACGCTAGCACAAACGCGGCCATAAATTAAGAACTGACACCAAAAGTTATACTCCATAGGGCGAATTGCGTCACAATTCTAGCGGTAGTATGTGGTTTTGATGCCATGATACCATCTGCACTTTTGATAAATAGTCCGGCAATTGAAAAGAGATGCGGGCATTAAATTATCATAACTTATTGAAATTTAAGTATTACTCCTGATGGATCGTTAAGGGTGAAAGTCAAATGGCGTTACAGGTTACTTTGGTGAAAACACCGGGAGGCGTTTCCCTATCCAGAACTAGTCATTTATTTGATGAGCAAGGGGGAACCTTTGGTAGGGCCGACACCAACAGCTGGGCACTACCTGATCCCGAGAAATTTTTATCCTCCTGCCATTGTGAAATTTTGTGGATCGCCGACGGATATTATTTACTCGACAGAAGTACTAATGGTACTTTCCTCAATGGGGCGCCTGAGCCGATAGGGCGAGGTGTAAAGTCCCGTATCGCCCATGGTGATATTTTTGACATTGGTGATTACAGTTTCTCCGTCAATGTCATTGAAGCTACGACTAACGCATCTCCATTTGATAATAAACCGCTCTTTGATAACACTCCTGCAGCAAATATTTTCGATGAACCATTTGGTCATGGGTCTATTCCAGAAGCGGCTTCCCTATTTGAGCAGCCGCTTGATCCACTGGCAATGTGGGATAAAGCGGCCAGAGTACAAAAATCACCGGCTAATTTTGCAAGCGCCACTCCCGCTATTATCAGCACATCGATAGATGACATCTTTGGCGATGAGCCACAGTATTCAACACCTGATTTCGCCCAATTGGATATGTCACAAAGCATGGATCAAGCGGTAGTTTGGCCTAATGCCTTGAGGGAAAATTTAATTCCTGAGGATTGGGAAGATGATTTTTCTGACTTGGGTAAAAAAACAGGTCCTCAGATTACAGCGCCCACAACAGATATAAATACCCTTCAAACCGCACCAATTAATCGTTCTGCTGATGTGCTAGTACCAAAACCACGGAGTGATCGTCAACCACTTGCAGAGCGTTTGATGGTAGCTGAGCCAATCCTTTCTACCTCAACGCCACCACTAGTTCCCGAGCCATCACCGACTCAAGTACCTGTCAATGTCGTGAAGGGGGCTATTGAATCATCGCATCAACCTCATACGACGCTAGCTGATTGTTCTTTTATTCAGGCAATGGGTTTGGATTCTTCGCGCCTTACAGAGGCTGAGGTTGCTGACATTGCAACAATGAGCGGTCAGCTGATGCGCGAAATCGTAGAAGGAATGATGGGCGTTCTACGTTCCCGAACAAGTATTAAAAACGAATTCCGCATGAATGTAACAACGATTCAGCCGGTAGAAAATAATCCGTTAAAGTTTTCAGTCAGTGTTGATGACGCATTGGAAAATATGTTTCTAAAAAAATCTAATTCCTATAAAAAGCCTGTCGAAGCATTTAAAGAGGGATTTCAAGAAATCGCTGAGCATCAGGTCGCGATGATTGGCGGAATACGTCAAGGATTTGAGCGGATGATGGAGCGGTTTAACCCGGATAATTTGGAGAAAAATTTTAACAAACAGGGGCGAGGAGGCGTAATCCCTGGTATGCAGAAGGCAAAGTATTGGAGTAGCTATACAGACTATTACGCTGGTTTTACTGACAATATGGAATCTTCATTTCAGCATTTATTTGGCAGCGACTTTGTCAGCGCCTATGAGGATCAATTACGCCGTCTGGCGGCAGCTCGAAAAAAGGATAAGCAATAATGCGCAATAAACTTACGTTAAGTGATTCAGTTTTCGTTTTCTTTTCCCGTACCTTGGCAATTATGATTTTTTTCAGCGCTACTGCTTTTATGAGCGGATGCAGCTCGTCAAAGAGCCGCGTAGGAGGTGCTCTTAATCTGGATACAGATTTAAAACTTACATTTGAGATTGCATCTGATATCAACCCGGATGATGAGTCTCGACCGTCTCCCGTCTTCGTTCGCTTTTATCAGTTAAAATCTGCAGCTGCTTTTGATAAAGCTGATTTTATCGATATTTATGAGCGGGATATGGAAATTTTTGGTGGCGATATTGTCAGTAAACAAGTGTTGAAACCTCTGCTTCCAGGTAGTGCGCGCACTGAAAGTTTTGTGCTTGAACCTGGTACAAAAATAATTGCTATATATGCTGAATTTTCTCAGTATCCTGGTTCCACATATAAAGCTATATTTCCGGTAACAGAAAATAACATTATTAGAAATAAAGCAATTATTAAGATTTCTGGAAGAACTATTTCTCTGGCAAAAAAATAATTTTTTAAGCCTTTTGCTTCATGATTCGGTGGGATTCGTATGTCGTTAGATAGTAAGGTGGTATGGTCAGAGGGAATGTTTCTCAATCCCCAACATTTTCAACAACAAGATCGATATATAGAGCGATACATTGATCGAAAGTGTATTGCTTATGGTAGCAATGCGTGGGGCTTGCAGGAGTTTGAAATTGACCACCAGTTGTTAAAGCTGGGTAAAATTTCCCTGCTCAGGGCAAGTGGAATATTTCCTGATGGAACTCCTTTTAGTTTTCCCGCAACCGACGAATCTCCTTCAGTTATTGATGTGCCAACAGGGCTGCACAATACCCTTGTATATTTAGCCGTCCCAGTCAAAAGACCAGGTGCAGTTGATGTATTATCAAAAAATAATACTCAGGGTTTGGCAAGATACTACCCAACGGAATTAGCAGTACGTGATGTTACCCAAGAGGGTGGGGAAGACCATGCTATCGACATTGCGAAACTGCGTTTGCGATTGATGTTGGACACTGATGATTTAAGCGGCTACGTATGCATTGCGTTTATCCGGATCGCTGAAGCCCGCGATGATAAAAATATAATTTTAGACGAACAGTTCCTGGCCACTTGTCTCGATTGCCGCGCTAGCCTCAAACTCACCAGCTTCATTACTGAATTGGGTGGATTACTGCATCATCGAGGTGAGTCAATTGCTGGGCGTTTAGCTGATGCTCGCAGAGGCGGTACCGCTGAGATTGCCGATTATATGTTATTGCAACTTATCAATCGTGCCGAGCCTTACGTTAATCACCTTGCTTCCCTAAGGGGGTTTCATCCTACGGAGTTGTTTGCAGTTTTATTGCAACTTGCGGGCGAGCTGGCTACGTTTGTCACCAAAACGAAAAGGCCGCCGGAATTTCCCGTTTATTTACATGACAATTTGCAACAGACATTTTTACCCGTATTGGCAACCCTGCGTGAATATCTATCAATGGTTTACGAGCAGACTGCAATCTCCTTGCAATTGATTGAGAAAAAATATGGCATTCGCGTTTCGGAAATTATGGATCGATCATTATTAAACACTGCCAGTTTTATATTGGCGGTGCGTGCCGATATTCCAGAGGAAGCTGTTCGTTCACGGTTGCCCGCGCAAATTAAAATTGGGCCGGTTGAGCGTATCCGTGAGCTGGTTAATGCTGCGATGCCAGGCATAATGCTTCGGCCATTACCTGTTGCCCCTCGGCAAATTCCTTTTCGCTCCGGGTATACGTATTTTGAATTAGATAAGCACAGTGATTTCTGGAAAGAGCTTAATCAATCAGGTGGCTTTGCACTGCATTTAGGTGGTGATTTCCCCGGAATTGAGATGGAATTTTGGGCTATCCGCCAATAAATTTTAATTAACCTGTTACTTCAGGGAGCGCCGCATGTCTACGGATGATTCAGATAAAACCGTTTTTAAACAGCCGATGCCAGGAGGTGATCGCACCTCTATGCGTCCAATGCCCGGGGCGAGAAATCCCAATCCTGAAATGGGGCAGGTCTCTGCACAGCATAAATCACAAGGTGCATACAATTCTGCTCCTGTTGCTAGTTATGTTCTCTCCGATTCTGGCAGCACAAACTTTAAAGCAGATTGTGGGTTAAACCCTATCATTAGTGCAGCTTCTACGTTGATTGCAGTATTTGCTAAAACCCGTAGCGCAGTCAGTCATCCTGACGTTGGAGGCTTGCATCAGCGTTTAGTTAATGAAATTAAAAAACTGGAAAATGAGTTGCGAGATTTAGGACTCAAACAGGAAGTCCAGTTATCTGTTCGTTATTTAATGTGTTCCGTGTTGGATGAAGCCGTATTAAATACCCCTTGGGGGACTGAAAGTGCATGGGCACAACGCACTCTGCTCAGTGTGTTCCATGGAGAAACCTCTGGCGGAGAAAAATCATTTTTAATACTTGATCGTCTTCGCCAGTCGCCATCCGAAAATCTTGATGTTATTGAGCTTTTTTATGTTTGCCTGAGCTTGGGTTTTGAGGGCAGGTACAGGCTTATGAATCGTGGCAGAGAGGCACTTGATCAGATGCGCGATGAATTATTTTCAATAATTCGCCGTCAACGTGGTGACTATGAACGCAGCCTTTCACCCACCTGGAGTGGTTTGGGGCGGACTCGTAATCCTTTAACCGAGTATATACCGCTCTGGGTTGTCGTTGCGCTTATGGCAACCATTCTATTTTTTAGTTATTCCGGTTTACGCTATTGGCTTTATGCATCATCAAGCCCGGTAGCAGATGATATTGCCGAACTTGTTGAAGAAAAAAATAACTGAATATTTTTTATATAGTGTTTTCGTCTCTATTCGCATACCGATAGCTCCTCGGATATATATTGATCATGTGCCAAGGCACTACTGAATAATGCTCAGGATTATATGAAGAAAATTGGTCGTTTTTTTACTCACCCGGTAGTGATCTCATTGATCGGCCTAGTACTTGTCGCATTGCTGATTTGGTTCGCCGGCCCACAGATTAAATTTGGTTCTGAAAATCAAGCACCATTGGCGAGTCCGATGACTCGCCTCTTACTTATCATGGCCGCAATTATTCTCTGGGGATTAAATAATTTACGCTTGCAGATGATGACAAATCGCAGTAACAGAACCTTGGTTACTGATTTACAGCAAAATAATTCCTATGCGCAGACTGATTCTGCATCAGAGCAAGCAGCGGATGAAATTGCACAGATTAATGATCGCTTTCATCAGGCACTTGATACCCTGAACAAATTAAAATTTACTGGTAAAGGAAAGAAGAAAGCGCTCTACCAATTGCCTTGGTACATTATTGTCGGCCCGCCAGGGTCGGGCAAAACAACAGCGTTAGTCAATTCCGGACTTGAATTCCCGCTCGCCGATCAATTCGGGAAAGGTGCATTACAAGGTGTTGGTGGTACGCGTAATTGCGACTGGTGGTTTACTAATGAGGCCGTATTGATTGATACGGCGGGTCGTTATACAACCCAGGATAGTCACAAGGTTGTTGATAGTTCAGCGTGGGAAGGCTTTTTAACTTTGCTCAAACGTAATCGCCGTCGCCGTCCGGTTAATGGTGTTATTGTGGCGATTAGTCTTCAGGATTTGTTACTGCAAACCGAAGAAGAGCGTTTATTGCACGCCAAAACGATTAGAACCCGTCTGGATGAATTGATGGATAAATTGGAAATTCGGTTTCCTGTTTATCTACTCTTTACAAAATCAGACCTCGTTTCTGGTTTCAGCGAATTTTTTGAAGACTTAGGTAAAGAAGAGCGTGAACAGGTATGGGGTGTATCCCTACCTAACGCGCCCAAACCATCGCAAAGCCCTGATTTTGATTTCTTAGGTCAAGAATTTAAAAAATTATCGCGGCGATTGCATGACCGTGTTATTTGGCGGATGCAACAGGAACGTGATGTTAAGCGTTGCGCGGCGATTGAGAGCTTTCCATTGCAAATGGAAAATCTTTATCAAATGGCGGAATCATTTGTTAAACGCACGTTTGCCCAAAATCGTTTTCAGTTCCAACCCTATCTACGTGGTGTTTATTTCTCAAGCGGTACGCAAGATGGAACCCCTATTGACCGCTTAATGACATCTGTCTCTGCAAGCTTTGGTTTTGCGCGTGAAGCTACGCAGGCGACTAATCAACGTGGGAAAAGTTTTTTTATTGCCCGATTGTTTCGTGAGGTTATTTTTCCAGAGTCTGAATTAGTCGGCACTAATATGCGTTATGAGCGCGTGATTCGTTGGTCGCAAAATGCTGCTTATGCAGGAATTGCGGCGGTAACCTTGTCAATTGTATTGCTATGGAGCGGCAGTGTTACGCGCAATAATCTGTATATGAGCGAAGTAAAACAACAGATTGCAAACTTTAAGGATGAAGAGAAAAAAATCAGCAGCTGGAATACCGAGGCCAGTGCTGCCCTGCCTGCGCTGAATGCTCTTGCCAGCGCAAGCAGCGTTTATGACAAAGAGTCTCATCCATGGTTAAGTAGTATGGGGTTGTATGATGATCGCGTGGATCAAGAAGCCGATCTTTTATATGAACAAAAATTAAAAACCGTTTTTCTACCACAATTACTACGCACTTTAGAGCGGGTAATCCAACAAGGCGATCCAGAAGGCGATTTGTATCAAACATTTCGCATCTACGTCATGTTTAATTCACTTGAACATATGGATGAGTCACTTGTTAAACAATGGTTCGAAACCAAATGGGATAAATTATATGGCGCTGACAGTATTCATCGCGTTGAACTGCAAAAACATCTCAATAGGTTATTAATTAACGACATCCCCTCCTCAGTATTAAATGAGGCGTTGGTTACACAAACGCGTGGAACTTTATTGCGAATTCCGATTGCGCAACGAATTTATAGCCGAATTAAAACTGACCCACAATTTAATCAAACAGTGAATGTGCTTAATTTCTATGGGGAGGCTGTGCGCTCCACATTTAAACTGAATAGTGAAAATCAATCTGCATTTACAATTCCTGTACTGTTTACGATTCAGGGTTATCAAAGCTTGGATCTCTCTCCCAACTCAGCATTATTCGCTGATGTGGCAGACGAGGAATGGGTACTAGGCGGAGGTGATAATCAAGCACTTGTTAATCGCGATGTAAAAGT
Source organism: Cellvibrio sp. BR (assembly GCF_000263355.1). Taxonomy (NCBI): domain Bacteria; kingdom Pseudomonadati; phylum Pseudomonadota; class Gammaproteobacteria; order Cellvibrionales; family Cellvibrionaceae; genus Cellvibrio; species Cellvibrio sp. BR. The sequence goes on along the minus strand of NZ_JH668206.1, from coordinate 150,594 downwards.
AATCAGCGAGCAGGTTAAGAACTTTTATTTTGCAGATTACAGCAATGTATGGCTGACCATACATAACTCATTACATGTTGCGAATTTTAGTAATTTGCGTGACTTAAATACTGCATTGTCAACGTTTGTCGACCCGGCTTACTCTCCTGTGCTCTCTATATTGGATGTTGCAAAAACCAATACCCAGCTCACTCCGCCATTGCTTGATGCAGCAGCAGATAAAATTTCTACGGGTGCCGCAGGTCAGACGGTTAGTTATCTTGCTAACCAAGTTGAAGGAACGATCGTCGACAAGCGCTTTAACGATTTACATGCCCTCATCAAACAATCATCGCGTGGGCCAGCTCCAATTACTTCCACCATGCAACAATTGGAAGCCTTAAAAATATTTGTGCAAGAAATTGCGCTATCTCCTGATATAGAACAAAAATCATTCGAGATTGCAAAAGCACGTTACGAAAGTGGTGCAGCCAACCCGGTGACGGCATTACGTGCTTATGCGAAATCTACCCCCGAACCTCTCCAGCGTTGGCTAACCGCTTTATCTGATGAGGCATGGCAAGTGATTATGCGCTCAGCGCACCAATACGTTAATAAAGAATGGCGTGCCCGTGTATATCAAACCTATTCGCAAGGTTTGGCAGGGCGCTATCCACTGAATCGTGCCGCTACAGATGAACTCGCATTGTTAGACTTTAGTGGATTTTTCAAACCTCAAGGTACAGTGGATCAATTTGTAAAAGAGTTTGTTGAACCCTTTATTGATAAACGTGGAAATTGGGCCAATAGAACTGTTGATGGCTACAGTATCGGGTTTTCCTCAACAACCGTTAATCAGTTGCAGCGAGCAGCGAATATTCGCGATGTGTTTTTTCGGCAAAATCCGGAAACACCCAGTATCAGTTTAGAGTTACGTCCTTTCACAATGAATAAAGACGATGCTGTATTTACTCTTGATTTGGGTGATCAACGCTTAACTTATAACCATGGCCCTAAATTTTGGAAGCCGGTGACCTGGTCTGGGCAAAATGATTCCCGTCGTATTCGAGTTATTTTCGAAGATTTGAACGGCACGCAATTTGATAAAGCCTATACCGGCCCTTGGGCGTGGTTCCGTTTATTGGATGCATCCAAAATTCAGTCTACGCCACAATCCAATATTTATTTGATTACCTTTGCACATGACATGGATGTCGCGGCAGCACATACACGACAAATCGTTTATGAAGGCCGTGCGACCAGCATTCATAATCCATTTAAAAACGATTTACTTGAATCGTTCCGCTGTCCGGAGTCAATTTAAATGATCAATGCCAATTCCGTGGGTTTGTTTGGTAAATTGCCGGCACACGGTGATTTTATCTATCGTAACTTACCGAGCAATTTCATTAACGCTTGGGATGCGTGGCTACAAGGTTTTGTGGGAAGCTCGCAAGAACAAATTGGTGAATCCTGGCTCGACGTTTATCTCACTAGTCCAATCTGGCGCTTTGTATTATCTGATGGAGTGATTGATGGAAACCAATGGGCAGGAATTGTACTGCCTAGTGTAGATCGTGTAGGTCGTTATTTTCCATTTTCAGTTGCAGTGCGCCTCAACGCAAATGCTAATTCATTCAATGTAATTAAACAAAACACCTGGTTTGAAGCAATAGAACAAATAGCATTAAAAGCTTTAGCGGGCCAGTTGCAAATAGATGATCTTACTCAGGAGCTCAATCAACACACACTTGACGTAAAGTCAGCTTATATGACGGGTACTGCGTCGCTGGAAAAACAAGGTACGCTAATTCATTTAGAACAGGATGCGGCTCCTGTAGAAAGCACATTTCCATTTTTAATGGATGCTGTTTGTAAAGAGCAATTGGTTAGCTATTCCGTATGGTCTACTGTTTACGGCTCGCAAGTGGTAGAGCCTTGTCTGTTTTATACCCGCGGGTTGCCTCAATTGCGCGGTATAGCGGCGATGTTAGACGGACAATGGGCAGCAAGAGGTTGGCACCAACCTTATCAACTTAAATCTCATTCAACGTCAATCTAAGTCTCCAATTTCCGGTGATCATGTTAATGACAGATACAACCTATAGACGCCCGATCAGTTGGGTAAGCGGTGTGCGAACGGATGTAGGTTGCGTACGCACAATTAATGAAGATGCAGTTCTCGCAAAACCAGAAGTTGGACTGTGGGCCGTGGCTGACGGTATGGGTGGACATAAGGTAGGTGACATTGCCAGTAGCAAAATTGTTGATGCACTTGGAGCGCTTAGCGCCTCAACAAGTTTGGGCGATTGCGTTGATGTAATCGAGGATTGTTTACTCGAAGTTAATCAGCTAATGCTGGAATATGCGCAAATCATGTTTGACGGAAGCACTATGGGTAGCACCGTGGTGGTTATGGTTATCAAAGGAAGAATTGGCGCTTGTTTATGGGTCGGTGATTCACGGCTATATCGTATGCGTAACCAACAGCTGATACAGCTATCGCGCGATCATAGCCAACTGGAAGAAATGATTGAACTTGGTTTAATTACAAGAGAAGCCAGTGAAAATCATCCCAATCGCAATGTCATCACTCGCGCTGTAGGCGTTGAAACACCGCTTTACGTTGATATGACTCTTTTTACGACACAGGTAGGCGACAGTTTTTTGTTATGCAGTGATGGTCTTTACAATGCTATAAGTAATGAAGCCATAATAGAATCAATGAAGATTCGTGATGTGCAGCAAAGCACCGATGAATTGGTTGAAAAAGCGCTGGAACAAGGCGCCAGGGATAATGTTTCTGTGATTGTTGTTAAAGGCAATCCAGGTAGAGTGTCTGCTGCAGATAGCGCGCAGGGATAGGGCAAGACCGGGTAAATAGGACAGCGGTAACACTACAATGAATGATTCAATCGAAAACAAAACTCAAATAAAACCATCACTTACCGCGAATGCGAGCGAGGAGGATAAAACTCGTTTTGCGCCGATGAAAAAAACCGCTATTACGGATGACGAGAGAACACGCATCCAATTATCGAAACCAAAAAATACTACACCAAGTTCCGATAAAACCCGTTTTATACCTCAACAAAAAGTTAATCCTAATCTTATGCATGCGGATAACTTTGGGCAGGATGAAAAAACTCGCATTAGCGGTACCCCATATTCTGAACAACAAAATAATAATTTCACACTGCAAGGCATCGCTGATGAACACACTGTACTCAAAGGACGTTTCGTATTAGAAGAGCTTCTTGGTGCAGGGGGGATGGGTGTTGTCTATAAAGCTAAGGATTTGCTTAAAATCGAAGCCCAGGACCGCGACCCCTATGTAGCTATCAAAGTACTTATTGATGAATTTAAAGCACATCCTGAAGCGTTTATTGCACTCCAGCGTGAATCACGCAAAACCCAGCGTATAGCTCATCCGAATATTGTCACTGTGTATGATTTTGACCGCGATGGTGATACGGTCTTTATGACGATGGAATACCTAGATGGAAAACCGCTCGATAAATTAATTGCACAGTATCGTTCTGTTGGGTTACCTCACCCGGAAGTTATTAAAATTATTGAAGGTATGTGTGCAGCATTAATTTATGCACATGCACAAAATATTATTCACTCAGATTTCAAACCCGGAAATATTTTTGTTAATAGTAAAGGCATTGCTAAAGTTATTGATTTTGGTATCGCACGCGCAGTGGCTAAAGTTGAGCATCGCGAAGAAAGTGTTGATGACCGCACTGTATTTGATGCGGGTAACCTCGGCGCACTGACTCCTGCTTATGCAAGTTTGGAAATGCTTGAAGGAAAAAATCCTGATGTGCGCGATGATATCTATGCATTGGGGTGTATTGCATATGAACTATTTACCGGATCCCACCCATTTAACCGGGTGCATGCGGATGAAGCTAAACGCCAGAAACTCAAGCCAAAGAAAATTTCTGGTTTAAGCAAGCGTCAGTGGAAAGCAATAGAACACGCATTGGCATTTGATCGGGAAGATAGAACCCAATCAGTGGAGCTCTTTTGGCAGGAGTTTACTCGCTCTGCCAGCCGGGCAGGAGTTTTCTTTTTATTTACAGTTCTATTATTGGGTGGCGCTGTAGGTGCCTATTATCAATTTAAACCTGCTCCCACAATTACTTTATCAGAAGATCAAGTACGCAATGAAATTGAACAGAAGTTGCGCCTTGAGATGAAAAAGAAAGCAATAGCGGAGCTTTATGCACAAGCCAGTTTTTCTTTAGAATGGGAAAATCAAGTATGGCTTGAAATACAAGAATTACGTCAACTATTAGGCAAGACCGATCCATGGTTGATCACGCAAGAAGATAGTTTTTATAAACTTTATCTACAAAAAATCAAAGAAGCCTTAGTTAAAAATGAATTGGATAATGCACAGTTATGGCATACCAATGCCATTCGATATGCTGGCAATCAAACCTTATTGGCAGAGCTTGGGGAAAAAATAAATTCCGCCTTGGCGGAACGTGAGCGTCAGGCAATAGAGCGTGAACAGCAACAGGTATCAATCGCGATCGAACAGGAACGATTAACAAAAGAAAAGCAAGTAAAGTTGCAAGAAGAAAAAGTACAGGCAAAACAACACTCCGACTTTGAAGCGGCGCTCGCTAATGTCAATAAACCACTGATGTGCAATAGCACTATTGATATGCGCGACTTTGAAATTGCTGTTGCAAAACTGCGCTCATTGAATTTAATAAGGTATAAGCAAGAAGAGCCAAGTATTGTTGCCTCAATGGCATTGTGCATTAAAAAAATTGGTGCGACATTTCCAGATCGCGCTGAAGTTATTAAAAGGCAAGCACTACGATTATTTGAAGGTAATAGCCTGCTGGCGAGCATTACAATCGCAGCAAAAGACCCATGTAGCATTTCATTAGCTGGTCTCGGTGCTCGCGGTATGGGAAGTAGTTGCCGCGATAGACTCAATGGTGCGACCAAAGCACCAATGATGGTAGTTATCCCAGGTAGAGGCAGCATTAAAGCTTTTGCAATTGGAAAATATGAAGTTTCAGTAGATGAAATGAATGAGTTTTGTCAGCAGAGTGGTAAATGTAGTATTGAAAATCAACAAGAGCCTGCAACACCAGTCACCAATATCAGCATTAACAATGCTTCCGCTTACCTTGAGTGGTTATCCAATAAATCAGGGCGTAACTATCGCTTACCTACGATAGCAGAGTGGCAATACGCTGCTAAATCAACGAATAGTATTCCCGATCCAAATCGCAACTGTAAACTGAACTCACGCGGGATTAAAAAAGGTAGTTCACTCAATAAAACTTCCCTCGGCCAGCAAAACCTGTGGGGGGTTGTAAATCATTTAGGCAACGCGCAAGAGTGGGTGCTATTGCCGGGCGGAACATATTCTGTTGTTGGCGGATCATTTGATACAGACATGGACGAATGTAATTTTAATAAATCATCACCCCATGATGGGCGTGCAGATCCATTTACCGGATTTCGTGTATTACGTGAAATTCAAAATTAGCTACATATATTTTAAGTATGGAAAATTCTGGTGGAAAATATATATATTGAGGCAATAAAAAAATTAGCTAATGCTCACTACGAGCACCGTATTTCTATGGAAGAATATCGAACCAGACGGAGGCAGCTAATAGATCAGATGGATAACGAATTTAACGGATCAAAGACTATATCCTTGGATACAAATATCGACATCAATAGAGCGGATTCAATAATCTAGCTATTGGACTATTTTTCTTTATTTATTCTCAATAAGAGTGAAAGGTTGGTTTATGGAATTAGTAAAATTTTTTCAAACCGGTGGGAATTTTATGTATCCCATTCTTTTTGTAATGGCAATAGGTCTGGCGATTGCGGCTGATAGACTGTTGTATCTATCGAGAATGTCAAGCGCAACTAACAAACTTTGGAAGCTTATTGTTCCTATGCTAAAAGCAAACGATTTAGTTCGTGCGGAAAGTGCGATTAGTGAATCCAAGAGTCCACTCGCTGTGGTACTTTCATATGGTTTTGCGCGCGCGAAACCTACGGTAAAACGAGAAATTGTTGAATCTGCAATGGAAGAAGGTGTAATGGAAGTAGTGCCATTGTTAGAAGAGCGTACGCATTATCTTGCCACTTTGGCTAACGTAGCAACACTGCTCGGTTTGCTCGGTACTATCATAGGCCTGATTGATGCATTTGCTGTTGTGGCAGAAGCAGATCCAGCAGAGAAAGCAGATTTACTTTCGGGAAGCATTTCGGTTGCGATGAACACAACGGCATTCGGTTTAATCGTCGCAATTCCCTTATTGCTTATTCATTCGTATCTCGCAACACGCACCAGCAAGTTAGTAGATACTATAGAAATGGCGGCAGTAAAATGCTCCAATTTGATGGTCGACGAATAAATAATGAAATTTATACGTAAGAAAAATATGCATGATGTGGTTGAGCTCAATATCACTGCATTTATGAATCTCATGGTAATGCTGGTACCTTTTTTATTGGTCACAGCTGTGTTTTCCAGAATGACGGTATTAGAGTTAAATCTTCCTGTATTAGACCAAGCCCAGAAAAATTCTGCAGAGAAGATTGACCTCATGCTAGAACTTGTTGTCAGGGAAACCAGCTTTGATATCCAGGATGCAAATCTTGGATTAATCCACAAAATTGAACGCAATAATAATCCAGATGACTGGAAACTTTTTTCAAAGGTAATGCTGGAAATAAAATCTCGTTTTCCGGAAGAGCGAGATATGTTGTTACTATTTGAAGCCAAAATAACCTATAAAACGATGATAGAAGTAATGGATCATGTGCGGAGTATGGAGGTAGTTAATTTAGCAACTGTTGAATCTGTTGAGCTATTTCCGAATATTTCAATCAGTGGGGATATCGATATTGTGCCGATCGCTACAGAATCAGAAGTACCTTCAACACCAGTGAATGAGTCCGCACAATGAAAATGTCACGTCGCGCTCGTCGAATGGAGAGAAATCATAAAAAGTTTAAAATTCCACCACTGAATCTTGTGGCATTAATGGATATTTTTACGATTCTGGTTTTTTTCCTATTGGTAAGCTCATCTAATACGCATCAGTTGCCGACAAACAAAGACCTAAAATTACCTACTTCTAAATCAACGCTCGCACTTGAGGATACTTTGGTTGTTGCTATAACCCAAAAGGATATTTTATTAAGTGGTGTTAGTGTTGCAAAAGTAAATACGATACTTCACAGCCAAGACAATACTATCCCAACGTTAATGGCAGAATTGAAGTTTCATGCACAGGCTAAATCACAGAAAACCGGGCAACATGGGCGGATAACGATCATGAGTGACGAAAATGTACCTTACGAGGTAATTCAAAAAGTGCTCACCAGTTGTCAGCAATCAAATTACACAAAAATTGCATTTGCCGCTGTGCAAAAAGCAATTCCGAAGATGTAACATCTCGTAAAAACTAACTACGGATCCAGGATGTCAGAGGTTATTAATTATAAAAAGCTTGCGCTTGAATGGGAGCCAAAGCCTACTGTATCTGATCATTTTAAATGGATCACATTAGTAGTTTTTTTATCCGTTATCGTCCTTGCTGTTGTTGTCGCTTTTATTAAGGTACCCGCACCAGAGCGCCGTTTGGTAACTAAAGTTCCAGACCGCATTGCTAACTTTATCGCTGAGCGGCCTAAAAAAGTTATACCGGTGCCTCCGCCAGAATCGAAGCCTATTGTGTTGCCAAGAAAACCGCAGACACAACAGCTTCAACCAGAACAACCTGCCAGAGTTACTATAGAGCGGAAGCGTCCATCGGAGGCAAATAAAAAACCATTGGATGAAACTGCAAAACAAGCCCGAGAAGTTGCGCAACAAAGTGGCTTACTTGCATTAGCCAGTGAGATGAGCGAACTAACTGACACTAGTGATGTTAGCAGTAGTGTTCGGGCAAAATTGCGTACCAACACAGCTACAGCACCAGCCGCCAGTCACGATACGATTAAGATTGAATCAACAGCGTCAAATAATACTGTCGATGCAGAAAAAATTACCGCAAATAGTAATAAGGCAAAGCTAGAAGAACGAGACAGCGGGAAACAAATCACAGCTGCCACTGAGCAAGCTGAAAAAGAAAGTATTGCTACAACTAATACTACTAGCCAAGCAGGTGGGCGTGCACCAGAAGACTTAACAAGAGTTTTTGACAAAAACAGATCGAGCCTTTATTCACTTTATGAGCGTGAGCGGCGAAAAAACTCCACCCTCAAAGGACGAGTTGTTTTTCAACTAACCATATTGCCCAATGGCAAAGTTGCTGTTGTAAAAGTAGTTTCAAGTGATTTGAATAATCCGGCCCTGGAAGCAAGAATAATGAGCCGAATTAAGCTGTTTACATTCCCGCCTACCTCCGGGGCTCCAGTCACTGTTAGTTATCCGATAGAGTTTTTGCCATAGGTGTTCACTTAACTAAAGTTATGCCTATTTCTAAACTCTATCAAAGCTCGTGCATACCTTTACCGCTGGTACATCTGGCGGAAGGGCACCGTTCATGCAACTAAACGTTGGAAGTTTTACTTACATCTAACCTATTGATATTTAAAAGAATAATAAATTCATATTGTTAAATTTAGTTGATATTTTTTTAACTAAAATAAGAAAATATATGTACTTTACAACAAAATTTGGGCGTTATATATTCGGTGATAACTCCATCCTAATTGCAGCAGGAGGCCAGGTATGGCTCTTCGCGGAAATAAACGAGTTACCGTTGAGGCATTGGGGGTCGCTAACTGGAAGTTCCCGGACGAGGGCGCTTTTTCCGGTGCTATTTATGATTCGTATACTGCTCGCAAGCAAGCTGTAAACTTATATTTTGAGGGAGCTACGGATGAGGTGATTAAATCTGAAGCTGGGTTATCGTTGTCTCAAACATATAAGCTGATAAAAAACCGATGTATGGCCACCCATCCTGACGGAGAGGTATGGGGCTGGCGGGGCTTGATACCTAATTTGCGAATAAATGGATATCAACGGAAACAAAAAATTCAAATCGATCAGTTTGGCTTTGGCTCTACTGGTGTTCTCAAATCGCTCTTCAATCAGTATCCGGGACTCCGTGAAAAGTTTGAAAAACGAATTCTTAATGCTTCTAAAGCTACCAAGTTAGGTCTTGTGAATCGCAACAATGTGAACCATTTTCATTGGTTTTTGAGGGAATTGAGGATTCTCGGATTGGAAGAGCAAAACGCATGGCCCTTCAACACTGAAAAACTAGGGTACGTGACAATTAGTAAGTACATTAAGAGTCTTTATGAACAGCACCCTTCAAAAGCAGCACTCATCACGGGCGGTGTGGATGCTTTAAAAAAGTTATCATCAGGTGATGGTAATGCTAGACCAGTAGAACACTTCTTTCAAAGGGTGGAGATGGATGCTCACAAAATAGATGGCCGTTTCAGCGTTAGTATTCCTCAGCCTACCGGAGGGCATGCACATAAAATCGTTCACCGGCTATGGGTAGTGGTGATAATGGAAATCGTTTCTCGAGCAGTGCTTGGTTACCATCTCAGTATGCGGAGGGAAGTCTCTAAGATTGATGTCTTACGCGCGATTAAGATGGCGTTAACTGTTTGGAAAAAACCAAGAATTACTTTTGGGGATCATGCATATCTATTTAATGCAAATCTCCCTTCAGCTGTCTCGGAGGAATATGTCGGATTGTGTTGGGATGAAACTAGTGTTGACGGAGCGCTTGCAGAAACATGCAAGACGGTAGAAAAAGTTTTAGAAAATGTTGTTGGTTCAAAGTTACTCCACCCAAAAAATAGCTTTTCCGTTCGGCGGAATAAAGATGACAGGCCATTCATTGAAGCATTTTTCCGTCACTTAGGATCTTGGGGCTTTCAACAGCTAGGAAATACGACTGGATCCAGCCCCAAAACGAAGCCTAAAAAAAAATCCAGAAGAAATAGCGTTGACCAGCCAGTTTCAATATGAGTATGCAAAAGAACTTCTGGATGTCTTAATAGCGAATTACAACGCGACACCGCATTCCAGTTTAGGTGGGCGCACTCCCTTAGAGTATTTTAAGTTTCGGTTTTTGCAGGAAAAACAGAAGCGATACGCAGACCAAAGTTCGGTTATGCACGTCGTTTCATATAGAAAGCTTTGTACAGTCTTGGGAGGCTACAAATCAGGTAGATTGCCTTTTATCAATTTTCAGCACGGACGTTATGGCAGCAATATATTGGCACAGAGACATGATTTAGTTGGGGAAAAAATTTGGATCATCACTCATCTTGAAGACGATATTCGTATAGTAATGGCGTCGACACAAGATGGACAGCCTTTAGGTCTGCTTACTGTAAGATCGCCTTGGTCACGATTGCCACATAGTCTAGAAGTTCGTAACGCAGTTCACTCCCTGATAAGCACCGGGAAGTTACGTATATCAGCTGGGCAAGATGCTGTAGAAGCATTCATGGATTATTATGAGTCACAGACGAACGCCAAACTTCCGGTTCACCCTGCCTATATGGAGGCTCGTAGGGTTTTGACAGAAGTCGCCGCTTCCATAATTCCTGAAGTGTCTGACAACATCCAGGTGAGCGAGAGAAATGGTGAAAGCCACGGCGAGGGTGTGAAAAAAAGCGCACGAAAGAGGCCACTGCCTGCTCACAGGAAAGCGGCGGACTAACGCATGCGACTCACCATGCCGCCTCACATTGATCCCGCGCACCCTATAGCAATGCAGGAGTACGCAATTTATACCCCTCCCATGGATGAACTTATTGAAACTGTTGGAGACTGGATTAATCGAAAAGAGTCCGGTGGTTATTTCTATAGCCCACCTCGATACGGGAAATCTCGCACGATAAAGTGGTTCGTTAGCGACGCACTACACGAGCGATTTAAAGCACTAATTCCACTGGTAATATGGATTCGTCGAAACGACATGCAGGTTACCGAAAGTGAATTCTGGTACGAAATTTTATTAGCTTCGGGTTTTATATTCGCAGAGAAAAAAATAGTTAAGACTAAATCCAAATACCGTGATGAAGTATTGAGTCGAATGATTTCCATAGCAAGATCCGCGCACAACAATTACGTTGTGTTAATAATTGACGAAGCTCACGACATGACTGTGAAGGAGTGGCGATGGCTGTTGGGCTTGCAAAATCATTTAGACTATCAAGGGATCCGCTTGAGTGTTTTTTCAATAGGAACACAACAAATCGGCTGTCAACACGACTATTTAGCTAAGACCGGTAACGCGTATATTTCAGCGAGATTTCTGGTGGCAAATTCTCGCTTTCACGGGATACGTGATAAAGACGAGTTAAAATTTGTTCTTGAAGGGTACGATCGGGAGTCAGAATGGCCGGCTGATTCTGGACTTTCTTACTTGAAGTACTTTAGTCCTGATAATTTTTCTCTCGGTAATCGACTTGCCGACTGTCACGAAGTTTTTTGGCAAGCCTTGTGTGATTTGATTCCAAAGACAAACAAGAGTGCATTATCCACATTCATGGAGATAGGGCTTCCGATGAAACACATAGCGCTAAGTATAGAGGAAGCGCTATGGCGATTAGCTGAGGGTGGTGAATGGGGAAAGGTGACAAGTTTCTCGTCATGGACTGAAATGATCGCCGATACGGGGTATGTCGGTCACCTGAAAGCGATATCTGCTTTAGCGTAAATGCTGGAACTGCCTCGCTCAATCCCATACAGACGGCCAAGCGCCAGGTTCAGTAACAACAATATAAATTGGTGGCCGGGCAGGTTGCGCCCCTATGAGTCGATGGTTTCCTTCACGGCAAACTTTTGCGCGTTGAATGGGATTGTTCCGCGAAATTTCGATAAATATATAGATTTCAAGGATCGTACATTCGATAACCGAAACGAATATCTTGAGTACGTCGCCCAGATCTTAGGTGAAGATATCGTTTTGGTTGAAGCAACATTTGATGGTCTACCCGATCTGGAAAATATGGGAAGTTATAGATTAAATTCGCCCCCGGTTGATAAAAAAATAATTCAATATTGCCCGAGATGTATCTGCGAGGGTTATCACAGTTATCTTAACGATTTGGTTTGGCTAGAGCGATGTCCTTTCCATCTTATTCCACTCAGACGAATGCGTGCAAAATATCGTTATCAAGCATTCACTGAGCTTTTTTCAAAAAATTGTTTGCATTGGCCATTCATTTCACTTTCTTGTGTTTCGTCTCAGGAGCATCTTGGTTACGCCAAGATATTGGTAAAGTGGATTAATGGCGTGCACTCAAAAATTAAAAAATTTCAAAAAGATGAGATATGGTTCAATTTGAATTATGAGGATCCCCATAATGAAGACCTAAAATATTGGTTGGGGCGGTTGTGCTGTATAGAAAACCTTCCAGCTCCTCTGTCATATTTAGTCGCAGACTATTTACCAGTTAAATTACTCGTTAAACCGTTCTCTAAAAAAGGTAGTGCAGAAATATTTCCTATCATTAATAGGTACACTTTTTTGGCGACTTACGAAGCTTATAAAATAATAAAGGCACAATCATTAAAACCTTTAGAGCGATTTACTCTCTATCGCCAAAAAATTGCTAGTTTGCACAATACACCATGCGAATGGCGTCGTTATCCAGTAGGTTTTGAAAATTACTATTGGGTAAACTTTGAACCCAATCCTCGATCGGAGTGCAACGATTGCCCAAACTTAATAGTACAACAAGAATTGCAAATCGAATGGGGCCTGATTCCAAAAACACTGCATACCCGAACTTACCGAAATCATCAGCGACGATTTTTGGAACTAGTTGATTTTTTAAGGGAATCCGGCTTGTTTGCATTCAAACAAAATGCTGAAGTGTCACCATCAGGCAAGTTGTGGCTGTCAGGCTTGGTGTTTTCTAGTTGCGAGTGGCGACATACGGTACTTGAAAGGTTTTTCGATATTTTAGCAAACAGCGAATTAGACTTATTTTTCGCTCGAAAGAGTTTGTGGCTGTCAAACATAAATTCGGGAGAAGAGCCGGAACACTGCCCTAAGCTGTATGGGAGTGTTCGGGTGATTTACAGTGAGGGTAGGTTAAAGGTATTAACTTGGAAAGTCGGTTGAGTGTTCTAGATTAAGAGAGCCAGTGTATGGTTTACAAGGGTTGCTCGATTCACGTACATACATTTGATGCAATTGCAGCAATTCCTGTCGGTTCACTCATAAATTGACACAGTATTTGAAGCAAAAAATGTCATTTTTAATTCTAAAACCAAGTTTCCACACCCCTATTTGGATGTTTCATAAGCGTCCAGGATCATAAAATGACACACTTTAGAAAATAATCACCCATTAATTGGCATATCTAACTAGCTGATTTTTGGTGGGTTTTCATATAATCAGTATTCGAATGCCGATGGCATTTGTGCCTGTTAGGCATGATGGCCACTGCTTTTTTTGTTAATAATGAATAATCTGCAGTCCTGCCCAAGCGGTTCCAGCTAGTTGCTCGTAATATTTTACTAACTCGGTTAGAGGTTGGGTCATTACCGCGCCCTGAGGTTGTTAGCTGCAGGATCAACATATGAAACAGTATTGTTTGTATCAGAGTTAATATCAAAAACGACGCGCGCGTGTACTGCAAAAAGGCCTGGATGTTGATTTTCGTCAACCACCACAAATAAAGGGCTTTGCGATACAAGTTGCTTCCAACGTTAAAGTGTCGGATTTGCAGGTGGCTCACTAGAAAGATTAAGTTTAATGATTGCCTCTTTGATAGCTGATAGCTGGCATAGCCGCTTGAATCAAAACTTTACCCGCTGAATTCGCATGACACACAAGATGGCCAGCAATCCTCACCATTATCGGCAATAAATGCACAGGCTAAGCCACAAGATGGCGCAATCTTCCGTGTGTCTCAGCAGATCTTGCTTTGTCGTTTGGCCAACCTCCAGGTTTGACTTCCCTGGCTCTAGTTGACACTCCCAAGCTACTTTCAAAATAAAATTGGTTCGGATCAAATAAATTTTAATGTATCAAATTATCCGGCGTGCCCATGCTCAATAAATTGATACATGTCAATCGCTTATTTTATAAAAAGCGTATGCTGAAAAGCTATTTCTCACAAATAGCTCTGCACTAGAGTTACCAGATATCAAGGTTGTTTTATGGCTTATTTTCAGGCTCCACTTGAATGGAATTTGGATCTTATTAGACGATATGATTTAACCGGGCCGCGTTATACGTCATATCCTACCGCGCCACAATTTTGTGAAAGCTTTTCTGCGTCCAATTTTAAAGCGGCGGTTGAGAGGAGTAACGCGAGCGGAAGGCCGCTGTCGCTTTATTTTCATATTCCTTTTTGCGATACCCTTTGCTTTTATTGTGGATGCAACAAAGTAGTTACTAACAATAAAGGCCGTGCGCAACCTTATTTGGAGCGTATGGAGCGGGAAATGGCGATGCAGTCAGAGTTATTTGATTCCGCGCGACTTGTAACTCAATTACATTGGGGTGGTGGTACCCCCACTTTTATCAGTGATGATGAAATGTCTTGGCTGATGGCTGCGACACGCAAGCACTTTACATTGCTGGATGATGACGCAGGTGAGTACTCCATCGAGATTCATCCAGGACGCGTATCGACTAACACTATGGGGCATTTGCGTAAACTTGGTTTTAATCGAGTCAGTATGGGTGTGCAGGACTTTGATTCTCAGGTTCAAAAAGCAGTAAATCGTTATAACAGTGTTGAAGATGTAAGCGCCTTGGTAAAGGCACTACGCCAACAAGAGTATCGCTCGATCAGTATGGATTTAATTTATGGCCTGCCAATGCAAACTTTGACCAGTGTCGGTGAAACATTAAATAGAGTGATCGAGCTTTCGCCCGACCGCCTGTCATTATTTAATTATGCCCATATGCCGCATCTTTTTAAGAGCCAGGAATTAATTAACGAGCGTGATCTTCCCTCAGCAGAGCAAAAAATTGAACTTTTGTATATGGCGATAGAGCGTCTGCAGGGCGCTGGGTATATTTATGTTGGCATGGATCATTTCGCAAAACCGGATGATAGTTTGGTACAAGCACAAAGAGCAGGAAAGTTACAACGAAATTTTCAGGGCTACTCCACACACGGAGATTGTGATTTGCTCTCTTTTGGCGCCTCTGCGATTAGCGCATTCGGCAACGTTTATATACAAAATGCAAAACGCGTTGAACATTATCAAAAATCAATTGACTCGGGTGCAATCCCTTTTATTAAAGGTATCGAATTAACCGGCGAAGATCTTTTGCGACAATTTGTAATTAATCAGTTGATTTGTCATTTCAATTTAAATTTTGCTGCTGTTGATAGTGCATTTTGCCTGGATTCGCGCAGTCATTTTGCTAAAGAGTTAGCGCAATTAAAACCAATGATTGATGATGGGTTACTCAGCATTGACGATGAGGGCATTGAAGTTCTCAATGCGGGGCGGTTGCTTATTCGTAGAATTTGTATGGTGTTTGATGAGTACCTTAACAACGCATCAACAATTCGTTACTCCAAGGTAATTTAGTCGGTAATATTTTTTGGGGGGTGAGCAGGGGGTGCAATAGTGGTTGGATTGCACTACCTGCTCAAGGTTGTAAGGTTTTCAGGGATTATAAAATTCGCCCTGTTTGCGTAAATAAAACCACCAGTTTAGTAACACACACACCAGATAAAATACCGCAAAACCCAGCATCGCATATTCCGGTGTGGCAGCTTTGATTTGCTCGCCAAATACTTGCGGAATATAAAATGCCCCATAACCCGCTACCGCAGAGGTCCATCCCAGTGCCGGGCCCGCTTGTTCTTTAGGAAAAATATTGGCGATGGAGCAGAAGGTTGAACCATTACCCATACCACTTGCGGCAAACAAACCCAAGAACACTAAAAAGAAGGGCGCAAAATACTGCTCAGGGCTGGCGGATTGATAGGCCATGCGCATGTAATAAGCCGCAACTATCGACAAAATAACCATGGCAATCGCACACATTTGTGTGACCAGTGCACCACCAAACTTGTCAGATACCCAACCTCCTACCGGGCGAATGAGTGCGCCAATAAAGGGGGCGATCCATGCGTAAGTCAGAGCGCTTGGGCCATTCGGGTTGAGGGTATTGTGGGTCATCACTCCATCGATAGTTACATGACTAAAACCAAAAATGACTTGAATAGACAGCGGGAAGGCTGCTGAAAAACCAATAAATGAGCCAAAAGTCATCACATACAACACACTCATTACCCAGGTGTGTTTGTTGTTAAAAATTTTGTATTGGCGATCAAGACTGGTGCGAATAGTCCCTGGTAGCGCTTTGAGTAACATCACTGTGGCAAACAATACCAGCACCAGTACCAGTTCTTTGGGGATCCCAAAGCCGGAGCCATTGACACTGGCAGGCATGATTAGCCACAGCCCCAGCGCCGAGGTTGCGAAGCCAATTAACATCATTGCGATAATGATCGCAAAAGAGCGCGGCGCTCCGCCTGCCAGATTGGGACTTACCTCTGCGGTGTTGATGTTGTTCATACCAAACCAAATCGCAAAAGCGAGTGGGATGAGCAGCAGTAACCAGACAAACCCCGCGTTTTGAATCCAGGTTTCGGTACCCGCAGGGATGGCACCGATTAAAGTGCCGCTTGCAGATTTCAACACCATTGGGTCGCCACCCAATGCGCCAAAGGCGCCAAATGTCATAAACAGCGGTACCAGAATTTGCATACTGGTCACACCGAAATTACCTAACCCGGCATTTAGGCCAAGTGCTAATCCCTGCTGCTTACGAGGATAAAAAAAACTGATGTTAGACATAGACGCTGCAAAATTACCCCCGCCAATTCCGGAGAGCAGCGCCATTAATTGGAACACCCAAAACGGCGTGTTTTGATCCTGCAAAGCCAGACCGGTTCCAATTGCAGGTAGCATCAATAAACTGGTGGTTAAAAAAATGGTGTAGCGGCCACCGCACAAGCGAATAAAAAAACTTGCTGGAATGCGGAGTGTCGCTCCGGTTAAACCGGCAATTGCCGCGAGGCTGAATAAATCGCCGGCCTGATAGGGAAAGCCAAGATTCAGCATTTGCACGGTAATAATGCTCCACTGCATCCAAACGGCAAAGCCACAGAGTAAGCTTGGAATTGAGATCC
This sequence comes from Cellvibrio sp. BR, assembly GCF_000263355.1. NCBI lineage: Bacteria > Pseudomonadati > Pseudomonadota > Gammaproteobacteria > Cellvibrionales > Cellvibrionaceae > Cellvibrio > Cellvibrio sp. BR. The sequence continues at coordinate 133,452 of NZ_JH668206.1, read as the reverse complement.
ACAAATTGCGATTGGCAATTGCTCTCCCGCGTGAATCCCAGAACGTTTGCTGTTCCGGTTCCCATTGTTTTAGGTCAGACATGTGAAGCCCTCGGTCAAAAAGTTGTTTTCCCACAAGTATCACTATGGCTTTGCGCAGACATGGAAACTATTCAACCTCAGTGTTAAGTTGGGGTATTAGAAGTGTTACCCGACCTGCCCAATAGGGGTAGGTGCGTTTGATCTATCTACCCACAAAGGGGCATGCGCTGCCCTTAGGTTCTGTAAGCAGTTAAACTGCAGATGATGATGTATTGATATTGAGGAGAGTCTTGTGACAGAAACGGCCGCGAGCATTATGTTGGTGGACGATCACCCTTTATTGCGTAAAGGGTTGCGTCAACTTTTAACACTGTCGGGTGAGATGGAAGTCGTAGCCGAAGCGAGCAATGGCAAAGATGCGATTAAATTGGCGAGTGAACTAGACCCTGATTTAATTTTATTGGATTTGAATATGCAGGGCATGGATGGTTTGGAAACACTACGCCATTTGCGCGATGAAGGTGTCACCTCGCGCATTGTGATGCTCACTGTGTCCGATGCCGATGAGGATGTGCTCAGTGCAATTTCAGCGGGTGCAGATGGCTATTTGCTAAAAGACATGGAACCGGAAGATATGCTGGTGCAAATCGAACGCGCCTTATCCGGCAAAATGGTGTTGAGTGAAGCGGTCACGCAGGTACTGGCCACCGCCATTCGCAATCCCACCACAAAAGGTGCTGTGGGTAGTGACAGTCTCACCCAGCGTGAATTGGAAATTCTGAAATTAATTGCCAAGGGCATGAGTAATAAAGTCATTGCCCGCGAATTGGATATTTCAGATGGCACAGTCAAAGTGCACGTTAAACATTTGCTGAAAAAATTGCATTTGCGCTCACGCGTAGAAGCAGCCGTGTGGATGATTAATCAACAAAACTAATCTTCAGTAGAGATATGCTAATGGATTGTTGTTCACAGCCTGGGTTGTTATCAGTACATGACGCGTTATTGCGTATGCACCAACAATTAACTCCAGTGCAGGAAGCTGAGTGGGTTGAATTGGCATTCGCATTGGATCGGGTGCTCGCTGAATCAGTGTTGGCAAGCATTAATGTTCCTGCCGGTGATAACTCTGCAATGGATGGCTATGCGCTGCGTACTGGTGATGCACAAACTGAAGGTGCTGTGTTTGATGTGATTGGTCAGTCTCTGGCTGGGCACCCCTTTCGCTTTACAGAGCAAGAGGGTGTGCAGTCGGCGCTCGGTAAAATGCAAGTTGTGCGCATTATGACCGGTGCGATGATTCCAGGTGGTGCCGATGCCGTGGTGATGCAAGAAAATGTTACGCGTACTGCTCAAACACTGCATCTGAACAAACTTGTGGTGCAAGGCGAAAATATTCGTCGCGCCGGTGACGATATAAAAAAGGGCAGTGAAGTTCTGAGTAAAGGACATCGTATAAGTGCGCTGGATATTGGTTTGCTAGCATCGCTGGGGATTGCGCGCATCAAGGTTTGGCGGAAGTTGCGTATCGCTGTGTTATCTACGGGCGACGAGTTATTGTCACTTGGCAGTACGCACGACGAGGATAAAATTTATGACAGCAATCGCCCTTTGCTATGCGCACTCTTGCAACGATTAAACGTCGAAATAAAAGATATCGGTATTATCGCCGATGATCTGTTAGGTCTTCGCGCAGCGTTTATGCGGGCTGCACAATGGGCTGATGTCGTCATTTCTACCGGTGGGGTCTCTGTGGGTGATGCGGACTACACCAAAACAATATTGGAAGAGTTAGGCCAAATTGACTTCTGGAAAGTCGCGATGAAGCCGGGAAAACCTTTTGCTTTTGGCCGTTTAGGAGCAGGTTGGTTCTTTGGGTTGCCGGGCAATCCTGTTTCAACTGCGGTCACTTATCATCAGCTTGTTGTGCCTGCGGTGCGATATCTAGCGGGTGAGAAATCGGTTGAATCAGTGCAACTGAATGCTATCGCAAAACAATCCTTTAAAAAGCATCCTGGGCGAATGGATTTTCAGCGTGGAGTTTTAGCGAGTGAGCAAGGTGTTAATACCGTTGTTAGCGCCGGTTCGCAAAGCTCTGGCGTGTTAAGCAGTATGGCAAAGGCTAATTGTTATATTCGCCTGGAGGCAGAGCGGGGGACAGTACTGCCAGGTGAAACGGTCACCGTTATCCCTTTCGATAGCTTTATTCGCTAATTACGGTGAGGTTTTTTTGGATTTACTATCGCTGTTAATTGCTTGCGGTATTTTTTTTGCGGCCGTCTTGTATTCTTCAGTGGGACATGCGGGTGCCTCTGGCTATATTGCAATTATGGCGCTTGCGGGGCTCGCCCCGGAAAGTTTGAAACCGGCCGCACTTGCGTTAAATATTTTAGTCGCCACTATCGCCAGTACTAAATATATTCGCACTGATGCATTTTCCTGGTCGCTGCTGTGGCCATTAATTATCACCTCTATTCCCTGCGCTTATCTCGGTGGCGGACTAACGCTTCCAAGTGATTATTACAAACCTATTCTGGGTGCTGTATTAATTTATGCGGCATTCCATTCGTTTTTAACTGCTAAAAAAGCGCCTCCCCAAAAAATACAGGCACCAAAAAAATGGTTGTTAATGTGTGCGGGGTTAATTATTGGGTTCTTGTCGGGGTTAGTCGGTGTCGGCGGGGGAATTTTCCTGAGCCCTCTATTGTTATTTCTGTGTTGGGGGGAAACTCGCGTAATCTCGGGTGTAGCCGCAGTATTTATTTTGGTAAATTCCGTAGCGGGCTTGCTAGGGGTCATTTCCATGCATCCGGTATTGCCAGAGGGCATTGGCTATTGGGCAGTTGCCGCCATATTGGGTGGCTGGTTGGGTGCGGAATTCGGCAGCAAACGTTTTAGTGCTACCCTTATTCGCCAAGTAATGGCGTTGGTACTGTTGGTTGCCGGAGGAAAGATGTTTTTAGGGTGAGGCTGATTTTTTGCAGCTAATTTTTTATTTTCTCCCCATATTTTCAAGAATCACAATTCTTGGTGTAGGACTTGGCTTTGCGTCTTTACTTTTATCACTTGAGTTATTCATTTTAAATAAAAGATCCAACCTAAGGCTACCGGCAATAATATCCAAATATCCGTCTCCGGTGACATCGGCTAATTCAAATGATGCAATGCTCGCTGGTTTGGCGATAAGGTCGTGTTGAATAAAGTTCTGCTTGCCGTCATTTTCAAACCAAACCATGCTTTGTCGTTTTGGATCATTCCAATCATTCATAAAGCTGCTCGCCACTAGATCCAAATCGCCGTCATTATCCATATCGCCGGCTAGTGCCAAGGCTGCTCCATAAAACCTGCCTATATCGCGGTATCTAAATGTTTTACCATCAAGGTTTTCTAACCACTGAACGCCATGATACGGTTTTAAATCATTTTGAGTGTCGTAAGCATCGCCATTGGTAAACAAAATATCCATGTCGCCATCTAAATCCAAATCAACCAAGCGCATACTGGTGGAACCAAACATGGGGTGTGGGCCGCGTGCGAGCACACTTTGAGTAAATTGTTTGTTGCCTTGATTAATAAAAGCCATAAATAATTCATGCTCTTGAGATATGAGGCTAATGAAGTCCATGTGCCCATCGTTGTTTATATCCCAAGGAATTATGTTGAGTGCACCGGTCACGTTTAATAGGCTTCGTTTTGCATGCTTGTTGTTACCCTGATTTTCTAACCAGAATATTTCACCGCTATTACCTCCTCCAAAGGCTGCAACTATTATGTCAAGATCGCCATCCTTATCTACGTCGATGGCTCTGACTTCTGCAATACGGCCTATGCCATCCATAAGCATTTCTTTGGAAAATGTTCCGCCGGTTTTTTTTCTGAGTAGAAAAATTTTCCCTACCTGTTTATCGGTATACGGAAGAACGCCAATATCTCCAATAAGCATATCGTTATCAAGATCACCATCATAATCAATAATATCGGCGTAAACAGATGTGCTTATGTCAGCAATTTTTTGCTCATTCCATTTTCCGTTATCTTTTGATAGTAAAAATACCGCATTATTGCTCATATCACTTACTATAAAATCGGGATTCTTACTGCCATTAATAGCTGCCAGTTTGATATTGGTGATAAGGGGCATATCTTGAGTTGCGCCAACTACATGCTGTTTGAATGTCAGCCTGTCTGACGGTTTGTTGTAAGGCAGGGCGGGCAAATTTTCAGGTGCAGTGCCATAATAGAATGCCGTAATATCCCGCGTTTGATTAGCGTCTATGATTGCCTTCCCGTATTTCTTTAAGGCAATTTCATTCATGGTCTCAATTATTCTTGGCCAACTTTTTTTGGGGGCTACATTAGGGTTCGGCATTGAATGGCATGATCCGCAGTAATCCTTTGCCATACCAATAATTCGTTGAAGATTATCGTCAGATAGCGTGTCGTTGCTAGATAACAAGATTAGCGCTGCAAATAGATAACAAATATTTTTTATATTCATAATTGAAAATAACGTCCGAAACTCTTACAACCATTAAACTTCAGTTAGGAGGGGTAATCTGGGGGGGAGATTTACCAGCGCTGGGCGAGTTGCTCGTCACTGTCTTTGGCTGAAACCCAATAGGACTCTAGTTTGCTATTCGGATAGCGTTTTATAGTTTCTTTTTTCCAAAAAGGAGCAATTGTTTTGAGCTTATCCATCAGGAATTGCACCGCGTCAAATGCACTGGCTCGGTGTGCACTGCTAACTCCAATCATGACAATCTGATCACCCGGCATAAGTCTGCCGGTACGATGAATAATAGTTACCCCTAACAAAAGCCAACGCCTGCGTGCTTGTTCAACTAGTTTATGCAATGCGTGTTCAGTCATCACCGGATAATGTTCCAAGGTCAAATCGACCAGTTGTTGCGGTGGTAAAAAGTCACGTACTAGACCGGTGAACAACACCACAGCACCGCAAGGTGCACTGATCGCTCTAAGTGAATCGTATTCGGTTTTTAGGTCAAAATCCTCGGTTTGTACGCGAATGGTGAAAATCATTATTTACCTCTAGCCACCGGTGACCGGCGGAAAAAAAGCCACTTCATCACCTGCGACGATATTAGCATTTACGTTCGCCATTGCATGATTAACGGCAATCAGTATTTTTTTTTCTGAAAATATTTTTTCCCACTCAGGGTGATCGGCGATTAATTGCTCAAGTAGGGATTTTACTGTGGTACCGTAAAAGTCGGTAACAAAGCATTCAGCACACTGGAGTCTTTCGCGTAGTTCTGCAAAAAAGAATACTTTAATCATGTCGATTATCCTTATGCCAGTCGCCGCCTTTGCCTCCGGATTTCTGCTCCAAATAAATGCTGCTTATTTCCATATTTTTATCTACGGCCTTGCACATATCATAAATAGTCAGTGCGGCAATACTTGCAGCCGTTAGTGCTTCCATCTCCACGCCTGTCTGACCATTAGTAACGCAGCGGCTGCGAATAAATATTGCCCCAACTGAAGCATTGCAATCAAACTCTACACTGACTTTTGATAGCGCAAGTGGGTGACAGAGAGGAATTAAATCAGCCGTTTTTTTTGCCGCCATAATGCCCGCAATACGCGCCACCGCTAATACATCGCCTTTTTTCAGGCCGGCATTATTGATCAGTTCAATCACATCGGGGCGCGTGCTCACAATCGCACTCGCGACCGCGATGCGTTTGGAGATTTTTTTATCGCTCACGTCCACCATGCAGGCAGCACCAGTGTGATCGAGATGAGTGAGGGTGGGTAATTGGCTGGTAGTGTGCAGATGATTATTGAGCATAAAAATTATCTATCCTCGAGTTTCACAAGCAGCACGTGCGGTCATTTTTAAATGCGGAACGAAGTTGCACGGGCCTTGAGTGGAATCTAGTTGGTACTTAATAATCTCATCCCAGGCGGTTTTGCAAGCGTTAGTGGAACCGGGCAAGCAAAAAATCAGCGTATTGTTTGCAAGCCCAGCTACCGCGCGAGATTGAATAGTGGAAGAACCTATATGGCGATAGGAAATCTGGCGAAATAATTCGCCAAAACCCTCTACAGTTTTATCAAATAAGGGGGTCATGGCCTCCGGGGTTGAATCGCGTCCGGTAAAACCCGTGCCTCCCGTAATTAAAATAACCTGAATTTTTTCATCGGCAATCCACTGCGAACATTGCGCCCGAATTTGATAGATATCGTCGATTGCCAACGCGCGCGCGGCCAGTTGATGCGTGGAGTCTTGTAAGCGTTCTACCAACGCAGTACCTGATGTATCCGTTTCCAAATTGCGAGTGTCTGATACCGTAAGTACGGCAATCGCCAGCGGTTGAATAGTGTCTGTGGTGTGATGCCCCATGGAAAATGCTCCAGTTTAAATTGGTAAATTACCTTAACCGCCAATCATGGCGAGGTGACGGGTTGATCCAGTATGTAGTTGGGCTAATTCATGACCAGCAGTTTTGTGCAACAGTGCGGCACGTAAAAAATGGATCACTGGTTCTGGATCATCACACTGCAATAAATGCCGCAGGGATTGATGCTGCTCAGCAAATAGACATAAATATAGTTCTGCTTTGCTGGATACCCGCAGGCGATTACAGTCTGAACAAAAGTTTTTGCTGTAGGGCATTATCAGGCCGATGGAGCCGATGTAATCCGGGTGGATAAATTCTTTGGCGGGTCCAGCATTAATGCTGCGAATCTTCTGGGCCCAACCTTCACTTAGCAGCCGTTGCTCAATACTTGCTCCACTTAGATGTTGGCGAGAAAAAAAATCCGCGTTGTCGCCAGTGCGCATTAACTCAATAAAACGAAGGGTGATTTTTCGGGTTTTAATAAATGCAAGAAAATCGTCCAGCTCGCGGGCATTCTGTTCGCGTAGCAACACAGTATTAATTTTGAGTTGGTTAAAACCAAGTTCCTGAGCCTGATCAAGGCCTGCTAAAATACTGCGCAGTTTTCCGCTGCCAGTGATCAGTTGAAACATCTCCGGGCGCAAGCTATCAATACTGACATTAAATGAATCTAACCCAGCCGTTCGCCAGGTAGCCACATCTTTTTCCAGTCGAAAGCCGTTGGTAGTCAGTGCTACTGAATTAATTCCTGTAACACCTTTGCACGTTTTGATGATTTCACACAGATCGCGACGTAAACTTGGTTCACCGCCGGTCAGGCGAATCTTCTGCGTTCCCAATAAGGCAAATGCGGTGACTAAACGACGAATCTCGATGAGTGTTAAATCATCGTTCATTGAGTGACATTCACTGCCATCAGGTAGGCAATAACTACAACTAAAATTACATTTTTCGGTTAGCGACAACCGCAAATAGGTAAATGCGCGCGCAAATGTATCCGTAAGTGGATTTTCAACCAACATAAAACACCTTTCCAAATCCGGGAGGCATTTTCGTTTCCAAAAAAACCCATTGGCTTAATTCCATAATCGGGATGACCTTAGGTCATTAAGCTCGGCGTTTATCAATGGTAGTTAGTATTCCCTGGAGTTGTAATTGCCGTAAATAGGGTTGCGGCATACCTCCTATTGGGTATGCATTCTCGCTAGCATGAGGCGATTAAGCTTGCGCTAAATCAAATAATATTCAGTAAATATAATTTAATCTCTCCACTTTTTTTATTTGTGGATTTTTTTATGATGCTACCAGAATTGCTATCACCAGCTGGAAGCCTAAAAGCGATGCGCGTGGCGTTTACTTATGGTGCTGATGCGATTTATGCAGGGCTGCCGCGGTATAGTCTACGCGTACGCAATAACGAATTTACATTGGATAATTTGGCAATTGGTATTGCCGAGGCTCACAACCAAAATAAACGCTTTTATGTAGTGGTAAACCTGTTACCCCATAATGCAAAAATTAATGATCTGATAAAAAATATCGCCCCGGTCGTGGAGCTTAACCCAGATGCATTAATTGTTTCCGACCCAGGTGTGATCCATCTGTTGCGCGAAGCATTTCCTTCGGTGCCACTACATCTCTCAGTTCAGGCTAATACTATGAATTGGGCTGCAGTAAAGTTTTGGCACGCACTGGGAATATCCCGAATTATTTTGTCTCGTGAACTAGGGTTGGACGAAATCGCAGAAATAAAACAGCGCTGCCCGGAGATAGAACTTGAGGTGTTTGTGCATGGCGCTCTCTGCATGGCATATTCCGGGCGCTGTCTAATATCAAACTATATGAACAAGCGCGATCCGAATCAGGGTGCATGCACCAATGCTTGCCGCTGGTCTTATAGTGTCAATGAAAAGCCGGAGGCATCGCGCTCGATATTTGTGGCCAGCGCGGGTGATCCACAAGCAGAGTATTTGCTGGAGGAAGATGAACATGGCAGTTATCTGTTTAATTCTAAAGACCTGCGTGCGGTTGCATTGGTAGAAAAATTAGTGGCGATTGGTGTGAATTCATTAAAAATTGAAGGGCGCACCAAATCCGCTTATTACGTAGGACGTACAGCGCAGGTGTACCGGCGTGCAATTGACGATGCAGGTAGCGGTAAACCGTTTGATAATAATTTGCTCTCAGAGTTAGAAGGCATGGCCAACCGAGGCTATACCGAAGGCTTCTTGCGACGTCATCAACATCAGGAAATGCAGAATTACACACGTAATTTTAGTATCGGAATGCAGCAGGTTGTAGGTGAAGTTATTGATCGTAGCGACTCAGGCCAATTAATTATTGATGTAAAAAACAAATTCCAAATAGGAGATAAGTGTCTATTGATGACGCCGCAAGGAAATATAGGTTTTACCTTGGAACACATCTATCAGCTTCAGGGAAAATCAATAGACGTTGCACCGGGTTCTGGTCATATAGTGTGTGTTTCTTTGCCTGATTCTATCCCTGATCATTACTTGCTCAATATTGAGTATGCAATGTTGATTGCAGAGAGCTTCTAGTGATGGCACCGGGAATAACTAATTATATTATTTGGATTGATGATAGTTGTATCAACTGCGATATGTGCGTCCCTGAATGCCCTAGCGAAGCCATCGCTATGGGTGTTGAACATTATGAAGTGAGTACGGATATTTGCATTCTATGTAAAGATTATTATGAACATGAAACATGTATTTCGGTTTGCCCTATCGGTTCGGTTCGCAAAAAAGTTGTGTAGTGGAACCTAAACATTTTGCTATACCCCCACAGCTAGATTGAAGATAACAATTTATGTGCAGCCGCAAGCGATTTGTACATATCGCTTGGGCTGCAGGCTTCATGGTCACGCTTCTTGATTCCTAATTCAGTTAATTCCATGTGCCATTGAGGAACGATACTGTGTCTCTCCAATACTTTTTTTACGCAGGCGACTTTGCAGCCATCAATAGCCAAAATAGGCCGGTCAGATTTTGCAGTTTTTACCAGGTTTTTTACATTTCCACCTACGCCAGCAATACAAGACATTTGTGCATGTCCCTCTCGGTCAAGGGTGACGGCAAGATCATTTGCGAGCTGAGCAACATTAGAACAGCCAGAACAGGAATACACCAATGGTAAGTTCGCATCTTTCTTATTCATTTCTGCCTCGCTAGCGCGGTAGTAAATAGTGTTAATCAGTATAGAAATTTATTGCAAGCAATGATTGATGTATATCAATTCACTTCTCTTCTTGTCAGGGCAATTCTTTCACTTCCAGGAATTCGATAAAAATCACGCTCTGCATGTACAGGGCGTACTTCAGAAAAGTACATCCACATTAGCGAGGTCCAAATAATGCCAAACATAAACATAAATGCGGATGAGCGGACTCCGGTTAAATCGACTAACGCACCAAATAAAATAGGCAAAATAAATCCACCTAAACCGCCAGCCAAACCTACCACTCCGGAAACAACACCAATATTATTTGGGTAATCATCAGAAATATATTTAAATACCGATGCCTTGCCTACTGCGAAAGCAATGCCCATGGTAAACATAATAATAGTGAAGGTAATTGCTCCCAAACCGAGGTGAAAACTTTTAGGACCATCAATGGTGGTGATTACTATTTCTGTGGGCGGGTAGGAGAGAAAAAACAAACACACGAGCGATACCCAAAGCACCCACCAAGTTACTGTGTGAGCCCCAAATTTGTCAGAGAAGTATCCACCCAATGCGCGCAGCATGCCGCCGGGTAAACTAAATGCAACGGCCAGGAGTGCAGCTGTTTTTAAATCAAAGCCGTATTCGGTGATGTAATATTTTGTCATCCATAACGAGAGCGCCACATAACCGCCGAAAACAATTGAATAATATTGACTGTAGCGCCATACCCGTGGATCTTTTAATACTGCAAGTTGTTGTTTAATAGTGATGCTGCTAGCCGCGCTGTGGGATTTATCAGTAAAGCTAAAAAACCAAAATAAAATCGCTGTGATTAGCATAAGCACGGCGTAAACTTTGGGAACCATTGTCCAGCCATACGCTACTACTATCAAAGGTGCAACTAGCTTGGTAACAGCTGCTCCGGTATTGCCTGCACCGAATATTCCCATTGCCAAGCCTTGGCGCTCTTTTTTAAACCAGCGAGCGCAATAGGCAATCCCAACGGTAAATGAACCACCCGCGACGCCCACAAATAAACTCAAAACTAGAAATTGCCAATAGACAGTTGCATAAGAAATTAGCCAAATCGGAATCACCGTTGAAAGCATCAAAATAAAGAATACGATTCTTCCACCAAAACGGTCGGTCCACATGCCCATGGGTAGACGGATTAAAGATCCAGTCAGCACAGGCATCGCTATCAGTAAACCAAATTCAGTTTCATTGAGTGCCAATGCTTCTTTGATAGGAATTCCAATAACCGCGAACATCATCCAAATCATGAAACAAATGGTAAATGAAAACGTACTGGCGATTACAACTGACCAGGATTTGTATTCACTTTTTTCCATAATTAATCTCCTAGTGATACCAATAATTCACAACACGAGTATAAATAACTGCATGTCATTCAATAGGAGTGTACTGTGCACCTTCTAGGCTTGCTATCGGTGCGGGGCGGTTTGAGTGGGTAACCGCTACCTATAACGGGGTAGGTCTGAAGGGTCTTTGTATTGCGCTGATATTGAATGTGCTGCAATTAAATCCTGAGGAGTGTTAACGTTAAAAAAAGCGTTTTCCTCACTGTTAGAAAAATCAACGGTGACTGCTTGCAGTAGGCGCAATATGTCTTGCATTCGGTATTTTTTAGTTGAGCGTAAAATTGCGTCCAGTTGCGGAAGAAGTGAGATATTCCAGAGTGCAAAAACATACTGCTGTTGGTGATTGTGTTTTGCGACGTAAACGTGATTATTGTGTAGCGTTGTTGCTTGCAAGAATCGACTATACAAATCAGTGGGTATAAAGGGCGTGTCAGAAGCGACACTGAGCAACCAGTTCACCGCTGAATTGGCCACGCGCAGGTATTGCATGCTACTAGCGATGCCTGCAAGTGGACCTGAGAATGGCGAGTATAGGTCTTTAACAACACTGATATGTGCAGGCCTATGTGTGGGGTGTCTAAAAATATCCTCCGCCAGTGTAGAGTCGGGGGCAATATTCAAAAGAATTTCATCTACTTGCGGGGTAAGTCTTGATAGTAATGAGTCGATGATGCGTTCCTCGCCCAAGGAGCAAAGGCACTTAGGTTGCCCGCCCATTCTGCTGGAGCGGCCGCCCGCCAATACTACGGCGATTGCTTTTTCCATTTAGCGGATTCCCGTGCTAGCGATGATTAATTCTTTGCCCGCTTGCTCATGCCAAAATCCGTTGCAGTCAGGCTTTTGCAAAGGAAATGTTGTTGGATTATGTAGTTGTTGTTGAAAGCGCTCTAGCCACAAAAAGGTATCGTTTTCTTGGGGGCTTAAACGAATAATATCAATGGTATTATGCAGGCCTTGCAAATCGTTAATGAGGTTGTGGCGATAACCGGATTGGGTTTGAATACCGTTTAATGTAAATAATGTCTCGCCCTCTTGGCTGGTGACTGCTCGGCCTACTGGATATTTTATGCAGCACAAATCGCATTGATCTTTGGACTTACCCTCAGCACGCGCGGTAAAACAGCGCGCTGACCACGCTAGTGGTATGTGACCAAAGGCAAACAGTTCGGTAGTAATACATTCGCGTACATCGTTTATTTCGTTGCTGTCTAACATGGCCTTTATCCAGCGCAGGGGTAATTCAACGGGAACTACCCAACGTTGCATACCCATTTTCATTAAATAGCGCAAACTGTGTTGGTTATAACAATTGAGTGTATTGCCTGCCACAAAAGGCAGCCCGCGCTCGTTCAGTAAACCCACGGCGCCTATGTCATTTGCTTCAATTAAAAATTCGCCGTTGTCGCAGTAGCGATTTAACTCGCGTAAATCCGCTGGAGATTCCAGCAGTGTCATGCTGGAGAGTACAACTTCTTTGCCCGCTTCACGCAATTGGTGGGCAAGGGCGATGTAATCTTCCAAGCGCAATTCGCGTCGTTTGGGGCACACGGTTTCACCCAAATAGATAATATCCACACTGGATTCAGCGGCCGTCCGGTAAAAATCCAGCACGCTATTTTTATCCCAAAAATATAAGATTGGACCAAGTGAAAATTTCATAATGGAGCCTGTATTGTTTATGGATACCTGCTCTGCAGGTACGACAATAAATTTTTAACGCCACTCACGTTCATAGGCGCCCAAGGTGGTTTGGCTGCCTTCGGCCAGTTGCGCGAGTGCAGACTGCCATTCATTTTTAACTAAAAATTTCTCAGGGTCGGCGCGGCAGCAATCGATGGCTTCGCGCCATGCGCGTGTAACTTGTGCGACGTAAGCCGCGCTGCGTTGGCGCCCTTCAATTTTTAATGAGCGAATACCCAGTGCGAGAAGTTCCGGCAATAATTCCATCGTGTTTAAACTGGTGGGCTCTTCCAATGCATGATAAGGCGTTGAGCCGGGTTCATCGGCGAGTGTAAAGCGGCCTTTGCACAGTGTTGGGTAGCCTGCTGTTTCATTAGTGCCAAAGCGATCAATTAATACATTATTTAAACGGGATTCCAACACGCCATTGCGGTCTTCCCAGCGCACAAATTCGGCAGGTGAACAGGCACCAAATGTATTGGGTGATTGCCCGGTTAAATAAGAACTTAAATAGCAACGCCCCTCCGCCATAATGCACAGACTGCCAAACGCAAACACTTCTAAGGGCGTGGTGCATGAGCGCGCCAGATTTTTTACTTGTGCGATAGACAGTACCCGGGGCAATACCACACGCTGCACATTAAATTGCTGTGCATAAAAATCGATGGCGGCTGCGTTAGTTGCCGATGCTTGTACCGATAAATGCAGTTCTGCTTGTGGGTAGCGTTCGGCGGCATATTGCAGAATGCTCAGGTCAGCAATAATCAGCGCATCAACTCCACAAGCAATTGCTTCATCTACTGCGCTTGTCCAATGCTGCCAGGTATCTGGGTGCGCAAAGGTATTAATTGCCAGATGTACCTTGCATCGGTGTTGGTGCGCATAGTGTGCGGCTTCTTTCAGTTTTAAGGCGTCCAGATTCAAACCGGCAAAGTGACGCGCGTTAGTTTCGTTGCGCAGCCCTAAATACACCGCATCGGCACCATTTTCAATGGCGGCTTTGAGTGCAGGGATATTGCCTGCGGGGCATAACAATTCCATCGCCTACCTCCAATGGTTTATAGCCAGCCTGGTGTTAGCTTGTCATGATGGGTAAAGCTCTATTGTCGATCATGAGGTGCAAAAATGTTATACCAACAAAGGGTAAGCAAAGGGGTAGAAGCTCTCGCACGAAAAGTGATTCCACATTTGCCTGGCGCAATGAGTCGGGCTGCGCGCGTGGTGCCTGACCGGTTGCAGCAAGTGGCGCTGGCACGCAGCCTTAACTATGCGCTACGCGAGGCTATTGCTGCGGGTGAATTGGATTTTTTTTGCGATAAATTACTGAATATTTGTGTCAAGGACATAGGTGTTCAATTCAGCATCCGCTACCGTAATCATAAGCTTGTGGTTGAGCACTTACAGACCGAGGCCGATCTGCGTTTTAGTGCTAGCAGTTACGATCTGTTGCTGATTGCAACCCAGAGGCTTGATCCTGACATGCTGTTTTTTCAGCGGCGGCTGGAAATGAATGGTGATACTGAATTGGGTTTGGGGATTAAAAACTTATTGGCCAGTATTGAGTTAAATACACAATTACCACCGCGTATCGGTGCGGCCGTACAACAAATTGCTGGATATGTTGCGCGTTATCGCTAGATTATTCCTATAAAAAACTGCACACCGGCTAAGGGGTACCGGGTGCAGAAAGGGTTGAGGAGATTTTATTGTTGGGTGATCAACTTGCTCGGGATTTCAATCTTATACGCATACCGCTGCAAGCACCGATTGCGGTTTGTTAGTGATTGTCCTCTTATTTTCATCTACAGCAGTGTTCGCTTTTCTTAAATGATAGTGACGTAATTTGTGTTCCTTGCGGCGTCCGGCACTGAATGAGGAAATGCGCTTTAGATAACCAATCACCCGGGTGCCATAGTCCACATCATCAGACCCACAAGCCTGGCATTTATGTAAGGTGCGTTTATCAATCTGCTGGCATTGGTTACAGATAGTTATTTTTACGTTGATGCAAAAATAATTACAGCCAGTTTTAGCCGCAATGTTGATAAGATTTACGTAGGCATCTGCACTTAATGCTTCATCAAGATTCAAATGGAGCGCGGAACCACCGTCAAGATAATCAATTAGCTCGCGGCCATGCATAATAAACTTATCGAGTGGGTTGGTATGATCGTCCTCCACAACATAAAAATACGAGTTATAGCATTCACGCTCCACTTTATAGCCATCGGCTTTATCCCATTTGGCGTTTTTAACCCCCAGGTTTTCAGCCGGAACAAATTCAGTATTGAACAAGTAGCCAAATTCTTCTTTGGCGGCGCGGTTAGCGTTGTAAATGACTTTTAAATGATTTTGCACAAATTCAATATATTGTGGATTATTGCTGGCACGAATGCCTTGCGACTCGGCCGCCTCTACCATGCCGTTAATGCCGATTGTGAGAAATTGTTTATCCAGGCTGATAAAACCGGCGGAATACACATTGAGCATGCCAGCGGCTAAATAGCCTTCCATTAATTGACGATAGGCGACTTGGTAACAGTGAATTTTTTTCACTTCGGTGAGTAAGTCGCGTTTATCCTGTACCAGGCGATTCATATTAATTGTGATCACATTGATCGAACCAGTTGCAACTCCACCAGCTCCCAGTGTGTAAGAAAATGTGTGGTCGCTAATTTCGTTGCGCAGGCGACAGCAGGAGGCGAGCGAATCGGCATTGTCGGAAAGATACATGAAAAACGCGCTACCTTGAGCCAGATGTGAGCCAATAGACGCGGCAAAGGAGTGATCTTTACATTGACCATTTTCGGTGAGCATCGCCACTGTCACTACCGGAAAGGTCAACAAGGTTTTGCTGCGCTCGGCATTAAACCAATGCAGGAAAAAATCTTGCAGTTGTGCAACGCTCTTCCATTCTGGCTTGGTGAAATCCGGAAATACAAATTCACCGAACATTGAATCAAAATAATGTTGGTCGTAAATGGAAATGTTCCAGAACACACTTTGATAACCGCGCGCTGCTGCTGGTTGATTAAGCGCGTAAACAACATGTTGTAAATGATTGGCGATTTGTTTGGTGTGGGTGTTCAGGTAGTTGTCACCATAGTCTCTGCGGGCGAAATAATCAAAGTAGGTGAGAAATTCGACGGTGGCTATGGCACCGGCAAATTGTGAGCTTACGGCAAATACAAAATTCACAAACGTGCCGCAAAAGGATTCCAGGTGTTGTGGTGCGCGCGATTCACCGCCCAGCTTAGTTAATCCATCTAACAAAAATGGATACATGGTGAGTGATGCACAGTAGGGCTTTAGGCTGGTTTCATCGTGCACATAAATTTCATGCTGTTCAATCTGGCGGATATATTCTGCTGCCATAGTATCACCAAATAATTCCGCAATCTTTCGGCGCACCTGTTCGCGGTTGACTTGTACAAAAAAATCTTTCATTAATTCCGCCTCCAATGTCGCAATATTTTTTTGCGTCACATTGGCATTGGCGTCCATAGTGGAACCGTCGGCTGCATTTTCTGCCGCCAAATAATGCTGAATAAAATCTAATTTTTCATTGAGTTGGGCAGGGTTCAGACGCAGCATAAAAACTCCTCGTTATGAATAATGACTAGTGTATGATTAACAATTGGCGCTAGTGTGGAACTTGTAATTCAGTAATTCGTTTGTGCGCAAATCGATAAAGCGCTGATTGGTGTTGGGATTGTCTAAACCGCCGCGCGCTGCAACCCAAGCCCCGGTTTTCACATAGGTCAAATGCGGTAACAAGCAATCGGGTATCAGATCAAAACCGCTGTATAGACAGGTGTTTAAGTTGGCGCGCCGCGCTTGTTCAAGCAGAGGCTGCAATAAACCCGGTAGCCATTCGCCGCCAAAAAAGACAACACAGCTAATCAGGCCGCGATAAGCGTCCAAACGGCTCTGGAAATAATCACCATAGAGTGGTTCACCCACTTTGGGATTGCGATACTCGCTGCTATGGCAGCCTTTGCAGCGCAGCGGGCAGCCAGTAATGGTGTAGGCGAGTGAGGTTTCACCAGGTACTTCCTGCCATACAACTTGTTCATTCACAAAGCGCATAAATTTCATAAAACACCACATCTAGTATTTATATTTTCTTTTGTGTCTATATGTGGTGCAAGGCTAGTGTGCGAACGGGCTTCAATATTTGATCTATATCAAACTTTGCGTAGAGCTACCCACAAGGGGGTAGGAGAGGTGGCAAGAGGGTGGTTAAGCCTTAGTGGGTATTTCATCGCGAACGTGTAATGCGTAAATTGTGCTATTGGGCAACAAAATGAGGTTAAGCAATGGAACACTTTGATGATTTTTTAACAGCAGCGCGCGCGCAAGCCGATGCGCAACGTTTATTGCTGGTGTTTGTGGATATTGATGAGGTAGCCGATGGCGATGCCAACGAGGGCGGTTTTCTTACGCCGAAAATGTGTGTGGATAAAACGCCGGATGAAATTACCAGCTTCACTGAGCTAGTCGTTGAAGCGACGAAAACCGGTCAGGATTGGTCGCTAATATTTGCGGCCAGCCTCGCCGGAACAGGTGCGCAGGCGCCAAGTAGCACCGATGCCAATAAACCACTTGATGCCATGATTGCAGGCATCAACACCGGTATGATTCAGCAGTATTTGGTATTTGATAAGCAAGGTGGAATTTTATCGCTCACGGCAAATGGGTAGTTACGCGAAAATAGTTAAACTAGATTATTTAACTGCAACACTTTGTAAATTTTTTTGGCACTGCGCGCCAGTTTATTAATGTCACCCAGGCTGGGTGTTTCGCCGCGCGCAAGGCTGGATTCCCAATAAATAATTTCCTGCTCTAAATATTCCAGCAAATTTTTTGCACAGCCAATACAGGCACCGGAGCAGACACGTGCATCATCCAGTTCATCAAAGGGGATATGTGCACGTATCTGCTGCACCAAGTCGAGCATTGCGCTGGTGGTGTCCGGTTTTTTCATATCAACTACAGCTGCCGCAGCAAGTTGAATTGTGCTGCGACTTACTAAATTGCTCCTCCTGTTTAACAAACAGCAAATTGTTTTCCAAATGGATGTGTTCCATTAAATCATTGTGCAATTTCTGCAAACCTAAATAGAGTGCGCGCCAGGTATTGCAGGCCCCTATGGGGGGGTGCATATTATTGGTGAGCCGCTCCAATTCGCGCAGCGCCGCGCCGTGGTCGTCGTGTTCGTGGCGCATCACACTAATAGGGCCAAGCACCATTGAGCCGGTGCCGCGTTTGATCATGGGAAAAAGAATATTTTCTTCCTTTTGCATGTGCTGCTCTAATTCTTGTGCCATCAGTAGCAAATGCTCACTCAAGCCATGGGGGCAGTCGGGTTTGTCCGCATGTACACGTTCCACTTTATTGGCCAAGCGCAACAGTTCAGGCAATTCAGTGCGGTGTACTTGATGAAAATTTTCCAGAATGTAATCAATTAACTCGGCCAAGGGCATTGTTTCTGTTGCAGGTGTTTCGCCTTTATTGGCAATTGCTAATAGCGCATTTGCAATAGTGTCACCGTCCAGATTTTTTTCTTCAGCGGCGCGGCGTAGACTTTTATTGCCACCGCAACAAAAATCTAACCCTTGGCGATGAAAAATAGCTGTGGCGCCCGGAATTTTTCGTGCTAGCTGACCCAGGCTTCGGTTAAGTAAGTCGTGTGCTGTTTCTAAGCTCATGGTGTAACCCTCGCAAGCTAAAGCGGTTTATTGCATAAGCGTTGATGTTGGTGCCGAAAAATCATAACCCTCTATTTTTGCATCGTTAATCAATTGCTGAATGTATTGTGCTATGGCTTTGTGGCGAACTCGCTCCTGTAAAAACTGTGCGATCTTGGTTTTTACATCATCAAATTGCAGTGCTTGGCCTGGGGTGATGCGATTGACTTTAACAATATGAAAGCCGTAGCGACTTTCAAGTGGTTGATGATGTAAACCGACTGGCAAGAGCAATAATTGCCGTTCAAATTCAGGCACGGTTTGGCCGCGGCTGATAACACCCAGGTCTCCGCCTTCTTGTTTAGAGGGGCAGGCGGAATGTTCTTGTGCAAGCTGGGAAAAATCCTGTCCCAATTGCAATTTTATCAACAAGGCTTCAGCATCTTGTTTTGCTGTAATACGCGCGGGTTCATCGTCTGGTGCTGCAGCAATTAAAATATGTTGCAATTCGAGCAGTGGTGAACTCATAAAACGCTGGGCATTGGCGCGGAAGTATTGTTGGCACGCCTGCTCGTCGGCAGTAGGTAATTGCACTTCTTGAGCAAGTAAGGCCTCTATAAAATCTTCATCTGAGGCTTCTGCGTTGTTGTCTCCTACTTGCAACTCCAGTTGTTCCGCGCGTTGGCGTAACAGCTCGCTAATAATTAACGCTTCGGCGGCTTTAATCATCGCTTCACGCTGTGAATCTGCCGGGTGGTATTGCATTTCGGCCAGTACAGCCTGTTCATTAATTGTAGTGTGATTAACCTGAATCATAATTTTCTCCAACACCGGTAAAAAACGCTGTGCATTAACGCCATGCTTTCTTGCGCACTACTTGATAATTCCGGCCGATATATTTAACCGGTACGCTTGCTACATGAACCAGACGGCTGAAGGGAAATACCACAAATAAGCTCATGCCCAAAAATATGTGAAGTTTGAAAATCCAGTGTACGGATAAAATTGCACTTGCCGCTTGCGCTGGATCAAAAGTGGCAATGTTTTGTGCCCAGCTCATTAACAACAACATCTCTTCGCCATCGGTATGCTGCGCAGAAATAAAAATTGATCCTAGGCCTAATATTAGCTGCGCATAGAGTAGTAGCAGTACCGCAATATCCATGTTACTGCTGGTGGCTCGAATACGAGGATTAAATAAACGGCGACGCAATAAAATTGTTAATCCAATGAAACAAATAACACCAAAAATTCCACCCAGCGTCATTGCAATAATTTGTTTGTGATGAGCGTGAATGCCGACTAGATGCCAGAGTTCAACGGGCGTTAATAGGCCGACAAAATGACCCAATAAAACGACTATGATGCCCACATGAAATAAACGGCTACCGGTTTTTAATTGCTTAGTTTCTAGTAGCTGGCTGGAGCTGGCCTTCCAGGTGTACTGCTCCCGATCGTAGCGAATCCAACTCGCGATAAAACAAATAAAAAGTGCAATATAGGGGTAGAGGCCAAATAAAAAAGTATTCAAGTAATTCATAACTGCTCCTATTACCGCGCACTGGCTTGTAGATTAACTAGTTCATCGACATTGAGAAATTCAACATGATCACGGCTTTGTTGTGGTGTCGGGCGCATGGTTGAACTGCTGCAGCTTTCGGAATTTTTTTCTGCACCGAAATTCACCACTTCTTCTTCCCAAACTTTATCCAAAGCTTCGGGAGTGTCATCGCGTTTTTCTTGCTCTAATTGCGCATGTAATTCGTCGAGATTCACCTCCGCACCCGAGAGCAAAAGCAAACAGTGAAATAATCCGGCATAGGGGTTATTGCGTTTTTCCAAGCGACATGCCAGTACTGCCAAAATTGGGGCAACTTCCTCAAGCCCGATACGTGCATTTTCTTCACCCTGGGTCGATAAAAACTCCAGGTACAGCGGTAAATAGTCGGGTAATTCTTTTACTCCTATATCCAAACCGGCATCCCGGTATTGCTGTTGCAGATTCACCATGGCCTGACCTCTATCGCGTGATTCGCCATGGATATGTTCAAACAAATGCAGTGAAAGTGCGCGCCCGCGTTCGAACAAACTGTCATAAGTCGATTGCAAATCCAGAAGCGACGTGTGTGCGTAGTATTTTAAAAATTCATCTAAAAATGTGTTTATTTGTTGTTTGTGTTGCGAAGGTGTTTCTATTAACTGCATACCTATACGCAATACTGCTATCAGCTCGTCGGAGTTGTCTTCCGGGTAATCCATCAGGAGTGATAAAACGGTTAATAATTTCATGGGCCTTACTCCTGAATCGAAACGGGAATGACTTGGCGAACCCCTTTGGCTTTAGTGCCGAATAGGCTCACATCATTGTTGCCATCGCCACAGCCATTACCAAAACTAAAACCGCAACTGTTTTTCAAATCGTAGGCATTTTCGGCATAGGCGCGGTGACTGGTGGGTACTACAAAACGGTCTTCGTAATTGGCGATCGCCATATAGCGATACATTTCCTCTACCGTTACTACATCCAGTCCAACCTGTTTAAGTACCTCCAAATCCTGCACACCGTCCACATGTTTGCTGCGCATATAAGCGCGCATGGCAATCATCCGTTCCAGGGCATGTTCAACTGGTTTTTCATCGCCCGCTGTTAATAAGTTAGCGAGATAGCGCAGGGGAATACGCAAGGATTTCAAATCGGGGATTTCGCCGTTCATGCCCACATGCCCGGCTTGCGCGGCGTTTTGAATGGGTGATAGTGGCGGGATATACCAAACCATTGGCAAAGTGCGATATTCAGGATGCAAAGGCAGTGCGACTTGCCAATCCACCGCCATTTTATAGACCGGTGAACGCTGCGCAGCATCGATCCAGGCTTGTGGAATCCCTTCGGCTTGCGCCGCCGCAATAACGCCAGGGTCATTGGGGTCCAGGAAAATATCCAGCTGTGCCTGATATAAATCTTTTTCGCTCGCGACGCTGGCGGCCTCTGCTATACGATCAGCGTCATACAGTAGTACACCTAAATAGCGAATACGGCCCACACAGGTTTCCGAGCAAACGGTGGGTTGACCCGCTTCAATGCGCGGATAACAAAACGTACATTTTTCTGACTTTCCACTTTTCCAGTTGTAGTAGATTTTTTTGTAGGGGCAACCCGATACACACATGCGCCAGCCGCGACATTTATCCTGGTCGATTAATACAATGCCGTCTTCTTCGCGTTTATAAATCGCACCGGAAGGACAAGAGGCAACACAAGCCGGGTTTAAACAGTGTTCGCACAAACGTGGCAAATACATCAAAAACGTTTTTTCGAATTGACCGTAAATTTCAGTTTGTACTACGTCATCAAAATTTTTGTCTTTTTTGCGTTTGGCAAATTCGGTGCCGAGTATCTCTTCCCAATTTGGCCCCCAATTAATTTTCTCCATGCGCTGGCCGGTAATTAATGACCGAGGGCGCGCAGTAGGTTGGTGCTCGCTTTTTCCGGCGGTGTGTAAGTGTTGGTAATCAAAGTCAAAGGGTTCGTAATAATCATCAATTTCCGGCAGGTCCGGGTTGGCGAAAATATTGGCAAGTACCCGTAATTTGCCACCGATGCGCGGCGTTAATTTTCCATCCGCACTACGCTGCCAGCCGCCTTTCCATTTATCCTGATTTTCCCACTCTTTGGGGAAGCCGATACCGGGTTTGGTTTCTACATTGTTAAACCAGGCGTATTCAACACCTTCGCGTGATGTCCAAACATTTTTGCAAGTAATAGAACAGGTGTGGCAACCGATACATTTATCCAGGTTCAACACCATGCCAATCTGGGCACGAACTTTCATTTTTTTTGCCTCTGTAAATTCGAGAATTTTTTTGTGGAAGAATCCCCCCAGGGCCTACCCCTTTTGTAGGAGGGGAGGGTTAGGGTGGGGTTAAGGTGTATCTAACCAATCCACTTCTTTCATTTTTCTCACCACTACAAACTCATCGCGGTTGCAGCCGACGGTACCGTAATAATTAAAGCCGTAAGCCTGTTGCGCGTAACCACCAATCATGTGTGTAGGTTTCATAATCGCGCGTGTTACTGAGTTGTGCATGCCACCGCGGGTTTTTGTGAGCGACGATCCAGGCATATTAATAATGCGTTCCTGAGCGTGGTACATCATACCCATGCCTTGCGGCACACGTTGCGACACTACGGCGCGCGCAGAAATTGCGCCATTCACGTTAAAAATATCGATCCAATCGTTGTCCTCAATGCCTGCCGCTTTTGCATCGATTTCACTCATCCAAACAATCGGGCCGCCACGCGACAGGGTCAGCATTAACAAATTGTCGCTATAGGTACTGTGAATGCCCCATTTTTGGTGTGGAGTAATCCAGTTCAAGATAATTTCTTTGTTGCCATTGGGTGTACGGTTCATCACTGGGTCAATCGTTTTTAAATTGACCGGCGGTTTGTAACAGCACAACTGCTCGCCAAAATCGCGCATCCATTCATGGTCCTGATAAAACTGCTGGCGGCCAGTGATAGTGCGCCATGGAATTAACTCATGAACATTTGTGTAGCCCGCGTTATAAGAGACATGTTCATCTTCCAAGCCCGACCAGGTGGGCGCTGAAATAATTTTGCGCGGTTGGGCAACAATATCGTGAAAGCGAATTTTTTCATCTTCTTTTGGTTTGGCTAAATGGGTATGGTCGCGACCAGTAATTTTTGACAGGGCATCCCAAGCCTTCACCGCTACGTGGCCGTTTGTTTCCGGTGCGAGTGATAAAATAACTTCGCAGGCATCAATCGCCGTTTCAATTTTGGGTCTGCCTTGGTGTGCACCTGCTTCGGTGTGGGTGCGATTTAATTTACCGAGAAACTCCACTTCTTCTTTGGTGTCCCATTTAATGCCTTTGCCGCCGTTGCCGAGTGACTCCAGCAGTGGTCCGAGTGAGGTGAAACGTTTATAGGTGTTGGGGTAATCACGCTCCACCACCACCATATTGGGCATGGTCAGGCCAGGAATGGCTTCGCATTCACCTTTCCACCAAGCTTTAACGCCGTAAGGTTGTGCGAGTTCATCGGGTGAGTCGTGCATCATCGGTTGAGTAACAAAATCTTGTTCTACGCCTAAGTGTCCATTGCATAATTCTGAGAACTTTTTGGCGATCCCTTTAAAAATATCCCAGTCACTGCGCGACTCCCATACCGGATCAATGGCTTTGGTGAGCGGATGGATAAACGGGTGCATATCCGAGGTGTTCATGTCGTCTTTTTCATACCAGGTGGCGGTAGGCAAAACTATGTCGGAATACAAGCAGGTAGTGGACATTCTGAAATCGAGCGTTACTAACAAATCCACTTTGCCGACTGCGCCCTCTTGATGCCATTTCACATCTTCCGGTTTTTTTCCGTCAGCACCCAAATCTTTACCGAGCAAACCGTGTTTGGTGCCCAGTAAATGGTGCAGCATATATTCGTGTCCTTTGCCACTGGAGCCCAATAAATTCGAGCGCCAGATAAATAAGTTGCGCGGAAAATTTTGCGGTGCATCCGGGTCTTGGCAAGCGAATTCAATTGCGCCCGTTTTTAATTGTTCGACAACATATTCTTTGGGTGCTTTACCAGCCGCTTTTGCAGCGGCAACAATGTGTAAGGGATTGGTGCCGAGCTGTGGCGCAGAGGGCAGCCAACCCATACGCTCAGCGCGGGCATTAAAATCAATTATGCTACCGCTCCATTTTTCTTTATTGGCGAGTGGTGAAACTACTTCACTCATGTCGAGTTTTTCGTAGCGCCATTGACTGGCATGGTTATAGAAAAACGAAGTGCCATTCATTTGGCGGGCAGGGCGCTGCCAATCCAATCCGAAGGCAAGGGGCAGCCAACCATTTTGCGGGCGCAATTTTTCTTGCCCGACATAGTGAGCCCAACCGCCGCCACTTTGACCTACACAGCCGCACATCATCAGCATGTTAATCAGGCTGCGGTAATTCATATCCATGTTGTACCAGTGATTGAGTGCTGCACCAACAATCACCATTGAACGACCGTGGGTTTTGTCAGCGGTGCGCGCAAACTCGCGTGCAACACGAATGACATCGGCGCGCGGCACACCGGTAATTTTTTCTTGCCATGCCGGAGTGTAGGGCGCGTCATCATCAAATGATTTAGCGACATTTACATCGTCCAGACCGTTATCGACGCCGTAGTGGGCCACCATTAAATCGAATACGCTGCTCACCCAAGCGGTTTCCCCGTTGGCCAGTACGACTTTGCGTGCAGGTACTTTATGCAGTTGAATATCACTGTGGTCCGTGTGATGGAAATAATTGTATTCGTGTTCGTTGCCCCCAAAATAGGGAAAAGCAACATCCAAAACTTCATCGCAATCATTTTTTAGCGATAAGAGTACATCTGCATCGGCCCCGGTTTTTCCATCGCGCTGTTCAAGGTTCCATTTGCCACTTTGGCCCCAGCGATAACCAATAGAACCATTGGGACTGATTAATTCCTGGGTTTGTGAATTGATCGCGATAGTTTTCCAATCTGGATTATTTTCCTGGCCAAGATTGTCAATTAAATCGGCAGCGCGCAAAAACCGCCCCTGTGTTAAATGCTCACCCTGCCGTTCCAACAACACCAGCATGGGCATATCGGTATATTGTTTTACGTAGTTAGTAAAATAAGTACTTGGGTTGTCGATGTGAAATTCTTTTAAAATAACATGGCCAAAAGCCATACCTAGTGCAGCATCTGTCCCTTGTTTCGGCGATAACCAGGTATCACCAAATTTAGACGCTTCGGAGTAATCGGAAGTAATGACACAGGTTTTGGTGCCCTTGTAGCGAACTTCTGATAAGAAGTGAGCATCTGGCGTGCGCGTTTGGGGAACATTAGAACCCCACACAATAATGTAATTGGAGTTATACCAATCGGCGGATTCGGGTACGTCTGTTTGCTCGCCCCAGACTTGAGGTGATGACGGAGGTAAATCGCAATACCAATCGTAAAAACTTAAACAGTTACCACCAATCAACGATAGATAACGCGAACCAGCAGCGTAGGACACCATCGACATGGCGGGAATGGGTGAAAAACCGTTGATGCGGTCGGGGCCGTAAGTTTTGGCAGTATAGACATTCGATGCGGCAATAATTTCATTTACTTCGCCCCAGTGTGCGCGTACAAATCCACCCAAGCCGCGTCGGGATTTATATTTTTTTGCACGCGTTTCATCTTCAACAATGGAAGCCCAAGCTTGTACAGGGTCGCAATATTCTTGCCGAGCTTCGCGCCACAACTCAATTAATGCCTGACGCACCTTGGGGTATTTCAAACGATTAGCGCTGTAAATATACCAGGAGTAACTTGCGCCCCGTGGGCAGCCGCGCGGTTCATGATTAGGTAAATCGGGGCGAGTGCGCGGGTAATCTGTCTGCTGGGTTTCCCAGGTGATTAAGCCGTCTTTCACGTAAATTTTCCAACTGCAAGAGCCGGTGCAATTTACGCCGTGAGTTGAGCGCACAATTTTATCGTGCTGCCAGCGTTGGCGATAACCCTGCTCCCAGGAGCGATCCTCATCGGTGGTAACGCCATGCCCATCAGCGAAGGGTTCTTGACGTTTTTTAAAAAAACGTAATTTGTCGAGTAGATGACTCATTCTATGGCAGCTCCTAAAAGTGTGCGCGTTACTCCATTACCTATACAACGACGTTATGCTAATGGCGCGCGCTCGGTTCACGGTTGATGTTGGAATACTGCGCCATTCAACCGCCACCTGCCAGTCGGGGAAAATTGCTTGAACGTGGTCGATCTACCTCTAAATGAGTATTTGATTTTGTTTACTAAGTTGCTGAATTTATTGGTTTTATTGTTTTTATTGGCTGGTCATCTGCGGTGAGAAAATCAACCTTAGTACAGAATAGGTACTCCAAGAAAAAGGCCGCTCCCGAGTGCGGGTGGCGGCCTCGAAAAACTGTTGCAAAAAAAGAAAAAATTAGTCTTGATTTAGCACGGCAAGCACGTCCATAGCCGTAATTACCCCGACTACTTTATTGTTATCGGTAACAAAGACGCGGTGAATATGTTGTTCAAGAAGAATCTTTGTTACGGATTTTATTGATTCGCCTTGGTCAATCGCAATGACTTCATGATTCATAATTTGATGAACGGTACAATTTTTATCAGCATCTTTTACCCATGAGCGTAGAACTTCTTCATTGATATCCTGACCACAACTATCCCGGTAGTGATTGCGCAACGCAGTACTCTTATCCCCTTCGTTGAGATTGTTGAATTTGAATACATCGCTTACGCTGACCACGCCCACTAATTCGTGGTCTGACGCTATAACCGGGGCGGCTGAAATTTTTCGATTAATAAAAAAGTCTGCCAAACGGCTGATTGTCCAGCCCTCATAAGCGGTTAATAATGTGTCGCTCATAATATCTTTGGCGTAATAGCCGCTAGTGTTGGTAGTATTCATAATTAAGCCTCTTGTTGTTTAATTGGCACTAGGTAATAAAGCTTATCGGCTAAAAAAACCTTTTTTACAATTCTCCCTAATGGGTTATTAGGGGGCAAATAAATACTCACAAGTGGGTATATTTTTTTTGAATAAAACTCTCTTATGAAATCACTTACATCTAAATCCTCCATCATTGTTCGTATTAGCGTGGCACTTGCCGGAATTGTTGTATTAGGCATGAGCACGATGTTGATTTCCTATTGGTTGTCCGAGCGTGCTGAAAACGATTCTCTGGCTATTAATATCGCCGGCTCCTTGCGTATGCAGAGTTATCGCATGGGCTTGCTGGCAATAGATGAGACTCCTGATGGGGCGCAATGGATCAGTGCACAGCAGAAAATTGATGAAACTTGGAGTAACCCGGTATTTATCCCTTTTTTGCACAAGAAGCCAGAGATCAGTGAGTTATATACCCGCGCGGCCGATAATTGGCGCGACCAATTATTGCCAGCATTTAACATGGTCAAGCAAAATCAAAATGCTTTGACCATTCAAAATTTACACGTTTTGTTGGATGAGCATATCCAATTATTGGATGCGCTGGTACAAACTATTCAGCAGGATGCAGAACAAAAGGTGCGCGGTTTTCGTTTGGTGCAGATAATTGCGCTGTTTGCTACGTTGTTAGTATCGGCGGTGGTAATGTACTCATTGAGAGTCAAAGTAGAGCAGCCGCTCAATCAATTGACCGCCATGGCTAAACGAATTTCCCAAGGCGATTTCAGTCATCAAATACCTATTGTAAGCAATGATGAATTAGGCGTTCTTGCAAGCACGTTTAATCTCATGAGCCGCTCTATCGCTAATAGTTATGATCATCTGGAACAACAAGTAGACGAAAAAACCAAAGCATTGCAGCAGTCTAATAGTGCACTGCAGTTTTTATATGAAACCGCCAAGTTCATTATTGAACACAACCCACAGGGTATTAATTACGATGAAATTATTTCCCGTTTAGGGAAAACCATCGGTGTGTCCAACCTCGAATTATGTTTAATGACCACTGAGGGCAATAGCCCTTATCTGCAAATAAAACCGGCGAGTGAAATTAATGCAGAGCTGTGCAAAAAGCAGAACTGTTCGAAATGCTTATCCAGTCGGGGGGTCGTAGAAAAAACAGATGGAACTGCTATTTATCGTTTTCAATTAACCCGTAATGACCGGCATTATGGGTTGATTGTTTGTCGTGTGGATGAGCAAAAGTTACTCTCGCCTTGGCAGGAACAGCTGATTCAATCAGCGACCGATCAATTGGCGATTGGTATGAGTTTGAAAACTGATGAAGACCAGTCGCGCCGTTTGGCGGTATTACAAGAACGCAATGCTATTGCACGTGAATTACACGATTCCCTCGCACAGGCGCTATCCTACTTAAAAATTCAGGTGACACGCCTCAATAAGGCGATTGATCGAGAGGATAAAATTACCATGGAGGATGTTGCGGGTGAACTGCGTGAGGGGTTAAGTAACGCTTACCGTCAATTGCGTGAGTTATTAACGACGTTCCGGTTAAAAATCGATGGCAGCAGTTTAAAGGTTGCTCTTGAATCCAGCATTGAACAGCTGCGTGCGCAGAATTCAATGAATATTCACTTTGATTTTGCCTTAAATAATATTCCACTGACGCCAAATGAGGAAATTCATTTACTGCAAATTATTCGCGAGGCCAGTCAAAACTCGATCAATCACAGTGGAGGAAAAAATTTGGATATCCACTTGTGGCAAAATGCAGATCAAGCGATTAGTTTAACCATCGCAGATGATGGTAGCGGCCTTCCGGGTTCGCCGGAAAAAATTAATCACTATGGTTTGGCCATCATGAAAGAGCGCGCCAAACATTTGGGGGGCGAGCTTATGTTATCCAATCAACCTTCTGGTGGTGTTTTAGTGAGTTTTGAATTCATTCCTGAATTTATAAAAATTCGCCAAAAAAGCGGGATCATCACTTCCGATATATTTAACGACTTGGCGTAAGCATGAATTAACTGATACCCAATAACTTAATTAATACAGGTTGTTTTTGTTTTGGTAGTAGATCGGCCAGAGTGTATTGATCGAGCACGTTAAAAAAAGCTTCCAATGCCGCCGCAAATACACTTTTAAGGTGGCATGCGGGTGTGATGGTACAGCCCTGAGCGCCCGTGAAGCACTCTACTATTGCTAGATCCTGCTCAGTGTCACGCACTAACATACCGATATTAATATCGTCAGCGCGGCCATTTAAGCGCAGCCCGCCATTCTTCCCCCGCACCGCAATTAAATAGCCTTTGGCGTTGAGTTCTTGAACCACTTTCATTAAATGGTTTTTTGAAATGTCGTAGCTCTCTGCAATTTCGCCAATAGTAGAAATTTCTTCACCCTTGAGCGCCACGTACATGAGTACACGCAGTGAATAATCGGTATAACGGGTTATGTGCATAGATTTCTCTTCTTATCCGGGGCGGCCATCTGCGCGCGGGCGAGTGAGTATTGGCCAATAAATCAAGGTAAATGTGGCAAAGGCGAGCGACCAGCCTGTAGCGGCCACTAACAATCCTACGCGGTAATCCAGTAGTTGTAATGCGGCTAATACACGAGCCAATGCGGCTAGTGTAATAGCCACGTAAATCGCTATTGCAAACCGGGGTAGGGTGAGTGTGCGGCCGGTGTGCCCAAGGGCTACACGGGTCATTACTCCCAGAATCAAGGTTCCCATGGCGCCGACTCCCAGTGCATGTTGCCAAGCGGTAGGGGCGGCGAGATTAAAGGCTGCGGCGCTCTTGAGCAAGAGCGCGACAACAATCCAGCCATAGCCGAGGTGCAGAATCCACAACAGCGGTTCCCGTGCGGTGCGCCAGCCTGACCAGCCGATCAAACGCAAGGCATTGAGTGTACCTGCAATTAAGGCCATAACGCCGGTTAACCAGGAAGTGCCTGTGAAAAAGTCGGCGGGAATTAACAACAGCGTGGCGAGGAGTGCAGCGCGATCCAGAGCAGTGAATGATTTTACGCACTCAATTTGAATGCCTTGATTACGCAGCCAGTTGATCGTAAAGAGCGGAAAAATTCGGCCACCAATCACAATCATCATCAAGGTAATTAAACCCAGTGCCATTAATTCACCACGCCGTAACCATTGTGGGTCACTCGTGATAAATCCGATATGCATCATTACATTAGCGAGGCTCAGCAACAGCAAAATTGCCGCAATGGGTAAATTGCGTTTATTGCCATGCCGCAATAATACGCGGGTCATATAGATAGCCATCACTGGCATAAATAATAAATCAACCGCTGCTGCTATACCCACTGGCCACCAGCTTGCTGTCCACATGGCAACGCGGCCTGCGAACCAGATTATTATCAGCGCGAGTAATGCTTTGCCGTGTAACGGCGCTGCACCGGTCCAGTTGCATACTGCCGTCAACAAAAAACCGGCGATAGCCAGTGGAATCAAACCAAATAACATTTCATGGCTGTGCCAGTGTACCGGCGACCATCCCAATGGCAGTGAAAGTCCGCCAAACAAAAAGCTCATCCAGGCAATAACAGTAATAACTCCATAAACACCCGTGAGCAAAAAGAATGGGCGGAAAGGATGTGCAAGAATCGATTGTGATTGAAAAAAATTACTCATGAAAAACCTCTGGATCGGCATAGGCGCGAATATCGCTGTAAACCTTGCATCCTTTGTACATGATAATGTTGTCGGGAGTTATGCAATCTTCATCTTGTGGTGAGGGGCGCGTAAAAATAAAAATTCCGATCGCGCCAAATAAACACAAGGTGACACTGACAATCGCCCAGTCAACTCCCCAAAATATTAATACCAGCCAACTGGCAGCAAGCATCAATATTGCCAACCGTTTAGCAGAGGAGGGAATTGCTCGCTCTTGTTGCCACGCGCGCAACGGCTTACTTAATTCTGGGTGAGTTGTTAACCATTGGTGTAAGCGCGGTGAGCCCTTTGCAGCAGACCATGCTGACAATAATAGAAACGGAGTAGTTGGCAGTAGTGGAGTCACTATGCCAACCACACCGATCAGCAATGATAAGCATGCAAGCGTGAGGTAACCGGCTTTTACAGGCTGCGACAGTGTGGAGTGGGCAGGCATTCTCAGTTCCTCTTTCATCTATAGCGCGAAGTGGCGGTCATAAAATCTTTACCTTTAAACATGTATTCATTTTACATCTTTATAAGATGCATTTACAATGCATCTTAACGAGGTTATTTGGCAGAGTTGCCGGGTTCCCTTTAATTACCGTCGTTTTATTGCAGCCGGAGAGTGACATTATGACTATTACCGACCAAAGTCTTGGCCAACTTGCACGGAGTATTCCGGGGGCCACCGCGATTTTTCATAAACACCAATTGGACTTTTGTTGCGGCGGAAAGAAAAGCTTGCGCGATGCAGCAAGTGAACGCGAGCTGAATTTGGATATGCTTGCCGCTGAGTTACAGGTGCTGCAATCACTGCAACCAGCGGAGCAAGAGTGGGTAAATGTACCGGACATTGAATTGATCGAGCACATACTCACGCGTTATCACGATGTTCATCGCCAACAACTTCCAGAACTGATTCGTCTTGCTCAGCGGGTAGAGCTAGTTCATGGCGGGCATACCGAGTGCCCTGCAGGTTTGGCGCAACTTCTCGAAACCATGCTGCAAGAGCTGGAAAGCCATATGCAGAAAGAGGAGCAAATTCTGTTTCCGATGATTAGTCGTGGCATTACTGGCATGGCTGTCCAACCTATTGCGATGATGCGCCGTGAACACGACGATCACGGGGCTGCACTCGCGGATATTGCTCACATCACGCACGGTATTGTTATACCCAAGGGGGCATGTAATACCTGGCGCGCACTCTACCTGGGGTTAGAAACTTTAAAGGCGGATCTGATGGATCATATTCATCTTGAAAACAATATTTTATTTGATCGTATTGATGGTGTCTTGGAGGTGAATCATGGGTGAGTATCGCAAGCTGTGGTTTATCTTGATTGGTGTGCTCGCCATTACCTTTTCGCTGCTCGGATATTTTGGCACCGAAGTCTATCGCAACGCACCACCGATCCCGGCACAGGTTGTCAGCGAAGCTGGTGAGGTATTGATGACTCACGATTCCATTCTGGATGGGCAAACCGCGTGGCAATCTGTTGGCGGCATGCAATTGGGTTCGATCTGGGGACACGGTGCTTATCAGGCGCCGGACTGGACGGCTGATTGGTTGCATCGCGAATTACTGAACTGGCTGGAGTTAGCCGCACAAGATACCTTTGGTAAAGCCTATGCAGACTTGGATGGCGCGCAACAAAATGCGCTGCAATACGATTTAAAAGTTGCGTATCGCACGAATACCTATAGTGCAGATACAGACAGCGTATTGGTTTCAGCCCGGCGCGCACAGGCAATTGCATTAACTGCTGACTATTATCAGCGGCTATTCAGTGCTGCCCCGGAGCTGAAAAAAACGCGTGAAAATTATGCGATGAAAGAAAACACGCTGCCTGATCCGGAGCGACGCGAACGCATGGCAGAGTTTTTCTTTTGGACCGCATGGGCAGCATCTACCGAGCGCACACCGGGTGAGGCGACTTACACTAATAATTGGCCTCATGAACCGCTGATCGACAACAAACCCACAGCGGAAAATATCGTGTGGTCAATTGCCAGCGTGGTGCTGTTAGTTTTAGGTGTAGGCGCACTCGTATGGGCGTGGGCTTTTCTGCGCAAAGAAAATGAGGAAGAGACAGTTGCGCCTGACGTCGATCCGATTACAACTTTTGCTGTCACACCGTCGCAGCGCGCATTAGGGAAATATTTATTTGTTGTAGTCGCACTGTTTACCTTTCAAGTTTTTCTGGGTGGGTTCACCGCGCATTACACCGTGGAAGGGCAAACGTTTTACGGCATTAATGTGTCTGATTGGTTTCCGTATTCGTTGGTACGTACCTGGCACATTCAGTCAGCCATGTTTTGGATTGCCACTGGTTTTCTCGCGGCTGGATTATTCCTTGCGCCAATTATTAACGGCGGCAAAGATCCTAAGTATCAAAAGCTAGGGGTGGATATTCTCTTCTGGGCGTTGATTGCGGTGGTCGTCGGTTCGTTTATCGGTAATTTCCTTGCTATCGCACACATCATACCGACCAATCTAAGTTTCTGGCTTGGTCACCAAGGTTATGAATACGTTGACTTGGGTAGGGTGTGGCAAATAGGAAAGTTTATTGGAATTTTACTCTGGTTGTTTTTGATGATGCGCGGTATTACTTCGGCGTTAAGACAACCTGGTGATAAAAATTTATTAGCTTTGTTAACCGCATCTGTTGTCGCCATTGGATTATTTTACGGCGCCGGTTTGTTCTACGGTGAACGCACACATCTCTCTGTAATGGAGTATTGGCGCTGGTGGGTTGTGCATCTTTGGGTTGAAGGTTTTTTTGAAGTTTTTGCAACCGCTGCACTCGCGTTTATCTTCTGCAGCATGGGGTTGGTATCGCGGCCCATGGCAACGGCGGCCACACTGGCGTCGGCATCGTTATTTATGTTGGGTGGCGTGCCTGGCACTTTCCATCACCTGTATTTTTCTGGCACCACCACACCGGTGATGGCCGTGGGTGCAACCTTCAGTGCGCTCGAAGTCGTGCCGCTTGTAGTGCTGGGTTATGAAGCTTGGGAAAACTGGCGTTTGAAAAATCGCGCGCTCTGGATGCAACAAATAAAATGGCCATTGACCTTCTTTGTCGCGGTTGCGTTTTGGAACATGCTCGGTGCAGGTGTGCTTGGCTTCATGATTAACCCGCCAATCGCGCTTTACTACGTGCAAGGTTTAAATACTACACCGACACATGCCCATGCGGCGTTGTTCGGCGTGTATGGATTCCTGGCGCTGGGTTTCTCATTATTAATTCTTCGCTATATTCGCCCGCAATTAGTGTTTAGCGATAAATTGATGAAGGTGGCGTTTTGGTGGATGAACATAGGTTTGGCGCTAATGCTGTTCACCAGTTTGTTACCGGTTGGGATTATTCAGTTTGTCGCGAGCGCATCGGAGGGGCTGTGGTACGCACGTAGTGAATCGTTTATGCAATCCGATTTGCTAGTGACCTTGCGCTGGGTTCGCACGTTTGGTGATGTTGTATTTATCGTGGGTGCTTTAGCGGTAACTTGGCAGATTGTGAAGGGCTTGTATGAACGCAATACGCCGACTGGTGTCAATGTAATTAATCCATTAACCGATGCTACCCCTGAAGAAAAGGTTTGTTGTGGCAGTTGTGGGGGCAGTAGTCACCCGTAAAACAAGCTGCGGATGAATTTCGCTCTGGTTAGTCGTAAAAGTGTTTTCGAAACCAACGTAGCAATAAACGTTTTTTGAGAACCCATTAGCAGGGTTCTCAAAGACATTTTTCAATCCATGTGGAAATTTAATTATGAACATAAAATACCTGATACCCGTTATGTTTTCTGCCTTTGCAATGCAAGCGCTGGCAGATGATTGTAATGTTACCGTCGATAGTAACGATGCAATGAAGTTCGACAAAAGTGAAATTGTGATAGATAAATCGTGCAAAGAGTTTACGGTTAACCTTACGCATTCCGGAAAAATTGCCAAAAACGTAATGGGTCATAATATTGTAATCACCACTACTGAGGATGCGCGTGCTGTTGCGAATGACGCAATAGCGGCTGGTTTAAATAATCAATACGTCAAACCTGAAGATGAACGTGTAGTTGCCTTCACCGACATTATTGGCGGCGGGGAAAAAACGTCGGTTACCTTTAAAGTGGATAAATTAAAAACTGACAAAGCTTACACTTTCTTTTGCTCGTTCCCGGGGCATATTGCTCTGATGAAAGGCACCGTCACGTTGAAGTAGCTGTTATGGAAAATATACTGCTCCATTTTTTGTCACTGAAGTAAATATAAACCGGTTTTAAAGAGCAGTTTGACGTTAAACATTATCCGTCGTACATAACCTGGTGGAGTCGTTCATGAAAAAAATAGAGCAAAGTCTGGAAAAAATAATTGATCATGTGGTGAGGCATAATCAAGGAGAGAACGAATTTCATCAGGCAGTAAAGGAGGTTATTGAAACTCTCGGCCCGGTGCTGCGCAAACATCCTGAATATGCTGACCAGAAAATTATCGAACGGATCTGTGAGCCGGAGCGCCAGATAATTTTTAGGGTTCCCTGGATGGATGATCGTGGGGAAGTGCAAATCAATCGCGGATTTCGTGTGGTCAAACGAGGGCGCGCTAGCCCTCATCAAAAGAAATAAAAAATTTTATATTTACGCTGATTAATACATTCAGCGTTTTCTCAACATTTGATAAACCACCGGCAATAAAAATAACGACAATAATGGCGCCGTTATCATGCCGCCCACCATCGGTGCCGCAATACGGCTCATGATTTCCGAGCCGGTACCACTACCCAGAAAAATCGGCATTAGCCCCGCAACAATCACTGTCACCGTCATCATTTTGGGGCGAATGCGCAACACAGCACCTTCCTGAATGGCATCGAGTAAATCCTGTTGGGTTGTCGTGCCTGTTTCAATTCGCCGCTGCCAAGCCTGTTTCAGATAGAGTAGCATAATCACCCCGAACTCAGCGGACACCCCGGCCAAGGCAATAAACCCGACCGCCGTGGCTACCGAAAAAGGGTAGTCCATCAGGTATAACAGCCAGATGCCACCCGTTAGCGCACAGGGCAGGGTGCCCATGATTAGCAAGGCTTCATCCAGGCGGGAAAAAGTGAGGAATAACAACAGCAGCACAATCGCGAGGGTTGCTGGAACTATCCACTGCAGACGGGCATTGGCACGTTCCATAAATTCAAACTGACCCGCGTAGCTGATACTGGTGCCCGGTAACAAGGTCACTTGTTGGTTGATGGTTTGTTGCAGATCTTTCACCGTTGAACCCAAGTCGCGGTCGCGCACATCAATGTAAACCACGCTGGTGGGGCGGGCATTTTCGCTTTTGAGCATGCTGGGACCATCGGTGACCTTGATGGTGGCAATTGTACCCAGTGTGATTTGGCTGCCCAGTGGAGTGATGAAGGGCAGGTTTTGCAGCTTGCCAATACTGTCACGCCAATCGCGCGGATAACGCAGGTTGATTGGGAAA
Organism: Cellvibrio sp. BR; assembly: GCF_000263355.1. Taxonomy (NCBI): domain Bacteria; kingdom Pseudomonadati; phylum Pseudomonadota; class Gammaproteobacteria; order Cellvibrionales; family Cellvibrionaceae; genus Cellvibrio; species Cellvibrio sp. BR. The sequence goes on along the minus strand of NZ_JH668206.1, from coordinate 97,502 downwards.
CGCGCGCGTCCATCAACCACTTCACCAATATTGTCGCCGCCAATCAGGCTACTCACCACTGATTGTGCCTGGATAATGCTCAAACCATAGCGCGCGAGTGCAGCGCGGTCGAACTGGATATCCAGGTAACGCCCGCCACTCACGCGTTCGGCAACTGCCGAGGAGATACCTGGGATGGCTAATGACCGTAAACAAAGAATATGAAGAGTTGTTGGCGGAACTTGGTATTTTCCCACCCGCAGCAATGCTCACACAGTTGCACTGTGAAATTCAGGAAGAGCTTGGCAGCCTTACACTGTTCGACGATGTGCTGCCAACACTAAGCGCACTGCTCCATACAGGAATCCGACTCGCTATCTGTTCAAATTTAGCCAAGCCCTACGGTGCAGTCATTGATGAATTACTACCACAACATGTTGATTTAATACGGTGCCTGAGTTACGAGGTAGAAGCGATTAAACCAGAGCGAGAAATTTACGATTGGATTGTGCGTGAGAGCGGCATACCGGCGGATCAAACGCTTTTCATCGGAGATACCCGTTTAGCGGATTACGAAGGGCCACTAAAATATGGGTTCCGCGCCCTGCATCTTGTCCGCCATCAACCACCCAGAGGCGGCACAATAGCTTCTTTGGCGGAAATCCTGGACTAACGATGAGGCCGCCAGCAACTTGAATCATTAACAGGACTTCCTCCCACCAGTATTGAACGATTAACGGCCAAACGATCCAATATATACCAACTATTAAAAATGTCTAACGGCTATTTATTAGACATTTTTAGTTATCAATCTCCCAAATTTAGTTGCAGTTTGCGGAGTATTTTAGTTAAACAAACGATCTGGCCGAAGGGCACGCGGTTGTCATACCCCCCCCACTAATTTTTACAATTTAACATGTATGCGCACCAAAAGTGTCCAACACGCTTAGCTGTGTGGGACATCTACGATGTTTACATGTCAAATTCGTATTATTAATAACTTAAACGCAAGTAATCTTTGGACCTCCCGAATTTCACTAGATGCCAAAAAGCATCACGATTGAAAGGCGCTAATACCGGTTAAACCACTCATCCAAATGTTGGCCATAAAAAAGACAACTATCAAAGCGAAGGCAATCCCGGCTTGTCAAAGAATTCCCGGTTACACTCTCTGGCTGATTTCACTAACTGGTCGAAACTAATCACTTCAATATATGCGTGCGGCTCAACGTGGTAACCTAAATAGCCCATTCCATCAGATGTAATCCGCAAATTGGCTCGGCGACATCTCCGGTGCATGATTCAGTGAGGTCGCAAAGAAGATAGCAATAGCTGGGTAGCGCACAGAATGTCGTACTTGTCGGTGGCCCCGGTACGTGTAAAACCCATCTTGCCAGTGCCATCGGCATTCAAGCAATTGAACAGTTGCATCGCCGTGCCTGGTTCTTCCCGGCGACTGAATTAGTGAATGCACGGGAGAAGGAAAAGTAGCAAGGGAAAGCCGAACAAATTGCGTCGCGACTCATCACACCGACTTGGTGATTCTGGATGAGATGCGTTATTTACCCTTGAGCTAAACCGGTGGAGCTTTGTTGTTTCATTTGATGAGCAAGTTGTACGAATGCACCAGCATGATCATCACCACCAATCTCAGCTTTGCCGAATAGTCGAATGTGTATGGTGATGCGAAGATGACAACGGGACTATTGGATCGAGTAACCCATCACTGTCATATTGTTGAAACCGGCAATTACAGCTATCGTTTCAAAGAGAGTTCAAACCAACCGAAAAAGGAGAAAAAGACGATAGCTTACCCACAACCCAAACCCGTACAATAAACCATCCAGGGGGGCAATTTTCAATGCAAAATAAGTGCAAAGCAACACCTACAATAATGAGTGAACTCATCAAGGCAAGGTTTGCTGTGGCCGCACGCCATTGGAAACTTTGCTGGATGAAAAAAGGTTTTGGCGGAGAATAATTTAGCTCAAATCTAAACTGACAGACACTCCTAAAAACCTGTAACTGTCAGATCAGGTCTAAGCTAGTACATATTATCTTACCTGCTGTATTGGTTTCTTAAACAGCCTTTTAAAACCGATATAATCATATGTATTCTCCGCCCCCAACAGTTACCGAGAGACGAACGTATTCAGTACTCTTTAAATATCAGGAAAAACTTATTTAAAGAATTGCCTCGGCAATATCTTTAGCTATTATTTTGCTCTTTTCGGCATAAAACCTCGCATCTTTCTCGTCAATCTCTGCTCGCAAAATAGACACGCTTTGCGGCACGTCAATTTTAACTTGTGTTTGATTGCTGCTATAGGCACTTGGTTCGAGAATGATTTTAATTAAACCATCTGATGTGTAGATATTAATACATTCACCAAGTCGACGAGTTAATCTAAGTTTAAAATTCATTTCCTTGTGGGTTGAAATAAAGACTCAATACTATTTATTAAATTTCAGGTTGAAAAGAAATACTTTTCTCAAAAAAAATGTGAGAAATTAACTGTTGAGCAAAGGATAACATTTTTAACATTTAACCAGCCGAGGTGCCGCAGAATTTTGAAAGTTCTCTCACCTGTAAAACCCAGTAACTGTCAGAGCTAGTTTGAGCTAGTACATATCACCAGTTTTTTACCGGCTCCTCATTTAAAATGTCATAAATTGATTTTTCTATTTTGAAGGAAGAGCCTAGATAATTGACACATTTTCCAGTGTAATCAATTTCATACACCTCTATTTCGTCTGTTATACTTTCTCCAAAAGCAACTGAATCAGGCGCTATAGAAACTTTAATATAAATCGGTGTTATACATTTTTTTTTATTGCGTTTTTTAGTTGAGAGCAGTCCATAAATAGATCTAATTTTTGTAACGCAATCACTTTTCCCCATGCAACCTATCTTTACTGAGTAATCTTCATTCCCTTCGCCGATTACAGGCGCAGAATTAAGGCTTCTCCTTAGTACAGATGAATCGTTATAAAGTATTTGTACATAGCCTGATGAAACTTTTCTTGTTCCTTCATCTTGACATAGTGCATGAGAGCCAAACATTATTAAAAACAAAAATATATATACTCTATCCATGTTGAAATTCCTCATTCGCAGGTTTTATCTTGGGCTTTTTTACAACTATATGTAGAGTCTGGCACAGGTACAATTGTGCCATCATAATAACTTTTTCTAGCAGGTTCATCCAAAGCTCTTGCCGTTTTCGTTTCACTTTTAGTTGCTCTCTTTTCTTCTTTTTTGGATTTTGAGGTAAGCTCGCCATTAGATTTATTCTTGGGTGCAGCTCCAGTCCTATCATGTTGGGCTGCGTGATCCATCTCATGACGCAAGCCGATTGCGGGTGACTGAATGCCTTCCTTAACTTTTAATCCTGCCTTCGGATCCCAACCAATATTCCTCGTGGCAGGGTTATATACTGTGGGATTTCCCTCCTTAACATAAACTCGATAGGTTTCAGTAGATGCTTGAAGTTGAGCGTAGTCAGAACTAAAGCCAGAATCGGCGCTCAGATAGTTGATCGCATCATGGTATTGTGCAAGGTTTTCTCCATTTGCAATAACTTCAAGAACCATCCCTGTTGGATCGATCTTATTAACCGGATCATTTCCCACATATGAGTAGAGGTTATTATCGTCCTTATAACCTATTGGATCGGTTTGTAAAAATCGTCCTAGAGCAGGATCGTAAACACGGGCTTTGTAATAATAGAGCTTCACCGCAGGTAAGCCGATTTGGCCAGTATAGCCAAAGCGTGGTCCAGTCCAGCTTTCGACGTTACTGCTAGATTTCGGTTCGCCGTAAGGGCTGTATTTATAAAGAGTTTGACGATTGCCGGTTGCATCTGTTGTGGCAATTACACTACCTTGATAATTTTGAATAAAGTATTGTCGATTTGGTGCCGCCGGATTATTGTATGATGCGATCGGTTCATCTGTTCCTGGCCCGTGCATATATCGATGAGTTTGTGTGCCTGCGTTGTTATATTCTGCTATAAGTTTTAGATCATCATAAAGAAAGGTTGTCGTTACACCATTGACTACCAGTTTGGATAACCGCCCTTCGGGGTCATAATCTAATATCGTTCGAGCGGGTGTGGCTACCGATATAAGGCGGTTATAGACGTCATATTTCATTATTCTTCCAGCGTGTAAAGTTATATTACCATTTGCGTCATAACCATTTGTACCGGAAATTAGAGTATCCCGATTGAGACCATCAAAGTTTTTATTTTCTGTTTTATTGCTAGGTTCTTTATAATCATATAAGTCACTTGAAGTACTAATTGAAGCCACTTGATTGGCTGGATTGTAGGTAAAGCCATAAGTAACATCACTTTGAGTGCCGTTAAAATCATGAGATAGTGAAGATAATCGTCCTAACGCATCGTAACCATAAATTGTAGTGGGGCCTAAAGTACGAGTTAGAAATGTACGCTGACCATTATTATTGTATTGTAATGCAACAATTGTTGGATCAAAGGAGCTTGTTATAGAAATAACTTTCCCTGTCGCATCGTATGACTGTATCCAAGCCTGACCGTCGGGATAAATAATTCGAGTTCTGGGTGCACCGACTACATCATACTCCGAGATAAGATGTCTTCCATGCAAGTCAGTCGTGGATCTCTTTCTTCCAATTCCATCATAAGTATAGGTTATCCCTGGACCATCAAATCCAACAAAACGCTTTTTTAAAATTAAACCATCATACCGGTAAGAATAATAAATATCTTTGTCTACGCCATTTGTATTTCCAGGTGATGGGGGTACATCTTCAATAAGAATCTGATTTAGATTGTCGTAAATATAATTGAAGGCTTGACTATTCCTCAGACGGAAATAAATTTTATTTCCATTTAGGTCATAATCAAATTGTTCATAATCCGCCGTATTCCATGTTCCAGCAGTTGCTATAGCATTCTCAGGTGTAGATGGAGAGTAACCGTAAGACCGAGATACTGAGGGATAATAGATTTTACTTAATCGACCCAGCGGATCATATTCCATTCGTGTTCTGTTGCCATTGGCATCTATAGATTCGGAGAGTTTGCCGTCAAGAGAATAAACATAAGTCGAATATACACGCTCACTTGAGGTGCCATAAGCTTCAACAACTTGACTTATTTGTCCTGCCGCGTCGTTAATTGTTTTGACAATCCGGTCAGGTCCGTCTAATCCTTCTGGGCCTAAGGCACAGGCATCAGCAGGCAAAAGTAAAAACGCCGATTCATTCATCCGCGTGGCAACACAGGTTTGACGACCAGCGGCATCATAAGATATTTGCTTCACAGATTTGATAGTTTCTGCTTTTAGAGCAGATGTCACAAACGCAGGAAAAAATGCTAGCAACAGGATTACTTTTTTCATTTAAAAACCCTCTCCTTAAGGTACGAGCTCTTCGGTTTTTATTAATTTTCCAGAATTATCGTAAGTCATTTTTAACGCGGATGACCATAAAAAATCTGAACCGTTGATGGCATTTCCACTACCAATTTCAGTTCGCACTTCTTGATCATCCTTGTTGTAATAATGCTTCACCATTTTGCGTACACGGCAGGCTTGACCGGTGTTTTGACATTCTCCACCGGGAAGTGGTGAAATTTCAAAAATCAAACGACCTACCGCATCATACGTGCGATAACTCACATCGTTAATATCGTTGCGCGGTCCATTTGTATTGACTATTAAGCCTAAGTCGTTATAGCTATAAATTGTAGTCAGAGGTGAATTTCCCAAACCATCTGTTAATGTGACGGATTCAGGTAAGAATGTTTTTTTCCAATAGATTGTCGATTGCACCTTAGTATCAGCATTTACTGGACAGGTTGTAGCAGTTAGTTGTGTGGCAATTAATCCACATGACTCCTGTCGAATCATACGGTAAACAGTGCCATTCCCCGTGTTTAATCCCTCATAAAAGTAAAAGTCGCGACGGTATACGCCGTCGTTGTTTGACGGCATTGTTTTTGTTTTTATTCCACCATGACTTTCAAAATAAGTGTAATTAGTGCGGTTTCCCTTCGCATCTTCCGTCCAATTTACTTGATTACATACCAGAGCATTAGCACAATTCGATGTGTAATTTGCCTTATAAATTATTACCGAGGACGTCCCGTTTGATGGTTTCTCATATGTCGCAGTAATATTTGAACGTGCATCACGCTGGTAAATGTATCCATGTCCACTGGGATATGTGATTTCAGCAATTTCATTAGAATTAGTATCCAGTTTAACGTTGGTGACACGGTTCAGCTCATCTGTATATCTTGTTGGTTTCCCTGGAATCGCTGCCGTACACCCTCCATTCGCGGTGCTTAATGGATTATAACCAATGCTTGGCAAAGTGATTCTCTTTCCACCGTAAGCGTCAGTGACTGTGACTTGTGGGTTTACGGATGAATCGTAGGTATAATTCCAAGTATTGTTACCTCTTTTCACAGACTTTACTTGCCAAAGATGAAACATCCGATTCACTGCGTCGTGATATTTAATTTCAGTAACTATTCCTCCCGGTGAAGTTTCTCTCGTAATTACTGATTGTCTTATATCAATGTTTGGTGGAAAACAGCCTGAAGAAAATTTACCTTGAAACTCCCACTTCGAAACTCTTCCGATTGAATCTATCTGTTCGAAAGTCTTCAAACTTAAGCCAAAATTTGGGATGGTTTCAAAAGTTCTTTTTCCTTGAACCCAACTCACATCGATATTATTTTGTTTTAGCGTAATTTTGATATCTTTATCTTCAGCGAGAATTTGTCGCTGCCAAAAAACGCCCGCCTTAGTGGGTATCACATAGTTAGTCGGGACCTCAGTTGCGAAGTTCAAAGTGTACCCAAGGTTACTTTGTATATTTGAAAAAGCCCGATAAACACCGTCTGTGTCGTAACCTTTTGTAATTAGTGGGTCGAAAGTCAGCATTTCACCTGATGGATACTTAATATTTGAAGCATATCCGTAGGCGTGATAAATGGCAGCGTTACAACCATCATCATCTGGACAATATTGCAGCGCTGTATAAGTGGGGTCAAAAAAATTCACCAATGTTCCATCACGATATGTAAACCTGTACCGATCCTCTCCTGTACTGCTAAAAGCTGGTCGCATCGACAAGCGAACCAAGCTAGATCCATCTTTTAGGTAATTGAGGTCTACGCAAGCACCCACACCAGTGCATTTGAAGAAATATGAGCGCCCCTCAAAAACAACTGTCAATTCCCGAATTGAGGGATCAAATCCATACGATGTGTAAGTTTCATCTCGAAAATAGGTATTTAGCGAGAAACCAAAAGAGCGCCCACTAAAATAAGTACTTATACCCAATTTTGAGGCTGCCGGGTTCGCGAGGTTAAATGGAGATCTAGTTACATAACTGCCAGATGTGACATCTACTCCGTTAAAGTCTTGCTCAAGTGTGATAACAGGCAATCTTGCTGCCGAATTATCTTGAGCTAATACTTTATCGTTAAAAAATACGATAGTTAAAATGAAAAGTAGTAATGTGCTTTTCAAAGCCGACATAAATTAATCCTTTTGACATATAGCCGAATCAATACCTTTAAGGAAAGGAATCCATGAAAATGGTACAAATTACAAACATAAAAAATACAGCAACTAAGGTTCTAGTTATGATTCTTACAACCATCAGATGGTTTTTACAACTCTTGTGCGATTACCAGCTTTGTCATAGGTATAAATGATGCGGGTTCCGTTTGAATAGACAACTTCAATCACGCGCCCTAGCGCGTCATATTTGTAGACAACAGTTCCTGCCAGTGCGCTCGAGGAAAAATAGGTAAAATTCATGAAAAAACAAACGAAGACCAATATCCATATACGTCTAAACATAATTCCTCCAATTGGAAGTGAAATTTTTAAAATTTAATCTTAAAAAATAAATCCTGTTCTTATATAAAATTATTTCTTTGTATTTCTTGTTTTAGCTGAGATGATTTGAATTTAAATTGGGCAAATAAGCTTTGCAAAATACCTTAAACCCCTGAACAGAGATAGACGATAATTGCCCGATGTTATGTAGGATATATCTCACAAGATGGGTATGTAGTGATATCTAAAAAATTGATTTCAATACAAACCCAAGAGAATCCACTCTTCCCAATAAAACCTTATATAGGTAAGTGCTCCCAAAAAAGAAGCTGATTGTGACGGACCTTCCCCCTAAAACCTAAGCAGCGGATAGCTTGCTCACAATTTTCAAAGCGGTACTCCTCCCATAATAAGGCTAGAGTCATATCTTTTAATTGCAGTTGCTTTTGTATGGAGTGTCAATCAGGAACGATTTTTTCAGATTTATTGGCTCGGAAATTCGTACCCAGCTGTCTCAGTAAGGCTGCATCCTCAAGCTCTAATAGCTCGGCAGGAGTAATGCTGCAAAGATTCAGCTTTGCTCTAATAGATGCGACTGTTTTTTGTGTGTAATCACAGACCGTTTTGCTGCTGTTCTATTACTAAGGCTACCTTTCGTAATTAATCGAACAATCTCTCTCTGTGTTGATATGGGTGTTGTCATATTCTCTCCTACTGGCACTGCTCAAAAACTGAGGCGTAGGGTGCCGTCCCCTAAATTAGAGTAATAGAAGGCCGAGCGGCTTGACGCCGCTTGATATGGGATTGAGAATAGAGGAGTCAGGGTGTCCCACTTTGACAACTTTTTCAGGGGGTATGGGATTACCGTCCTTTACCCCCTGTTCTCTTCCATGGCCTAGTTATTTAGTCGTTGTTTTCTCTAGGTCATAGGTCAATTCCCCGTTGTATTTGAAATTAGTTTTGCCTGCTAGGGCTAATATGATCAAAATGTACTAGCTTGGAACTTAAAGTTAAGTTTGATAGATAGGGGGCAAGAGGATTGCTTGACGGGCTATTAGGTGTTGCAGATACTATGGTTTCTGAAGCTGTAAGTATCTATGCTTACATCAATAGCGGGGCAATCCAAAAGGTGCGCTCCGTTGTTCTTAAAGGCATTTGCCGTTCATTTGCCTTAACTTTCTTACCTGATTCCCCCAGTCTAAAGTTTTCCCCATAATTACCAGCTGGCTATGGCTTAAATTACCGAGCGAATGACTCAGCTTATGCACAAACTCAAACTCTGCTTTCGACATGGTGCTTGGTAAACGGAGCTGAGGCTCAAAAATTTCCACTGAATACCAAACTGCTGTCTGCTCTTCTTGCGTTAACCTCAGGTGCTCAATGATTCTCGTAATAACTTGCTTAGATGGTGCACGCCTGCGCCCTTTTTCCAGCGCGCTTACATAACAGGGATTAATCCCCATAATGTCTGCCACCTGCTTTTGTTGCAGAGAACGGCTTCTTCGCAGATGCTCTAAATACTCGCCGAAGGGGATATAGATGGAGTTTTCTGGACAACTTTAGTGCAGATCAAAGTAAGGTTTCTGAGGGCGTCAACTAGTATCTGCAGGGGAAATATCCAATAAAATCAAAAAGTTAATATCGCAGGCTTGATATTTAAAGATCAAGTCTGCGAGATCTGATTTTTCGTGGGTGCGATAATGGACATTTCAATAATTAGAAGCGTAACAATTCAAGCTGCATTCGTGGCGAATGAATCCCTCTTAAGGTACTATCTAGCCTATTTTTTCATCAAGTAAGGCATGAGAAAAAATTAATTAGCAGGGCGTTTTCGAAAAACTAATTAGAAACTCAAACACAGGAGTGAATGATGTCAGATGTCATAAAAAATGTTTTTGTTAGTCATCACCATAAAGACGATGCGAGTGTTGATGGTCTTGCCAACATTCTTTCTAGCAAAGGCTACCAAATAAGAAATAGTTCAATTCGAGTTAAACCTGAAAACCAGCAAAGACTTGACCAGAAACGGATCAGTGATCGCACTATTGAACGTCTTTTAAGAATGAAAATGCGATGGGCAAGTCAAGTTATTGTTGTAATTGGTAAAGAAACGCACACCAGGTCATGGGTTGACTGGGAGATAAAGGTCGCACATCAACTTGGCAAGCCAATAATTGGGGTGTTTGAAAACGGATTAAAAGACCAAGTAAAAATCCCCAAAAATTTGGAAAAATACGCAACGTCTAGAGTTGGCTGGAGGGCAGACTCAATTATTGATGCACTAAGCGGTAATAGCCAATTTCAAGAACCAGATGGCTCACCTTCACCCAAAAAATTAAATGGAGTTAATACCGTATGTTGATTGAGCCCAACTCTCATCTTTATACATACGCCATTACCAGAGATTTTGGCTTTGCACCAAATCCATTTCATGGGATTTGTACATTGGCTACTTGCAAGCCACGGATTCGCAAGGCCGCAAAAGTAGGTGATTGGATTTTAGGTATCGGAGGTAGTCAACTCAAGCCCATTAAGCGGCGATGTATTTTTTTAATGAAAGTATCAGAAAAAATCTCTTTTCAGGACTATTGGAGTGACACTCGCTTTAATCTTAAAAAGCCACTGCGTAATGGAAGCCAGGTACAGATGCTAGGTGACAATATCTATCATAGAGATCCAAGCGGTAACTGGCTTCAAGAGGACTCGCATCACAGCAATCCAGATGGCTCACCAAATCTTGTAAATTTAAATCGAGATACGGGCGGAAGCGATCAGGTTTTAATTTCAAATTATTTTCTATATTTTGGAAGTAAAGCCGTGCAAATTGATCTTGATTCCATTGACTATATCAGAATACGAGACTTTAAAAAAACAAACCTTTCGGAATCAATGGCAGGGCGATACTTAATTGAAAATGTATTCCAAGGGCGTAAAGGAAATATAAATTTTATTATTGATGATCCGTATCAGTTTACGGATTCTCACATGCGAGTAGATCAGGGAACAGGAAAACTCTTTTAAATACAGCGGAAATCGTCAATTCTTAATTGAGCTTTTTCACTACTAAATTTTGTAGATTAAAACTAAATGAAATTTTTTGGATAAAAACTTTATGGACAACAGGTTCTCTCCCTATCTTGCTGTATTCTTTGTATGGAACCCTGCAGACGCGGCTTTAGTTAATCCGATTCTTGAAGCGGTCGGCAATAGTTTAGGGCGAGACAAAAATAGACCCTTTTCAAGGGGGCTAAATATTCCTTTATTTTATTTCAGTTCGCAAAATAGTAGCGAAACTCCTGACAGCTATCCTGCTTCGATTGCGGATCGAAATATCATTTTTATTTTCGCCAGTGTCAATACCATGGGGCGTGAGAGTTGGTCTAACTTTATAGAAAGTTTCCCTAAAGATAATTCAATCTATATTGTTCCAGTAGCAATAGATAAAAATGGTCTGAATCATGGCGGCGCACTTCACGGCTTAAATTGTATTAGAGCATATGAATGGAGCGATGAAAACAAAGACTACCTTGCCATACTCAATCTGGCTCATGAAATTTATCGATTTGGGTTTTCGCCAATTGCGTCTAATGATGCAGGGAAAAAATCCTCAATAAATATATTTTTAAGCCATGCGAAAGCCGGTGACACTGGTCGATTACACGCGGAGGAAATAAAGCGATTTATAGATAACACAAACATGAACCGCTTTTTTGATGCGAATGAAATTTCTCCGGGATTTTTGTTTAATGAAGAAATTGAAAAACATATTCCAAATTCCACATTGCTAGCCATAGAAAGTGATGCGTATTCTTCTCGTTATTGGTGCCAACGCGAAATCCTGAGCGCCAAAAGCTTTAATCGACCGATTGTTGTAATGAATTGTCTTGATGATTTTGAAGATAGGATTTTCCCCGCAGCATCTAATGTCCCAAGGGTACATGTTTCCTCCGATACACCGATGAGCACTAGGGATATATTGCGTGTTCTGTCCGCTACGATTATTGAGACAATTCGTCATAGCTATTCTATTCAATGCCTAGAAAAATATAGGTCTGCAGGATGGGTTGATTCTGACTGCGAATTGGTTGCTCGCCCACCAGAAATTCGACAAGTAATTGCATTAAAAAGCCGTGGCAAAACAAAGATTTGTTATCCGGAACCACCTATTTATTTGGATGAAGCGGGCTGGCATCGTGAACTTGGAGCTGACACTTTTACTCCGCTCTGGAACGCAGCGGATCAAAATAGATTGGTATCAATGAGAGTAGGAATTTCCATTTCTGAGGTTTCCGAACATAACTGCTTTGTTAACCATCAGCATGTAGATCATTTGATTTTATTGGCACAAGACCTAGCAAGACATTTATTGGCGCGGTCTGCGACATTGCTTTATGGAGGAGATTTACGACCGAATGGATTTACAGAATTTATTCTTAATGAGGCAGCAATCTTAAAAGAGCGAGTTAATAGAGAGCTTCCTTATGTTGAAAATCATCTTGCGTGGCCACTGTATATCTCTGAACAAGAAATCGTTTCATGGAGAGCTCAATATCGCCGAATAATGCGTACAATCGAATATAATATTCCTGATGATGTGGCGAGCGGATTATCTAAAACCGTATTTTTACCACCAAATTCAGCTAAAAATTCATACGTTTGGTCTAGATGCTTGACAGAAATGAGAGAGAAATCTATTTCTTCTTCCACCCATAGAATTTGTGTAGGTGGAAAACTTTTCGGTTACAAAGGGAAAATGCCTGGTGTGCTGGAAGAAATAAAATTGACCCTTGATTCTGAAAACCCCCTCTTTTTACTGGGAGCGTTTGGGGGCGTTGTCGGTGATGTGTGTAAAATTATATTAAATAATGAGATTTCAGAGCATTTTAGTGAGGCTTGGCAAATTTCCCATAATGCGGGCTATTCCGACTTGCAAGAGCTGGCGCGTACATTTGGGCATGATTGTAACTATGAATCGATTGTAGATACTATAAAACAGCTCAAAATAGCAGATTTGTCAGAGCGAGTCGGGTTAGAGGTATTCGAGTATCAGAGGTTAATGACCTCACCATTTATTGATGAGTGTGTACATCTAATATTAAAAGGGCTTTCAAAATCCGTAAGCGCATGATGTAGTCTACGGATATCTTTATTACATTTTTTAAACGCAGTTATTGCACATGGAATTTACTTGATCTGGATAATCCATCATGAATATTTTAACATCAAATAAATTAGACGAAATAAATGGTGCGATTCCATTTCAAGAATACGAAAGGTTAATAGTTACAACAGATAGGTTCTCAAACGAAGAAATTGTTCCAATTCTTTTGGGGCTTTATGGAGAAGTTGGCAGCATTATGTCTGCCTCTAAAAAGTATCGTCGCGAGAAAAAAGCATACGTTGGATATCGGGAGGCTGTCGAAGAGGAGTTTGGCGATGCACTCTGGTATTTTTCTGCTTTGTGCAGACGCTTAGATATAAAATTGGGAGATATATTTGAATCTGCTTTAGATTCATCACATATCAAGGTGATTTCTGCGAATGATCATTGCAATTCCCCAATCTCACAAATAATTTCAATTGCTGAGCTTATGCCGCTAGATGAAGCTCTTATGGAGTTGGGGTACACAGCGGGAAAACTACTTAAAACGGACAAGGCACTACCTATTTTTAGAGAAAATATGATCGAATTCGCACGGTTATATATAAGAGCGATTCAGTCGATTAACCTGTCTTTTGCAAAAATAGTTAAAGGGAATTTAATAAAGGCGCTAGGTCGTTTTTCTATTCCAGAGGCGCGATTTTTACCGGACTTTGATTCTCAGTTTTCTGAAGAAGAACAACTCCCACGGAAATTTGAAATTTATATAACGCAAAGAAAGAGTGGGCAAAGCTATTTACGGTGGAATGGTGTATTTATTGGTCAACCTTTAACAGATAATATTCGCGATCCTGATGGATATCGTTTCCATGATGTTTTTCATCTTGCTTATGCTGCAATTCTTCATTGGTCACCGACATTTAGAGCGCTGATAAAGCAAAAACGAAAAAGCAATCCTTTATTTGATGAAGCACAGGATGGCGGACGGGCAATTGTTGTTGAAGAAGGATTAACTGCATGGCTTTTTGCATATTCGAAAGGACTTGATTATTTTGAAGGGCATGATGGTATATCTTTAGATGTTTTGAAAACTATTCAGAAGTTTGTTCATGGCTACGAAGTTGAAAAATGCCCATTAAAGCTTTGGGAAGATGCGATTCTTAAGGGTTATTCAATCTTTCGACAGGTCAAAGAAAATAATGGTGGAATAATCATAGGCGATAGAGAAAATAGAACCATTAGTTATCGCCCACTAGGAAATGAAAATGAAAGCTGATTTTTTTGTTAAAGAGCTAAGCAGTTTGGCATTCGAAAATGCTTTTAATCCATATTCAGATCGTTGTGATGTGTACGATCTTCTTGATGCGCCGCAAAAAAGGCGGCTGTTATTAAAAAAAATGTTGGTGGCCGCAAGTGCAGTTGAAATTGACGCTATATGGATTGGGAGAGATTTAGGCTATCGAGGCGGTAGGCGTACTGGGTTAGCATTAACGGATGATGTGCATCTTTCCCATCATGCAGCAAGGTGGGGAATATATGTTGATAAGCTAACCAAGGGAGAAGCTGTCCCAGAGCGGACTGCAGCAGTAATCTGGAGTGTTCTTTCACAAATATCAAGTCCAGTTTTTCTATGGAATGTTTTCCCTTTGCACCCCTATGAAGCAGGAACTCCATTTAGCAACCGAGCACATAATTCGAAGGAGAGAATGGCAGGGGAAGCACTTCTAAAATTGTTAATCGATTTCCTAAAGCCAAAAAGAATAGTAGCGATTGGTAATGATGCTGAACAAACGGCGATGCGAGTTTTTAGACATGAAGATATTGTAAAAGTAAGGCATCCTAGCTATGGGGGACAAAGTACTTTTCTTTCTCAAATGGAGAAACTCTACGACTTGGATAGACCGCATAATATAGAAATGCGATTGTTTGATTAGCTCGTTAAACTTTCTGAATGATGGGGACTTGAATGCAAGAACAGGAAAATTATTTTCTTGCGTAAATTATAGTTTTTACCTACTTAATCGCTCAAAAATCTCTACAGGAGTCATTTCTAAGTCATTACAAATGCTGATAAATTTTGGTCAACGTCACGTTCTTCTCACCTCGCTAGATATGCCCCATATAACTACGGTCTATACCAGCAAGATCGGCAAATGCTTCTTGAGAGAGGCCTTTTTCTTTACGAATTTCTCTGATGAACCGTCCAAATGCGGTTATATGCTCGTCTTTCATAATTGTTCAGCTTATTTGAAGGCTTTTAATCACGAAGTTATTGCTTGCGAATGTATAGAGTATTGCGTATTTTTCGCAAAGCGAAGGCAACTAACGATCATAAATCCAAACCATAACATTGCCAAATTGCGCTTGCTAATCCTTGAGTGTGAGATTGATAAGATACAGATGCTAATGTGGCGAGCTATAAAAATATTAGCTAATAAAGAAACCTCAATTTCAAGGTGAATTGAGTTCTCCGATGTTATTGATATAACTTTCGACCGATATACACACTACAAGAAAATAGGTGTCGAACTTGAAGGTTACAAGCGCCCTAGCATTCTCAAAACTTTCGTACTCTCTGGAATTCTTGAGCTTTGTCGGAACGATGCTTGGTAAGTAATTACGTAGCGTGGCCCACAGAAATAATACTCAAGACTCCAGCTATTAAACATTTATAGTGAAGAAACGGATGCGATTGGGTGGGCCACTCAGATTAGAATTGATGGGGAAATTGGTTGGAATATACAGCAGCGCAAACGCGAAGCCATTCGCAACGGCGCTCCCTTCGCCGAATTACCCAACGCCTCTCCACTGCAAACCATTTTGTTAAAGCGTACAGGGATGGTGGATATTCTCGCGCACGTGTTACTGCATGATGAGCAGGATGGCCGATGGCATCTGTAGCGGCATGGACTGTCAGCTCTTGGTAGTAGCGCGGCTGTATTGCCCCTTCCAGATGGAATGGCATGTTTCTTAGGTCTTGGCTGAGGGCAGTCGCTTCACTGGCATAGCGATTATCCAACTCGGCAGGTGTTGGATAAAACTCTATGTAATCGCCTTTGCCGGTTTCCAGATCGAATTCTTAGGTTTGCTTGCCATTACTGGAATAGACGAAGCGAACGCGAAGCTTGCTTGCATAGTCGATTACCTGTTGTAACCATTTCGTTGGATGCTCAGACTCTTTTTTGGCTTCTACCACGGCCAGGTAGCGGTTGTCTTGTGAAGTAAATAATCCACAAAGCAACGTCGTCCACGAATACCACCAGCCATTTTTCAACCATTGGTAAAGTAGTGCTCACGGATTATGTTTGAGGTTATCCAAATGGCGGTCTATGTAATTTGCTCTAGTATCAGCTTCCGAAGACATCAGGCCGCTCCTTGGTCATGTTGATTTGGTACTAACTCCAGAAGTTCGCCAACAGTGCGATCAAACAATAAGCAGATTTGCTCTACTGCATTCAAGTCCACCTTCTGGGCTGTCTTTCTGGCAAAGTCGGCAATACGCGCCTTATGTTCACCCATTATACGGGCGAGATTACAGCGGATCATGGCGGTGCCCCAATCAAATAATCAGGTTTCAACAATAGCCAAAGCATACCCCGCCATTAAAATCCACATGGTATTTTGCGAGTTCAAATTAAAATTATTTGACTAAGGATGTTAGAAGTTGCCGGAGAGGAAGTGATCAAAAAACATGGAAATAGGCTAGTAAAGTAGGTCTAGCCCATCTTTGGGATTCAAGTTTAGCGCATTGCAGTAATCCACGTATTCAGAAACATCTAGCCTTCTTTCCAGAATCTCAACCTTCTGGACAAAGGAATGCGGCTCGTCGAGGCGCAGAGCTAAATCACGCATACTAAGCCCTTGATTAGTTCTAGCGGCTTTTAACCAGCCGATCAGGGCTGCATATTTTGTGGAGGATATTGCTTTTTTCATCGTACCTATTATTGGTACAATGCCTCGATGTACCCAAAATAGGTACAATTCTTGCCTTAGATGAAATCCCTTTTATGTTTGAAGCGAATAGCATTCAATTAGATTGCCTTGCAGATCTTGTGTTAATTGCTTTCATGGAGTGCCTTGCTCCAGGAGAAGTATCGCTCACCTTGGCACAGCTCCATACACGGAATTTTACCAATCACCATCAAGCAACTAGGGATTGCATCTGTTTTTTATTTAAGCAGGGCAGAGTGGTAATTTCCCCTATTATCCAAAAAAGAAGGGGCAGAGTTGTACGCGATACGAACATACTGATAAGGATCGCCACTACTGATATTCCGAAATCAATAATAAACCTCAGTTACAGCATGAGAGGCAAAATTGCCGATACTTGCAGCGAGCAATTTATTTTCATTCTGGATGAGCAACTTAAAGTTTACGAGTGCATTGAATATTGTCGTTTTTATCTTGACAGGGAAGGGCTTGGACTACGAGAGGATTCCACGCCGCCTTATAAGCTCCATCTTATGGTTATGGAATTGGCTCACGAACAAGTTTTCTCGATCCTGTGGCGCGCCGTAAAAACAGCCTCTATTTCGGCTTCACAAAAGAAAAAGAAATTTGTATCTCTCAATGATCTGTGCGAGTTAGCATATAAGTACTTTTTAGAATCGAGAAGGCGTGATATCCAGATAGATTTTTACCGCATGCCTTACAGTGTCGGCAATAGCGTGTTGCGGGGACTGATTACAACATATAAATAATTAACCTCAAGGGAGTGAGGAGTGTCCAGCAAATCTTGCATAACACTCGAAGTGATATTTTCGAGGAGGCCTATGCGGTGTTATTTTTTGAACCCTTAAGCATATATCCCAGAATGGGCGCACCCGAAAGGTCATTTAAACAATAAATCTGCATGTGCGGTCAGAGGCGTCAGGTCTTTGAGCAGATCCTCCTCTTTTAAAAGAACGATTGAGAGCTCTTTTATCTGTTCAACCTCTCGAGACGTTAAGTCGCCCTTTAGATTATTCTCGGACTGATCGTTCTGTTTAGATTTTTTTTGGTAAGGTTTACTCATTGACATTACCTCAGTATTTTTAATACGTGGTTTAAAAGTTGATGATTACTTCCCATAATTGCAATAGTTCATTTATTAACGAAGTTGTCAGATTCCCTTGTTTACTGCTGAAAATGATGGGCTTCCACGAACGTTAACGCAACAGAAAAAATCTGAGTTTATGCTGCCGAAAGACAATCAGACCTCAAGAAATTAACCTGGGAGACTAGTAGAAATTAAGGTTTGGATCTGGCATTTATCCAATTCTGCCTAAAGTGCTCGGCTTTTCCTCTTTCGTTTTCCGCCTCAGTTTTAAGTCTAGCATTTTCGCGCCTGACATCACCAAGTTCTTTTTTCAACCTATCAATTTTATTGCGAAGTAGGGCTTCAACATGTTTCCATTCCTCAGGCGTTCTAGCAGGTACAGTTTTTCCGTCAATTTTGTGTTTTTGATCTCTACCATCATTACGCAGTTCCGATAATTCATCTTTAAAATTATCATAAAGAAACTGCCTGCTCACTCCTGCTAGAGCGGCAACTGTTTTAAATGTTATAACTTCGTTTCTAGATCGCAATATTTCTATAGCCGCCTGTACGGAGTTCCTTTTCTCTAGACTTCGTTGCTCTCTTGCCAAGCGCATTGCTTCTGTTTTATCGTTCATCTAATAAGATATCCAATTGAACTGGCTTAAATTTATTGACAGAGCCGTTGAAAACCTCATTTGACTCTATAGCAGTAACAATTTTTTTCAGCGAAGTGCAAACTTGTCTATTCTTTTCAACTCGCTTCGAGAGTATCTCAGACATTCTGATTTTTCCGGAGTCTTTCAAATCTTTCAATTCAATGACCTGCTCGGCAACAACTCGTTCTAACTCAATTTTCTCAACCTTAAAAAACGGCAGGTCCTTTTCATCGGCCCTAAAATGTTTGCATGTATAACATGCATTGGCGTGCTCACACCAATCACCGATTTGGGCAGGCATAGAGCAAGCACCTCCGCAAACTCGGGTTGCAGTTATGACTGATTTCCTGACAAGTAATTCTCCGAGCTTCTCATCCACATCACCTTCTATAGTGAAAAAACGGCCGCTTCCTTTATCGATTAAAGCACGCTTTTTCAGCTCTAGTCGGTTATTGACATACACCGTTGCCATATCTGGGCTCGAATGGCCAAGCTCCATCATAATCGTTAACACATCATGTCCCTCTGCGGCCATTGAGGTGCCTTTCGTATGCCGCAAACAGTGCCATGAAAATTTTAGAGGTTTTCCGGAATCATCTAAAATATTGTTTTCAATGCATCTTTTTTTAATATCCATCGCGGTGCGGGCAGGGCGCACATAGCTTTCTTGGGTTCCTGTAAAGGTAGGGAATAAATACTTAGTCGGCTTGCCATATTTTAGAACAATACTATTTTTTATGCGCTCAATTGTTTCAATTAAAAAAGAATGTGCCTTATCCGACTTGGAAAGCGGCTTAGTATTCCAGGTTCTAACTTTATTTTGCCAAAATGTCAGCGTCATGAAATTCGTGTCATGAGGATCATCATGTAAACAGTCAAATAAAACAGCATGACCGTCTTCCGCACGCATTCCTGATGCAAGAATCATCGTAAAAACCTCATGAGTAGGATAAGGTGCTGATTTAAGTACATTAGATAATTGATCTACAATATTTTGAGAGTATGATCGGGCCGCACCTTCTTTGGAGTATCCGAGTCTGCCTAAGCCTTCTTTATAATGGCTATTTTCTATCTTCCTAGTAACTCTTGTATTTACTGATAACGCAGGCCATTTATCTGGAAATTGGGCGGATGCGCTAATTAACATCGCGTAAGCATCTGTGTACCAATTTTTTCCCGACAGCTTTTTATTATTACCCCAGGCTATAAACTCATTACCAATTAATAAATTGGTAATGTTAATTGGGCTTGGATCTTTAAATTTCTCATAAAGAAAATCTCTAAAATGTCTAAACCTGTCAAAGTATTTTTTGAGAGTTAGAGGGCCTATTTCACCATTATCAATTTTAGAAAAAATATGTGTTCTTAACGCAGC
The DNA here is from genome assembly GCF_000263355.1 of Cellvibrio sp. BR. Lineage (NCBI taxonomy): Bacteria > Pseudomonadati > Pseudomonadota > Gammaproteobacteria > Cellvibrionales > Cellvibrionaceae > Cellvibrio > Cellvibrio sp. BR. Next base: position 77,526 of record NZ_JH668206.1, on the reverse strand, counting down.
ACGCATCCACTCAGGGTAATTTAAAAAGTTTATATACCAATCGTCTCTTTGTTGTGCATCAGAGAAACGTGAATTTTCTTCAGTATAAAGGTCTTTTAAGTAAACTATATTCCGTTTTTCCAGTGGTTCAAATTGTTCACGATTCATAACAATTTTTTTATGGAAATCACCAATAATCGTAATTCTTGGAGATAGATATTCCTTGGAAACCCACTCGCCATCCTTGATCCATTCAGCTATTTTTTTTGCTCGATCGCTTTGGTTATTAAACTTTGAAAATGCTTCTATAAGAAATTTATTATTCTCTTTAGTCCCTGAGGAATTTCCTTTTAACGTCCAATTTCTTTCAAATTCAGGGTGTGGTATATCGGACATAAACGATACATATCCAAACGACGAGGAAATTGTTGACCACTCCTCATTCAACCAATCCATAGGTAGCCTTCTTCGCTCTATGATACTTCTTGAGTTGTTTCTTTTATCTTGCAACAAATTGCACCAATATAGCTTCGTTTCGAGCTTGATTGATTCTGGAAGCGTTGCGAAATCAATAGGACGCTTAGATCCAACATGCTCATTTACAAACTTTGGAATTGACAGGACAAACCTTTCATTCCAAACATCACATTTAAGCAACTTGGGACTAATTTTTTCGAGCGAACTGCGAATTAACTCTTGATAACGATCGCTCTCTGCATTGGTTTGTATAAGTTTTAAATCCATTTAATAGCTCCAACTGAAAGATAATTAATTGACCTGTACTCATCGAGCCTTTCCTTTAATTTTTCAGGGCCAGTAAGATGCAATTTCCTTACTTCTGAGCTGAATAGATGTTTATAAAAATCCAAGGTTGTTTGCGGGCTCGCATGTCCTAACCGATCAGCAATTTCAAGCAAGCTGTATCCTTCCGCTATAGCTTCACTTGCATGGGTGTGCCTAAATTGATGCCATGTAAATTGAATATTTGCTCGTTTTTGTAGGTAGAGTTTAAGGTTTTCTGAATAACTACGAGACAAGGCCTTACCGACATGACCACGAAGCACATTACAAAAAACGTATTCAGTTCCCGCCTCAAAGGCATTTTCATACTCAGTACTGGTCATATAATCTTCATACATATTTATAACGTAATCTAAAACAGGAATCGCCCTTGTTCTTCTGCTTTTGGCTCGTGCGCCATTCTGATTGTCGTTGCGAGGTATAATCCAAATTACGCGTTCTGAGAGGTCAATATCTGTATGGCGCAAACCTAATGCCTCTCCTATTCTCATGCCGGTGTTGTACAATAAAGTAACTAAAAAAGCATCTCGCATTAGCGTGCATGATTTGATAAGAGTTAGTACTTGTTCGGGCTTGAGCCGCTTTTCAATAACTTTTTTACGCGCTCTAGTTATGTCACCACTAAAATATGGATCTTTATTTTTTGTGGATTTTCGATTCTCAATATGCGCTAGAAATTGATTAATCTGATTTACACTGTGAAATCGAGTCGATACGTGCTGGCCGATGAATAACTCCGGAAATCCACCGCAAAAACCAAAAAATGACTTAACAGCCAAATGAATTTGATTCTTCAGTGACGCGGAAATACGTAAAGTTGCAGGCTTTGTAATCAGAAAAAGCTTTTCAGGATTGAGCTCGTTAGCTTGGTGAACTGGTAACCATTGCAGAAAGGAATCGTATACACGTATTGAGATGTCCGAAATATGCTTATCGTTTCCGTGTAGATAGCCTAGTAAGCGACCTACGTGCCGAGCATAAGCTTCAATAGTATTAGGGGAAAAGTTGATTTCTTCTAAATGGACAATCCAAGATCTGAAGGCCTCAACAGTGGGCTCATCAATATGATTGATAGTCCAAGATATTCGTCCATTAGGAAATCTTATTTTTAATACCGCCAAAGTATGCCACCACATCGTTGTTTACATGGTGCGCATACTAAAGACGACATATATACAATGGAGCCTACTAAGAAACTAAATGGACATAACTGACATAGATATTATTGGTGTCCGTATTAACATAATGAATATTATGCGCAATTAGATGAGCGTGTTGTGGCCACTTAATTGGGGTAGCAGGAACTTCCCGCCATGGATTACCTAAACCTGCCGAAGCCTATATGCCGCAAGGCTTTTCGTGGAAAAACAAAGCGCAACATGGCGCATCTAATCGCATGTCTTAACTCCATCTTCATCAAATGTGCCATTGTGCCGACGTAATTGATTGTGCTTCGCTAAAATCCGCCCTTTTTTTTGAGGGCTACCAATGGCAAGTGCAGACAATCGAATCGAGATCCTAACCGACTCAGAAATCAACGAACTTTACGGGGTGCCCCGCTTCTCCGATGCCGAGCGTGAGGAATACTTCGTCCTTCATGGAAAAGAAACCGCACTTTATTCCAACCGACATGATGCCATCACCAACGCATACGGCATATTGCTACTGGGGTACTTAAAATACAAACCTGTGCTTTTGGACGTTTCTGTTGATGCAGTTAAATCCGATCTTGTGTATATCCGGCACAAATATGATATTCCGCTCAAACTTACTCAAGCAAAACTCACGCCTACCCAAAAGTCCCGTATTTACCAGAGTATCCTTAAATATGGTGGATACCAACAATTCGACGAAAGCTCAAACCAGCTTCTGGATTTCGTAGTCCAGCTGACCAAACAGATTGTCGAACCGAGAGAAATATTTGATGGTTGCATTCATCACTTGAATGCAACCAAAGTAGTTATTCCTGGTTACAGTACGCTGCAAAAAATTATCTCCGCCGGTATCAAGCATGAAGAGCGTGAGCTTGAAGGCAAGATCTTGGGCCGACTGACTGAACAGGATTTAGCCGCGTTAAAAAGCATGGCGTTAACGGAGGAAGAAAAACCATTAATCACCAAAATTAGAAATTTGCCGAAGAGCTTTCAGCGAAAAGAGATGTATAGCGAAATAGATGTTTTGAATAAACTCAGCAACATCTTTCCTACTGTTTGCACTGCCGTCGAGTCATTGAACTTATCACCTAAAAATATCGAACATCTCGGGAGCTACGTTAGTCTTTACAGTATTACTCGATTGAGGAACCTGTCCACTGGAAAATTCGTACTTTATCTCTCCTGTTATATATACCGTCGATATCATCAGATAAGTGACATTATTATCGAAGCGTTTCGGTATCACGTTCGCAAGCTGGAAGCAGAAGCAGGGACGCGAGCCCAAGACAAATATGTCACTGAAATGGCAAGCATGGAAGAAAAACTGGAACGGGCCGGAGACTTGGTCAAGCTGTGGGTCGATGAACGCTTCAGTGGTGATGAAGTAGCTCATAGTGATGCCAGGAAAGAAGCCTATGAAATTCTTGCCAAAAACGAAATCCCTACGGTCGGCGATTTTATGAAAAAGTCCAAGACCGACGGGAAAAAATATAAATGGCAGTTTTATGAAGAAAAGCATCACGTAATAAGAGGACTACTGCGAAAGCTTTTTTTATGCCTGAATTTTGAGTCGCACGATGAAACAGCTCAAGCATGGCTGACCCAGGTTCATAACGCAAAAGAAGAACTACTTGCACATGGAAAGATGCAGAACTTTGATACAAGACTAATCAAGCCAGAGCTAAAACCGTATTTGATTGACGAAGTCGATGGCAAGAAACAGGTCAATCTCATCCGCGCTGAAATGCTACTTTACATGCGAGTTGTTGCAAGGATAGAAGAATGCAAGTTTTTTATAGACCGAAGTGTTTCCTACAGATGGTATGAAAGCGATTTTGTCCAGGCAGAATGCGTTCCGGAGTTAGTTTCCCTTTGTAGCCTCCCCACTATACAAAAACCAGTACAGGAATTATTAGATGAGAAACTTGCCGAATTTGATAGAAAGCGAAAAGACGTTGGGGCGCGTATTGCTGCAGGTGACAACCCGTCTGTAATTTTCACGGATATTGACGGTAAAAAGAAGTGGATCGTGAAGAATACAGCGGGAAAAAATAACGAAAAACACGAAAACTATCTAAATAAGTTGAAGCAAATGCACATCGGTGATGTGCTCGCGGAGGTTGAGGTACACACCCAATATACTAAAGCGCTAACGCACCGGCGCCTAAACAAAACGGCACCGGATTTGAACACGATCATTGCGTGTATTGTTGCAAACGGGACTCGCTTTGGTACACATCGGATGGCCAAACTTTGCAATATTTCCTATGACACCCTTGCGGAAACAGAGAAAAATTATTTGTCTGGCGAAACGCTGCATAATGCGATAGACCGGGTCAGCAACGCGATCGCTGCCTTACCGATTTTTAAATATTACAATATTCAAGAGGAGGTGTTACACGCGAGTTATGATGGCCAGCGATTTCAAAGTCATTTCAACACTATCAGTACGCACTTTTGCAAAAAATATTTTGGTCGAGGTAAAGGGTTGTCTGCCGTAAGCCTGAATGCCAATCACGTCCCAGTGAATGCGCAGATTATGAAACCCTACAGTCACGAATCCCATTATCTATTCGATGTTCTTCACGGCAACACCTCAGAAATTCAGCCGGACGTGATATCCACCGACACGCATGGAACAAATCAATTTAATTTTGCCATCCTCGATTGTTTTGGATGGAGCTTTGCGCCGAGGTATGCCCGCCCAGGAAAAGAGTTAGCGAAGTTTTTCAACTTACAAAAAAATGGAGACTATTCGGAAATTGTTCTACTAAAACCTATCAACCGTAAACTGATTGAGGATAACTGGGATTTCATTCAGCAGATAATAGTGAGTTTAGATAGCAGCCAATCATCGCAAGCAACTATTGTCAGAAAGATGTCGCGCTTCAAATCGCGAAGCAACCCATTCAAGGCGTTAGCTGAGTATGATCGCTTGATCAAGAGCATTTACTTACTGGACTTTATCGATGATGGGACTTTTCGCAGTTATGTCCACCGCGCGTTAAATCGCGGTGAGTCCTATCACATGCTTATGCGGAGGATTGAAGAGGTGAATGGTAAATTCCGGGGTAATTCTCCCGATGAGATAACGAATTGGTATGACTGCAGCCGCTTGATTGCCACGTGCATCATTTATTTCAACTCACGATTATTGTCTTTTATGATGGAAAAATTGCAGCGAGAAAATCGCATAGAAAGCCTTGAAATAGTGAAATGTTGCTCCCCTGTTGCGTGGTTGCACATCAATTTCAATGGAAGTTACAGCTTTTATTTTAATGGTCAGCAATTTGACATGACACAGTTGATAGAGGAAGCGTTAGGTAACCAAGCGACCTAGTTTGTTTCTACCAGAGTCTCGCGACATTCACCGCAGATCACCGAAAGATCGGGTTTGCCCCAGAGCTGCATATGACATTTGGGGCACTTATATTTGTGTTTGTTGCTGGAATGGCGAGGCTTGGTTGTGGAGATAAAGGGACGAACCGGTAGGGACTGGGGAAAATACGTGTCGTTGAATGCGGCTTCAAGCTCAGCGAGTGAATAAGGAAGGCTTTCAATAGAAATTGAGTCGGTATTACGGTGTTCCAACACCCTTGAGGTCGGCGTTGGTAGCGTCAAGCCAATCGAAGCACCATCCCGCGTATAAGTGAGTGTTTTTCTCTCTTGGCGAATAACCGGATACCGGTCGATCCAGGTTAATTGGAATCCTGACGCGGCCAGCTCGTCGAACGCCAGCTTGAAAAGGCCGTCCTCCAGTATATAGTCCATCATGGACTGTCCGGTCATATCCCCGCCCGGTTCCCCCGTTGACGATGGCATCAAGCCAATCGCAATCATTTTCCTCGCCCATTCCATATTGTGGTAATTTTGCCGACCCGGTGTTCCCGCGTGGGCTTGCCAGATATGAACCATTTCATGGCAAAGTGTTTGGCAAATTTCCATCAGCGGGAAATTGGCAAAGTATTCTGGATTGATGGCCAACTCGTGCGTATATTCTTTACGTTTGTTGACCCATCGTTCCAGCGAAACATATCCCATGATCCGCTTTTGCCGTTGAAAAGTGATCAGGCAAGACGGAAGCTTCCCTTCGAAAAGCCGTTCATTGAAAAAATCGTACGCTTTTTGAAACGGTTGATAGGATTCTTCAGTGGGATTCATGCTTGAGAATTATGCTCGATAAATTGTATCGTACGTTACAAAAATATGTGAAAAAAGAAATATAAAAATACATTTTTATTCTTTTTAATGTTGAGTGTTGAGATTTGTCGATTAGTTTAGCTGTATTAGATTCCGTACGATAGGCACCTTTAGACTAATCTGCAATGCAACGGTCAGTGGCTAGTGCGTGCCGCTCAAAGGGATTACCGCTGTCGATATAGCGCATCGCTGTCCGCAGATCCTTCCAACCAACATATTCCATAATGGTTTTCAAATCCCATCCACTGGATGAAGCCCAGTTAGCAAACCCCCTACGCAATGAATGGCTGGAAAAAGCGCCTGAGTCGGCAATGTGTGCATCATTAAGGATTTTTCGTAGCACACCGATGAAACTGCTCGCATGCATACACTTTTTGCCCAGATGCCCCCATCGATTAATCGAGGGAAATAAAGGGCCTTCAATCAAACCGGACTCCATTAGCCACTCGTGGCAGGCATCTACTGGACAAAGCCGTCTTAATGCGGGCGTCTTATAAGTGACGCCTGCGGATTCTGTTTTGGTGTATGGCAAGTAGAGAGATATGCCTTCATCGCGGACAATCGATACATGCTGAATTTCGATCCGACTCAATTCATCACTTCGAAAACCTCGCCAAAACCCTAAAAGGACAATGGCACGATCCCGCATGGCTTGTTGAAGTAGGTGCGAGTTTTGAGCGGCGCGAGCTTCCGCGATTTTTTCTTGAAGGTAAGCGTCGATGGTTTCAACGTGGTGTAACGCTATCGGTTTGGCTTGCTGGGGCCGCTCGGGATGAACCGCCTGGATACCTTTAAGGACTTTTTTTACCAAAGGACTTTTGGTGGGATCCGGAAACCCTTGGTCAATATGCCATTGAGCAATTGCCGACATTCGTTGACGTAATGTGCTGTTGGCTAACTGACCAGCGTAAGCTGCCAGGTATTTAGCTACCGAATCGGCAGTGGCTGGTAAAAAGCCTCCCCATTCCAGCTCGAAGTGGTCTACGGCGGACCGGTAGCTGCGGCGGGTGTTATCCCGGGTTGCCGCATGAATGTAACGATCAATATCGTTCATAACTTACGCTGCTTTTTGTATTTGCTCCAACGAGGCTAACTGGCTTTTGATATTCCCACAAGCGACTGCTGCCTATTACGCATACAGGTGAGGTAGCTGCAGCAGCTCCTGACGAAAGCGGCCGAACATATTAATGGTCGTATCGTATGATTGTGCCAGTATCGAAACTGATAAGGGGGTTGGTATAGAGACATCCGGTATTCCTGTTAATGCTGGAAAATGTCCGAAACTGATTTCCATTTCATCATGGAGTTCAGGCAAGTCGGTGGCAGGCATAGACAGAGTGACCCCAACATCATTCTCCGACATGGTTTCACGTCTTATTTTGGCGGAATCCGGTATTTCTTCCGCAACTCGTCTCGCGTATTCAACCAGGTTAGGCTCTGCTGGCAAATAGAGATAACTGTTCCCTGGGGCGTCACTACCCACTCGCAAAATACGCCCCAATACCTGCCGAAAATGCAGCTCAGTCTTTACCCGAGTCAAATGGCAGCACACCCGGAGGCGCGGAATATTGGTTCCTTCGCTAATCATGCCTACCGAAATAATCCACGGTTGAGTGTCATTACGAAAGATATTAATTATTTGATGCGCATCATCTTCCAAATAGGTAGCAATAGCGGCCCGTTGCCCAAGGTGTCTTTCCAATAAATTCGCTATTTTACGAGCATGATCCACAGACGCGGCGACAATTAACCCTCCCGCATTGGGATGTAGTTTGCGAACCTGGGTTAGTTTTTTTGCGGACTGTCTGAGCAAGTACAGAATCAGGTCGTCATTATCGATCAGTTGCTGATAAGAGCAGCGAGCTTTGCTTAATAGCTCGGCGAACGATGAATATTTATCAGTCCTGTTTCCGCATTTTACCTGGATGCGATCGTTGTCAATCAAGGTAATGCTGGGTGCGCGGCATACATTTTCTTTAATTGCATGCGCTAACCCGTAAATATAATCGCAATGGATTTTGTCATCCTGGCAGTAGCTGGACAATGCGATCGGGATGCGGTCTGATCGCCACGGCGTTCCTGTAAGTGCAAGAGTAAATGCCGCGCCCCCCTGGATATGGCGAATGATTGTTTGCCCCCATGCATTGGCGTTACCGAGCGTATCCCCAGCGCAATGGTGAATTTCGTCGAAGATAACCATGACTCGATGACTGGAGAACAATGCCCAAAATGTTTGATCGAGCCGTAACATGGATTGGTAGGTTAAAGAGCAACCGCGTGCACCGAGCGATCCATCCATACGCTGTAATGTGTGTGTTTCAAGGGTATCCTGAAAATCTGATGAAACGATGATGGACGGCGAAAAGCACAGTACCAGGTCGATCATATTCAAGGATAGGAGTCGGCTGGCCAGCGTTGCGGCCATTGCCGTTTTGCCGGCACCGGGTGTGGCCAAACACAAAAAATGGTTATCACCAGCCTGAAATTTACGTAATGCTTGCTCCACACAGTTGGACTGCCATCGCCTGAGTTTCATTGTCCAATCCCTGCTTCCCGACCAAGCAAACTTTCAAGTGCCTTAACGCGGCCAAGTAACTTAGAGCATTTGTCCCTTGAAGCGTTATAGAGCACCTGTACCTGGTCACGCAGCTCGGGAATCTCCTTGCAAATTGCATCGTATTCCTCGGTTTCTCCCATCGCGGATAGCATTTCCAGTTTGTGGTGATTTAATCGTTCCCGGAGATTTTGCCGCGGATCCGGTGTGGCTATGGCGATAGCAGGAGCAATAGGTAAGTCCATATTTGCCTGTGGCGCAGGCACGACGCTGACGGCGACTGCCCGAGATCGGCCGAAAAATTGAGCAGTTAATCGATATTGGGGCCATCCACCTTCCACGACAACACGGGTCAGATCCCCTTTGTTGATAAGGCGCAGCATGTTGCGATACACGAACTGGCGAGCCGCCTTTTTGGCGTTATGGAGGCATGCCGGATCTTTCAAATAGGCTTCTGTGAGATCGTGTACGGTGAACTCGCGGTTTACCAACGTCGATAATGCCGAAAGCAGCCCGGACTTAACAATGAGAGATTTCATGATAGAGATTGACGCCTCATGTCTCGAATTTCGCGCCATTCTATCCTGTCTCTATCATCGAGACAATGAAATCATCTCCTTACTCATCTCACTACGAAAAGCTACGCATCTGGCTAAAAAAGCACCGGGAAGCGAGTGGCTTGACGCTCCGCGAAGCCTCGCTCGCAATGGGGCGGCATCATTCTGTGCTGGGCAAGATGGAACAGGATCGACGGAAAATTGAAGTACTTGAGTTTGTGAGGTATTGCCAAGTACTGGGCGTCGATCCACATGAGGGGCTGGACGTCCTCATTGACTCAATAAAAGAGGATAATCAAAAACAGCGGTAAAATTAAAGAAGCTCGACGCCGAACACACACGTCAGCCATCGAGCAAACATTGGAGGTGTATAAAAATACGATATGAAGGACTTATTTAATAAAAAAGTATTATCTATGCAAAGTCAACAACGACCTTTAAATAGTTTTGCTCTATAGGTTCATAGGATATTTTTGCATCATGCATGGAGAGTATTTTTGTAACGATTGATAATCCAAGCCCCGAACCTGAAACTCCTTGGCTTCTTACGTGCCGATAAAATCGCTCACCCATGCGCCCTGTATTCAGTTGAATTTCTTTGGATATTTGATTAATGATTGTTATGGTAATGCAACAATCTTTATCCTGTGCTGATATATTCACTTCACTTAGCGGTAAAGAATATTTGGCTGCATTATCAAGCAAGTTGCGAAATACGACCTGTAATAAATTTTTATCACCTAAAATATTTATCTGTGAATCAATACTAATTGCCCAATTAACATTGCTCAACAAACTTGATTCTACCAGTGCCAAACTGTCTCTAATCAATTGCGATAGATTTATGCTGGATGTCGCACCCCCCCCGCCGTGCTCCAATTTTTCAATCTCCATTAACTGTGTCACTAGATGAGTCAATCGTTTAGTGCTGACCATAATAGCTTCTGCTGCGAAGGTGCAATCATCATTTGTTTTAGCATTTCTTATATTGTCTGCGTGCACCAATAAAATACTCAATGGTGTGCGTAATTCGTGCGAGGCATTTGCGACAAAACGTTTTTCATTTTCAATATGACGCTTCAAATCATCCAGAAGTTGGTTTATTGCAATTTGGAATGGTTTTAGTTCAACTGGCAGCTCAATATCCAGGGGTGTAAGGAGCGAAGGTTGTGACCTTGATAATGCCTTAGAAAGGTCACGAATAGGTTTTATTCCCCAGTATACCGATAGCCAGATGAGGACGGTAACGGGCAACAACGATATTCCGAGTGGGATCAACTGGTCAAATGTTAAATACAAACTTAGCTCACCGCGCACATCCTCTCGCTGCCCGGTCATTGTCCAGGTTTGGTTTCCCGAGTTGTATAAGCTGTAAAATATCCACTTATGAGGGCTAATAAATACGTCATGATAACCGGCCTTGAGCGGAGCCAATGGCTCCGTCCCGGCATTACTAGAGCGCAACAGTAGGTTTCCTTTGGTAGTCCACACTTGAAACGCCAATTTTTCTTCGTATTTATGCCCCTCAACTCTGCGCTCTTCAGCAGATGTGCGTTCAATATTGTCTTCTTTAATGTCTGCAATACTTACAATAACCGGTAATTCACCGCTTGGTTTGCTGAGGGTCTGGACAACTAGCTGATTAATTAAACGAGTGTACTGCGCAAGCTGAGCGTCGAATAATTCATCCAATTCATGGTGCGTGCTTGAGTAGGTAATAAAACCAGTTATGCCCAGCAACACAATAACAACAGTGTTCACACCAATAAAAATCATTTGGCGAATGCTGTTAATTCTCATAGTCACTCACCATTAGGTACCCAACACCGCGCACGGTTTTTATTATTTCTGACGAAATTTTTTTACGGATGTTATGAATATGAACCTCAACGGAATTACTCTCAGCTTCACCTGACCAACCCAGGCTGAGCTCATCAAGGTGCTGCCTTGTTAGAATTTTGTTGCGGTGCAGAATAAATTCTTTGAGGATCAAGAATTCCCGATTGGTAAGATTGACTTTGCTTTCATCATAAATACACTCGTGAGTGGATAAATCCAATAATAAATCGCCACACCGAAGCTGATCTATACGGCGATCCTGATGACGACGAACGACAACTCTAATGCGGGCCTCCAACTCTCGCACATCACAGGGTTTTAATACGTAATCATCAGCCCCTGCATTCAGAGCTTCTATTTTGGTTTCAAGATGATCCCATGCAGTCAAGACAAGAATGGGGACTGCGCGCTTATTGTTACGTAATGATTTAATAACATGCAATGCCAATCCGTCTGGCAAGCCCAGATCCAATATCATCACCTCAAATATACTACCGGCAACGGCCCTTATAGCCTGTCCCCCTGTCGTACAGTGCTCCACCCGATAGTTCATTCTGGTCAGGGCAGTAATCAACCCATCCGCCAAGAGCTGATCATCCTCTACTAACAGAATTCTCATGGTGCTTCCGTCACCTCATCATTGCGTATAATTTCTACGGCCATAAAATTACTGCCCATGTGGCGGTAGCGGCCAAGAGACTCATCAACACAGCACATGAACCTAAATCTTTGGCTTTTCCACTGAGCTCGTGAAATTCACTGCCTATACGATCAACAACCATCTCAATGCCGGTATTCAATAGTTCGACAATCAAAACCATCAGGACGCTTAGCATTAGCACGGCACGTTCAACATTGGTTATATCCAGAAAAAATACCGATGGGACAAGAATGCATGCTGCTACAACTTCTTGCCGGATCGCCGCCTCAGATCGCCAACCACTTTTAAACCCTTGCCATGAATAACGCGCTGCCAAATATAGTCGCTTGAAACCTTGTGCGCTGGATTTCATCCATTACCTCTTCAATTGATAAATCTAACTACTTACACATTACCGCCTTTTACTTAAGGGAGCCTTAAGCTTGTTTCGATATTATGACGCTGTTTTTTTCCGGAAGAGTTGGCGCGTAAATGAGAAACAAGATTAATTTTTTAGCCTCAGGAGTCCTAACCTGCGGGCCTTATACTTATTTGGTGCGCATGGCGCTGCTGTCGCTTCTGATGTTAAGTGTCAGTCGTGTCGGGCTTATGCTCTGGCAATACGAACGTGTTTTCGCCACGAATAAGTGGGTAGAAGTTGCTTTGCAAGGGATAAGAGCGGATCTTATTCTCATCGGCTTATGGCTTATTATTCCCGTACTCTGCGCACCAATCCTGGCGCAAAAGCGCTGGCAAAATTATTGGTTTACCGGAACCTATATATGGTCACTAACCGGTCTTGTTGCGATGTTGTTTATCGAACTTTCAACGCCAGCTTTTCTGCTTCAATTCGATACCAGGCCCAATCGACTTTTTATTGAATATTTACGCTACCCAAAAGAGGTGCTGTCTACTTTATGGCACGGATTCCGATTCGCTTTTGTCGGCGGTATTGTATTAACAGGGTTACTGGGCTACATCGCCCACCGATCATTGCGCTTGCAAACCGCTCATCTGGCATGTTGGACGCCCACAAAGACCCTTCTTACTTGGCCCCTAGTATTGTTGCTGGTATTTATGGGTATCCGCTCTACAACAGACCACCGGCCTGCCAATCCTGCTTTTTTTGCCATCACTGGTGACGCCATGGTGAATTCCCTGGTGATTAACTCCGGTTATTCAGTGCTCTATGCGCTTTACAGCATGAAACACGAAGCTCGATCCAGTGAAATCTACGGAAAATTACCGCATGAAAAGATGCTCCACCACAGCCTGGGTTGGCCATGGCTCGAGGCTTATGAATTTAATGATCCGGATTATCCTACCTTGCATTATCAAAAAGCCGCTCGAACAAGAGACAAGCTTTTAAATTTGGTTATTGTTCTGCAGGAAAGCATGGGGGCAACTTATGTCAAATCATTGGGCGGTGTGAACGCCACGCCAGAATTGGAAAAACTAGCAGGAGAAGGTATATGGTTTGAACGCTTGTATGCTACCGGTACTCGATCCGTACGGGGCATAGAAGCTGTGGTGGCAGGTTATTTACCTACACCCGCCCAAAGCGTAGTAAAGCTATCGAATAGCCAAGGTAACTTTACGACCTTGGCATCCATTCTCAAATCAGCGGGCTACCAGACACAATTTATTTATGGCGGTGAAGCGCATTTTGACAATATGCGTGGTTTCTTTACTAGCAACGGTTTTATGGACATTGTCGATAGTTCCCGCATTCAAAACCCGGTTTTCGTTGGAAGTTGGGGCGCAAGCGATGAAGACCTTTTCAACTCCGCTCATCATGAATTTGAATCCCTGCACAAGACGGGAAAACCGTTTTTCAGTTTAGTCTTTACATCCAGTAATCATGAACCCTTCGAGTTTCCTGACAACCGGATAAGCTTGTTTGAATCCCCGAAAAACACTGCCAAGAATGCTGTTAAATATGCTGATTGGGCAATGGGGCGTTTTTTCGATAATGCGAAAAAAAGTTCTTACTGGCAAGACACTGTATTCCTGATAGTGGCAGACCACGACAATCGTGTTTATGGCAACAACCTCGTACCTGTCGAAAAATTCCAGATACCTGGTTTAATTCTTGGTGCCGATATAAAGGCAGCACGACTCTCAACGTTAAGCAGCCAGATTGATCTGGCTCCGACATTGCTGTCATTAATTGGAGTTTCAAGCTGCAACCCCCTGGTTGGGCGTGACCTTGCCAGTGACTCGTCGAGCCCGGGCAGAGCAACCCTTCAATTTGAAGATTATTTTGCGTTGATGGAACCTGACAAGGTGATCATTCTAAAGCCTGATGAAACGGCTATCGTTGCCCGGTATGACGAATCAAAGAAAACACTACAGATAATAGGAGATGCGTCAGTAGCAGAAAAAGAAAAGGCGTTGGCACATGTCCAGCTTCCGTCCTATTTATATCGGGAGCGGCGTTACACCAACCGCATTGATTGCCCTTTATTCAATAATCAGGCGATCAAATAAGAGGCTTGCAGAACCGGAAAGTTAAGCGGGATTTAAGCTTTGTAATGTAGTGTATGGTGTTATTAAGGATATAAACACCTGAACCTATGTATAAACCCCAAATGGCACTAGTATTGATTTCGTTGATTGCTTCGCAGCTAAACGCAGATGTATGCGGTGCTAATCATTACGAGATAATTCAAGTTCGCATCCATGATCACCTTTTTGATCCGGATGTTATTCTTGTGCCGCCTGATACGATCATAAAATTGTTTTTTGAAAATCAGGATGATGAAGCAGAAGAAATTTTCAGTCATCCACTAAAACTGAAGAAAATTGTTTTTGGGAATTCACAAGGGTTTGTTTTTATTGGCCCACTTGAGGAAGGAGATTATGCATTGAAGGGGCGTTTTTTCTCTAGGTCTGCGGTGAGTATTGTACGAGTAATTCGCTGATGAAATATTTTTCTCACCTCTATGCTTAATCAATTAGCACCCATAAGGAACGCCATGACCATAAAGTTTAAATGCCCGTGTTGTGATGAAATAGTTGAAGGTATGCCATCATACGCGTGGGAAAACCGCTAAGTTATTTTTCTTTACCGAAGGAAACTCGTGAAAGCAATATCTTCCTAACAGGAGAGCTTTGTGTAATCGCCGAAGAAAGGTTTTTATTCGCGGCTGTATTGAAATACCGGTCTTTGGTAGTGAAGATCCTTTTATATGGGGGGTATGGGTACAGCTTAGTGAAGAGAATTTCATGGAGTTTCAGGAATCATTACCCAAAAACGAAAGGTCAAATTACGGGCCATATTCCGGCTGGTTAAATGTATCAATACCTGCCTACCTTGAAACGGAAAACTTAAAAGTAATAATTGATATTCGTAATGATGAAATTAGGCCAAACATAGAACTTAAAGCTAATGAACATCCACTTGCAATTGAACAACAAGAAGGTATTTCGGTAAATCGCGTTTCAGAAATATACGCAATTATGGAACATTAAAGCTATGCGTACATGCGATTTTTTATCACCCACTCTAACCAGTAAAGTTATATTTATTTTAATGGCGAATAGTAATTTATTCCGAAAAAGATTCAAATAATTATAGTTGTTCGTAAGTTAATGCACCATCCATCGACACCGCCAAAACAATCCAGTTCCGATAAAATTAAAATTTATCTTCACGTTATTTTGCAATCCCTTAAGCACCTCTTAATTATCTATCAGTAACATCCTCCTGCAAGAGCCAGCATAGTGCTGCAGCATCGTAATTAATAATTGTTTCTTCATTATATGAAATCACAATCTACTGCCCTAAGCAGGGCGTTGTTAATTGAATCCAGTGTGGTTTTGGGTTTGTTGCTATGCGCAACATTAGTAGTCGAGACTTTCAATATAGACGCTCGTTTGGCCGATATCTTTTATAGTTGGGAGGGCGATAAGTGGAAATTTAAAAACGCATGGGTCACGGCGGTCCTTATTCATAAGGGCGGAAAATATCTATCCATAGCATTCCTATTGATCGTTATTTCACTCTGGGCTTCTTCCTTTTTTATTTCTACATTGAAAGCATGGAAATATCGATTTTTCTATGTGTTGGTCGCATCAATATCCGGCACGATATTGGTCAGTGTTGGTAAATCCCTCAGTAATATTTCTTGCCCGTGGGATTTCTCACGCTACGGCGGTTCGCTGGAATACATCCCATTGCTTGAACAACTTTGGGTGCGCAATGGTAGTCATTGTTTTCCTGCTGGACATGCGAGTGCTGGCTTTGCCTGGGTGTCACTTTATTTTCTAGGTCGTCACTTGCACAACGCATGGCGCTGGTGGGGGTTGGCGGCAGCATTGCTATTGGGAACAATATTCGGAGTCTCACAACAATTGCGCGGCGCACATTTTATTTCACACGATCTTTGGTCATTCGGCACCTGCTGGATGGTTTCGTTAATTTGTTATCACACAATACTTAAACCCTATGAACGCTCTCGATACTCAAGCTATGAAAAAAAATCAACTTGGCGTGGAGTTGTCGGCTAATCCTAATCAGGCGGCTTCACTATTTGATCAGCGTATTTCCAGCCAACATTTGGCAATTCTGATTTCTTTATTGTTTGTATTACTCTTCAACAAATCTTTTTTTGTCGCGGCGTGGCAAACAACGAATATGGATTCGGCGGGCGCCATTGTATTTGCCATTAGCTTGGTGCCTTTACTCTGGCTAATTACCCTTTTCTTTATTTACTTATTTTGTCTTCCGGTAATTATTAAACCTTTCTGTATTTTTCTTTTAATGGGTGGTGCAGTTTCTGCTTATTTTATGGATACCTATGGCATTGTGATAGACAGGGAGATGCTCAGAAATGCATTGGAAACGGATAGTCGTGAAAGCATGGGGTTACTGAGCTTTAAATTAGTAGCGTATATGTTTGTTATCGGGGTGCTACCTTCGTGGCTGATTTTAAAAGTAAAGATTGCATGGGGTAACCCTTGGCGAGAAGGCCTAAGTCGGTTGCTCACAACGTTCATTGCATTGGCTATTTCTTTACTGATCATATTGAGTTTGTCAGCGTATTACAGTTCTTTTTTTCGTAATCATAAAGAGGTTAGGTTTTTGGCAAATCCTTTGGGATTTGTGAATGCGGGCATTTCGTTGGCACGCGAGACAAACAAAACCCCGTTGACAATGGAGTCAATCAGTATGGGGGCAGTGTTGGGCAGTGGAATCTTGCAACAATCAAAACCCGTCTTGGTAATACTGGTCGTTGGTGAAACAGCACGGGCTGCCAGTTTTGGGGTTGATGGGTATGCGCGAAATACAACCCCCTTGCTATCCCAGCAGAACATCCTTTATTTCAATAAGTTTTCATCCTGCGGTACATCAACGGCTGTTTCATTACCTTGTATGTTTTCAACACTGTCGCGCGAAGAATATAAAGATGCAGTGGCGAAATCGCGCCATGGGCTTTTGGATTTTATTCAAACGGCAGGAATTGATGTGCTGTGGCGAGAAAATAATTCTGGTTGTAAAGGTGTGTGCGACCGCGTACCAACTGAATCTTTTGAGCAGGCACCATTGCCTCAGTGGTGTAACGATGGCAACTGCTACGATGAAGTATTGCTGCACGATTTAAGTAGCAAAATTAATGGGAATAATCAGGTGATCGTATTGCATCAGAACGGCAGTCATGGGCCCGCCTATGATCAGCGTTATCCTGAATCCATGCGTTTTTACACACCAGTCTGCACAAACAACCAGCTTCAGCAGTGCACGCGTGAAGAAGTTGTGAATGCTTATGACAATACAATTCGATACACAGATTATTTTCTGAATCAGCTTATTGAATGGCTGATTGCCAAGCAAAAAACGCACAATGTGGCAATGATTTATGTATCAGACCACGGCGAGTCTCTGGGTGAAAACCGGCTTTATTTACACGGGATGCCCTATACGGTTGCTCCTGAATTTCAAACGCGGGTGCCATTTATTTTTTGGGCATCATCTGATTTTTACCAAGATCGTGGCTTGTCAAAAGACTGCCTGTCTGGTTTTAGAAATAGTGCTTTTAGCCATGACAACCTCTTTCATTCGCTGTTGGGATTAGTGGATATACAAACAAAATATTATCAACAAAAATTGGATATATTTGCCTCGTGTATTGATCATCGCTGAACGATTTACTGAACGATGGATAAGAATTTGGAAGGTTTCCCATTCAACAATGCCTTGGTAGGTTTCGTTATGGTTAGGACTATTTTGTATGTCTATGTAGTAAATGCCGCATTTTTCGGTAGCGTTTCCTGCCATGCAGAAACCTACACTAACAATAAAGAGATAAAGGCGACCCCAACGATTGAGGAAATCATAATTCGAGTTCATCCAGTGTTTGATGAATCAAATCCAAAGGAAAATAATCGTTTATTCAGGTTCGTAAATCGGCTACATATAAATACTAAAAAAAGTGTGATTATGGATGACCTCACATTTAAGGAAGGCGAATCTTTGGATGGTCACTTGCTGGATGAAAGCGAAAGACGGTTGAGATCCCGTCGTTACTTTGCGGCTGCATGTGTTACGGAAGTCAATAGTGATAGCGCCAAGCTTGATTCCGCCAAAAAAGTGCAAGTCGATGTGCGGGAAGTTTGGACATTAGTTCCTAAAGTAACTTATTCCAGCACTGGTGGCAGTACGCATTATGGGTATGGTTTATATGACTCCAACTTTCTAGGCCTTGGGAAAACAATTAAAATTGAACGTAGCTCTACGGTAGAGCGAACCAGCGACACGCTTGTTTACAAAGACTCCAATTTTGCAAATCAAAAACAATTATCATTGGCATACTCAGACAATAGCGATGGTGTTGCGAGAGAATTCCACCTGAGCAATCCATTCCGTTCAATTAGAACCCCCTGGACTGTGGGTATTGATATGCAAGACTTTTCTCGTGACGATACACTTTTCAACGCGGGCGAGGAGGCAATGCGGTTTGGCCATGATGGGAAAAATTATTCGGTTTTTTATGGACAGCGGCTTGACACCTCAAATGATGATAGAACCCATCGATGGTTATCAGGGTTAGACAATATCAGCGATACGTTTTATTCAGTCCCAGATGCGAGAATCGATGATTTCATCAGCTTTCCCATTGATCGCGATTATACGGTGACGTGGCTGGAATATTCGTACTTACACAATCGCTTTTTTGAAGTCACTAATCTCCAACAAATCAATCGCACAGAGGATATTAATCTGGGCTCCCAATGGCGTATTCGGCTTGGTGCAGTGACCGCAACCAACGAACTGTTGGATAACTCTGTACTTGTCGAGATTGATTACAGTAAAGCGTATCAGTTATCACCATCACAACTACTGTTGAGCCACTTGTCCAGTACGGGATTTTATGGAGACACGCAAACCTCTCAATCCATTTCCCGATTCAATCTCTCCTACCATTGGATGAATTTCTCGAGAGGCCAATTTTTCATTTCGGCCAACAAGGCTCTGGGAAGAAATTTATTTATGGATACGCCGCTTGAGTTGGGTGGTGATACGGGGTTGCGTGGTTATCCCGCCCGTTTTATGGCCGGTGATCGTTCGCGTTTGCTAACTATAGAGCAACGATATTTTGGTGGAACTGAATGGTTTTCATTATTCCACTTGGGCGCCGCTGTATTTTATGATCAAGGGAAAGCATGGGGAAATGCCAATATCCCCCAACATTATCAGGGTGATGTACGCGACCTAGGGATTGGTTTAAGAATATCCGGCACCCGCACAGGTGGGCGGGATGAGGGAGTTCACAATATTGCCCATATCGATTTGGCTTATCCGCTGGACGGTGGAGCTGAAATCGACAAGTATCAGCTATCGGTCCAAATCAAAACCAGCTTTTAATTTGAGCGAAAAGGCTTCAAACAAACTTGGATTTTCCTCCAAATATAAAAAGGTACACCGCCTGATAAAAATTATGGACAACAAGATACTATGAAGTTTGCAGGCATCCGGATTTCAATAATTGCAGTTACGCGAGCGTATGGCCGAGGGGAACCTGTCGCCCGCATTTCATGACGTAGCTCTATTCCACCCTCCATCCGGCGATGATGATGCCCATTCCAATCAGGGCAATACCTGCACCAGCCCAATCGTAAATCGATAGCTTTACACCATCTACAACCCGCAACCATACCAACGCTGTTGCCACATAAACTCCACCATAGGCTGCGTAAATCCGCCCGCTGGCAGCCGGGTGCAATGTGAGCAACCAGACAAACAAAGCCAGGCTAGCCGCAGCGGGAACCAACAACCAGATCGAACCCTCTTTGCGCAACCAGAGGTAAGGCAAGAAACAACCAATAATTTCTGCCAACGCGGTGCCAATAAATAAAAGGGGGCGCTTGACCCGTTCCGCAAAATATCACACTTTACTCTGAAACCCACGTGACGTAAGGCTTTCACAGGAATGATCAAAATATACACTACTTTAATAACTCTTTTTTGTAGGCGGTATCGACTCACTATATCTTGCGATTTCTCCGTCAGATAGCGGCTTTTCCAGATAGCGGCGCTTAATTCATCCTATGTTTTTGAGTTATGTCACAGGTCAAATAGTTCTCGATACTTCCTGAAAAGTTGCTTGCTAGAATCCTGCCCCACTCTAAATAGATGGTGGGCGAAACATTGCTAGTGTTGATAAACGTCTCAAGATACTTACACAAACTGAAATTGATGAGTTATATGCTGCGCCAATCTTTAGCGCGGAAGATCGCGACTTCTTTTTTGACATGGATGAAAATGAACAGCGCGCCTTTGAATCGCGTAAAACTTATCCGGCACAACTCTATTTTGTTTTATTGCTTGGGTATTTTCGACGTAAACCCATCGTTTTAAGCGAGCTCCCAAAACAATACCGTGAGGATCTAGATTTTATCTCCGTAAAATATTTTAAGGGAAAACCGGTACCACGCAAAAACATTACTTCAACCGAGAGATTTCGCATCTACGACAAAATTTTAGATGTGTATGGATTGAATAAATTTGATAAATCACAACAAAAAGATGCTTTTACTTTTGTGAGTCGTACTGCGGCAACGTCCGTTGAGCCGCGATATCTATTCGACGAATTGTTCATGTATCTTTCTACTAAGAAAATTGCCCTTCCTGCCTATTCATCTCTTCAAACTATTATCAGCAAAGCCATCGCCGCAGAGAACGAACGTACATCTATCATGCTACGGACAATACTGTCAAAATCACTGAAAGAAAGATTGAATACAATCTTAACATCTGAGGATTCTAAGGCCTTACTGACGACGATTAAAAAATTACCAAAAGATTTTACACATCGAGAGATGTCCAAAGAGATAGAGGTGTTTAACTTTATTGAAGAAATTTATCCCGACGTTGAAAAAGCGATTAAGCAATTGGTCTTGTCTAACAGTAATATTGAACACTACGCATTATTGGTAGACTTTTATAGCCCGACCAAACTGAAACGTTTCGCCCCGGAGATATCCTCGTTGTACCTGGTGAGTTACATCTACAAACGTTACGCCAAGATGAACGAATGCTTTACGATTGCGATGCTCTACCACATAAATAAGTTCGCAAGTGATGCAAAGTCCTATGGGAAATCCCAGGCTTATGAAGCCTTGAGTGGTATGCGGGAAAAAGTTAAGAAGGCCGGCCCCATCATGAAGCTTGTCGTTAATGGCACGGTTAAGAAGCATGATTATTTCGAAGTCTTCCTAAATAAAGCGCTTGATATCCTTCCCGAGCAAGATATTTTTTTGATCGGTGATTACCTGGTGAACGAGGTCATTGATGAAAAAAAATATCAATGGGAGTTCATCGATCAAAACTTGTCAAAAATAAAAAAATCAATCCGGTCGCTGTTTAAATGCCTGACCTTCTCTGATCGTGATGGCGATACCTTCGCAATACGCGAGATTGTAAAAGCGCAAGAGCAGTTGATTACCGACGGAAATTTATCGGATTTCAACCAGCAATTCATAAAAAAGAACATTCGTCCTTACATCATTGACAAAGATGATAGTGGCGCAACGCGGATAGATTACGATCGCGCGGAATGGTGGTTGTACACGAAACTAGCGTCATTGATCAATGAACGCCAAGTCAATATATCGGCGAGCCTAACCTATAAAAGATTCGAAGATAATTTGCTTAATGATGAGCGCTGGACCCGCAAACAACAATTGCGTGAAAATTCTAATTTAGAGTCCATGAAGGCTGATGAAAAAGTATTTGTGCCTGCGAAAGTAACGGTATTAAAAGACAAATTGACCTTTGTCAGTAAACGCGTTATGGAGGGGCAAAATACAACGATGGTTTACGCTGATAGAGACGGACAAACGACTTGGACTATCAAGAGGAAGCCGAATGCGCCCGAAGTGAACAATCCATTTTTTGAAGTGATGCCGCAGATTCATATCGGCGATGTGCTTGGCGTAACCCAGAGGGAAACAAATTTCACCTTAGCACTCACTCATATTCACGCCAAACCGAACGCAAAGAACAAGCCTGAATTAAATCTATCTAACGCCATCGCCTGTATCGTCGGCAACGGAGCCAGGTACGGTATTTTTCAGATGGCAAGACTATGCAGCATTCCATACGACCAGCTCAGGAATACCCAAATGGGTTATCTAAGTTTGGAAAACTTACGTAATGCACATGACATCGTCAGTGATGCGATCGCGGCCTTACCCATCTTCAAACATTACAACATTCAGGAAAATCTTCTGCATGCGAGTGCTGATGCACAAAAATTTGAGAGTCGCGTGAGCACAATTCGAGTCCGCTACTCATCGAAATATTTAGGTCGTGGCAAAGGGCTGGCAGGTTTGTCATTGAGTGCAAACCATGTACCGGTCAATGCTAAGTTGATGGCTCTCAATGAACATGAATCTCACCATATGTTTGATTTACTCTACAACAACAATAGCTCCATTCAACCGGACATGGTGTCTACCGACAACCACGGTACAAATCAGTGTAACTTTGCGCTTCTGGATCTTTCTGGTTGGCAATTCGCACCGCGTTACGCCCAGGTGCGTAAAGTACTCAAGGATTTATTTAAAGTCTCTAAAGACGGTGTTTTGGAACTTCGCATCGCGATTAAAACAAAGATAATCCTTGACGGATGGGACTTGATTCAGCGCATTATTTTGTCGTTGCATTCAAAAGAACTTTCACAAGCCACGATATGCAAGCAATTGTCCAGTTCAAAATCTAACAGCAAACTGTTTAAGTCGCTTATCGAGTACGATCGTTTAATCAAAGCCATTTACATGCTGGATTACGTTGATAGTGAAGAACTACGTGACTACGTGCAACGAGCATTAAATCGCGGAGAGGCCTATCACCAAATTCAACGCACAATTGAAGCCGTGAATGGAAATAAATTTCGGGCAGGTAACGATGACCAACTGGACATTTGGTATGAGTGCGCACGCTTTCTTGCGACCGCTATTATTTATTTTAACTCGTGTTTGCTATCGAACTTGATGGATATTTATGAAAAGCGTGGTGATCTGGACATGGTGGAGCGAATAAAAACCTTCTCGCCCGTCGCATGGATAAATATCAATCTGAATGGCATTTATTCTTTTTCGTCACACGGTGAACACGTTAACCTTGCGGATCTAGTAAAGGAAATGACGCAACGGGTAGCCGCATGATACCGAGCGTTATTCATATTCCGTGAGCGTTTTTTCGCAATCGCCACACACAATGTACAACTCCGGTTTGCCCCAGACCTGCATGCTACATTGTGGGCATTGATACTTATGTCTATTGGATTTATTCGCAGGCTTGGAGGTTGGGACGGTAAGTGGCCTCACGGGTTCTGGGACGCGCAGTGATGCCTGCAAGGCCGCATCAAGCTCTTCAAAACTGTACGGAAAAGTTTGCTCGAATTTATGAACGGCACTTTCCGCTATGGGCGACTTTGCAGCCGGCTCGGGCATGATAGGAACCAACTTACCTAAGGCTGTGAACGTCGGCGTCGGCTGTGTATGGCGAATAACAGGATATCGATCTTTCCATTTCAATTTAAAGCCGGTAGTTTCGAACGTTTTGAACGCTTGCATGAAGGCACCATCATGCAAAATATAATCTGAGACCTTTTCACCCACGAGGTCACCGCCCGGCGCGCCGGTGGTCGAGGGCATTAATCCTACCGATTTCATTTTTTGCGCCCACTCGTGATTATGGTATCCACGACGGCCTGGCGTTCCGAATTCTGCTTGCCAGATATGGACCATTTCGTGGCACAGAGTTTGGCAGATTTCGATCAATGGGTAATGCGCAAAATATTCTGGGTTTATCGCGAGCTCATGGATATACTGTTTTTCGTCGTCGACCCAACGTTCGAAAGAGACGTATCCCATTATTCTCTTCTGGCGTTGAAAGTTTATAAAGCAAACAGGTAGCTCCCCGCCAAATACGTGGAGATTAAAGAAGTCATAGGCTTCTTGAAACGCGCTAAATGTCTCTTCCGTTGGTGTCTTCATCGTTTATTGTTTAATCAACACTCTGGATTGCACAATCCACAAAACTTATATTTGGTTATAATATTTAAGCCTACAATAACCATTGTATATTTTTGTCTCTCTTATTGTTGGATTAACGCACAGAATTAACCAGTTTCCAATAGCATCCTGATGTTGTGCGAACATCCAGAATAAAAGCCCACTCCATTTTATTGGAGTTGCACACCGGATTATTTGCTAGGGGATGGCGAATTAGTTGGAATTTTCGCTAATGGGCGATTCTGGCGATGTATTAATGCGGTGTTTCAAACGGATCAGGACTATCACCGTAGCAGAACGTTAATCTCCTTTCCTACCGACGTAATTCCTCAATGTTTTCACATCCCAACCACCGGCTGACACCCAACTAGCAAAGCCACCCCAATCATCACATACCCGGATCATGAGATTGGGACGATGGAATACTGCCTTTTTCAACTGCTTTTACGGGTCTACTGATAACGCTTGTGGCGGAGTTAGAAATTTTTGCTAGTGAACTTACTGAAGAAAAAGATGGGGACGATATCGTAACCGAAGTACTTGCACCTGCATTCGTTGGGATATCTTGTCTTGGCAGGATGTCATCTTTAACGGATAACCACAAAACAATCGCCGTTAGTGCCATTATCGCTGCGCCGCTGAACCATGCACTTATGAAAAAAGTATGTTCAGATCTGCCAGTTGGAACTGACACCATCTTTTCGTATTCTGTTCCTGGCAAAAACCGGTATAACTTGGACTGCCAGTCGGCCCTTAACTGGCGTTGGATAGAAATAAATTGTGTGCCTGAATAGATAATTACGCTGACATAAACTACGACTAGCAGCATGACTGCAACGATAAGCCAGGCATTAGTATTTGTTGATATACGGGTTGCAATTAACCCGAAACCAACTGCCATGGCAGCAGTTACGCCTCCAATCAACTGCCGGGTAACATCAGTCATTTTTGCCGTCTCTTCCGTTACGGCTTTTCGAAGGTCGCCCAACGCTTTAAGCGTGTCTTTGCTCACATCAGACAGCATCATTTGGTAGGCGATTTTAGCACTGCTCAAAGACGATGAAATTTGTTCACCAAAACATTGGAGCAGGTTTGTACCCGGGTGTCCTGATCGTGCAACTTCAGTGGCCAACAAGGTATGTCTTGACTCTGCCTCACGTTCATTTTCAAAAATCCAGGTAGCCGCAACCTGGAGGTTTTTAAAATTTTCTAACGAAAATGAAAGGGACAAATCCTCCGTAGCATCCGGAATGGGAATAGAGAGTTTAGGTGTCCCATTGCACTTCAGCGCTCCGGTTTCAGGATCAATTTCGCTTGCGAGTGATCGACAAACTGCTCTCGCAGATGCATTTAGCCATGTGGAAAAAGCGCCACTAGCAGTGAAATGCGTATCAGGATTTACTAAAAGCCAAGGACCAACATTTGGAGGAACTGTCCTTTTACTGGTGTACTCGCGTACAAGCGACCTAGGATTTTTTGTGGCAGGCATGGGATCGAAATCATATTCGTCGTACCAGGGGCACAGCAAGGTAGATCGAGTCACTATACGCTCCGCTAAACCAGCAACGTACCATTTGACATAAGACGGTTGGGACTCCAGAAATTGTTTCATTCCGGTAAGAGTGAGTACTGATAATATCTCTGGCGATAATGTCGGCTTAACAATCACAGCGCGAAATGGAGCAAAGTCCGCATGTAGTGCTACCGTCGCACACGGTTGATCAGCCTCATCAAACAGCGAATAAGGCCAGCCGACCTCCTCGCAGATTTGCGTTATGCGAACGGTGTCTTCTAAATGTAAGTTGGACACCGACACGTTGATAAATGACTCCACCACTACAGCGGAGGCGTTATTCGCAAGCCCGTCGATGAAACTCCCTAAATCACTTATTTCCAATCTTTTCCTCGACGATCTGAGCCGTTTCAATAGTGATTGTTTCGCCGCCGTTAGCTTTTGGCACACGCATGACGGTTCCGCCAACGGTATAGTCGGGATACCGAATTTCTACACCTTCAGTCGTCCGGATTCTTACTGTCGGTGCCTTGCCTAAAATTGTCAGGTCGGGTCGGAACGCCAAACCTTCAAGCTTGTTGTTTTTTATCTTTCGTCGGGTGCAGGCTTCTATCGCTGCCCGAACTTTATCATCAGCTGGATCGCCGGCAACCGATAAAATAGCGTTAACAATGGAATTTTCGTCGATCGAGGGTACGTGCCGTAAAATATCTTTTGCTTCTTTGAGCGCCGTAGAAACAGTGGATGTCAAATTGTCTTTACATGCCTGGAGAGTTGATCTAAGTACGTCAAGAAGTTTGTTGTTTAAGTCCTCATCGCTTAAGACACGAATTACATCTAAAAAAGTTACGAAATAATCGGCGATTTCGGGAGGCCGCTTAGTGCGATCAGTGGCAGAAATTTCGAGTTCAGCCACGCCGTTTATCACTTTAACCATCGCCGATTTCTGAATGGCTTTTTTGTCTGCAATAAGTGCCTTGACGATCATACGAAGAACGCTACCATCTTGGCCGTCCGTTTGCTCAATGGCCTGATGGAAATCGTATTTAATGAAGCTGTAAAATTTCACTGCCTGGTTTTCACAGCCGAGTTCGAAAATAAATAATGCTCCAGCTTTACTACTGCCTACGTGTGCTGCTGAGAAAAGTCGTGATAACTCTCGGGCACCGTCTTCAAAAGATTCGCGTTGGGTGGCCATTCGTTCCAGTCGCGCTTTCACCGCTGACGTTGCATTGAAGCTATATACGGGATCTGCATGAGTGTCGCGTATGCGAGTTACAAAAAATTCCTCATGCTCCACTGCGCGCGCGTTCGCCGGTACAAATTCTGTGTCAGACCCCACAACGTGAAGGATCATATTAGTAATGCAAAGCTCACCGTCAGTATCATCGAATAACGCCATTAATATTCCCTTCTTAATATTTATATGAAGCCAGTAATAAGCTGTTCGATGAGTTAAGTCGCTTATTCACTGTTAGTCAATGACGCCGTATTACATATATTGTTACTCTTTCTGCGCTGAACCATCGTGACTGACTGCCGCCAAATATTACATAAACTCTTTCAAAGCCACGACTTTCAACGCAAAAGCTAGTGTTCGAGGATCTACATAATCTGTTCCGCATGGTGCTAACTAATCAGTCGTCTAACCGGGGATATTTTCAATGCTCTTCTCTGGAACGCTTGTGGGTAAGCATTGCACCTTTTCCATACAGGAATAAATGAGTATCAGGTAGCTTTCCTCAATCTAAAATGCACCATTGTCGATTAATTTTTAACAGGAGCCCAGTCGTGAATAGAATCCCAGGCTTGTTTAAGACTTGCCCCCTAAAGGATGAATTGAGGGGGCATTACGTCAGGTTGGGAAGTGTTGAGCGCAATGTTATGAATGGATCGCCACTACTATCGATATAGCGCATGGCTGAGCGGATATCTTTCCAGCCGATATATTCCATCATCGTTTTCAAATCCCATCCGCTGGAAGCCGCCCAGGTTGCAAAACCTCGCCGCAACGAGTGGCTGGAAAATGAGCCTGCATTCTCTAGCCCCGCGTCACTCAGTATCTTCCGCAAGATTAAGATGAAACTGGTTGGATGCATGGATGCCTTGCCCAATCTCCCCCACCGATTAATAGCTGGGAACACAGGCCCTTCAGTGATTCCCGCCATTTGTACCCATATTGCACAGGCATGGACGGGACAAAAGCGTCTAAGAGCCGGTACTTTGTAGGTGATCCCTTCGTGCTCAGTCTTGGTTTGCGGTAAATATAAGGTTATGCCCTCATGGGGTTGGATAATGAGGTGTTGGATCTGCAATCTGCTTAATTCATCACTTCGAAAACCCCGCCAGAATCCAAGTAATACTATGGCGTGGTCACGCAACAATCTTAAATGAGCGCTTTGATTCCCGGTTTTATCTGCTATGTCGATTCGACCAGCAAACCATGCATCAAGTTGCTCCAGATGTTTGAGTGCAAGAGGTTTAGCTTGTTTGATTTGGTTGGGATGCAGGGTTTGAATGCCCTTGAGTACTTTCTTAACGATGGGGCTCTTGGTCGGATCAGGGAAGCCTTGGTCCATATGCCATTGGGCAATCGCCGCCAACCGCAATTTTAATGTACTGATTGCCAAGGCATCAGCGTAATCAGCCAGGTACCGGGCTATTGAATCTGCTGTGGCGGGTAAAAACCCACCCCATTGAACTTCAAAATGCGCAATCGCTGATTGATAGCTCTTTCGTGTGTTGTCACGCGTGGCGGCGTTGATGTACTGGTCTACGTTTGCCATAGTGGATTTACTGGTTGCCTGTCGATGATAAATAGTGCGCTGGGACAACGCATGAAGCAACACCGTTATTCCTTAATCTTGGTTTTTTACATTACGCGTTTATTATCAGGTTGGGATTAAAATCACCACCCATTTTCCAGCGCTCATTAGGATAGCCAAATTGATTGCTCACTAATATCGTGTTACCTATGTAGGTCGTTGAAGACCAATGATTATGTCCGTAAAACCAATAGGCTGGTTGATAAGTCTCAATAATATCGGCGCAGTCAGCAGTAAAATATGAGGTTACTTTATCGAGTGTAAATTTTGGATGCCGCAATTTTTTTGCCGGAGGAAAATGTGTAACAACAACGCATTTCTTAGGATCAGACTCTGCCAATAACTGTGTGATTTTTGTTTTTGATTCCTCAAACAAAATCCTGGATGTCTCTGGGGTAAAAGCAACTACTTGATCCTTGGAGTCGTCTGCTATCAGGCTAAAATCTGACACGTTATCCTTTGCATAATTCATCACCTGTTCAGATGTGTATTTTGTTGAATGCAGTGGAAAGCCTGTCCACAACGTTGCCCCTATAAAGCGTATGCCCTCTATATCCACATAATCATTTTCTAAAAATGGATGCGTGTGTGCTCAACAAATGCCTCTCGATACGCATTCAGGGTGGAGAGCCGATATTGACGATAGAATTCATGATTTCCTGCTATAACCACCAAGCAGGTGCGGGGCAAAGCTTTGCTAACTCGCTCAATAAAGGGGATGAGTAATTTTCCAATGTGAATATCTCCAGCGAGTACTAACACATCAGGATTTTCGGGTAACGGTGGTAGCCAATCGGGTTCGTTTTTATAAAACTCGGCGTGTATGTCAGAGATAAGAGCAATTTTCATTTTTTATGTTGCTTGATTGATTTAATCATCAATAGTGTAACGTGAATGGCATGGTGTCCAGCACTGAAAGATCAATCCCTTGATTCAAGTATATGGTTTACATGAGGCTGGATTCACGTGCACAAAGTCGATGCAATTGCAGCAGCTCCTGTCGAAATCGACCGAACACATTGATGGTGGTGTCATAGGATTGTGCCAACATGGAAACATGAATGGGTTGCGGATCGTCTGGGTTAGTTTGCGACTCGCCTACAGGCATATTTCCAAAAATAATTTCTGTAATTTCTTCGATGTGCGGCTGCTCTTGCAGTTTAATCGCTAATGGTTTTTCATCGTCGCTATTTGGCATCGTCTCGCGTCGTATCGTTGCAGACTCCGGTATTTCCTCCACTACACGATTCGCGTATTCCACCAAATTGGGTTCAGCCGGTAAATACAAATAACTGTCACCGGGAATATCCCCCATGCGTAAAACACGCCCCAATACTTGCCGAAAATGCAATTCTGTTTTGACGCGTGTCAGGTGGCAGCACACGCGCAGTCGTGGAATGTTAGTGCCTTCGCTCACCATCCCAACGGAAATAATCCAGGGCTGAGCACTGTTTCTAAAGGAATTAATAGTGCCGTGGGCATCTTCATCCAAATAGGTAGCGACGCAAGCACGTTGCCCCAAATGACGTTCCAGTAGCGTCGCAATCTTATAGGCATGATCTACTGATGCGGCGACGATAAGGCCGCCCGCATTCTGGTGTTGCTTGCGAATTTGCATCAACTTTTTAGACGATTGTTTTAACAAATACACAATCAGCGCATCGTTATCAATCAGTTGTTGGTACGAGCAGTCCGATAGTCTGAGCAACTCGGCAAAGGATGAATATTTCTCAGTAGTATCACCGCATTTCACGATGATGCGGTCATTGTCCACTAGCGTGATGCTGGGTGCCCGACACACATTTTCCTGGATAGCCTGCGCCATTCCATAAATAAAATCACAGCGGATTTTATTGTGCTGGCAGTAACTGGATAACGCGATAGGAATTCGGTCGGAGCGCCAGGGTGTACCGGTTAACGCAATGGTATAAGCCGCGCGCCCCTGGATATGCTGGATGATAGTTTGACCCCAGGCATTGGCATTCTCAAGGTTGTCACCGGCGCAGTGATGGATTTCATCGAAAATCACCAAGACGCGATGGGTTTGAAACAACGCCCAAAACGCGTCTTCCAAACTCAACATCGATTGATATGTCAAAGATTGACCCTTTGATCCCAGGCGGCCATCCATTCGGGAGCTTGTGTGGGCTTCCAGCGCTTGCTGAAAATCAGAGGACACGATGATGGAGGGCGAAAAACACAGCACCAGGTCGATCATTCCCAACTCAAGAAGTTGCTGGGCCAAGGTCGCCGCCATGACTGTCTTGCCAGCACCGGGTGTGGCAAGGCACAGGAAGTGGTTCTCTTCATTCCTGAATTTCACCAGAGCCTGTTCAACACACCTGAATTGCCAGCGCCTTAACTTCATTGCGCTAAACCTGTTTCCCTTGCCAATAGGCTTTCCAGGGCTTTCACACGTCCAAGCAACTTGGAGCATTTGTCGCGGGACTGGTTATACAGAGGCTGCACATCATCTCTTAACTCAGGCATCTCACTGCAAATCGCATCGTATTCCTCGGTTTCACCCATGGCGGACAGCATTTCCAATTTGTGCCGGTTGAGCCGTTCTTGCAAGCTCTGGCGAGGACTATCTTTTTTGACCATAGTTTTTGCGGGGGCCGCTGGCGGTGCGACAGCTACTACCGGAGCTTCCCCCAACGCTTTAAACCGGGGCGTTAGTCGATACAAGGGCCAGCCACCGTCTACAACGACCCGTGTCAATTCCCCGTTATCGATAAGGCGGAGCATGTTGCGATAAACAAATTGGCGCGCGGCTTTTTTGGAAATATGAAGGCAGGCCGGATCGTTCAAATAGGCTTCTGTGAGACCGTGTACGGTGAACTCGCGGTCTACCAGCGTCGATAATGCTGAGAGTAGCCCGGACTTAACGGTGAGAGATTTCATGATAGATATTGGCGCCTCATGTCTCGAATTTCGCGACATTCTATCTTGTCTCTATTATCGAGACAATGAAATCATCTCCTTATTCCTCTCATTACGAAAAGCTGAGAACCTGGCTGAAAGAGCAACGGGATGAGAGTGGTTTGTCCCTAAGAGATGCTGCTGATGCGCTGGGACGTCATCATTCGGTGTTGGGGAAGATGGAACAGGACCGGCGAAAAATCGAGATTCTGGAATTTGTTAGGTATTGCCAAATCATAGGCGCAGATCCCCATGAAGGGTTAAACGTTCTTATTGAATCGCTTGAACGTGAGGGCCAACATTAGTCCCAATGGATTGTTCTCTTTCATTTAATCTTGTCCACTTAACTTGTTGATACGACGTGCCATGGCTCAGGTGTAAAGTCCGGGATACACAATATCAACTGCGCGATGAATGTCCTCTGTGTAATTTTCTTCGATGTCGTCCAGGTAGCTGTGGAATGCATCCCAACCTGCTACTGAAAAAATCGCAGTTCCGTAGGGTTCCAGCACCCTTGCTTGCGGTGCTTCACACCATTGATGCATGATTCGATCAACGAAAATTGCATCGCAATATGGACCAAAAATTGAAATGCAATTTGAATCGTAAAACAAACCCGCGAGTTTTTTTCGTGCCTTTTCGGGATTTTTATAAGCACCCTCTTTGACGAGTTTACGTAACATTGCAAAAAGACCGCATGAAATGCGCAGGTGTGGAATCATCATGAAATGGGGTGAGACAAGAAACTTCGCGGCTCTCGCCAGCTGTGCATCAGATTGCAATGTATCTTTATCGTAATGCAGCAAATATTCAACGTACATTGCATCAGTGGGCGCATTCAGATAGGCAATTAGATCACCAGCTCCTAATGCCGTCAACATTTGAAAATATTGTTTCATGAGTGACTGGCCATATCCTTTGGCTTCGATTTCCATGTCCTCCGCGAATGACGTTGTTGACGCGGCCCAATCTGGAAACAAGTTAACGAGCGCTTCGATAGCGTTGAGCTTGCCTTGTCGCATCGCTTCTATATCGCCAAGAATGGGGCGCATATCGATATAAAAATAATCATCCCACGTATTCACATCCTCTCTGAATGCGTCATTTTTTTCGATTGGCTGAGTTATGTCGCCCTCCGCACGAAATGCTGTAAATGCGCGGCTGAGCTGGATACGTTTAATTTCAAAATCTTCATTAAATTTTTGGCCACGTGCTGTTTGTTTAATGAAAGTAAAAAGATCTTGTTGTTGTTCATGTCGCCACAAGTGCGTTTCTGATGTGTGCACCGAAGAATACGGACACACAATAAGTTGTCGTGCGGCCATGTCCGCAATTCGATGCGCTGCCTCCACAAATGGTTTCTCCTGCGCGCGGAATGCATGTGAGAGAAAAAACTGATCAAGATATATGACCTTTTTATTCACATCAGGAAGATAAAAATGTGTCCATTGACGGCAATGATTACACCCTCTCCTTAGCACGTTGTGATGCACATTCACATTGCCATATTTCCCGGTTCCGCCACAACGAGGACAGGGTTCGTCAAGATACTGAGTTATGAGCATATGCCTTCCAGTAGCGAATAAAGTGGCGATTTGGCGTCAGAAAATGTATGGCGGCCTGGGAGGGCCGATGTACTTATTAGCCATAAATCTACGCGTTATCGATTGTAGGAATTACCGTATCTTATCGCTACACTCAACGAAACCCCCAGTATGCGGTGAACTATGACTTATATATGCGCGGCATGCATTGACGAACCCAGACTCAAAGAGCTCGTGCTCCTGGAATCCAGTGACGATCAACCCTGTGAATATTGCGAGGGCATCGAACCTACCGTGGAATTGGATTTTATCGCCGACAAATGCGAGGACGTATTGGCGACCTTTTACGAGGTGTCGAGCCAAACTATGGCGGTGCAGGTCTATGACCAGCTGCCGTCAGGGAAAAGCCTTGAAGCAACGGTGGCAGAGCTGATCGGTGCACCCGATGAGGCGATCGAAGCCATCACTGAAATTCTGGATTTTCGTTGGTACGACAGGGACAGCGGTGAATACCAATACGGCGAGGATCCCTGGTTTATACCCAGTGCCCGGATGGAATCTCCACTGAGCCTTCAATGGGAAATGATCGAGTCCAGTTTGAGAAATGAGGGACGTTTTTTAAACCCTAAAGTCGCTCACTTTATGGATACGGTGTTTGGCGGCGTGATGAACGATGTTGCAGATAATCGACTTCCGGTGTTGGTAGATGCGGGTCCAGGAACGCGTTACGAGGCGCTTTACCGGGCCCGCGTATTTCAAAGTGAAAAAAGTGTGCTTGACGCGCTTGAACACCCGGAACGATTTCTTGGGGCTCCCCCGGTCGGTGTCGGCATGAGCGGCCGAATGAATGCTGCGGGCCAACCTGCTTTTTATGGCGCAACTGACGTGACAACAACGCTCACAGAAGTCAGGCCAGTTGTCGGTAGTTGGGTCGTAGCTGCAAAATTTTCCATTGACCGCCCACTTAAGTTGCTGGATCTGCGATTACTGGGAAAAGTGGTGCTTCCGGAGACTGCGAGCTTATTTGATGAAGCCACAAAAGTAGCAGCACAACGACGAGATTTTCTCCGTAAGTTTTGCAATGAAATGATCCTGCCCGTTATGCCGGAGCGACAAGATCAAAGTTATCTGGTGACACAAGTGATCGCCAATTATCTTGCCACTCATCCATTGGCGTCCATCGATGGCATCATCTATCCTTCTGTTCAGCGTGGCGGAAACGATTGTGTCGATGCGGGTGAAAACGTTGTTCTGTTCTATAAAGCTGCCACCACGGTGAATGCAGATAGTGATGACCCAACGGCTTACGCACAACTGAGGCATTACGACCATGATGGCCCTGACCATTACTTCAGTCCGGCTATTGTATTTTTAGACGTGAAACCCAAACCCCTGTGGTATAAAAAAGATGACCTGCACATCAGTCCGGCATTGTCACTCGTAAGAGACAGTATAGAAATACACGAAATCATGTCGGTACAAATTACCTCGAAAGTATCTTCCGTGGACGTGGGGGAGCAGCATTTCAATCATTGAGATAGTAATGATCAGGACGCTAACGATTGCATAACGTAACGCATCGTTTTGTCTGGAAGGTAACTATCCTCGCTACACATTGAGATCGGGCATTTAACTATGGAAAAAAAGAAATCGACAAGGGACGAGTTTATCCCGTCAATCAAACGGGTTATGGCAGAACGTGTTGCATGGCGATGCTGCTTTCCTAACTGCGACAAAATAACTATTGGACCTCAAAAAGGGGACGATACCAAATCTCTCAATCTGGGTGAGGCTGCTCATATCACCGCTGCCGCTGCCGATGGGCCGCGCTACGATGCAAACCTTGATCGAGCCCAACGTCGAGCCATCACAAATGGTATTTGGATGTGCCGGCCACATGCGCGATTTATAGATACGGATTACAAGGAATATTCTGCTGCGACGCTGCTGATTTGGAAAAAACAGGCCGAAGAAATGGCTTACCAACATTTGATGATGCAATCCGATTATCGACCGGAATCCAGCGTAACTTTGATTGCTTTGGGTACAGAATTATTGTTTTGGGGATCCTGGAAATCGGTGATCGATCAGTGCTGGACATTCGAAGTATCCTCCTATCTCAAAGGGGATGCCCACAACGTACGGTCTTACGCCGATAATTTTTTCAATCTGGATGAAAACCAAAAATTTATTATTGTCGAGTCGCAAGGGGATGCTCGGCAAATCACTGCACCGCTTGAGCTTGAATTCAGCGATAGTAAAAAAGTTACTATAACAATTATGGTGTCAGAAAAAACGCTTGCGACGCCGCCCAAAAGTGTCGGTATGGATTTGAAATTGGGCGAAGATGGGGATTTGGTGTTCATCAATGGCGACTTCGCTACAGTGAGTGGTGTTGAAGCAGCGATTCAGGCAATTAGCATCCTTGCTGGAACACTCTATGGCGAACTAAGGACCGACCCCGGTGCTGGTTCCTATATCAGCGATTACTACCGGCAATATCATCACAACGAAGCATTATTGGCACGGCTGATAAAAATTGAGTTAATCAGATTGTCATTGGTTCCTCGTGTGAAATCGGACGGAGAATGTATTTCGCCTCCGCTGAGTTTTATAAAGGAAATCGTTAGTATCGGCATGGCATCGACAACGTTAGAAAGATCGCGATTAACGCTAGAACTCTCGCTCATCCTTGGTGATGAAACGCGATGGAAAGGCACCTTGCGTATTTTTATAAAAACCACACTAGAGAGTCCTACAGTGAGTACCCATGGGTAAGTGAAAGTCGGTACCCAGCAAATCATCTAATACATCTGTTAAATAGGGATAAGCATACGTATGTCCATATCAAGTAACTTGCGCTGACATTGGTAAGTGCGTTCATACTAATTATGGATTGAATATGGGTTGTTCAAATGGTTTCTCAGTTAAAACAGGGATTGGCAACAAGTGTATCTGCAATCCCATCCCCACATTAAATTGATTATTTTTTAATTTTTGATTGTGCTACCTCGAGTTTTAAACCAGGCCCAACCAAAGCCTCCTAGTGCAATCAGGGCAACAATTGCCTGTGATGCAAATGTCTCCAGCGTTGGATAAAGTCCAAGCCATTCTACGCGCGGGATTGTAATGAGCGTCACACCTATCCATCCGGCCTCTTGCAACGCGGACACCCCTTTGCCAATTAACACTACTGCAAGCACAACGACCAAAATGGATGTGACAGAGAAGAATGTTCCAAGCGGCATACGTGCACTTGTGCGCAACAATACCCACGCGATGACTACCAATAACAACAAGGCTGTAAAAAAACCTGCTATCAATGCGCCGCTATTACCATCCGCTGCCAGCGCGGAATAAAACAAAACGGTTTCAAAAACCTCGCGATACACCGCGATAAAAGCCAGCGCAAACAATGCCCACGCTGAACGTTGCGACACCGCCATAGATAGCTTTTCTTTCAAATAATCTTGCCACTTGCCAGCGCTACTTTTTTGATGCATCCACAATCCAACACTGAGTAAAACGACTGCGGCGAGTACTGATCCAATTCCCTCGGTCACTTCACGGTTAGCACCGCTAATGCCTATTAGATAAGTTGCCACCACCCACGTCAGTACGCCAGCAAGCAAGGCACTTATCCACCCTCTATGGACATGGCGTAACACTTCAGGCCTGTCCGTCTTTTTCAAGAATGTAATCATGCCGATCACAATCAACAACGCTTCGATACCTTCGCGTAAGAGAATCGTGAGCGCACCAACAAAGGTTGTCGTGGGGTCAGCCTTGGCTTCTTGCATCAGCCCATCGACTTGCACAAAAAGTTGTTCCAGTTGAACCGCTGCCGCCTCAGCTTGTTCAATAGTTCCTTGTGAGACTGCCGAACGATAGGTGAGCATCGCGGTTTCCACGGCAATCAACAAAGATCCGTTGCGGGTATTTACTATCGGCTCAAGCGGCTCAAATCCATCCAGGTATGCTGACAAGCTCAAACGCGTTGCGAGATTTCGATCTCCGGCTCGCGCAGCGGCCAGACTTTCCGCAAGACGCAATCGGGCTAATGCCAAACCAACCGGTTTATTTGTTTCTACAACACCGGGACGGCTTCGTAAGTAGGCAGTGACGGAGCGAGCGTCACTTTCTTGTATTGTTTTGGCCAATGCCGCTTCGGTGATTGTTGTTAGCAGGTTCACATCAGCAAAGAGGCCCTTTATTTGTTCTTCACTATTCCAAATATGTTTGCCTTGTTCGCGCATGGATTCATCGTAGGAAAGCGTACCGATATAGAATGCGAGCGCCCATCGATCTTCTTCAGGTAGAGCTTTAAAACTTACCATTGATGTGCCTTCCACGCCTTGGGAAATCACCTGATACAAAGCCATCAAGCTTCGCGTGCGTGCACGTTCTGGATCTGTAAATGCAATCGGTTTGGGCTCCAGGTTTTCAGCGAGCGGGCCGTCACCGTTGCCGTTCACACCATGGCATGTAGCACATTGCGCTGCATACAGAGCCTGTCCGCGCGCAAGGTCGGGTACAGTTCGTGGAGCGACTGGAAATGGATAGGCAGTTATCAAGGATGCATTTGCCTGATGCGCAAGTCGAGTGACTTCGATGCTTGCCTCTTTACGCAGGACGGCTGCGCGCAACTCGGCGATTTTCTCGGCAATATTTGGTTTGGAAGCATGTTCCGGGAGAGATTGTAAAAACTTGCCTGCATTCTCTGTAAAATCCAGCATTTCAGCGTATTCCGCCTCGCTGATGATGACACCATCGGCGACAGCTCCACTGTAATCGACCGCAACATAATCAAGCAGTTGCCATAACTGCTTTGCATCTCCCGAAGTAGTGGTTTGTGCAAACACAGAACCTGTAATCAGAAATAATACTGCGCCAATGCTGGCAATGCGTTTAAGGAAACTTTTTTGATTATTCACGTTTATTTTTTGCCTCTACGTTTAGGGGGGCGATGGCGAATTTATATCAGCTCGCCGAGATGCCACTCTTTATTTTAAAACTTCATGCGCTGAATTCGCACGGCATTCATAATCGCTAGCAGCGCTACACCGACATCAGCAAAAACCGCTTCCCACATCGTGGCCAAACCACCGGCCCCCAGTATTAACACGATGGCTTTTACACCGAATGCGAGGCAAATGTTTTGCCAAACGATGCGTTTAGTTTGTTTACCGATAGCAATGGCGGTGGGGATTTTACTGGGTTTATCATCTTGAATGACAACATCGGCTGTTTCGATAGTGGCATCGCTGCCCAAGCCTCCCATCGCTATACCGACATCGCTTAATGCAACGACCGGTGCGTCATTAACACCATCACCGACGAAAGCAACAGTTTCATTGCGCGCTTTGATTTCTTTTACCTTGTTAACTTTATCTTCCGGTAGTAAATCACCAAAGGCATTGGTAATGCCTAATTTCTGCGCGACAAATTGCACCACGGAATTTTTATCGCCGCTAAGCATAGTGATGTTGACGCCCAGTTTTTTCAACGTATCCACTGTCAATTGCGCATCTTCTTTTATGCTATCGGCAATGGTGAGGTAACCTGCGAATTTATTGTCGTAGGCAATGGCGATGACGGTATACACAATGGTGCTAGGATCAATGTCGTATGCGACTGAGTATTTGTCGAGTAGCCTGAAATTACCTACCAGTAACTCCTTTCCATTCACGTCGGCTTTCAATCCATGACCAGATATTTCTTCAACATTATCTAATTTAATGGTGCTATCAATATCGCCTACAAATTGATGAATGGCTGTTGCTACAGGATGCGTACTTTGGCTTTCCAGTGCATTGACCATTTTGAGAATTTCATCTCGATTGACCTCAGGTTTGAGGTTGACCTCTTGTACTTTAAATACACCTTCAGTCATGGTGCCGGTTTTATCCATCACTACATTTTGAATGCTAGAAATGGTGTCTAAAAAGTTACTGCCTTTAAACAAAATACCATTTTTACTGGCAGCGCCAATTCCCCCAAAATAACCGAGTGGAATACTGATGACCAGCGCACAAGGGCATGAAATCAC
Source organism: Cellvibrio sp. BR (assembly GCF_000263355.1). Taxonomy (NCBI): domain Bacteria; kingdom Pseudomonadati; phylum Pseudomonadota; class Gammaproteobacteria; order Cellvibrionales; family Cellvibrionaceae; genus Cellvibrio; species Cellvibrio sp. BR. The sequence goes on along the minus strand of NZ_JH668206.1, from coordinate 38,427 downwards.
CAGGAAAATCAGCGCGCGGTACAACCATTGACTGAATACATATGTCTCAACAAAAAAGTATGGCAACAAACAAATCGCAAAGGCCAACACAACCACAATTGGTGTGTATATTTTGGCGAACTTGCGGATGAACAATTCGGTGGGGGCTTTTTGTGCTGAGGCGTTTTGCACTAATTCTAAAATTCTGGACAGTTTACTGTCGGTATAGGCTGCGGTTACTTTGATTTGTGATACCGCATTAAGATTAATCATACCCGCTAAAACACTTTCGCCTTTTGTTTTGGTGTCAGGCTTACTTTCACCAGTCAGCGCAGCGGTATTGAAGGAAGCAGTTTCGGATAAGAGTTCTCCATCCAGGCCTAATTTTTCACCTGCTTTGAGTTGGATAATATCGCCAATACTGACGGTTTCTGCTTTCAGTATCACAGCGCGGTTATCGCGTAACACTGTGACTTCATCGGGACGTTGGTCAAGCAATGTTTTGATATTAAGCTTTGCCCTTTTGACCGCGAGCGTTTGGAATACCTCGCCCACAGAATAAAACAACATAACAGCAACTCCTTCCGGGTACTCGCCGATAGCAAATGCGCCGAGGGTTGCAATACTCATCAAGAAAAACTCGGAAAATACTTCACCTTTCGTGATGCTTTGATAGGCCTCTTTCAACACTGGCAGGCCTACAGGTAAATAGGCGGCAACGTACCAACCAATACGTAACCAGCCAGTAAACCAGGTTTGTGGAAAATAATTATCCAGTACTATCGCAATAATCAGTGCAACCAAACTCATTGCGGCAGGCAGAAATAGCCTGATATTGCTACCGCCATCACTGGCATGATCGTGGTCATGACCACCATAATCGGTATGCTGATCTTGATCATCACTGGCACAACAACAGCTTTTCATGGGGCTATTTTTTATGAGCGAATCGGCTTGGTGATTTATTTTTTCTTCTTCTGTACAACATAGTTGTTTGCCCTGTTCATCATATTTGTGTGTATGTTCCATAGTGTTTCCTTTACTTGAAAATAGTGATAGAAAATGAAGGGTCATATCACAAAAAATCAGTGAGCCTCATGCGGCGTTTTTTGGTAACTCGATTTAATAATTAATGCCTGCGGATGTATGTCATTGATCACGACTGAAAAAGATCCTTTACGACGGGTATTGGGGCCGTAATGCAAGTGACAAGGTGAGTAATTTACATTGAGCGCTTTTAACAAAACGCCTTGGGTATCAAATATCTGAAACTGCAATTGTCCGCACGCGATATGTGGCTTTTTTTGTGTTGGCCAGACGCCACCACTTATTGTCAAAATGCCATCATTAAAACTGGCCGTTGCGTTGGTCAGTTCAAGCTTATGCTGACGCAGTGCATCGTCCTCGAACACAATATTGGACGTAGTGGGCACTGTTGTTTGGCAGGCACTGAGTAATGCAACAAAGAAAAATGAAATCAGTATTCGTGACAGGTTAATCATGTGAGTTCTCCTGTAGTGAATCGAAAGACGACTGGAAAAACATTTCCCAGTCGCACGTTATTCTGTGCTTACGAGCCGCCGATGGGTAATGCCTGTTCAATAGCACTCACATAAACCCATCCACAAACATCGTTACCAATGCGGCCAGCCTCGCGAATAATCCGGGTGATGGATTCCACATCGCTGTCCTCACAGGGGAGTGACAATTGCACCTCGGAAATAACCAGCCGGGCCTCCGACGAATAGGTCAATTCAAAATCGCCCAAGGGTTTGAGCGTACCTTTTACATCCTGTAAGTTGAGGTTGCGATAACCCGCATCGTTCAATGCATCGATAACAGCGGTTACCCGCACATGATGTAAAAGCGCAGTGATCAGTTTCATAATTCCAGTCTCCTGGCGAAGGCGCGCTGCCGATTTTGCAACGCGTCAGAATTAGGTTGTCACCAGCACGAGGCTGGTGACAGTTCAGGTTAGTGGCCTTTTTGTGCTCCGCGATAAGCCATTCGGTATAAACCCGGCAATACCAGCAGGGTCAATATGGTCGATGAAATAATCCCGCCAATGACTACTGTGGCCAGTGGCCGTTGCACCTCAGCGCCGGTGCTGGTGTTCAGCGCCATCGGCAAGAAACCGAGTGCGGCGACTAAAGCAACCATCAAAATGGGCCGTAAGCGCAACATGGCTCCTTCGCGGATAGCAGGTTCAATGGCCAGGCCATTGTTCAAGCTATCGCGGAAGGCAGACACCATCATTACCCCCGTTAGCACCGCCACCCCTGATAGGGTGATGAAGCCGACTCCAGCGGTAATGGAGAGTGGGATATCGCGCAACCATAGGAAAATAACCCCGCCCGTTAAGGCGAGTGGAACTCCACTGAACACCAATAGGGCATCTTTGGCCGAACCAAAGGTCATCATCAACAGCGCAAAAATCATGATCAGGGTCAGTGGAACCAGCAGCGTTAGTCGTTTTGATGCCGACTCCAATTGCTCAAACGTTCCGCCGTAATTAAGCCAATAACCCGGAGGAAGTTTTATTTCTTGTTCCACTTTGGCTTGGACCTCAGCAACAAATCCTCCCAGGTCGCGGTCGCGCACATTGGCTGTGACGACCAGGCGGCGCTTACCATTTTCACGGCTGATTTGGTTGGCTCCGGGTGCAAGTGTCAGTGTTGCGACTTCGCCCAGTGGGACAAATCCACCTTCTGGTAACGGGATAGGCAAATACGACAAGGCTGCCAAATCATTGCGCTGTTGTTCTGGTAAACGAACGACAATATCGAAACGCTGATCGCCTTCAAATATTTGGCCAGCCTCCTGCCCACCGGTCGCCGCTGCCAGTGTTTCCTGGACGTCGGCGATGTTGAGTCCATAGCGCAGCAACACATCACGATCTGCTTCAACCGCTAGAATCGGCAAGCCGTCGGCTTGTTCGACCTTCACACCATCTGCGCCCTCGATCCCATTTAACAACTTGGCAATTTGATTGCCGGTGGTCAGTAATTGGTTGAGATCGTCACCGTAAATCTTGACGCCGAGATCCGAGCGCACGCCCGAAATGAGTTCGTTGAAGCGCAATTGAATTGGCTGACTAATTTCGTAAGCATTGCCCGGTACTTTCGCCAATTGTTCTTCAATTGCCTCAAGTACATCTGCTTTGGAGACATCGGGATCTGGCCAGTCCTTTCTGTCTTTCAGCATGACGTAGCCGTCAGAAATGTTGGGCCCCATCGGGTCACTGGCAACTTCAGCGGTCCCCACACGCGAGAAGAAGGTTTTCACCTCCGGGACTTTCATGACCGCTTTCTCAACCTGAAATTGCATGTCGAGTGATTGGGTCAGGCTAGTACCCGGTATGCGTAAGGCCTGAACCGCGATATCACCTTCATCCAGGTTAGGCACAAACTCGGTACCCATACGTGTAGATAACCAACCGGAAAAAATAACAAACACAACTGCACCCACTAGAATCGGCACTCTGCGTTTAAGGGCAAAATCTAGGGTTGGTGTGTAAGCTTCTTTGGCTTTCACAACGATGCGATTGTCTTTCTCTTCGATTTTTCCCGTAAGAAGCAATGCAACAGCAGCGGGTACAAACGTCAGTGACAGAATCAATGCACCGATTAACGCCATAATCACGGCCAGAGCCATTGGGGTGAACATTTTGCCTTCCACACCGGTGAGTGCGAGGATTGGCAAATTTACTAAAATCACCACAAGCACACTGATTAGACTGGGCGTAAACACTTCGCGTGTTGCACTAAACACAGTTTGCAGTCGTTCCTCAAGATTTAGCAGTCGTCCGAGATGGTGTTGCCGCTGTCCTAAACGCATCAGACAGTTTTCAACAATAATGACTGCACCATCGACAATTAAACCGAAATCCAACGCGCCGAGGCTCATCAAATTGGCGCTGACTTTGGCCTCTACCATGCCCGTCATCAACATCAGCATTGAGAGTGGAATCACCATCGCGGTGAGTAATGCTGCCCTGACATTGCCCAGCATCAACAACAACACCACGACAACGAGAATTGCACCTTCCAACAAGTTTTTTTGTACAGTTGCGATGGTTTTATCGACGAGCACGGTGCGGTCATAAACAGTGTCGGCGGTGATCCCTTCGGGTAGGGTTTTATTAATCTCCACCAGTTTTTCAGCAACGGCTTCCGATACTGTGCGGCTATTGCCACCCAATAACATCACAGCGGTACCGAGCACAGTTTCTTCGCCATCGCGTGTGGCAGCACCGGTTCGCAACTCATTGCCTAATGCGACACCTGCGAGGTCACCAACGAGAACCGGTAAGCCATCTTTACGAGTTACAATGATTTTTTTAATAGCGGGAATATCAGCAACTTGTCCCGGTGCACGGATCAGGTATTGCTCGCCATTTTTCTCAATGTATCCCGCACCGATATTGGCATTGTTTCGTTCAAGTGCTGAAGCCAGATCGGCGAAGGTAACTCCATAGGCAAGTAATGCTGATGGGTCGGGTGTTATATGGAACTGTTTTTCATAGCCGCCAATAGTGTTGACTTCAGTTACGCCGGGAACGAGACGAAGCTGTGGGCGAATAACCCAATCCTGCAAGGTGCGCAGCGCCATGGCGTCATAAGGCTCACCGTTAGGCTGGCGAGCTTTTGCGTCGGCATGAACGGAGTAGTGAAAGATCTCACCCAACCCGGTCGCAACCGGGCCCATTTCGGGTTCAATACCGGCGGGCATCTGACTTTTTGCTTGCTGCAATCTCTCATTAATAATATTGCGGGCGAAGTAAATGTCAGTGCCGTCTTCAAACACGACCGTCACTTGTGACAATGCATAACGAGAGAGTGAACGTGTGCTTTCTACGTGAGGTAAACCTGCAATCGCCACTTCCACTAGATATGTGATGCGCTGTTCTACTTCAAGCGGCGAATAACCGGCCGCTTGTGTATTGATTTGAACCTGTACGTTAGTAATGTCAGGAACTGCATCAATCGGAAGCTTTTGATAATTCCATAAACCTACACCGGCAGTAACGGCCACTAGAAATAAAATCAGCCAACGTCGCGCGATGGAAAATTGTAACAGTGCATCAACCATGGTTCATTCCTCCTAATGGAGAGTGATCAGGGTTGAGCAGCAAAATGCACAGATTAATGTCCATGTTCAGCGCTCTCCTTGCCCATTTCGGATTTCAGAATAAAGCTATTACGTGCAACATAAGTTTCACCTGCCGCAATACCTTCTAACACCTCGCTGAATTTGCTATCGGCTTTTCCGAGGCGAACAGGCCTGGGCTCAAACCCATCTCCTTCTTTTACAAAAACAACAGTTTTGCCTTCAAGCGTTTGCAGCGCGTCGTTTTGTACCGCGACCGCAACCGGAGTTTTGCCCAAGGTTGCTTGCGCGTTTACAAAATGCCCTGGAATCCATTGGCCTTTTGAATTATCCAACAACACCCGCGCACTGGTTGCCTGGTTGACAGGATTAGCATTTGCAGAAATATAAACGAGCTGTCCCTTATCGACGAGTTTACGTTGCGCTTGTTCAACACGAACCTGTTGTCCAAGTTGTAGTTGCGCAACATCGCGAGGGAATATGGATAAATCAACCCATACGGTGGTCATGTCTGCGACCACGAACAGCGGCTCATCACCCGTTTGCTCACCCTCAACTGCATGACGGTCAGTAATGATCCCGTTCATGGTGGCGTTGATGGTGTACACCTTCATACTTTCATTGCTTTCGATAGTGGCTAATGCATCACCCACCGATACATTATCGCCTTGTTTACGATTTACCTTGCGAATAACACCGGGAAAACGCGCTGTAATGTTTTGGATACGCTCTGCATTGACTCCAACAACACCATAAAGCGGCAAAGTTTGCTGAATATCAATCGGACCTGCTTCTGCTACTTGAATGCCACCATTTTTTTGTTGCTCGGCAGACAACTTCATTTTTTCATCGTCATGGCCACCTTCTTCATCTCCGTGCTCATCGCCATGTTTTTCTTCGCCTGATTTTTTATCTTCATGGTCATCACCATGAGCATCTTTTTCGTCTGCCTGCTCATTCTCTTGGTGCTTGTGATCGTCTTTCTCTGTGGCCGCATTGGCCATGTAAATGTCAGCCAAAAATAGAGCCAGTAAAATGACTAAGACAAAAACAAGTGCGGGTGCGGATTTTAGGAAATTTTTTTCTGGTGATTTCAAGGTATTCTTTTTTAAAGTTTTCATTGCGTAACCTCATTATTCTGCTCATTCAGTGCGGAACCAATCATCCGCTCTAATTCGATCCGGGTTTCCTGCATGCGTGCCGCCGCCTCAACCAAGGCTTGCTGGGCATCCAGCAATTGGCTTTGTGCAAGGTTTAATTCCATGTAGCTATAGCGCCCCTGGTCAAAAGCACTTGCTGTACTGCGCATGGCTTTTTTTAGCGAAGGAAGGACTTGATCACGCAACACATTGACTTCATCAATAGCTTGCCGATGAGCCTCATAAGATGAGATGAGTTGAGCCTCTAATTGAACTCGCGCACTGTCCCGTTCAAGTTCAGCACTTTGTTGGTTGGCACTAGCGGTTGTGATTGCACCACTGGCTCTACTGCCTGTACCTAATGGCATACTCAAGCCAAGAACGACAGCAGAATCCTCGGTAGCTTGAAGGCGACGAACACCGGCATTCCACTCCAAAGAAGGGCGTCGCTCGCTACGAGCCTGTTGCACTTCGGCTATGCGAACATCTACCCCTTTAGTCAACTGCTCCAAATCCGGATTGCCAGACAGTTTTTCCAGCAGCATTGGTAACGGCATTGCCGTTGGAACAGCATAAAGATCTGCTGTTACCGCTCTAAAGTCCGGCGAGGAGTCCGCCCAATAAGCACTGAGCTTGACTCGCTCACTGCTGACCATTTGTCGGGCTTGTTGCAAAGCAATATTAGAGAGAGCCAGTGCAGCGTTTCCGCGTAAGAGTTCACTGTCCGCTGTCCCGCCTGCCTGAACCTGCCTGGTCAGTGAGTTGAGGGTTTGTTGGATTAACTGGTGCGACTCTTCCTGTAGTGCCAATTGTTCTTGCGCTGCCAGTAATTGAATAAATTGATGAGTTACTGCTGTAATCACATCCAGTGTAAGTACGCGTTGGGTGGATTGCAGTTGCTGTTGACGAGCAGTTACTACACTCATGCGCGCATCGCGCTGACCACCTAATTCGATGGCGGACGACAACGAAATGGTTAATTCACTGGCTTTAGTGCCACTAAATTCACCGGAACCGGCGACGTTTTCCAGATCAGCACTAATGCGGTACTCCGGTCGTAGTGCGGCAGTTTGTTTTTCTCCGGCCAATGCATTGACCTTAAAGGTATAGCCCGCCAGCTGAGGATTTTGTTGCAGGGTTGCCCGAACTGCTTCGCTCAACGTGAGTGTTGATTGTGCAGTTGACGACGCAGCATAGGTACTACAGGTAATGGCAATAACCGAGACGGTTAATGCCCGATGGATAAATTGCATAGAAAGCTCCAGCCATATTGGTATTTCCCGGCGCAGCACGTGGACGCACAATGGAAATACACGAATTACCCCTGTCAAAAAAGGGGCGTTATGGGTAATCAGACTGGAGTTACGGGAGGCGCGCGCGGTGGTGGACGTAAACCGACAATACGGCGTGGGTGACACGCTTTAGAAAACGAAACGGAAAATGGGGCTTGTGGCAATACTAAAAGAACAAAAATCGCAACGAGCAACAACGCCAAAGTTGCATCGAATTTCAGCAGTTTTGCGACGACCGATTGGGATAGATCGATATCCATATCAACATGTGCACTGTCTGCATCATGCCCTACATGTGTATCGATATTGTCGAGATGAATGGAAATAGGAGGTTCCTGACCATCAAAGCAATAGTGCCCGTGCACACCAGCCCAACTAGCCATAAGCCAGAGCAGTGTGGACAGCAAGGCCCAATACTTATAACGCAGGAAACAATTCACGATTACTTATTTGTTCCAGAAAAGTTGACTGGATTATGGCAGTAAACCAACGATTGTCTGTAGTGATCATTACCATATTATAAAAAGTGGCGGCTCAAATACCGACACTGTGGTACCAGACAATTATGAGGGGTTTCGCCCTTATAAGTTCACTGCCGCATCCTTACGATGCGCCGAACTGTGAAAGAGTATAAAGTCTACAGTAACTATAGAGTCAATACTGGACAGTCTATGAAAATAGGTGAGCTCGCAAAACTTACTGGTCTTAGTGTCCAAACCATACGCTATTACGAACACGAGGGCTTGCTATCTACGGCCCCTCGTACCGAAGGCAATTATCGTTTTTACGATGAAGCAGCCTCCCATGATCTTTTCTTCATTAAACAGTGCCGGAACCTTGGCTTGACGCTAGAGGAGATCCGCCAGTTGATCGGCTACTCCAGCACTCCGAACGAAACCTGCAACAGTGTAAATATGATTATCGATAGCCATATCCAGCAAGTAGATATTCGCCTTGCTGAGCTTCAGGAATTACGCCGTCAGCTCGGTGAACTTCGAACTAAATGTGATGCTCACCAAGCGGTAAAAGATTGCGGCATCATGAAGGAGTTGTTGGAGCATTGATTTACATTAGCGTTATTTGTATTGCCAGCGCGCGTTTATTGCAACGCTGGCAAACGGTTCGGAATTGAGTTGTTTTAGCAATAGCGCCAGATAATCATCTAGTGCTATTGGTCAATTGCATCATTGAATTTTGTAATCGGTTATTCTTTTACGTCATGCTTCTTACGCTGCACCAACAAATACGCCGCTGGCAATACCAATAGCGAAAGCAAGGGGGCGCTAATCATTCCTCCCACCATCGGTGCTGCAATACGGCTCATAATTTCCGAACCTGTACCGCTGCCTAAAAATATCGGCAATAAACCGGCAACGATCACTGTAACCGTCATCATCTTGGGGCGTATTCGCAACACGGCACCTTCCCGAATGGCATCGAGTAAATCCTCTTGCGTGGTTGTGCCTGCTTCAATACGCCGCTGCCACGCCTGTTTCAGGTAGAGCAACATAATAACCCCGAATTCAGCGGACACTCCGGCCAGTGCGATAAACCCGACGGCTGTTGCAACAGATAGCTCATAGTCCATCAGGTATAACAGCCAAATGCCTCCGGTTAACGCAAAAGGTAAGGTGCCCATGATTAACAGGGCTTCATCCAAACGGGAAAAGGTCAGGAATAACAGCACCAGAACGATAACGAGCGTTGCCGGGACTATCCATCGCAGGCGGGCATTGGCGCGTTCCATAAATTCAAACTGGCCGGCGTAACTAATGCTGGTGCCCGGTAGTAAAGTCACCTCTTGGTTAATAGTTTGTTGCAGATCCCTCACCGTCGAACCCAAGTCGCGGTCGCGCACATCAATGTAAACCACACTGGTGGGACGGGCATTTTCGCTCTTGAGCATACTGGGGCCATCGGTAACTTTGATGGTGGCAATCGTACCCAATGTGATTTGGCTGCCGAGTGGCGTAATGATGGGTAGGTTTTGCAGCTTGCCAATGCTGTCACGCCAATCGCGCGGATAACGCAGGTTGATAGGGAAACGTGCACGACCATCAACGACTTCACCAATATTGTCGCCGCCGATCAGACTGCTTACTACCGATTGCGCCTGAGTGATACTCAGACCATAACGCGCGAGTGACGCGCGGTCGAACTGGATATCAAGGTAACGCCCACCACCCAAGCGCTCGGCAACTGCCGAGGAGATACCGGGGACGGTTTTGGCAACTTGCGCAACCTGTTGCGCAACCTCATCAATATCGGCCAGGTTCTGGCCTGCAATCTTGACGCCGATGGGGCTTTTGATCCCGGTGGCTAGCATATCGATACGGTTGCGGATGGGCGGAATCCAGATATTGGATAGCCCCGGTATTTTGACCCGTGCATCCAGTTCAGCCATGAGTTTTTCCAGCGTCATGCCGGGGCGCCACTGATCACGCGGCTTAAACTGGATGGTGGTTTCAAACATCTCCAAGGGGGCAGGATCGGTGGCGCTGTCGCTGCGGCCAGCCTTGCCAAACACACGCTCCACTTCCGGGACAGTTTTAATCAGCCGATCTGTTTGTTGCAGCAAGCGGCTGGCCTGTTGGGCACTTAACCCCGGCAAGGCACTGGGCATGTACAGTAAATCCCCTTCGTCCAGCGGCGGCAGGAATTCACTGCCCAGCTGGCTTAATGGCCAAGCGGTGCTCAGTAATACCGCTAGTGCAAAACCCAGTGTCTTTTTCGGGTGGCGCAAAACTCCGGTCAACAGTGGACGATAACCCCGGATCAGCCAGCGATTGATGGGATTTTGATGTTCCTGCGGAATCCGGCCACGAATCCAGTAACCCATGAGTACCGGGATCAGGGTGATAGAAAGCCCGGCAGCAGCGGCCATGGCATAGGTTTTGGTAAAAGCGAGTGGACCAAAGAGCCGACCCTCTTGCGCTTCGAGTGTAAATACTGGAATAAACGAGAGGGTGACAATGAGCAGCGAGAAAAATAGTGCAGGTCCCACCTCGGCCGCCGCCTGGGTCAATACCTGCCAGCGCGGCTCGCCAGTCAGCTCTTGGTCGGGATGTTGCTGCTGCCATCGCTCCACGTGCTTATGCGCGTTTTCAATCATCACGATGGCCGCATCCACCATCGCCCCGATGGCAATGGCAATACCCCCAAGCGACATGATGTTGGCATTGATCCCCTGATAGTGCATCACCACAAAGGCGATCAGTACCCCAAGTGGCAAGGCGACAATGGCTACCATCGCAGAACGCCAGTGCCAGAGGAACAAGGCGCAGACTAAGGCAACCACCAGAAATTCTTCGAGCAGCTTGTGGCTAAGGTTGGCCACGGCACGATCAATCAGGAGACTGCGGTCGTAGGTGGTGATGATCTCAACCCCGGCAGGCAAGCTGTGTTGGAGTTGCGCGAGCTTTTCCTTTACTGCGGCGATAGTGGCGCGGGCATTTCCGCCCGAGCGCATGATCACAATACCGCCGGTGACTTCGCCTTCACCGTCCAGCTCCGCAATACCCCGGCGCATTTCCGGCCCGAGCTGGATATGGGCGACGTCGGCCAGGGTAACGGGAATGTTATCGACCAACTTCAGCGGTATGGATTTGAAATCCTCCAGCGTGCGCAAATACCCGCTGGCGCGGACCATCAGTTCGGCTTCACCCAGTTCAAGAACACCACCACCGGTTTCCTGATTGGCCTGCTGCACTGCGGTAACCACCGCCTCATGGGACAGGTTATGGGCGGCGAGCCGAAGCGGATCGAGCACCACTTGGAATTGCTTGACCATACCACCCACCGCAGCAACTTCCGCCACATCCGCCAAGGGCGCGAGTTCAAAGCGCAGGAACCAATCCTGCAACGCCCGCAGTTGGGCGATGTCATGTTGGCCCGTCTTATCGACCAGGGCGTACTGGAATATCCAACCCACACCGGTGGCATCCGGTCCCAGTGCCGGTCTGGCATTGGCGGGGAGTTGCCCCTGTATTTGGCTCAAGGATTCCAGCACACGGGAGCGCGCCCAGTACAGGTCAGTACCATCCTCAAACAGCACATACACAAAACTATCGCCATACATCGAATAACCGCGCACGGTTTTGGCGCCGGGTACCGACAGCATTTTGCTGGCCAAGGGGTAAGTCACCTGGTTTTCCACGATTTCAGGGGCTTGTCCCGCAACGCTGGTACGGATAATCACTTGCACATCCGACAGGTCGGGTAAGGCATCAATGGGGGTAAACTTAATCGCCCAGATTCCCCAGCCGGTGAGCAGCAGCGAGGCCAACAGCACCAATACCCGGTGGGCGACAGACCAATGAATCAAGCGGCTAATCATGGTTGTGTCCTCCCGTTGTTTTTGGTGCAATTCCCAAAAACGACGCTTCGGAGTCCAGCAGGAACTGGCCGCTGACCACTATCTCCTGATTTTCCTCCAAACCTTCGCGGATGAGGGTCTGGCTACCCATCTCGTGGCCAGTGATAACTTCCACCGGGCGGAATTTGCCACCCGCTTCAGCCAGCATCACCAGTACCCTTTTTCCCGTGCGGATTACCGCCTCCGTAGGCACAAACAATCCGCTTTCATCGGTCGCGGATTGTAGGAGTACTCGCCCACTGGTGCCAGGTTTCAGGCGTCCTTTGGGGTTGTCGAGCAGGATTCGCGCAGTCAGGGTGCGGGAGCTGTCATTGAGCGAAGGCAACAGGTACTCCAGTGTGCCGGTCAGCACCGGATCGCCGGAATTAGCCGAATGGAAAATAGCCTTGTCACCTGGATGCAAACCTGTTATTTGCGCTTCGGGAATGGCGGCATCCAGCCACAGGCTATCCAGATTGTTAATCTTTGCCAGCATAGCGCCACTGGCTAGCGCCATACCGGTTTTCACCTCCAGTATATCCACCACGCCAGCGATGGGTGATGTGATCGTTACCCTGGTCTCCGGTTGGCGGGTTTTTTCCACCTTGGCAATCAAGGTATCAGGCATTCCGAGTAATTGTAGGCGTGCGCGCAATGTGGCCAACAAATGAGGGTTCTGTCCAATTGGTTGGGAGAGCAGCTCATTTTGGGCATCCAGCCATTCGGGGATCTGGAATTCAGCAATTGGCTGACCGACGCTGACGTGATCGCCCACCGCTAGCGGCCAAGCTTTTTCCACATAACCTGCCGCGCGCAATTGCACTATTGCTTGGTTGCGCTGGTTAAATTGCAGTTGCCCAACTACTTCCAGTTCATTGTGGATCGGTAGGCGCTGCACCCTGGCTTTGCGCATACCAAGGTTTTGCACCAGAGCTGCATCGACGGTAAGCCCCGGTTCTTGAGTTGATGGCGCTGCATATTTGGGTACCAAATCCATGTCCATAAAGGGCGATGGACCCGGTTTATCAAAATGCTGGTCCGGCACCATTGGATCGTACCAATACAAAATACGTGGTTCCTGTTTGGCCTCATTAGGAGCATTATGTTGAGGCGGCGCTGTAGAGGTGAATTTATGCAGGTGCTGCCAACCAACACCTATCGCAATGCCAAGTACCAACGTGCTTAACCCAACGGCTGCAAGCAGGCGTACAGAGAGATTATTCATTCAGATGATTCCTGAGAGACGATAAAAAACGTCCCGCCTGAACACCCGGTATCTTTACCGGTTCAAGCGAGGTGTAATCGTATTAACTCAGGAGGCGTTCGGAGGTCGCCAGATACTGGCGGGATTGAAGACAGCAAGATTCAATGGACGAGTTTTAGTGTGTGCCGACAAGCTTGAAAGAGAGAAAAACGACGCGGGTGTATAGAGATATACCTGCACCGGTGTTTTACAGAGATGGCAGGATTTAGCGGTTTCACAGGAATTTATAGCATCACCTTCATCTGCATCAGGGCAGCAAGGCATAGTTTCACTATCACCGGATTCATCCATCACCATTGCCATCTCTTCAGGGCACGGCGACGCGGACAGCAGAATTTCTGCCGCGACTTGCAGAGGCATCACGAAGCTCAGAAGTAAGATAAAAAACAATGAATAACGGCGCATAGTGTCAGCATAGCTCAATGCAGGCGACAGAAAAATACGTCATCCAGGATTAGGGGGGGTAAGCCCTCAAAACTCACTCCCCCCGAGTCTATTGATCGTTGACAGAGATTTTTCCCCGTTTCAACCGCAGGGCATTTCCAATCACCGATGCAGAGCTGAGGCTCATTGCCAGTGCTGCGATCATTGGCGACAACAACCAGCCCGTCCAGGGAAAAAGTATTCCGGCAGCAATTGGAATTCCCAAACCGTTGTACAAGAATGCAAACATCAGGTTTTGTTTCATATTGGCCACGGTGGCTTCCGATAAAAACCGCGCGACCGCAATACCGCGTAAATCGCCTTTCACCAATGTAACTTGTGCGCTGTTCATCGCTACGTCAGTACCGGTGCCCATGGCAATACCCACATCGGCTTTGGCCAGAGCGGGTGCATCATTGATTCCATCGCCCGCCATGGCAACAACCTTGCCCTCGGCTTGCAAGCGTTCAACCAAACGCAATTTATCCTCTGGTTTCACTTCACCGTGGACTTCATCGATACCCAGGCGCGCCGCCACGGCTTTGGCTGTAGTGAGGCCATCGCCCGTCGCCATAATAATGCGTAAACCAGCGGCTTTTAGTGTCGCCAAGGCTTCCGGTGTACTGGCCTTGACGGGGTCAGACACCGCCAACAGACCCGCGAGCTGCCCATCCACTGCCAGGTACATAACACTGGCACCCTCACTGCGTAAGGTTTCGGCTTCGGGCACCAGCGGTGCAACAACGACACCCTGTTGCTCCATTAGCACCGTGTTTCCCAGCGCCAGCTTGCGCCCCGAAACGGTTCCATACACTCCGATGCCAGAACCCGATTCAAATTGTTCGACTTTTTCCAATGCGAGATTGCGCTCGCGCGCCGCGCGGACAATGGCATCGGCCAGCGGATGTTCGCTTCCCTGATCAAGGCTTGCGGCAAGGCGCAACACATCGTCTTCATTAAATCCTTGAGCCGGTACCGCACGATCAAATGCAGGTCGTCCTTCAGTCAAGGTTCCCGTCTTATCGATAATGAGGGTATCTATCTTGCGAAAGTTCTCGATGGCGGCGGCGTCCCGAAACAGCACACCCTGTGTGGCACCACGCCCGGTGGCCACCATGATTGACATAGGTGTCGCCAGTCCTAACGCGCAAGGGCAAGCAATAATCAGTACCGCTACCGCATTAATTAAACCGAATACCCAACGCGGTTCAGGGCCGAACAGTCCCCAGGCAAAAAAGGTCAGCACGGCAATCGCGACTACAGCAACGACAAAATAACCGGCGACGGAATCCGCCATGCGTTGCATCGGTGCTTTGGATCGCTGCGCTTGCGCCACCATCTGAACAATCTGCGCCAACATGGTCGCCGACCCCACGCGCTCAGATTCAATGGTGAGTGCACCATTGGTATTCATTGTCGCTCCAATGACTTTATCACCCGCGCGTTTCATCACCGGCAGCGGTTCACCTGTCAGCATGGATTCATCCACAGCGCTACTACCTTCCACCACAACACCATCCACCGGTACTTTTTCGCCGGGGCGAACACGCAACTTGTCCCCCACATGAACATGCGCCAGTGGCACATCCTCTTCACTGTTATCATCGCGAATACGTCGGGCTGTTTTTGGTGCTAATCCCAGCAAGGATTTGATCGCCGCTGAGGTCTGTGAGCGCGCTTTTAATTCCAACAGCTGCCCCAGCAGCGTCAATGAAATAATAACGGCTGCTGCCTCGAAATAAACGGAGACTCTTCCCATGGATACGAAGGAATCAGGGAATACGTTAGGAGACAATGTTGCCACTAGACTGTAAACAAACGCAGCGCCTGTACCTAAGCTAATTAAGGTCCACATGTTGGGGCTGCGATTCATGATTGACTGCCAGCCACGCAGAAAAAAAGGTGTTCCAGCCCATAAGACGATGGGTAACGTCAGGAACAGTTCAATCCAGGTTTGGATGGACGCATCAAATAAGTGAAGCTGATGACCAAACATGGCCAGAACAGTTACAACTATTGTCAGCGGCAATGTCCACCAAAAGCGGCGAGTGAAATCACGCAACTCCGGATTTTCGTCTTCATCGAGTTTGGGCAACAGTGGTTCCAGTGCCATTCCGCATTTTGGGCAGATCCCGGGATGATCCTGGCGAATCTCCGGGTGCATTGGGCAGGTGTAAACCGCGCCCGGACCGGATATCGCCGGTGCAGGATCAACATGATCGACTTGATCTGGCAGCACCAGATATTTGCCGGGTTCGGCTTTGAACTTTGCCTTGCAGCTCGCGCTACAGAAATAATAGGTTTTGGCCTGATGATCGACGTGATGGACTGATACTGGAGTGACCACCATACCGCAAACCGGATCTTTCAGCGTTCCAAGGTTCGTCGATTGTTCAGTGTGCGAATGCGTGTGTATGTGTTCCATCAGTAAACCTCTTAGCGGTTGATCTACTCAGTAACCTTACCGGTTACTGATATTGCCTGTTTGAGATATATCAAGCCCAGACCCTATTTTTCAGTGTAGCTCAGTGGTGGCTCGTTCAGCCGCCGCGCGCGCCGTCAGGATCTGGTATTGCTCTGGAGTCAGGGTCGGTAATTTCTGGATAAACGCCACCATCGCCCAAATCCGTTGGTCATCATGGGTTGGCCCCCAGGCGGGCATACCACTGGCCTTGATGCCGTGCTTGATGATCCAGAATTGGCGCTGTGTGCTGCCAGTGTCTCCAGCATCGTGGGCATGCTCGTGATCATCCGGTGCCAGAGACAAATTGGGTGGACTGGGATAAAGCCCGATGCTCATATCACTGCTGTTGGTACCCGGTTTGAGATGGCATTGGGCGCACATGTCGTTGTAATCCGGGCCACCGCTCAGCAAAAGTTCCGGGCTGGAAAGATCCGGTACCTGAATATCTGCCGAGGCACGGGATATTGATCGCTCGCGCACCGTTTCCAACAACGAATAAGTGATCCGGTTGTGCGGCACATCGGCACCCATGGGATAAATGCCGGTATAGATAAATGCAGCTCCCGCCAGAAGTGCGGCTGTGCTCATCAGTAATAACCATTTGACCAGTTTCATAGCCTATTCTCCTCAATATACAGAGAGGCGATTAATGCCGCCCCCCTGCAAAACAGCCTTAGTGGGAACCATGACCTTCATGGCTTTCACTGGAGCTGACCTTTTGGTCGTCCATTCCTTTCATATCACCATGATCCATCCCCTGATGTTGCTCACCTTCTTTTTTCTCGGCCGGTGCAGCACTGCATTTTTTCATCAGAGCTTGCATCACCGGATCATTCATATCCATCTTGGAGTGATCCATTTTTTTCATCGCGTCACAATCGGGTGTTTCCGCTGTTTTGGCATGCTCTGCGGGATCATGGGCAAAACTCGGAGCTACCATCAGTACACTGGATAAGATCAAAGCAGAGTTAAGTAAAAACGTTTTCATCGTATATTCCTCAGTAATTAATATTGGTTAACACTGGAATTAAAACCAGGCGCGAACACCGGCGACCCATTGGGTATCGCTGGTAGACTCGCCATGTTCACGCACAAAATCGGCGGTATTGCCGAAGCTTTTCGTCCAATTCACGCCGATATAGGGTGCAAACTCGCGGCGAATTTCATAACGCAGCCGCAGGCCAGCTTGGGCATCGGAT
Organism: Cellvibrio sp. BR; assembly: GCF_000263355.1. Lineage (NCBI taxonomy): Bacteria > Pseudomonadati > Pseudomonadota > Gammaproteobacteria > Cellvibrionales > Cellvibrionaceae > Cellvibrio > Cellvibrio sp. BR. The sequence goes on along the minus strand of NZ_JH668206.1, from coordinate 21,204 downwards.
AACCCTGAACCCGTCAGGCGATGCATATCGTTTTGGCCATAAAAGTTCACCGATGCTTCAGGTGATAAAACCACTTTTTGGGTAAGCATCCATTCGTATTCCGCCGATAGACGCGCGGCGGTATCGCCTGAATCGCCGATAAACAACGCCGCATCGATTTCAAAGTAATACGGCGCTAATCCCTGGATACCGATCACACCCCATTCACGCTCCGGTGTGGGTTTCAGGTCTTGCCGCACGCCTACCTGGATATCCCAGAACGGGGCGATGGCACGGCTGTACAGCGCTTGGATCTCGGCTTCCTCCGTTTCACCATCCACACGCTCCACATCGGTTTTGATCCAGAGTTTATGCAGGTCTTTACCAATCCAGCCCTGGGCTTCGAGCACATACGGATCGGCCTCGTCATCGCCATCGCGCCACTCGAATTGGTCAATCATCACCCGCGTCAGCAAGGGGTCATCACCCTCATGGGCAATCGCGGGCAGACTGGATAACGCGGTCGCCAGTGTCAGAGTCAGTTTTTTAGATAGGTTTTTCATTGGCGTTTCTCCTAAACAACCCTGACTTCACGCATCATGCCGGGCATGTGGTAAAGCAAATGGCAGTGATAGGCCCAGCGGCCCTTGGCATCGGCAGTCACGAGGTAACTGATGCGCGAGCCGGGCTGGACAATGATGGTGTGCTTGCGAGGGATGTAATTGGGATCACCGGTTTCCAATTCGCTCCACATACCGTGTAAATGGATGGGGTGCGTCATCATGGTGTCATTGACCAGGATGATGCGCACACGCTCGCCAAAGCTCAGTTCCAGCGGCTTGGCGTCGGCAAAATTGAGGCCATTGATCGACCACATGTAGCGGCGCATATTACCGGTCAGATGTAGCTCAATTTCCCGTGAGGGCTCACGTTTGTCGTAGGTGGGATGCAGGCCGCGAATATCCGCGTAGGTCAATACGCGGCGACCGTATAGCTTCATGTGGTCACGCAGGCCAATACCCGGATCGGTCAAACCGCTTTGCGGGGCATCGGAATGGCTATCCACATGGGGGCCGAATTCCGTATCGACATGATTGATCTTGGCGAGTGGATCGAAGTTGCTACCAAAACCCGCTTTGGCCAACCGCGATTTGCCGGTGTGCTGGCTGTGATCCATGGTTTTCATTGCCGACATATCGTGCCCGCTATGATCCATCGCGCTCATGTCATGGCCGGAATGATCCATAGCTTCCATTGCTGGCTTTGCCTGTTCACTATGGTCCATACCCGGCATCCCACCCGACATATCATGACCACTATGATCCATACCGGACATATCCATCCCCATTTCGCGGTGACCCAACGTGGGAGCTGGATCCATCGCCGGTATTTCGGCACGCAACGCAATATCCGTCGTCAGGGTGCCACGGGCATACCCGGTACGGTCATTACTTTGGGCAAAGATGGTGTAGGCGCTATCGCCAGCGGGTTCCACTATCACGTCGTAGGTTTCCGCCACCCCGATGCGAAATTCATCGACCACTATCGGCTGGATATTCTGGCCATCAGCGGCAACCACTGTCATTTTCAATCCCGGAATCCGCACATCGAAAATGCCCATCGCCGCGCCGTTAATAAAACGCAGGCGCACTTTCTCGCCGGGTTTGCAAAGTCCCAACCAGCCTTGATCTGGCGTAACACCGTTCATCAGATAGGTGTAGGTATAACCGGTCACATCCGAGATATCGGTTTCGCTCATGCGCATCTGGTTCCACATGGCGCGCTCGTTCCAGGTGGCTGATAACCCCTTGGTTTTGAGGTCACGCACCAGATCGCCGACCGTCCGCTCGCGGAAGTTGTAGTAGTGGCTCATCTTTTTCAAAGTGCCATAAACCTTTTCCGGCGCGGTGTCCGTCCAGTCCGACAGCAGCACAACCATATCCCGGTCATAGGCAACCGGATCAGGATCTTTGGGATCGATGACGATGGCGCCCATTAATCCAGTCTGCTCCTGAAAACCGGAGTGGCTGTGATACCAATAGGTACCGCTTTGCTGGACATCGAACTCGTAAACGAAGGTCTCGCCCGGTTTAATACCGTCGAAACTCATGCCCGGCACCCCATCCATTTCCGAAGGCAGAATGATGCCGTGCCAGTGGATGGAGGTGTCGTGGTCGAGCGTATTGGTCACTTTTAATTTAACTCGCTCACCTTCTTTCCAGCGCAGGATGGGCGCAGGCAAGCCCTGGTTAACGGTGGTGGCGATCCGTTGTTTGCCGGTGAAGTTGACCTTCTGAAAACCAATCGAGAGATCGAACTGGTTTCCCGTCAGAGTTTGCGGGCCATTGGTTGGCCGGGGTGTGTCCGCAAATACCTGACCGGATAATGGCAATACGCTCAGGGCAGCCAAAGAGGAAGCGCCGAGTACAAAGCGACGCCGGGACTGGTCGGGTGGCAACACATCAGGTACCACCGGATAGCGATCCATTGCTGTAATCAATTCCATTGTTGTGCGTATCCCCGCTGTGCGGGTATCGGGAATTTTCATGCCCATTCTCCTTAGAAAGTTTGCGTCAAACTGGTGATGCGAAGGTACACCTCACTGCTGCCATCGCTTTTAAGCAAGAGCACATCGTAGGGTGTGAATCGTTCGCCCATCTCCATGCCTGGGCTACCTACCGGCATACCAGGAACGGCCAAGCCTATGGCCCCTTGAGGCTTTTCGGCGAGGAAACGGGTAATGAGCTGCGCTGGAATATGTCCCTCAAATACATACCCCTCAGGGGAGACAGCTGTATGGCAGGACTGGTATTGGGGACTGATCTGGTAGCGGTTTTTGATCACATTCAGATCATCGGGATGATGGATAGTGGATTTCAACCCATGGGATTGCAGGTGGGAAATCCATTCTTCACAACAGCCGCAAGTCGGGCTTTTGTATACCGCTAACTGAACGGGTTTATCGGCAGCCGCAGCTGGCGATGGGATGGATGAGGCGTATGCGGTGTGGCTTATCAATAAAAACGAAATCGCCAAGCTACCGATAGCGCCCATAAAACGCTGGAAAACCATAAAAGCTCCAAAACAACGCGAAGTTTGTTAAACATCTACGGAGGGAGCTAATGTCACTCCCGCGAATACAATTGGAAGATCGATACGCCAAATTTCAGGCGTAACTGTCCTGTATCAGCGGAAAATGGGGGGACGATAGAGGGATGAAACGGGCGAGCTGGGGATGTACTGGTGATAACCGTTGGTGTTCACTGACGTGTCAGATTGGATTGCAAAAGCCACGCTATAGCTCAACGCCGGAGCCGAACAACTGCTGGAGGAGCAATGCCCCATGGTTTTGCAACAATCGTGAGTGGCTTTCATATCCATGGTTTTATTCTGGACACCCATTTGGCTCATATCGTGATGCATACCCATCATGGAATGATCCATGGATTCCATGTCATGGCTCATGGGAGCAACGTCCATCAACTGGCATGGCATAGCCACAACCGCTAACGATTGGCCTAAAAAGACCAAAGTAAGCAGTGCGATTAACCACACAGGGTGACGTTGTTTAATGACCATAAAAATGGATATCGTGTGAATACGGTTAAAAGCATAGTGCAATAAGGAGCATGGAGTCCAGCGGTATGGTAGGGCGTGGGCGTGCAATCACAATATTTGCATTTTTAATTCCGACCGCTAAATAGCTCATGGTGCTGACATCATGTGAATCGGATGCGCATTTAACTCTACAGTGATATGCACGAGTTCTTCATGGATACCCAATTGCTCTTTGAAATAATCGGGTTGGACATCACCGGTGGTAGCAAGAGAGAGAATACAGGCATATTTACCCTTGGCCACGCGCCACACGTGTAAATCAGTAATGTCAGCTTTGACGGGGCTTGCTGCAATCACTTCCCGAATTTCAGCCACAACTGGCGCGTCCATTTCCGCATCAAGCAGCACACGTCCTGTATCGCGTAACAAACCATAGGCCCACACTGACACTAACACGGCACCCACAATTCCCATTAGCGGGTCAAGCCAATCGGCCCCCCACAGTTTGCCACCCGTCAGCGCTACAATTGCCAGCACCGATGTAGCCGCATCAGCCAAAACATGCAAATAAGCCGCACGCAAATTCAAGTCATGATGATGCTCGTGATCATCTAGCGAATGATGATGGTCATGGTGGTCGTGATGATGAGCATGGTTATCTTTTAGCAACCACGCACAGATAAGGTTAACCAATAGGCCGACACCGGCAATCGCTATAGCGTGATCGTAGTGAATAGGGGTTGGTGAAATCAGCCGCTCAACAGACTGGTAGAGCATGAGGCCCGCCACACCCAATAGGAATATCGCACTGGTGTAACCACATAACACTTCGACTTTCCAAGTACCAAAAGAAAAGCGTGCATCCTGGGCGAGACGCCGAGCGGCGGCATAGGCGAATACAGATAGCCCCAACGCCAAGGCATGGGAACTCATGTGCCAGCCATCAGCCAGTAACGCCATCGAGTTGTATACCCATCCGCCACTAATCTCGGCAATCATCATTACAATCGTCAACAGCAATGCCCAACGAATGTTCCGCTCCGCCAAGGGATTGCCATCATCAAACACATGCGAATGACGGAGGGTATCTATATCAACGGCGTGGGATTGCATTTAAAGTATCCTTTGGTCAGATTTAATATACTCCCCCCTAGTATATATACATTCCCCTAATGGTGTCTTATGGCTCATACCACTAAATCCAAAAAACCACTGCTGACCCGTGTACGGCGTATCAAGGGTCAAGCTGAAGCATTGGAACTGGCGCTGACACAGGAAACTGAGTGCGCAGCAATTCTTCAGCAAATATCGGCCATTCGCGGGGCGGTTAATGGGCTAATGACAGAGGTATTGGAGGGGCACCTCCGCGAACACCTTGGTTCAGATGATGCATCCCCGCAGCAGCGTCAGGACGATTTGGAGCAAGTGATATCGGTACTGCGAACTTATTTAAAGTAAGTATTTCTAGCAAGGGGTGGATTACAGCGGTAATTATCCATCTGTACCATTTTTATTGATCTTTCCCGCCCAAAATCCTTTTAACATTAGATAAGCCTGCATTATCTAATGTTATATATGACCAATATTTGATCTTTAATGTGCCGCAATGTACTATGTAATTACATAGTACGTACTACAGTACGAAATAATCAGGGCAATTGAATATGGCAAACAGTGGCATTAACAAAGCACAAGTCAAAAAGGCTCGTGATGCCCTTATCGCACGGGGTACAAACCCGTCTATTGATGCAGTGCGTATTGAGCTTGGAAATACAGGTTCCAAAGGTACAATTCATAAATATTTGAACGAGTTAGCGCAGGAAGGTGGTGTAGCACTGGGTGACAGTATTGCACTTGGCGATACGCTTGGGCATATCGTTGCGGATCTGGCAAATCAGCTGCAGGGGGAGGCGCAAGCCATCGTCAAGGAGGCCTCGGAAACGCATCAGGCAGAGGTGCAACGACTTAACGATCGCTTAGTGGAACAACAACGGCTACTTACCGCTGCCAATCAGCAGCACGAGACGCTTAGTCAATCGCTTGCAGAAGCCGAACGTTCAAGAGAGTTGTCGGTAAGGTCGGAACAGGAGCTTGCGTTAAAAACCGAGCGATTGGCTCAGCAACTTGAAAGCCAGAAAGAACTTATCGCGCAAAAAGACGCGCACATTATTTCGCTGGAAGAAAAACATCACCATGCGCGGGAAGCATTGGAGCATTACCGCAACTCGGTTAAGGATCAACGCGAACAAGACCAGCGCCGTCATGAGCATCAGGTGCAGCAGTTACAAGCGGAGATTCGACAGCTCAACCAAACCCTATCGCTGAAGCAAACGGATATTACCCAGCTCAATAAGGACAATGCGCGCCTTGCGACGGAAATAAGTGAGGCCAGAAGGCAACTTCGCACGGGTGAGCAACACCAACTATCGCTTACGGCGCAACTGAGGACATGCGAAGAATCATTATTGACGATGACCACAAAGTTTACAGATTTAGCCAGACAGCAGCGAGAGGATGCCGACGTGATTACGGATCTCAAACAACAGCTTGCAGCGCTCCAGCAAGCATCCCAATCCATGCAGGTCGAATTAATTACCACAAAAACAGAATTGACCGTCAAAAACCAATTATTTGAAGCGTTACAGCCACGCGCACAGTAACGCTGTGATTGGATGAACCATTATCTGTCCTTTTTGAGTTTTCAAAACAGGACATCTACACTTCAGCATAATTCATGGAGAATGAATCATGGCTACGAACAGCAAAATAGAATGGACCGAACAAACGTGGAATCCTATTACCGGTTGCACGAAAGTATCACCCGGTTGTAAATACTGCTACGCCGAAGTCATGGCTAAACGGCTGCACGCTATGGGCACACCAGGGTATGAAAACGGCTTTAACAAAATCACGTTGATGCATGAAAGACTTGATCAGCCGCTACACCGTAAGAAACCCACCATTTATTTTGTTAATTCGATGAGTGATATGTTTCATGAGGATGTACCAGATGATTTTATCGATCTAATTTTTGACACCATTCGTGCAACGCCACAACACGCTTACCAAATTCTCACCAAGCGCGCTGAGCGAATGAATGTCTATTTTCAAACACGTACAGTACCTGACAATGCCTGGCTGGGCGTATCCGTTGAAGATAAGCGCTACGGCGTACCACGTATCGCTTATCTACAAGCGATCAAGGCAAAAACGCGTTTCCTCTCGGTTGAACCTCTCCTGGAAGACCTTGGTCGAATTTCGTTAAAGGGAATTCACTGGGTCATCGTCGGAGGCGAATCCGGTTCTAAAGCTCGGCCTATGGAAGAAGCGTGGGCGCTTAGGCTGCGCGACCAATGCCAACGCACTGGCATCGACTTTTTTTTCAAGCAATGGGGTTCCTGGGGTCAAGATGGCGTCAAGCGAACCAAAGGTGCTAACGGTAGAGAATTACAAGGTGAAGTGTGGGACATGATCCCAGCAATAGCCGTTTAATAATTTTAGGAAAAGGAACATCCGTGTGAGCAAAAATAATAAAAAATATGATTGGGAAATTGGATCTGAATTACCGCAGCTGGATGAGCATAGCCATACCAAACATTTAATCATTGCCGATTATCTCAAGCGTTATGTTGAAGTGTATATGAGCAACACCAACATTGAGAGATTACCGTTAACGATTGTGGATGGCTTTGCCGGCGGCGGTAAATACCGTGGCTTCGACGAGAAAAACGTTGTCGATGGCTCACCATTTTTAATTTTAAAATCTATTAAAGAAGCAGAAGCAACAATCAATAATGGGCGTAAAAAGCCTCGCCATATTGAAGCTGAATATCACTTCATCGAAAAGGAATCACCCCATCTGGAATTCCTTCGTCATGAATTGGCCATGTCCGAATTCTCGCATTTGGTAGATAAAACGACACATCTCTACAAAGGTGATTTCGCCAAAGTTTCGCCAGCAATTATCAATAGAATCCAACAGCGTAATCGCTCAATGCGAGCCATTTTTATACTTGATCAATACGCTTATAAAGATGTTCCATTTCCTTTAGTCAATACCATTTTATCTAGCACGAACAGCGAAATTATTCTCACGTTTAACTACGACACACTACAGGGGTTTCTTTCCGAAAATTCTACCAATCGAAAAGCGCTGGAAAATATTGGCCTAGCGCAATACATCGATTGGCAACGTTTTAATCTTCTTAAAGAAGCCGGTATGTGGCAACAAGCTATACAAGAACAATTAGCCAACGCGATCCTTCATGCATCAGGTGCAAAACACATAACGCTGTTTTTTATCAAACCTAAAAAAGGATGGACCTACTGGCTCGTTCATTTGTCGAAAGTATACCGTGCTCGCGATGTCATGATGGATTTGCATTGGAAGCACTCCAATGTGTCCACAGGTTTTGAGCACCATCTCGGGAAGGGCTTATTCGCCTTAGGGTATCAAGCGTGCAAAATACCAGGGCAGAACACCTTGGATTTTGGCGAACCATTTGATTTTGGTGCAGATGCCAAGAAAAAATGTATTTCTGATTTATCAGAAGCTATTCCACGCCTGTTAGATAATCAGCGATTAGAAATTCCTTTCCATACACTGACCGATACCATTGGGAGCTTGACACCAGCATCCGCGCAAGAAATCAGGATAGCGCTTCAAGGTGCAATGAAAAATAAAGAAATCCTTGTCATAAACAAGAATGGAAACCCAAGATCAAGTGCTGCTCAAATTGGTGGTGAAGACGTTATTAAATATCATCAGCGGCAATTAATTTTTTTATAATAATTAACAGGGAATACATGATGGCACTACCACAGGAATATATCGGCCGCGAACAAGCGTTTATCAAACACACTATTCTCAAAACCTATCTTGAGCGGCTGTTCATGATTATTGGACAGTCTGAACTTGTCATCAACTATGTTGATTGTTTTGCTGGCCCATGGTCGGATGAAAATGAAGAGTTAAGGGATACATCCATTGGAATATCCATTAACCAAATGAAAAAATGTGTAGCAACTTTAAAAAAGGAACCCTTTAAGCGTTCGGTAAAGTTTCGTGCGTTGTTCATTGAAAAAGATAAAAAGGCATTCGCGCGCCTGTCAGAGTTTCTGGGAAAACATAACGATCCTGATGTTAGCGTTGCATGTCGGCAAGGCGATTACACAACCCACATACCGGAAATTGTTAGCTGGTCAGAGTCCCATTTCACCTTCTTTTTTGTTGATCCAAAGGGATGGAAGCGCATCATTGGCCCATCAACGTTAAAGCCTCTACTGGAGCGCCCAAAAACGGAATTTTTAATTAACATCATGTATGACTTCGTTAATCGTGCTGCGAATATCGCAAAGCACGATGCTGATATTGAAGAGCTATTAGGTAGTCCAATCCTTTACACAGGAACAGAGTCAGTTCAGCAACGGCAAATGCTTTTGCTTTCTCATTATCGCGCTGGTGTTAATGACATATTTAAAGGAAGGACAGCGTTCATTCCGATTGAAAGACCCGGTGAAAAAAGAGTGCTTTATTTTCTGGTGTACCTCACTCGTCACGCCAAAGGTATTATTGTTTTTAAAACGGAAGCTGAAAAAATGATCGTACTTCAGCGAGAAACACAAGCTCAAGTTCGCCTTCGAAACCAGATCAATACCCGATCAACTCTGGATATGTTTGGTGAATCCAGTGCGGTCGCCGAAGTAGATTTTTTTGAAATAGAAGATGTGCGAAGAGCAGCCAAGGAGTACCTGCTCAAACAGCTCACTACCATACCATTATTAATCGATAATGAGTGCTGGGCGCGTTTTTTACAGGAAACAAATTTATATCCAGGCGATTTACAACGAGCGATGAAAGAGCTTCATGATTCAGGAATGGTCAGCAACCTTGATGCCGACATTAGTCGACGGCGCTCGCAATTTGTAAAACCTGACTGGCCAAAAAAGAGTGAGCGTTGGGCTCTAAAGCAACAACAAATACGAGCATAAATAAAGGAAAAGCTATGTTAATTCTAACCAGACGTATCGGTGAGACACTAATGGTCGGTGATGAAGTGACAATTATCGTGCTGGGTGTAAAAGGTAATCAGGTGCGCATCGGTATTAATGCACCAAAAGATTTAGCGGTTCATCGTGAAGAAATCTACAACAAAATTCAACGCGAAAAAGATGATATACCCAACCGTTAGTTCGTGATTACATTAGAGTAAAAATCACAAGAAAAATCAAAAAACTGATGTCTAAGTTTTTCATTAACGTTAAAAAAACGGAGCTTATATGAAGGAACTACCTAGATCGTTATTTGATGTTTTTGCGCTTTCGTTGCCGCGCGGTCATGGCTTCGGTAATACACCGCCTCTTGGGGCTTGGCAAAGTGATGATGGCTTGGCATTTGGTATTGTCACACATGATGATAGAACAGATGTTTTCGGTACCATGGTGCTAAGGCGTCGCGTCGATAACGTCTGGGTGGTTACGTCACAGAACGATAATATTCAATCATTCGATACCGCCATGATGCAGTTGCAGCCTCTATTGAAAGACGGGATTCCGCCAGAATCAATGCTACCAAATACCGCACCACGTCCTGCTTTACATGATTTGAAAGGACGAACGCCTTCAGACGTTTTTAAACGCTTAACAAGTCCCACTGATCATGTGGCAGCGTGGATGCTCAATCAACTATACCTTGCATTACCCAAGCCTGATGCTAACTGGGTAAGTGATTGCCAGACCGACAATTTTCATACGCGCTTATGGGAAGCGCAGTTATTAGCAAGTTTTCGAGAACAAGGTTTATTGGTCACACAACCTCATCGATCACCTGACTTTTTAATTCAAAACAGGCTCGGTGGATCAGCCTGGGTCGAAGCAGTGACAGCCAATCCACCTGAGCGCTATAACCATGTCAGTACCGAATCTATTGAACCACCGCAGGATCGTAAAGAGCGCCTATTAGGTACAGCTGCTGTCAGATTTGCTAAGACGTTGGGAAACAAACTTGGCAAAAACTATCATGAACTTCCGCATGTTATTGGGAAGCCTTTTATAATTGCGCTCGCGGATTTTCAATCATCAGCATCCATGACGTGGACGAGAGAAGCTTTGATAAGTTATTTGTATGGCATTTATCCTCAGGTAGAAAATGTTGATGGCCACCGTTTTGTGTCTGCACAATCGATTGATCGCTTGCTGGGTGATTCAGGATTTCCAGCCGGATTATTTCGCAATCAAGAACACAGTGAGCTATCTGCCGTCATTTTTACAAATGCCTGCTCAATAGCTAAATTTAATCGAGTTGGAGTGTCTGCTGGAGCAGCGACAAAACAATTACGGTACGTTCGTATAGGTGAATTTTTTGATCGCACGCCTAACGCTCTCGAAGGCATTCCTTTCTGCTTAGATATTACGAGTCCAGAATACCGATCATTATGGCCGCAAGGCTATGAACCATGGTGCGCGGAACTTGAAGTATTTCATAACCCATTTGCTAAATATCCTGTTCCAAAAGAATTACTTCCTGAAACAACACATTGGTTTGAGCACAATGGTGAAATAATATGCCGTTCATTTTATGAAACTTCTATATTGCGCTCTTTTACCCTGATTCAAAATGAAGCAGACAAAATGCCTACACTTGATGACTTGTTTCAAGGTGACTTGACTGACTAATTTTTAAACACATTTCGTATTGTTAATGTGGACGTAAAGAGAGAAATATTATGGATATAAATGATCACAGAGATATGGCTATTCGCTTTAACCATATACAAAACACTGATGATATTTATACATTTTATTACGATGAAACAAATAACATTCGAAAGTTATATTTAACGGAATCAGGGTTTAATGTAGATCAAGCAGACAACTTTGTTTTAGCAGGAATTATGCATAAGGGACTGAGCTGCCAGAAAGATTTCTCTGCATTATTTGATCGTCTGAAGCTACAAAAATCAATAAAAGAACTGAAGCTAAAGCATGTAGCAAAAGGATCTTTTCTTGATATGCTAAAATCTGAAGGCTTGCACACCATATTAAAATGGCTTCTCGATAACGAGTTTTATATTCATTACTTCAATTTGAATCTTTTATATTGGTCTATTGTCGATATTATTGACTCCATCATTGACGGAACCAAAAATCCTTTTTATGTGATGAATCACATGCTATTAAAAAGTGATTTATATGAACTTGCCAATGGTAAACAACACGAGTTTCTGGAAAAACTCAGATACTTTAATTATCCCGATGTTACTGAAAATCAAGCCAGTGCATTTTGTGAATGGCTTGTGTCCTTTGTGGATGAAAATAACGTTGCACTACCAAACGATAGAGCAGAAATTTTAAGTGAGTTTGTGAAAGAGTCAGTCATAATGGACGAGCTTCCATTCATATCAGGGTTTCATGGTCGCGAGCTGATATCCAACTTTATGGTTTTTTATTTACAGAAATTGTATCTCTTTAAAAATTCAAAACACATCTTTGATGAGGAGCATAGTATCGAAGAGCTTCTTAAAATAGATCCACTGACTGAAAATGGTAAACCATTTAAAAACTACGAGTTTATTAAATCGCATGATCTTAAAGCAGTGCAGATCTCTGATGTCATTGCAGGTTTGCTTGGAAAATATTTTACGTATTTCAAGAACGTTAGTTTTCTTCAAGTTAAGTTGGATAAGGAAAGTTTGAGCGCTCAGCAGCTCGATACGTTGGGTGTGTTAAGGCGGTTGATTGATGTATCTGATGATCTTAGCAGTGGGTTATTTATTACGGTTGTGAGTGAAAGAGAACACACAAAACGTAATTGGTTTTTACATAAGGTGCCGTAGCAAAGTGAATAGCAAACTTAAGATTAATTTTTGGTCAGACCTTAGGAAATATATCACTTCGCAGCTGACTGCTTTCGGTTATCAAACACCAAGCGCCAAGGAGCTACGAGATCAAGATCGTGCACCTGAAGAACGTAAAAATGCTACGGAACACTACGATAGCCAAAGGTTGATAACGCATTATTTTTCCATATTAATGCGGCGATTACCGAAAGCGAATTATCAAGTATTTGTTTCAGATACTATTAAAAACGACGCTCAAAAACTTACGCTTGCGAGTCTCATAGAAAGTATGTTTGTATCAGGTGAAGACGTAAATACTCACCTGAGTCATCTGGTAAAAAAGACCGACCAGCTTAAGAAAGAGCATTTGGATCTTTTACTTTCCGAGTGGGGTATTCATCACATTCATTTCGATCCAGATCGAACAAACAAGTTGTTATTTGTTCACATAAAAGGAACCTCGGTATATTTTATTGATGTACTTGAGCATGAAGATGATGAAGGGACGATAGAAACCTGGACCAATACCGGCCTGATAGAAATTATTCATCGTAACTGGCCTGACGCTATCAAGGCCTACAAAGTTAATGGTGATTTCGGGTGTGAAGAGCGTACAACAGAACAGCGCCGAAACCTGCGCGATAAATTTACAAACAGTTTTGTCACGGTGCCTGATGGGACAGTTTATCGCGGCCCAGGTGGTGGTTTTATGGCTAACGGGGGAGCGATGGAAGTGCTTCGTGCCACGGACTTTATTATCGAACAAATTTGCCAGCACGAAAAAGATGTCAGAGCTGGTGCGGAGAAGATAAGAGCTCAACTTAACATTGCGGATACCGACAGTCTTCGGCTTCAACTCAAATTTGAACCAAACTTGGCGAGCCATATTTATCACAAAAACCGGGACAGAATTATTCGCTTTGCCAATCCATGAACCAGAAAAAGCAAAGGTACTTTTTGAGTGAAACCCTTGCTATGACTGGATTACAGGCAATTTATGTATCATTTGGCGGAAATGTTCTGGCGCTGGATGTTCAGTAGGCTGAGAGGGAGAATGCTCACGCAAATGAGAATCATTTGCTATGGCCAAAATGGGGTTTTGTTTAAAGTTAACCTTCTGATATTCCGGATGAAGTGAAAGCAAGTGACAGTATAAAACGACTGCTGAAAAATCTTGCCGATATTACCTACGGTGTTGCTGAGTTAAGAAATAGCTATGGCACTGGCCATGGCAAAAATGCAAAATCCCGGGGACTCAGTTCGCGACATGCCAAACTGGCCGTTGGAGCTGCATCAACCCTGGCAATTTTTCTGATTGAAACCCATAGCGAACGATAAAACGACTGAAGGAGACTGCATGGTCATACAATCGATTAAAACACGGTATAAAGGTTGCCAATTTCGCTCTCGCCTGGAGGCTCGATGGGCAGTATTTTTCGATGCACTAAACATTATCTGGGAGTATGAAAAAGAAGGTTTTCGACTCTCCGAAGGAACCTTGTATTTACCCGATTTTTGGTTGCCTGAACTGGATTGTTTTTTTGAGGTAAAGGGGGCGGAACCAACGGATCGAGAAAAAAATATTGCGAAGCAGCTTAGCAGTGAAGCACATAAACTGGTCATCATTGCCTCCGGCACCATGAACGTTGAAGAGTTAAGGGCCGGAGATATATCCTACGGTGATTGGCCGGCGAAAGGTTTTATGATGACCGCCTAGAGGTCCGGCCGGTAAAAGCGTTGGAATTAGCCACTTTGCAAATAAGACATTGATTCATTTAGCTTTTCTGACAAGGGCTGGATAAAATCCTTACCGAGATAGCGAATCCTGAAGCTGCTTAAACTGTCCCTGAATCACCGCTTTTTCCTGAAGAATCAACCTGTTCTCATCGGACAGAGCTTCCACTCTATTCTGAGAGACTATCAGATCCGTTTTAGTGGCCTCCAATGCTTGGGATAGTACGGCCACTTGCTTATCGGCATCTGCTTTCTGGCTGGTAAGTGCGGCAATATTATCCGCCAGTTGTTCACTTTTATGTTGCTGCTCCCGGCTTTTTGCCGAGGCGTCGTTAAGTCGATGCTCCAAGTTCTCGATATCGACCACTTGTCTATCCAAGGTGCTTTTGTTCATCGCATTGGCCTGTTCGAGCTCATGCGTTTGTCGTTGTAAGTGCGCATTAGTGTCTATCAGTTCGGACGCGCTTGACTCGGCTTGGATGAGCCGGTGTTGCAGGTCTTGAATCTGGTCTTTCAGGCCCTGGTTAACCACGTGGAATTGCTCGCGTTCCTGCTGCCGATCTTCGGCGGTGCGTTGCTGGTAGTGTTCAAAGTGATCACGAATATCCTTATTTTCCTGCTTGAGTTCTGCAACGCTTTCCTTTAATTCAGCAGTTCGTGAAAGGGCTTCGTCGCGTTGAGCCTCTGCCGTTGCTAGCTTAATGCGTACATCTTCCAGGGACTTGCTTTGCAGGGCTTTTGCTTCGGTAATTTGCGATAGCTGGGCGTTCAGATCCTGTTGGCGGTCGGTAAGCTGCGCGATGCTGTTACGGGCCTCAGTCAATTCTTTCCGGAGTTGATCATTCGATGCCTTGAATTCGTCGCGGGATTGCGCGATGCGCTGGTCGGCCATCTGCTGAACCCGTTCATGTAAGGCTTTTACTACCTCGACGAGATCATTCGGCAACCCGCTCACATCGACCACCTCCCCATTATCTGACCGCCAGCGCTTGAGTAGTGGTGCAATGGTGCTTTTGCTGCCGGTTCCCAAATGCTCGCGGACACGATCTACGGTAGGCTCCTGGTTCTGGATTTTGATAGCCTCTGCGGCTTTCGAGACATCGTAGTAAGTGATTCCGGCGCGAGCCATGACAGTTTCCCTCGGTGATTATTTAGTAACGTATTACATAGCACGTAATATAACATAATATATTGACTTTTATGCAGCCAATAAAAATTAAATAGTAACCTTCGATAATGAATGTTATCGTTGGTTATGAGTGAGAAATGAAAAATTGATGTTTGTAACACCAGTACATTGGTGCCTTCCAGCGACCCACAGAAAAGGGATAACCATGGATAACTACACACCCAAACTCACATCGGATTCGCCATTGCGTAGTGAGCAATCAGTTTTGCCGTCGCTGGCAGAATCCGACTCACTGCGCCACTATCTGCAAGCGGCGACCTCCAATAACACGCGAACAGCCTACCGTTCAGCGATTCGGCAGTTCGAAAAATGGGGCGGGCGGTTGCCCACGGATCGGGATACCCTGGTGCGTTACCTGGTGGCCAAGGCCGATGTGCTGAATAGCCGGACTCTCGCCCTTCACCTCACGGCCGTTAGCCAATGGCACCACTACCAAGGGTTGACTGACCCGGTTCGTGATCCGCTGGTATGTAAAACCATGG
The DNA here is from genome assembly GCF_000263355.1 of Cellvibrio sp. BR. Classification (NCBI taxonomy): domain Bacteria; kingdom Pseudomonadati; phylum Pseudomonadota; class Gammaproteobacteria; order Cellvibrionales; family Cellvibrionaceae; genus Cellvibrio; species Cellvibrio sp. BR. Next base: position 5,425 of record NZ_JH668206.1, on the reverse strand, counting down.
AGGGCATTCGCCGCACCCATGGACAGCCCAAGCGCAAGGCCAAGGCGTTGCGCTTGGAGCACATCGCCCAACTAGTAAATTACTTGCGGCACTTACCGGACAACAAAAAGAAATACCGGGATATTGCCTTGGTACTCACCGGGTTCTTCGGCGCCTTGCGTCGCAGTGAGCTGGTTGCTCTTCAGGTCAATGATCTGGTTTGGGAGCCGGAGGGGCTACTCATCCGGTTGCCGCGCTCCAAGACCGACCAGCAAGGCATGGGTTTAATGCGAGCTTTACCTTACGGAAAGGCCGCTTGTTGTCCGGCTACCGCCGTGAAAACTTGGTTAGATGCAGCGGGCATCACCAACGGTCCGGTGTTTCGTCCCACCAACCGCTGGGATCACATTCAGGAAAAAGCGCTGGCTCCAGGTGCGGTCAATGCTTTGCTCAAAACGCTGGGGCAAGCCTGTGAGTTTGATTTTGTGCCTGAACTCAGTAGCCACAGTTTCCGTAGAGGGTTATCCACATCGGCAGCGCGTGAGCGAGTGGATTTTGAGTTGATCAAGAAACAAGGCGGCTGGAAGAGCGATGCCACCGTCTGGGAGTATATCGAGGAAGGCCAGCAGCTCAGCAATAATGCGTCAATTATCTTAATGGAGAAGATGGCAACCCTGATGGATGCTGAATGATTCGGTCAACATTCGGGGCAGAATCAATGTATCGGGCCAAACCCAAATACCAAAGCTGGTAATGTTACCGCCACGATCATGGATCATTCTGGCCGCTTTACACCATCGATAAAATATTGTAGATTTTCCTACCTTTGTGTAACTAGATCTACAATATATGAAATGGGTATTACTGATCTTATCCCTGCCCACCCAAAACGCGACAGTGCGTATGCGGGTATGGCGAACCCTCAAGTCCTCCGGTGCAGCAGTATTGCGTGACGGCGTTTATCTGCTTCCCCATCGACCAGAACATCAGCAATTGTTCGATGGCTTGCTGCAAGAAGTAGAGGCAAGTGAAGGCTCAGCTTATGTGCTCCTGGTCGATACCGAAGATGCTGGCCAATTCAGCGGCCTGTTTGATCGTCAGGATGATTACGCCCATCTTTTACACGAGCTGCCCCCAATAAAAGAATTGGCCAGTAGTTCCCTGCAAGAAGCAACCAGACAGCTGCGTAAACTGCGCAAAAACTTCACCGCTATCGCCGCAACGGATTTTTTCCCCGGTGAAGCGCAGGCACAAACCCAGCAGGCGCTGCAACAGCTTGAACTTCAGCTCAATCGCCAGTTATCGCCCAACGAACCCCATGAGCACACCGGTGAAATCCCACGGTTGGATATCAGCCTCTATCGCGGGCGGTTATGGGCAACCCGTCAACGTCCCTGGGTGGATCGCCTTGCCTGTGCCTGGCTAATCCGCCGTTTTATCGATCCGGAGGCTCGCTTTGTGTGGTTGCAAGCACCGAAGGATTGTCCCGCCGATGCGCTGGGCTTTGATTTTGACGGAGCCAGTTTCACTCACCTGAATGGCAAGGTCACTTTTGAGGTTCTGCTTGACAGTTTTAGGCTCGATCACCCCGGCTTAACGCGCTTGGGGGCCTTGGTGCATTTTCTGGACGTAGGGGGTATCCAGCCCAGTGAAGCCAGTGGGCTGGAGCAAATCCTGTGGGGATTGCGCAACAGTATTCATGACGACGATCAACTCATCGCCACGGCTAATGGTGTCTTCGATGCCTTACTGGCTGCTTTTACAGATAAGGAAACACACCATGAGTAACACCACCGAATTAATAGCTCACCAGCCGGTTGAAGCGCCTGCGCCGGTCAGTTTTTGGGAAGCCTTCCGTTTCTGGTTAAAGCTCGGGTTTGTCAGCTTTGGTGGCCCGGCAGGCCAAATAGCCATCATGCACCAGGAGCTGGTGGAGCGCCGGCGCTGGATCAGCGAAAAACGGTTTTTGCATGCGCTCAATTACTGCATGGTGTTGCCTGGTCCGGAGGCGCAACAACTTGCCACTTACATTGGCTGGTTAATGCATCGTACCTGGGGCGGTATAGTGGCGGGTGTGCTGTTTTTGTTGCCATCACTCTTCATTTTGATTGGACTCTCGTGGGTATATATCGCTTACGGCGACGTAAGTTGGGTAGCCGGTTTGTTCTACGGTATCAAACCGGCGGTGACTGCCATCGTCGTGCATGCCGCCCATCGCATTGGTTCACGCGCGTTGAAAAATAATGTGATGTGGGCGATTGCTGCCGCCGCGTTTGTGGCCATTTTTGCACTCAATATCCCATTCCCTTACATCGTGATTGCAGCGGCACTGATTGGTTATTTGGGTGGGCGGTTTCTACCTGACTACTTCAACAGCGGCGGTGGCCATGGCAAGGCTGATAAATCCTTCGGCACCGCGTTATTCGATGATCACACACCCACGCCCGCGCACGCCATGTTCCGCTGGTCGCGTTTCAGCATGATCTTGATCTCCGGTGCATTACTCTGGGCTGTTCCGCTGTTTGCACTTTGGAGTTATTTCGGTTGGGATCACACACTGACACAAATGGCCTGGTTCTTTACCAAAGCGGCACTACTCACTTTCGGTGGTGCCTATGCGGTATTGCCCTATGTTTATCAGGGTGCGGTCGGCCACTATGGTTGGCTCACGCCCACGCAAATGATCGATGGCCTCGCGCTCGGTGAAACCACACCAGGGCCGCTGATTATGGTGGTGGCCTTTGTCGGTTTTATTGGGGGATATGTACAAGCCGTATTTGGCACCGACATGGTATTTCTCGCGGGCGCAGTAGCCGCCACCATTGTCACCTGGTTTACCTTCTTGCCCTCGTTTATTTTTATTTTTGCGGGTGCCCCCTTTATTGAAACGACGCACAATGATTTGAAATTCACTGCGCCACTCACGGCCATCACGGCGGCGGTGGTAGGTGTGATCTTGAATCTCGCCCTGTTTTTCTGTTACCACATTTTGTGGCCAGAAGGCTTTGATGGGCGGTTTGAATGGATATCAGCGGTAATTGCTGTTGCAGCGGGTATCGCATTATTTCGTTACAAAATGAATGTGATGAAGGTGATTGGCATGTCGGCGCTTGTTGGGCTTGCGGTGTCGTTAATGGGGATTAATTAAGTCATCTTTCGATCTGCTCGAACTCATTGCTTACACTTAACGGAGGAAAACCAATGAATGATTTTAACCAAAACAAACGTGATTTCCTGGCTACCAGTGCGACCGCTGCCGCAGGGTTGCTTATTGCATCGGCATCAAATGTTAGCGCAGCTGAATCGTCGTCTCAGGCAGCACCTAAAGGAGCAAATTGGATGATCACCGAAATAAAACCAAAACCTTTATCCTTCAATGCCGCAAAATTAAAAGGCCTTTCTGCCAATTTGATCGAGTCGCATTGGACTAACAATTACAGCGGTTCGGTAAAAACATTGAATGCGGTGAATGATCAGTTGAGTCAGGCACTCGCAAACCCCGACACGCCAGCGTTTCTCTACAATGATCTCAAGCGGGAGCATTTGATTCGCACAGGCTCGGTCATTTTGCACGAATTATATTTTGATAACCTGGGCGGTAATGGCAAAGCCGATGGTGAATTACGCTCAGCTTTCGCCAAACAATTTGGTACTTTTGATCGCTGGGAAACCGAATTCCGCAAAATCGCTCAAGGCTTGGGCGGTGGTTCCGGGTGGGTTGTTCTGGGGTATAACACGCATTTCAATAAGCTGGAAAATTATTGGATGGGTGATCACGCACATTTCCCGGTAGGCACAGTTCCGTTGTTGGTCATGGATATGTATGAACATTCTTATCACATGGACTTTGGCGCGGCTGCCGGTAAATATATTGATGCTTTTTTCAATAATATTAATTGGGATGAGGTTGCTCATCGGCTCCAAGCCACTCACACGAAGACAACATCCTAAAAACGCTATTGGTATGCCTTCTCTTAGGGGGCATACCATTCGCTTCGGCGCAACCAATCAAGGACACGGACGTTATTGATCCGGCGCTGAGTGACGTGTGACTAAATTAAGAGAAAACCAAATGGCGACCAGAAACCTGCAACTAGCCCACCTGCGAAAACTGTCCCAACTGAAACTGCCATTAACAAAGTAGCGGATCGATGGCGGCCATTTACCAGACAGCCTATCCGCGGATCAAGTCAGATATCACGCATGTCGAGTTAGGGGATGTCTACACACCGACACCGGAAGAGCAGCAGTTTGCTGTGAAACATTGCAAACGGGCGAGCACTTCCTTTCTGGGATTACTAATCCAGTTAAAGACGACCCAACGATTAGGCAGATTTGTCACATTGGGTGAAATTCCAAACGTCATCATCGCACACATCAAAAGCCAGTGTCGTTCAAGAGCATCATTCAAGGATCTTCAAACCTATTACGTGTCAGGGGCAAAGGATCGTCATGTAAAACTGATTCGACGTTATCTCTATATAAAACCCTACGATGCAGCCAAGACCTCCGGATTAACAAAGAGTTGGGCGCAAGAGGCGGCAACAACTAAAGAAGCCCTGCCGGATATCATCAATGTCACGTTGGAATACTTGGTCAAGGAGCGATACGAGTTGCCAGCGTTCAGCGTGCTTGAGCGAATCTGCCAAACAGCCAGAGCGGAAGTCAACACCCGGTATTACGGTCAACTGTGTGAATTTTTGACGGCTGAAAGTCGCCAGTGCATCACGGATATTCTCCGTTCCAGCACCGGGCCGAATGGTTTTGGCTGGAGCACGCTGAAAAATGAACCGAAACGCCCAACTCCTCGCAATATCCATGTGTACATCCACTACCTGGAATGGCTGACCTCCCTGCAAACACTACTGCCTGCGGATTTGGGGTTGCCACCGGTGAAACACCAGCAGTTTATCGACGAGGCCAAGGCCCTGGATTACGCCGAATTGATGAAGCTAAAGCTGAACAAGCGACTCGCTCTGGTCATCGTTTTAATCCGACACCAATACGCACGAACTCTGGATAATGCCGCCGATATTTTTATCAAACTGCTGTTAAAAATGGATCGCTCGGCGCAGAAACTGTTGGAGAAATACCTTGCAGACCATCAAAAGCAAACTGATCATTTGATTTCTGTGCTGACTGGAACGGTCAAGGTTTATTTGGATAAACCCGAATCGGTGTCAGCTTTTGATCCTGTCCTGGGAAAGAACAGCGATCAGTTGCTGCAAATGTGTGAACACTACATGGCGTTCGCGGGTAACAACTACTTGCCGTTCATGGTTCAACTCTACAAAAAGCAGCGATCAACGTTGTTTCGCACGATTGAAATACTCAATCTGGCTTCGTCCACGGAAGACAAGGATCTGCTGAATGCATTTCAATTTATTTTGAAATACAAACAACGGCGCGCCGAGTTCCTGTCCATTCAAAGTGATCCAAACGATCC
>NZ_JH668205.1:0-261181 GCF_000263355.1 Cellvibrio sp. BR | reverse complement strand
GATTTTCTAACTATACAGGGTGTCTACAGTTGGTGGGTAACTCGGGCCGTGTACAACGGCAGTTTTTAAGTTGTAGTTTTGTGGATTACTTTTGCGCAGCAAAACCACAAAACTGCGACTTAAAAACTGTCCAGCGCACAAAGTGCGCGGGTTGGTACACTTTGTTAGATTGCTGACTCGCAATTTACTAGACCGCAGAAATAGCCACCAAGCTTGTTTTCACGCGTAACCAAGCTTATGCACCTAAAGGTTTCACTATCGTCTACCGAGATTCGAACCTCTAGATCTTGATCTTCGAACGACTGAAGTTCTTCTATGAGTTGCCGAATAGTTTTACCCCTGGTTATCCATTCCGGCTGGTTAATGCCTTCTTCACTCATCGAAAACTCCAAGAAAAATTTCTACATTAGACCAAAGAAAATCTAACAGTTTATTAAATTGCACCAACTATATAACCCACAGAACGTTATTCCAACTAATTTGGTGTGGTGCTGTATAACTCCAAAAGTAGATGAATCTTCATTCGATTTGGTTCGCGCTAAATCAAAGGGTTAACTGTCACTCCGAATTAATTATGGAGTTATACAGCACAAACAATCTCAATTAGTTACTGCGCTCATTTGGCTTACTGTCCGCTTTGGACACACAGCCAATCTTAAAACCTGTTGCGGTTCGCAAACTCACCAGCAACCTACGGTCACACTGCTACCTTTTAAATCCATCGCTATTTACAAATTCAGCCCGCTAATTTGCCCTCAGGGCAATGGCGTTAAATTGATTAGATACCATGGCGCCATGCTGTGCCAGTCGGTATTACGGTGCATTACTTTATTGACCACCGGAAGGGAATCCGTTGCTTGCGACCGGAGAGCGGGTTTCTATATTTAATAGCATTTTGGTATTGGTGTATTTGTATCGATAGGTTTTGTAAATGGCCTGTATGGCCACATACAATTAGCCCCATGGCGTTTAACTCCCTAATCTGCACCCCGTTGAAGCAATTAACCCACGGGCGTAGCCCATATAGATCTAGGAGTGTGACTCATGGCAACTATCAATTCAGAAATCAAACCTTTCAGTGCTCAGGCTTATCATCAGGGTAAATTTGTTCATCTGACCGAGGCTGACGTTAAAGGCAAATGGGCAGTGGTGTTTTTCTACCCAGCCGACTTCACCTTTGTGTGCCCCACAGAATTGGGCGATTTAGCGGACAACTATGCTGAATTCCAAAAAATGGGCGTAGAGATCTACTCCGTATCGACCGATACCCATTTCACCCACAAAGCCTGGCATGACAGCTCCGAAACCATTGGCAAAATTCAATACCCAATGATTGGCGACCCAACCGGCACTATCACCCGCAATTTCGGCGTGATGATTGAAGAAGCTGGTTTGGCTGATCGCGGTACCTTTGTGATCGACCCGCAGGGCAAGATCCAGATTATTGAAATCAATGCCGGTGGTATTGGCCGCGATGCGTCTGAACTGTTGCGCAAAGTAAAAGCCGCGCAATACGTTGCAGCGCACCCAGGTGAAGTGTGCCCGGCGAAATGGAAAGAAGGTGAAGCGACTCTGGCGCCATCACTCGATTTGGTTGGCAAGATCTAACGCTAATTTATTCGTCACTTCCGCGAACGCAGGAGTCCAGCTGGTTTTATGGATACCCGCGTTCGCGGGCATGACGACAGATAAAAAAGATGCGCAAAAAAAGCTCGCTCACAAGGCGGGCTTTCACAAAAAAATCCCACGGAGACGACCATGTTAGACGCCGCGATCAAAGGCCAACTCACTGCCTACCTTGAAAAACTGCAAGCGCCTATCGAACTGATAGCGAGCTTGGACTCCAGTGCCAAAAGCACCGAAATGTTAAGCCTGTTGGAAGAGATTACTACCCTCTCCAATAAAGTCAGCCTGCGTCAAAATGGTAACGCAACATTAACGCCGTCGTTTCATATTGGCGCTGTGGGTTCCAGTGCGCGCATTCAATTTGCGGGCATTCCGATGGGCCATGAATTTACTTCTTTAGTGTTGGCATTGCTGCACAGCGGCGGCCATCCGCCCAAAGTGGATGCAAAAACCATCGAACAAATTAAAGCGATAGATACACCATTGCATTTTGAAGTGTTTGTATCGCTCTCTTGTCACAACTGTCCGGATGTAGTGCAGGCCGTGAATTTAATGGCCGCGTTAAATCCCAAAATTACTGCCACCATGATCGACGGTGCATTGTTTCAACAAGAAGTTGATGCTCGCAAAATCATGGCGGTGCCCACGGTATTTGTTAACGGCGACCACTTCGGTCAAGGCCGTATGACGCTGGAAGAAATTATCGCCAAAGTGGATACCGGTGCGGCTGAGCGCGATGCAAAAGCGCTGAGCGAACGTGCACCCTATGATGTGTTGGTCATCGGTGGCGGTCCAGCCGGTGCAGCGGCGGCAATTTATTCCGCGCGCAAAGGTATTCGCACTGGTGTCGTTGCCGAGCGTTTTGGCGGTCAGGTACTGGATACGGTATCGATAGAAAATTTTATTTCGGTGAAAGAAACCGAAGGCCCGAAATTGGCGATGGCCTTGGAACAACATGTGAAAGAATACGACGTGGATGTAATGAATTTACAAAAAGCGGCGCAGGTTATTCCTGGTGATAATCCCGGTGATTTGATTGAAGTAAAACTCGCCAGCGGTGCGAGTTTAAAAAGCAAAAGTATTATTCTCGCCACCGGTGCACGCTGGCGTGAAATGAATGTATCGGGCGAGCAGGAATATCGCGGTAAAGGCGTTGCCTACTGCCCACATTGCGACGGCCCCTTATTTAAAGGCAAACGCGTCGCGGTAATCGGTGGCGGCAACTCCGGTGTGGAAGCGGCAATTGATTTGGCCGGTATAGTCGCCCATGTCACCCTGATCGAATTCGATTCAAAATTGCGCGCCGACGCGGTATTGCAACGTAAATTATTCAGTTTGCCCAACGTGACGGTGATCACTGAGGCTATGACCACCGAAGTGATCGGCAACGGCGAAAAAGTTACCGGGCTTAAATACAAAAGCCGCAATACCGATGAAATCGCTACCGTAGAGTTGGAGGGTATTTTTGTCCAAATCGGTTTGCTGCCCAATACCGATTTCTTAAAAGGCACTGTGCAGCTGACCAATCGCGGTGAAATTGACATTAATTCACGCGGTGAAACTTCAGTGCCCGGTGTATTTGCTGCCGGTGATTGCACCAACGTGCCCTACAAGCAAATTATTATTGCCATGGGCGCAGGCGCTACCGCATCGCTCGGTGCGTTTGATCATTTGATTCGCACCAGCGCGCCGGCGTAGTGGTTGTTGAAAAAATCTGGCGATAATCCCTGTGCACTAACAATATCGAATAAAAAAACGCGCGATCAGTGATGGTCGCGCGTTTTTTATTGGCCATTTAACTCATATTAAAGTCGGCAAACTAAACCAAAAGACACTGCCGCCATCGGGCGTTTTTTCATAGCCAACATCGCCGCCTAGGGCGCGGGAGATGCGTTTGACAATAGACAAACCCAAGCCGTGGCCGTCGGCGGATTTGTGTTCAAACTGCACAAATAAATCAAATAACTGCTGTTGCTCCAATTCGCTGAGGCCGGGGCCAAAATCTTTTACCCAGCATTTAACTGTACCGTTGTCCATGACAGTGGCGCCGAGTTGAATTTGCGGTGCGGTGCCGCCGTACTTGAGGGCGTTGGATAAATAATTCACCCAAATTTCCTCCACCCATTGCGCCTGGCCGAGCGCTTGCGGCCAGTCGCTGGCGAATTCAATGCGCGCGTGATTTTTTTCAATCAGCGGTTCCAGCCGGCTGCAGGCTTCTTCGGCAATGTTGCGAATATCCAGTGGCACTAGGCGCACTTGTTCCGTTTTGCGCAGGCTGGCAAGCAGTAGCAGGGAGTCGATAATCGCTTGCATTTTTTGCGCCGAGCGCTGCAAACCCAGCAGCAAATCGCGCTTTTTGGTTTCGGCTAAATTAATGCCAATACCTACTGCGCTGAGCATGGCGGCGCTTGCAGCCATAGTGGTGAGCGGTTGTTTTAAATCGTGGGCGACTGTGTGGGCGTAGGCATCGAGCTCGTAATTTTGCTCCAGCAGTGCGGCGGATTGTTGTTCCAGAATTTGCGTTTTTTCTTCCAGCGCGAGGGTTTTTTCCTCCAATGCCTGAGTGCGTTGGGCAACTAGTTCTTCGAGTTTTTCGCGGTGTAGACGCAACTCTTCCATTAGTCGCGTGCGATTATCCAGGTCGTCGCGAATACGAATACGCATTTGGTTGATGGCTTCCACCACGGTATCCAACTCGTCCGCCTGATGCAGTTTATGGCGCGCGAGTATGAGCGGTTGCTCCAGGTTGGTGAGATCCAAATGCCGGGCGTAGTGCGCCATTTTTTCCAAGTGACGGCTCACCCACCAGTGAATAATAAACAGTACAAACACAGCGCTCAGGAGCAGGCTGGAAAGGGTGGTGATGGCAATGCTCTGCGCGGTTCGAATGAGATCGGCAGTAATACGGTTATCCATCAGCGACACATTTAATTGGCCGAGTAAAAAATTTTCGCCGTTATCTTCAAAGTGTACTGGCAGTGCAATCTGCGCTAGGGGTTGTTGAAAATCGGGGTGACGCTTTTCCCAGCGGTTGCCTATGTCATCCTGCAATGTCACCTCGCCCACGTCAGCTAATTCGGCGATGCCTTTTACTAGGGCGTTGATGCGCGGCTCATCCACCGACCACATGGCGGCGGCTAACAGTGGCAGGTAATTGCGCTCTATATCCTGCGCGCGCAAGCGGGTTTCCTGCAGTGCATTTTGATAGGCACTGTAAATTTGCAAGCTGGAAATAATTACCGCAAACAGCAGGGTGCTGAGCAGCACGGTGGATACAATCCGCAACCCCAACCCCTGCGGACGACGGCGTGTTTTGTGTGGTGCAGGAGGGTTAGCGTGATGGCTGGCCTGATGCGGCGGAACAGCTAAGGGCATTCAAAAACCTCGTGTGGTGTCGTACCACAAAGCGGGATTGTCGAGCGGCGTTTCCGCCGGTAGCAGTGGGTTTTCCAAACGGACAATTTCGCGTTTATCCAATTCCATGCGTTTGATGCTCTCGCCAAAGTGCTGCAGAAATAATGCGCGCATGCTGCCGTCTTCCATCGCCATGATTAAACCGCGTTGAATGGCATCGGCCAGCTCGGGGCGCTGTTTGTTAACAAAGTAGTAAACCGGTGCGGGGTAGTAAAGCACCCAGCGCGGTGCTATCGCCAGCGGAATTTGCGCTTGGGTTTTTATCTCCGGTAACACCTCGGTAATGGCGCGGGGAAAATAGGCAATGCGCCCCCGCTGCAACATATAAAACAGGCCCTGATAGTTGGTGGTGGGGGTAATTTTAAAACCGTTGTGGCGCAGAATCTGGTAATCCGGCCAATCCTGCTCTTGTCCACTGCGCAAATTTTTTAATTCGTCGAGGCTGAGCGAGGCAAACAAGTCGCGGTGCTCGGGGTTAATTAATAGGAGCCGCCAACCTAACAAGCCGCGATCAATAGGAATACGAATGGGCAGCAAGCGCTGCTCGCGTTCGGGGGTGGTGAGTGTCCAGGTGATATCCAGTTCGCGCCCCAGTTCTACATGGCGCAGGGTGCGCGATTGCGCCATGTCATGGCGTGCGGCTTTGGGTTGGTAATTGCCCCCCGCTTTAGCCAGCGCCAGTTTGAGCAGCGCGACCGGATAGTGGCCGCGTTCATCCAAAATACGTGATTCTGCCCAGGAGTAGACCACCGTTTCTGTCGCGCGGACAGGCATTGCCAGCAGCATTAGCAGTGCCAGTAGGGCAATTCCATCATGGGCAAGGCTCCCTGCAAGGCAATTAAACGGCAGGCGCAGCATAAACAGCTCGTAGGTAAATCGGGCAGATTGGGACGTCTCCCAGAGGCAGATGCGAAGCAGGTGGGCAGTGGGAATATTCATGAGTATAGACGTTTTTCGCGCCAGCCAAACGGCGCCAATGCGGATTTTATCGCGCCTGAAAACGGCGTTGACTAGGGGTAACTTTGCCTTTAACACTGATGCGCTTAACACTGTTTTGCACCGTTTTGGTTCATTTGCGGTTGACTACTGCCAGTCGATGGGGGAAATTGAGGCCGGTGGTGCATTGGTGTAATGCATTGTTACCTACTATTTCTGTCAGGGCGATGTCGATGAGTGATGTAAACGTAAGGTTAGAGCAAATATTCCAGCAGGTGGTACGTCGTAATCAGGGCGAACTGGAGTTTCATCAAGCGGTAAAGGAGGTGGTTGAAACCCTTGGCCCGGTATTGGTGAAACACCCTGAATATGCACAGCATAAAATCATCGAGCGAATTTGTGAGCCTGAGCGTCAAATCATCTTCCGGGTGCCCTGGCAGGACGACAAGGGCGAGGTGCAAATTAACCGTGGTTTTCGCGTCGGTTTTAATAGCGCACTCGGCCCCTATAAAGGCGGTTTGCGTTTTCACCCATCGGTTTCGTTGGGCACGATTAAATTTTTAGGTTTTGAACAAACCTTTAAAAATGCGCTCTCGGGCATGCCAATCGGCGGCGCCAAAGGCGGTGCTGATTTTGACCCCAAAGGCAGATCCGATGGCGAAGTCATGCGCTTTTGCCAAAGTTTTATGACCGAACTCTATCGCCATATTGGTGAATTCACGGATGTACCCGCCGGTGACATTGGGGTGGGTGGGCGCGAGATCGGCTATTTATTTGGCCAATACAAACGCATCACCAATCGCTACGAGTCCGGTGTGTTAACGGGTAAAAGCCCAAGCTGGGGTGGCGCTCTGGTGCGTCGTGAAGCAACGGGTTACGGCGCGGTATTTTTTGCGGAAGAAATGTTGAAAACCCGTGGTGAATCCATTGAAGGCAAAACCTGTGTGGTCTCTGGCTCGGGTAACGTAGCCATTTACGCGATTGAAAAATTACAGCAGTTGGGTGCCAAGGTTGTTGCTTGTTCTGACTCAAACGGGGTGATTTATGATCGCAAAGGCATTGACCTCGCGCTGCTAAAACAGTTGAAAGAAGTGAAGCGCTTGCGCGTGAGCGAATATGTAAAATCCCATCAGGATGCGCAATACATAGAGAACGGCAATATTTGGGATATTCCCTGCCAAGTGGCATTTCCCTGCGCGACACAAAATGAATTGAATGAAGCCTCGGCAACCATGTTGGTAGCCAATGGCCTGATGGCGTTGAGTGAAGGCGCGAATATGCCGGTGACGCCTGGCGGGATTAAAGTGCTGCAAACGGCGGGTGTTCCCTATGCGCCGGGCAAAGCGGCCAATGCTGGTGGTGTGGCAACCTCGGCGTTGGAGATGCAACAAAACGCCAGCCGCGATACCTGGTCTTTTGAGTACACCGAAGAGCGTCTGCATAAAATCATGTGCAATATCCATCGCGATTGTTATGAAACTGCTAAAGAATATGGGCACGCCGGCAACTATGTGGTCGGTGCCAATATCGCCGGTTTCCGCCGCGTTGCGGAAGCAATGGTGGCGTTTGGTGTCATTTGATTAACCCTTAGTCACACTAAAAAAATCGCGCCCGTTTTATTACGCGGCGCGATTTTTTTTGCCGGCGAATAATACCTGATGCTGTGCTTTTATCGTTTTGCGCAGCAAACCGTGTAATTCATGAGCTCCCTGCTGCCACACACCCAATGCTGAGTCGCTATTAATATGCCCGACGTTTTTAATCCGCAAAAAATCCGCGCCCCAGAGTAATGCCCAATAGGCCGCCTTGGCTTCGGTCAACCAAGGGTCATTGCTGCTGGCAATCACTTTAGTGGGCACCGCGAGCGAGTGCTGTGGTAATTGTTGGGCAATATGAAATTTGTCTGGGTCTGCCGGTGCCACTAAAAACAGTGCCGCAATTTTGTCCGGAAATTCCGCCGCAATACTGGCGCTCGCCAAGGTGCCAAAACTGTGGGCAATAATCAGCGCCGGTTTGTTGAGCTTGCTGAGTTCAGCGCGAATGCCTGCTTTCCATGCTTCCAAATCCGGCGTATCCCAATTATCCAGCGCGATACGTTTGCTGTGTGGCAATTGTGCTTGCCACAAACTTTGCCAGTGTTGTTCATCGCTATTGCGCAAGCCGGGCACAATGAGGACCGGAAAAGTTTCCAGTTGATGCGGCAAGTGCAGTACCGGGCGCTGCCTTGTAGCGCTGGTGGTATCGCTGAAGGTATGGCTGATATTTGTAGTCACCTTGGGGCTCCGCTGCGAATAGCATTGATTGATGCGCGCAGCTTAGTGGCAGCGGCAGCATTTTAAAAAGAACCAATTTTTATGTGCTTATGCTTAAAAATTGCAGTGGTGAACAGTTATAAGCTAATAGAAAAACGGTATTTTTGATTTTAAAAACATCTGAATACTATGGCGCCGTCGCTGGGCACTTAGGGTTTTATAAGTCGTCCGGTTTTTTATTATGAGGCTCTGTTATGGCACACCATCATGCTGAGCCTGTCACTATCGCGGACGATGTGCTGGAAGAAATAAAAGATCAACTGGCACAAATTCAATACGGCTCATTGGAAATTCAAATTCACAATGGCCAGGTAGTGCAGCTCGAACGACGTGAAAAAAAACGCTGGGATAAAAGTGTCCACACTAAATAAATTTGGCGTTTCTATTAATTATTAAACACACAAAATTCCACTGACCGGACCACCGGAAGTGATATGTAAAATCTGGAGATTAGCATGTCATTTCAAAAATCGTGGTCGGTTGCTCGATCACTTGTTTCAAAAAAAGCCTTTCAACGCAATATATTGACCACCGCTGTGGGTATTGCATTATCGGCCAATGCATTTGCCGGTTTTCCCACGCTCTACGGCAAGGTGTATTTAACCGCTGGCCAGTATGATCTGGAAAAAAATGATTTTTCTCTCACAGCTCCTGGCGCCACAACTTACCGCCATATTGGCGCAACCGGTATTGCCACAGAGTTGGATACCTTTGTGTTGGAAAGCACCGGCTCGCGCTTGGGTGTGCAGGGCGACTTTGATGCAAATGCCGAGGTACAGGTTTTTTACCGTGTGGAATACGGTATTGATGTGGATAACGGCACCAACAGCAATGGCCGCGAATTAAGCCAGCGCAATATTTTTGCCGGTATCCGTGGCGATTGGGGTTCGCTGCTCGCCGGTAAAAATGACACCCCGCTAAAAACCCTGCAAACCAATAGCGTACTGCGTAGCGACATCGATCGTTTTAATGACGCACCCCTGGCCGATATAGGTTCTTACCTCGTCGGTGAAAATCGCCCCGACAATGTTATCCAATACGCCTCGCCCATTTTGCTGGGTGGTTTGGAAGTGAACATCGCCGCGATTCAAGCGGAAGAAACCGGTGTGGAAGTGAGCCCAACCAATGCGCAGGACGATAATGGTTTTGCCTCGGGGCAATCGGTGTCGGTGGTTTACGGAAAATCCAAATGGTTTGTCGGCGCCGCGTTTGATCGCAATGTAGTGACCAGCGATGTGTTCCGCGCATTGGGTGAGGTGTCACTGGGCCCGGTAAAACTCGCGGCGATTTACCAAACCGCAGAGCGTCATGAAGACGTTGATTCACTCGGTGGTTTCTCTACGTTTGTCGGCACCAATGGCACCAATCTCGGTGCACAAAATGGGCTGAATCCGCTCTCTGAATGGGACGGCGCTACAGGCAATGCCTACAAAGAACAAGATGGTTATGTACTCAACGCGCTGTGGAAAATTGCCGGCCCCTGGAGCGCACGGGTGCAATACGGCCACTCCACCAGCACTCCCACCAATGACAGCTACAGCGATGTCGACGCCGATGCGTTAGCCGTCGGTGTGGATTACAACTTCAATTCGGCAACGCGTGTGTTTGGTTATTACGCAAGTTTGGAAGCGGAAGGTGATGCCCAAATCAGCACCAAGGCGACCACGGATAGCACCTTTGCACTGGGTCTGGATTTCCGTTTTTAACAACGTTGGATTTAAAAACGATGCATACCTGCGTTCGCAGGCATGACGACGAATTATTTTTTTAAAGAGATGCTCATCATGAAATCTATTTTACGACTTATTAGTAAACCGGCTGCGCTTATCGCAGTCAGTTTGATTGCCAGCAGTGTGTTTGCTAAAGACATCACTTTATTGAATGTCTCCTACGATCCCACCCGCGAACTCTATCGCGAATTCAATGCGGCCTTTGCCAAACACTGGAAAGAAAAAACCGGCGACAACGTCAAAGTGGATCAATCCCACGGCGGTTCCGGTGCGCAATCGCGCGCGGTAATCGATGGCTTGCGTGCCGATGTGGTGACACTGGCACTCGCGGGTGATATCGATCCTATCGCCAAGATTGGCGGTTTATTGCCAGAGGATTGGGTAACGAAATTGCCCAACAACAGCGCGCCTTATACCTCTACGATTGTATTTTTGGTACGCAAAGGCAACCCAAAAAATATTAAGGATTGGGACGATCTGGTGAAGAAGGGCGTAGAAGTTATTACGCCAAACCCTAAAACCTCAGGCGGTGCGCGCTGGAATTATTTAGCCGCTTGGGCCTTTGCAAAAAAACAGGGTAAAGACGACGCTGGTGCGCAGGAATTTGTTCGTCAATTGTTTCAAAACGTTCCCGTATTAGATACCGGCGCACGCGGCTCAACAACCACCTTTGTGCAACGCGGTATTGGCGATGTGTTGCTGACTTGGGAAAACGAAGCGTTTTTGGCAATCAACGAATTGGGTGAAGACGAAGTAGAAATTGTGGTGCCGAGCATTTCCATTTTGGCTGAACCATCGGTGGCGGTGGTCGATAAAAATGCAGCCGCCAAAGGCAATGCCGAGGTTGCCAAAGCTTACTTGGAATACCTTTACACCAAAGAAGGCCAAAACCTGGCGGCCAAACATTATTACCGCCCACGCGACCCGCAAGTTGCCGAAGTTTATGCGAATACATTTCCAAAACTGGATTTAGTCACCATCGACGATTTTGGCGGTTGGGTAAAAGCACAGCCATTTCATTTTGGCGATGGCGGAATTTTCGATCAGATTTATCAATAAAACCAATCCCCTCCAGCCCTCCCTTTTGAAAAAGGGAAGGCTGGGGAGGGATTAAATAATCTGTTTCCTGACCACAGGTACAAAAAGAGATTTATCGATGAGTGAAACTTCCGCATCAACACTGGCAACGACGCCAGTCGTTTTCCCCAAAAACCCCTGGGTTAAAAAAAGTGTATTACCCGGTTTTGGTTTATCCCTTGGCCTTGCTGCACTTTATGCCAGTTTAATTGTATTTATCCCACTCGCGGGTCTCGTGATCAAATCATTGGAACTCAGCTGGCCTGAACTCTGGGCGGTGGTGAGCAATGCACGCGCGCTAGCCAGTTATAAACTCACTTTTGGTGCAGCGTTTGTGGCTGCCAGTTTGAATTTATTGTTCGGTTTTATCGTCGCCTGGGTATTGGTGCGTTACCAATTTTTTGGCAAACGCGTGGTGGATGCTTTGGTGGATTTACCCTTTGCATTACCCACCGCTGTCGCCGGTATTGCACTCACCGCGCTTTACACCACCAAAGGTTGGGTAGGGCAGTGGTTTTGGTTGGCGGATATCAAAATCGCCTACACCTGGATCGGTGTCACCGTGGCATTAACCTTTATTGGTTTGCCGTTTGTGGTGCGCACTGTGCAACCGGTGCTCGCTGATTTGGAAGCGGAAATTGAAGAGGCGGCGGCGAGTTTAGGGGCATCGCGCTGGCAAACCTTTAAGCGCATTTTATTGCCCGCACTCTTGCCTTCACTGTTAACCGGTTTTGCTTTGGCGTTTGCGCGTGCGATTGGTGAATACGGTTCAGTGGTTTTTATTAGCGGCAATATGCCTTACAAAACAGAAATCACCCCGTTACTGATTATGACCAAATTGGAAGAGTTTGATTACGCCGGTGCTGCTGCACTCGGTACCGTCATGTTGATTTTTTCCTTCGTGTTATTACTGCTCATTAACCTGCTCCAGCATTGGAGCCACAAGCGCACAGGAGGTTAATCATGGCCGGTGCTGTTTCATCGTTCGGCGCGCAAAAGACTGCGACGCGCAATTCTGCCACCAGCGAAGCACCCTGGGTGCGGGTGGTATTAATTGCGGTGGCGCTGAGTTTTTTAACCCTGTTTTTATTTTTACCTTTATTTGTCGTTTTTAGCGAAGCCTTTGCTAAAGGTGCAGGTGTTTATTGGGCATCCATTACTGAGCCTGCAGCGGCTCATGCCATAAAACTCACGTTAATCGCCGCAGCAATTGCGGTGCCCTGTAATTTAATTTTTGGTTTGGCCGCCGCCTGGGCAATCGCTAAATTTGAGTTTCGCGGCAAACAATTTGTGATCACGCTAATCGATTTACCTTTTGCGGTATCGCCGGTAATTGCGGGTTTGATTTACATGTTGTTATTTGGTCGGCAGGGATTTTTTGGCGAGTGGCTGGGCGAGAACGATTATCAAATTATGTTTGCCATTCCCGGCATAGTGCTTGCGACAGTGTTTGTGACTTTTCCGTTTATCGCACGCGAATTAATTCCGCTGATGCAAGAGCAGGGCAAAGAGCAAGAGGAAGCGGCGATTACCCTGGGTGCCAGCGGTTGGAAAATGTTCTGGCGCGTGACCTTGCCCTCGGTGAAGTGGGCGCTGTTGTACGGCATGATTTTGTGTAATGCACGCGCCATGGGTGAGTTCGGTGCGGTGAGTGTGGTCTCGGGAAAAATCCGCGAGCAAACCAATACTCTGCCACTGCACATTGAAATTCTGTACAACGAATACCAGTTTGCAGCCGCATTTGCAGTTGCCTCGCTACTCGCCTTATTGGCATTGGTGACGCTGGTATTAAAAAGTCTATTGGAGTGGAAAGCAGCGCGTGAACATGAACTGGCAGTGCGCGCGGCTAATGTGCAGTAGGCGCTCACTCGTGCAAAAACCAGTCGCAGGTGCGAACCCCGATAAGCCATGTCAGACACGCTGTGAATACGTCCCTGTACGCTCAGCGTCGGCATCCTGACTCCGATGGTCTGCCATAGCTTATCGCGCTTCACACAGAGAGATTTTTCCAGAATTCCCGAAAAATATTTATCGAGAAAACCTATGAGTATCGAAGTTAAAAACCTGCATAAAACCTTTGGTAATTTTACGGCTCTGAATAACGTCTCACTGGATTTTCCCTCCGGCGAATTGGTTGCACTGCTTGGCCCCTCCGGCTGCGGAAAAACCACACTGCTGCGCATTATCGCCGGGTTGGAAAACCCCGATGCAGGCAGTGTGCATTTTCACGGTGAAGACGCTACTAATGTGCATGTGCGCGAACGCAATGTCGGTTTTGTGTTTCAACACTACGCACTGTTCCGGCACATGACTGTCTTCGATAACGTCGCTTTTGGTTTAACCGTGCGACCAAAAGAAACCCGACCTTCAAAAGAATTTATCAAAAAACGTGTGCATGAATTACTGGAGCTGGTGCAATTGGATTGGTTGGCGGATCGCTACCCGCATCAATTGTCCGGCGGGCAGCGGCAGCGCATCGCATTGGCGCGCGCGCTGGCGGTTGAACCCAAAGTATTATTACTCGACGAACCCTTCGGTGCACTCGATGCCAAAGTGCGCAAGGATTTACGCCGCTGGTTGCGGCGCTTGCACGACGAACTGCACATCACGTCAATCTTCGTGACCCACGATCAGGAAGAGGCGATGGAAGTGGCCGATAAAATCGTGGTGTTAAATAAAGGTAATATCGAACAAATCGGTTCGCCGGACGATATTTACAACAACCCCGCCAGCCCGTTTGTTTACGATTTTATCGGCCAGGTGAATTTATTTCATAGCCGCGTCGATGATGGCTGGGCGCATATTGGCGATTACAAATTGCCAGCGCCTGAACACCATCATGTGCAAGGTCAATCCGCCGTTGCCTATGTGCGCCCGCACGATATTGAATTGAGTGAGAGCAATAGTGAAGGCGCAATTCCCGCGCGCGTTGCTCATGTGAGCACGGCAGGGTCGGTATTGCGTATTGAGTTGTTGCATCAACTTAACAATGACGTGCTGCATGTGGAATTGCCGCGTGCGCAGGAGCGCAGTTTGAATTTAACGGTGGGTGCTGCACTCTATGCAAAACCGACAGCATCAAAGATATTTTTGCAGCCTTGATATTTTTGGGTCTGATTTTTTTGATCTTTTTCGATATTTTTTTTAATCAATTACAATTTACTGAATGCGAGTGCGATACCGGCAATAATTAATAAACCACCGGAAATCCAATTGAACCAGCGTTGGTGCTTCGGTGTTCCCAGCCAGTGCATAATGCTGCGCCCGCCCAGGGCGTAGATGCTCATCCAAATAAAATCCATCAACACAAAAATAGTGGTGAGCAGTGCAAACTGCGGCGGCAAACTGTGGTTGATGTCGATAAATTGCGGGAAAAGTGCGCCGAAATAAATGAGCCCTTTAGGGTTGGTGACCGCAACGATAAATGCCCGGCTAAATAATTGTTGGCTGCGAATGGTGTGAGCGGCGAGGCTGGTATCCAGCGGCGCGGCACGCATCAGTTCAATACCTAAATACACTAAATAGGCCGCACCAATCCATTTAATACCATGGAAAATCCACTCGGCTTGTTCAGCGACAAAACCTAATCCCAGCGCTGACAACACCACCAATACCAAATTGCCCAGGGTGGCGCCTGCCATGGTGTAGAGGGATTTGGTAAAACCATAACGACCTGCATCGATCATGCAGGCGAGCATGACCGGGCCGGGGCTGGCGGAAACAATCAGGGTGATGCTGGTGAATAACCAGAGTTGTTCGAGTGACATAGCGGGTCCTTGGGCGAGGCGCGCAGTCTAGCAGAGCTGCGCGCAGCGTCGCTAAAGTCTTCTATACTCAAACGAAACTATAGACGGGTAATAGGTGATTTATGTCCAGCAACAGTATTTCAAATGCAATCCAGACACTTGAGGAGTTGCTCAATGGCTTGGATCAAGCTTATTGGGAAGCCAATAGTTTGGATCGCAAAGATTTTTTTTATGATTTGATTAGTGCTTTGCATGCCGAGTTATCGGAGTTGAATAAATTGAGTGTGCAGGATCATCACTTGGAGTATGAGTCGGTCACTGAAGAATTTCGCGCCGCGCGGCCTAAACTCAGTCGCCTGCGTAAATTGGTGGATGACTTTGCCCTGCGTTCAACCACAGCCGTGCGCCTTGAAAATTTGATTAATCAAACACTGGTATTGATGGGACGCAATAGCGGGCTGCTGTAAACGGCTGCAGCCGTGGTTTGAAGTTATAGCCATTTCGTATGAGTCAGTTTTGGTTATTGCAAAATAATTTAAACATTATCAGACAAAAACTGGCAATGAACAAAAAGCGAACAATACTTGAATAACCGGAAGCAAATAGTTCCTGTGAGTGCAAGGTTTTTTGGTTGCCTCATCGATGTAGGAATGGGTAGTGCTTTTGGGCGGGTTTTAAAGGCCCGGTTTGGATTCCCCTTTATTTGTTATCTAGTATGGTCTTGGCCGGCATCTTATGGTGTCGGCTTTTTTTTATGTGTTATTTTTGCCTTTTACTTGTGGAATCTGTTCATGAAAAAACGATTATTGATGGCAGCGCTGGTTGCCTGGCTGTGGGGAAATCAGGCCGCCGCCCAAGACTGTTTGAAGACTGAGGCACTAGTGGCCCTGGATGCGCGCTATGAAACGGCACTGCAACGTGGCGATGCGGATTTTTTGCAGACCCTGTTAGCTGCCGAATTTTATTGGGTACATAACCTTGCCAGCCTCAAAGAAGATAAGGCGGCATTAATCGCGCGGGTGAAGCAGCCGACCGAGCAGGCCAAGCAGCGCCGCTCACATGACATCACCGCCCAGCGCCTTGGTAATACTGTCGTGCTGCAGGGCTTAAGCAGTGTGGATAAATGGAATGACGACGGCAAAACCTACCGCACCTCGCGCTATCAATTTATGCGCACCTATGTAGCAGTGGAGGATGAATGCAAGTTGTTGGCGGTACAAACAATGAAAGTGTGGTCGAGTGACAGCCAGTAAGTCTGCTCGCAGCGACTATCAGCAAATTAATAAGGCGCCACGGGGCGCCTTATTATTTCCACTGATTTCCGCCAGTAACAAACTATTGCGCGCGCGGGTATTTCTTTGCCCACTTCGCATAATGTTTCAGGATTTTGTTGGGCGATGTGGCATACCAGGCATAACCTTCACGGCGCTCTTTGGATACTTTACCTACCTCGTAGTGGATTGCGCCATCGCGGTCGCCAAAAATGGGCTTGTTGCTGCCCAACTCGTAAAACCGCGACCACATGGGTGGGGCATTAGGGTCGTCTTTCAGGTCTGCATCGCCGCGTACCCATACCTTGCCGGTAATTTTGGTAGCGTCATACCAGTCCGCTGCCGCATGAACCGATTCAATAACTTCCGCACTGGGGTTTTCCAATCCCATAAAGAACTCCACCATCCATACACTTTCCGCGCTGGTGAGCGAGGCCATTTCATAGGCGCGCGCTTTGGCGGGCATCAGTGTGAGTGGATCGTGTTGTGCACCCCACACGGTGGCTTTGCCGTTGACTAATACCTGGGTATTCAGCGCGCACTGGATGGCTTGATCCAGACTTTGTTGTGCCAGCTGGCGCTGCGCCGGGGAGACAAAGGCGTAATCGCCTTCACCCTTGGCAATGTCGCGCAACAGGAACATCAGGTTCACCATCAGCGAATCGTTATAGGTGATGTAGTTGTGGTAATCGCCCACCAGCGGATAGTTTTGTGGCCAGCCGCCATTGGGGTACTGGGCGTTAAGGATCAGCTGCAGGCCGCGCGCAAATGCATCCTGATAGGCTTTGTCACCGGTAGCGCTATAGGCCTTGGCCAGCAGCGTCATTTGAGTGCTGGTGGCGCCATTATCAAAGGTGGGGATGTAGCCTTTTTCGCTGCCAAAGGCCATGCCTGGTTGGCGTGCTTTAGTCATGTCGGTGCGTTTGGACCAGCCCCCTGAGGGCGTTTGCAGCGAGAGTATGGCGGCCATTGTCGCCTTGCCCTCGGCACTTTTAAACCAGGGTGTGGGCTGGTTGGGTTCAAAGCCAAATTCTTTGGTGTAAGCAGGTTGCAGAGGCTTTTTTAAACCGAGGCGTTTTATCTCGGTACGGATAAAATTGTCGTCCAGTTTGCGCAGCTCGTCGGAGCGCGCCATGTAGGTTTGCCACTGCGCATCTACTGCGGCTTGGGCTGGTGCAGCGCTGTTTGCCGGTGCGGCGGCGAGCGCGAGGGGTAGCTGGCAAAGTGCGACCAATGCCAGAGCGAGTTTTAGCGATAAATGCATATTAAATACCTTAGTTGATAATCCCCATGCGTCTGTACGCAATGAGTGGGTGATTCGTTAACTGCTTTTTTGTAATCGTTGCAGTTATCAAGGTATTGACCGAAACCATGCCGAATGGTGGGCGATACTGGCCGCCCTATGCTGGCGGCCATGTTGTGAAAACCTAGTTTAGAGGAAGATGTTGTCATCGCCAGGGAATAAACCTGACTTTACATCGGCCACGTATTTTTGCATGGCGCCGGGAATATCCTGGGCTTCCAGCAAAAAGTTTTTGGAAAATTTGGGCGGCTGCTCGGTGAGGCCGAGAATATCGTTAATCACCAATACTTGCGCATCGGTATCGCGCCCGGCGCCTATGCCGACCACCGGGATGGCGATCTCGCGGGTAATGCGCGCGGCCAGAGCGGCGGGTACACACTCTAACACCAGCAAATCGGCGCCGGCTTCGGCGAGTAATTTAGCGTCGGCGAGAATTTTTTCAGCGCTTGCCGCATCCCGCCCTTGTACCCGGAAACCGCCAAATTTATTGACGGATTGCGGGGTTAACCCCAGGTGCGCGCACACCGGCACGCCGCGTTCGGCGAGCATGCGCACGGTATCGGCCAGCCAGGCGCCGCCCTCGAGTTTTACCATCTGCGCGCCCGCTTGCATGATGCGCATACAGTTGCGCATGGCATCGTCCGGCGTGGCGTAGGTCATAAACGGCAGGTCGCCAATAATGAGCGACTTTTTATTGCCGCGCGCCACCGCTTCCACGTGATAAATCATCTGTTCCATAGTGACTGGAATGGTGCTGTCGTACCCCAGCACCGTCATGCCCAGGGAGTCGCCCACCAAGACTACTTCCACGCCGCAGCGTTGAGCCATCGCGGCCATATGCGCGTCGTAAAGTGAGATCACCACAAACTTTTCACCGCTGGCTTTGAGTTTGTACAAGGAGTTGGTGGTGATGTTTTTTACCAGTGCGGTATTGGCCGTGGAGGTGCCGCTATTGATCGTTGCGTAGGGCATAGTCTGCTCCCCAAATAAAGTGTGAGCCGCGGCTAAATTACAGTGCGGGTACCGGATTGTAATAGTGGCGACCACTTTTAATGGTCAGGATATATTGCACCAGCTGTTTAAAGTGATCGCGATTTTGCGCCAGGTTTAAATCCTTGGCGTTCACAATCAGCAGTGGTGCGCCGTCGTAAAAATGAAAAAATTCGGTATAGGCATCACTGAGTGCTTTTAAATAATCGGCGCTGATATGTTGCTCGGCGCTGATACCGCGCTGGCGAATGCGCTCCAGCAATACATCGAGTGGTGCCTGCAAATAAATCACCAGATCCGGGCGCGGGGCATTAATAACCAACTTGTCGTAGACCTGGCGATAGATATTTAATTCGTCGTCATCGAGTGTGGTGCGCGCAAACAACTGGTCTTTCTCAATTAAAAAATCAGCCACGCGCACCGGCTCAAAAATATCGTCCTGACGCAGCGCCTGCAGCTGATTGGCGCGCTGGAATAAAAAGAATAATTGGGTGGGCAGGGCGGTGGATTTGGGGTCGCGATAAAAA
Organism: Cellvibrio sp. BR; assembly: GCF_000263355.1. Taxonomy (NCBI): domain Bacteria; kingdom Pseudomonadati; phylum Pseudomonadota; class Gammaproteobacteria; order Cellvibrionales; family Cellvibrionaceae; genus Cellvibrio; species Cellvibrio sp. BR. The sequence continues at coordinate 242,249 of NZ_JH668205.1, read as the reverse complement.
CGCTCCAGAAACGGATTCTCTTCCGGTTGTTCGAGGAGGGTGTCGTAATTAAAGAGTTGCGCAATATTGCGTGCCAGTGTGGTTTTACCCACCCCAATGCAACCCTCTACCGCGATATAGCGCGGCAGTTGGGTGTTGGTTAAATCCAGACCGAGTTCTTCAAATACAGCGTCCACGATAACTCCTTGCAGCAATCAACACTCAGGGTTGGATGGCAATTTAGTCAGGCCATCAGGGGCACACTGGTGTAACCAGTTGCTCAATTGGCTGCCATCCGGCAGGTGTAATTCAGGGGTGATATCTGCCAGCGGGTAGAGCACAAAACTGCGCTGGGTAAGGTAGGGGTGAGGCACCGTCAAGCGCTCATGGGCGATAACTAGATCGCCATAGAGCAGCAGATCCAAATCCAGGGTGCGCGGCCCCCAGTGCTCAATGCGCACCCGCTGGTGCGCCTGCTCAATGGCTTGCAGCGCGTCCAGTAGGGCGAGTGGCGCCAATTGGGTATCCAGCAGCGCAACGGCATTAATAAAGTCGGGTTGCGCGGGGCCGACCGGCTTGCTGCTGTAGATCGCAGAGCGTTCAAGCAGCTGTGTATCCGGCAGTGCTGATAGCTCATCAAAGGCGCGTGTTACCTGCGCCAGTGGATCCTCCAGATTGCTGCCCAGACCAATATAGGCCAGCGTCATGGTTTATTCGTTCCCGCCGGGGGCGGCGGCCGGTTTGCGTGGGCGGCGACGGCGCGGTTTGCTCGCACTTTTTGGGCTTTGTTTGGCCAGGTTTTTCACCATCTCTTCGCGTTCTTCGTCGTTGGCGGTTTGGTAATTGGTCCACCATACCCCCAAGCCATCCAGCGCTTCACCAGCGGCTTCGCGCATTAACAAGAAGTCGTAAGCCGCGCGAAAGCGCGGATGATCCAGTGTGCGCAGGGCGCGCATTCCCAGACGGCTGGGCAGGCGCTGTTGCAAATCCCAAATTTCACGCATCGGAATCAGAAAGCGTTTGGGGACAGCGGTGCGGGTCAATTGCAGGTTCACCGTATTTTGTGCCGCTTGTGACCATGCCTGGGTATGCGGCATCTGACTGCTCAATACCTTGAACTGCTGTTGCAGAGCAGGCCAGAGTAACGCGGCATAAATAAACGCGGGAGTGACGGTTTTACCGCTGCGGACACGTTTGTCAGTATTAATCATGCACTGTTCAATCAGGTTGGCGCCAACTTCATCGCCAGCCTTGAGTGCCTTGTCGGTACCTGGGAGCAGGTGGACCAGCAAATCATAATCGCGCATCAGTGCAAAAGTGGCTGTGGCCGAGCCATTGAGGAATAGTTTGAGTACCTCCTCAAACAGGCGTGCATCGGATACATTGAGTAATAAGCCGCCCAGTTCGCGGATCGGTTTGGCGGTATTGGGCTCCAACGTAAAACCGAGTTTGGCGGCAAAACGCAGCGCGCGCAGTATGCGCACCGGGTCTTCTTTGTAGCGGGTGGCCGGGTCACCAATCATGCGCAGGGTGCGGGTTTTGAGGTCGCTCATTCCATCGCAGTAATCGATAACCGAGAAATCTTTCAAGGTGTAATAGAGGGCGTTGACCGTAAAGTCGCGGCGCATTGCATCGGTTTCAAGTGTACCGTACACATTATCGCGCAGCAGCATGCCATCTTCGCTGCGGGCGGCATGTTGGGAGCTGTCGTCGTGATGGCCGCGAAAGGTAGTTACCTCGATGACTTCGCGCCCCATACGCACATGCACAATCTGGAAGCGGCGACCAACAATTCGCGCGCTGCGGAAAATACGTTTGACTTCATCCGGGGTGGCGTTAGTGGCCACGTCAAAATCTTTCGGGTGACCGCCCAGCAACAAGTCGCGTACACCGCCGCCCACCAGATAGGCAGCAAAACCGGCATCTTCCAATTGTTTGATAATTTTGATGGCGGCAGAACTAATGTTCTTGCGCGAGATCGTATGTTGGTCGCGGGGAATTATTGCGGCGCCATCGCTGTTGCGCGAAATGGATGCCTTGGCGGAATCCTTGGTGCCGGAGGTGAAGAGGTTTAGCAAGCGTTTGAGCATGGTGTCTCGCTGGGGGGTTAGGCAGTCAGTTGCACAAGAGTCGCGAGTTTAGCAGATGAGTGAGGTTTTTTACGACCTTGACAGCTACTGCCAAGGTGATTCTGTTATCGCCAAAAGCCAAAATGGACAACCCAAAAAGCAAAACGGGAAAGCTTTCGCTTTCCCGTTGGAGGGAGCACCGAGGTGCTAATGGCATTCAATGGGGTGCTTCCGTGCCCATATCCAATCTCGCGTGCTATCCCATCCAGTGCCTGGTTTGTATCCGCTTTATTTTAGTGTCTTATTGCTCTTGTTTTCTAGCGTGGCCAATCTACGTCTAAGTTATTGTTTTCGTTATTATTATGTTATTTCTGTTGTTATTGTTTGTTGTTGTTATGTTCTTTTTTCCATTTCTTATTGTTTCTTGTTGTTATTTGTAATGTTCAGTTTTTTATTATCTATTGTTCTTATTTTGCGTTTCTTTCTGTTTTTTATTATTTGTTGTTGTTATTAGATTTTCACATTTAATTCTTATTGTTTGTTTTTGTTATGGCGCTCTAAAAGCAGTTGTTGTGCCAGAATTGAAAAGTTCAATGTAATCATATGGTTAACTTTTTCGTGGTGCGCCATATGTCTTTTGGTTATTTCGGACGGTTACATAATCGGTGTGCGATTGTTACCGGATATGGGGTGGGTAACAGTATTTTTGCGGTAACACCCACGTGACTGGGGGTAACGAATTGGCGCCTTATTCAACTTTATTGGCGTCAAAATCAAAAAATTGTGTCACTAAAATGAAAAATCCCCGCGAGCGGTTTGGCTGGCGGGGATTTTTTGTCTCTGGCGGTTATTTGCCGCTGCTGGCGCTCGCGCCGGCTTTGGTGCGGGGAATGCCAAGGCGCTGGCGGCGCTCCCACAGGCACTTACGGCTCACACCCAGTTTGCGTGCCAGCTCGGTCTCGCTCATGGTGTCCTGATGTTCCAGTACAAAGCGCTGGAAGTAGTCCTCCAGGGATAAGTCTTCAGTAGCACTGCTACCGTTGCTGCGGCTAGCCAAACGTGCTGGCTCAAAAATGGAGCTGCCCGTGTTGTCATTCAGGTCTTGGGCGTCCATGTCGATGGAAAGCAGGTGATCGCCTATCTCAGTACTGTCTTCGCAGAGAATCACGGCGCGCTGCATGGCGTTTTCCAGCTCGCGCACGTTGCCCGGCCAGTTGTAGCTCATGATGGCGTCCATTGCGGCAGACGATAATTTCAGTTGTGGCTTGCCAAACTGCGCACAGTAACGCTGCAGCAGGGATTCGGCGATGCTGATAATGTCGCGGCCGCGCTCACGCAGCGGCGGTAATTCCAGTTGCATCACGTTGATCCGGAAGTAGAGGTCTTCGCGGAATTTGCCTTCGCGCGCCAGTTTGCGCAAATCGCGGTGTGTTGCTGCTACTAAGCGCACATCTACCTTGCGCGATTCCACCGAGCCCAGTGGGCGCACTTCTCCCTCTTGCAGTACGCGTAACAGGCGCGCCTGGGCTTCTAATGGTAGTTCGCCAATCTCATCAAGGAACAGGGTGCCGCCATCCGCTGCTGCAACCAGGCCTTCACGGTTGGTCGCAGCACCGGTAAAGGCGCCTTTTTCATAACCAAAGAGTTCGGATTCAATCAGGGTGTCGGGAATGGCGGCGCAGTTGACTGAGATCATCAGATGATTGTTGCGGTTGCTCTCTTCGTGCAGCGCGCGGGCAACAAGCTCTTTGCCTGTGCCGGTTTCGCCATGGATCAATACAGTGGCGTTGGTGGGGGCGATTTTATGGATGCGGTTGTACAGGTCCTGCATCACATCGCTGGTGCCAATCATGCCGGCAATGGTAGTACTTGCAGTTTGGGTGCTGTTGGCGGCCTTATTTGCCGCTTTGGCTTTGCCGATTACGCGTTTAACGGCATTAACCATCTCGTCGTGGTCGAAGGGTTTGGCGATATAGTCCACTGCGCCCATGCGCATGGAGTCTACTGCTGAGCGCAAGCTGGCATAGCTGGTCATGATGAGTACGGGAGTATCACCTGCCAATTTGATCAGGTCGGTGCCCGGTGCACCTGGCAAGCGCAGGTCGCTGACTATTAGATCGAAATCCTTGAGTTGGAATTTGGACGTGGCCTCTTTGACTGACGGCGCTTCGCTGACCTCGTACTGGTTGCGCTCAAGCAGTTTGCGCAGCGCGGTACGGATGATGGTTTCGTCTTCAACAATCAGAATCTTACTCATAGCTATCCGGGTCTTGCGTTAAGTGTTACTGGTCAATAGCTTGCAAAATAGTATTGCAAGTCGCTGGTTTTGTTCACTTTCCAGATCAGGCATCCATGAATGAATCCAGATGGCGCGGCAGGGTAATCTCAAAACGGGCGCCGCGATTGTGAACGGTATCGGCGGGGCTGATGATGTCCATATGGCCGCTATGGTCTTCAATAATGCTGTAGACCATGGCCAATCCAAGCCCTGTACCTTCACCGGGTTCTTTGGTGGTGAAGAAGGGTTCGAGAATGCGCTCAATCAGTTCGGGCGGAATACCATGCCCCTCATCGGTAACAAAAACTGTTACCGAATCCTCATCTTCGTTACTTTCAAGCATAACACGCCCTTGCTCCGGGCTGGCATCCCGTGCGTTAGATAAAAGGTTTATAAAAACCTGAATCATCCGCTGTGCATCGCCGGCAATAATGGCGGTTTTGGGGATGTCATTGCAGAACAGTACCTGGTTTTTATCCTTTTGCAGCGAGAGCAGGTGGATGGCTTCATTGGCGCAGTCGCGCAGGGAGACGGCTTCAAATTCGGTCTTGCTGGCGTGACCGGCGTGGGAGAAGCTCACCAGCGATTGCACAATACGGCCGACGCGGTCGGTCTGGCTAAGGATCTGCTCCGCGGTTTCCAACACTTCCGCTGGGTCGGTGGAATCGTACTTCAAATTTTGCGCGAGACAGGCGATACCAGTGATTGGGTTGCCAATTTCATGGGCGACACCCGCCGCGAGACGACCAACCGACGCCAGCCGCTCCGAATGCACTAGCTCTTGCTCCAGTAATTGGGTCTCGGTCACATCTTCCAGCAGCATTACCTGGTCGTACACGCCCGCCGTAATTGTGCCTTCAATATTGGCTTTGTGCAGGCTGATCCAGTGTGGGCGATTGTCCAGCTCTATCTCGCGGCGATAAAAATGTGGTTCGTTGCTTTGGCTGAAGTCGATTAACAGGCTGCACCAGGGTTCGGGAATATCCTCCAGATAGGAACCGGTCACATCGCCGCTGGGGATGCCCGTCAATTCCGCCATGGCGCGGTTCCACATCAGCACTTCCATGTCGCGCCCGAGTGAGCAGACCGCCATCGGCAATTCTTCCAGGGTTTTGCGGTGATAGAGACGCAAGGTATTGAGTTCCGCTGCCATACCGGTGAGGTGTTCGCGGTATTCAGAGAGGCGGCTTTCAATCAGGTTAATGTCCACGGTGTTGTGGGTTTCGGCCACTACATGGGGGATGTACTTATCCATAATCTCGCTGGCGACGTGAATCCCCATCAGGCTCGACAGGTTGCCCTCGATCTGGTCGCGCAGGCGGCGCAGGGCGTAGGGGCGGCGTTCGTCGATACCCAAACTCAGTTCTTTGAGGGCGATATCCACCTCGCGACTGGCGGTAACTTTGCCTAACGGTTTGGCAAGACGATGTTTGAATTCGGCGGCGGAGTGTACATCCAGCGCCTGGCGCACCGGGTGGCTCAGTTCATCAGCAGCACAGACATCGGCGCTGTATTGTTCGTCTTCCGTCTGGGTGGTTGCCAGGGATATCAATACAAAACAGAGCGTATTCAAACTGATCGAAATCAGGGTGACTTGGCTCCAGTACTCAATCCCCACTGGAATCGTCCAGTCATTAAAAGGAAGCGGGACAAACTCCAAGCCGGTCAACATGGGTAACAGCAAGCCTATAGCCCACACGCTGGTGCCGACAGCCAAACCGGCGATCACCCCGCGTCGGTTCCCCTTGCTCCAAAATACAATCGCAAAGGTGGCGGGCAGGAATTGCAAGGTTTCGATAAACGCAGTCATGGCCAAATGGGCGAGGCTGAAGCGGTTATCCAGAATCCAGTACAGCAGGTAAGCACCGAGGAATATCGTGGCGATCAAAATCCGCCGCAGCCAGATGAGCTGGCTGTAGAGGTCGGTACGGGTGCGTAATTTCAGGCTTGGCAGCAACCAGTGGTTCATCACCATGGTTGAGAGCGCCAGAGAAATCACCACCATCGCCCCGGTTGCCGCCGACAAGCCACCAATAAAGGCGAGCAAGGTCAGCCCCGGCGAGTTGAACAAAATAGGAATACCCAGGGTGTAGTACTGCGGCGGTAATGGTACCGAGAGTTCAGTGCCTGCCCAGAGAATCGGGAAGATGGGTAGTGCCATCAGCAGCAGGAATAAGGAGAAGGCCCAGGTCACGGTATGCGAATTGCGCATCAGCGGGTTTTCTGCCAATCCCAAATGGAAGATATGGGGCATGGTAACGGCGGTGGCAACAAAGACCAGCAGCAAGGTGTGGGCCGAGTCGGTATGGATGGGGCTGTGCAACAGTGCGAGATTTTCCGGGTGATCCAACAGCCATTGATCCAATCCTTCCAATCCGTCAAATACACCAAATACGGCCACTAGGCCGATGGCACACACTTTGATCAGTGACTCAAACGCCATGGCGGTAATCAGGCCGCGGTGTTGGTCGCGATTGGCGCCGAAAGAAATGGTAAAAAAGGCCAAAATGGCGCAATAGCACAGCGCCATTAAATCCTTGAAGGTTAGCCCTGTGCCTTGCAGCGGCAGCGCGGGGTTACCGCTTACAGTGAGGATGTGCATGGTGTCGGCAATCGCCTGAATTTGCAGTGCCATCAGCGGCAAAATACCGCACAGCATACAAAGGGTGGTCAGTGCCCCGACGCTGTGACTGTGGTAGCGAAAGACCAGCAGGTCGGCGAGCGAGTGCACTTGATGGCGGCGGGCCAGTTCTGCCAAGGGCGCCAGCGCCACGGGGGCAAACAAAAATAATGCACCGGTGCCGATGTAATAAGCCAGTGCACCGTAACCGTATTGAAAGGCGAGATCGATTACTCCGTAAAACGCCCAGGCGCTGGCAAAAATACCCAGCGACAAAATATAAGTGATGGGGTGGGAGGTGACTGCTTCGGGAATCCAACCGCGCTCGGTGATATAGGCAATGCCAAATAGCAACAATAAATAGCAGAGACCGATTAGCGCCACTTGGCTGAGATCAAATGTCATTGGGTGATGTTCTTATAGGTAGTTGGTTTCAATTCGGTTAGATCGCGCTGCCGGTGTTAATCAAAATCGTGATAGTTCTTGCGTCGGGTCTGCATAATAAAAGCCACCACTATCACCCCAACCCACACAATATAGGGCCGATACCAGGCGCCTTGGGGGTCGAGAATCCAATTGAACAAGCTGGGTGAAAATATGTAGGCCACCAGCAGGAGCAAGATAACCAGGCGTTGATTGTTCATAAGTCTGTTTCCTGTTAGCGCTGACCTGCGAGCGGGTGCATAGTGATGGCTTGTAGCGCTGTGGTTGGCCGGTGGTCAATTAGTGTTGTTATTCTTCTTGGTACAGATGGCCAAGGCCGGTAATCACATGGCGTCGCCAATGGGTTTGTGCCCAGCTGAGTAGTTCGCTGGTAGAGGCGCGCGCCAAATCAACAGGGGGATTCTGCCCTAAAAAGCCTAGCCCATGCCACAGATTCCTGCTCGCTTGTGCTGAGTCGATAGCCTTGGCGTGATTTTGTTTGCTCAGCTTCTGACCATTAGATTGTAGCGCGAGTGGCAAATGGCCAAAGGCGGGCGTTGGTGCATCGAGCAAGTTGAACAGAGATAGCTGGCGTGCGGTCACCTCCAGCAGATCGCTGCCGCGAATAATATGGGTGATTTGTTGGTGGATATCGTCCACCACTACCGCCAGTTGATAGGCATAAAAGCCATCGCGCCGCTTGAGGATTTGATCGCCCGCCTGGGTGCGCAGGTTTTGGGTTTGCTGCCCTTGGATCAAATCCTCAAAAGTCACCCACTCAGTCTGTGGGCGATGGGGAATGTCATAGAGTTTCAGGCGAATGGCGTAGGGCTTGGCAAGATCCACTTGCCGGTGGCGACAGCGGCCATCGTAAATACCGCCCATCGCTGCTAATTCCTGACGCGAGCAACCGCAGGGGTAGGCCAGATTCTGCGCGATCAACCACTCCAGGGTCTCCTGATAAGACTGATGGCGCGCGCTTTGGTAGAGCACTTGTTCATCCCACTGCAAGCCGTGGTCTTCGAGTGTCTGCAAAATCAAGCTGGCAGCGCCGGGTTGTTCGCGCGGCGGGTCCAAATCCTCCATGCGTACCAACCATTTGCCATGATTGGCTTTGGCATCGAGATAACTGGCAAGCGCGCTGACCAGTGAGCCGAAATGCAGTGGGCCGCTGGGAGATGGGGCAAAACGTCCGCGATAGCGGGTGTTATCAAGCTTGGATGGCGTAACGCTGGGATCTATAGAGGGAGTGGCAGACATAATAAAAGAGGCGGGTGGCCCCGCCTCCGGCAAATCGGCCTTAGCCGCCGATTTGTTTTTCTTTGATTTCGGCGAGGGTTTTGCAATCCACGCACAGGGTAGCGGTTGGGCGCGCTTCAAGGCGACGAATGCCAATCTCTACGCCACAGGCATCGCAGTAGCCATAATCGTTGTTCTCGATCAGCTCCAGGGTGCTGTCAATCTTTTTAATTAATTTGCGTTCGCGGTCGCGGGTGCGCAGTTCGAGGCTGAATTCCTCTTCCTGGCTGGCGCGGTCGGCGGGATCGGGGAAGTTAGCCGCTTCGTCTTTCATGTGGCTAACGGTGCGATCTACTTCTTCCATCAATTCTGAGCGCCAGTTGAGCAGCAATTGTCTGAAATGCAGCTTCTGGTTGTCGTTCATATACTCTTCACCTTTTTTCTCCACATAGGGAGTGAAAGGGCGGAGTGCGAAGGTTTCAGTAGAGGGAGATTTTTTCGCCATATGTAGCGCCTCGTAAGACATCCTGGATCATCGATCATCTGCACCAGGGGGTGGGCAGAATTAGAAGGGGGAGCAAGCTATCAGATAACAAATGCGAGTGCTAGCGTTTTTTCGCAGCTTTTGGCGCCGTTAGCTGTGTTGGCTTGAATCCTGTCCCGGGTTTTGTCCTAAACAAAAACTATAGCCGCAAAATGGTGCATTTGTGGTTCAATTTGTCACTTTTTTGTCACCTTATCGTTACACATCTGGCGTTAATTTATGGATCAGCAATCCGCTATACCTGTGTTTTACCCCGCGCAATTACTCAAGCGCTATAAACGGTTCCTCGCTGATGTGCGCCTGCCCGACGGCAGCGAAATCACTATTCACTGCCCCAATACCGGCTCGATGAAAAACTGTGTGCTGCCCGACAGCCCCTGCTGGTATTCGGTATCCGCCAGTAAAACCCGCAAATACCCACAGACGCTGGAAGTGGTCAGCGCGCCCGGCGGGCATCTGGCCGGTATCAATACCGCGCGCACCAATGAACTGGTGGGGGATGCATTGTCCCTGGGGGTGATACGCGAGTTGCAGGGTTACACGGTGATAAAACGCGAGGTGGTCTACGGCGATGAAAAATCGCGCATCGACTTTTTATTGTCAGGTCACCCGCAGGATGCGCGCCTCTGCTATCTGGAGGTAAAAAACGTCACTTTGATGGAAACGGAAGGGCAGGGTTATTTTCCCGATGCCGTGAGTGAGCGCGGCAGCAAACATTTGCGCGAATTGATGTTAATGGTGGCGCAGGGGCATAGAGCCGTATTGCTATTTTGTGTGCAGCATACGGGTATTCAACAGGTGAGCCCGGCGGATCATATCGACCCGGTGTATGGTGTGACCTTGCGCGCCGCGATTGCGGCGGGAGTGGAGGTAATCGCCTATGCGGCACAGATTAAGCCTGCACAGGGGCTCATAGTGTTGGATCGGTCGCTGCCGGTGCTGTATTAGCTTTTTTACCGCCAAAATTGATCACCGCTACTGCGCCTAAAATCAGAATAGTGGCGCTGAGCTCCGGCCAGCCGGGTTCTTCGCCCAGCAAATAAATGCTGGAGACCACCCCGATCAAGGGCGTCATCAGTGACGAGAGCGATGACACGCTCACCGGCACTAGCGTCACCAGGCGCACCCAGGCCCAGTAACAAAACATAAACGCGAAAAATACGTTGTACACCACGCCCCAGAGCGCGAGTGTGGAGGGCAGGTGTTGTGGGGGGCCGTCTACCAGTGCGGCGGCGACCATAATGGGCAGGCTGGCGAGCAGCAGTAACCAGCCGGTGAGTACCACCGTGTTGAGCGGGATCTGCCAGAGTTTCATCAGCACAGTGCCAGCACCCCAGGACCAGGCGGCGGCAATCATCAGTAGCGCACCTACCAGCAATTGCAGGTTAAACGGGCCACTAAACCAGGCGATCAAGGATTCGCTCATCAGCGCGGCTATGCCACCAATCCCCAGTAACAGCGCACAACCAATTCGCAGGGTGAATTTGTCCTGCAGCACCCACACCGACAGCAGCACCGTCCAGATGGGCATGGTGTAACCCAGCAGTGCGGAGCGCCCGGCGGGCAGCAAGCTCAGGCCGTAGGTTGCCATTACATTCCAGCCGACGATATTGAGCAGGCACACCCACAGCAGTTTTTTGACATAACCCTTGGGCAGTGCCAGCGACAAACCTGACGCCCGCGCCAGCCCGAGAATGCCCAGCCCCCCAAAAAACAGGCAAAAGGCGCGAAAAGTCAGCGGTGGAATTTCGCTGATGATGAATTTCATGATGGGCCAGTTAATGCCCCAGCCAATGGCCAGACCAATTAACAATAAAATGCCTTCAATAGAAAGGCGCTGAGAGTGGGGCATGGGTATCGCTTATCGGTCGTGAGGGCTGAATAGAGTGAATTAAGGTGCCGTGGCTGGTGGGAATTGGCCAAGCAGTTGCGCCATGGTCGCCCCCAATTTTTGCTCGGCGCTGAGAGAGAACTGAATCAGTGGAATACCTTCCGCGCTGCCGCGCCAAATCAAAGTGTTGTCGCTGGCGCGGGTAACGTCGATCAGCATCACGCCTTCCTGTTTGCCTCTATTGAGCAGTTGCGATGTGCCCAAGCCAACACTGCCATTGCGCCCAATCGGCATGCCAATACCTATACCAATACTGCTATTGCCACCTTTGCTTTGGCGCGCAAACACTTGCATATCCAGAAGTAAATCGGGCTTGTCGTGTGTGCGCACAAAACCTTGCGCGGCTAATTGATTGTCTGCCAAACGCTCAAGTAACGCTGGATCGGTTCCGCCAATGTCAACCGTCACGGCGCGCCAGCTATAGGTTTTCAGATTGTTAAAATCGGTGCCCGATTTGTAATCATTCGCGTAATGGACATTGGCGCAGCCGCTGAATAGGAGCGCAGCGATAATAGCGAACAGGGCGTAAAAGCGAGCGTGAAGTTGGCGCATGTGGAGTCCCTTTGATGGCGGAATGTAGGGCATCAGTATACTCCGCTGTTTTTGTAATAAATGTGTGAATTTGCAAAAAAGCGCTGCTTCACGCAGACTTGGCCGGTTAATTGCGTCGATTTTTTTGTTGTCGTAGGTTTTGTTATTTCAGCTTCAGGCTAAAGGAGTTTTTGTGGATTTCGTTCTTGTAATAAAAGCGATTGTGATGGGTATTGTCGAGGGAGTTACCGAACTATTGCCTATATCCAGTACCGGCCATTTAATTCTTGCCGCGGATATGATGAATTTTCTGGAGAACGAGAAGCGCACCGTTTTTGAAATTTTTATCCAAATGGGCGCCATGCTTGCAATTGTGTGGGAGTATCGGCGCAAAATTTTTGGCAGTTTGGGCGGTGTGGTTCGCCCGGGTATTGAGCGCAATCTTTACGTCAATGTGGCGTTGGCATTTTTTCCGGCAGCGCTGATCGGCTTTTTGCTCAGCGATTTCATCATGACCTATTTGTTCAGCCCTTATGTGGTAGCAAGTGGATTTATTGTGGGTGGTTTGGCGATTATCTGGGTAGAAAAGTTTGCTTACGCGCCGCGCATTCAAGAGATGGATGACCTGAGTTACAGGGATGCGCTGAAAGTGGGTTTGTGCCAATGTTTGGCGTTAATTCCCGGCACTTCGCGCTCGGGTGCCACAATTATCGGTGGCATGTATTTCGGTTTATCGCGCAAGGCCTCCACCGAATTTTCCTTTTTTCTCGCGATTCCCATGATATCGGCAGCATCGCTTTACAGCTTATGGGGCGCACGTGAACAATTGGAGTGGAGTGATGCAGGTATTCTGGCTGTCGGGTTTATCACCGCGTTTATTGCTACCTTTGTGGTGATGCGCGCATTGTTAATTTTTATTAGCAAGCACACCTATATCGCTTTTGCCTGGTACCGTATTGCCTTTGGTATTCTGATATTGATTACGGCATATACCGGGGCGATAAGTTGGAGCCATTGATTTATCTGCCGATAATTTGCTGAATACGTATGTAAGCCCTGCTGTGGAACCGCCGGGCTTGTTACTATTTGGGTATTCCTTGATCGGGTCTGCCCATGAAAATAATGTTAAACCTCCTTATTTCGCTGCTCTTTTTGAATGGATGCGCAACGCCCTCATTGCATTCCAACGCCACTGCTGCACAGTCGCGTATTGATTACCTCAATGCGTTTTCCTCGCGCTATGTCATACCGCGCAATGTAGAAGTCTGGTTGCCGCGCCAGTATTTTTTAACTCCCAATACTGCTTTGCCCGTGCTCTATATGCACGATGGCCAAAATTTATTTAGCGAGCACAGCGCCAATTTTGGCGTAGCGTGGGAGGTGGATGATATTGCCCAGCGGTTAATGGATGAAGGCAGGATAAAACCGGCAATTATTGTGGGTATCTGGAGTACGCCACAGCGGCGGATGGAATATTTTCCCGAGCGTGCGGCGAGTTATTTTTCCGAGCAGGATAAGTCCGTCATTGAAAAACTCAAATTGCATTTAGGTGAAGGAAAAAATAGCGAGTATCGGGCTGATGACTATTTGAAATTTATCGTACAAGAATTAAAACCCTATATCGATACTCACTACCGCAGCTTGCCTGAACGCGAAAATACACTCATTGCAGGTAGTTCTATGGGTGGTTTAATTTCACTGTATGCGCTCAGTGAATACCCGCAGGTATTTGGTAGCGCGGCAGGTGTGTCTACCCATTGGCCACTATTTTTTAATAATGAGCAGATGGGGCCTGCTGAAAAGCTGCGTGATTATCTGCGCGATTATTTTCCTGTGGCGGGGCAGCATCGTATTTATTTTGATTTTGGTACCGCGACGCTGGATCAGTATTACGAAGTGCATCAGCTTCAGGTTGATAACATTATGCGCGCCAAAGGTTATGTGCAGGGGCGCGATTGGGTAACCAAAAAATTCCCCGGTGCTGAACACAATGAGCAAGCTTGGCAAGCACGCGTGGATACCATTCTGCAATTTTTGTTAAAACCCTAAACGCGATTCTTTAGTGTTTACCGGAAAGCAACCCGCGCGATTCGGTATCCCTGAAAAAGCGCCGCTCTTCATCTTGTAGCTGATGCAGTTTTTCTTTATCCAGAGTGCGATTGGTGTTGTTGATATCGGTCCATGCATATTGTTTGCCCGTGCTGCGATCCAACACGGTGCCGTCAACCCAGTAGGCATTATTGTAGTAAGACGACATCACCAGGCTGCGGTTTTCGGGCAGGGAAAATAAATTTGTTCCGGTGCTATAGGCTTCGCGGGCGGTATCGCAGCCGAGCACTTCTTGCATCAGCGTAGGTACAACATCCTGATGGCTGGACACCCTGGTTTCATGCCGGGCAAGTTTTTGTCCGGGAGCGTGTACCAGCAACGGTGTATGGGTTTGCCAGCGGGTAAAGTTGCTGCCATGGCCCCAGAACCCAGCTTTGTTTTCATTAAATTCTTCCGCGTGATCGCCGGTAATAATTACCCAGCTATTTTCCAATGCGCCGCTTTTTTCAAGGTGATTGAGAATTTCCCCGAGTAGATGATCTACATAGAAAAGGCTGTTGTAGTAATCATTTTTGTAGGGCGTGTTGTCTGCCTGTTTATTAAATGCATAACCTCCTTTTACGCTGGGCAATGGTGTAAAGCGGGCAAACTTTTTGGGGTATTTATAGGGCGAGTGAGACGAGGTTAAAAATACAAAATCAAACCGCGGCTGCGTGTTTGTCTGTTGGCGCTCCTGTTGTTGCAAAAATTTTGTTACCACTGCTGCATCTGTTTTGGCTTGATAAAAATCCGATTCCGGCACGCGCGGGAAAATCAAACTGCGCATGGCAAAACGATCCAGATTGGAGTTGGTGAAAATTCGCTGTTCAAAACCCTGTGCGGCCAGCCTTTCGGTAAATTCACTGGGGTTAGCTGCAGGGGTTGCTTTAAATGCCGGGTAATAGCTGGCGTGCAGCCCATAAAAAAGACTAAACAGGCCAGGTATGGTGGCGGAACCACCGGAAATATGCTGATCAAAGTGCGTGGCTTTTTTACTAAAGCGCGCAACATTAGGCATGATTTCCGGTTGCAGTGCTGCGGCCTGCCAGCTCTCTACTACCAGCATGATAATGGATGGCGGCGAGGCTACTATTTCACACTGCAATGGCTCCAATGGATAACGCACTACACTTTTTTCCTGAATGGCGCTGCGGTTCATTGTGCCTTGTGTAGCGGGTAACAAACCGGGCAGGAGCTGTGTTAAGGCTTCAGCATGTTTGCTGCTGGTAATCGGGCGGTACACCGGCAGATAGGGGTTGATATAACTCACTTCCTGGCGATGATATTTATCAGCCCAGATGTTGAGTGATGAATTGCCTGCAAACAACACTATGATTGTGCAGCTAAGTAACGCTACAGGCCGCAAGCTTAATTTGTGGTGTTCGGATTTTTTATATACCCAGCGGCTTAGCAACCAACAGCCAGCCGCAATCAGTGCTGCCAGCGCGGCGGCCGATACCACAATAATATTGGGCAAGCCCAGGCCTTCAAAATCCATAAGAAACATTTCAATCATTATCCAATCTACATGAAACAGATAAAGGTTGAAGGTGGCGGCATCAACGCACAAATAAATTAACCACAGTGCCAGCAACAACGCATAGAGTGGGCGAGTCCAGCGCGTGCTGGCGAGCGGTGATAATACCAATGCAATAATGGTAATGAGCAGCCCGTAATAGCCGAGACTGCTGTATAGATAGAGTTGTCCATGCAAGGTGTCGGGTGCGGGTATCATCCACCAATAACAGGCGATGGGTATTAGCGATAGGAGCAGCACTAGCAGTGTGAGGTAAGTGTGCGCAATGAAATACCTTTTTTTCATTTCTATAAAATCCCGATCTAACTCTGGTTACAAAAAAGTCACACAAAAAACAGTTGCATAAAAAATAACTACACAAAAAACAGGCAAACGAATGCCCGGCCAGAGCCCGTAGGCTGGCGCATATCTGCGAGTTGTATTTGTTGTTATTAGGCGTGGGTTGTAATCAGCAATTGCTGCTCAACCATGAGAGGGTGCGCGCATCAAAAAAGTAACAGGCGCACGGAAAATTTATGTAAAGCTTAAATAAACAATATTGGGCGTTGTGCCGATATGAATTAATTGCTCTGTGGGTCAATCAATCGCACCACATTGGTGTTGGCTTCCCGGCTTTTGCCTGCGTGATGCAGTGCTTGTAAGTAGCTATCCCAAAGCTGCTGTTTGTTTACACCCAATTGATGTAAATATTCCCAAGTATAGATACCAGTGGCATGGCCATCATCAAATGTGAGCTTGAGTGCATAATTACCGGCGCGCTCAAGGTTCACTATGGCAACGGCTTTTTTACCGTATTGCAGAACCGCCTGCCCGGGCCCATGACCTTTTACTTCAGCGCTGGGCGAATGAACACGCAAAAATTCTGCCTCCAGTAAAAATTGTTCTGCACCATAATGCAGTTCTAATTGCTGGGAGTTTTTATGAAAGCGAATTTTGTCGGGAGTCATTGATTGGGGTATCTGTGATAGGCGGTATTACCACGCCATTTGTTACAAAATTCTTACTGATTCTTCTCTCTTGCGCAACTTACACTTGTCATAAAAACATCATGCCGCAATAACAGTCGCCATCTCAGGCTGACGATTATTGCGGCACTTAAAACAGTTTTTACAAAATAAAGCGGCTGAGGTCTTCGTTTTTGGCCAGTTCACCCAAGTGACTTTCCACAAACGCTGCATCTATTGTTACGCTGTTATTGCCATCACCGGCAGTGAAGGAAACGTCTTCCAGTAAGCGTTCGAGAATGGTGTGCAAGCGGCGCGCGCCAATATTTTCAGTGCGCTCATTCACTTCAAAAGCGGTTTCAGCAATGCGGCGAATACCGTCTTTGGTGAAGGTCACACTCACCCCTTCGGTTTTTAACAGCGCTTCCTGCTGCTCGGTGAGCGACGCGGTTGGCTCGGTGAGAATGCGTTCAAAATCATCGGGGGTAAGCGCTTGTAATTCCACGCGGATGGGCAAGCGCCCCTGTAACTCCGGAATTAAATCCGAGGGCTTGCTCAGGTGAAAGGCGCCCGAGGTAATAAACAAAATGTGATCGGTTTTAATCGCGCCGTGTTTGGTGGTTACCGTGCAGCCTTCAATCAGCGGCAGTAAATCGCGCTGTACGCCTTCGCGCGATACATCGGCACCGCTCACGTTGCCGCGCCGTGCAACCTTGTCAATTTCGTCGATAAATACAATGCCGTTTTGCTCGGCCGCTTCAATCGCCTGGGTTTTGATGTCTTCATCGTTGACCAGTTTGGCCGCTTCTTCATCCTGCAATTGTTTGAAGGCTTTTTTTACCGTGAGTTTGGCTTTTTTGGTTTTGTCGCGCCCAAGGGAAGAGAACATACTCTGCAATTGGTTGGTCATATCCTCCATGCCCGGTGGCGCCATAATTTCTACGCCTACACTGGCAGCGGCCACATCGATTTCAATTTCTTTATCGTCCAGATCACCTTCGCGCAATTTTTTGCGGAAAATCTGCCGTGTACTCGACTCGTGTTTGCTCTCCTCTGCCGAGAGGTCGCGCGCGGGTGGCAGTAGCACATCCAGAATGCGCTCTTCGGCAGCTTCGGCAGCGCGGTGTTGCATGGCTTTCATAGCCTGTTCGCGGCGCATTTTAATGGCGACATCCACCAGGTCGCGAATAATGGATTCTACATCGCGGCCGACATAACCGACTTCGGTAAATTTGGTCGCTTCCACTTTAATAAACGGCGCATTGGCGAGTTTGGCCAGGCGGCGCGCAATTTCCGTTTTGCCGACGCCGGTTGGCCCAATCATCAAAATATTTTTTGGGGTAATTTCATTGCGCATCTCGGCAGGCACTTGCATGCGGCGCCAGCGGTTGCGCAGCGCAATCGCCACCGCGCGTTTGGCGTTGGCTTGGCCGACAATGTGTTTATCTAATTCGTGCACGATTTCGCGCGGAGTCATGGAGGACATAAAAAACTCTTAAAAGAATGAATTAAGCTCTTGAATAAATTAATAGTCGAGCACTTCGATGGTGTGAGTCTGATTGGTAAAGACACAGATATCGCCGGCGATTTTCAAGCCTTTTTCCACAATGCTGCGTGCATCCAATTGGGTGTTTTCGAGCAGCGCACGCGCGGCGGCTTGCGCGTAATTGCCGCCCGAGCCAATCGCAATTAAATCGTCTTCGGGTTGGATTACATCGCCATTGCCGGTAATTATCAGTGAGGCGTCTTTGTCGGCCACGGCGAGCAGTGCTTCCAGCCGGCGCAGGCTGCGATCGGTGCGCCAATCTTTGGCGAGTTCAACCGCTGCGCGGGTGAGTTGGCCATTGTGTGCTTCGAGTTTGGCCTCAAAACGTTCAAACAGGGTGAAGGCGTCGGCGGTGCCACCGGCAAAACCGGCCAGTACCTGATTTTTGTAGAGGCGGCGCACTTTGCGCGCATTGCCTTTCATGACGGTATTGCCGAGCGACACCTGGCCGTCGCCGCCGATAACCACTTGCCCATCGCGGCGCACAGAGAGAATTGTAGTCACAGGACTTCCTATAAATGGGTTGGATAAGGTACGTGCTAGAAGTCAAAAAGTGGGGGCGGTGGCGCCTTTTTCAAGGCGCTCCGGTGGCGACGGGAATCAAAGAGGAAGGTTTACTTGGTTTTGGCGCGTTTCAATACCAGCGCATTGTATTGGTTGTTCACCAGTTGGCTGCGCGCGGTGCTCAGTTCGGCTTGGGTATTAAAGGGGCCAACCACGACGCGATGCCAAATCTCGCCTTTGCGGATTTCCACTTTTTCGATGCGTGCATCGAGGTTGATGAGAATCAATTGAGCCCGTAGTTTGTCGGCATCTTCCCCTTTGGGGAAAGAGCCTACTTGCAGTATGTATTCCTCTTTGCCCTGTTCCTGCGCCGGTTTTTCCTCGGCCATGGTTTCGCTGGCGGGCACTATGGTCTCGCTCTCCTGCAGCAACTTGTAGAAGTCAAAGCGCGGTTTGGGCGTTTTGTTCTCCTCCACTTTGGCTTTGGGCAGCTCTTTGGTTTCAGGGGTATTGGCGGGGTTTTTAATAAAGTAGAGGCTGGCCGCAAAGGCGCCAAAAACGACACCTGCCACAAAAAACAGCCAGCCAGGTGTCTGGCCAGTGCTAGTTGAATGGCGGCGTGCCGGGGCGCGGCTCTTTTTGGCGAAATCTCTACTCATGGGATCTGGGTGTCGGTGCTGGATCGAGGGCGCGATTGTAAAGGGATTGCGCGGGTGAGTCACTAAAGACGCGTTTAGCCCATCTCTTGCGGGTCCACATCAATCGACCAGCGCACTTTGCTCGCCAGTGGTTGTGTTTCAAGTTGCTGTGCTAATTGGCTAAGCAGTAACTGCAATGGGCGGCGCTGGGCGGCGCTGAACTGCAGTTGGTAGCGAAAGCGATCGCCGCGTTTTTCCATCATTGCCGGCAGTGGCCCGAGATAGTTCAACTGCGGGCTGGGCGGCTGGAGTGCCTCGGCCAGTTGGCGCGCCTGCTGTAAAAAATCCAGCGCCAGCTGAGCCTGTTTGCATTCGGCGCGCAGCAGTGCGAGCTGGCGATAGGGTGGCAGCTGGGTGATCTGGCGCTCCTGCAAAATCAGCTCGGCGAGGGCGTGATAACCCTGATGAACCAGGGTTTGCACCAGCGGGTGATCGGTATGGTGGCTCTGCAATATCACCCGGCCCGGTTTTTCAGCGCGCCCAGCGCGCCCGGAGACTTGTAATAACAGCTGGCCCATTCGCTCGGGGCCACGGAAGTCGGTGCTGAACAGGCCAGCATCGGCGTCGATAATCACCACCAGGGTCACATCTTCAAAGTGATGGCCTTTGGCGAGCATCTGGGTGCCGACCAGGATGCAGGGTTCGCCACCGTGAACATCAGCCAGTAGCTTTTGCATGCTGTTTTTATTGCGGGTGGAGTCGCGGTCGACCCGAATCACTTTGTAAGTGGGAAATAATTCCTGCAGTACCAATTCGCTGCGCTCGGTGCCTTGGCCCAGCGGTTGGATTTTGCTGCTGTTGCAGCTCGGGCAGCGCTTGGGGATGGCGCGCTGGTGGTCGCAGTGGTGGCAGTGCAAGTGGCGCGGGGTTTGATGTACGGTCAGGCGCGCGTCGCAGTGGTTGCAGTTGGCCAACCAGCCGCAGTCGTGGCACTCCAACGCCGGCGCGTAGCCGCGCCGATTGAGGAATACCAGCGCCTGATTGCCTTTGTTTAGGGTGTCGCCAATGGCATCGATACTGGCCTGGGCAAACCCCTCGTGCAGGATTTCGCCGCGAATATCGAGCAGTTGAATATCCGGTGGTTTGGCGTTGCCCGCCCGGGCCTGCAGGCGCAAATGGTGGTAGCGCCCCTGCCGGGCGTTGTGCAGGGTCTCCAGCGCCGGGGTGGCCGAGCCGAGAATTAGCGGAATGCCGAGACGCTGGGCGCGCAGGGCGGCGAGATCGCGTGCGGAATAGCGAAAGCCGTCCTGCTGTTTAAAGGAACCATCATGCTCTTCATCGATAATGATGATGCCCGGCTCTTTAAGTGGCGTGAACAGCGCCGAGCGGGTGCCGATGATAATGCGAGCAATACCGGCGCGCGCTTGCAGCCAGGCGTCCAGCCGCTCACGGTCATTGAGACCTGAGTGCAGGGCGACAATTGGCAGGTTAAAACGGCGTTGGAAACGCTGCAGTGTCTGTGGGGTCAGGCCGATTTCTGGCACCAATACTAACGCTTGTTTACCTTTCTTGAGCGTTTCTGCGATTGCTTGCAGGTATATTTCGGTTTTGCCGCTGCCGGTGGCGCCGTCGAGCAAGTAGGTTTTAAAACTGCTGTATTCGATTTGAGCAAACGCGCTTTGCTGTTCGTCGCTCAGTTGCAGTGGTGGCTCGCGCAGTAATTGTGCGGGTTGTGTTGTGCGGCTGGGCGTCACTTCGACAAGGGCGACCAGTCCCTTGTCGATCAGGGTTTTAGCGATTGTGCGGGGAATATCCAGCTGTTCGAGATCGCCGCGGCTGAGTTGGTGGCGGGTTTGCAGGGCCGCCAGTAGCGCCGCTTGTTTGGGCGAGCGCTTGAGTGCCCCCTCGGGCAGGCCTTTGCCCTCGGTGGTGAGCTGAAAAATCTGTTCGCCGCGCAGCTGCGCTGCTTCACCCTGGCGCAGCAATACGGGCAGGGCGGTTTGCAGGGCTTCGCCGGGGGCGCACTGGTAGTAATCGGCCGCCCACAGGCAGAGTTCGAGTAACTCGCTCTCTAGTACGGGTTGGTTGTCGATAAGCGCCAATGCGGGGCGCAGTTTGTGGCTGGGTTGATCGCTGGTGCTTTTACTGCGGAGCAGTATGCCAATCAGCTCCTGACGACCAAATGGCACGCGAATCAATATGCCCGGTTCCAGTTGCGCTAACTGCTCTGGACTCAGGTTGGTGGGCGGCAAATAGTCGAAGCTTCGGCGCAGGGGAACTGGCAGGGCTATTTCGAGTAGGATTGATGGCGGCGTGAGGGTCATTGCAGTGACTGGGTTAATCGAACAGGTGCCAAGAATAGCCTATAAACGCCATGATTTTGCGTCTTATCGATCTTGTGTGTTGGCCTGATTGGTTTTTTGTGGCGTATATAAAGCTGCGCAGGAAAACACCTGCTATAGATACATATCAATGTTTATTGTGCGCAACAGCAGTTAAATGGCACCTTGGGTATCGCGCGATAAACAACTTAAGAATCATTACAACTAGTTATTACAACAAGCAAAAACCGTGTTTAGTCAATTAATAACCCCAAGAGGTGAAGTGTATGAAACGTAGAGACTTTATGAAATTGTCTGGGATTGGCGCTGGTTTGGCGCTGATTCCTGTCACCAATTTGGCTGTGGCCCAGGCGCCAGTGCAGGTTAGCCCGACCGATCCACAGGCAAGTGCGCTGGGTTATGTTGAGCAGAGCCCGCAGGCTGCTAGCAATTGTGCCAACTGTGCGCAAGCCAAGGGTGATTTAAGTGCTGAATGGGTTGGCTGTAATATTTTCCCCGGCAAAGAAGTGAAAGCAGCGGGCTGGTGCAAGGTGTGGTCACCTCGTCCGCAATAACCACGATATTTGCGACTCTATTGAGTGTTTTTTGTGCGAGACGGCTGTTTTCAGTTGCGCACTACCGGTTTTCTGGTAGTATCGCCGCTCCTTGAAAACAGCCGTTTTTTTTA
This sequence comes from Cellvibrio sp. BR, assembly GCF_000263355.1. NCBI lineage: Bacteria > Pseudomonadati > Pseudomonadota > Gammaproteobacteria > Cellvibrionales > Cellvibrionaceae > Cellvibrio > Cellvibrio sp. BR. The sequence continues at coordinate 220,409 of NZ_JH668205.1, read as the reverse complement.
ACCTATGTGCGGTGCCCGGCAAGCAGATCGGGTGGCGGCACAGCTCACAAAAGGCATTCATCATGAAAGCAGATATTCATCCAAATTACGTTGACGTTGCTGTAACTTGCAGCTGCGGCAATAGCTTCACTACTCGCTCAACCCTGGGCAAAGCACTCCACGTAGACGTGTGTGGCTCTTGCCACCCTTTCTACACTGGTAAGCAAAAAATTGTTGATACCGGTGGCCGTATCGATCGCTTCACCAAGCGTTTCGGCAGTCGTATCGCTGGTGCCAAGAAAGACTAATTTCTTGATTCAGCGCCTGCTGGCATTGCTAGTAAAAACGCCGGGAATGAAAATTCCCGGCGTTTTTTTATGCCTGCTATTCTCGCTCGGCAGTCTAGCTGATTGCGGTCACCCCACAGGTGCCTTGCTGAAAGTGAAGAGGGTATCCGACGGTGACACCCTCAAACTGGAGGATGGCCGCTCGGTGAGGGTATTAGGCATCAACGCGCCGGAAATCGCCCGTGGACAAAAACCCGCCCAGCCTCTCGGGCGCGAGGCGCACAGTGCTGCACAAGCATTTATCCAGCGAGCCGGAGGTAGGGTTAGGCTCGGATTCGAGCGAGCGCGCGTGGACCATTATGGTCGTTTGCTTGCCCATGTTTACGATTCGCAAGGGCGCAGTCTGGCTGCTGACCTTTTGCAGCGCGGCATGGTGTTGCAGATAGCGGTTCCACCTAATGCGGCTCAGGCGGAATGTCTGCTCGCCTTTGAGCAGCGCGCGCAGGCGCAAGCTCTTGGTGTGTGGCGTAATCGTTATTGGAATGCGTATCCGGTCAAGTCGCTTTCGGCTCGCGATAGTGGTTTTCGTCATTTGCGCGGACGTGTGGCTCGCGTTGATGTTAGTTCATCGGTCTGGATAGAATTTGAAGGTAATTTAGTGGCGCGTATCGCCAAGCGCGATTGGGCGCAATTTGGTCATCGCAAACAGGATTGGCTGGCTCTAAAGGGGCAGTGGCTTGATGTGCGTGGCTGGGTTAGGGTGCGCGAGGTGCGCCAAACTGGAAATGCGCGCTCTTTCAAACCGCTTATCGTGCAATTGCGCTCACCTGCTGCCATGCAGGTGAGCGCATCGCGCTAAAGATTTAATTAAAAGAGCTCTTCTGGAAGGGTGACTTGTTCGCTTACTTCATTACCGGCTGCCGATGTGCGCGCCGTATCTTCACCAAGGAATACCTCGAAGATGGCGTCCGGGTCGCCTGGCATTGCAGGTTTGCCGGTGTCCGGGTTGATTCTTACCGTCACGATTCCTTCTGGTTGGCGGGGTAGTTGGTCTGGCACCCCTTCAAGTGCTGTGCGCATAAAGTCGATCCATATTGGTAGCGCAGCAGAACTGCCAAATTCACGCTTGCCCAATAAAGTGTTTTGATCAAAGCCCACCCAGACTGTAGTGGCGATATTCGGGTTATAGCCGGAGAACCAGGTGTCCCTTGGGCCGTTTGTGGTGCCGGTTTTACCTGCCAGATCCCTGCGTCCCAATTGTTTGGCAAGCCTTGCTGTGCCCTTGTCGACGACATCGCGCAGAATGGAGTCCATCAGGTATGCCACGCGGGCATCTATGATGCGTGGTGCGCGCTCACTGCTGTCCATGCTTGGCATTGCCGGTAGCTCGGAGCCGTCATCGGCATAACTCACCTGTGTTTGTTCACATTCTTTGCATACCCGTTTTGGCCTGGCTTCGTAAACAACCCTGCCTTTATCGTCTTCAATGCGTGTCACTAAATAGGGGTCAATTTTAAATCCGCCGTTGGCAAATGTGGCATAGGCCGTTGCCATTTGCATCGGCGTCAAGGCGTGTGTGCCCAATGCCAGTGTCAGGTCGCGGGGGAACTCTTTGGGGTTAAACCCAAAGCGAGCAAGGCTGTCGAGAGCGGTCTGCATGCCAATGCTGCGCAGCAAGCGAATCGATACGAGATTGCGAGAGCGATATAGCGCCTGACGCAAGCGCATAGGGCCAACAAACTTGCCATCGTCATTTTCCGGGCGCCAGGCTACGCCAGTGCTGGTATTTTCAATCACTATCGGGGCGTCATTAATTATCGATGCCGGGGTAAAGCCATTTTCCAGTGCTGCGGTGTAAAGCAGTGGTTTGAAGCTTGATCCCGGCTGACGCATCCCTTGGGTGGCGCGATTATAATGGCTCTGATTAAAATCAAAGCCGCCAACCAGAGAACGAATAGCGCCGTCCATGGGGTCGAGCGACACCAGCGCAGCCTGAATCGCAGGTACTTGGCTGAATTGCCATTGATCATCATCATTTTTGGTAATGCGTACCACATCTCCGGTTTTGAGGAAGTCAGTCGCTTTGGTATAGGCTGGACCACGGCTATCTTCGGTGATGTAAGGTCGGATATTGGCGAGCCCCTGCTCCCAATCAATATCAACCATTTCGCCATTGCTTATCAGTACGCGTATCGCTTTTTCATTCACTTGTAATACGGCTGCGGGCTCTTGGCCGCCCAAACTGGGAATGGTTTGTAGTTCATCCTGCCAATCGGCCAAATCTGTTTCTGTCGATGGTTTAAGGCGGCGCTCTGGCCCGCGGTAGCCGTGGCGCTGATCGTAACCCAACAAGCCTTTGAGTACGGCCGCCTGCGCAGTGGCCTGCATGGCGCTATCTACGCTGGTATATACCCTGTAACCCTCGCTGTAGGCTTTATCGCCGAAGCGATCCAGCACTTCCTGACGGGCCATCTCCGATATATAAGGTGCTTGTACATCCAGTGTGGTGCCATGGTAACTGGCGGTATTGGGTTCGTTGATTGCCGCTTCATAGGTATGCTGGTCGATATGTCCCAATTCATACATGCGTCCGATAATCCAGTCGCGGCGAATCATGGCTCGTTTTAGGTTAGCCAGAGGGTTGTAGGCTGACGGCGCTTTCAATACCCCTACAATCATGGCGTATTGGGCGACACTTAGCTGGTGGACGTCCTTGCCGTAATAGATCTGCGCAGCCGACTGCAAGCCGTAAGCGCGGTTGCCGAAGAACATTTTATTGTTGAACAGCTCAAGGATTTCCTCCTTGGTAAATTTCCTTTCAATTTCAAGGGATAAGAGGATTTCGTTAAACTTGCGTGAGAAGACTTGTTTGCGAGTGAGAAAGAAATCACGCGCCAACTGTTGAGTAATTGTGCTTCCGCCAGATTGGATGGCGCCTGATTTCAGAATTTGTGAAGCGGCGCGCAACATGCCTTTTAGAGAAACTCCATGATGCTCGAAGAACTCTGCATCTTCTGCGGAGAGGAGTGCTTTTATATAAAGAGGAGGGATCTGATCGTAGGTCAGTGGAGTGCGGCGTTGCTCACCAAACTCACCAATAAGCTTGCCGTCACTTGAATAAACACGCAATGGCGTCTGTAATTTGATTTCGCGCAGGGTCTCTACTGAGGGTAGCTTGGGGCTCAGATAGAGATAGAGTCCGGTAAGTGTCACCAAGGTAACGCTGGTACCGGCCAGTAACAGCCAAAAAATAATGCCAAAGAGGGATTTTTTACTGAACATTTTTTCTATGTGAATTAATGAGTTAGCGAAGTCGCTGTGGGTGGCGGGCATTATACGGGCTTTTTGCCTGTTTACATATTCATCGGTTTGTTGCAGGCTTAAGTTAAAGTGCTATAACATAAACAACGTCTAAGTTACGGATATAGATAGAAAAATGGGCATTTTAAGTTTCCTAGAAAAGAAGGCAAAACCGGTAATCGGGTTGGACATCAGTTCAACCTCGGTTAAATTGCTTGAGCTCAATCGCATCGGCGATCGCTATCGCGTTGAGTCCTATACCGTAAAAGCACTTCCTCCAAATGCGGTGGTTGAGAAAAACATCGCCGACCCTGCCGCAGTTGCAGAGGTCATTCGCTCTATGGTCAAACAGTCCAAAACCAAGTTGAAGCACGCCGCCGTTGCGGTAGCAGGCTCGGCGGTGATCACCAAAATGATCGATATGCCGATGGACTTGAGTGATGACGCCATGGAGAGCCAAATTGCGGCTGAGGCAGATCAATATATTCCTTTCCCCCTTGAAGAAGTGATGCTCGACTTTGAGGTTCAGGGCATATCTCCGCGCAACCCGGATCAAGTAGAAGTTTTGTTGGCTGCTTGCCGTCGTGAAAATGTCGATGTGCGCCAGCAGGTTTTGAATGATGCAGATTTGGTTGCTGAAAAAATCGACATTGAAGCCTACTGCATGGAGCGTGCTTTTGAGTTGATCGCCGAACAGCTTGAGGATCAGGAAGGGCAGGTTGTGGCGATTATCGATATAGGCGCCACCATGACCACCTTGAGCGTGCTGGTTGATGGAAAAACGGTTTACACCCGTGAACAGCTTTTTGGTGGCCGCCAGCTTACCGAAGAGATACAGCGTCGCTATGGTTTGTCCCGCGAAGAAGCTGGTCTCGCCAAAAAACAGGGCGGATTGCCGGATGATTATGAAATGGAAGTTTTGGCTCCCTTCAAAGATGCCGTTGTACAACAAGTTACTCGCTCACTTCAATTCTTTTTCTCTGCCAGCCAATACAACGATGTCGATTACATCATTCTTGCGGGGGGTGTTGCTTCTCTGGAAGGTTTGGTCGGGCTGATAGAAGAAAAGCTGGGAACACAAACTGTGGTTGCTAATCCTTTTGCCAGAATGTCAGTGTCCTCCAGAGTCAATGCAGTGTCTTTGGCTAATGATGCGCCTGCTCTGATGATAGTTACCGGGCTGGCGATGAGGAGTTTTGACTAATGGCAAAGATTAATTTACTACCATGGCGTCAGGCCTATCGCGAAGAAAAGAAGCGTGAATTCATTGGTATCGTAGTTGCTGTAGTAGTAGTTGGCTTATTGGGAGCCTATTTCTGGGTGTCCAGTGTTCAGTCCGCAATAGAAAATCAAAACGCACGCAATCAATTATTGAATAAAGAAATTGCCAAATTGGATGCACAGGTCAAAGAAATCAGTGAAATCAAAAAAGTGCGCGATGATCTTTTGGCTCGCATAAAAGTGATTACTGATCTAGAAGGTACGCGTCCGGTTATCGTTCGTTATTTTGATGAGATGGCGCGAGCAATCCCCGACGGCGTATGGTTGACCAAAATTGAGCGTAAAGACAAGTTGGTAACCATAGAGGGGGTGGCTGAATCATATAATCGTATCGCCAGTTTTTTGAGGAATCTTGAGGCATCCGATTGGTACGCGTCCCATAATTTGATATCGGTCGATGCGGCTCCCAGCGAAGGTGACGATGCAAGTATATTTAAGATGACAGTGGAGACCTCCGCGCCAGTCGATCCGCTGGCTGAAGCTGCTCAAACCGCAGGAGGTGCCCAGTAATGTCATTTCAGGAAACACTTGATCAGCTCAAAGAGTTTGATGTCAATAACATAGATTTTGATAAGGCGGGTGTATGGCCTTGGCCAGCCAAGGTTTTCGTTTGTATTTTGCTGCTGTGCATAATATTTGCGGGAACTTATTACTTAAAAATCAGTGATCTTAATATGCAGTTGCAATCTGTCATTGCACAGGAAACAACACTCAGATCCACATTTGAGAAGCGTAGCTTTGAGGCCGCAAACCTTGATGCTTATAAAGCTCAAATGGAGGAGATGAAGGTTACGTTTGATTCGCTCTTGTCCCGGCTGCCAGCAAAAACAGAAGTGCCCGGATTGCTCGAGGATGTAGGGACTCGTGCAGGTGAGAGCGGTCTGACTAATGTCAATATTAACTTCCAGCCTGATGTTGTTGCTGAATATTACATCGAAGTGCCTATTGATATTACGGTCGATGGTGGTTACCACGATATGGGCGGTTTTGTTAGCGGTGTTGCAGGTATGCCAAGGATAGTAACTTTACATGACTTCTCTATAAGCTCATCTAAAGAGAATAAAACCTTGAACATGAAAATCGTAGCTAAAACTTATCGCTATAAATCCCAGGAGGCTGCCAAATGAAAAAGCCTCTGTGTGTCCTTCCCTTACTGGGTGCTTTTTTGCTGGTCGGCTGTGGTCAGTCATCTCATCAGGATTTAATTGACTTTATGGAGGAGGCCAAACGGCGTCCAAAAGGGCAAATTGAACCATTGCCAACTTTTAGCCCCTATCAGCCATTTGCATATAGTGCTATGACACTTCGTAGCCCATTTGAAAAACCGATTCCTGTTGATGAGACAGCGGCTAAAGGTGGGCGTACAGTGGTGCCTGATTTAACCAGGGAAAAAGAATTTCTTGAGCGTTTCAACGTTACTGCACTCAAGATGGTAGGCACTGTAGAAAAAGCAGGTAAATTGTGGGCATTAATTGATAACGGTGAGCGTGACGTTGTACCCGTTACCATCGGTAATTATCTCGGATTGAATCACGGCAAAATTATTACAACTAGTCCATCGCAGATTGAAATTATGGAAATCGTTGGTGATGGATCAAATGGTTGGGTTGAACGTCCCAGAATTATTAAATTAGAAGAGAAGGAATAAGCGGACATGTGTGCTCTATTCACTCCGGGGTTGAATATGCGTAAGTTTCTATTGGTCTTGGTTGGTTTTGCTGCTGCGCCATTTTCTATGGCTAACACCTTAACTGACATAGATTTTTTTCAGTTACCAGGTGAGCGTTTTGAAGTGCGCATGGCATTTGATTCTCCGCCTCAAATGCCACAGGGCTACACCATTGAAAAGCCTGCACGTATTGTGCTCGATTTTCCTGATGCCATTAGTGCATTAAAGGAGCGCCGTTATCCCTTGGCGGTCGATAATGGCCAAAGTGCTATGGTGTTGACCAGCGATGGGCGTACGCGCTTGATTTTAAATCTCAATGCGCTGGCTCCCTATACCACCCGCACAGATGGCAATAGTTTTATCGTCGAAGTTGGCGCTGCAAAGGCTGCTGACGCACAAAAATCCATTCGTCCATCTGTTGAGATAGCGCAGAAAAATGGGTTCAAAGAGGCAGATCCCGTAGCTAACCAAAACCGGATTACCAATGTTGATTTCCGTCGTGGTACTGCAGGCGAAGGGCGAATAATTATTTCACTCTCTAACCCTAAAGTGGCAGCTGATATGGTTGGAACTGGAGCGGGAGTGCGTTTGACCTTCAAGGATGCATGGCTTCCTCCAGAGCTGCGACGTCGTCTGGATGTGGTGGATTTTGCTACTCCCGTGTCTTTGGTGAGTGCTGGCCAAGAAGGCGAGAGTGCTGTTTTAAATATTGCGGCAGGCGGAGATTTCGATTATTTGGCTTATCAGACGGATAACGAATATGTAGTTAGTATTAAACCGTTAACCGAGCAAGAAAAGCTTGAGAAGAAGAAAGATTTTGAATACACGGGCGAAAAATTATCTTTGGATTTTCAAGATATTGAAGTTCGTGCTGTATTGCAGATTATTGCTGACTTTACTGATTTGAACCTGGTTGCCAGCGATACCGTGCAAGGGCGAATTACTTTGCGCTTACAAAATGTACCTTGGGATCAAGCCTTGGAGATGGTTCTTAAAAACAAAGGTCTTGATAAACGTCAGGTTGGTAATGTTCTAATGGTTGCACCTGCCGCAGAAATTGCAGAGCGTGAGCGTCAGGAAATTACTACAAAGAAGCAACTGGAAGAGCTTGCACCACTCCGCACGGAATACATTCGTGTGCGCTATGCCAATGCGAAGGAGATGTTTGAACTATTTCGCGGGGAAGGCGGTGGCGGTGGTTCTGGTGGCGGTAGTGGTGGTAGCCGGGCAACGGGCAGCGTACTTTCAGAGCGTGGCCAAGGTGTTGTTGATGAGCGAACCAACTCAATTATCATTACTGACACCGCAGAGCGTATTGAAGCATTTAAGCGTTTGGTGGATCAAATTGACATTCCAATTCGCCAAGTAATGATTGAGGCAAGAATTGTTATCGCTAACACTGATTTTCAGCGCGAACTTGGCGTTCGCTGGGGCGGCATTGGATACAATGAAAAACCTGGCAGCAGAATTATTGACTTTGCCGGATCAAGAGAGGGACTAGATGATACTGATGGCACCAGCCCACGTGACTGGTTCGTTTCTGATCCTGCTGATGGTAATTCGTTTGATTTAAACGAAGCAGATGCAGTTGATCTTGCTGTCGCAAATCCATATGCCTCCGCCGCTATTGGCGTTCTCACTGACAATGCTTATCTGGATTTGGAATTAAGCGCCTTGGAGAACTCCGGTTACGCAGAGATTGTGTCGCAACCAAAAGTTATTACTAGCGATAAACAATTAGCGGTTATCAAGTCGGGTAAAGAAATTGGATATCAAGAAACCGCCCCAAGTGGTGGTACAACAACTGGTTTCCGTGAAGCGGTTTTGAAGTTGGAAGTTACACCGCAAATTACGCCTGATAATCGTATCATTATGGATTTGGTTGTATGGAAAGATTCGATTGGTCAAAATACGCCATCTGGTGTGCCTACAGTTGATATCACTCGTTTAGAGACCAAAGTTTTGGTTAACAATGGTCAAACGGTCGTGCTGGGCGGGGTATTCTCCTTAGAGGGAACCAAAGGTGAGAACAAGGTTCCGGTGTTAGGTGATATACCCTACTTGGGGCGTCTGTTTAAGAAGACCATTGATAATCAATTCAAAACTGAGCTGTTGATTTTTGTTACCCCCAAACTGATGTCGGATACTCTGTCAAACTGATGCAAAAAACTAATGTGTTTCTGATCGGCCCCATGGGGGCCGGTAAATCTACAATCGGCCGCCTCTTGGCGGCCGAACTCAATTTAAGTTTCCGCGATAGTGATCGCGTCATTGAAGAGCGCACTGGTGCCGATATTCCATGGATATTTGATATGGAAGGCGAGGAAGGTTTTCGTGAGCGAGAAACAGCGGTGCTACAAGAGCTTGCCGGTGAGCAGGATGCGGTGATTGCAACTGGTGGCGGAATTGTATTGCGCGATCAAAATCGTTTATTAATGAAGCAATCTGGCTTCGTTTGTTATTTGACGGCCTCTATCGATCAGTTGGTTGAGCGTACAGCGCGTGATAAAAAGCGCCCTCTGTTACAGGTTGAAAATCCTCGCCAAAAAATTATCGACCTGCTGGCATTGCGTGACCCCATGTACCGTGATGCCGCCGATTTTGTGGTGAATACAGATCGGCGCTCACCGAAAACAGTCGCTCAAGAAATCGCATCACTCGTACAAGGGGCCTAGAGCCCCTTTTCTTTTGATGCCATCTTCAGGATTGTTCGGTTTTACTTTTCGTTCCCTTTTTATCCCGAACAGCACTTTATGATAAAGTGCTGGTTTATTTATTTTGCTGTGCAGGGCAAGTGTTATGCAGGTTTTAACCGTTAATTTGGATGATCGCAGTTACCCGATTTATATTGGCGAAGCGTTATTGTCACAATCGGAATTGCTCACTAAACATATTCGTGGGCGTCAGGTTTGTGTGGTGACTAATGATCGGGTCGCGCCCCTGTATCTGGATAACCTCTGTGCGGCGCTTGCAACTTATCAGGTTAGTCAAGTGATATTGCCTGATGGTGAGAGCCATAAAACATTAGAGGTGTGGGCTGGTATTTTTGATACTTTATTGGAAGAGCGACACAATCGTACTACTACACTGATTGCATTGGGGGGTGGTGTGGTTGGTGATATGACTGGTTTTGCTGCGGCCTGTTACCAGCGCGGTGTGGATTTTATTCAGATGCCAACAACCCTATTGTCTATGGTCGATTCATCGGTTGGTGGTAAAACCGGCGTGAACCATCCGTTGGGCAAAAATATGATCGGCGCTTTTTACCAGCCGCAATGTGTGCTTGCCGATATCTCGCTGCTGTCCACGTTGCCGGCGCGCGAACTCTCGGCGGGTATCGCCGAAATTATCAAATACGGTTTAATTTCTGATTATGATTTTTTTGTGTGGCTGGAAAATAATATCGATGCGTTGATGCGCGGTGATGTGTCGGCCTTGAGTTATGCAGTACAGCGCTCGTGCGAAAATAAAGCGGCTGTTGTTGCCCAGGATGAGCGCGAAGGTGGATTGCGCGCAATTCTGAATTTGGGGCATACCTTTGGCCATGCCATTGAAACTGCTCAGGGTTATGGCAATTGGTTACACGGTGAGGCTGTCGCTGCTGGTATGGCGATGGCGGCAGATCTCTCCTGGCGACGTGGTGCAATTAGTGCTGCTGAGCTAACGCGGATTATCGATTTATTAACTCGCGCCAATCTTCCTACCAAAGCGCCGGCAGACATGAGCCCTGAACAGTTTATGGAATTGATGGGGGTGGATAAAAAAGTGTTGGATGGTCGCCTGCGTTTGGTATTACTTGAGTCAATGGGTAAAGCCATCACTACCAGTGATATAGATCTGGCGATGTTACTGCAGACTTTCGATGCCTGCAGAGCAGATTCGTAATTGGGGCAGAGAGAGAATTGATGATGACAGGAGACTCACCTTTGCGCGCCCAACCCGATAGTCGTATTCTTGATCGGCCTGCCGGTCAGCAAGGCTACTTGTTTGATTTGCCCGATACGTCGAGTGATGAGCAGTTATTGGCTGATTATCGTCAACGTTATGGTTTGTCTGAAGATCCCTTTGCACAGGATTATTCTTTTCCTCTATTCACCGGAGCGGGTCGGCGCCAATTACTTGATCAGTTGTTGCACCTCTGCCAATTTAGCAACAGTGTATTGGTGGTATCTGGTGAAGCGGGCGTGGGTAAAACCCGCACTGCACACGCGTTCATGGATTCCTTGTCAGATCAGGATCAGATCTGTTTTCTGAGTCTGCAATCAGCGCAGAATCTTGAGCAGGTATTGACCGTTATTGCTCAGACATTTGGCATTAATGCTGGTCCATTACCTTCGGTGGAAAACTTGTTGTCGGCGATTGAGGCATTTATTGCCGAAGAGGCTATGGTTGAGGAGGAAGGTTTGGCGGTAGTGGTGGTTGATAACGCTCAGCTGCTCGATGACCAGACCCTCGCCGTGCTTACGGCGCTGCTTAACAATTTCCCCCAGCAAAATCGCTTGCACCTCGCCTTATTTGCCGAACCATCATTAATGAGTCGTCTGGAACGAGCAAGCCCGGAAACTTTACTCATTAATGATTTTCACCTGCAACCATTCAGCCTTGCAGAATCGGTCGACTATCTAAATTTCCGAATGGAGATGGCGGATTATCTTGGGCCAGAAATATTTAGTGAGTCAATGGTGGACCCTTGGTGGCGCCAGGCGCAGGGACACTTGGGGGTTCTGCACGAGTGTGCGCAGGAGCGTCTGCTGGAATCAGTTACGCCAAAATTGGCATTTGATAAACGCTCTTTACCAGTTGCCCATATTATTGCGATTGCATTGTTGATTGCCGTGGTGGGGGTGGCTTTCCTTTACATGGGGGATGAGGATAAACCAGTCGTTCCTGTGGTGGTTGCGCCCGCATTGGCTCCAAGTACCAGTCAAGCTGTGAGCAGTAGTGCACTTGAGTTGACGTCAACGAACACCCCGGTACAGCCTTTGCTGCAGAGTCTGCCTCAGCCACAACAACCCAATCAAATGGCTGCCCAACAGGCTCAAGCCCAGAATGCCCAAGCACAACCGACAGGTTCGGCAACCCAGGCTAGCAATGAATTTGCGCGCGAAGAGGTTGTACCTTTGGCGCAATTACCAACCACCTCGGTGAAAAAGCCAGAGGTCACGTCCAGCGCTCCCACGGCAACCGTACCCCAACAACCTGTTGTTGAGGCAGCGACAACTGTTGTGGCGCCCGCACCGGTTAAGCCGGAACCCCAGCCTGTTGCAGTCGAGCCTGTATCCAAACCGGTGGAGAAAAAACCCCTGGCAACCACTGCAAGCCAACAAGAGCGAAATATTCTGGCGTGGGGTGCTTCCGAGTACACAGTGCAACTTTTGGGTGTGAGCAACCGTAAAGCAGCGCTGGATTATATGGCTGCCCAGCCCAATAAAACCGAGTTGTTGATGTTTAAAAGCAAACGTCAGGGCAATGATTGGTTTGTCGTGATTACGGGGCGTTTTGCCAGTTCCGCTGAGGCTCGTCAGGCGATTGGTCGTTTGCCAGCGGCACAGCGTGATGCAGGCCCATGGCCACGGGATGTAAAAACTATTCAGGCAGAAATCAAAGCCGCACTGTGATAATTATTGTGGCGACAGCATAAAAAAACGCGGCTCGTTAGCCGCGTTTTTTATCGGTTGTATGTGCTCGCGATTAATCTTCGCTTTCGATCAGTTCGCGGTACTCCGCTGCATCCATGGCTTCGTCCAGCTCTGCCAAATCATCAGGTTTTACGCGGAAAAACCAGCCGTCATCATAGGGTGAGCTATTGACGGTTTCGGGAGCATCTTGCAGCGCTTCGTTCACCGCAACAACTTCACCGGATACCAGTGAGTAGATGTCGGAGGCGGCTTTTACCGATTCCACTACGCCCGCTTCTTCACCGATGGCTACGCGCGAACCCACTTCCGGTGTTTCCACATAAACAACATCGCCCAAGGCGTCCTGAGCGTGATCGGTAATCCCGATGGTCACAGTGCCGTCTTCTTCAACACGCGCCCATTCGTGGCTGCTAAGGTATTTCAGTTCTTTGCGAATATCGCTCATGATTGTTTTCCTGTGAAAATTTTTAACGTTGTACGATCTTAGTGTCGATGCTGCTTCATTTCAAATCAGCAGCGTAAATAACGGTATTAGATGAGCGCTTTGCCGTGGCGCACAAAATTCGGGGCAACTACCTCAACGGTAACTTGCTTGCCGCGCATCTCTACCTGACAGTGACTGCCGATGCTGCGGGGTACACGCGCCAGAGCAATAGAATAGCCCAAGCTGGGTGAAAATGTGCCGCTGGTGATTACGCCTTTTTCCTCGCAGCCCTCTATGCTGACCACTTGCTCGGCGCGCAATACACCGCGTTCGCGCAGTACCAATCCCACCAGTCTGTGGCTGTTACCTGCTGCTTTTTGGGCCTCCAATATCGGGCGGCCAATAAAGTTGCGTTCCAGTGGTTGCCAGGCGATGGTCCAGCCCATATTGGCGGCTAATGGTGATACGGTCTCATCCATTTCGTGACCATAGAGATTCATCCCTGCTTCAAGGCGCAAGGTGTCGCGTGCGCCTAAACCGCAAGGAGCGATACCTGCATCCGCCAATGCCTGCCAAAAAGCGGGAGCCTGTTCATTGGGTAGCATAATTTCCAGACCGTCTTCACCGGTATAACCTGTACGGCCAATAAACCAGCCGCCAGCAGGTAATCCCTGGAATACTTTCAGATCGGCAATAATCGCGGCACGCTCGGCAGTGACTACTGATGACGCAATACGAATGGCGTTCGGGCCCTGCACGGCAATCATCGCCAGTTCCGGGCGTTCGGTAAGAGTGACGGTAAAATCGGCGGCGATTTTGTTCATCCACGCCAAGTCTTTTTCGCGGGTGCTGCAGTTCACTACCACACGATACCAATCGCCCAGGTTGTACACGATCAGGTCATCAATCACACCACCCTCGTGGTTGAGCATGCCGCTGTAGAGAGCTTTACCCAGGTTGCCATCGAGCTTGGCGACATCATTGGCGAGCAAATATTGCAGATAGGCTTTGGCTTGGCTGCCGGTGACATCCACTACCGTCATGTGTGACACATCAAACATGCCCGCGGTCTGACGCACCTTGTGGTGCTCTTCAATTTGCGAGCCGTAGTGCAGTGGCATGTCCCAGCCGCCGAAATCCACCAGTTTTCCGCCCATGGCTTGATGGGTGGCGTAGAGAGCGGTTTTATTGCCCATGGGTTTTACCTGCAGAGGAGAGGGGGGTTAGAAAGGCGCGCATTTTAGGCGCCCGCTGTCATGCTGTCCAACGACTTAATGCCGGTGCTGGTTAACGCGCCGGCATTAAGCTGAAATAAACGCGGAATTAACGGCCGTAGTAGGCGGTGAAGCTGGTTTGGTCGATGCGGTTGGCGTTGATCATATAACCGATAAGTGCGGCAGTTGCGCCTTCGGGGATCTCCAGTTTTTCGGTGCTGAGCGCATGCAACGTAAAAATGTAGCGATGGGGTTTGTCGCCCACCGGTGGGCAAGCGCCACCGAAACCAGTGCTGCCAAAATCGGTGCGTCCCTGGGCGCTGCCTGCTGGAAGGTTTTTGCCATCCACTGTACCGGCACCAGCGGCGATTTTATTGGCGCTGGCCGGAATGTTATAGACCACCCAATGCCACCAGCCTGAACCGGTTGGTGCGTCGGGGTCATAAACGGTGAGTGCATAGCTTTTGGTGCCTTGCGGTGCATTGGTCCATAACAGTTCGGGCGAAATATTGTTGCCGGTACAGCCAAAACCATTAAATACCTGATCGGTGGTGAGTGTTGTGCCGGGTTTGATGCTGGGGCTGGAGAGTGCAAAATCCGCAGCCATAGCGACGTTAATAAACAGGCTGCCCACTAATCCCACTGCGGCGTTGAATAAATTTCTGTTGATCATCGGTGATCTCCTGTAAACAATTATGGTTGGCTTGGCGTGCTGGTTATAGCGGCACTGCTGCTATTACCGGATGCAGCACTGCTGTTTTGAGTGGCGCCTTCCTCTTTTTTTGGGCCATCTTCATCACTGCTGTCTTTGCGATTGCTATCCACTGTGGCTTTGAGTGAGTCAATGTCGGTCATAAATTCCGCCAAACTCACATCGCGACTGATACGCAAAGCAGGCGGATAAAGTTGACTCAGGTAAAGCGCATCGCCCAAGTGATTGCTGGCCTGATATTGCTTGGTCATAGAGATGCCCGAGCCAGCCAGCGCCAGCGCCAGCAAATAAAGTTTCAGACGTCCGGGGCGTTTGTTGCCCGCGGTGCGCATGTGGAAGTAGAGGGTTATCGCGCAGATAAAAATCAGCGGGTGCACTGTGAAATGTGCCAAGGTCTCCCAGCTAAAGGCATAGGCGAGCATGCTGCTCAGGTAGTCCCACAGTTCCAGCCCTGCAAGCCCCAAACTCACAATAAACAAGTGGCGACCAAAGCGCGCTTGACCGTTGAGAAGTTTGCTAAAGATGGCCCAGATGCCGCTCCAGCCCAGCGCAAAACCGATCACGCTGACCAGTTCGAGCAGGTATTTGCTGAGTGTGCCCTGATTCAAATCGCTCAGCCAGGTGGTCAGCAGGCCGGTTGCCACGAGCAATACCAAACCGGCAAGCGCTGGTAACAAACCTTCCCAGCGGTGATTGGTAAAGTCGGTTTGCTCGGCCGCGACCTGGTAATCCGGCGTGCGAATGCGCAGACGAGTATGGCCCAAGCGGTACACCGCATCCCCATCTACTACAAAAAAGCGTTCGCGATGATTGGCGCGGGTAATGCCGTTAAAACTGTCCAGATCATTGATGATCAGTTCATCTAATTGATTGAGTTCAATCTGGGCGTGATGCGCTGCGGTGTGCGGGTCATCGAGAATAATATCGTTGTCATAGGCGCGGCCTATGCGAATGGGTAATTGGGTCAATTTGTGGCGATGAAGCACCTCGCCATCCGCGGTCAGCTGCTCAACAAACAAAAGGCGGTTCATTGCGACACCTCCGTTTTGTCATTCGGTGTAATCGTGGTGGTGGCGTCCGGTTCTGAGCGGCGGCGATCAATGCCCTGAATAAATTGTTCGATCAAACGCGTGCCATTGGCATAGGACACGCCTTGGATATTGATCAGGCTTTGCAGGCTCATTTGGCTATCGTCAGTACTGGCGGTAATCAGGGTAAAGTCATAGAGGTCTTTGAATTTGTGATAGGCCTCGGTGCACACCAAGGCGCGCAGCGAAATAGCGTTGTGGGTCACAAAACTCTCGGTGCAGGCGGCGGGGGTAATGGTGTCACTTTTGGCGGTGCTATAGACCTGATCGGCGAACATTTGGCTGGCCAATTGGGAAAATTGCAGGCTGTTGAGTTTGCGATTACGCGCATATTGGTGACGCATGGTCACATGGCCGGTCTGCAAATCACCGGAGACAAAAATGGCCGATTCCATGGAGCAGTTGATACTTGCAACGGTATAGGCTTTTTTGGCTGAGCTGTCGGAGTTGCCCCAGCAGCGCACTTGATCGGATTCGCGCACCGGTACCGAATAGGGCCCGAGTTGTTTGATGCTGAAAGGTTTGTCGAGCAGGGTATCTACCATTGCTGACTGATGCTGTAATAACTGCTCACCAATGATGGGTTTGAAATCGGTGGGCGCTGTCATCTCACTGGTGACGCGCGCCAGTAATTGCTGCACGTAGATTGCGGGCACCAAAAAACTCACCAATTCACCATCGCGGCGATGAGCGACGTTTACTCCCGCCACCTGACCGTCGGCGGTCACATTGGGGCCGCCACTCATGCCCGGGTTAACCGGGCCGGTAAACATCAGCTGATCGGAAAACCCGCGCGCGCTGATGCCGTTGTAAGTACCTTCAGAAATGGTAAAACCCAAGTCCAGCGGGTTGCCGAGGGAGTAAAGTTTTTCACCCTGGCTCAAGCGCTCAAGCGGCGGCTGTTGGCTGTCGCCCGCTGCGTGGGGAACGTTAAAAAAACCAGTACCGTTACGGGCAATGCGCACTATCGCCAAATCATGCAGTACATCCACCGCCAGCAATTCAATGGCACCACTTTTTCCCTGGGTGTCTTTGTATTCGCCAAAGTAGGTATCTGGTTCCAGCGCGATTTGCGAGATGACATGAAAGTTGGTTACCACCAAATTAGAGGTGCCAATCAAAAAGCCCGATCCCACGGAGGATTGGCTATTGCCGTTCTTCAGTAAAACGCGCAGTTGCAACAGATCCTGCTGCGCCGCGGCATACAGTTGCTGCGCAGTTGATGAAGGTTGTGCCGGAGTGGAAGCTGTTGTGGCAGGGGCTGCGGCACTGGTGGGCGGGTTGAGCTGCGCCAACCCGGGAATACTAAGGCAGCTCGCCAATGAGAGCGCGCAGGCCAGCAGGCGGTGCGAAGTAGTCATGAATGTCCTTAGGTTATCGGCTGGTGATAATGCACTCACCGAGGGCATTAGGTGAAAATGAAGCTATGACGAATAGTAGCGACAATCTATCAACCCCGGTAGGTGTATAGCGCAGGATTTATCCCTGCTTTACGTATTCGCGGTGATTTACGTAACCCCGCGCTGCAGGGTTCATCGGTTTAGTGATCGGGCGTGCGCGCCAGCGCCCAGACATCCACCCGCGCCGCGCCCGCTTTGATCAGCAGCTCGCTTAAACAGCGCGCCGTTGCCGTGGTGGTCACCACGTCATCGATCAGCGCCACATGTGCACCTTTTAACAGCGGTCGATATTTGGGGGTGATCTCAAAGGCGCGGCGTAAATTGCCCTGCCGCTCGCGTCGGCTAAGACCTTTTTGCGAGTGGCCGTGTTGTCGGCGCTGTAATGCATTCACCACTGGCAGTTTTAATCCGTGAGCGACAGGGTAGGCCAGTAGTTCACTTTGATTAAATCCGCGCTGCCAGCGCTTGCGCCAGTGCATGGGTACCGGCACCACAAAATCCGGTCGTGTTGCTTGCTGGCAGTGTTGCAGCAAGAGTTGGGCGAGTTGTTTGCCGCTACTCAGCTGGCGCCGGTATTTGAATTGATGGATCAAAAAGTCGAGTGGATGGCTGTATTCGTAAGGAATACAGCATTGGCTAAACGCCGGTGGTTGGCGCACGCAGTGACCGCACAAGGGCGCATCGCTAGCCAGTGGAATACTGCACTGTGCGCAGCGCCAGCGGTGTTGATCCAAGCGTGGTAGTGACCGCTCACATTCGCCGCAGAGGCTGCGGCTATTGGTTTGGCCGCAGAGCAGGCACGGCTGGGGCAATAATCGTTGGAGGCCATTTTTAAGCAAGTGCCACATACAGGGTCCTTGTATTGGGGGCGAGTCGAGCGCCCGAGCGGCTCATTGTCGATAGTGGTTTAGCCTTTGTCAAAAGTGATTAGTCAACCAAAAAAGTTTTTTTGGTTGACAGCTTTTACCTCTCCGCTAAGATGCGTTATCTGTTTCCTGAACCTATGGACGCCCTCTTATGAACGCCAGCTTTGCCCCCACCATTCGCCACGACTGGACACGCGCCGAAATTCTCGCCCTGTTTGAACTGCCCTTTAGCGACCTGATGTTTCAGGCGCAAAGTGTACATCGCGCCTACTTCAACCCCAATGAGGTGCAAGTCAGTACGCTCTGTTCGATCAAAACCGGCGCCTGCCCCGAAGATTGCGCCTACTGCCCGCAATCGGCCCGTTACGACACCGGCCTTGAGCGCGAAAAATTGATGGCAGTGGAAAAGGTTATCGAAGAAGCCAAGGCCGCCAAAGCTTCCGGCGCAACCCGTTTCTGCATGGGCGCGGCCTGGCGCTCGCCCAAGAACAAAGACATGCCCTACGTGACCACTATGGTCAAAGGCGTTAAAGAACTGGGTCTGGAAACTTGCATGACCTTGGGTATGCTCGATCAGGATCAGGCGCAGGAACTGGCCGATGCTGGTCTTGACTACTACAACCACAACCTCGATACCTCGCCTGAATACTACGGCGAAATTATCACCACTCGCACCTATCAAGACCGCTTGGAAACCCTCGCCAATGTGCGCAAGGCGGGCATGAAAGTCTGCTGTGGCGGTATTGTCGGTATGGGCGAAGAGGAAAGCGACCGCGCAGGCTTGTTGCAACAGCTGGCGAATATGGCCGATCACCCTGAATCTGTGCCCATCAATATGCTGGTAAAAGTAGGCGGCACCCCGCTGGAAAACGAAGCCGATCTCGACCCGCTCGATTTCATTCGCACCATCGCCGTCGCGCGTATTCTTATGCCGCAATCCCATGTGCGCCTGTCCGCCGGTCGCGAACAAATGAACGAGCAGACGCAGGCCATGGCATTCCTTGCTGGCGCCAACTCGATTTTCTACGGCGAAAAATTACTGACTACACCCAACCCCGAAGCCAACAAAGACATGCAGCTGTTTAAAAAGCTCGGCATCAAACCCGAAGCTTACGAAGTGCATGAAGATGAAAGTGAACAGGAAGCGGCGATAGTGCATCAGTTGCAAGAAGCCGCACTCGATTCGATGTTTTACAACGCCGCAAAATAGTTCGCATTTTGTCTTCTCTCAATGGCGGCTTGCTGCGCTAAGCCGCCCTACATGTACTGCATTCATGCCTTCTCATCTCGATCAAACTCTCGCCCCCGCCCTTGCCGAACGCCGCGCGGCGCATTTGTATCGCACGCGCAAATTATTGCAGTCACCGCAAACGCCACAAGTGGTTGTTGATGGCAAAAGTTACCTCGCGTTTTGCAGTAACGATTATTTAGGGCTGGCCAATCACCCGGAAGTAGTTTCTGCACTGCAAAAATCAGCCGCAAAATTTGGCGTGGGCAGCGGTGCATCGCATCTGGTGGCGGGACATTCGAGTGAGCATCACGCGCTGGAAGAAGAATTGGCGGCATTTACCGGCCGTGAACGCGCACTGTTATTTTCCACCGGCTACATGGCCAATATGGGCGCTATTACCGCGTTGGTCGGGCAGGGCGATGCCGTATTTGAGGATCGCTTAAATCACGCCAGTTTATTGGATGCGGGTTTATTAAGCGGTGCGCGCTTCCAGCGCTTTTTGCACAATGATCTGCAAAATTTGCAAAATCGTTTGGATAAAACTGATGTGCAACGAAAATTAATTGTGGTCGACGGCGTATTCAGTATGGATGGCGACTGCGCGCCGCTGCCTGAACTTGCCGCCCTCGCACAAAAAAATAATGCCTGGTTGATGGTGGATGATGCGCACGGTTTTGGTTGCCTGGGAAAAACCGGTGCGGGCAGCTGTGAACATTTTGGTTTAACCCAAAATGATGCGCCGATTTTAATGGGTACACTCGGCAAAGCGGCGGGCAGTTTTGGCGCTTTTATCGCAGGCAGCGAAACGCTAGTTGAAAGCCTGATCCAATTTGCGCGCCCCTATATTTACACCACGGCTATGCCGCCAGCAGTTGCGGCCGCCACCCGGGCGAGTTTGCGTTTAATTCAAACCGAGCATTGGCGCCGTGAGCAGCTTAATAAATTAATTGCGCATTTCCGTGCGGGCGTGCAAGCGCTGAATTTGCAATTAATGGATTCATTCTCGCCCATTCAGCCAATTGTTATCGGTGATGAAGCGAATGCGTTATTGATATCGCAAAAACTCGCGGAGCGCGGCATTTTAATTATTGCGATTCGCCCGCCGACAGTGGCTGTTGGTAGCTCGCGCTTGCGTATTACTTTTTCGGCGGAGCACAGTATTGCGCAGGTGGATCAACTATTAACAGCGCTGGCAGAAATCATGCGGGGAATTGGGGGCGAGGCGGCGCATGAGTAATCTGGTATTAATTCACGGCTGGGGTTGCGACAGCCGCACCTGGCAGCCGCTATTGCCCGCACTGCAAAATATCGCCACTGTTACCTTGATTGATTTGCCCGGTTTCGGCGCAAGTCCGGTATTGCCGGAATTTTCGTTGGATGCAGTGCTCGATAAAATTGCTGCACAACTACCACAAAATTCAGTTGTTATGGGTTGGTCGTTGGGCGGAATGCTTGCGGTGCAATTGGCGGTGCGTTACCCGCAAAAAATAAGCGGCGTTATTTCGCTCGCGGCCAATCTTAAATTTGTTGCAGCTACTGATTATTCATCCGCTATGCCGCTTGCTATAAACCGCAATTTTAATAACAGCTTTGCGCAAGACCCGCAGGCCAGCTTAAAAGTATTTGGCGGTTTGTTAGCCCAGGGTGATGAACAGGAGCGCGCATTACTCAAACAATTGCGCCGCACTGAAACCGGCGAAATAAATCCGAATTGGCTACAAGCGCTGGAGCTATTAGCGCAGCTGGATAATCGCGCTGCATTTGCGCAATTGACCGTGCCGGGTTTGCATCTGCTCGCCGAAAACGATGCGTTAGTTCCAGTGTCTGCCGCAAAAACGATGGTGGAATTGAATTCGCAGCAGCAGATTGTGGTGCTAGAAAATACCGCCCACGCACTGCATTGGAGTCGCCCGCAAGCGGTGATTGATGCGGTGACTGATTTTTTATCGCCGCAATTTTCGCAAGTAAAAACACCGACGCTGTTAGATAAAAAAAAGATCGCCCAATCCTTTGGTCGCGCCGCTGCAACTTATGATTCAGTCGCGCAATTACAGCGCGATGTGGGCGCTGAACTTTTTCTACAGTTGCCAGAGAATTTACCTGCTAATGCCCGCATTCTGGATGTGGGTTCCGGTACTGGTTTTTTTACCGCCCAGCTCGCCCAGTGCTACCCACAGGCGCAAGTGATTGGTTTGGATCTGGCGGAGGGCATGTTGCACTTTGCGCGCAATACTCTGCCCGATGCAATTCACTGGCTGTGTGGCGATGCGGAAAATTTGCCACTGGCCAATAACAGTGTTGATGTCATTTTTTCCAGCCTGGCGATCCAGTGGTGCAATAATCTGTCGCAGTTAATGGCGGAATTGCAGCGGGTATTAAAGCCGGGTGGTCGCGTCCATATCGCTACACTTGGTCCCGCTACGCTGCATGAATTAAAAGCAGCTTGGCAAACAGTGGATAATTATGTGCACGTTAATCGCTTTCAGCCGGTTGGTGAATTAACCGCGGCGCTAGCGCAGGGCGGCTTGCAATTGGAACAGTTGCAGGCACAAGAGCGGGTGCTTTATTTTGCGCGCGTGGCGGATTTAACCCGCGAGCTAAAAGCGCTCGGCGCGCACAATATTAATAGCGGTAAACCAGAAGGGCTTACCAGTCGTGCGCGCTTATTGGCTTTTAAAAATGCTTACGAACAGTTTCGTACTGCGCAGGGTTTGCCTGCCAGTTACGATGTTATTTATTTATCCGCTATCCAATCGAGCGCAGACAAATCCCATGGCTAAAAAAGCATTTTTTATCGCCGGTACTGATACCAATGTGGGTAAAACATTGGTCGCGGCTGGTTTATTAGTTGCGGCAAAAAATCTCGGGCTGACCACTGCCGCGTTAAAACCGGTTGCGGCGGGCTGTGAAAAAACTGACAGTGGTTTGCGCAATGCGGATGCACTTTTACTGCAATCCGTTATCACCGAGACCATGGTCTACGAACAAATTAATCCGATTGCATTGGAAGCCGCTATAGCGCCCCATATTGCTGCGCAACAGGAAAAGCGTGTGCTCTCGGCGGATCGTTTGGCGGGCTTTTGTCGTGGTAGTTTAAATCAGGCTAATGTCACGCTTATTGAGGGTGCAGGCGGCTGGCGTGTACCCTTAAATCCAAGCGAAACCATGGCTGACCTTGCGCGCATTTTGCGTCTGCCGGTTATTCTGGTGGTGGGTGTGCGTTTGGGCTGTATCAATCACGCGTTGCTCACCGTGGAGGCGATTCGCAACGACGGTTTAACCCTCGCCGGTTGGGTCGCCAATTGTGTGGATGCGGATATGCCGGTGCTACAGGAGAATATCCAGAGTTTGGCAGCACGCATTCCTGCGCCTTGTTTGGGAGTGGTGCCCTGGTTGGATGCTGCTCAGCCCGACGCCGTGGCGGCGGCACTGCACGCTGAATCTGTCGCGCATTTATTTAGCAATTAATTGTCGCTCAAACGCTAACTGGATAATGATGAGCCACTCAGTGCGAATGTTGTTTTGTTTATTGTTGCTGCCGGTTTTATCGGCCTGCAGCAGTATGCCCAACAAACAAAAAATTCCTATCGCCAATACTGAGCACACACTCTATTTTATTTATCGCGAATGGCACACCAGCATTATGCTGGATGCCGCCACCGTTTCCCGTTACAGCCAACATTTGCAGGCGGAGGCCGCCGGCCAGCAGTTTGTGCGCATCGGCTGGGGCGATGGCGATTATTTCACCGGCAAAAGTAAATCCTTCGGTGCGGCGACCAAGGCGCTGCTGGCTTCGGATTATTCCGCGCTGCAGGTGCTGACCTATGCGCAATCGCCCTTTGGGCAAATTCCAACTGATACCCGCGTAGCCATCGCCATTAGTGATAAAGGGATGCGCCGGTTGATTCGCTACCTCGATAAGTCCTTTGCGCTGGATGCCTCCGGCAACATAATTTCCTTGCCTTCCTATGCAACAGATACGGGCCATTTTTATCAGTCCAGCGGCGATTACGGCCTGTTTAGCAACTGCAATACCTGGAGTGGTCGCGCACTACAAGCGGCAAAATTGCCGGTGCGCAGCGGCTTGCAGCTCACCGCGCAAAGTGTGTTTGAGCAGGCTCGTTTTATCTCCAACTATCAGCAATCACTCGGTTTGATTGAGCAGGGTTCTTTGGCAACCGCAGAATAATTGACGGTTATATTGTTTCGTTTTTTACATCCAACTCATCTTAAAAATGCCAATTCAGGCGGCAATTCTGGCTGTTTTTTATTCGTTCTTGGCGTAGACTTACCTTCAATAGTGGGGAAGATGCGTCCAAGGCGGCTTCCTTGTCATCCATTATTTAAGAGGGTAAGCGGATGGACGTAGGTTCTGTAGTCAACCAAGGGTTGATTGGCATGCAAAAAAGCCAGTCATCCATGTTGCAGTCGGCGCAGCAGATTGCGCAGGCGGGTACTACCCAGCGTGCGGATGTCCCCGCCGCTAACTCCCAGTCGCAAGACCTCGCGTCGTCACTGGTGAATCTCAAAGTGCAAAGTCAGGTATTTGATAGCTCGGCCAAAGTGGTTAAGGCGGCTGATGAAATGATTGGCACATTGCTGGATGTGAGGGCCTAGTGCTGAAGGCTTGTGCCGGAAAGATGCTGAGTGAGGTGATCTGAGTGATCAGTAGTATTCCTTCTAGCTTCGCCAATACCATAGCGCCCTTTGCGCCGGTGGGGCGCGCACCTGTTAGTCAGGAAAGTACAGATCTTAAATCGTCCAGTTTCCGCCCGGCAGAGCAGCTGGCAGAGTCGGGGCGTACTCTCAATCGTCGCTTTCCCGATGAGCGCCCTAACGATGATGTCGAGCGCGACCGCGTTGAACGCGGTGCTCAGGAAGCACAATCAAGAAACGCCAGTAGCGATGAACAGTTAAAAGCTGAGCGTGAACAGATTCAGGAATTGGCCGCGCGTGACCGCGAAGTTCGCGCTCATGAGCAGGCTCATGCATCGGTGGCCGGTCAATATGCGCGCGGTACCAGTTATACCTATCAGCGCGGCCCCGATGGCGTAAGTTATGCCATCGGCGGTGAAGTGCAAATTGATACCAGTCCTATTCCCGGCGATCCTGAAGCGACACTGCGCAAAGCACAGCAAATTCGCCGTGCTGCCAATGCGCCGGCTGAGCCTTCCTCACAGGACGCACGCGTCGCCGCACAAGCTGCACAAATGGAGCAGCAGGCTCGTGTCGAATTGCGCCAGCAGCAGGCGATTGAATCCGAGCAGCAAACTGCGGAAGCGCGGGGTGATACCCAAGCAGCTGCTTCGGTCGATGAATCCAGTCAAGCGGATGCCCAGCAGACTGAGGCTCAGCGCGCCGAAGCAGAAAAAGAAGCCGAGGCCAGAAAAGAGCGTTTGGCCGAAGAAGAGCAGCGCCTACAGGCTGACCAGCAGCGCTTTGAGGCTGAACAGCGTCAGTTGGATCAGCGCCAGGCGCGCGCGGAGTTATTTAACGAAACTGCCCGGCGCAATATCGATATCAACCGCCGCCTGTTAGAAATTGGTGTGTTTGAGGCTGGCCCTACCGTGGGAAGTTTGTTAAATAAAACTGTGTAACGCGTCTTTGTTAGCTTTTTAAACAGATCGCACAACAAAGCGGCGCATAAGGGTTTTATTTAGATTTAGCTATAATATCTCTTGACCGCACATGGGTGTCTCCCTATAATTCGCGGCCTCACTTGAGCAGTTAGCAATTGTGAGTTTCAGTCGCGGGGTGGAGCAGCTTGGTAGCTCGTCGGGCTCATAACCCGAAGGTCGTAGGTTCAAATCCTGCCCCCGCAACCAAAATTCTTTGCTTCTTGTTAGATTGTTTGACAAGAAACAGGTTGAGATAAGGGACTCCCGTTTCTCGCCAATAACAAGAAGTATTGAATTTGCTTTGTTATAAAGCAGATTCAAGTCGAGAAGCCCCTTTATGGGGCTTTTTTGTATTTATTGTTTTTGTGTTTGTCGTCTCTGGGCTAAGCCCCATCACGCAGGCCTGGGTGATGAATGAAGTAATCGTTCGAATGGGCCTTGTGCCCATTTTTGTTTTTTGGGCTGCTACTTTTGCAGGCCTGGTTTATTGCGGATTAAAGCATGGCATCCAAGCAAGAATTGTTAGAACAAATGATTACCCCGGTTACTACGGCGTTGGGCTGTGAACTGTGGGGATTGGAGTATTTGACGCAGGGGCGTTACACCACTGTGCGCATCTTTATTGATGGCCCTAACGGTGTATCGCTGGAAGATTGCGAGCGTGTGAGTCGCCAGATTAGTAGTGTGTTTGATGTTGAAGATCCCATTGATGGCGAGTACACCCTGGAGGTTTCATCGCCGGGAATGGATCGCCCACTCTATAAAGAGTCGCAGTATGTGCGTTACGTGGGTGAAACCATCAGTGTGCGTATGCGTATTGCCCGCGATGGGCGTCGCCGCTTTAAAGGTGTTGTGACCAAAGTGGAAAATGGTGATGTGTTTTTATTGGTCGACAATAAAGAGGTGCAATTGTCTATCGATACCATCGACAAGGCGAATGTTGAGCCGCGCTACGACGATCTAATGCGCCAGCATAATTTGCTCGACGATAAAGAGTAATTGTAATAAATCGCTGCAAGAATCATTTTGCCGCGAATTGAGATGGAAAACGTCATTTATCTGGTGGGTGTGCGCACTTCACTGGCTTGAGGAGTTAACAGAGGCAAACCAATGAACAAAGAAATTTTGCTGGTCGCTGATGCGGTATCAAATGAGAAGGGTGTTGATAAGGAATTAATTTTCCAGGCGATTGAAATTGCACTCGCTACTGCCACCAAAAAACGCTTTGATGAAGACTCAACTATCGAAGTTGCTATTAATCGCACTACCGGTGATTACGACACTTATCGCATTTGGGAAGTTGTTGCTGATGATGCAATGGCAGAACTGGGTACCCAGTTGTATCTGGATGAAGCGCGCGATAAAGATGCCGGTCTTAAAGTGGGCGATATCTATCGCGAAAAAATTGAAAATGCGGAATTTGGTCGCATTGCAGCGCAAACTGCCAAACAAGTTATTGTGCAAAAAGTTCGCGAAGCCGAACGCGCGCAAATGGTTGATGAATATCGCGACCGTATGGGTGAGTTGATTAGCGGTACTGTGAAAAAAGTTACGCGCGACAGCATTATTGTCGATTTGGGCAATAACGCCGAAGGTATTTTGCCGCGCGATCAATTGATTGGTCGTGAAATTTTCCGCATGGGCGATCGTATCCGCGCCTTGTTGCTGGAAGTTCGCACTGAAGCGCGTGGGCCACAATTGTTGTTGAGCCGCTCCAATCCGCAAATGTTGGTGGAGCTGTTTAAAATCGAAGTGCCTGAGATTGCTGAAGAGGTGATTGAAATTAAAGGCGCGGCACGCGACCCCGGTTTGCGCGCAAAAATTGCGGTAAAAACCAACGACGGTCGTATTGATCCCGTGGGTGCTTGTGTCGGTATGCGCGGTTCGCGCGTACAAGCAGTATCTAACGAGTTGGGTGGCGAGCGTGTTGATATTGTGTTGTGGGACGATAACCCGGCGCAATTTGTTATCAACGCTATGTCACCTGCCGAAATTGAATCCATTGTGGTTGATGAAGATGCTGGCTCAATGGATCTCGCTGTCAATGAAGATAACCTCGCAATGGCAATTGGTCGCGGTGGTCAAAATGTGCGTCTTGCCTGCGAATTGACCGGCTGGAATATCAATGTCATGAGCGTTGCTGAATGGCAGTCCAAGCAAGAAGCGGAATCGGGTAGTTACATCAGCATGTTTATGAATGCGTTGGATGTGGATGAAGATATCGCTGGTGTATTGGTCGAAGAAGGTTTTACTACGCTCGAAGAAGTTGCCTATGTGCCGCTGGAAGAAATGCTCGCCATTGACGGTTTTGATGAAACTATCGCCGAAGAATTGCGTGCGCGCGCCAAAGATGCCTTGCTGACACAAGCCTTGGCATCGGAAGAGCGTATCGAAGGTGTTGCACCGGCAGAAGATCTGTTGGGTATGGAAGGTATGGATGAGGCGCTGGCAATTAGTTTGGCTAGTCGCGGCATAGTCACTATGGAAGATTTGGCTGAGCAATCCATTGATGATTTATTGGATATAGAAGGTGTTGATGCGACTCGTGCCGCCGCACTGATTATGAAAGCGCGCGAGCCCTGGTTTGCCTAAGAGTGAGCCACTCCTGTGAGCAAAACCCTGTAGGCAACGAACAATCCCTGAGGAAAAACAATGGCAGAAGTAACCGTTAACGAACTCGCCAAATCGATAGGTGCACCGGTAGAGCGTTTGCTCAAGCAAATGCAAGAAGCGGGTTTGCATCACAAGAATGCGGACGCAAAAGTTTCGGACGATGAGAAGCAGCGTTTGCTGACTTTTTTGAAGACCAGTCATGGCGAGGCCGCCAGTGAGCCAACCAAAATCACTTTGCAGCGCAAAATCACCACTACCATTAAAACCGGTACGGGTAATGCAAAGAAAACCGTGAATGTTGAAGTGCGTAAAAAGCGCACTTACATCAAGCGCGAGGATGAAGTGGCTGAATCGGCAACGTTTGATACCCCTGAAGCTGAGCAAGAGCCGGCAGTAATTGAAGCTATTCCCGAGCCGGTAGTGGTTCAGGCAGAAGTTGTGCCCGAGCCTGAGCCAGTAGTGGTGCCCGAACCTGAGCCAGCGGCTGTCGCTGAAGTGGCTGATGCCTCTGTTGCAGTGGAGGCACCTTCCCATCGCATTTCATTTACCGATGGCATCGAAGAAAAACGCCGCGCTGCTATTGAGCGTCGCCAGGCGGAAGAAGCTGCACGCCAAGCTGAGCTGAAAGCAAAAGAAGATGCAAAACGCGCCGCCGAAGAAGCCAAGCGCAATCCGGTTCGCACCGAGAAGCCTGCGGAGAAATCAGCGGGTCAAGCACCTGCTAAAACCGCTCGTCCCGATGCGCGCGGCCCAGCCAAAGGCAAGCCAGCGGTTGCGATTATTGCTCCACCGGCCGACAAAGAAGATACCAAACACGGTCACGGCCATGGTCACAAAAAGAGTCATCACAAAGCGGATGATATCGATGATGATTCAGAGCGCAGTAAACGTGGTGCTGGCAAGGCTGTTAAAAAGGGCGCGCCGTCCAAAAAGAACCCCAAATTGGAATTGCTTGATTTTGTTGCTGATGATGGTGAAGACAGCGATGTATTAGCCCGTCGCAGTCATTTGCGCGCCAGCCATAAAAAGCACAACAAACACGCCTTTAAAAAACCGACCACTAAAATCGTCCATGAAGTGAATGTACCTGAGACGATTGCCGTATCAGAACTGGCGCAGCGTCTCACAGTTAAAGTGGGTGAAGTGATCAAGCGCCTGATGAAGATGGGCGTGATGGCCTCGATGAACGAATCGATCGATCAGGACACTGCGGTGCTGCTGGTTGAAGAGATGGGGCATCAGGCGGTTCTGGTCAGCGAAAACGACATTGAACACGCACTGGAAAAATCCCTCGAAACCGAAGGTGATCTGGTACAGCGCGCGCCGGTAGTTACCGTAATGGGTCACGTTGACCATGGTAAGACCTCACTGCTCGACTATATCCGCGAAGCCAAGGTAGCAGCCGGTGAAGCCGGTGGTATTACCCAGCATATCGGTGCTTATCGCGTATCGACTTCTCGCGGCGAAATCACCTTCCTCGACACTCCCGGTCACGCCGCGTTTACCGCAATGCGCGCCCGTGGTGCCAAGGCAACTGACGTGGTGATTCTGGTAGTGGCAGCGGACGACGGCGTAATGCCGCAAACGGAAGAAGCGATTCTTCACGCCCGCGCTGCCGGTGTGCCTATCGTTGTGGCGATCAACAAGTGTGATAAACCCTCTGCTGATCCGGATCGTGTAACCAATGAATTGGTAGTGAAGGGTGTTATCCCTGAAAACTACGGTGGTGATACCCAGTTTATCCAGGTATCTGCCCATACTGGCCAAGGTATTGATGAGCTGCTTGAAGCTATCTCGTTGCAAGCCGAAGTACTGGAATTGCATGCGGTACCAAGTGCAGCGGCTAAAGGTGTGGTGATTGAAGCGCGTGTCGATAAAGGCCGCGGTACTGTTGCCACCATCCTTGTGCAACAAGGTACTTTGAAGCAGGGCGATTTGATCCTTGCTGGTCAAAGTTATGGTCGTGTGCGTGCGATGAGCAACGAGCGCGGTCAGCAAGTGACTGAAGCCGGTCCGTCTACCCCGGTTGAAATTCTGGGTCTGGATACCGCACCAAGCGCTGGCGATGATTTTGTGGTGCTGACTGATGAGCGTAAAGCCCGTGAAGTTGCCCAGTTCCGTGCCGAGAAAGAGCGTAAAGAGAAACTTGCACGCTTCCAGGCATCCAAGCTGGAGAACATGTTCTCCAATATGGAAGCGGGTCAGAAGAAAAATCTGACAGTTGTGGTTAAAGCGGATGTGCGCGGTTCACTCGAAGCGATTATGGCGTCACTCAATGACATCGGTAACGATGAAGTACAAGTGAACATTATCTCCTCCGGTATCGGCGGCATTACCGAAAATGATGTGAACCTGGCGATTACCTCCGGTGCCATCATTGTTGGCTTTAACGTGCGCGCCGACAGCACTACCCGTCGCATGGCGGAGTCTGAAGGTGTTGATATTCGCTACTACAGCATCATCTACCAATTGCTGGACGAAGTGAAAGCAGCGCTCAGCGGTATGCTTGATCCAGAGCGTGTTGAGACCATTGTTGGTATCGCCAATGTACGTGAAGTGTTCAATTCGCCGAAATTCGGCCAGGTTGCTGGTTGCATGGTGATTGAGGGTACCGTATCGCGTAACAAGCCGATCCGTGTACTGCGCGACAACGTGGTGATCTTCACCGGCGAACTCGAATCCTTGCGTCGTTTCAAAGACGATGTTGCCGAAGTGCGCAATGGTTTTGAGTGTGGTATCGGCGTGAAGAACTACGACGTAAAAGTCGGCGATCAGATCGAAGTCTACGAAGTGAAAGAGGTGGCGCGCCAGCTCTAAGCCCGGCGCAAGGCCCGCGCCCCACTCCTGTCATGGGAGTGGGGCTTTGTTATTTTTAAGAGGTTAATGGCGCATGCCAAGAGAATTTACCCGTTCAGACCGAGTTTCCGATGCCATCCAGCGCATACTGGCCCAGGTAATTCGCAGCGAAATTCGCGACCCGCGTATCGGGATGGTGAATATCAATGAAGTCACCGTCACCCGCGATATGGCTTACGCCAAGGTCTATGTAACCTTTGTCGGTGTTGATGACGAAAAAGACAGCATCACAGCAGCCTCGATTCTGAATAAGGCGAGCGGTTTTTTGCGCACCTTTATCGCTAGGGAATTGAGCATGCGGACCGTGCCCAAGTTGCAGTTTATTTACGACAAAACCTCCGTTAAAGGCCAGGCGCTGTCCACCTTAATCGAGCGGGCATTAAAAGAAGACAGTCTGCACCAGCACGATGAAGAGCCTGCCAGCGATGCAGCGCCCGACGATACCAAGGGCGAGTAATTATTCATGGCACGTAGAAAAGGCCGTCCAGTCGATGGCGTATTGTTGTTGCACAAACCGGCAGGCATGACTTCCAACCATGCCTTGCAGCGCGCCAAGCGTTTGTTTTTCGTAGAGAAAGCCGGTCATACCGGTGCGCTCGACCCGCTTGCTACCGGTGTTTTGCCCCTGTGTTTTGGTGAGGCGACCAAGTTTTCCCAATTTTTGCTCGATGCTGATAAAGGCTATCGCACCTGTATTCGCCTGGGCGCGACTACCGATACCTGCGATGCCGACGGTGAAATCCTCGAACAAAAATCCACAGCAGGGATTACGCGTACGCAAGTTGAAGCGGCGCTCAAACCGCTGATTGGCGATATCTTGCAAGTCCCACCCATGTATTCCGCATTGAAGCTCAATGGCCAGCCGCTTTATAAGATGGCGCGTCAGGGGGTTGAAGTGGAGCGTGCCCCGCGTCCGGTCACGATTCACAGCATTGATATTCTTGCTTTTCGCGCGGGTGAAGAGGCCGAAGTTGAGCTGGATATCCGCTGTACCAAGGGCACCTATATTCGCTCCATTGCGGTGGATCTCGGTGAAGCTTTGGGCTGCGGTGGCCATGTCAAAACCCTGCATCGCTCGGCCGCAGGTCTATTTAATGAAGATCAGTGTGTAACATTGGAAGAATTGCAGGCTCGCTTCGATGAAGAGCAGGCAGCAAGTGGTGATGAAGCTGCTTATGCCGCGCTTGATAGCTACTTGCTCAGCGCCGATGCACCCGTCGCCAGCTTGCCCGCCGTAGACTTACCCGCCAATAGCGCCCATTACTTCCGTATGGGCAACCCGGTCATGGTGTCCAAGGTCTATCGATTTGGCGAGCAAGGTGCTATTGTGCGCGTCTTTTGTGCAGAAACCGAACAATCGCCGCGCGCGTTTCTCGGTTTAGGCAGTATCACCGATGAAGGTGGTGTAGCCCCTAAACGAATTTTGGCCAACCGCTCATCCAACGAAACGTAGGTTGGAAACGGATCGAGTGGGGTAAAAGAATTTATCGAGGCGGCAATTTGCCAATCGATAAAAAGCCGCGACTGACATCCATCGCTTTATAAGCGCCGGATAATCACCGCAACAACCCACCTGTAAATATGCACGGGCGGGCTGTAATTAAATTGCATATTAATTGAGGAAAACATCATGGCACTGAGTGCTTCTGAAAAAGCTGCAATCGTTAAAGAGTACCAACAAGCAGAAGGCGATACTGGTTCGCCCGAAGTTCAAGTAGCTTTGTTGACTATCAACATCAATAAACTGCAAGGTCACTTCGCTAGCCATAAGGCTGACCACCATTCACGTCGCGGCCTGATCCGTATGGTAAACGCCCGTCGTAAATTGTTGGACTACCTGAAAGGTAAGGACTCTTCTCGTTACGTTGCTCTGATTCAAAAATTAGGTCTGCGCCGTTAAGTTTGTCCAGTGCCCGCTTTGCGGGCACTTTTATTTTGTAGTTTTAGTTTCTGAAAATAGAAAGTGATTAGGGAATTGCGCTGGTGAGAGTAAAAATTAGCGCCCGGGCAGGATGCACATGATTAATGATTTTTTATTGAGCTGAATGAAAAGAACAAACTTAAGACGCGTAACAATTAACGCAAATGATTTCTAGTGAAAACAAAGGATAAAAGAGTGAATCCGATTATTAAAAAGTTCCAATACGGCAACCAAACCGTAACCCTCGAAACTGGCCGTATTGCGCGTCAAGCAACCGGTGCAGTGATGGCAACTATGGGTGAAGTATCTGTGCTTTGTACCGTTGTTGGTGCAAAACAAGCATCACCAGGCCAGGATTTCTTCCCACTGTCTGTGCATTACCAGGAAAAAAGCTACGCCGCTGGCCGTATCCCCGGCGGTTATTTGAAGCGTGAGGGCCGTCCTTCTGAAAAAGAAACCCTGACTTCGCGTTTGATCGATCGTCCCATTCGCCCATTGTTCCCCGAAGGTTTCCTCAACGAAGTGCAAGTAGTTTGCACCGTGGTATCAACTGACAAGCAATACGATCCCGATATCGTGGCGATGATTGGTACCTCAGCCGCATTGGCTATCTCCGGTATTCCATTCAACGGCCCAATCGGTGGCGCGCGTGTTGGTTACACCCAGGAAGAGGGTTACATCCTCAACCCAAGCTTCAAGCAACTCGAAACTTCCGAGTTGGACATGGTGGTTGCCGGTACTAAAGACGCCGTGTTGATGGTGGAATCTGAAGCAAAAGAATTGCCAGAAGATATTATGCTCGGCGCCGTTCTTTACGCTCACCAGGAAATGCAAGCTGTAGTACAAGCTTGTGTGGAATTGGCGCGCGATGCGGGCAAACCGCGTTGGGAGTGGCAGCCAGTTGCCGTTAAAGCGGGTTTGACTGACGCGTTGCTCAAAGGTTTTGGCGATTCAATCGGTATGGCTTACCGCATTACCGATAAAGCAAAACGTTACGACCGTCTGGGCGAGCTGCGCAATCAAGCGGTTGCTGAATTGGCGACTGAAGCGACTGGTTTTACTGCCGATGAAGTGAAAGCCGAATTCGGCATGGTTGAATACCGTTTAGTGCGTTCACGCATTGTAGCGGGCGAGCCACGTATCGATGGTCGCGACAACAAAACCGTTCGCCCCATTCAAGTTGAAGTTGGCGTGTTGGGCAAAGCGCACGGTTCTGCATTGTTCACTCGTGGTGAGACGCAAGCGCTCGTAGTAGCGACCTTGGGTAACGCGCGTGATGCACAAATTATCGACTTCCTCGAAGGCTCCAAAAAAGACGCATTCATGCTGCACTACAACTTCCCACCCTTCTCGGTAGGTGAGTGTGGTCGTATGGGCGCTACTGGTCGTCGTGAAATCGGTCACGGCCGTTTGGCGCGTCGCGGTGTCACTTCGGTACTGCCAAAAGAATCTGATTTCCCTTACACCCTGCGTGTAGTGAGTGAAATTACTGAATCTAACGGTTCAAGCTCAATGGCTTCTGTATGTGGTGCGAGCCTGGCGTTGATGGATGCCGGTGTTCCACTCAAAGCACCAGTAGCCGGTATTGCCATGGGCCTCGTAAAAGAAGCTAACGGCTTTGCGGTATTGACCGACATCCTCGGCGACGAAGATCATTTGGGCGATATGGACTTTAAAGTGGCCGGTACCACCAGCGGTGTAACTGCACTGCAAATGGATATCAAAATCGAAGGTATCACCGAAGAGATTATGGAAATCGCACTGGAGCAAGCTCTGGCCGCGCGTTTACACATTCTCGGTGAAATGAACAAAGTGCTGCCAAGCTCGCGTTCAGTCGTTAGCGAAAATGCACCACGTTTTGAAACCATCAAAATTCATCCGGATAAAATCCGCGACATCATCGGTAAAGGCGGCGCGACTATTCGTGCAATCACCGAAGAAACTGGTTCTTCAATTGATATCGACGATGACGGTACCGTTAAGATTTACGCCGACAACAACGACGCATTACAAGCGGCAATTCTGCGTGTAATGGGTATTGTTGCTGAAGCAGAAATCGGTGCAATTTACGAAGGCACTGTAGTGCGCATCGTAGATTTCGGCGCATTCGTAAACTTCCTGCCGGGCAAAGACGGTTTGGTCCACATCTCTCAAATCGCCGACGAGCGCGTAAACAGCGTGAGCGATTATTTGAAAGAAGGCCAAATCGTGAAAGTGAAATGTTTGGACGTTGATCAACGCGGCCGCATCAAACTTTCGATCAAAGAAGCTTTAGCCGAAGAGTCTGGCGCAGCAGCACCAGTAGAAGTTACTGAAGAGTAATTTTTCTCTGCTCTGAGCTAAACAAAAACGCCCGCCTCGAAAGACGCGGGCGTTTTTTTAACAATAAAAATGCTTCAACGAATTTTGCATACAGAATTTTAAAAATTATTAACAAAATCCGGCTACTACAATAAAAAGCCGATTTTCTGTTATAGCTCAATAAATATCGCGTGATAATTTCTGCTATTGCCACGTGAATTTAAATAATTGAGCGGAGTTTTTGCGCTAACACGGGGTTGGCTGAATGGTTGGCTTTCTGGAGGGCAACTGTTTCCAAATATCTATATGGAGATAACAGAGTATGCGTAACAAACTTATCGCTTTTTCTCTTCCGTTGGTTTTTGCGGCAAAAGCCTTCGCGGCACCAGCTGACTCCGCCTGTGGCTGGGTGGATAACGAAGCGCTGGCCGCACTTGGGCTACACAATGCCGTACGCCAAATGGCACCCCAAGGAACTGATACTCCGAAGGTTGATCAATGCACCTTCGCGGCCCCAAATGCCCCAATACCATCTCTTAAAGTGAGTGTAGAACTTGCTACCGATAATTTAGTGCTTAAACCTGTTTGCCAGTGGACAGATTTTCGACAGCCGAATGCTGGTGAGATGGGGCTTTGTTTTATGAAAGTCGGGTATAGTTATGCATCACTCACATTGATGACGGCGCCTTCATCTGCTGCTTCAACGATACAATCTACATTGCGCGCTCAAGCGGAGCGGCTATACAATAAGCATTTAGAGGCTGCCTCAAAATAAGTTACTGCGTTCTGCTCGGGCAAAGAGTTGTTGGAAGTTGGTCGCCGATGCTGCGACTGAAGCTGCTTAAATGCAATTGCTTTCAGCTAAATAACGCCCGCCTCGAAAGAGGCGGGCGTTTTTATTGAGTGGGTATTAGAATCGTAGAGTGGGTGGAGTGCAACGATACCCAGCGCAACGATGAATACTAAAAAGGAATAATTGATGAGCATTCAATTTATTCTCGCAACCGAGAGCGATGCAGAAGTGATCGCTAAGTTTGTTATCAAACTCACAGAAGAAATTTGTTTAAAAACCAATGCTAAAAAATCACTCAAACAATCGCGCGTAATCTTTAGTTACCGCTTCATAACATTCACACGCAACGGCTTCTAATCCTGCTCTATCCAAAATACTGATTTTTCCGCGCGTGTATTGAATTAATTTTCGCTCTTGTAATGCACCGGCGGCGACAGTAATTCCGCTGCGGCGCACGCCGAGCATGTTGGCGAGAAATTCCTGGGTAAGGTGAAAATAATCGGCGTGGGCGCGGTCGTGGGTCATGAGTAGCCAGCGGGCTAAGCGGGGTTCGATCGCGTGAAAGTGGGCGCAGGCGGCGGTTTGTGCGAGCTGTGCCATAAGCACGTATAAATAGCGATTAAAGGTGCTGGCGAGAGCGGCGTTGCCTTGCAAATGTTGCTGTAATTTTTCTGCCGTCATGCGCAGTGCAGTGCCTGAACCTTGCACCATGGCGCGCATGGGGGCGCTGTTAATGCCGAGTGCTACGGTGGCGCCGAGCATTCCTTCGTAGCCAATTAATCCCATTTCCAGTGGCTGGTGATC
Source organism: Cellvibrio sp. BR (assembly GCF_000263355.1). NCBI lineage: Bacteria > Pseudomonadati > Pseudomonadota > Gammaproteobacteria > Cellvibrionales > Cellvibrionaceae > Cellvibrio > Cellvibrio sp. BR. Next base: position 184,413 of record NZ_JH668205.1, on the reverse strand, counting down.
GCGCAGTGTGGTTACCAGATTAATAAAACTGGTAAGCGGAAAATACACATAGCGAAAGGGTTGATCTGGCTCGCACAATATGGTGCCAGCGGTTAATTCCACCAGTTCGCAGCTTTGTAATATTTGTTCACGCGCGGCGGGCGATAAGCCTGCAATCAGGCGATTGACCGGAGGGATAGTATTGGGGGCTAGCATCGAGCGTCCTGTAGCGAAAGCGGCTCGTGGCCAGTGATATGCCACAAGTCTTGCTTTGGAGTCTACTGGATGGTTTTTTTGCTGTCTGTCCGCTACAGGGCATAGGGAAATATTTGTTGCGCCGGGGGTTGTTGCGATTTTGTTGGGAGGTGGCACTGCGCGTTGTGGCCATTGTTTCGAATTTTGGGCAAAAAAATCCCCGCTGCAGCGGGGATAACTCGGTCAGTTTTTCTCAGGCATAAACGTGGCGCAAGTTGATTAATGCCACGCCATAAACGGATTAAATATGCGTTGCCAACCCGTAAATTTCAGCGGTGCATTTAATACGGTCAAACAGATGCAATCTTCATTTTGTAGCGCTGTAGGGCTGTGTTTATGGCTGGTGTCGCGCGCAATAAAATCCCCTTCGTGATAAACACCAAGTTCATCGGAGAAGCCGCCACTTAATATCACTGTGTATTCAAAGCCTTTGTGGGTATGGGTGGGAACCTTGGCGCCGGCGTTAATTTTTTGCAGGGCAACTTGGAAACCTTTTATATTCAGCAGCGAGGTTAAATCAAACTTGCTAATTTCTTTGGTTTGGCGTTGCCAGGGTAAATCCGCGAGGGATGTCGGCAGGTAACGCAGCAAAGGGTTGTTGAAATGCTGGGTAATTTTTTCGGCACTGCCCATGTCCACTTTCACTTTTGGTGTGTCGCTGTGATCGTGCGGTTCCAACGATGCCATCAATGAGTCAAACGCGTCATCCTCGGTGCTGGCGGGCTTGATGGTTTCCAGCAGGGCGCCACCCAAGTGATTAAAATTTTTCACCAAGTCGCGACATTCGTGGCAAAAGCAGAGGTGCATAGACACCGCCAGCGCTTGCGGAATACTCAAGCTGCCCGCTGCGTAATTCATTAACGTCATATCATCGGGATGATAAGCACTCATAGTTCTTTTGCCTCAAACATTACTCGTAATTTCTGCAGCGACAGGCGCAAGCGGCCTTTCACTGTCCCCAAAGGAATTTTCAATTCCTCTGCCACTTCCTCGTGGGTTTTGCCTTCGTAGTAGACTTTGCGCAGTGCAATCATTTGTTCTTCCGGTAATTTATCGATGGCGTTTTTTACAAACTTTTCCGTCGATAAATTTTGAATCGAACAAATGGTGGTGTCCTCGGTCGGGATCTGCCACAAGTCTTCAGTTTCTATCACCACTTCCGCGCGGGTGCGATTCAGTTTGCGCAGCATATCGATACGCTGGTTGCGCGTGATGGTGAAAATCCAGGTGGACACCGAGGCCAGCGCCTCGGAATATTTACCGGCGTTGCGCCACACACTGGTCATCACCTCTTGTACCAACACTTCGGCATGCTGACTAAAGCCTTGGTTGATCGCATAGGCTTTTATACGTGGTGCAAAGTGTTTGTAGATCTCTCTAAACGCTGCTTTGTCATCGTGTTCGGCCACGCGGGCAAGCAGGGCGCCCCAGTCCGGGGTATCGTTTGCTGCACTTGAGTCATTCATCGACCGGGCCTTTGTCGTCGTCATTTGATGTCTCATTATCGCTCACCGGGTAGTTTTAGATAGTCCGTAACACACCTAATACGCCACCTTTATTGCTAGCGATCACCCATACACCCGTGTTTTCGTGCATTTGTGTAATGGGGCAATTTTTGCAAATTATTTTTCATTTTTTTTACGCCGGTTTGATCCCTCCCAAAAAACAGGGCGTAAACCATCCCCGCTGATACCCACCGATGTAATGGGTTTCGCCCTGTGTTACCGATCCAATCTAATCACCAATAACAGCTAATACGATCAATACCAGAGGTAAGGAAAAATGAAATCATTCAGAGGTTTTACTACCCTCGCGAAAGGAGCGGTGCTTGCATTACTCAGCGTCGTTCTTGTTGCCTGCGGTAGCGATAGCAAAAAGCAAGATGTGCGTGTAGCTGTCAGCCCCGCTGCTGTAACGGTAAAAGTGGGCATGACTCAAAATTTCACGGCGAGTGTTTTCGGTACAAAAAATGCGAGCGTTAGCTGGGCAGTCGATGAAGCCAATGGCGGCACCATAACTGGCGCTGGTGTGTATACGGCACCAGCCACCCCAGGCACTTACCATGTGACAGCCACCAGTGTTGCGGATAACACCAAAAAGTCCTCGGCGACCGTAACGGTTGTACCACTGGATAAAACCACCGTGCGTGTATTCCATGGTTCAGCCGACGCGCCCAAAGTGAACCTGTGGGTAAACAATGCGGAGGCGGTTTCTGATCTGGATTATTTGCAATCGACCGGCGTATTGGAGCTGGATGAAGGCACTTACAATATCGCCGTTGAGGGTGTTATCCCCAGCGGCAATGCGGTAGTGATTGGCCCGGTTGATTTGCAGTTGGCGGGCAACACCGCCTACGACGTAATTGCCGTCGGTCCAGTGGCCGATATAGAGCCTTTAGTGATTGCGGACACTGGCAGCCTGAGCGATGCCACCAAAGTGCGGGTGCGTGTAGCGCACCTTGCCGCTGCCGCGCCCGAAGTAAAAGTGTTTGTCACCGCGCCCGACGCTGACCTCGCCGGCGCTACTCCGCTCGGTACTTTTGAATTTAAAGATACTCTCGGCCCCGTTGAAGTGGATGCTGGCACCTACCAGATCCGCGTAACCCTGGCTGACAATACCGTCGTTTACGATTCAGGCGCCGTAGCATTAATGGCTGGCAAAGATCTGTTGGTGGGCGCGGTAGCCAATGTGGGCACTGGTTCATCGCCCATCAGCCTTGCGGTATTGGATGGTGATGCGGTTGCAATCCTGAACGACAAAAATGCCGGTGCCGACATCCGTGTGGTACACGCCTCGGCAGATGCACCGGCTGTCGATGTCACCGCGAATGACGCTGATACACCTGCCATCGCTAACCTCGTATTCCCCGAAGCGACTGGCTACCTGAACCTGCCTGCGGCGACCTACAACTTCAAAGTGACTCCCAACGCAGCGACCACCCCTGTTGTGATCGATGCCGACTTAGCTCTGGCGAACGGCAGTGCCTACAGCGTTTTGGCGGTAGGTGCGCTGGCCAATATTGAGGCTTTGGTGCTGACCGACAACAACCGTTCGGTGGCAACCGAAGCCAAAGTGCGTTTGGTGCACGGTTCAACCCTGGCTGGTAATGTCGATATCTATGTCGTTGCTGCGGGTGCGGATATCGCGACTGTATCACCCGCATTCGCCAATATCCCTTTTAAAGCCGAAACCGGTTATGTCAGCCTGGCTGCCGGTGAATACGACGTGATCATTGCGCCAACCGGCACCAAAACTGAAGCCATCAAAGCCTCTGTTGCCCTTGAAAATGGTGGTGTTTATACCGCGATCGCACGCGACGGCGCTGGTTTGACCGCGGCCTTGGGGGTGATTGGTTTGGATGGTTTGGCACCTAACAAAACCCAAGTGCGTGTTATCCATGCGTCTGCGGATGCACCTAAAGTGAATCTGTGGGTAGATGGCGCTGTAGCTGCATCAGGCTTGGATTATCAGAAAACGACTGGTTTCCTTGAGCTGGATGGCGGCACCTACAACATCGCGGTTGAAGGTGTAATTCCCGGCGGGAACGCGACCGTGATAGGCCCCGTCGACTTAACCTTTGATGCCAACATGCGTTACGACGTACTGGCCGTGAATTCGGTGGCTAACATCGAACCCTTGCTACTGACCGATATGGGCAAGCTGGCTAATGGCAACAACGTGCGTGTGCGTGTGGCGCACTTGGCAGCCGCTGCACCGGAAGTGAAAGTGCATGTGACTGCACCCGGCGATGCCATTTCTGACGCGACTTCACTCGGCAGTTTCGAATTTAAAGAAACCTTAGGCCCCGTCGAAGTTCCCGCTGGTACTTATCGCATCCGTGTCACCCTGCCCGATAACACCGTGGTATTTGACTCAGGCTCAGTTGCTCTCACTAGCGGTAAAGACCTGCTAATCGGCGCTGTGCCAAACGTGGGTACCGGTACATCGCCTATCCAGCTGATTGTGGTGGATGGTGCCGACGTAGCAGTACTGGGTGATGCTATGGCGGGGGCGAATATCCGTGTGGTGCACGCCTCCGCCGATGCGCCTGCAGTGGATGTAATCGCAAATGACGGCGTGGCTCCAGCCGTCAGCAACCTGGCATTCCCTGCATTCACCAACTACCTGAACCTGCCTGCGGCGACTTACAACTTCAAAGTTGTGCCTACCGGTGTAACTACCCCCGTTGTTATCAACGCCGACGTGCCACTGGCCAACAGCACCGAGTACACCCTGCTGGCAGTGGGCGCTTTGGCGAACATCGAGCCGCTGTTATTAACTGACAACAACCGCAAAGTGGCGACTGAAGCTAAAGTGCGTTTGGTACACGGTTCTTCGTTGGCGGGTGAGGTGGATATCTACGTAGTTGCTGCCGGTGCGTCCATCGCTGAAGCTATGCCCGCGTTCACTGCGGTGCCCTTCAAGGCGGATACCGGTTATGTATCGCTGGCTGCAGGTGACTACGATGTAATTATCACTCCAACCGGCACCAAAACCGAAGCCATCAAAGCCACCCTGACCTTTGCCACTGGCATGGTTTACACCGCCGTAGCACGCGATGGTGTTGGGTTGACAACACCGCTGGGTGTGATTGGTTTGGATGCATTAGCGCCGTAATAATTACCTGTCAGGTTATTTTGCCTAAAAACGCCCGGATTCGTCCGGGCGTTTTTTTTGCCCAGAGCAACACTATTTTTCCATCGGCGACTTGTGGGATTACTTATTGTGTATTAGTGTAATGATACACGTGGTGTTTTGGGTCGTACACCACCACACAACAATAAAGCCGCAAGGAGAGTTCGATGAGTATCCATCGCCATTTATCAATAAGCCGTTTTTTTGTCTTGCTCTGCCTGTTGGCAAGTGCATCCGCTCATGCACAAACCAGTCTGTACGAGATCAGCAAGGGCAATCAGAAAATTTATTTAGGCGGCACTATTCATTTGCTGCGCAGCAGCGACTACCCCTTGCCTGCCGAATATGATCACGCCTATCAGCACGCCGATGTGCTGGTACTGGAAACCAATCTGGACAATGCGGCATCGCCTGAGTTTGGTCAAAAAATGGCGAAAGCATTTATGTACAGCGGCGGAAAAACACTGGCCGAGGATTTGCAACCCGCACTCTGGCAAGAGCTGCAGACTTTTTCAGCCGCACGCCAATATCCCATCGCCCAAATGAGTGCCTTTAAAGCGATGTTTGTCAGTCTGTCGCTCTCGGTAGTTGAAATGCAGCGCTTGGGGTTTGGTGTGGCAGAGGGAGTGGATATGGTTTTTTTCCAAAAAGCCAAAACCGATAGCAAGCCCGTATTGGAATTGGAATCCGGCGATGAAGTATTAACACAGCTCGCATTGCTGGCGGATATGGATGCCAATATGGTGATCAAAGCTACCCTGCGCGATTTACACAAAATGGATGCGGTGTTGGAAAAAGCATTGGGTTATTGGCGTCGTGGTGAACTGGAAAAATTGGATCGCGAAATGTCGGCCGATATGCGCCGCGAAGCGCCCGAGGTCTATCAGCATTTATTAATCGCACGCAATCAGGCGTGGCTACCCAAAATAGAAAAACTGTTTGCAACGACCGATGTGGAACTGGTGTTGGTGGGTAGTTTGCATCTCTCCAGTAAAGATGGCCTGCTCGCGCAACTTAAACAGCGCGGTTATCAGGTAAAACCTTATCTCGCCAAACAACCATAATTAGCTAAAAGGAGTTTTTTATGTCTGCCTGTGTATCGCTAAAAAATCTGCAACGCCAATATTCACGCGTCACCGTTCTCAAAGGAATCAATGCCGAGGTATTGCCGGGGCAAGTCATTGCCCTCTTGGGCAAAAATGGCGCGGGTAAAACCACGTTATTAGAAACGATTTTGGGTTTTGGTTTTCCCTCGGCAGGCGAGGCGAGGCTTTGGCAGCTTGATGCCACACAAATCGGCGGTGAAACTAAACAGCGTATTGGTTTTGTACCGCAACAGGATGAGTTGTTGCCCAGTTTAACCGGTGGGGATCACCTGAAATTATTTAAAAGTTTCCGCACCCACTGGAACCAACCGCTGGTGGATAAATTAATTGCGGAATGGTTAATTCCCATGGATATGCACACGGGGAAAATGTCGGTGGGGCAGCGACAAAAATTGTCCATTCTGCTGGCGCTGGCCCATGAGCCGGAATTATTGATTCTGGACGAGCCTGTTGCCAGTCTTGATCCCATCGCCCGCCGCCAGTTTTTGCAACAGCTGGTGGATATTGCCGCCGATGAAAATCGCGCAGTAATTTTTTCTACCCATATCGTGAGCGACGTGGAACGAGTTGCCAATCAGGTGTGGATGCTGCGCGATGGCGATTTGGTTTATCAGGGGGGCTTGGATGAACTTAAAGAAAGTTTTGTGCGCGTCACTTTAACCTTTGATCATCCAGTTACCCACAACATTAGCTGGCCGGATGTAATCAAACAAAAAAATAGCGGCAATCAAACTCAGCTCACGATTGAACGCTGGCAACCCCATATGGAGCAGCAACTTGCACAGGAATTTTCAGCGCAGGTGAGGGTAGAGTTTTTAGGCCTGGAAGATATTTTTTTGGAGATGAATCCATGAATATCCAGGCAACACTCAATCAATATTGGCGCTTGATTCTGGTGATGTTGTTGCCGGCGCGCTATGTAAAATGGTTAGCTGTATTTACATTCACGGTGTTAATGTCCGGTGCGATACTACGTTTTTTTGGTCACTCGCTAGTCTTGTATATAGGCACAGCATTTAGCCTCCTGCTACTGATGATGGTAGGCATGTTGGTGCCGGGGCAAATGCTCGCACTTAGAAGCAGCAAACAATTCCAGTATATGGCCGATCTGCGGTATAAATTATTTTTCCTGGCGCTGGCATTTTGGTGCTTGGCATCCTTGGCCTTATCTGCCGCCCTGACTACATTAGATCCAAAAGGGTTCAGTTTTCCTATTACCTTAGCTGTAGCAACTATGGGGTTGAGTGGTGTTGCTGTGCTCTTTGCGGTGGTTGGCTCTTATATGCAAACCGCACAGGGTTTCGTTCCATTATTTGTGTGGGTGCTCTTCTTCTCCGCAAAAAGTACCAATTTATTTTCTTCCGCACACATAACTACTTATTGGTTCATCACTATAGGTTTATGGTCGGTAATGTTTATCTGGTGGTTTCGTTGGCAGCCACAAAAATATCTGGTGAATTTTATGACCCTGCCCGCAGCAGAAATGCAGCGGCTGCAAATGACTAATACCCAGACGATGGCTGCTGCATTTTCCTCTGTGCCTAAAACCCTGGCGGGAAGTTTGTTAGTGAACGCCTCAGATGGTATTCAAGCTTGGTGCAAACGTGAGCTGGGGCAGTTGGTGTTTTTTCTGCTTATGCTTGGGTTGATGTTTTATTGGATAAAACAAATCCCGCAAAATGTGGCGGGGGTTATGGTTGGCATTTACCTGTTTATTTTCATCTGCATTCGCGGCAGCGTTATCTTCCAGCACATTTTCCGCAATCTGCATCGCTTGTGGATGAATAGCTCCTTTTCCAGAACAGAAATTCTCACTTACATTGAAGCACGTTATTTCCTGTTATTGGCTGCTTCCTTGATACCCGTCATCTTTGCGCTTGGCCTGATTAACCATTATCTATTGGATGAATTGTTAAGCCTGTTTAACGTCGTTTATTTATTGCTGATTGGTTTGTTGATGTGCGGCTTGTCGTTTTACCTGGGTTTGTTTATCTACCTGAAAAGCGCTGCCAGTTTTCTCTGGCTGAATTGGATTAGCCCTATAGTAAACATCGGTCTGATTGGCCTGATGGTGTATTTTAATGTCTTGTTTGGGCCTAACCCCAGTGCTGAACATGTCGATCATCTGGCATTTTCTGCCGGCTTGTTAGTGCTGATTTTATTAGGGCGCCAATGGGTTAAAACCCATTGGCGTACGCTTAACTTTTTCAGGGTGAAAAACTAATGTTCACTCTCAATCCCCAATCCGGTATTCCTATTTATCGTCAACTCGCAGAACAAATTCGGCGTATGGTGGCGGGTGGTCAATTAAAAGAGGGTGATGAATTGCCCTCGGTGCGCGAAGTGGCGTTGGAGCATGCGGTAAACCCCATGACGATTTCCAAAGCTTATAGTTTGTTAGAGCTGGAGGGTGTGCTGGCGCGTCAGCGTGGTAAACCCATGCAGGTGGCGGCGCAAAAAAAATCGGTGCATAACGAACAGCAGCGCTTGGCACATTTGCATCCACAGCTTGAACAATTGGTACTGGCGGCGCGGCAATTGGAAATTCCCGATAAGTTGCTGCTTAGCAGTTTGCGTGAATTACTTGCGGAAAAATAATATTAATTGGGTATCCATAAGGAACCAACGGATGAAAATAATCTGGTCTGTTTATACAGTGTTGTGTTTTTTATCGCTCGGCATCGTGTCGGGATGCGATGAAAAAACCAATGAACTATCAACGGCAGCGTCGCTGCTTAAACCTTGCCCCGGCTTTGAAGAAACGGGAAAGCCACCGGTGGTCTATGGTGCCCAGTGTGGCGAGCTGGGGGTTAAAGAAAATCCGCAGGATGCACAAAGTGCAGAAATTAAAATTGCGATTTTGCGGTTGCCAGCAATTAGCCCCGTGGCGCAAGCTGATCCCCTGTTTTTAATTCAGGGTGGGCCGGGTGGTTCATCCATTGAGATGGCGAATCAGCTGCATGGTTTTTTTGCGGATATACGCAAAAACCGCGATTTAATTTTCATTGACCAGCGCGGCACGGGAAAATCCAACCCTCTGCATTGCGAAAAAATGTCGCCGCTGGATGCTAACCTGCCTGATGCTGTCCAGCTGGAAAAACAGTTGGACATTATGCGCGCCTGTGTAGATAAATATAAAAGTTCCCTGCCGTTTTATACCACCTGGCACGCCGTACAAGATATAGATGCGGTGCGCACTGCTTTGGGCTACCAGAAAATTAATCTGTGGGGTGTCTCTTATGGCACCCGTGTTGCGCTCGAATATTCGCGGCAATTTGGCGATAACACGCGCAGTATTATTTTAGATGGTGTTGCACCTACTGAAATTGCACTCGGAAAATATTCTGCACGGGATATGCTCGCGGCGCTGACCGCCGTCAGCAAAGAATGTATGGCGCAAGATGAGTGCGCTGCGCAGTATGGCAACCCGCTGGAAAAAGCGGAAATTGTGTATTCGCGTTTGCGTGCGGCGGAAGAAGCTGGTGAACCAATACAGGTGACTTACCGACATCCGCGTCATCAACAGGAAGCGACCCAGCGGTTAACGCCGCGCGCATTTTCGCTGTTGATGTTTATGGCGCTTTACACCCGCGACATGACCGTACTGTTGCCGGAAATGATTAGCCATGCCGAGCAAGAAAATTATCAGCTATTGGCTGCATTACTTTCTCTCGCCAGTGATCAGGCTTACAAAATGAATATCGCCGAGGCGATGCATTTCAGTGTGATTTGCAATGAAGACTGGCCGCTTATTTCGGCGAGTGATAGAGCCACCACGCCGCCTTTTTTTGGTTTTAATCCCATTGAGGATAAAGCCGCTATTTGTGCTATGTGGCCTGCTGCCGAATTACCGGCGGACTATTGGGAACCCATTCGCAGCACAGTCCCAGCGTTATTACTGTCAGGAAAATATGATCCGGTCACGCCACAAGTCTGGGCTAACTCTGTTGCGAATACTTTGCCCAATGCGACCGCCTTGGTGGCGGAGGGTGGTAATCACGGTGTATCCACCGAGGGTTGTATGCCACAAATTATTGCGCAATTTATTGAGCGGGCGAGTATGGAGGGCGTGAATAGAGATTGTGTTGCGCAAATTAAAACCTTGCCGTTAGTGTTGGGCGCCAACCAAACTGCCAGTGTTTCATCGAGTTCGGTCAAGGTCTCATCCAGTGCGAAAAATATTTCTTCGAGTTCAGCACAGGCATCATCCAGCGCAACAGTAATGGAAGGAGCGCAACCATGATTCGCGTTGAACACTTAAGCAAAGTTTTTCATCCAAAAAAACAAAAAAATAGCGCCTTGCCTGTAACCAAAAAGCTGCCTGAGGCAAGTGTCATTACCGCATTAAATGATGTGAGCTTTACTCTGAAGGACGGCGAAATAACCGGTTTGTTAGGGTTAAATGGTGCGGGTAAATCTACCCTGATGCGTTTAATTTATGGCTTGTTGCAGCCGACAGCGGGCGATGTGTGGGTGAGCGAACATCAGCTCAGTGTCGCAGCCAATGCCGCGCGGCAACAATTGGGGGTACTGCCGGATGACACAGGTTTGTACAAGCGGTTAAGTGCGCGTGAAAATATTCGCTACTTTGGCGAGCTGCAAGGTTTAACCGGCATGCAGCTGGAAGAATCCATTAATCAATTAATTAACTGGTTGGGCATGGAGGCAATTGCCGATCGTCGCGCCGAAGGTTTCTCGCTCGGTGAACGGATGAAAACGGCTCTGGCGCGCGCCATAGTGCATCAACCGCAACATATTTTATTAGACGAACCCACCAACGGGCTGGATGTAATTACCACGCGCTCGGTGCGCCGTTTATTGCACGAATTAAAAGCGCAAAACCGCTGCGTGATTTTTTCCAGCCATTTGATGCACGAAGTCAGTGGCCTGTGTGATCGCATTTTGGTGATTCATCACGGGCGCATTCTGGCCGATGGCAATCTTGAGACAATTATGGAAATAGGGCAGGCCACCAATTTGGAAGACGCCTTTGTCAATTTGGTGCAGGCGGCCAACAAGGAATCTATTTATGAATAAATTTCTGCAAACCTTGTTAATTGTGTGGCGCAAAGAATGGCGTGATGCCCTGCGCGATAAAAAAAGTTTACGCATGGCATTTTTAATGCCGGTTTATTTTGTTGCGGTATTTGTTGCTTCGTCCTTATTTATTATTCATATGAGCCAGCAATCGCGCGCGACTACCAGTGAACCGATTAAACTATCGGTTGTTGGCGCCGAGCAGTTGCCTGCCTTGGTGGATTGGTTACAGGAGCGCGGTATTCAGGTGCAGGCGGTGGATGAACAAGCCTATCAGCAAGTGCAAAGCGGGCAGTTGGGTTACGCCTTAATTGTACCGGAAGATGCGCGCGAAAAATTCGCCACCGGAGAATCGATTGAATTAGCGCTGGTGTTTGATGCCACCAATAATAAATTGCAGGGCGCAATTCATTTTGTGCGGCAACAAATTTGGAGTTGGAACGCGCGTGTTGGCAGTTTACGTTTGTTGTCGCGCGGCATATCGCCGGCCATCGTCAACCCGGTAATGGTGCGCGATTTAAATGTGGCAAGCGATCAAAAAATGGGATTTTTTGTGATGGCCAGTTTGCCCATGTTGTTAATTCTTACGGTATTTATGGCAACCGTGGGTTTCAGTGCAGACATGACCGCGGGCGAACGCGAGCGGCGTTCATTAGAATCGCTGTTAATTACACCTGCACCCTCTGGCGCTTTGTTGCTGGGGAAATGGTTGAACAGTTTGTCATTAACCTTTTTGGTGCTGGTGGTTGAATTATCGCTGCTCGCTATCGCTTTTGCATATGTGCCATTTAAAGAGTTGGGTTTACGGGTACATGTTACGCCGCTGGATTTATTGGTAGTGCTGGTGGCGTTAATGTCGCTGGCGATAGTTGCGACGGCACTACAGTTTTTAATTTCCATGTTTGCGCGCAGTTTTAAAGATGCACAAACCTACATGGGGCTAATGATTTTTATCCCCATGGTGCCACTGTTTTACACGCTCCTTAACCCCAGCGCCTATGCCGATTGGTTTCGCTGGGTGCCGGTATTAGCGCAGCAATTAGTGGTGAAAGATTTATTGCTGGGTGGCGATGTACCACTGCTCGCATTTGCCCAGGCATGGTTAGTGGCGGTGGTATTAGCGGCAATATTTTTGCGTTTTACTGCGCAGCAATTGCGTAAACCGAAAATTGTGTATGGGGTGTAAATGCCCTGCGGTATCACGGGGTAAATGGAAAAAAATCACCGGGGTCTTGTGTGAAAAGTCATAGAGCAATCCAGTCACAGGGAGGATGCTGAATAGTGTAGATATTTTTCTACCTATCAAGGAGGTTCATCATGACTAGCAAGGTTTTGATTGTTCTCGAAAGTGGATATCGCTTTGACTTTGACCCTACGGGCGCACCGGATTTCACCTACACCACACTGGTGAATACGCTGACCAGCGCCGGATTCCAGGTTACCCGCGCGCATCGGGAATCGGATGCGACACCCGGTGTACTGCAGTCCTTCGATTTTGCGGCGCCGGGCGCCAACCTGTTGCAATATGATGTTATCTGGCTGATTGGTTTGCGCGGGCGCAACCTCTCCTTTGGTGCCAGCGGTAGTTTTGATTTGAGTGAGGCAGAGCTGGCGGCAATTACTCGCTTTATGGATGCCGGTGGTGGTGTATTTGCCACGGGCGACCACGACAGCCTTGGTGCGGATATGTGTGGCCGCATTCCGCGTGTGCGTGCCGCGCGCTGTTGGTATGGCGCAGGTGATGGCACGACCCTCGCCGACGATCACTCCCCCATGCCAGACGACTTTCCCAAAAATTTCCCACCTTTTAGTGCGGCGCGCGCCGACACCACGCGGCCTAATCCGGCGGGTGACTACAGCGAATTTTCTGCCCCCTTTGTGTGGTTTGAAAACCAGTCGGACTCTGTGCCTCAGGTAATCGCGCCCATCACCTCGCCCGCGCACCCCATTCTGCGCAATGGGGACAGGGATATAGTGCTTTACCCGGATCATATGCACGAGGGTAATACTCTGGGAGAGGTGCCCGGTTATAACTACAACCAAACCCTGATGCTCGATGGCCAGAACTTTGTGGAGTTTCCCGCACTGGCTGGCGAACACCCCAAGCCCGAGGTCATCGCTACCGGGCAGGTGCTGGAAAATGCTTCGCGCTTTGCTACGGGTGGCAATGCTGATTTGGCAATTGCCTCCAGCAAAACAGTGAACACACTCAGTGTCTATGACGGCCGTCGCGCAGGTGTTGGTCGGGTAGTAACCGGGGCGACGTTTCACCATTACGTGGACATCAACCTTACCGGTGATTCCGGCATCACCCCCGGCTTACCGCAAACGCGTGCGGGTGCCGATGCGGCCAAGGGTCACGGCTTCGCCCATCCGGGAGCTGAATCGACCTTTGACGATATTAAGACAGTCTTTATTAATATCACCCGCTGGCTGGCGCGACCAAGGCCAGCCATTCGTTTAGTGCTGGAGCGAAGCACCTTCGGGCAGGACGAAGTGACAGTCAATCCGGAATTTGCCGGTGCCTTTTTGGTGACGGTGGATGGATTGAAACCGGGGCAATTCCCTGGCGGCGGCATCACTACCCTCATGCCATCGGCGGCGCAGTTGGCTAGTTGGGCGCCCGCCATCAGCTTGTCGGGAGCGCCGGCGATTGAAGTAATCCCCACCGGGGTAGCCAGTGATGATCCGACCCTCGCGGCGCGTTTGCAGCGGTTTACCTTCACTTATCGGGTGCGCTTTGTCGGCAATGCCTTTGGTTTTGCTGAACCCAATCGAACAGTGGAAGTGAATGCCGCCCTGAACAGCACTGAGGGAGCATTGTCCGATACCGCCTGGATTCAGCTGGTGAAATCGGCCAACCCCTTTATGCTCGATCTGGAGGGTGGCAATACTACTTCCTGGCTAAGTTCCGACTTGAAGGTGTTTCGCGTGGTTGCGGGCGAGTCGGTGCACGGCGTCAGCCTGCCGAATGGCGCTACCCGTGCCCAGGCGCTGCAGTTCATTAATACCCTTAGCGGCAGCATCACACCTGCCCAGTTTGAGGCACTTACTGGCAACCAGTCGGCGTCTGCACTGAGCCCTTTTCCTACCACTACCAGTGGCCGCAATGTGTACAACTTTGCCATCGCGCGGGTGAGACGGAATGGCACCATGCTAGCGGCGAATGATGTGCGCTTGTTTTTCCGTATCTTCACGTCGCAAACCACTGCCGCACTCACCTACCGCGAGGCGATGGGCGCCCCTTTGGAAGGCTACCTGAAAACCGCAGGTGCTAACCCGATTGCTTTGCCGGGCCAGGCCGGCGGTGAATGGTTGTCATTTCCCTGTTTTGCTGAAGGGCGTGCCGCAACGCCAGCCACTCAAGTGGATGGCAACAATGTGAAAGACATCAGCACCAGCGAAAGTAATAAGTTTTTTGGTGCGCTGCTGGATACCAACCTCAGCGGGAATTACCTGCCACCCACACCGGCCGGTGGCACTGCGGAGCCACTGCCCGATCTGTTGATGGGTGAACACCAATGTCTGGTGGCGCAAATCGAATTTGCTGGAACACCCATCCCCAATGGTGCCAACCCCAGCACCTCCGACAAGTTGTCGCAGCGCAATATAGCGTTAAGTGAAGTCGCCAACCCCGGCTTGGCTGCCTCGCGCCTCGCTGTTCACACCTTTGAGATAGAGGCAAGGCCACAGCCCATTAGCGATTCACTGTTGCCAGATGAGCTGTTGCTGGAATGGTCGCGCAACCTGCCGGATGGCACCTACGTGAATATCGAAATTCCCGGCTGGCGCGCGCAGGAGGTGGTGATGCTGGCGGATCGCTACTATCCGCTGCATAACATTCGCGCGCTGGATGATCGTACTATCCAGTTACCGGCGGGCGGCAGCTGTTATATTCCATTGCCGCGCAGCCTTAAACGCCAAACCGGAGTGATCAGTGTGGAGCTGCCCTTGGGAATCAAAAAGGGTCAGCGCTTTGATGTGGCGGTGCGGCAAATTACCAATCGCGGGCGCAACGTAAAATTCCCGTCACCCAAAATGCGGGAGATTTCGCGGAAGGAGGCAGAAAAGCTGATTGCTGGGTTGCTTAAAAGCAGCGGCGATACCCGCACCAAAACCCGCGATCTACTGGCACAAAAGGGTGGGGTATTCGACTTGGGTAACAACCTTAGTTTGGTGACTGACCTGTCAGTACTGGATGCGCAAGGCGACCACGCCGTACTTATTGAGCACCCCGATCCCAAGGCGATGGAAGCAGCGCGGCGCGAAGCGCGTATGTGGCGCGAAACCCTCGGTGCTTTCCAGCTGGGGATTCCGGTATCGGTGAAAGATGACATGCTGTTGCATCATCTGCGCCTATTGTCGGTTATGACCTGGCGCGCCGCGAAGCTGAGCCGCAAAAGCCGTTGGTATGCAACCTTTATGCGCTATGTCGAGTTACTCACTGACAAAGTGCGCGCCTTGGGCGGCGACCCTTTTGCGCTACCGGCAACACCGGATGGCATTATCCCGCAGTTGGGAGTGAAGGATGATGACCCTGCAGACGGTGGCGCAAACCCTGGTCAAGGCGGTGCGGCAGGCGACACAGCGGATGGCTACTTTGAACCTGCGGTGGACGATTGGCTGGCAGGTACTCAAGGGCTCCCTGCACCGGCAGATGCCAAACCCGGCATTTGGTCAGGTAAGGTCAGTGGTCTGCTGTTCGATCACTTCGGTGACTTTGAGGGCTTTACCTTGGAGACTTATGGCGGCGTACATCTGCGTTTTTTCAGTCGCGAAATGGCGATTCACGGTTTGGCGCAGAGTGCGTGGCGGGAGCGTTATGTAGTGACCGTGATTTCAGTTTCCGCGCAAAGCCGGGAGGTTCGCCGACTGCTGATCCGGGGCTACTCGGCCTAGCGGCGATGATCCAGTCAGCATGGTTTGTTGTGTCCAATACGAAAAAAGGCGCCCCGGCGCCTTTTTTCGTTAGCCGCTCTTTCCTGGCATCATTGCTAGCGTGCGGTACTACCGATAGCAATCGTATCCAGGTGGCTGCGGCAGTGAGTCTATTGATCTCGCTGGTTAACCTTGCGGTGGTTGTGTCGCAATAAAATGCCCATAGTTCAGCGCGCCCGCGTAAAATTTTTCCAAATTTTCATAAATAGAAAAATCAATTTGGTTGCGGAATTTTGCCCAGCCGATAAAACAGGCAAGGCGGATTTGGGCATCGTTATAAGGTGTGCTTGTCGGCCAGGACATCTGGTTCAATTCCGCAAGCGTTGACTGGATGCGCGCGGCCTGGCGTTGCAAGTAGGGCACGGCGCTGATGTCCACACCATCGCGTTTGATGAAAAACAAATTCACTGTTGCATCCATCAGTGTGCTTACCAGACACAGCACATCCAACTCCTGCGCGGTTTTGCAAAATTCCTGCCCGGCTTTTTCGCGCAGGTATTTGGTGATGGAAGCGGAGTCGGTTAAAAAAATATTGCCATCTTCCAGAAACGGTACGCGTTGGGTGGGCGACTTGGCGGTGCTGCCTGCCTGATCGGTCTCAATAAATTCAAACGCCTGCTGCGTTTCCAATAACACTATGCGCACGTGGCGCACAAAGGGGGAGGTGTAGCTACCGTAAAGTTTCATGAATACCTCTGCTTAGTTTTTGGGCGGAAATTTAAATGCCTGACGTGCGAGTAACTTCCAGTCGCCCGCTTGTTTTTGCCACACCAACAAAATGCCCAGTTCAATCGTATTGGGTACACCGCCATCTTTTATGTCGGCTTTCAAATTGTGCCGCACCAGTGCCGTGTCGCCGCTAATGGTGATGGTCTGTTCGCGCAAATCCATCGTCACAAAATCGGATTTGCCACTGGCAATTTTTTCCACAAACGCGGCCTGGTCTTCCATGGTGCCACTGGAGTGGCCGTAACTTAATTGCGGTGCGGAGAGTGCGAGCAACGCTTTTCTGTCGCCTTCAATCATGGCGCTGCGCAGGGCGGAGACTTTTTCTTCCAACTGCTGTTGGTCGTTGTTTGCAAAACTGGTGCAGGCAAGGCTCGCGCACAGAAGGCCTAATACTAATGATTTCATGGTCGTTCTCCGGTCATGGTGGGCGGTTAATAGTGTTATTGCCCGTGGGGTGGCTGCCGATTACCGGATTGTAGCGGCTGGGCGCGGATTTGTGCGTTAAAGAAGGGCAAAGGTTATGTGAATCCAGCCTTTCAAGATGTGCTGATATTCCAATCGGGTTTTTGACAAGCATGATGTTTATCACGACACTGTTGAGACATGCATCGCGTATTGATGCGAGTGGCAACCGGTTTTCATCATCGCAGAAGGGAGTTTTTTATGTCGGAGCTCAGAACAGCTAAAAACCCTAATAAACCCAGCCTTGCCGAGCGTTTGCAGCATCTGGTGGATGACCGGCGCGGTGTGAACAAGGCTGTGCCGATTAATTTGAGTAGTTTTCTCAATGAATCGCAGATGCTGGCGCTACACAGTCTGGAAAGTTTTGGCTGGAACCTCTGGTTTGTGCGCCGCCCTATGTTTATGCCGCCATTAGTCGTGGTCGCTAATGGTGAATCCACCCAACATGCGGTGTTGGAAGAGGATGGCTCGGTGAATTTAAAACCGCAGATCCATTTGCGTCATTAGCAGTGAAATTATTCAGGCGCGATTCAGTGCATCGCGCCTAGCATCGATTCCATAAACCAACGGAGTTGCTGCTATGTCCAAGATTCTCGCTTCCTTTGCACTTGTCATCTTGTCTTCTGTGCTGGTCGCCTGTGGCGGCAGTGGCAGTGCTGCCTCCGATCCGGGTGAGGACTATCGGCCAGAACTGCGCGCCTTCGATATCATCGACAGTTACGACACCGACACCGCAATTCCCAATCACCCGCCCTTGGCGCTCAGTCCTTATTTTTACGATGGTTTGTACGAAGTGTTCTGGGCGGTGGACAGCCTGGAAGATTACACCGTGAGTTTGCGTATTAATGACCGCGCTTCTATCGCCGGAAGTATCTTGATTAACTCCCAGGTATGCGGCGCCGGTCGTGTGTGCGATCAAGGTGGCAACTGGATCTGTGAATATACCAATGACTTTTTTATGTCTTGTGACAACTCACCGCGCGAGGTGGATATTTATCCGCTGATTAGCCAGCTGCCACAACGAGTGTTTTTATTGTTAGAAGTGTGCGACAGAAACTCAGGTTACTGCGAATACGATTATTATCCTGTAACGCTTGAGTAACCTTTTATCCAGCCCCGGTGGGGCTCTGGATAAATTTATCCAATAGGTTCATGCTGCCGCTTTTTTTGCGGCAGCTGTCATGATCACCGACCCTCTGTTTTATTGTCTTGCTATTCCCGTTGTTATTTTAGTTGGCATGTCGAAAGGTGGCTTTGGTGGCGGCTTTGGCATGCTCGCGGTTCCCCTTTTATCGCTGTTAATTGACCCGCGCTTGGCGGCTGCAATTTTGTTGCCCATTTTATGCATTATGGATGCGGTGGGACTGTGGAGTTTTCGTGGCACCTGGGACAAACTCAATTTAAAAATCCTGCTGCCCGGTGCACTGCTGGGGACGCTTGCCGGTGCACTCACTTTTGAAATGGCCAATGCAGATTGGGTGCGCTTATTAATTGGTTTGTTATCGATTTATTTTGTTGCGCATTATTTATGGGGCAAACATTTTCTGGAGCGCATGGCGCAGCGCGCGCCGAATAAAATCAGTGGTAGTTTTTGGGGCGCTGTTGCCGGTTATGTCAGCTACATCGCCCACGCCGGTGGCCCACCCATCGCCATTTATTTATTGCCACAACATTTATCCAAGTCGGTACTCGCGGGTACCACTATTTTATTTTTTGCGATTATTAATTTTGTAAAACTGATTCCCTACGCGCTGCTTGGGCAAATATCGGGCGGCTCCTTTTACACCTCACTCCTGTTATTGCCACTGGCCCCTTTGGGAGTACTGCTGGGCGTTTATTTGCACCGCCGCGTATCTGATCGCTTCTTTTATTGGATGAGCTACAGCTTCCTGTTATTGGCGGGGGTGAAATTAACTTATGAAGGTGCTTGGGGAATCTTTGGTTAAAGCGGGCGGGCTGGTATTTATCGATGGATTCTATATGATTCGCGCGCGATTGTTTGGACGGTAAATAAAAAACGAAAACTGAATTAAAAAGGAAAATGGAGTATGCGCGTAATTTTAACGGCCGGATTATTAACCTTACCTATGACCAGTTGGGCAGTGAACACTGAACCTGCGGGATTTTATGCAGGTGTTGGTGTTAGCCAGATTGAGTACTCGGGCAAGCTGCCAGCAGCGCTGGATAAAAAGCCGGATTGGACAGCGCTTGAATTGGCAGGTGGCTACAAACACAGCCCGTTTGTGGGTGTTGAATCGCGTATCGGTTTTGGTGGTTCACCGGAACTGCTTTACGGTGGGGTTTACTATCGCACGGAAAGTGCAAATGACACCGCAAAAACGTATTTGCTGCTGGGATTTGCGGGTGCAAGCATTGAGGGGAATGCTGGTGATGATTTGTCGCTCTCTGGTATTTCCTATGGGGCGGGTGTTGGTTTTCCCGTCGGGCACAATTTGAACCTCAACCTTGAATACCGCATGTTGGTGGATGATAGCGATGCCGACGTGAATATGGGTGCATTTGCAGTCAATATGGATTATCGCTTCTCTGGTTTTGGTAGCGGCGCTAGTGCAGGTCAGGCTTCTTTCTCTCCTGCGGTGGATGCCGGTTTTTATGCGGGTCTCGGTGTGGCTCAAATCGAGCTGAGTGAAGATGAGGTCTATGAAGAAGATGAGTTTGATGATGAACTCGACGAAGAATTTGACGATGAAGATGCCGAAGACGGCGCGCCGGATCTGAAGTGGAATGCGGTAGAGTTGATTGGCGGTTATCGTTATAACTCGCTGGCTACCGTTGAAACGCGTTTTGGTGTGAGTGATAAGGATGAGCTGCTGAGCTTCACTTACGCATCGTTATATTATCGCCCCAGCATTGAACTATCCAAAGTGCAGCTTTATGGTTTGCTTGGTTATACATCGGTCAATACGAAGTTTGAAGATGAACCCGATGAAGAAACGGGTGAGGTAGATAAAGAGAGCGATACAATCTCAAGCTTTTCTTATGGCGCGGGTGTTAATCTGCTGATTGGTGAGCAGTTTAGTGTTGGTCTTGAGTATCGTTTGTTGGCAAGTGATGAAGACGATGGCTATTCGAGTGATTTGAATGCGTTGGCGGCGAATGTAAATTATCGCTTCTGATTTTTAAGTTCAGATCGAGAGAAAGGAATCTCTCGTTTATTTTTATCCCATTTCCACGTAAAACCTGAAATCAAGACTCCCTTCTTTTACGCTTCCTCGCATTTTGTAACGATAACTTTCACTTAGGGTATAACCGCCTCTGCGCTACTACTGGCACTGCTTGCCAAGTCACGTGCAAGCATACAGTGGGTTTTAATTTTCTCTTCAATTTTTGCCGCTGTGCTCGAGGTTTGCTGTTGTTGCCGCCAGAACTTGCAGTCAACACTATCGGCTTTGAGTTGACGCAATTTAGTCAGGCGTTCAGCTTCGGCTTTATCGGCAAGCTGCTGTTCGCGGCGCGCTTCGGCGGCGGCGAGAAAACTTTCGTGGGTGAGTGTATCGCCGGTTTCGGTTGTTGTGTTTTGCGTTTCGCTTTCCGCGGCTTCTGACGTGTTGTTAGCAGCTTCACTGGTGTCTGTACCGAGCTGTGTCAGTGCTGCTTGCATGGCTGGCTGGTGTTGTGCTGCTGCGCTTTTTTTAGCGGTTGAATTGCTTCCGCTGTCGGCCATTAACCAATAGGTGGAGCCGACACCGAGTAAAAATAAGCCCGCGCCTATAGCAATTGTTTTTGTCCCGATTTCCATTGCATGCTCCTTGTGTGCATCGAGGGAGGGGTGATCAAAATTCTTGGTAACTGAATTTGTTGCCTCCTGCATTTGCGATGAAATGACAGGAGGCATTGGCACAGGCTAAAAAACTATTTCTTTTTCAGCGCCTGTTGTAACAACGCACCCATACTGCCCATTGCCGCAGGGGCAGGGTTGTTTTTCTGCGCTGCGCGCTGTTGGTTTTGGGATTGTGGTCGTTCGCCGCCGCGCTTACCTTCCACCTTTTCACCAGGTGTATCATCCAAACGCAATGACAGGGCGATACGTTTGCGCGGTACATCCACTTCCATCACTTTCGCTTTGACAATATCACCGGCTTTCACCGCTTCGCGTGGATCTTTAATAAAATTGTGCGAGAGCGCGGAGATATGTACCAAACCATCCTGATGCACACCAATATCCACAAAGGCACCGAAGTTGGTCACGTTAGTAACTGTGCCTTCCAGAATCATTCCTGGAACCAAGTCAGTAATTTCTTCTACACCTTCCTGGAATTGCGCGGTTTTAAATTCAGGGCGCGGGTCGCGGCCGGGTTTATCCAATTCTTTGATGATATCGGTAACGGTAGGAACACCGAATTTTTCGTCGGTATAATCTGCGGCTTTTAAGCCGCGCAGGAAGGATGAATCACCAATCAGCCCTTTAATTTCGCGCGCGTTTTTCTGCGCGATTTTTTCAACAATCGAATAGGATTCAGGGTGAACCGCAGAGGCGTCGAGTGGGTTGTCACCACCGGCAACACGCAAAAATCCTGCGGCTTGTTCAAAGGTTTTTTCACCAAAACGCGGAACTTTTTTCAAGGATGCGCGCGAATTAAACGCACCGTTCTGGTTGCGGAATTCAACGATGTTATTCGCCAATGTCGTGTTCAACCCGGACACACGTGCCAGCAGCGCAGCCGATGCGGTATTCACTTCTACACCCACTGCGTTCACACAGTCCTCAACTACCGCATCGAGCGAGCGCGCCAGTTGCGATTGCGAAACGTCGTGTTGGTACTGGCCAACGCCGATGGATTTTGGATCGATTTTTACCAATTCAGCGAGTGGATCTTGCAAACGGCGTGCGATAGAAATTGCACCGCGAATCGTTACATCCAAATCCGGAAATTCTTTCGCTGCAAATTCAGAGGCAGAGTAAACCGATGCCCCGGCTTCACTCACAATCACCGTGCTGGCTTTAATATCGGTGTGCTTTTTCAATACATCTTTAGCAAATTTTTCGGTCTCGCGCGATGCAGTACCGTTACCAATCGCAATCAAACCGACATTATGTTTGTTGCACAGGTGAACCAAAATCGCTTCGGATTCGGCGATTTTATTCAGCGGCGGAGTCGGGTACATCACACAGTGGTCGAGCACTTTACCGGTCGCATCAACCACCGCGACTTTTACGCCGGTGCGCATACCAGGGTCGAGGCCGATAGTGGCTTTTTGTCCGGCAGGTGCGGCGAGCAACAAATCTTTTAAATTGGATGCGAAAACTTTAATCGCTTCTTCTTCGGCTTTTTCGCGCAGCTCGCCGAGCAAATCTGTTTCCAAATGGGTGAGCAGTTTTACTCGCCAGGTCCAGCGTACGACTTCTGCCAACCAGCCATCGGCAGCGCGGCCTTTATCTTTTACTTGCCAGTGGTCGGCAATCATGGTTTCGCAGGGGTGGCCAACGCGTGCTTCTTCATCGCCCACTTTGATGCTGATGGTGAGCACGCCTTCGTTGCGGCCGCGGAACATGGCCAATGCACGATGTGATGGCACCGATTTAAGCGGTTCGTCGTGTTCAAAATAATCGCGGAATTTTTGCACTTCTTGTGACGTATCCGTTTCTTTTCCGGTGGCGACACGTGCAGAGAAAGTCGCTTCCTGTTGCAGGAAATGGCGCAGACGACCAAGCAATTCAGCGTCTTCACTGAATTTTTCCATGAGGATGTACTTGGCACCGTCAAGCGCAGATTTCACATCATTAATGCTGTGCTCGGCATTAAAATATTTAGCGGCTTCCACTTCGGGCGCGAGTGTTGGGTCGGCCAACAAGGCGTCTGCCAAAGGCTCCAATCCAGCCTCTTTGGCGATTTGACCTTTGGTGCGGCGCTTGGGTTTGTAGGGCAGGTACAAGTCTTCCAGGCGGTTTTTGGTGTCGGCGATCTGGATCTCGCGCTCCAATTCTGGCGTGAGCTTCTCTTGTTCGGCGATAGATTTGAGGATCGCCGCGCGGCGCTCTTCCAATTCGCGCAGGTAGCGAAGGCGTTCTTCCAGTGTGCGCATTTGCGTATCGTCCAGCCCGCCAGTAACTTCTTTACGGTAGCGGGAGATAAAGGGTACTGTCGCACCTTCATCCAGCAGCCCTACGGCGGCGCTAACTTGTTGTTCCTGAACGTTTAATTCGTCGGCAATACGTTTGGCAATACTCGGTAAGCTGGTCATAACATAAAGGCTCGTGTAGCGGGCTTGAATCGGAAAGGGCACCATTATCGCCAAAATCCCCCTGTGTGCCAGACTTGTTTTTGGTAAGGCTTTGTGAACGGGAAATGGGCTGCCAATATTTTTTTCCTGCAGTGAATCCAGCGGCGTTGGTGTTGCGTCTTAGTGGTTATGCGCATGTTGATTAAACGGGTTTCACTGTCAGATTATTGGAGAAAAATTATGTTAGTTCGCAACAGTTTACTGGGGGCATGGTTCTTGGGGGGCGCACTGTGTTTGGCTGCGCCGCTGGCGCTGGCCGAAATGGTCGCCAAGGTTTACCCCGTGAAAGATTTCAGCGAGTTTGTGAGCGGTGGTAATACCCATATTGAAATCACCCAAAGTGATAAAGAGTACTTGCGGGTAGAGGCAGATGCCGAGGTAATGCAGCGGGTAAAAGTGGATCAGACCGGCAAACGTGTCAGTGTGTGGTTAAAAAGCGATAAGGGGGGTGTGTTCAGTTGGTTTGGTCAGGGCAATGATCCGGTGAAAGTCATTCTGGGGGTCAAACAGCTGGAGTTACTGGATATTTCCGGTGGTGCCCATGCCAGGGTGGCAGATTTGCAGGGGCGCGATTTTGAATTCAAAGCCAGTGGTGCCGCCAATGGCGATTTCGATCGCTTGACCATGGACAAGGTGAGGATGGATTTGTCCGGGGCGGGCAATGTGCGCATCGCGTCGGTTACCACCCAGGAGCAGGGCTACGATATTTCCGGTGCCTCCAATGTCGAGATCAAAGGGGATAGTCACAGTGAGCGTCTGATGGTGGGCGCCAGCGGTGCCAGCAATTTCCGCGGCAAATCGCTTACCGCCCGTCAGGCCGAGTTAAATGCCAGTGGTGCATCGCATATTAAAGCGACGGTGACTGAGACCTTGGTGGCAGATGCCAGCGGTGCATCCAGTGTGGACTATTACGGTAACCCGCACGCTAAAACCAAGGCCACGGGCGCGAGCCACGTCAATGCCAAGGACTAGCGTCGCTGGCTTTTGCGTGTGTACATCAGGTTATCGGCGTGATGTAGCAGGTCTTTTTCGTTATCGCCGTGTTCGGGGAAATGCGCCAGGCCAATGCTTGGCGCAATGCTTATTTGCGTACCATTCAAGTCAAAGGGCTGTGTGAGTTGCTGGAAGATCTTGTCGGCAACCAGATCGCTTTGCGCCGGGTGATCAATATTTTCCAGCAGCACAACAAATTCATCGCCGCCAAAACGGGCGATGGTATCGCATTCGCGCACACTCAATTCCAGCCGCCGTGCGACCGCTTCCAGCAGTAGGTCGCCGGTGTGGTGGCCAAACGAGTCGTTCACCTCTTTGAATTTATCCAAATCCAAAAACAGCAGCGACAACATGCCGTTATTGCGCCGCGCTCTGGCCATCGCGGAGTTAAAACGGTCATAAAACAGGTCGCGGTTGGGCAGGCGGGTTAAGCGGTCGTACAAGGCGCGTTGCTGCAGGCGTTCAATAAGCTGGCGGCGATCGATGGCAGCTGCCACCTGGTTGGACACAAACTGCAGCAGCTCCAGTGTTTTGGCGCTATAGCTTGCCGCTTCGCTGTAGCTTTTGATGACCAATGCACCGGTTGTGCGGCCCTGTATTTTGAGCGGAACTCCAAGCCAGGATTGCACCGGAGGTGTTGCACCCATGGGGCAAGTGACCAATTGAAGGGCGTCCAGCAGCAATGGCTCGCCACTGCGGATCAGCTGCGCATAATCGCTGTCGCTGGCGAGTGATTGGCAGGCCGGTACAGGTTGGTGCTGATCGATAAAGTAGGGAAAACTAATGCAATCTGTCGGCGCATCATAGAGTGCAATGGCGAAGTTACCGGCGGGCAACAGGGCGCCAATAATGCCGTGGATCTGCTGGTACAAACTATCCAGATCCTCGGTATTGTGGGAGGCTTCAGCGATCGCAAATACCGCCTGCTGCACGGCTTCGGCTTGTTTACGCAGGGTGATGTCACGCGCCACCGCCACCCGGCATTGATTCTCCTCCGACCAGCGCGCCGACCACATGATGTGGGCTATCTCGCCATTTTTGCGTAGATAGCGATTCTCAAAGTGCGGCTCCGGTTGCCCGGCGATTATAGTTTCCACCGCATTAATGGTGCGCTCCCGGTCATCGGGGTGAACCAGCTCCAGCATTTGCATGCCCATCATCTCGGCTTGCGAGTAACCAAAAATGCGCTCGGCACTGGGGCTGACATATAAAAAATGGCCGTGTTTATCCACCACACAAACCGCATCGACCAGCAGGTCGATATATTTGCCCAAGGCGGGGAAACTGAGGGAACGCATGATCGAGTGGTATTGCTCCTGAAATAGTTGTCGCTGTAAATGGCGGCCACCCGAAACAATGGCTGCCATTGATAATGGCTGATTGCTCCTTGACGGAAATACTTGTCTGCGCCAGCTGGGCTCAAGCATAGTCGCTTCGCGCCGGTTTGGCGTAATTAGTCAGAGTAATAAGCATAGTTGTAATACAGGCATTTGGCGCGCCAATTTGTATTTTTTGCTGGCGTGTATCTACGGTGATTCAGCATCCGCTGCTATTCGCCGCTGCCTCAAATGCCTAACCCCTGACGCTATTGACGGAGACAATTAATGACCCTCAAACCCCTCTGGATTTTACTGGCGATAAACCTGTTGCTCAGCCCTGTGCCGCTTGCAGTGGCGCAACCGGCGTTGCAGGCCGAGTCGCCGGGGCTGGTTGAACTACGCCGCAGCCTGCAGCAATTGCGCCGCAGTGAACCCATCGCGCTGGATGTGCAATTCAAATTGTTTGGCCGCAGTGGCGAGGACAAAGACCTGCAGGAGCGCGAGGGTTTATTACAACTGCGGTTGGAGGATTCCGCTGCGGGGTTGCGCATGGCCTACGCCCCGGCGCTGATCGCCCAGCTGCGCGATGAGGAGATGGCTAAAACAATTGATGAGGATGTAAAAAACTCCGCGCTCAATGCTATTGGTCAGTTTGATTATTGGGAGTGGCGCGAGCTGGTGTACCCGGTGGATCAGTTGGAGTTGATGTTGGCGCGCTACCGTTTTTTGGATGAGGCCGTCAGCAGCTACGAAGGCAAACCCGCGCGCTTGTTACGCTTTAGTCTGCCCAAAGAGAAAATCGACAAACGCTATCGCAAGTACGTCAAAAAATACCGCAACCGCCTGCTGCTGTGGATTGATGAACAGGGTGTGCCGCTGGCGAGTGAGCTGCAAGAGTCGGGCACTGGGCGGGTATTTATCGTGATTGGTTTCAAATTCAAAAATGCGGTGCAGATGGAATACCAGCAAGTCGGTGATCGCTTGATCACCCGTCGGCGCGAAGTGAAGGATGAAAGCGAAGGTGCCACCATGCAGAGTGAGCGGCACTTTATCAGTCTGGTATCGGTGGCCGATGAGGGGGGAAACTAATTGATAGTGCTGGCGTCATAAACCGGTGCCCGCGAGGCGGGATAAATTCTGTTAGGCTGTGGCGGTATTTTGTAATGCAGTAGTACAAGGGTTTACTGACAGGTTTAATTCTAACTCTAAAGGGATCTACGCTATGTTAAAGCGCTATTCTGCGGTGGCAGCCTGTTTATTGCTGCTGGGTACTGTGTCGTTGGTGGGCTGCGAGTCCACTGGCTCGTCGGCGGGGCAAGTTCCTGCGCAGGCACAGTCTGTTGAAAATACCACCATCATTAAAAGCCCCAATGACGATCGCCAGTATTCAGCAGTCATGCTCGCCAATGGTTTGCAGGCGGTATTGGTAACTGACCCGGCCAGCGAAGTGGCGGCAGTATCGCTGGCGGTGGGGGTGGGCAGTTATCAGGACCCGGATTCACAACTGGGCCTGTCGCACTACCTTGAGCACATGTTATTTCTCGGCACCGAAAAATACCCCGAACCCAACAGTTTTCAAAAATTCGTGGATGGCAATGCCGGGGTGTGGAACGCTTACACCGCGCGCGACCATACCAATTATTTTTTCCAGTTAAAGGCTGATCAGTTGGATAAAGCGCTGGATTTTTTTAGCGATTATTTCCGTGCGCCAACCTTTGAGCCGCAGTACAGCGATAAAGAGCGCAACGCGGTAAATAGTGAGTGGTCCATGGGGCGCACTAACGACAACTGGATTATGTATCGCATTAGCGGCCTCACCTCCAGTCCGTCGCACCCCGCGCACCGTTTCACCACCGGCAATTTGGAAACCCTGTCGGATAAACCCGGCTCACTCTTGCAAGACGAATTGCGCGCGTTTTACAACCGCTATTATTCCGCCAACAACATGAAGCTCACTATAGTGGGCAATCAATCGCAGGCGGAATTAAAAGCACTCGCGGAAAAACATTTTTCCTCCATTCCCAATAAAAATATTGAACGTCCACAAGTCACCGTGCCGGGGTTAACCCGTGCAGAAGAAGGGCAGCATATTCACGTAAAAACCCTGAAGGATCTCAAACAATTATTTATCGAGTTTCCCATCGCGGATAACAGCAGTTTGTGGCCAGTAAAACCCAACGGTTATTTGCACTACCTGATTTCATCCGAAGAGCCGGGCACACTCGGTGAACAATTGCGCCGCGAGGGTTTGGCGAATTCGGTGAGTGCAAGTGTATCGCCCGATGAGTACGGCATGGACGGTACTTTCTCGGTATATGTCGATCTCACCGAAAAAGGCTTGCGCAATAAAGATCACATCATCAGCTCCATTTTTGCCTACATTGAATTGATGAAAGCGAAAGGTGTCGATGAACGCTACTACCGTGAAATCAAAGCCATGTGGGAAAAAGATTTTGCCAATGCGGAAAAACAACAACCGTTGCAGCAGGCGACTGAACTTTCCTACAAGCAATTCGATTACCCGGTTGCGAACCTGCTCAATTCCGATTTTGTGTACGAGCGCTTTGATGCCAAAGCGATTAAAACCGTTCTCAAACAATTGACCCCGGCGCGCGCGCGTATTTGGCATGTGAGCAATAATGAAGTGACGGATCAGCCAGTGCCCTACTACGAAGGTAGTTATGCGGTGAAAAAATTCAGCGCGGCGGAATTAAAAGCCTGGGCCAACAGCGGCAAAAAAATGCAATTTCAATTGCCGCCGGAAAATGATTTGTTTACCGACAAGCCCGCACCGATTGTGGCAGCAACCCATAGCAAACCGCAAAAACTGGTTGAGCAGCAAGGCGTAGAGGCGTGGTTGGTGCACACGCAACATTTTCAGGAAGATAAAGGTTTTTTGGAGTTAAACCTGAATATCGATTTTGCCTACAACGGGATTGAACAACTCGTCGCTGCCAATTTATTGGCCGACATTTATAAAATGCACCAGACCTCGCTGGTGGATCGCGCCGGGCGCGCGGGCATTTCCATCGGTTTGGATTTAACGGCGGAAAAAGGCCAGGCGTTTAGTATTTATGGATACACCGAAAAACAAGCGGGCTTGGTGCAAACCCTGCTGCAGGATTATGTGGCGCTAACTGTGAGCGATGAAGATCTGGCTAAAGCCAAAGACCGGTTTGTAAAAACCATCGCCAACAACAAAAAAGAAATCCCGATTCGCCAGGCGTTTAATCGCTTCGGTTTGTTAACCCGCGCCAAAGGCAATTGGGATGATGCAGAGGTTATCGCCGCTGCCGAAAAAATCACCCTCGCACAGGTGCAAGCACACCATAAAGCCGTGCTCGCGAATCACTTGTTGCGCGTCTATGCCGCCGGTAACTTTACCGATGGCAGCATCACTGCGCTCGCCACGGCAGCTGCGCAAACATTGGGTAGCAACAAAGCACCGGCACAGCGTTATTTTGCGCAGAGCATTACCCCCAAAACCGGTGGTTTGATAAGCGATAATCTGGATATAGATCCAACCGATAACGCACTGGTAGATATTTACCTGGGCACGCAAAAAAATCTCACCCAGCAAGCGCAGTTGATGCTGCTTAACGGTTTGTTCAGCACCGACATTTTCACCCAGCTGCGCACTAACGAGCAGTTGGGTTATGTGGTGGGCAGTACTGGTTCCGCGCTGAATGACTACCCGCTGTTTGGTTTGTACGTGCAAACCACCAATACCAGTTTGGTGGATTTAAAAGCGCGCATGGATAAATTCCGCAAGGATTATCTCGCCACACTGCAAGCATTGGAACCGGCGCAATTGGAGCAATTAAAAGCAGCGGAAATCGCGCAAATCATGCAAAAACCCAACGACTATCGCGCCGAGGCCACCCAGCACTTGCAGGATTTCAAAGAGGGCAAGTTCAGCTTTGATCGCAAAGAGCGGGTGGTTGCTGCCCTGCAACGGGTAACCAAGGCGGATTTGATAAAAATCTACCAACAACTGGTGCTGGGTAAGCAGGGGCACAATGTTGTTATTCAGGCGCGCGGTGCCAATTATAAAAACCAACCGTTTGCACCACTGAAATAATCGCAGTTGCCTCTGGCGCGGATTGCCAGAGGCATTTTGAAAGCAGCTGCCGTAGAATAGGCGGTAATTTTTAACGGGTGAGACAGCACAATGAGCACAAAAACTGACGACGATATTTTTTGGGAATTGGTGGAGAAATTCATCGACCACGCCAACAACGCCTGCGACAACGCCGACCCCGGTATCGTCAGCGCCGCACTCATCAACGCCACCGCGCGTTTCAACGCCTTTGTCGTCGCCCAAAGCTCGCTCGATAAAAACGAATTTGCCGAAGACGTAGAAGGCACCACCAACTACCTAACCGGCCGCTACCGCGAATTTTTAAAAGAGCACATGGAAGATTATCGCGAGAATTACACCGCGCTGATTGGTGTGCGGGAATTGCCGGAGGAGTGATCGGGAATCGCTGGTGTCACAAACAACAAAGCAGCTTCGGCTGCTTTTTTTATGCCCCATGTTTCCTCTTTTATATGTGTGTTTAGCTCCGTAGTCCGTTTGCGCGATTCAGGGTCAAGCTATGTTAAATCCGGTTTAGTGGGCTGACGTTTTAAGGTTTATCTGGTATACAAGTAAGTGAGCATGTAATTTTCTTTTTGACCATAACCATAAAAGTGCTGATTATGAATAATATTCTTCGTTTCCCTGTGCGATTCCTGCTGCTGTTGTCTGTGTCATTGGCGGCGTTTTCCCCGGCTTATGCCGATGTCACCCTGCCGCGCTTGTTAAGCGATGGGGCGATTCTGCAGCGCGATAAACCCATCACCATTTGGGGCTGGGCGCATGAGGGCGAGCAGGTGACGGTGAGCTTTGCGGGTAAGGAGCAAAGCACTACCGCGCAGGCGGGCAAGTGGCAGGTGACCTTTCCGGCGCGCAAAGCTGGCGGCCCTTATGAGTTAACCGTGACTGGCAAAAACACCCTTACACGCAAGGATATTTTGCTGGGCGACGTGTGGATCGCAGCGGGGCAGTCGAATATGGAATTACCACTGCGTCGGGTGAAATACCAGTACCCCGGTGTGATTGAAGCAACCCGCTTATCGCAGGTGCGCGAATTTAACGTGCCCGTTGCATACGCCTTCAAGGGGCCGCTGGCGGATTACACCCAGGGTGAATGGAAGACCGCTACGCCGGAAAATCTGCCGGGTTTTTCAGCGGTAGGCTTTTTCTTTGCCAAGCAATTGCATCGTGTTACCCGTGTGCCTATCGCCGTGGTGACTTTGCCCGTGGGTGGCTCACCCGCTGAGGCGTGGATGAGTGAAGCGGCGTTAAAAAAATATCCACACTATGTAGAACAATTAACACCGTTCAAAGACGATGCGCATGTACAAACGACCATCGCCAAAGACAAAGCCAATAATGACAAGTGGTATGGCGATTTAACGGCGGCCGATATTGGTCTGCAAAATAATTGGTCGCAGGCAGAGCTGGATGCAAGCAATTGGAACAACTTGCAAGTGCCTGGCTTTTTCAAAGAGCAGGGCAGCGATTTCACCAACGGCAGCGTGTGGGTGCGCAAAGAGTTGGTGCTAAGCCCACCACAGGCGGCAAAAGCAGGCACTTTGTGGTTGGGCGCGATTGTGGATGGCGACCAGGTATTTGTGAACGGTCAGGCGGTAGGGCAGACCGGTTATCAATATCCGCCGCGTATTTATTCGCTGCCAGCGGGGGTATTAAAAGCGGGCAAAAATACTATCGCTATTCGTATTACCAGCTACACGGGTAACGCCGGTTTTGTGAAGGACAAGCGCTATGAATTGGTATTGGATGAAGCCCTGCCGACCATGGAATCTATTCCTTTGGCGGGCGAATGGAAATATCAAATCGCCGCCAATGCGCCCGCTATGCAACCAACCACTACGCTGCACTACATTCCATCCTCACTGTTTAATGCCAAGCTGGCACCTGCGCTGCCGCTACAAATTAAAGGGGTGATTTGGTATCAGGGTGAATCCAACGTGGCGCGTGCGGCGGAATATAAAAATTTATTCAGCGATTTAATTGTGGATTGGCGCGCGCAATTCAAACAGGGCGATATCCCGTTTATTTATGCGCAATTGGCGAATTTTTTACCCGCCAAACCTGAGCCGGGGGAAAGTGGCTGGGCAGAACTGCGCGAGGCGCAGCGCCAAACACTCGCGCTAAAAAATACCGCCATGGCCGTAGCGATTGATGTGGGTGAGTGGAACGATATTCACCCGCTGAATAAGCAGTCGGTGGGCGATCGTTTGGCGTTGAGTGCACTGAAGTTGGCCTATGGCAAAAAGCGTTTATTGGCTTCTGGCCCGACCTTGCAAAAAGTAGAGCGTAAGGGCAACACAGTGGAATTGTCCTTTGGTGATACGGGTAAAGGTTTGCGCGTGCTCGGTGGTGGCGATGTAAAACACATGGCAATTGCCGGGGCGGATAAACAATTTGTGTGGGCTAAGGTGCAAGTGAAAAAAGATAAGCTGGTAGTCTCGGCGGATGCGGTGCCGGAGCCTAAATGGGTGCGATACGCTTGGGCGGACAACCCTGAGGGGGCAAATCTGTATAATAGCGCTGGTCTGCCTGCATCGCCGTTTGAGGCTAGCGTTTTAGATTAGTGTCTATATTTCCCCCGCGTAATGGATTCCGGCATTCACTCTGAGACTCGCCGTGAACCCTTCCCTGGGGGCTCGTCGCCCGCGTCCTTGCGGGCCACGGTCTCCGAGCAAATACCGGAATCCCTTCCGCTACCGCTCGATAATAAATAGACTTTTTAAAACACTAACAAACGCCGATGTGGAATTAATTTCTCATCGGCGTTTTTATTTTGAAACAATTCGATATTTTTGATATTTCCCCCACTAAATCCGTAGCAATTATTGGCGGCGGCCCAGCGGGTTTAATGGCGGCGGAAGTGATTGCGTCTGCTGGCCACAGTGTGTCGGTATTCGATGCGATGCCTTCGGTGGGGCGCAAATTTTTATTGGCGGGTGTGGGTGGAATGAATATCACCCATGCGGAACCGGCAGAGGATTTTCGCGCGCGCTATTCGGCCAACGCCCAGTTCATCAATTCCCTCAAACAATTCGATGCGGATGCCTTGCGCCAGTGGGTGCATGGTTTGGGTGTGGATACTTTTGTCGGCTCTTCAGGCCGTGTTTTCCCAACCGATATGAAAGCGGCGCCGTTATTGCGCGCCTGGTTGCATCGCTTGCGTGAGTTGGGGGTAAAAATTTATCCGCGCCATCGCTGGTTGGGTTGGAGTGAGCAGGGCGATTTAAATTTTTCCGCGCAGGAAAATGGCAATGCCATCACTAAAACGATTAATGCAGATGCGCTAGTGCTCGCCCTCGGCGGCGCCAGTTGGCAGCGTTTGGGTTCCAACGGTGCCTGGGTGCCCTTGCTGCGTGAACGCAGCGTGCGAGTGAATGAGTTGGTGCCGAGTAATTGCGGGTTTGATGTGATCTGGAGTGAGTTTCTCATCAACCAACATGCGGGTGCACCTTTACAGGGAGTGGGGTTGAGTTGTGTGGATACGCAGGGTATGCCGCGCCAGATTTTGTCGGAAGCCATCATCAGCGCTTACGGTATTGAAGGCACGGGTATTTATGCGCTGTCAAAATATCTGCGTGAAAACGTGGCGCAGAATGGTTCTGCACTGTTGAATATCGATTTGTTGCCCGATTTGTCGCCAGAAAAAATTGTGCAAAAACTCAATAAGCCGCGCGAGAAAAATTCCCTCAGTAATTTTTTGCGCAAACAATTCAATCTCTCACCTGTCAAACTGGCATTGCTGCGTGAACTTACCAGCAAACAGACGTTCGAAAATCCCGCGCTGTTAGCGATGGCGATAAAAAAACTCTCCGTCACCTTAACCGCCACGCGCCCGATTGATGAGGCTATCAGCAGTGCCGGTGGTGTGGCTGCCAAAGAGTTGGATGCCTCCTACATGCTCAAAAAAATCCCCGGTGTATTTTGTGCCGGTGAAATGTTGGATTGGGATGCGCCCACTGGCGGCTATTTGCTGACCGGCTGTTTTGCCAGCGGGCGCGCCGCCGGAAATGGTGTGGTGAGTTATTTACGTGCAGCCCATGTGGGCTAAGCAGGGTACTAAGTAGGGTATTAAGTAGAGTGATATGAAAAAAATTCTGGTGCTTGGCTATGTGTGGCCAGAACCCAATTCCTCGGCGGCGGGTAGCCGCATGTTGGAGTTGGTGCAATTATTTTTGGCAATGCAGTGTGAAGTAACCTTTGCCTCAGCGGCGGCCTTATCCGAACACCGGTTTGATTTAAATTCGCTGGGTGTGGCAGAAAAAACTATCGCACTGAATTGCAGCAGCTTTGATGAATTTGTGTGTGCGTTGCAACCGGACGCTGTGTTGTTTGATCGCTTTTTTACCGAGGAACAGTTTGGTTGGCGCGTGGAACAGCAGTGCCCGCAGGCGCTACGCATTCTGGATACGGAAGATTTTCACAGTCTGCGCCATGCGCGCCAGCAGATATTAAAAACCACCCAAAAACTGGCGGCTACTGAAAAAGAACGTCAATCAGTGGCGCCGGTGAATACCACAGCGCCCGCGCTTTATGCGCAAATGTGCAGCAGCGATATGGCACAGCGCGAAGTGGCGGCAATTTTTCGCTGCGATCTATCGCTGATGATTTCGGAAATGGAAATGGAATTGCTGCAGCAATATTTTTCGGTTCCTGCGCCGTTATTATTTTATTGCCCATTTTTATCGCAACCCGCCCTTGAAAATAAAACCCTGCCGGACTTTTCCGCGCGACGACATTTCATCACCATCGGCAATTTTCGCCACGAACCCAATTGGGATTCAGTGCTCTGGTTAAAGCATCAACTCTGGCCGCTAATTCGTGCTCAGTTTGCACATGCAAATTTGGTTGCACCGGAGCTGCATATTTACGGCGCCTACCCGCCACCAAAAGCGACGCAATTGCACAATGCCAAAGAAGGTTTTCATATCAAAGGCTGGGCGGACGATGCCCAGGCGGTAATGCAAAACGCGCGTGTTTGTCTTGCACCTTTACGTTTTGGTGCGGGTATTAAAGGCAAGCTGATGGATGCCATGCACAGCGGCACTCCGAGTGTAACCACCCGTATTGGCTGTGAATCCATGAGCGGTGGTTTTGATTGGTGCGGTGTGATTGCCGATGATGCAGAAATATTTGCGCAAGCGGCGCTGGATCTTTACCAGCAGCCCTCGCTCTGGCAAGAAAAACAGCAGCAGGGCTTTAATATTCTGCGCGACTATTTTTACCGCTGCGATTACGCCATCGAATTACAGCAGCGTTTACTTTCTCTGGAAGAAAAAATCGCCGCTGAGCGGCAGCGCAATTTTATCGGCCAAATGCTGCGCCATCATCACCACAAAAGCACCCAATATATGGCGCAGTGGATTGAGGCGAAGAATCGTTAACGGCTTATTTTTCTCAATACTTGGGCAATAAAAAACGCGCGCTTAACTGTTAAAAAATAACAGCAAAGCGCGCGTTTTTTTAAACGGAACATTGGTAGAACTTATTCCGCTGCTACCGCTTCTGCAATCGCTACATTGCTGACTTTATCGCCTGCAAAATGTACGGCCACTTGTTTATTGCTATTTGCAGCGGCATTTACGCCGAGTGCTGCAGCAACTTGCGCTGCTTGTGCAGCAGTGGCATTTACGGAACTTACGTTGTAAAACCATACTTCTGCGTCTGCTTCACCACTGGTGGTGACGGGAGCGCCCAGCGTAGCCTGAACTTTTGCTTTGGTCGCGTCATTGCCCAGTTTGGATTTCACTAAGGCCACGGCGGATTGCTCCGGCGTAGTGGAAACGTTGCTCGCTGCTGTGCTGGTATCTTCAACTTTGGCTTGGGTCTCTGCGACTTTTGCCTGCGCCTGATCCACAGATTCAGAGGCTTTTTTAAGCGAACCAAACAAATCTGCCGCTTGTGCCTGTGCCGTCAACAGACCGATTAAACCCATAACAACCAATGATTTTTTCACAGTAAAACTCCCTAATTAGGCTGATAGTGAATCTGGAAATGTGTATTGCAGTGCCAAACTGCGCGGCCACCCTAATCAAGTTGCAAGTGAAGGTCAAATGAAAATTATTCTTTTTTTGTAGCTTATTGTGCGCGGCGTCCGAAAGGTTTTGCGCGAATTTTATGTCCACTGCGCTTGAATAACTCACCTCCGCACCCCACCATTCACTAATCCTTGTCGCGGTCGCCGCTATGCACACGCCTTCCTCTCATTATCAAGCTCTGTCTCCTGTCCCTGTCTGGAAGGCTGTGGCGTGGCGCAGTGTTTTGCTAGTTGGTTTGTTATGGCTGGCGGCGCTATACACGGGTACACAAACTACCCCCTGGGGTCCAGCTGAGCAAAATGGTATAGCGACGGCAATAGATGCACCGCTACATGCCAATAGCGAGCATTCATTTTCGCTTAAACGATTTTTCTCCCGTACTAAAAATCAACCCAACACACTTGAATCCCCCGAGCCGCTCTGGCTATTGCTGGCGAGTGAATTTCGCTTGGCTCCAGCTTCCGACTTTGTCAGGCAATCCCTTCTTACTGAAATTGCACCCGCTATATCTTGGCTGCAATTACAGTCACTCAATGTTCCCCGCGCACCACCGCTCGTTTAATCACTCCGTTAAAAAACATTTTAATTATTTTTTTGCGTACACCTCCTGCGTACGCAATGTGGAGTATTAGCGATGAAAACCCTTTTTTCGCGGGCTGTTATTTATGGCCTGATTATTTTATTTGGGCTGCTCAGTGCCCTGCCTAACGTATTACCCGAATCTGCATTACAAAAATTGCCCGATTGGTATGCGCAAAACCAATTAACGTTGGGGCTGGATTTGCGCGGCGGCTCGCATTTGTTGTTGGAAGTGGACACCAGCGAATTGGTGCGCGATAAAAACCCGACGCTGCATGAGCAAATAGTGCGCGATGCGGTCGAGCAAAGTTTGGAGGTGGTACGCCGCCGGCTGGATGAAACCGGCATGGTGGAACCGATGATTACGCGGCAGGGCAGTGACAGCATTTTAGTGCAGCTACCCGGGGTGAGTGACCCACAACATATTCGCGAGTTGTTGGGCACCACCGCGCGCATGACATTCCATTGGGCCGCCAATTCCCAATCGTCACTGCACACCAAAATTATCTCGGTTAAGGGCGAGGCGGGTGAGCGCTATCAATTGGAGGAGCGCATCGCATTGGAAGGAAAGCACATCAGCGATGCGCGCTTGGCGTTTAATCCGGACACCGGCGAACCTGTCGTCAATTTTAAATTGGATAAAGACGGTGCACGCCGTTTTGGCGATATGACCCAGCGCAATGTGGGGCGCTCGCTCGCGATTGTATTGGATGACACAGTGGTGACAGCGCCGGTTATTCGCAGTGCAATTACCGGTGGTAGCGGCGAAATTAGCGGATCGTTTACCAGTGCATCAGCCAATGATTTGGCATTGTTGTTGCGCGCGGGTGCATTGCCCGCACCGCTCAAGGTAATTGAAGAGCGAACCGTGGGGCCGGATTTGGGAAGCGATGCAATCTCCATGGGCATCAGCACCGGTATTGTCGGCGCGCTGTTGGTGCTCGCGTTTATGGTAGGTATTTATGGTCGTTGGGGGTTTATTGCCTGTGTTGGTCTCGCGATTAATATTGGTTTGAGTTTTGGTGTGTTGAGCCTGCTCGGTGCGACGCTTACGCTGCCAGGTATCGCCGGTTTTATTTTAAGTGTGGGCATGGCGGTGGATGCGAATATTTTAATTAATGAACGTATCCGTGAAGAAACGCGGCGCGGCGAAAATGCGCTGCAGGCCTTGCGTGCCGGTTTCCAGCGCGCCTACAGCACCATTCTGGATTCCAATGTCACCTCGCTGATTGCTATAAGTTTATTGTTTTTATTCGGCAGCGGCCCAGTGCGCGGGTTTGCGTTCACTATGGCGGTGGGTTTATTAATCTCCATGTTTACCGCGATTTCGTTTACGCGTTTAGTTATGGAATGGCGCGTGAGCAAATTGGGTAAACAGCCGTTAATTATTTCCGGCATAAAATGGTTGGATAGTATCAGTGAAAAAACTATTCCGTTTTTACGCGCCCGTTTTTTTGGTTTGATGGCGTCTGCCGTTTTATCGTTGGCATCGGTGTTTTTATTTTTTAGCCCCGGCTTGCATTACGGCATCGATTTTAGTGGCGGAACTGTCATAGAAGTGAGCGCGCCGGATACCAATGTGAGTGCGTTGCGCAATGGTTTGCAGCAAGGCGAATACGCGCAGATAGCCATTCAGGAATTTGGTAGCGATGGTCATTACCTGCTGCGCTTGCCCATGCAATCCGCAGAGGATGTGGCGAATGGCAGCAGCGTACAAGCGGTAAAAAGTGCCGTGACTGCCATAGCACCGGATGCAGAATTTCCACGCGTAGAAATGGTTGGGCCACGCGTCAGTGGCGATTTTGGCGATGCGACTATCCTTGCGATTATTTTGGCAGGCCTGGGCATGTTGGGTTATTTATGGCTACGTTTTGAATCGCATTTTGCGATGGCTGCTACTCTCACACTTGCACTCGATCTAACCAAAACCATCGGCTTTTTTGCGCTGGCAGGCGTGGAGTTTAACCTCACCGCTGTCGCCGCACTGCTCGCGTTAATTGGTTATTCGGTGAATGACAAAGTCGTGGTGTTTGATCGCATCCGCGAAAACCTGCGCCTCACACCCGACAAACCTTTAGTGCAGCTGCTTAATGAAAGCATCACCTCAACACTCACGCGCACCACCTTTACCTCAGTCACAACTTTCCTGGCATTACTGCCCATGGCAAT
This sequence comes from Cellvibrio sp. BR, assembly GCF_000263355.1. Classification (NCBI taxonomy): domain Bacteria; kingdom Pseudomonadati; phylum Pseudomonadota; class Gammaproteobacteria; order Cellvibrionales; family Cellvibrionaceae; genus Cellvibrio; species Cellvibrio sp. BR. Next base: position 145,835 of record NZ_JH668205.1, on the reverse strand, counting down.
TGCAGGCGGCAGCGCCGTATCCAGTTTTTCACTGCCCATGTTATTCGGCATAGTCATCGGCACCAGCTCATCCATTTTAATTGCTGCGCCGATTGTGTTGCTGCTGGGGGAGCGGAGAATGCGCAAAGGGAAATCGCAATTGCATGTTGCCAACGAAGCGCAGCGTGAAATTGATTTGTTGCCGTAGGAAGGAGTTTTTAATAGCTATCACCATTGGGTGATAGCTATGGTAGATTGGGCAGCAATGCCCAAAAAATTAAGTTATTAAATTCGTAGCCTGTATGGAACCTGATGGAATACGGGAGTTTTAAAAATTATTTAATCGGGTTGCTTCTCGCTGCTTAAATGATTCCGTATTTCGTTAGGCTCCATGCTGGCTACCTTCTAACGCTTCGAGGCATTTACGACTCTCCTTTATTCACCTCCTTTTCCTTCTGATTTTTAGGTTGAAAACTAGCCCACCAACCGACATGCCTGCAATCAGCACAAATTAAATCTTGTGTATCTTGTCCCATAATTTTCTCTTTGCGAGGTGTCTTAGTTGACCCACATTCAGGGCAAACGGCTCCAGCACGTTGCATAAAATTTCTCCTATTGATTGTTAGATTTGTATTCACTTATGCTAAGTGCAGTGGCAATAGCTTCTATTTATTACACTTAAATGCGATAGCTTGAATCGTAGCGGAAGTCATGTAGTTATCAGCATTCACAATTGCAACTGTGTCAGCTCCATATCGTACGTAGGCTTCGTGACGAACATTATTCTTTGCTTGCTGTATTGATTGTGAACGATCCCACTTGCTCCAATCGCTTACAGTAGAAGAGACTGTTCCCAATCTTTCGCAATCGTCAAGCAGTGTGGATGCCTGAGTATGTACAACAACATTCTGAGCTTCCGGTGTCATTGATGCGCACCCAACAAACGTGCATATTGATAATGTTGTTAGTGTAATTAGCTTAAGATTCATAGTGTCATCCTAGTGTTGCGATAGTTAACTTTGTGTCTAACGCTGTCGAATGGAGGCGCGAAGCACCTAAATGGTGTTGAAATACTTTGTTCGAGGTTTACTTTTTTCCAGCCTCAAAGCACCCTGATAGCCTAGACCACCAGCAGTCAAGCATGTCTATTTTTTTGTACTTTTTCTTTTTTATTGTTTTTTTGCTATTTTTTAAAATCACTGTTGGATTATTTTTTTCATTAGACTTTTCAGGAGGAACTTTTATTTTATTGTTGCTGCTTGTTTTTTTACGGATTCCATTTTTAAGTTCAGCTCTTTCCATAATTATAGATTTTGCTGCTTCTAGTGTAATTCCTTTTCTGGTCGCCATTTTGTGGATCTGCTCATTTTGTTTTAATTTTGAGTAGTGCTCTGGCAGCGCTATATTTTCAGGTTTCTTTTTTTGCACGCTGTTTCCTCCCTCTAACACTTTGTTGGTCATTGCAGCCGTATATTATTACTGATGAAAGTTTGCGGCGATCTATAATTGCATAAACATCAAGCAGTTAAAGTTGGTTTGGTGTTTTGGCTGGTGCTTCATATCGCTGGCTGCATATCATTTGTGTCTGGTTTTGCTAGGTTAACTTAGTCAATTGTTTCTATTGAGATTTATTGGTGGTTCCAGCCTCAATAAAGTCGATGCGCGGCGCGAGCCGCTTATTAAGCTAAAAATTCCGTTTTGGGCACATAGTTGCCATTCAATCTATTGCGATTCGTGACTTGCTCCAATCTGCATTAGTTGTGCTTCGCTGCATGGCACTATTTTATCGATGCTAGGGCTGCTTGCTCAGGGCTGTCAATTACACCACATAACTTTCAGCCAACCATATTTTCAGTAATCTCTAAATGAAAAACGCCCACAGTTGCGGGCGTTTTTCATGAGGTAGCGTGTTGCGATAAATTAAAACTTCACGCTTTTAGAATCATCCCCAAACCAGTTGGGTTTTTCATCGCCGCGGGCGTATTGAACGGTGAAGCCGGAGTTGCCGAAGCCTTGGAAGTAGCTGATGGCGACTTGGTGTTGGCCTTCACTTAAATGGGTCATACAAACTTGCACGCTGTAGGGGCGGTCTTTTAAGTGTTCGCAAATTAATTTGCCATCAATACGCAAGGAAAAGCCGTCGTCGCTGCCCATTAAAAAGCGATAGGTGTCTGCTTGTTTAACGGTGATGGTGTGGTTTACATCCACAAAAAAGTCATCGGTATAGGTGGCGACGTTGCCCAGTTTGGGGTGACGGAAACGGCTTTTTTCTTCCAGGTTTAAGCGGTCTACCATTACCTCGCGGGTGACTTCAATGTCGCGGGCTTGATAGATATTGCCAATGCTTACGCGGTTTTTACTGATAACCAGTTTCACCACCGGATCGACTGTTACCGGTGTGATACGCACCAGAATTAAAATGGTTACCAGCGCGAGCAGCGCGGAAAAAATAGTGTTTTTGTGTAACAGCACGTTTTTGTTGAGAAGCGATTGAATGGCCATAATTATCTCACCACCTGCAGTTTCCAGAAGCTGAACCAGTTGCGCATTTCAAATTGATCTTCCGTCAGGCCAAAGCCATAGGTGAAGGGGGAGAAGAAGGCAAATACGGCGATTACCAATAGCGCAAATAAGCTGGCGTTGATAATGGTGTGTTTGTTGTTGGCGAGCACTTCGTCGCGGTAAATATAATTAAATACCAGTGCGAGATTGACGGCGCCAAACAGTAGCGGCACGAGATAGTGATACAAATACATCACGCGTTCGATTTGCAAAATCGCAATCATGTAGCTGAGGTAGAGCGCGGTGAAAGCGCAGATCCAATAAAATAATTTTTCGTCTTTGATGGGGTTGTTATAAACATAGCGGCCGATAATTAAACCTACCGACAAAATAATCCCGCCCAGTACCGAGAACCACACAATGGGGTTGCCAATCAGGTATTTGTATTTCACCACGACTTTGCCGTCGATAGTGTTTTTATCCCAGCGATAGCTAATGGTTTTTTTGCTAACCGGCCAGCCCATGGCGTAGCTGCCGTTTTCATCAGGTTTGCACACATCCAAACGCGGAACACCATCGGCGTATTCAGACATGTATTTCCAGTTGTCGCGCATGCCCAGCATAAAGGTGGAGGGCGACCAGGTATTGCCAGCGCGAATTTGGGTGAGGTATTCAGGTGAGGCTTTGTAGGTGCGATCTTTCACGATTTGCGTGCCCATGCCGATGTGCACATAAAACACCGCGAAAAATACCGCAGCAACCGGCAGCACGCCGGCTGGAACTGTGGTGGCTAAGTGGGTGAACAGTGCGCGCCACTGCCATTGTTTAATCGCGCTCCATTGATCCACACCAAACAGCATGACAAATAACAGTAGCAAAATAAATGCATTCACTTTGACCGCGACGGCTAAGCCTATCCATACCCCGAGCAGTGCATAGTGTTTTAATAAAATGGCTTTTTGGTGATGAATAAAATCGGTGGCGACACGCACAAAATAATAGAGCGCACCGAGAATAAAAAAGAGTTGAATGCCTTCGAGCATGGCAGCACGCGAGTGAATAACCAGGGCGTTGTCAAAAATCACCAAGCTGGTAAACGCGGCGGCCAGCCATGCGCGTTGGGTTATCGCATTAATAATCCCGTAAAAAAATACCACGCCGAGCGCCATCATCATCACCGACGGCCAGCGAAAGCCTTTGTAGGTCATGGTGGGTGGCGCGTTGTCGCCGGTTAAATAATCCGTCTCCAACAACTTTTGTTTATCGACCTCGCCGTTGCCACCAAACATCACTTCACCCACCGCCATCAGCATTTTGCCGAGGGGAGGGTGAGGCTCCATGTACATCACACCATCGATATGTTTCTGGGCGGAGGCAACATGGTAGTTTTCATCCCAAAACATCGCTTGGGGACTGCCGTAGAAAGGAAAATAAATACCCAGTGAGATAATCAGAATCGCCACTGGGTAAATAAAACGTGCGTAGGTTTTTAGGAAAAGTTTCATAGTGTATTTTTTTTAGAGTTAGTGTTGTGCGTTGGAATTATTTTTTGCGCAAACCTTTACCGGTTGCCGCCCAGAAAACACCGCCGTAAACATGTTCAAGAAATAGCGTGTCGCTGTAGGTGGCTGGCAGGTGACCGAGGGCGGTGTAAAACGCGCGGCCGCCATCGTAATTGTGGTACCAGGCGATGGGGTGGAACTTGCCCATGCCAGCGGTTTTTTTCTCGCCCCACTGGGCGCTGGGGTCGTAGGTTTGTTCATCAACAGCAAGTATGTAATTCAAACCTTTAATTCGCTCTGCACCAAACTCATACCATTCATCGGTCCACAACAAACGATCCGGCATGCGATCCAGACCGGGGAATTTGCGATCCAGTACTTGCAGGTCTGCGCTTTGATTGGCGGGGTGAATATGAAAGGTGCGGCCTACCATTTTGGTGTACCAGTCCCAGTCGTATTCGGTGTCGGAAGCGCTGTGCACACCCACAAAACCTTTGCCGGAACGAATAAAACGTTCCATCGCCGCTTGTTGCTCATCGTTGAGTATGTCGCCGGTGGTGAGCAGGAAAATCACGGCCTGATATTTTTGCAGTTTCTCATCGCTGAAAATGCTGGCGTCTTCGTGCCAATCCAACGCAAAGTCATGACGCTTGGCCATGGCGCGCATGGCGGTCACACCTTCGTTGATGGATTCATGGTGAAAGCCATTGGTTTTGGTAAACAGCAGCACATTAAATTGTTGTGCCTGAGCACTGAGGCTGGCGAACAGTAATGAGCAGGTAAAGGCAAGGGATAGCAGTAACTTGTTGTGCATCGTGGATGTACCTCGCGAAGAGATTGTTCTTGTTGTGTTTGAGCTTGTTATTGTTTTCAGCGTTTTTGTTGTTTGGGGCGGACGCCATCATAAGCGATTGAGATTTATAGGCAATAAAAAAGGGCGCCGAGGGCGCCCTTTTGCGTGCTACTACCAAACGTTTTAGTGGCGTTGACGGCGGCGCAAACCTGCCAGTGCCATCAGGCTCAGGCCGAGCAGTAACAATGAGCTGGGTTCCGGTACTTCAACCGGTGGACGCTCAACGGTCACGCCTTTGAGTTTGTAGAAATCGTCACCCGTGGTTTTGTTTTTGTTGGGGCCGCTAAAGGTATCGCCAAATACCGGGTTGTAAGCGCCAATCAGCCAGTACTGGGAGGCTACACCAGCAAAGTTAACGGCGCCCGAATTGCCATTGATATCGACATTGTAATAATTGCCGACAACTGACCAATTCTGGCCAAGCAGGTCTTCCCATTTTTGGCCCAACAGCGAGCTGCTGTTAAAGTTATCGCCATTGAATGCCAGAATCGAAATATCGGCATCATTTTGGTACCAGCCCAGGTCAACGGAGGTCAGCTTGACCATTTCATCAAACGACAGCAGGTGCATGTCAAAGTCGCCACCTTGATTGTCAACAGCGTGGTTAGGTGAGTCGGTTTTTTCTACGCCCAAGCCATCCCACTTGCCAACGTGATTTTGTTCGATCGCTTTGTTAACGCTGGTGGTGTATTCCTGGCACTTGCCATAGCGGTACTTCTTACAGGTTTGGGTGGTGCCATAGGACCAACCGGTCACCGACAATTCCAAATCGGCCTCGCTGTAGTTGTACTGCATCGCATAGGTGCTATTAAGCACACCATTCCGTGAATCCGGAGTATTGAGGTCAATGCTGATGGGGGCGGCCAATACGGGGCTGATGGCGCCGAGCAAAGTTAAGCATCCAAGCAAGTTAACTAATTTACGCATGGTGAAGATCCGTGTGAGTGAATGAGCTGGATCTGTAATGGCAATTTTGGTGCCATGGTTTATAAGTCGTTGATTTTGCTGTGATGCAGTTCTTGTTTTCAGGGTTTGCGTAATTAATGTGATAAAAAAACCGACATTTTTGGTTGTGCCAACACAATAAAAAAGCCCGAGCATGGCTCGGGCTAAAGGGCTCAAGTAAAAGGGGGGCTAACAAGGGGCTAAACGATTTGTACCTTGGCGGGCGGTGCGGGCTCGTTATCGGCCTCTTCCGCGCCCACAGCACCAAGCTCTCCGGTTTTGCGCGCGTGTCTGCCATAAACAATTTCAAATAATGGTGATGCCATCAGGGTGGTCACTATGGCCATGAGTACCATTATGGAGAACAGCGCCGGGCCAATGACCCCGGCTTGTAAGCCGATATTGATAATGATCAGTTCCATCAGGCCACGCGCATTCATCAGGGCGCCAATGCCCATGGCGGTGCGATTATCGGCACCACACAGGCGGGCGGCGCCCCAGCAGGCAACCCCTTTGGCGACTATGGAGCCGATGAGGATCACGGCGGCAATTGCCAGCAACTCCACGTTGTTAACCATGGTCAATTGCGTATTTAAGCCTGAGTAGGTGAAGAAAATTGGAATCAGAATAATCACCACAAATGGTTCCAGCTGGCGCTTGATCTCTTGAGTGAGTTTGCCGCGTGGCATGACGGCACCCAACAGGAAACCGCCAAAGACTGCGTGTAAACCAATCGCATCGGCCGTGAAGGCGGCCAACATAAAACACATGATCACCAAGGCAAACAAGGTCGGACTGAGGGTTTGTTGTTGCTCTGCCGCGCGCGCCAACGGAGCAAGAATTTTAGGTGCGACCAGGATCATAAAGGTGGCAAAAACGATACCGCCGATAATGGTTTTTACTGCCAGTTCTGCGCCAGCGCCGAAGGTTGCGAGCACTACAGCTAGTACGCACCAAGCGCCGGCATCATCGATGGCGCCGGCAGACAGTGAGAGTGTGCCGAGTTTGGTTTGGCTCAGGCCGCGTTCATGAATAATACGCGCCAGCATGGGAAAGGCGGTGATGGCAATGCAGGCGCCCATAAACAAGGTGGCACTGAACAGGGTGGCCTTCTCGGAAAATAAGCCTGGCACAGTCAGGAGCCAGGGGGTGATAGCAATCGCAACCAGAAATGGCGCCGCCATTCCGGAAATAGACACAGCTGCCGCGCTCTTGAGATTTGCTTTGAAATGGTCGCCGCGAAACCCCAGGCCAACCAGAAACATGTACATCCCTACACCCAGCTGTGCGCCAACGTAGAGTACCCCCTTCATTTCTGTCGGGAACAGGCTTTTTTGTAGCTCGGGCATTAACAAGCCGAACAGTGATGGCCCCAGAATAACCCCGGCAATCATTTCACCCACTACTTGGGGTTGGTGAAGATACTTTTGTCCGATCCATCCCACCAGTCTACAGACTGCCAGAATGACGAACATTTGCAGGAAAAAAACGATGGAGAGTTGCGCGATTGTCATTGGGTGCATCCATTTTTTATTGGTAATCATTTTTTGCTTTGGTTGCTCTGCAGCGATGAAGTGAGGCAACTTTTGCTTTGTACCGGATCTATGTCATCTCTCACAATGCGAACCCCATAAGTTTTCTCTATGAGAATCCGCGGATTGTTTTTGCGTCACTTGATGCAACAGTGCAAACTAAAAGTACTTATTTGTCCGACCACTGAATATTTATGACTCTTATCGAACTTCGCTATATTGTTGAATTGGCTGACACGCAGCATTTTGGTCGCGCAGCGCAGCGCTGCAATGTCAGCCAACCAAATCTCAGTGTCGCAGTCAGGAATCTGGAGGCGGAGCTGGGGGGCGCGTTGTTCGAGCGCACCAAGACGGGAGTCCATCCAACCCCCTTGGGGGACAAAATTGTGGCGCAGGCGAAGGTGCTGCTGCAGGGCGTGGCCGATATTCATCAATTGGCCGACGCCGGGCGGGATCAATTGGGTAGCCCTTTGGCGCTGGGGGTTATTGCCACCCTTGGACCCTACCTGCTTCCCCAATTAATCCCTCATCTCGCCTTGCATGCGGCGGCCATGCCGTTGCGGGTGGAGGAGGCGTGCACACCGCTATTGCGGCAAAAGCTGCGCGCGGGAAGTTTGGATGCAATTGTGGTTTCCCTACCGTTTGCGGAGGCGGATGTGGTAGTGCAGGAGTTGTATGAGGAGCCGCTGGTGCTGATCATGCCCCAGTCCCACCCGCTTGCTGCGCTGACGATGATTGACTCTGCGGCGATTGCCGGGCAGCCCTTGTTATTGTTGGCCCAGGGGCATTGTTTGCGGGAACAGGTGATGACGCTATTTCCAGCCTGGTGCGACAGTGTATCGCCGATGGAACTCAATAGCCTCGAAACGTTGCGCTACATGGTGGCGGCAGGTTTGGGGCTGGCGATAGTCCCGCGCTCGGCGGCGCCCATGGGGCTGTGCGCCGCCAATCGTTTGGTGGCGCGGCCATTGGTCATGCCCGGCGCTACACGCACCTTGGCGCTGGCATGGCGCGCGAGTTTTCCACGCCACAAGGCGATTGATGTGTTGCGCAAATCCATTCAAGTTTGCAGTGGCGCCTATTGGCGTTTTACCACCGAGCCCGAGTTGGCGGAGCAGTAATGAATTCCATAAAAAAAATAGTCATCCTCGGTGGCGGAGTATCGGGCTGGATTGCGGCGTCGATGCTGGCCGCCCAGGTGCGCCGCGATTTGTGCGAAATCGAATTGATCGAGTCCGAAGACATAGGTTCGGTCGGTGTGGGTGAATCCACTATTCCACCGGTAGTGCGGCTGATTACCAGCCTCGGTATCGATGAGGAGGATTTCATCCGCGAGACCCAGGCTTGTTACAAGCTCGGCATCAAGTTTGTGGATTGGCGCAGTAAAAACCAGTCCTATTTTCATCCTTATGGCGCACTGGGGCAGCGCATCGGCACGCAAGATTTCTACCAGTGCTGGCTCAAGGCGACTATGGCGGGGGGCGATTATCCGCTGCAGGATTTTTCCCCCTGTTCGGTGATGGCGGCTCAAGGGCGGTTTTTTTTGCCCGCGCAAGCCATGAACACTCCGATCGGTGGTGCCGGTTATGCGATTCATCTGGATGCAAAACTGGTTGCCGCCTATTTGCGGCGCTACGCCGAGGCCCGTGGCGTGGTGCGCAGCGAGGGCAATTATGTGGCGGTGGAGCGGCGCGACAATGGTTTTATTTCGGCGCTGGTATTGGCAGACGGGCGCAAAATCGAAGGCGACTTTTTTGTCGATTGCTCGGGTTTCCGGGCGCTGTTGATTGATGGGGCCATGGCAGCGGGGTTTGAGGATTGGGCGCAATACTTGCCCTGCGATCGCGCCATAGTGGTCAAAACCGGCGCCGCGGGATCGCGCATGCCTTACACCACCGCTACCGCACGCAAGGCGGGCTGGTCCTGGCGGATTCCGCTGCGCAATGCCACCGGTCACGGTTATGTCTATTCCAGTCGTTTTTGCAGCGACACCGAGGCCAAAAGCACCCTGCTCGGCAATCTCGATGCGCCGCGTATCAATGACCCGCGCCTGATTAGCTTCAAGGCCGGGCGTCGCCTGGAGTTTTGGAAAAACAACTGTTTGGCGCTGGGCTTGGCGGGTGGTTTTGTGGAGCCGCTGGAGTCCACGGCGATTCACTTGATCGCCCGCGGTATGGATTACTTTTTGCGGTTTTTCCCCGACCTGGAATGCGAGCCCAGTCTGCGGCGTGAATACAACCGGCGGATGGCGGCGGATTATCAGGAAGTGCGCGATTTTATTGTGTTGCACTACTGCACCAGTGAACGCAGCGACAGCGATTTTTGGCGCTGGTGTCAAACCATGCCACTGCCGGATTCGCTGCGCGAACGCATCGAATTATTCAAAGGCCACGGCATTGTGCGCGAGGAGCGCGACGAACTGTTTCGCAGTGCCAGCTGGCAATCGGTGTTTGAGGGCATGGGGATTCGGCCAGCCAAATACAGCCCGAGGGTAGATAATATCGAGCTGGCGCAGATCAACGAGAATTTGAAACTGGCGCGTTCGGCGATCCTCAATATGGTGAAAACCCTGCCCACCCACGATGACTATCTCGCCGGGCGTTTTGGTGTCCCGGTAGTGGATCAGTAGTTAGTCGATCACCGCTAAATAGTGACCATTCAAATAGCTGCCATCCTCAACCACCGCGGTGCTGTGCGAGGGATAAACTTCGCTCAAGTGCAGCTGCGTCGGGCGTCTGACCAGGCGGGTTTCGCTCACCTGATATTCGCTGTTAGACCCCACCACAATCACCTGGTAGAGCTGCATTTTTGCGCCCGCCTGCAGGCCGTTATTGGCGCCCCCCTGAAGGATGACTTGGGTCTGCCCCGGGTGGGCATCAATACTGGCGATGTAGGGTTGGCAATCAACCGTTTGGGCTATGTCATCACTGATGACGCCGCTCAGTTTTGCCACGTTTCTGCCATAGGGTGTTTTCAAAAACGCGGGTGAGTCAAAACCTATCGCTTTGCGGGTATTCCACACACCGCTAGCGCTATAGCGGCGATTCAGTAGGGGTTCGCCCGTAAAACCGTCGCGCAGTTCAAGTTCCAGAGTAAATAGGCGGGTGCGTTTGTCGAATTTTTCAATGCCGGTCAGGTTGTGAAATCCATTGGCTAATTGACGGTAGAGGCCGGGATTGTAGGTGCTGCTGGCATCCGTCATCGCCATGTCATCGATAGTGCCACTGAGGACAAACTGGGCGCGGGTTTGACGGGCTATTTTTTGCGCCTGCTGTTTTAATTGTGTTTCGCTGAGGTTGGGCAGGGCAAAGCCCTGGGTGATCATCGCCGGTGGCAACAGTTGATGGGTGCGTGTGAGTTGGGCGCGAATCATCTCGGGAATGCCGGCCTCTGCCGCATATAAATTACCAGCGTTGGCGCTTTGCGGGTTGCGTCGGGTAAAGCGGGTAATTACCAGTGACTTGTGCAACGTGTTGTGATCGCGGCTGCGATCTGCGCATTGGTTTTGTGGCAGGTAGTGAGTTTGTGCGGGGGTATCCGCACCCGCTTCACTCGGTGGCTGTGTAGTGCTTGCGGGCAGTTGGGCAGTGCCGACCACAACTGCATCACCTGTGTTTTGGCTGAGTGCTACCTTGCCTTCCGGTCGGTAGGCGATGTCATCGGGTACCAGTGGATTGGCGCACAGTGCTGAACTCAGCCCCATAATACTGGTCAACAGCAGGCTCTTGGTGAGCGGTGGTAGCGGGTTGCGCGATCTGATTGAACCCATGGCCGGCTCCAGTGTTAAGCGGGTATAGTGAGGCGAGATGCGTGGCTATCGAAAGACTATCGGCCTGCGGTCGTATTTCTTTAGGCTCTGTAGTTGATATCAAAACTGCAGTTGATATCAAAGCTGTAGTTGAAATCAAAAATGAGTAGCGCTGTGTTTGTGGTGCAAAGGTTGGAGTGGGTTGATGAATAAATTCGTGATATTGCTGGTGGTGAGCCTCAGTTTTTTGGTCGGCTGCAGCTCAGCAGGGCGCAGCTACGTAAAAAGTGAAATGAACGAAACGCTCGAGGTAGAGGTTTTGCCGAATCAAAGCAAGATGTTCACCTATCGCCTGCGCTGGCCGGAGGATCAAATCCCCAATCACATTCGTGTTAGTCGCGATGGGAGTGATAGCCGTCGCGATTTCTATGAGGGCGGTGTGAATGTTGGGCGCAACACACGCGAGCGGCTGCTTCAAAATACAGCCTATGTCGTTGAAAAAGCGGGCTATTGTCGGGAAGGTTTTTTTGAGTTGGATCGCAGCATCTCCCGCTATCATCTGTGGGTGCGCGGTGAGTGCAAAGAGAGTGCGAGCGCCGCAGACCAACAGGCGTTTGGCGTCAAACAGGTGCTTACCCCCGAGCGCTGGCATCAATCCTGATTCGTTTGCCTCGCGCAACATCGGCGGTTTTTTGCGCCAACTGGCTGCCGGGATTCCAAACCGGTTTGCCCCCGGTTGTCTTGCTAATACCCCTCTAAGCGGGTAATATCCTGCGCCCATTTGCCTAGCCCCTACACCTCAGGGGCTTTTTTGTCTGGGATGCAATTTGGCGCAGCTTTCGCATGAGCTTTGCGCCCTTAATCTTCGTATCCCTTGATAGTGATTTTTGTTGAGAATCAGCCTATGACCACTGGCCTCTACCAGATAGACGAGTTCAAAGATAACTGCGGTTTTGGTTTGATTGCCCATTTAAAGGGCAAGACCAGCCATCGTCTGCTTACTACGGCAATCGAAGCCCTGACCTGCATGACCCACCGCGGTGGTATCAATGCGGACGGTAAAACCGGCGACGGTTGTGGCCTGCTGATCCAAAAGCCGGACAGTTTCTTGCGCGCTGTGGCAAAAGAAGCTTGTGGTGCTGAGCTGACCTCTATTTATGGTGTGGGCGCGATTATGCTCAGCCGCGACCCTGCCATTGCCGACAAGGCGCGCGCGGTTGTCACCGAAGAATTGACTGCCCAGGGCTTGATTGTGGCCGGCTGGCGCGAAGTGCCGGTTGACCCCAGCTGCCTCGGCCCTATTGCCATGAAGTCGCTGCCAACCTTTAATCACCTGTTTGTGAACAACCCGGATCTTAGCCTGCAAGAGGTCAACTCCAAGTTGTTTATGGCCCGTCGCAAAGCGGAAATCCGTTTGAAAGACGACAAGGCCTTCTACGTGGCCAGTTTGAGCACCGGTATCCTGTCCTACAAAGGCTTGATGATGCCGGTTGATTTGCCGCGCTTTTTCTCTGACTTGGCCGATGAGCGTTTGGAGACCGCGATCTGTGTATTCCACCAGCGCTTCTCCACCAACACTATGCCGCAGTGGCCACTGGCGCAGCCTTTCCGCATGTTGGCGCACAACGGCGAGATCAACACCATTGTGGGCAACCGCAACTGGGCGGTAGCGCGCACCCCTAAATTTGTGACGCCACTGCTGCCGGATTTGCACACAGTGACGCCGCTGGTGAATCGCACCGGTTCTGACTCATCCAGCCTGGATAACATGCTGGAAATCCTGACCTTGGGTGGTATGGAGCTGCACCGCGCTATTCGTATGCTGGTGCCGCCGGCCTGGCAGAACGTGGAGAACATGGACCCGGATCTGCGCGCGTTCTACGAATACAACTCTATGCATATCGAGCCGTGGGATGGCCCCGCTGGTTTGGTAATTACCGATGGCCGCTACGCCGTTTGTACCCTCGACCGCAACGGCTTGCGTCCTTCGCGCTGGGTAATCACTAAAGACGATATGATCACCGTGGCCTCGGAAGTAGGGGTATACGCCTATGATCCAGCCGATGTGGTCGCCAAAGGCCGCCTCGGCCCAGGCCAAATCATGTCGATCGATACTGCGACTGGCACCCTGCACAACACTCAGGATATCGACAACCAGTTGAAATCCACCCAGCCCTATAAAAAGTGGCTGAAAGAGCGTGCGCTGCGCATCGAGTCAACCCTCAATACTGACGCGAAAGAAAACGGTATCGAAGGTATTGCTCTCAAAGCCAACATGAAAATGTTCCAAGTGAGCTTTGAAGAGCGCGACCAATTATTACGCCCCTTGGCTGAAGGTGGTCAAGAAGCCGTAGGTTCCATGGGTGACGATACCCCGATGGCCGTACTATCACGCCAACAGCGTTCACTCTACGACTACTTCCGTCAGCAGTTTGCGCAGGTAACTAACCCGCCCATCGACCCGCTGCGCGAAGCGATTGTGATGTCGCTGGAAACTTGCCTCGGACGCGAATTGCCGGTGTACGACGAGCTGCCGGAGCACGCTGACCGCGTGATTCTCACTTCGCCGGTATTGTCGCCGGAAAAATTCCGCGGTCTGATGGCGCTGGATCGCCCCGGCTACGCGGTAGCCAGATTTTCGCTCTACTACAAAGCGGAAGAGACTAACCTGAAAGCGGCGCTGATCAAGCTGTGCGACGATGTTGCGGCGGCGGTTAAGTCAGGCAAAGTATTGATGGTGCTGAGCGATTACGGCTTTGAAAAAGGCCAATTGCCCATTCCCGCCCTGCTGGCGGTGGGTGCGGTCAACCAGCATTTGACTAATGTTGGCCTGCGCTGCGACTCCAACCTGATTGTAGAGACCGGCAGCGCACGCGACCCGCATCAAATTGCGGCGCTGATCGCCTACGGTGCCACAGCGGTCTACCCTTACCTCAGCTATCACGTGTTGAACGATCTGATCGAGACCGGTGAGCTGTTGACTGATGTAGACACAGCTTACAAAAACTACCGCAAGGGTATCGACAAAGGTCTGCTCAAAATCCTGTCGAAGATGGGTATTTCCACCATCACTTCCTACCGCAGTGCGCAGTTGTTTGAAGCCATTGGTCTGGCCGAAGAAGTGATTAACATGTGCTTTGAAAGCACTCCGTCCCGCGTGGCCGGTGCGCGTTTTGAAGACTTGGAAGAAGATCAAAAGATTCTGGCACAAACCGCCTGGATCGAGCGCAAGCCAATCGTGCAGGGCGGCCTGCTCAAGTATGTACACGGCTCCGAATATCACGCCTACAACCCCGATGTAGTGCAGAGCCTGCAAAAGGCGGTGCAGAGCGGTAACTATGCGCTCTGGCGCAACTACGCCGACCTGGTAAACAAGCGCCCAGTGTCCATGCTGCGCGACCTGTTGGCGATTCGCGAAGACCTGTGCACCCCGATCCCACTGTCGCAAGTGGAGCCGGTGGAAAGCATTATCAAGCGTTTTGACTCGGCGGGTATGTCGCTCGGTGCCCTGTCACCCGAGGCGCACGAAGCCTTGGCTGAAGCCATGAACCGTTTGGGTGGACGCTCCAACTCCGGTGAAGGCGGTGAAGACCCAGCGCGTTACGGCACTATAAAGACCTCCAAAATCAAACAAGTGGCCTCGGGCCGTTTTGGTGTGACACCGGCTTATTTGGTGAATGCTGAAGTGCTGCAAATTAAAGTCGCCCAGGGTGCAAAACCCGGTGAAGGCGGCCAGTTGCCTGGCGGTAAAGTAAATGCGTTGATTGCGCGTCTGCGTCACTCGGTGCCCGGTGTTACCCTGATTTCGCCACCGCCGCACCACGATATTTATTCGATTGAAGATCTGGCGCAGCTGATTTATGACTTGAAACAAGTTAACCCGGATGCGCTGGTATCGGTGAAGCTGGTATCGCGCCCGGGTGTAGGCACTATCGCTGCCGGTGTGGCCAAGGCCTATGCCGATTTGATCACTATTTCCGGCTACGACGGCGGCACCGCGGCAAGCCCCTTGACCTCGATTAAATACGCCGGTTCGCCGTGGGAATTGGGTCTGTCTGAAACCCATCAAACCCTGCGTGCCAATGACCTGCGCGATAAAGTGCGCGTGCAGACTGACGGCGGTTTGAAGACTGGTTTGGACGTGGTGAAAGCAGCGATGCTCGGCGCTGAAAGCTTTGGTTTTGGTACCGGCCCAATGGTCGCGCTCGGCTGTAAATACCTGCGTATTTGCCACCTGAACAACTGCGCCACCGGTGTTGCTACCCAGCAGGACAAACTGCGTAAAGACCATTACATTGGCACAGTCGAAATGGCGATGAACTTCTTCAAGTTCGTAGCAGAAGAGACCCGCGAGTGGATGGCGCGTATGGGCGTGCGCACCCTCGGCGAATTGGTTGGCCGTGTGGATTTGCTCAAGGTGCTGGAGGGTGAAACCACTAAACAGCAACAGTTGGATTTAAGCCCGATCATCTATACCGATGATTATCTGGCGACCAAACCCCAATTGTGTGCCGTCAGCAAAAATGAGCCCTTCGACAAAGGCGAAACCGCTGAAGCGATGGTCAAAGTATTGCTGCCTGCCATTGAAGCCAAAGCCGGCGGCGAGTTTGAGTTCCATATCACCAACTGCGACCGTTCCATCGGTGCGCGTATCAGCGGTGAAATTGCCAAACGCTATGGCAATGACGGCATGTCCGACAAACCGCTGAAACTGAAACTGACCGGTATTGCCGGCCAGAGTTTTGGGGTGTGGAACGCCGGTGGTCTGGACATGTACCTCGAAGGTGATGCCAACGACTACGTCGGTAAAGGTATGGCGGGTGGCAAGTTAGTGATTCGCCCACCGCGCAACTCCGGTTTCAAATCGAACAAAACCAGTATTTTGGGTAACACCTGTCTGTATGGCGCGACTGGCGGTAAGTTGTTCGCAGCCGGTACGGCGGGCGAGCGCTGCGGCGTGCGTAACTCCGGTGCCCATGTGGTAGTGGAAGGTGCGGGCGATCACTGCTGTGAATACATGACGGGCGGGGTGGTGACGGTACTGGGTCAAACCGGTGTGAATTTCGGTGCGGGTATGACCGGCGGTTTTGCCTACGTGCTGGATGAGGCCAACGACTTTGTGGATCGCTATAACCACGAGCTGGTGGATATTCACCGTATCAATACCGAGGCAGTGGAGGCGCATCGCCACCACCTGCGCACTGTAATCGAAGAATTTGTACAAGAGACTGAAAGTGCATGGGGCCAACACCTGCTGGACAACTTCGATGACTACATCGGCAAGTTCTGGCTGGTTAAACCCAAAGCGGCGTCTTTGGGCAGTTTGTTGGTCAGTTTCCGCAAGCGCGGCGAATAACTCTTGGTGACGAGTGAGGTCAAAATCATGTCAGCACGTTTAAGCAATGACTTTCAGTTTCTCGATGTGGGTCGTCAGGACCCCACCAAGAAAGACATAGAAACCCGCAGACGTAACTTTGTGGAGATCTACCAACCCTTCGCCAAAGAAGAAGTGGAAGGTCAGGCCCATCGCTGCCTGGAGTGTGGTAACCCCTACTGCGAGTGGAAGTGCCCGGTGCACAACTTCATCCCTAACTGGTTGAAGCTGATTTCCGAAGGCAATATTTTTGAAGCGGCTGAACTCAGCCATCAAACCAACTCACTGCCGGAAGTTTGTGGCCGGGTATGCCCGCAGGATCGCCTGTGTGAAGGCGCCTGTACCCTGAATGACGGTTTTGGTGCGGTGACTATCGGTAACGCCGAAAAGTACATTACCGATACCGCCTTTGCCATGGGCTGGAAACCGGACATGTCCAAAGTGGTTTGGACTAACAAAAAAGTAGCCGTAATTGGCGCTGGCCCAGCGGGTATTGGCTGTGCTGACGTACTGGTGCGCAACGGTGTTAAACCAGTGGTATTTGATAAGTACCCTGAAATCGGTGGCCTGCTGACCTTTGGTATTCCCGAGTTCAAGCTGGAAAAATCAGTGATGAGCCGTCGCCGTGAAATCTTTACCGAAATGGGTATTGAGTTCCGCTTGAATACTGAAGTGGGTAAAGACATCACCATGGAAGAATTACTGCGCGATTACGACGCAGTGTTCATGGGCATGGGCACTTACACCTATATGAAAGGTGGTTTCCCCGGTGAAGACTTACCCGGTGTTTATGACGCGCTGCCATTCCTGGTTGCCAATGTGAATCGCAACCTCGGTTTTGAAAAAAGCCCGGAAGACTTCATCAGCGTCGCCGGTAAAAAAGTAGTGGTGCTGGGTGGTGGCGATACCGCCATGGACTGTAACCGCACCTCGATTCGTCAAGGCGCTAGCAGTGTGACCTGTGCTTATCGTCGCGACGAAGAAAACATGCCCGGCTCTAAACGCGAAGTGGCCAATGCCAAAGAAGAAGGCGTGCAGTTCCTCTACAACCGTCAGCCAGTGGCGGTAGTGGGTAACGGCAAAGTGGAAGGCGTAAAAGTGGTGACTACCCAAATGGGTGAGCCGGACGAAAAAGGCCGTCGCAGCCCGGTAGTGGTGCCAGGTTCAGAAGAAATTTTGCCTGCCGACGTAGTCTTGATCGCTTTTGGTTTCCGCCCAAGCCCGCAGCCTTGGTTTGAAACCAATGGCGTGAAAGTGAACAGCTGGGGTGGCGTGGTAGCACCTGAACAGCAGCAGTTCAAGTTCCAAACCAGCAACCCTAAAGTATTCGCTGGTGGCGATATGGTGCGCGGATCTGATTTGGTAGTCACCGCGATTTGGGAAGGCCGCGAAGCGGCGGATGGGATTTTGGATTACTTAAACGTCTAATTCCCGTAGGGCGCTGCTTGCCGCGTCCCTGTTTGACCGCATATATCCGGGTGCAGCAAGCAGCGCCCCTGCAACCCCGCCTTTGCGGGGTTTGTTTTATTCAACACATGCAAGGCATTGGGCCTGAGGATAAGAGTATGACCGAACTCAAAAACGACCGCTTCCTGCGCGCCTTACTCAAGCAGCCCGTCGATGTGACGCCGGTATGGATGATGCGCCAGGCCGGGCGCTATCTGCCTGAGTACCGCGCCAGCCGCGCCAAAGCGGGCGATTTTATGGGGCTGTGCACCAATCCCGAGGCGGCCTGCGAAGTCACCTTGCAGCCGCTGGATCGCTACCCCGGTCTGGATGCCGCCATTCTCTTCTCCGATATCCTCACCATCCCTGACGCTCTGGGTTTAGGCCTGTATTTTGAAACTGGCGAAGGCCCCAAATTCAAGAAAGCCGTGCGCACCGAAGCCGATGTCAACGCGCTCAAGGTGATCAACCCGGAGCAGGATCTACCCTATGTGGTCAATGCGGTGAAAACTATTCGCCGCGAGTTGAATGGCCGCGTGCCGCTTATCGGTTTCTCCGGCAGCCCCTGGACGCTGGCGACTTATATGATCGAAGGTGGCTCAAGCCGCGATTTCCGTCGCGCCAAAGAAATGCTCTACAACCAGCCGCAGGTGATGCACCAGTTGTTGGATGTATTGGCCGACTCGGTGATTGTTTACCTCAATGCCCAAATTTTGGCGGGGGCGCAGGCGGTGCAGGTTTTTGATACTTGGGGCGGCGCGCTGTCACATGCTGCCTATCAGGAGTTTTCCCTCAAATACATGCACAAAATCGTCAATGGTTTGATCCGTGAGCACGAAGGCCGGCAGGTACCGGTCATCCTCTTCACCAAAGGTGGTGGCCAGTGGCTGGAAGCTATGGCGGCGACCGGTGCTACCGCGTTGGGCTTGGATTGGACCACCGATATAGCCACCGCGCGCGCGCGCGTTGGCAGTAAAGTCGCGCTGCAGGGCAATATGGACCCGACAATTTTGTACGCCTCACCGGAGCGGATTCGCGCTGAGGTGGGCACTATTCTCGCGGCTTACGGCAGTGGCTCGGGTCACGTATTCAACCTGGGGCACGGCATTACCCCGGAAGTAGATCCGGCGCACGCTGGCGCGTTTATCAACGCAGTTCACGATTTATCTGCTAGCTATCACGCATAATTTTGTAGTCATTTGTCGCCTGTCAGCATCTTTTAGCCGCCATTGGGCTATGGGTGCTGGTGCGGCGTGATTATCTTCATTACACTCGGCGCAACATCTGGTTTTTTTAGGAAGATTTACTCCCCCCGGAATCCTGAGATCACTGGCAGCTCTGTCGTAGTTGGCCGGTATCCCCGATTTAATAAGGCTGATAACACCATTGGGTGATATGGAGAGCAAGGCGTGGCAATTAAACAGGTTAAAGTTGATGTCAACGAATTAACCATCGGTATGTATATATCCGGTCTGGATCGCCCCTGGTCGCAGACACCCTTTCCTTTGCAGGGTTTTTACCTGCGCGATCTGGGAGAGATCAATCAACTTAAAGCCCTCTGCAATTATGTCTACATCGATGTGGAAAAGGGCCGCGGCCCCATCTCTGCCAACCTAAAAACTATTGCAGCACCCACCAAAAAAACCACGACTCGCGAGCGGGTTAACAGTTTCACCGAGACTTTGGCGCCGCTAAAAATCCAGCGCGGCTTATACCGCGAGGTGACGCCGCTGCAACGCGAAGTAAAGCAAGCGCGTCAGTTGCACCAAAAAGTTTACGGTGCAGTGGTGGAGGTGATGGAGCAGCTTGAAAAAAACCAGTTTGATGATTTGTCGCTCGGCGAGACCAAGCGTGTCGCGAGTGAAATGGTCGATAGTGTAGTGCGCAACCCTGACGCCTTTACCTGGTTGTCGCGGGTGCAGGAAAAAGACGAATACACCTACAGCCATGCGGTTCGCTCCTCGGTGTGGGCGATTTTATTTGGCCGTCATATCGGCCTGCCCAAACGCGATCTGGATGTACTGGCAATGGGGGTGTTGCTGAAAGATGTGGGCAAAGTAATGCTCGATGCCAGCCTGATTACCAGCCTCAATCGCTCGGCCGAAGAAGAAGCGCTCTATGAGAGCTTCGTGGAAATTGGCTGTGAAATTTTGCGTAAAACCCAAGGGGTTGAGCCGCGTGTGATCGCCGTGGTTAAGACCCATTGCGAACGCTTGAACGGCAGCGGCTTCCCGCATGGCTTGTCGGGCGACAAGATCCCCCTCATGGGCAAAATTGCCGGCATAGTGACTTATTACGATCATGTCACTAACCCGCGCGGCTCGCGCGACCCTATAGCGCCCTCCAAGGCCGTCGCCAAGTTGTACGAGTTGCGCAACATCCAGTTCCAGGAAGAGTTGGTAGTCGAATTTATCCGAGCCATTGGTCTCTACCCGACCGGTACTTTAGTCGAGTTGAGTACCGGTGAAGTGGCCGTTGTCGTGGAGCAAAACTTTGAGCGCCGGCTGAAACCCAAGGTTATTGTGGTATTGGATACACTCAAGCAGCCGCTCAATGAATATCTGTTGCTGGATTTGTCGGAGGACGATAAACGCAAACAGGAGCTTATTGATTCCGGCAAAAAGAATCGCCATGAGATTGAAAAGATTGAAATCGCCCGCGATCTTGAGCCGGGCAGCTATGACGTGGATATCGCAGGCATTCGCGATCACTATTTAATGCGCACTGAAAAGAAAGGTTTGATGGCATTGCTCAGCCGCCTGACCACGCGCAGCTAAAGCCAAACAGTTGAATTGTTAAGTTTTAGTAAAAAAACCGCATTCAATGAATGCGGTTTTTTTATAGCTAGGTAGAATGGCCCGCCCGCTGAGCGGGGTGTTTGCTGCGGTGTAAGTGCCGGGACAGTAAATGAATACACGCGAATTAATCAGAGAGAAATAGCATGTTTGAATGGTTGGCAAGTCCCGAAGCCTGGGTTGCATTGGCAACATTAACGGCGTTGGAAATTGTTCTGGGGATCGACAATATTATTTTCATCTCCATTCTGGTGGGCCGCCTGCCCGAGCATCAGCGCAAGTTTGCGCGCAATGTGGGTTTGGGCTTGGCGATGATCACTCGTTTGGCGCTGCTTTTCTCCCTTGCGTGGGTGATGGGCTTGGTTGACCCGCTGTTCAGTGTTTTAGGCCAGGAGATTTCCGGGCGCGACATTATTTTGATTGGCGGTGGCTTGTTCCTGATTGCCAAGGCGACCCATGAAATTCACAGCAGTTTGGAGGGTGCAGTGGAAACCGAGCGCAATATCGCTGCCCATGGTTTGCTGATTGTGCTGGTGCAAATTGCGATTCTCGATATCGTTTTCTCACTCGATTCGGTGATTACCGCGGTGGGCCTGGTGGATCAGGTACCGATCATGGCCACGGCAATCATTATCGCGGTGGGCGTTATGTTATTTGCGGCTAAATCCATTGGTGAGTTTGTGGATGCACACCCGACTATCAAAATTCTCGCCCTGTCCTTTTTGGTGATTGTGGGTTTTACCCTGTTGGTAGAAGGTTTTGATGTGCATGTACCTAAGGGCTATATCTACTTCGCCATGGCCTTCTCGCTGGGCGTGGAGATGATCAATATTAAAATGCGTAAATCCACCGATAAACCTGTGGAGCTGCGCAAGGATTATCCGGGCGATCAAACCGAATCGCGCGACTAATTCCTGGGGTAGAAACCTGGATAAGCAAAAAGGCCGATCAACTGATCGGCCTTTTTCGTTTTAAACCACTTAAACCAAAGCGAAATCGCTTATTTCATATCGCTGATGACTTTTTGCAAGCCTTTGAGTGATGCCTCAACGCTTTGCATCGGGGTCATACCTTCAGGGTAGGATTCCTGTTCAACGACCAGCCACAGGGTGCCGCCGTAGGTTTTGTTGGCTTCGATCAGCGCTTTCCAGTCAGTGGTGTCCTGGCCGATGATCGGGTGCTCGGTATTGCCGGGTTTGGGCGCCGAGGCTTTGTAGTGGGTAGTAATGGTGCGACCGGGGTAAGCTTTGATAAAAGCGATAGGGTCTTTACCGGCCACTTCAGTCCAGCCCACATCCTGCTGCAACACGACTTCTTTGGTGGTGTTGGTGCCGATCACATCCCAAGGGGTCTCACCCATTTTGCCCAGCATTTCACCTTCGTGATTGTGGTAGCCGGTATGCATACCGTGGGGTGTGAGTTTGGTTTGAATTGCCGCGAGGTCAGCGGCAACTTCTTTGGCACCATCGGTAGTGAAGGCGCGCATATCCATTGGGATAATCAGGTATTTACAGTCGATCGCTTTGTAAAACGCGACAGTTGCATCAAAGTTTTCTGCATTCAACTTCTCAAAGGGTACGTGCGCGGCAGAGGCTTTGAGGCCGGTTTTATCCAAAAAGGCTTTCAGACCTTTGGGATCATTGGCGTAGGCGCCAAAATTGCCTGCGAACTCCACACCGTGAAAACCCATGGCTTTGAGTTTTTTCAAGGTGCCTTCAAAGTCTTTGGCGACGTCGTCTTTTACCGACCAGAGTTGCACGCTCAGTTGTGGTGAGGTCGGGGCCACATCGGCCGCCATGGCCGATAGGCTCACACTGGTGATAGCGGCCATGGTGAGTGCTTTTATTGTGTTGGACAGAGTCATAGTAGTTACCTTTTTTTGGGTTTAAATCTTTCCGAGTTTAAGTTGTTGCACTGCGTAATCCGCCGCACGGGCGGTGAGTGCCATATAGGTCAGCGAGGGGTTTTGCGACGCGGATGAAGTCATACAAGCGCCATCGGTGACAAACAGGTTGGGCACATCGTGCGCCTGATTCCAGCCGTTAAGCACTGATGTTTTCGGATCTTTACCCATGCGTGCGGTGCCCATCTCGTGAATGGACAAGCCGGGATTCCAATCGCGTTTTGCGCGAATATCTTTTTTGACATCTTTCAAGCCAATGGCCTCCAGCATATTGGCGGCGGTATCGGCGATGTCTTCCATCATTTTCCAGTCGTTGTCGGAAAAGCTGCAGTCGATATGCAATTGCGGCATGCCCCATTTGTCTTTCAACGTGGGGTGCAGCGAAACCTGGTTTTCATAGCGCGGCAACATTTCGCCCGAGCCGCTCAGGTTGAAATACCAGGGGCCGGGCTGGCGGATGGCTGCTTTAAAGTCGGCGCCAAAACCGTCGCTCGTGCCAATGTGCTCCCAATTGGCGCGCTGGGCACCGGCCATGTAAAAGTAACCGCGTTTGAAGTTGGGGTTTTTCTCGTTGTAGTCGCGGAAGCGCGGCATGACCAATCCAATCGGGCGACGGCCGGAGTAGTAATCCTCCTCAAAACCTTCCACCCGCCCCATGGCACCGGCGCCGTAAAGGTGATCCATCAAGTAATGGCCGAGCGCGCCGGAGGAGTTGGCGATGCCGGTAGGGAAGCTCTCGCTGACCGAGTTGAGCATGATTTGCGTGGTGCCCAGCGTTGAGGCGCACAGGAAAATCACCTTGGCGAAATACTCGCGGGTTTCCAATGTCTCGGCATCAATCACCCGCACGCCGGTAGCGCGATTGGTTTTGGGATCGTAAATCACACTGTGCACAATGCTGTTGGTGGCGATGGAGAGGTTGTTGGTCGCCAGCGCCGAGGGCAGGGTTGAACTTTGGGTGGAGAAATAGGCGCCAAAGGAACAACCTTTCTGGCACTCATTGCGCGCCTGGCACTGCAAGCGACCCTGCGCCAAATGGTGTGGTGCCGGTACCGACAAATGCGCAGTGCGGCCAATAATTAATTTACGCGTGCTCCATTTTTTTTCGATGCGCGCTTTCATTTCTTTTTCCACCGCGTTCATTTCAAACGGCGGCAGGAATTGGCTGTCGGGCAGGATCTCCAGATTTTCTGTGGAGCCGCTAATGCCCGCGTGCAGCTCAACTTTGTCGTACCACTGCTCAATATCCTTGTAGCGAATCGGCCAATCCACGCCCTCGCCATCGCGCGCGTTGGAATTAAAATCGTGATCGCTCCAGCGGTAGGACTGGCGATGCCAGAGCAGGGACTTGCCGCCTAATTGATTGCCGCGAATCCAGTCGAAGGGTTTGTCTTTGGGCGTGCTATAGGGAAAGTCCTTGTCATTGCCAAAAAAGTGTTTGGTGGCATCGTTAAAGGCGTAGCATTTTTTCTGCACATAATGCTGTTCATCGACAAGGGCTTTTTCGACCGCGCCGCGAAACGGCATCTGCCAGGCTTTCAGGCCTTCGCCGATGTAATCCTTGCGGTGTTCCACCGGGCGGCCACGTTCAACCATCAGGGTTTTTAATCCTTTTTCAGTCAGTTCTTTCGCGGCCCAGCCACCGGCAATACCGGAGCCGACCACAATTGCATCAAACACTTCCTGGGTTTTGATGATGTAAATATTTTTTTCCATGATGTTATTTCACCAATTTAAAAGGCGTTGCCATCAGTGCGAATGGATAGCAAAACGAGTGGGGAGCAAAGCGGCATAGAAGTTTGCGGCAGGCTTAAAAATTCAGTGCCCAAGCCCGGCCTATCTCTTTGAGTTTGAAGTTGCCCTTATAGCCACCCGGAATGGCGAGGTAGGCCAGCTCCTGGGTCGCACCCGGCTCGGAGGTGTAGTAGCCAAACACCACCAGCGCCTTGAGCTGCTTCAAACCTTTGCGGTCGGCTTGGCTAAAGCCGTTTTGCGCTTGTTCCATGGCATTGAGCAACTGCAATTGCTGCGCCTTGGTGAGGGTTAAAAATGCCTTGTTAAATTCACTGCGTGCGCCCGCTTCTATGCGCCCCAGTGTGGCCAGCAGCTGTTGCTGTTCGGCGCTGCTCGCGCAATAGGCGGTGTAGTGATTAATAAAGTCGTGCACACCGGCGGCAATTGCGCCCGGGGTGTCGGTGGTGGGAATAATAATGTCGCCCAACTCGCGCAGCAGTTGTAATTGATCGCTGCTGAGCAGGGTCTTTTTACGGCGGCTGAAATCGGTAGGGGCACTAAAGCTGGCGGCCAAGGCCGAGAGTGAACTGGCGGAGAGCGCCAAACCACAGGCCAACGCTAATTGTTTTAGGGCAGTGCGACGCGCTATGCCATCGCTGCCATAAGGCAGAGCAGAAAGGTTCATGGAGAGCCTCATAGTTATTGTGTGAACAGCTGTGTAAACGGTTATGTAAACCAGGGTTCAGATGCCGCGGCGGCTTATTATGGGGTTCTATATTGAACCTTCTCTCCAGCGCTTTACTTAATGCCATGCGTGCCTGAAATCATACCGCCCCAGAGTAGGGCAGATCGCAATTAGTGTAGAACCTGTCAGGGTTAAGCGGGGTCAATATTTGTAAATATGTAATCGTTTACAGTCGGGTAAAAAATGGTCTTTTATCGCTTATAAACAATCGTGATGATTGTCTGGTTAAGGCAATAAAAAGGGCATAATCCGCCCGTTTTATGGCTCTTGCTATGGCGCCTTCTGCAGCCACTGGGTGATCTGCTGCACTACCCAATGGCTGTCATCCATCGGTAAGTCGTGACCGGCAGTGGGGTGAATGCACAGCGGCCACTGGAAGCGCTGTGCCAGAGCCTCGCTGGCGCGGATGGATACCAAACGATCCTGTTTGCTAGCGAGTATCAAACCCTGTGGGAAATGACTGATTTGCGGGATAAAACTCGCCGCTGCCTGCAGCATGGTGATGATGGTATCGCGGCTGACCGGGCGCTGCTGCTGAATCGCCAACCACTGTTGCAAGCGCTGTTGGTAATCCGCCAGTTGATTGCTGACTTTGCGCAGCACCAAGGCTTCGCGCTGGCGCTCCGGTAATAGCAGTGCCAGCAGCATGGTGAACCAGGCGCCGGGGCGCAGGCGCCACCAAAAGGGTTGATTGCCGGTGCTGGAGTTAATCAGTACCAAGCCCTGAATTTCCTGCGGAAATCGCTGCACCCAGTCCAGCGCCACCATGCCGCCCATGGAAATACCTAACAAATACACCGGCGCGCCAATTGATTCGCTCAGGGGCTGGCCAAGGTGCACGTGCAGCTCAGTGCGCGCGTGATCGGTCATGGCACTCACGGAAGTCAGGGCAGTTTCCTGGTGGTATTCGCCGCAGCCGGGAAAATCGATACAGTGAACCTCGCACTCTGTGCCGAGCGCTTGGCATAGTTGTTGGCGCAGCTGGGCGGGGAACTCCAACCAATGGCCAGCTTCCCGCGCCAGCCCGCGCAATAAAACAAAATGCATGTTTATTTTCCTTAACTAAACCATAACTCATGGGCGCGTTGGGTCAGGTGGCGCGCACGTTCAGCATCGGGCAGCCAGCGCGAATGATTCAATGCCGCGCTCAACATAAAATCCAACAGCAATAAATGACGGCGCAATACCCGTGTGTGGCGATGCTGGGTTTGCGGGTTAAACAATCCCGCCATGTTGAATAATTGGCGCGGACTTTTTTTCACCCACAGCCAGGAACCCATCTCCAAGGTTAGCGGTAAAAAATAGGGTTGTTGTTGCGCGAGCGACAAATAATAAAAATAATCCCACAAGTCGCCGTGGGATAAATAATGAATCGATTGTGGCTCAAATAAATACGTGTGGTTTGGATAGCTGCGCTCCCATAAGGTTTTTAACGCAACATAATCGGCGATATTGCCAATTGGCTGTTTGCGATAGGCGTGGGGAAACCAGAGCCGATCCTGCATGCCCAAACCCGAATGCAAATCCACAACTGTGGCAAACGGGCGATTTAAAATTTGGCGTCGCAATAATTTTTCCAGCGCGCTATTTTCCACTTCCATTTGCCCGCGCTTGCGCCCGCGATACCAGGGCAAAAATGGCCCGAGTCGATGGCCACCACCCAGCAGTGGCACGCGCCCTTCGGCATCAATCGGCGCATTACGATTTAAATCCACCCCATTGCCATTGGCGCGCTGATTTAAATACATGCCTACCGGGTTGAGAATCGGCATAAGCACCAACTGCACTTGCTGCAACTGGTGCTGCAGACCGCTATCCCATTGCAAACGCTCTAACAGTGACTGCAGCCAGGCAATTAATACCTGGCTGCCAATGCGTTCAATGCCGTGAATACCGGCGGTAAATAATACGGTCGGCGCCTTGGCTGCGCGTGAACCGAGTGTGATGGAATAAAGCGGGAAATCGATATTGTTGTACTGCACCGTTTGTTCGCAGCGAGCATGCAGCAGCGTGCTGTGCTCGCGGATCAGGCGCTCCAATTGTAAGAGTTCGGGAATTTTTTGTTTGAAGTCGCAGCGCAATTCCACACTGCGCAGGCCGGGGTGTGGCTCGCTGGGCGGCGCGGCGGCGTCGCTGGGGCTGTGCATATTCATTGCCAACTCATTCTTAAAGTACCGCTATAACAATCCTTAATGAATTGAGCATAGCGGCTTTTCGCGAAGAGTTTTTTACACTTTTGTGACCGTTGTGTGTGATGACCCACGCGCTGCGCGGTTACGCAAAATGCTGCACAAAACGTTCATCTTTTTCCGGGTCTAATTCCCGAATCGGGCGAACTTCAATGGTGCCGATGCGCGCCGGTGGAATTTTGCTCGCGAGTTGAATAGCTTCATTTAAATCGCGTGCATCCAGCAAATAAAATCCCGCCAACTGCTCTTTGGTTTCCGCAAAGGGGCCATCGGTAATCAGGGTTTTACCATCGCGAATACGCAAGCTGGTGGCGGTGGTGGTGGGGTGCAAGGCGTTGCCGCCCAGCATTTTTCCACTCGCGTGCAAACCGGCACCGCAGGCTTCGCACTCGCGGTTGAGCGCTTGCCATTCCGCCGCGCTCATGTTGTTAATAATATTTTCGTCGTAATACACCAGGCATAAATATTTCATCGCGGTGGTTGCTCCTCTGGTTGGTGCTGCTTTGCTAATACCCTTGTTTACTGTTGAATGCTGTCCGGTTCCATAAACATCACTTCCCAGTGGTGCCCGTCCAAATCTTCAAAGCTGTGGTAGTACATAAAGCCGTGATCCTGTGCAGGCATAGGTGCAGTACCACCCGCTTCCCAGGCTTTTTTAACCATTTCATCCACCGCCGCGCGGCTGTCGCAAGAAAGGCAAATAATCACTTCCTTAGTGGCGTGGCCATCGGCGATGGTTTTTTTAGTGAAGCCCTGAAAAAACGGCTCGGTTAATAACATGGCGTAAATGGTGTCGCTGATTACCATGCAGGCGGCTTGCTCGTTGGTAAATTGTGCATTAAACGAATAACCCAAATGGGCAAAAAACGCTTTGGATTTTTCCAGGTCTTTCACCGGTAAATTAATAAATACTTGCGTTGGCATAAATGAATTCCTTGTGAAGGCAAAAAGTGAATTATTGGTAGCGCACCAGCTCGCTAAAACCGCCGTAGGCCATACGTCTAAAATCAAACAGCGAATCGTTATTGCACATCTCTTTCAGCCGCGGGTCGGCCATCACGGCGGCGTTAATTTTGTCGCGCGCGTCGCGTGAGGGGTACACAATCCACGCGAGCACAACCGTCTCGTTATCTTTACAACCGGCGGACTGTTTAAACGACACCATATCGGGAATGTTCAAGTCATCGCCCACGCATTCCCAATAGGCCAGGGCGCCGTGCTCCTTCCACACCGAACCGGCGAGGCTCGCCATTTTTTGATATTCGGCAATTTTTTCGGGGGCAATGGGCAGTAAAAAACCATCAACATAGTGAGTCATCATCTTTCTCCTTTCAGGGTGATTGGGATTTAACTACTGGGTAGTTGATTAATAGTCGATTGGGTTGGCGGTATTTCGACAGCCGCCGAAAAAATTATTTCACCAGCGCCAGGCGGCGCTGCAAAAAACGTTGCTCGGCGGTCTGTTGGGTGAGCGAGAGCGCCGTTTCAAAAGCGGCGATGGCTGCCGTATGCTCGCCCAGTTGCTGCAATAGTTCGGCGCGCGCGGCGTGGGTGAGGTGATAATCTTTTAGTTGGCCACGCGCCAGCAGCGTATCAATTAAAGCCAATCCCGCTGCCGGCCCATCGCGCATCGCAATCGCCACTGCACGGTTTAACTCCACAATCGGACTGGGGTTAATTTGCAGCAATAAATCATAAAAGCCCGCAATTTCCTGCCAGTCGGTGGCGGCAAAACTGGGCGCCTCGGCGTGCAGTGCTGCAATCGCCGCTTGAATACAATAGCTGTGCGCCTGACCCGTGGGCAGGGCGCGCTGGATTAATGCCGAGCCCTCGGCAATTTGCTCGCGGTTCCACAGCGTACGATCCTGATCCTCCAGGCGGATTAAATCGCCCAGGGCATCCAGCCGCGCATGGCGGCGCGAATCCTGAATTAACATTAACGCCAACAGCCCCAAGGCCTCCGCTTCGGGCAGCAACTCCACCACCAAACGCCCAAGGCGAATGGCCTCCTGCGCTAATTCCTGGCGAATTAATTCACTGCCCGAGGAGGCGGAATAACCTTCGTTAAATACCAGATAAATAACCTGCAGCACCGCATCCAGCCGCGCGGGCAATTCGCTGCGCGTGGGAATTTCATAGGGGATTTTGGCGTCGCGAATTTTATTTTTAGCGCGCACTATGCGCTGCGCCAAGGTGCTGGGGGTGGTGAGAAATGCGCGTGCTATAGCTTCGGTGGTCAGCCCGCAGACTTCGCGCAAGGTGAGCGCCAGTTGCGCTTCCGGCGCGAGGCTGGGGTGGCAGCAGGTAAATATCAGCCGCAGCTGATCGTCCTCCAATAAATGCTCGTCCCAATCCTCGCTATCGCTAATCGCCGCTTCCAGTTCCTCCGCAATATCCACCAGCGCCGTTTGAAACCGCGCTCGTCGCCGCACATGATCAATCGCCTTAAAGCGCCCGGTCGATACCAACCACGCGCGCGGATTGTTCGGCACGCCATCCACCGGCCATTGCTGCAACGCCGCCGCAAATGCATCCTGCGTCGCCTCCTCCGCCAAATCAAAATCTTTCAACAACCGAATCAACGTCGCCCGCACCCGCCGCGACTCGCTGCGATAAATGGCATTAATTTGAGTTTCGATACTGGCGGGCATAATTAATTAAATTCCATGCCAAAGGATTGATTTGTAAGTAGGTTGGCGGTGAGGAACGAACCCCAGTATGACTATTTTTCCGTAAATACCATTACTTAAATTCTTGCGCTGTTATTTTTTGTATAAATAAAAATTTGTGCCGTTTTCAATTGCGAATATTGCGGGGCATTCCTCACCTGTAGCCTACAGTGTTCCCCGTTCTATTAGAAATTTACGCAAGCTACGTTCTTCACGACACACATGAATAATATGAACGGTTTTTTTGTCTGTGCGGTAAAGTACCCGGCAGGGGGATGCTGTCAGCTCTCGATAATTCAGCTCAGGAATCGCTAAGGGAATTTTTCCCGATGTGGGGAATTGTTCAAGGCGTTCAACTTTGGCAAGAATATCCGCTACCAGTTCTGCGGCTGCAGTGGGATTGCTCAGGGCGATGTATTCAGCGATTTCATTGAGGTCGTGAGCTGCGGCATTAGTCCATATTATTTCAGCCATTTCTTCAGCTTTTCCTTAGCTTGTGTGTGTGTTAATACGCGCCCTTCTAAAATATCCTTTTCACCGCGTGCTATTCCTTCTAATAGCTTCATGCGGTCAATCATAAATTCATAGTCTTCAACATCAACTAAGTAAGCTGAAGGCAAACCATGCTCGGTGATAAGCACAGGTTCTTTAGTGTCATGCAGCTCAGCCAAAATTTTGGTGGCTTCACGTTTTAGAGTGGTAACAAGCTCGGTTTTCATGGTCGCACCCAATAAGTGAGAGTGTCACTATAGTATCACTCTGTTTTTAAACAGGGCAAGCGTAGGTTGGCGGCTAAGCCGCGCAGGGTGAGGGGCGAACCCCAACATAATCATATATCCGCAACTACTAATGCCAAATTTGTGCACTGTTGTTTTTCTTATAAATAAAGTTATGTGTGAGAGTGATTACGAAAATTGGGGTTCTTTCCTTACTCAAATCTATGCGCTGTTTGAGGGTGAGTTGCAGAAGTTGTATCAATAGTTTAGGAAAGCGATTGGCTAAAAGACTGAATCGCAGAATTCGGTTTTTTATTTCCTAATAATTGTATGTCCGCTTTGAGTATTGCTTTTGACAGAAAACTTCTATAATCCATTTGCCTGCATTTTTTGATGGAGGCAGAGGATTTTTAAGCAGGATAATTATCAGGAGCATATTTATGAAATTTAAAAAGGCTTTATGGAAAGGATTGTTTGCATTGTTTGGCTTAGCTAATATTGCAATTGCGGCACCAGAATCATTAATGACTATATCTCCAGGATCTGGTCAGTATGTATATCCACAGAAGTTTGATATATCTATTGATATTTCATCTTTGCAATACCTGCCCAGCCCCTTGGCTCCACCTTATTATGATCCGACATATCCTGGTTCATTTATTCGAATTAATGCTTTTGTTAACGGAGTTGATGCAACTTCATGGTTTAACGAGTGCATGCAGGAGTACAGTATTCCCGAATTTAATTCACGGTTGTTATTGTGCAAGGTTGTTGACCATACACCATTTCAACCGGGAACTAATGTTTTACGCGTTGAAATTTTTGACGGCATGGAAATTAATTATGCTGAAGTGGTTTATGAATTTCAGGCCGCACAGTTAGTAGCTAAATCTTTACCCTACCGATTAAATGTTCAAGGGCAAAGTGTTAATACATCAAGTGGTGTGCAGGTGAATTATGGTCAAGTAGTGCATATATCGGCCACTGGCACAGTTAACACTTGGCCTTCAAATCCATCATTTCCAATTTCTACACCCAGAGGCACACAAGTTTGTGCAAGTACGAGCACTTGTATAATGCCTAACGTTCCAGTGGGGGCATTGCTGGTAAAAATAGGTGCGTATGGTAGATGGATGTATGCAGGGACTAATTACAGATTGGTTGCAGATCGCCCGGGAGAATTGATTTTCGGTGTAAATGACAAATCTGAACAAGTTGCTACATCAGATAACATAGGTAGCTACCAGGTGACGATTAGTAAATAAAATTTGGTTGCACAATGAAAGAGCTGAATTGGCGCCAATTCGGCTCTTTTATCGACTGTAAATAAATGTAGAAATTTATAATCAATACTCGAATGCCAACTTATACTCGAGTCCTTTCTTAACCGTTAACCATTCCTGATCAATAATCGAAAACACCACAGTGTCGCGGTAAATTCCTTCAGCATTTTTTTGATGATTGCGTAATATTCCATCCTGTTTTGCACCCAGCCGCGCAATTGCTGCGCGCGATGCCTGGTTATGCCAGTGGGTACGAAATTCTACGGCAATTGTGTTGAGTGTTTCAAAGGCATGCGTCAGCAATAAATATTTGCATTCAGTATTTGTGCCGGTTTTTTGAAATGACTTTGCGTACCAGGTGTAGCCAATTTCGACGCGTTTATTCAGCGGGTCTGCATTGCAATAGCGAGTAGTACCGATAATTTTTTGCGAGGCATTTTCAATCACCACAAATAACAACGCGCGGTCGTTCGTTTGATCTGTGAATGCCTGATCAAGATAAGAATCAATGGTTTTGCTGTTTGGTACAGAGGTATACCACAGGTTCCATAATTCACCATCGGCGGCGGCTTCAGCTAATCCACCAGCGTGCTCGCGTTTTAATGGAGCGAGGGTGACGAGGTTGCCTTTTAGTGTGGTTTCGTAAAGCCAGCTACTATTCATGGTATTCCTTTTGAATTTGTCGATTGGTTATTTCTTGTGAACGTGGGTTTGACAGCAATTCTCAGCAATAAAATTTTTATTAAAACCACACCAACCCTTTGTAGGGTTTTTCTTTCAATGAGTCTAAACGGGTTTGCAAATCGCCGCAGTGGATTTCCAATTTATGTCCATCGGGATCAAGGAAATACAAAGAATCACCTTCGCTGGTATTTTTCTTCCATTCAATGACATTCGCTTTGCGCAATTGCGCGGTGACTGTATTGAAATTATCCGCTTCGCAGTCGAGTGCGATATGCGAGTAGTCTTGGCTTGGAATTGCTGTGTCACAGGATAAGCAGAGCCATAAATTCCCCAAGCTTAAATAGGCGCCTGCATCCCAACGGGCATGGGGTTTAAAACCCAATAGGCGGGTGTAAAAATCAAAAGAGGCATCAAGATTGTTGACTGCAATGGTGATGTGGTTGAGTCCGGTAAGCACTATCTCAATTCCTTAATTAGTTTTTATTTTGCAATAAAAAACCCGAACCATTTCTGATTCGGGTTTTTGTTTTGTCACACCGCGTTTAAAAACTTAAACGTTGTAAGTGGTCGATGCGGTGTTGCCGCCGCGGCCGGTCCAGTTGGTGTGGAAGAATTCACCGCGTGGTTTGTCGGTGCGCTCGTAGGTGTGCGCGCCGAAGTAGTCGCGCTGGGCTTGCAGCAGGTTAGCTGGCAAGCGGGCAGTGCGGTAGCCGTCGAAGTAGGTCAGGGCAGAAGTGATTGTTGGGGCGGGGATGCCGTTCACAATCGCTGCGGCAGCAACACGACGCCAGCCAGCTTGAGCGGCATCAACAGTCTTCGCGAAGTAATCATCCAACAGCAGGTTTTTCAATTCAGGATTCTTGTCGAATGCTTCTTTGATGTTGCCGAGGAAAGATGAGCGAATGATACAGCCGCCGCGCCACATTAAGGCGATGCCGCCGTAGTTCAAATGCCAGCCGTATTCTTTGGCGGCTTCGCGCATCAGCAAATAACCCTGTGCGTAAGAAATAATTTTTGATGCAAATACCGCGTTGCGCAAATCGTTGATAAAGGCTTGTTTGTCGCCAGTGAAATTCACCGCTGGGCCTTTAATGACTTTTGCGGCTTCAACACGTTCTGCTTTTTGTGATGACAAGCAACGCGCAAATACCGCTTCAGAAATCAGGGTGAGCGGCACACCCAAATCCAGTGCAATTACACCAGTCCACTTGCCAGTACCTTTTTGACCAGCGGTGTCGAGGATTTTCTCAACCAGAGGTTCGCCGTCTTCGTCTTTATACGCAAGGATGTCGCGGGTAATTTCGATCAGGTAGGAATCGAGTTCGCCTTTGTTCCACTCGGCAAATACTTCGTGCATTTCGTCTGCGCTCAGGCCGACCACTTCTTTGAGCAGTTGGTAGGCTTCACAGATCAATTGCATATCGCCGTATTCGATACCGTTGTGTACCATCTTCACAAAGTGGCCAGCGCCGTTTTCGCCAACCCAGTCGCAGCAAGGTGAGCCATCATCCACTTTGGCGGAGATGCTTTGGAAAATGTCTTTTACAAATGGCCAGGCTTCGGGTGAACCGCCGGGCATGATGGATGGGCCAGTCAACGCGCCTTCTTCACCACCGGAAACGCCGGTGCCGATAAAGCGCAAACCTTTGCTCGCCAAATAAGCGGTGCGACGGTCGGTATCGGGGAAGTGGGTGTTACCGCCGTCGATAATAATATCGCCAGCTTCCAGGTGTGGAATCAGTTGTTCGATGAAATCGTCTACTGCTTTACCAGCCTTAACCATCAGCATAATTTTGCGTGGCTTAGCGAGTGACGCTACCAATTCTTCAATCGAGCGTGCGCCGCGAATGGTTTTACCTGCAGCGCGGCCAGCGATGAAGCTGTCTACTTTTTCTACTGAGCGGTTGTAAGCGGTAACTGTATAGCCTTTGCTAGCCATGTTCAGGATGAGGTTTTCGCCCATCACGGCCAAGCCAACCAAGCCTATATCGGAAAGTGGTTTCATAGTAGTAATAGCCTATCGTTGTGGTTGATGTCCTACCCGGGAGAACCTTGCAACAGGGGCAGTTCCGGCAGCGAATGTCACCAAACTGTGATCCTGCGGCGTTCAGGGAGCAGTGATTGACCGATTTCAATCCTTATAGTGCAGTTCTTGATAACTGTATCTGTCCAGCCTGCCGCACTTTTTGAAGGGTGCGTATTATTCCTGTTTGCGCGCCAAAAAAATAGCCGACCGGCCCATTCTTCTGGCTATTTTGGCGATTGATTGTGGCAATGCTCCTCCTTTGAGTTCTGAAATTGGCGCATGACAAGGTGGCAAGGTGTGGCCTATAGTTGAGGTTGCATGAGAACCTCGGAGAATCAGCATGAGTTTAAAAGCGACGTCGGTTAGATTGGATGATGAAACCCTTGAGCGGGTGGGAAAGATGGCAGAGGCCATGGATAGGCCACGCGCTTGGTTGATGGCGCACGCAATCAAGCAGTTTGTAGAGCGTGAAGATTGGTTTATTCGCGAAGTAGAAAAAGGTGTGAGCGCGGCTGACAAGGGCCAGTTGGTTGATCACGCGGAGCTTAAAGCCAAATGGGAGGCCAAGCGTGCAACTTAAATGGACTGATTTAGCGGAAAAGGATTTGGACAATATTGAAACCTACATCGCCACCGAAAACAGCCCTCTTGTCGCGGTGGATGCTGTGCTTAAAGTGCTCAATAGTTGTGAATTGATTTTATCCAATCACCCTCAAGCAGGTCGCCCCGGTCGAGTCAGCGGTACGCGCGAGCTGGTGATTAACGGCATCCCATTAATCGTCGTCTACCGTATTGTTGATCGGTTGGATCAATTGCAAATTTTGCGTGTATTGCATGATGCGCAGCAGTGGCCTGTGGGTGATTAATCCTCGCGTTTGATTTTCCGTTTGCGCCGCCGCTCAGGCTTGGCCTGTTGCGCCAACGCCCACTCGATATGTTCTTGTACCAACTCTGAGCAAGACTCTTTTTTGGCGGTTAATGCCGCAACAATCCGTGCATCACTCGGCGCATTGCCCAAGCCCACGGCGATATTGCGCAGCCAGCCTTCATAGCCTACGCGGCGAATGGCGGAGCCTTCGGTTCTTGCTAAAAACTCGTCTTCGGTCCAATTAAACAGGTCGACCAAATCGCTATCGGCCAAGCCGTGGCGGGGTAAAAAATCGGTCTCGCCACTGAATTGCGCGTATTTATTCCAAGGGCAGATGGCTTGGCAGTCGTCGCAGCCGAAAATGCGGTTGCCGATGGGTTCGCGGAATTCTTCGGGAATTGCGCCTTTGTTTTCGATAGTTAAATAGGAGATGCAGCGGCGTGCGTCCAGTTCGTAAGGGCGGGGAAATGCGTCGGTGGGGCAGACTTTTAAGCAAGCGGTGCATTCACCGCATTGATTTATTTGCTCGGGTTGATCAATCGGCAAGGGCACGAAGGTGTAAATCTCGCCGAGGAAAAACCAACTACCTGCGTCGCTATTAATAATGAGGGTGTGTTTGCCCGTCCAGCCCAACCCGGCTTTTTCGGCCAGCGGGCGTTCCATTACTGGTGCGCTATCCACAAAGGCCCGGTTTTGGCCTTTAAGGGGCCCATTGTCTTTGAAAGGATGGTCTTCTGGCAGCGCATCATCAATTTTTTGCGCCAGAATACTCAGGCGTTTGCGGATGAGTTTGTGATAATCCCGCCCTAGGGTGTAGCGCGAAATATAGGCTTTGGTCGGGTCTTTGAGGATTTTGATTTGCTGGGTGTCGCCGGGTAAATAATCCATGCGCACGGAAATGACCCGCACCGTGCCGGGCAACAACTCTGCCGGGCGCGAGCGTTTATTGCCGTGGGCGGCGAGCCAGTCCATGCTGCCGTGATACCCCTTGGCCAGCCATTCCTGCAGGCGATCTTCTGCCTCGGCCAAATCGATATCGGTAATGCCCACCTGCTGAAAGCCCAGTTCGCGGCCCCAGAGTTTGATGTTGTCGGCAAGTTGATGGAGATCGAGTGAGCTGGACATGGTTGGCGCGTCAAAAGAAAAGTGCGTCATTTTGCCTGAAATCAGACGCCGTTACATTTTTAAACAGTTGAGTTGGCCGGTATTCAGGCTCAGCCGCTATAGTGCACTTCGTTTATCAAGCTTGTTTGTTAATTTGGTCGGTCAAAAAAAGGAGTCACCTGTGAAAGTAAATCATCGTTTTGGATTGTGGGCGCTGTTGAGTGCTGCTGCGCTGCTGAGCGCTAATGCTATGGCTACACCGCTGCCGCAACAGCCGCATGTGTACGTAGAGGGAGCGGCCGAGTTGGAAGTCGAGCCGGATATGATGGTATTTACCCTGAGCATTCAAACCGTGGATCTGGATTTGGCCAAAGCCAAGGCCGATGTGGATGCACGTTCCCGTTTGCTGATCGACACCCTGAAAAAGTTTGGCGTGAAAGCTGATGACATCGCGACTACCGCGTTGAACATTCGCCCCGAATATGACTACAAAGACAATCAGCGTGTATTGACCGGCAATAACGTATCGCGTCAGGTGGATATTAATTTACGCGATTTAAAAAAATATCCCGAACTGATGAAAGCCCTCGTCGATGCAAAAGTGTCTGAAACCATCAACACCCAATTGACTTTGAGCGATAAAAAATCGGTTGAAGAAAAAGTGCAGACGGCGGCAATGAACGATGCCAAAGCCCGCGCGAGTCGCTTGGCTAAGGCCCAGGGCAGAGTGGTGGGCGACCCATGGTCCATTTCTGAATTTAATAATCGCGGCAATGAGCGCTGGGAACTGCGGCCTAATCGCGAGTTGATGGGCAGTTCTGCCAAGCTTGAGATGGTTCGTATGAGCGATTCCGCTGAACCCTTTGAGCCGGGGGTGATGAAAATTACTGCCCAGGTTTATGTGGTTTATTTGCTCAAATAAGCGCGCGGTTTTAAAAAAGTAGTTATAAAAACTGGCACCTAACGCGTGCCAGTTTTTTTTGCATTCGTTTTCATTGGTTTTTTCTGTTTCTTTTCGCGTCAGATTATCCGGCGCTCTCTATACTCAAGCAGTTACAGACATAATTTTCTGTTTATAAATAAGATAAAAATCAGATGTCGTCCCGGTATTTTGCTTGAGGTCACTATGCTTACTCGTCCAATCAATTGCTGCGCAATTACCCTGTTATCCTGCTGTGTGCTGGCCTTGCTCGCGCTATCGCCCACCAGTTTGGCACAGCAAACTAAACGTATTACGGTTATGCCAGCCATCACCGATATAGATCGCTATTCCGTGCGCATGTTGACCCTGGCCTTGGCACGCGCTAACACCCAATATGAAATTATCCCCGACGCTGACGGCGGCCACCGCACCCAGGGGCGCTATATAGAAGATCTGCGGGCCGGGCGCATTGATGTGATGTGGGCCGCTTCTGATGCGAGCATTGAGGCGCAGGTGCCACCGGTGCGTATTCCCCTGTTAAAAGGCTTGCTGGGGCATCGCATTTTTTTAATTCACAAAAATAGCCAGCATAAATTCGATGCGGTAAATACGCTCGATGATTTAAAGAAATTAAAACTCGGGCAGGGCTCCACCTGGGCGGATACCAATATTTTGGAGAGTAACGGCCTCACGGTGGTGAAAACCCAAAAATACGACAACCTGTTTTATATGCTCGACGGTGGCCGCTTTGATGCGTTTCCGCGGGGTGTGCAGGAACCCTGGGGCGAGGTCAATAAAATTCCCGGGCTGGAGTTGGCGGTAGAAAAGCGGTTGATGTTGGTTTACAAAATGCCATTTTATTTATTTGTGGCGCCTGACAACCAAGCGCTGGCTCGGGATATCGAAAATGGTTTCAATGCGATGATCGCTGATGGGACTTTCGATTATGAATTTTTGAACGATCCTTCAATTAAAAAAGTTATTGACTTGGCCGACCTGAAAAACCGTAAAGTATTTTATTTGGATAACCCGGCGTTGCCCAAAGCCACACCGGTTGATCGCCCTGAACTGTGGCTGGATATTAATAGTTTGTAATCACGTCATGCGCTGCGTTTACTACTGATTTAAAATTCCATTCGCTGTTTCAGCTCGCGTGCTTGCCGGCGCGAGCTGATCACCTCGGTCTTGTCCTGCATCACAATCATCAAGCCATCGCCAATCCAGGGTTCGATGCGCTGGATAAAATTTAAATTAATCATTTCCTGACGATTAGCGCGAAAAAACACCGTGTCATCCATTCGAGTTTCCACATAATTCAGCGAGCGCGGCAAGAGTGCACTCTGCGTATTGAAAAACACTCTCACATAATTTCCCTCCACTGCGACGCGGCTGATATCGCGAAATTTAACAAAGTGGCAGTGTTCACCCTCGCGGATAAAAACATGCTCGCTGGCGGTTTTGGGTGTGTGGGTTGGCGCTGAAATGTTTTGAGTCTGCTGGGTCAGTTTTTCCAGTGCGGCAGTCAACCGTTCCTGCGTTACCGGCTTTAATAAATAATCCAGTGCATTCACTTCAAAGGCGCGCAAGGCGTGCTGTTCATAGGCCGTGGTGAAGATGACCTTGGGGGTGTAATCGCATTGTTCGAGCAGGTCAAAACCGCTGCCATCGGGCAAGTTAATGTCGAGTAACAATAATTCCGGTTGTATTTCATTGATGAGTGCGATTGCAGATTGCACATCGCCCGCTTCCCCCGCCATCACATACTGGGCATGTTCCGCTAATAAGCCACACAATTCTTTGCGCGCCAGGCGCGAGTCATCAACAATAATTACTTTCATGTTCTAGTTCCAATTTTTTAGACCGGCAAACTTTTTTAGAGCGGTAAACGCACGCGGGCGATAATATTTTCGCCTAATTGCAAATCAAGTTTTGTACTCTCGCCAAAGGCAAGCGCTAACCGTTCACGCGCATTCGCCAGACCAATACCATTGCCTTGGTGTAGCGCCGGTAATTCCGCCGCAGGATTCTCCACTTCCAATAACCACTCGCTATTATTCAGTCGCTGCGCGCGCAGGCTTACCAAACCACCGGAACGACGTGCAGCAATACCGTGTTTGATTGCATTTTCTACCAGTGTTTGTACCAGAAGGGGCGGCACTTTGGCATCCAACAGCGAATCATCAATCACCAATTCATATTGCAAACGCTGTTCAAATTGCAAGGCTTCCAGTGCGAGATAACCGCGCACCCAATCCAGCTCTTCACGCAGCGGTACCGTGACATGCGCCTCCGCTTGTAACAAGCCTCGCAGTAAAGTGGCCAGGTCAGCCAAGCCTTGGCGCGCTGCGTGCGGATCTTCCAAAATTAATGCGCGCAGATTATTGAGTGAGTTAAATAAAAAATGAGAATTAATCTGGCTGCGTAAAAACTGCAATTCAATTTCGCGCAGTTTCGCCTGATCGCGCCAGTGGGCAATTTCTATCTCGCGCCGTTTTTTGAATTCGCTGCGCAGTAAATAGAGAACCGACCAGAGTATTAACATAATGGTGGTGTTAATGCTGTAGCCGATAAAACTGCCTGCGCTCACGGGCTGAATACCTGAGGAGGCAGTGGGAATAAATTGCAGTGTTGTATAAATAAATGCATGCAAAACCAACTGGACGACCATCGCCGCCAGCGGTAACAGCCAGAGTAAATGCAGGCATATTTTTACAAGCGAATAGGTAGGTTGAAAACGCTGATAAAGCGCGCGTAAGCCGTGGCTTGCGCCTCCCAGCAATAGCGATAAAACAATAAAAATCCCAACTGCAAACCCCGAAACGCTACCCCAGGCACTGATGAATAGGATATTCATCAGTAGGTAGCTGCCCCAAAAAAATAATTGCGCCAGTAAATACTGGCGCGAGTAATTAGTGATATGGCCTTGATTCATTTTGCGCTCAAAAATTCGCTTATTTGTTGGTTGACCCAGTTGCCATCATCCCAGGTTAGAAAGTGGTAGCCGGTGTCGGACATGCGTATATCAACATTCTTCAGTTTTTTATACTGCTGTTTATAAATGCCAGCGGTACTGTCTTTGGTTGAACCGTAGGTTTTATAAGCTGCCCATGCACCCAATACCAACGTGGGTTGTTGGATTGCGGCAATATCGTTGCGCAGATCGGCGGTCATGAGGGCGACCATTGCTTGTGTCGTGGTTGTGCGGTCGCTACTTTTGCTCCACTCGATTAATAGCGGCAAATGCGCCGGATTATTACTCATACCTTGCATATGCGCTGCTGCACTTTTTTCATAATCTGCTTGGCTTTGGTTGTTCATCATCGCGCGCATTTGCTCTGCTTGTGGGCGCATCAGCTCGGCGGTCAACGCGGGATTTTGAATCGCCGGGTAAAACGGCAGCGCATCGACAATCACTATTTTATCAATCAGTTCTGGCGCTTGCAGCGCGAGCATCAAACTGAGCGTGCCGCCCAAACTATGCCCCACTAGAGTTACCTTGTGTAATTTATGCGTGTTGATATACACCAGAAGTTCATCGCGCATGGCGACTAAAAAATCCTGTTGCAAATCCGGTACTGCAGGGTGACCCGCAAAACCGGGTAACTGCAACAAATGGCATTGATAGTTTTGTTGGAAGTAATTGCAGGTAGCGCGAAAGGTTTCTTTGCCGCTGTTGAGGCCCGGAATAAAAATTAGCGCTGGACCAGTACCTTTGGTTTCAGCCGATAATGCACTCTTGGGTTTATTGGACGGTATTGTTTCGCCGTAACTTTGATTGGACGACAACACACTTGCCAGAACGGCAATGATGATCGCGGTGAGTACGCCCATGTTCAACCCACTTCTTTTTTTGCACAACATATATTGCTCCCTAATTCTGACGTTGATTTGATTAACTCAACATCACTCTATGAGCAGTACAAAAGACGCGGGGCAGGTTTCGTGGCAATGGTTGTACACCGTGGCTAGCGGTCAAAATGGTTGTTGAGCGGCGCGCTAGAAAATAGGGGTTGAGGCAACCGACTAATCGGCACAACGCTGCGCAATAAATTCCTTCCATTCCACAATATCGGTTCCGGCGGAATCAAACAGGCTCAAACCAATCAAAAAGTCGCCATCATCGCCGTAGGGGCGACACCATTTCACTTCAGTGACCAATAAAAATTGCCGGTCACTCGCGGCATCGCGAATACAGCAGCGCAAAATATTGTCGGTGGGTACAGCTTGCGGTGCTATGGCGCGCAGGCCGTTGGCGGAAATATCCAGGCTGTTGCTAACCACCAGTGTGGGCTCGCTGTCGGCGGGGCTGTCGAGTTCAATAATTACCGTGAGTTGATTGTTCAGGCGATATTCCTGACGCTGCTCTTCCGGTTGTTTTTCCTGTTGCTCCGGCGAATGTTTTTGTGTCTCGTTATTATTCATAGTGATCTTCCTGTGCACCGCTAGGGTTAATTGTTATAGCGCGGGTTAATTGACATCGCGACGTAAACCGCGAATCACTTTGGCGAGTTGTTCTTCAAAGTTGTCACCGTTGCGCAACACTTTTAACTCGCCACTAATCAGTTGTTGCACCAGTTGTTCGCGGCTGTATTCGGCAACTTTGCGCCCAACCTGATCAGCGAAAATATATTTGCCCGTGGCACCAATAATCACCGAGAGTTTGGCGCGCAGGCCGGGGGCGGTGCTGGCGTTATTAATTTCCAGCCAGGCACCTACTTGTAACTCATTTGCCGTTGTCGCTGCTGTCTGTTCACGTTGCAGGGCTTCTGCGGCTTGCGCTGCTTCCCGCTCGCGGGTGAGGCGCGCTTGTTCGGCGGCTTGTTCAGCGGCGCGGCGCTGCTGTTCGTTGGCGAGCAAACGGGCTTCGGCCATGGCCTTGTGCGCGGCGGCCTGGCGTGCGTCCAACTCGGCTTGCAGGCGCGCTTGCTCCGCCTGACGCTCGCGCTCAGCCGCTTCCTTCAGTGCTTCTTGCTCCGCCATAAAGGCGCGCACGAGTGCTTCGGCTTTTTGTTTTTGTTTGAGCAGTTGGACTTTTACGCACTGATTAGCTTGAGTAATGAGTGCTGTGAGTTGCTGCTCAATAATCATTCCCAGCGGTGTTAACTGCAATGGCTGGGCGAGACCGGTGGAGAGGCAGAGAGCAAAATCCTTATTGGTTTTGCTCATTACCTTGCGCCCAGTGTGATCGACAAATAGCAGTTGGTCGA
This sequence comes from Cellvibrio sp. BR, assembly GCF_000263355.1. NCBI lineage: Bacteria > Pseudomonadati > Pseudomonadota > Gammaproteobacteria > Cellvibrionales > Cellvibrionaceae > Cellvibrio > Cellvibrio sp. BR. The sequence continues at coordinate 103,109 of NZ_JH668205.1, read as the reverse complement.
GGTTGGCATCCTTGAGTGCCAATTTGCAGCGAATCGCCTCCTGATCATCGCCGCGCATCACAATCCAATCGCCCAGCTTCACCGTTTCGGTGGCCTGTAGTAGCGCCAGTGGTACCTTGGTCTTGGCGGTGGTTTGACCGTCGGGCAGCGGCAGCGCGGGGAAGAGGGCGATCTCTTGTGGCTGCTTTTGTATCGCCATCATCAAGCACTGGCTTAGCTGGTCGACTAGCTGTTGGTAGGCTTGGGTGTTGCTGGTGGTGTGTGCAAGGCTGCGCTCCAGTTCAGTGAGCAATGCCGGAATTTGGCTATAGAGCTGTTGATCATCAACCTGAATATTGCCGTGTGAAAAGAGTTGCCCCAGTGAGGGCAGGATGCGCTGCCAGTGCACCCACAGTGGCAGTTCGCTCAAGGCGGCGGCTGGCGTATTGAACGCCCAGTATTGCAGTTCGCTTTTGAGGCTGAGGGTGATGGCTGAATGCAGATCGAGTGGCAGTGGGCGCTGCGCCAGATGATTATTGATCAGTGTCACTACCCGTGTTTGCGCGAGTGTAAGCTTCTGGTTGCCCAGTTCGGTTTCGCATAGGCGACTCTCCAGCAGTGCGGCGCGTTTGTCTTCACTGGCGAGCCACTGGCTAAATTCGCTTAGTGCACTCTCGGGAGCGGTTTTGTTTTGCCAGTGCGCCATCAGGGTATTGAGGAGACTACTGATTCGATCATAGAACTGCTGGCTGGGTTTGGCATCGCGCGCATACCAGTGACTGGCGGCGGGCAGTATCGATTCCAAGGTGCGGCGCAAAGGGTGATTGATGTCGCTGTAAAAGCGGTCGTCCTGTGCAATTTGTGCGACCAGAGCAGTTTCAACAGCGGCAAACAGGGGCAGTAGTTGCAGATCCAACTGTGGTTGGGCAATTAGCTGGCGATAGACCTGAGTCGCCAATTCCTGACGTAGCTCGTCTGGCGTTCTTGTATCGATCGTTTTATCGCTGGCGGCCGGAGTGTTGGCGAGGGTGGCAAGGGCGTCACCGAGTTGATTGCCATCACCGCGCAAAATAGCCTGTACATCAAAACTGGGCATGGGGGTCTCTTGGTATCTGCTGCGGCCTTCAATATAGCCAATTCACCGGCGTTCTGCCTTAACCCTTGTGAAGCAAGTTGCGTATAATCGCGCCTCATTCAAGTTGCCCCTATTTTTTGCTGCCCAGGCTGACCCTTTCATGAAAATTATCGCCAGTTCGTCCCTGCTTTATACCGCCGCTGAAACCTACGCGCTAGATGCGGCTGCTATCGCCAGCGGTATTCCCGCGATCCAGCTAATGAAGCGTGCAGGGAGAGCGGCCTATGATTTGTTGCTGGAGCGCTTTCCATCGCCCGCCCGCGTCACGGTTTACTGCGGTGGCGGCAATAACGGTGGCGATGGCTACATTCTGGCGGCGCTCGCCGCCCAGCGGTTAGTGCCGGTGCATGTAATACAGCTGACTCCCGCGGATAAGCTAAGTGGCGAAGCGCGCCAGGCGTATGACTTTGCCGTGCAAGAAGGTGTGCTCATGCAGGTTTTCACGGCTGCCAGTGCGCCTGCGGAGGGTGTGATTGTGGATGCACTGCTGGGCATTGGCCTACGCGATGCACCGCGTGCGGAATTTGCGGCGGCGATTGAACAGATCAACGCCAGTGGTTTGCCGGTGTTGGCGTTGGATATTCCCTCTGGCCTACATGCCGATACCGGTGCCGTTGCCGGTGCGGTAGTCAACGCCAGCCTGACCCTGACTTTTATCGCCACCAAGCGCGGCCTGCTCACGGGGCGCGGCCCGGCAGTGTGTGGTGAGTTAGTGCTTGCTAATCTGGATGTGCCTGAAGCGACTTACACGGCGGCATCGCCCAGTGCCGAACGTGTGCAATTGGCAGAGTTGCAAGGCTTGCTCGCACCGCGCGCGGCCGATGCGCACAAAGGCGATTTTGGCCATGTGATGGTGATTGGTGGCGATACCGGCTATGGCGGCGCGGCGCTGATGGCGGCAGAAGCGGCAGCGCGTTCTGGTGCCGGTTTGGTGAGTATCGCCACGCGCCCCGAACACATCCCGGCAATTCTTGCTCGTCGCCCGGAGATTATGGCTTGCGGTGTGGTTTCCGGTCAGGAGCTGGAACCGCTGCTAGTGCGTCCAACCCTGTTGGTGGTCGGACCCGGTCTTGGTCGCTCGCCGTGGTCGGAGCAGATGTTGCAGCAGGCAGTTAAAAGTGGCCTGCCCATGGTGCTGGATGCGGATGCACTTAACATCCTCGCCGAAGGTCGTGTGGTGCCGGCGAGCGTTAAACGCGACAACTGGGTATTCACACCTCATCCCGCTGAAGCCGCTCGTTTGCTAGGCATCACCACCGCGGAAGTTCAAGCCGACCGCTTCGCCGCAGTACGGGCAATCCAAGTCCGTTACAACGCCACAGTCATTCTTAAAGGTGCTGGCAGTTTGGTCGCCGCCAGTGGCGATAAGATCGCGGTGGTCACCGACGGCAACCCCGGTATGGCTACCGGCGGTATGGGTGATGTGCTCTCTGGTATTCTCGGCGCGCTTATCGCCCAAGGCCTGAGTCAGCCAGATGCAGCACGGTTAGGCGCGGTAGTGCACGCCTGCGCCGCAGATTTGGCGGCTGATGATGTGGGGCAGCGCAGCCTGCTCGCCACCGACTTGATCCCCTATTTGGGCGAATTGCTCTAAGGAGTCCGCGGTGGAAACATTGGAATACATCATCGATAACGATTGCGACATGGTCGCCTTTGGCGAGCAGCTCGGCGCTATCTTCGCTGCTCATGACGGCCCGCTCTCGGTGCATTTGTGCGGCACCCTGGGCGCCGGTAAAACCACCCTCACACGCGGCATACTGCGAGCGTTTGGTCACACCGGTGCAGTAAAAAGCCCCACCTACACCTTGGTGGAGGCCTATGAATTTGGCGCGCGCCGTGTGTACCACTTTGATTTATACCGCCTGGGCGATCCCGAAGAGCTTGAATACATGGGTATTCGCGATTACTTCATCGAGCAAAACCTGTCTCTGCTGGAGTGGCCTGAGCGCGGTGAAGGCGTGCTGCCTACGCCGGATCTGGTGATCAATATTTTCGTGCAGGGCGAGGGGCGTCGCTTGGAATTGCGTGCCACCAATCCGCTATTGCACGCACTGCTGGCCAAGCGTTAGCCTTTTTTGCTAGGGGCAAAAGCCTCTTTTGCGGTAGAGTGCGAGCCATGTGCCACGGCGTTTAGCGCTGTTTGGTGCGTCATATCCCTATAAAAACTGCTGAATGGGTGTTTGTCTGTTGAGATTGTCTATATCTATGGTTCGCTGGCTGAACTGGGTTTGCTGCCTGGGGGTGCTACTTGCGCCTCTGGCTTTTGCGGCGAAAGTGGATGGTGTGCGTGTGTGGCGCGCGCCGGATCACACGCGCATCGTGCTGGATCTGGATGCGCCCGTGCAGCACAGCCTGACGCTCGCGGCTAACCCTGAGCGCATTATTGTCGATGTTCCCAAAACCAGCCTCAAAGCCCCGCTGGGCAAGTTGCCTTTGGCGGATACGCCGGTGTTGGCGGTGCGCTCCTCGGTTCAAACGAATGGCAATTTGCGTCTGGTATTTGATTTAAAAGCCAAGGTCGCGCCCAACAGTTTTTTACTCAAAGCCCACGGCGGAATGCATGACCGTCTGGTGATCGACCTCTACGACGAAACACCCTCAGCCGCCACCGCTGTGCCGGCGACTACCCCTGCAGCGGTTCCTGCCGCCTCCGCAACCACCGCTCCAGCAGCCACCAAACCTGCCGTTGTCGATAAACCGGCAGTAGCCCCCGCACAATCCGCTAGTAAGCCAGTAGCCAAAGCTGATCTTAGCGGCAAACGGTTTATTGTTATCGCGGTGGATGCTGGTCACGGCGGGGAAGACCCAGGCGCCCTAGGCCCCAATCGCCTGCGCGAAAAAGATGTGACGCTGATGATCGCCAAAGAGCTGGTTGCGGCGATTAACGCCCAGCCCGGGTTTACCGGTAAGCTCACCCGCACCGGCGATTATTTTATCCCGCTGAAAAAACGCCGTGATTTGGCGCGCAATATGAAGGCGGATTTGTTTGTCTCTATTCACGCCGATGCCTTTACCAAAGCCAGCGCGCGTGGCGCCTCGGTGTTTGCCTTGTCGCGTCATGGCGCCACCTCGGAAACCGCGCGCTTTTTGGCCGAGCGTGAAAATGAATCGGATTTGATCGGCGGGGTGGGCGATATTCGCCTTGATGATAAGGATCAGGTACTGGCCGGGGTGTTGGTGGATTTGTCGATGACGGCAACGTTGAATTCCAGTTTGCAGGTCGGCCAGCAGGTGCTCAGCTCCATGGGTGGTATTGCGCATTTGCACAAGCGCCATGTGGAACAGGCGGGCTTTTTGGTGTTGAAATCGCCTGATGTGCCGTCGATTCTGGTGGAGACCGGTTTTATTTCCAACCCCGGTGAGGCGCGCAAATTAGCTACACCGGCGTATCGCAAACAAATGGCGCAATCGGTATTTAAAGGTATTCGCCAGCATTTTTACCAGCATCCGCCAGCGGGCACTTATGTTGCGGCGCAAGTGGAATCCGGTGCCGGCGGCGGTTTTGAGCGGCAGCATGCGGTGGCCGCTGGTGACAGCTTATCCGGCATTGCCAATCGCTACGGCGTGAGCATGCAGCGGTTGATGCAGTACAACAATTTACGTTCGACCAGCGTGAATATCGGCCAGACCTTAAAAATTCCGGCGACCAACTCACCTGCCGTTGCCCAGTCGCAACCTGCGCCTACCGCGCGCCCACAAGCGCAAATCGCCACTGCACCGCGGATGCACCGCGTGGTGGCCGGCGATACCTTGTCGCGTATTGCCAGCCGTTACGGCGTGAGTGCCAGCGCGATCCAGCGCCATAACAATATGAAAAGTACGACCGTAAAACTGGGTCAAACCCTGAAAATCCCCACTTCCTGATTCATCGCCGCGATTGGTTTCCCATGCGAAAAATTAAATTGCTCAGCCCGCGCCTCGCCAACCAGATTGCTGCTGGCGAGGTTGTTGAACGTCCGTCCTCGGTGATTAAAGAACTGCTGGAAAATTCACTCGACGCTGGTGCAACGCGTTTGGAAATTGATATTGAAGAGGGCGGCATCAAGCTCATGCGCGTGCGCGATAACGGTGGCGGCATTGATAAAGACGATTTGCCACTCGCACTCAGCCGTCACGCCACCAGTAAAATTTATGAACTGGATGACCTCGAAGCAGTTGCTACGTTAGGTTTTCGCGGTGAAGCATTGGCGAGTATCAGTTCGGTCGCGCGTCTTGCGTTGATTAGTAGTACCAACGAAGAAAGCGCAGGCTGGCAAGTAGTTGCCGAAGGGCGCGATATGGAGACGCAATTATCGCCCGCACCACACCCACGCGGTACTACTGTGGAAGTGCGCGATTTATTTTTTAATACGCCTGCGCGCCGTAAATTTTTACGCACCGATAAAACGGAATACACCCATCTTGAGGATGTCGTAAAACGCTTGGCATTATCACGTTTTGATGTCGCGTTTAATTTGCGCCACAACGGCCGCGCCATTTATTCGTGGCGTGCGGGTGATTCTCAGCTCGAGCAAGAGCGTCGCGTCGCTCAGGTGTGTGGCCCGGCGTTTATGGAAAATGCGGTGCACCTTGATATAGAGCGCAACGGTTTTCGTTTGTGGGGTTGGGTGGCGCTGCCCACCTTTTCGCGCAGCCAAGCCGACTTGCAGCATTTTTATGTGAATGGTCGCGCGATTCGCGACAAGCTCGTCAGCCACGCTGTGCGCCAGGCTTATCAAGATGTGTTGTACCACGGCCGCCATCCGGCGTTTGTATTGTATTTGGAACTGGATCCATCGACGGTGGATGTGAATGTGCACCCCACCAAACACGAAGTGCGTTTTCGCGATAATCGCAACGTACACGACTTCATCTACTCAAGCTTGCATCACGCACTCGCGAAAGTTCGCCCGGAAGATACGCTTGCAAAACGCGAACTGGGTGAAGGCGCCGATGAAGTTTCCGGTATAAATCCATTTGCACTTTCATCCACCAAACCGATTCAAGGCATTGCGGCGGGCGAATTCAAAGGGCAGGAGAGTATGGGCTTTCGTGCGGCGTCCGGCGCGAGTCATTATTCATCGTCAAATTACCAGCCTGCACAAATTAATCCCGGTGCTGTGCGTGAACAGATGGCGACTTATGGTGAGTTGCATCGCCCCGCAAATCCCACGACAACTTATGCTTTGCCGGAACCTGCTAGCGACGATATTCCACCCTTGGGTTACGCCATTGCACAATTAAAAGGCATTTATATTCTCGCGGAAAATGCGCAGGGTTTAATTGTGGTTGACATGCACGCGGCGCACGAGCGCGTGACTTACGAGCGTATGAAAGAGTCGTTTCACTGTGGCGGTTTGCAAACCCAGCCACTGCTAGTGCCTGAGTCGATAGCGGTCAGCGAAAAAGAAGCGGACTTTGCCGAAAATTTTAGCGAGGTATTCAAAGCGCTCGGCTTTGAGTTGCAGCGCGCTGGCCCGGAAACTTTATTAATTCGCCAGCTACCGGTCATTTTAAATCGCGCCAAAGTTGAACAATTGGTGCGCGATGTTTTATCCGATTTGATTGAGCACGGTAGCAGCGAGCGCATCCAACATCACATCAACGAAATTCTTGGCACCATGGCCTGCCACGGCTCGGTGCGCGCCAATCGCAAACTGACTATTCCCGAAATGAACGCGCTGCTGCGCGATATGGAGGCGACCGAGCGCAGTGGTCAGTGCAACCACGGCCGACCCACCTGGCTGCTGCAATCGCTCGACGATCTCGACAAAATGTTTATGCGTGGGCAATAAGATCATGGCTACTTCTGCGCAGAAACCGCTGGTGATTTTTTTGATGGGGCCAACCGCGTCGGGCAAAACCGATCTGGCGATTAGCTTGAGCAAATTATTGCCGGTGGAATTAATCAGTGTGGATTCGGCGTTGGTTTATCGCGGTATGGATATTGGTTCGGCCAAACCCAGTGCCGCCGAATTGGCGGAAACCCCGCATCGCCTGATTGATATCCGGGATCCGGCAGAGCCCTATTCCGTTGCCGATTTTGTCGCCGATGCCGAGCGCGAAATTAATGCGATCCACGCGCAGGGGAAAATTCCACTCTTAGTTGGCGGCACCATGCTCTATTTTCGTGCGCTGCTCGATGGCTTGGCCGAAATGCCTGCCGCAGATACTGAAGTGCGTGCGCAAATTGAACGTGAAGCGGCAGAGTTCGGTTGGCCGCATATCCATGCCCAGCTCGCCTTGGTTGACCCGCAGACTGCCGCCGACATTCACCCCAATCATTCGCAGCGGCTCAGTCGCGCGCTGGAAGTTTATCGCGTGAGTGGTAAAACCATGGCGCAATTGCGTGAGATGCAACATGCACAGCCGCAAACCAGCGCGTTTTGTGAGCGCTTTACTGTTTGTCAAATTGCCATAGCACCACGTGATCGCGCCACCTTGCATCGGCGTATTGCTGAACGATTCGAAAAAATGCTGGTCAGTGGTTTAGTAGATGAAGTGCGGGCGCTTTATGCGCGCGGTGATCTGCAACCCGATTTGCCCGCCATTCGTGCGGTGGGTTACCGCCAGGTGTGGGATTATCTTGATGGGCGAGTCGATTACAACGAAATGCGTGAGCGTGGAATTATCGCTACCCGGCAGTTAGCCAAGCGACAATTTACTTGGTTGCGCGGTTGGTCGACAAGCTCAAATAGTGAACTACACTGGTTATGCACGGAGACTGATAAGGGAATTTCGCTCACGAAGGAAGAAATTGTGCATTGCGCCTTGAATTTTATAGGTCGCACCGCCATATAATGCCCACGTGAGAAGCCTAATCTGATTTTCATGCTTTCTTCCACCTCCTCCCGATTGATCTATTGGGTGTTTTAGGTGGGTAAATTACTATAATTTTTATTGTCCCTAGGAGATAAACATGTCAAAAGGGCATAGCTTACAAGACCCTTACCTGAACGTTCTGCGCAAAGAGCGTGTGCCTGTATCCATTTACCTGGTAAATGGAATTAAGTTACAAGGCCAGGTTGAGTCATTTGATCAGTTTGTCGTGCTGTTGAAAAACACCGTAAGCCAAATGGTTTACAAGCATGCAATCTCCACTGTTGTTCCATCCCGTGCTGTTCGCGTTCCGCTGTTGAACGAAGGCGGCGTTGAAGGCGAAGAAGACGAGCAAGCCGAGTAATCTATCAAATCATTGATACTGACTCGAGGTCGCTAATTGTTTTTTGATCGTCCCGAATCGGGTGAGCTAGCAGTGCTGGTTCACCTGAATTTGTCTCACGGCCAAGACGCCGAAGACCCCCGTGAATTCGAAGAGTTGGTTTTATCTGCCGGGGGCGACCCTGTGGCATTTTTAACCGGATCGCGAATTGTCCCCACTGCAAAATTTCTTATCAGCACCGGCAAATTGCAGGAGCTGCAACAGTTGGTCGTCGATAACGGCGCCGAGCTGGTTATTTTTAATCACACTTTAACCCCCAGTCAGGAACGCAATCTGGAGCGCGAGCTACAGTGCCGCGTGCTTGATCGCACCGGTTTAATTCTTGATATTTTCGCCCAGCGCGCGCGAACCTTTGAGGGTAAGTTGCAAGTTGAGTTGGCGCAATTGCGTCACAGTGCCACGCGTTTGATTCGCGGCTGGACTCACCTTGAGCGTCAGAAGGGTGGTATCGGTTTGCGCGGCCCGGGGGAAACCCAGCTGGAAACTGACCGTCGGTTGTTGCGTAATCGTATTGGGCAAATTGAGCAGCGCCTGGAAAAAGTTCGCTCCCAGCGTGAGCAGGGGCGGCGTTCGCGTCAACGCGCGGCTATTCCAACCGTGTCGCTGGTGGGCTATACCAATGCGGGTAAATCTACCCTGTTCAATCGTATTACCGGTGCTGACGTTTACGCTGAAAATAAATTATTTGCCACTCTTGATCCAACCATGCGCCGGATCGAACTATCTGATGTTGGTGCAGTAGTGCTGGCGGATACGGTAGGTTTTATTAGTCACTTGCCGCACCGACTGGTGGAGGCATTCAAAGCGACACTTGAAGAAGCTAGCAACTCAACTTTACTCTTGCATGTGATAGATTCAGCAGCTGAAGAACGCCTGCGCAATATTGAACAGGTGGAACTGGTGCTGGAAGAAATTGAGGCGGCAGATTTACCGCAATTGCGCGTCTATAACAAAGTAGACTTGCTGGCAGATACCGGCCCGCATATCGATCGCGATGAAACCGGCAAACCGATTGCGGTTTGGCTGTCTGCGCAGACAGGTGCTGGTTGTGAGCTGTTAAATCAGGCGATCTCAGAAGTGCTGGGAAAGGAGCTTGTCAGCGGCTGCCTGGTTGTCCCGCCAACACAGGGGCGCTTGCGCGCTATGCTCTATGCACAACAGGCGGTAGTGAGCGAAAATCACCGCGCTGATGGCGCAAGTCTGCTGCAAGTACGTATACCCAAAGATGATTTATTGCGGATTCTCAGTGCGGCAAATATAGCTTTTGAGAGTCTGTTGTGGGATGAGTCAGGAACACTACCGGATATGCCGGTTGCACAGGAATAGTTAATTAAATCCCAAACCAGTTTTACTTTCTATGTGGAGAAATAGTATGGCCTGGAACGAACCGGGAAAAGACAAAGACCCCTGGAGTGGTCGCGGTAATAAAAATGGCAACGATGGCCCGCCGGACTTGGATGAGGCATTTAAAAAGTTGCAAGACAAACTCAACGGCATGTTTGGCGGCGGCGGATCAGGCGGGCGCTCAACTGGCAACGCGAATATGAAGCCACTATTTGGCATTTTTGCTGTGGTTGCCTTGCTAATTTATATCGGCTCGGGAGTCTATCAAGTGGATGCCAAAGAGCGCGCTGTAGTGCTGAAATTTGGCGCCTTCTCGGAAATCAAAACGGAAGGCCTGAATTGGAACGCGCCACTGATTACCGATGTAATTAAGGTCAATGTCACCGGTGAGCGTCAGTATCCATCACGTGGTCTGATGCTGACTGAGGATGAAAGTATTGTAGAGCTGCCTATCTCTGTGCAATACAACGTCTCTGATGTAAAAGCATTTGTATTAAACGTGCGCGACCCGGAAACCAGTCTACGTCATGCCACAGATTCAGCAGTGCGCCATGTCGTTGGTTCCAGCGAGTTAAATCAAGTCTTGTCCGAAGGGCGTCAGGCGATTGCAGTGGAAGTTAAGCAGCGCTTGCAGTCTTACCTTGATGCCTATGGTGCAGGTATTCAAGTCAACACGGTCAATATTCAGGATGCTCGCCCGCCAGAAGAGGTTCGCTCGGCGTTTGATGATGTGATCAGGGCTAAAGAAGATGAGGCCAGATTCAAGGCGCAGGCTCAGGCCTACGCTAACGGTATTATTCCTGAAGCTCGTGGTCGCGCCCAGCGGATGATCGAAGAAGCAGAAGCCTACAAAGCTGAAGTAATTGCACGCGCCGAAGGTGAATCGGATCGTTTTGAAAGCTTGCTAACAGAATATAAGCGTGCCCCCGAAGTGACGCGTCAGCGACTGTATATAGAAACCATGGAAAGTGTGATGACTAACTCGTCCAAGGTAATGGTGGATGTCGCTGGGGGAAATAACATGTTGTATCTCCCTCTGGATCGCATGGGGAATCGTCAGTCGGTCGCCGAACCAAAATCACAACCAGAAAATTTCAATAGTCGTGCTGCTCAGCCAGTTGAATCGGCTACGCCACTTGTTCGTCGGGAGATGCGCTAATGTCTAGTAAAGGTCTCTTATCAATAGTTGCGCTGTTGGTCGGTTTGGTTATTTTTGCTAACTCGGCTTACGTAGTCACTGAATACCAGCGTGCAGTGGTATTGCAATTTGGTCGTTTGGTGAAAGCGGATGTGCCGCCAGGTTTGCACTTTAAAGTGCCTTTTGCCGAAAAGGTGCGCAAGTTTGATGGCCGTTTATTGACCGCCGATATGGCAACAGAAAGCTTCTTTACGGTTGAAAATAAGCGGTTGATGGTGGATTCCTACATCAAGTGGCAAGTGAAAGATGTCGAGGTTTACTATAAGGCAACGGGTGGTGATGAGTTAACCGCAGAAAACCGGCTTGCCCAGCGGGTTGCCGATGGCTTGCGTAACCAGTTTGGTCGTCGCACATTGCATGATGTGGTGTCGGGTAAGCGCGATGAATTAATGAGCGAGATTACCGCCAGTATTAATCTTGATGCCGTGAAGCTACTGGGTATCGAAGTAAAAGATATTCGTGTTAAACGCATTGATTTCCCGGCCGAGGCAAGTCAGCCAGTGTTCGCCCGTATGGCTGCTGATCGTGAAAAAGAGGCGCGCGAATATCGTTCACAGGGTAAGGAGCAGGCTGAAGTTATTGGTGCGGATGCAGACAAGCAGGTGTCAATATTGGAGGCTAATGCCTATCGCGATGCGGAGCGTATTCGCGGTGATGGCGATGCCCAAGCCGCGGCAATTTTTGCCCAGGCATACAGTAAAGATCCTGAGTTCTACAGTTTTGTGCGCAGCCTCAATGCTTATCGCCAGAGTTTCAGTGGTAAAGAGGATTTGATGGTGGTTGACCCCAACAGCGATTTCTTCCGCTACTTAAAAGACCCTCAAGGCAAGAACTAAGTTGAAATCGCCCGCTCTGCGGGCGATTCTTTTTGGGGCGGGATGATCCAAGTGTAATTGGCCTACAAATCCCGCACCAAACAGTGTTAAAATGCCGCAACCGAGCCGATCGCTCGGTTTTTTTATGCGTGCGTGCCGGACCATCCGGTTTTGTTTCTCTACCAGAGTCGCTTATGACCTACGCTGATCGCTGGCTGTTACCGGACGGAGTGGAAGAAATCCTGCCCGCCGAAGCCAAAGCTATAGATAGTTTGCGCCGCCGTTTGCTGGATTTGTACAGCACTTGGGGCTATGACATGGTGATTCCACCACTGCTGGAATACACCGACTCCTTATTAATCGGATTGGGGCGCGATGTTGATCTGCTCACCTTTAAGGTGACCGATCAACTCAGCGGCCGTACCTTGGGGATTCGCGCTGACATCACGCCGCAGACCGCGCGTATGGATGCTCACAGTTTTAAGCGTACTGGCGCTAACCGCCTTTGTTACGCCGGTCATGTAGTTCATACCCGCCCCAAGAATCCGCTCGCGACGCGTACACCTATTCAAGCTGGCCTTGAGTTTTACGGCGAGTCAACTATCGCGGCTGATATAGAAGTGGTGTCACTGCTGCTGGAGTCGCTCAGTGTGGCGGGTTTGCCGCGACAACATATCGATTTAGGCCATGTTGGCATTTATCGCGCTATTGCTGCCGCAGCTGGTTTGAGCAAGGTACAGGAAGATGCCTTCTTTGAATTGCTACAGCGTAAAGCCACTACAGAAATTCGCGTCTGGGTTGATGCAAATATCGACGACACCAGCATGGCGGCACTGTTTTTGGCATTGCCCGGTTTGGCTGGCAATAAAACCGTTTTGCAAAAAGCGCGTGAGCTATTTGTTGCGCTGCCAGCCGCACAGGCAGCAGTTGATCAGCTCGATCAAGTGGCGCAGGTTATTGAACAGCGCTACCCCAATGCTGAGCTTTATTTCGATTTGGGTGAGTTGCGCGGTTATCACTATTTGACCGGTTTGGTATTTGCGGCGTTTGCGCCCGGCTATGGCAACCCCATCGCCAGCGGCGGTCGCTACGATCACATTGGCGAGGTCTTTGGGCGTGCGCGCCCTGCGACCGGTTTTGCAGTGGATATCACTGCTATCAGTAAATTAGGCTTGTTGCACAAAGGGCAGGTGAGCGCGATTGCGGTAGTTGGAAACAGCGATCCAGCCCAGTGGCAAGCAGTACAAGATTTGCGCCAGCAAGGTGAGCGAGTTGTGGCGGTAAGTGGCGAGGCCGATCTGGCGGAGCTGGGTTGTGATCGTCAACTGCTGTTACGAAATGGCAGCTACCAGCTGGTAGCCTGTTAATCGGTCAGTTTTCTTTATTTATCTAGCACAGAGAGTTAAACCAGTCATGGGCAAGAACGTCGTGGTATTGGGCACCCAGTGGGGTGATGAAGGCAAGGGCAAGATCGTGGATTTGTTGACCGATCAGGTCTCCCTGGTGACACGCTTTCAGGGCGGTCACAATGCGGGTCATACACTGGTGATCGACGGTAAAAAAACCGTGTTGCACCTGATTCCCTCCGGCATTTTGCGCGATGGCGTAACCTGCTTGATCGGCAATGGTGTGGTGTTATCACCCGAAGCCCTGTTAAAAGAAATTACCGAGTTGGAGGCGACTGGCGTGCCAGTGCGCAGCCGCTTGCGTCTGTCACCTGCTTGCCCCTTGATCCTGCAATACCATGTTGCTTTGGATCAGGCGCGCGAATTGGCGCGCGGCGATGCCAAAATTGGCACCACTGGTCGCGGTATTGGCCCGGCCTATGAAGATAAAGTTGCCCGTCGCGGCCTGCGGTTGGGCGATTTGGTCGATATGGACAGTTTTGCTATCAAACTCAAAGCGATTCTTGAGTACCACAACTTTGCCCTGACCCAGTACTACAAGGTTGAGGCGGTGGATTTTGATAAGGTGCTGGCCGACTGCAAAGTCTGGGCGGCGCAATTAATGCCGATGATGGCCGATGTCACCGAGCTGTTGCACAGCGCACGCGAGCAAGGTGAAAGCATTCTGTTTGAAGGTGCCCAAGGTTCGCTGCTCGATATCGACCACGGTACCTATCCCTTTGTGACCTCGTCTAATACCACAGCTGGCGGCACCGCCACAGGGTCAGGTTTTGGCCCGCTCTATCTGGACTATGTACTCGGCATCACCAAGGCCTATACCACCCGTGTGGGTTCAGGCCCATTCCCCACTGAGTTGGGTTGTGAAATCGGCGAATACCTGGGTAAAAAAGGTCATGAGTTTGGCGCCACTACTGGTCGTAAGCGTCGCTGTGGCTGGTTTGATGCCGTTGCCGTGCGTCATGCCAATCGCATCAACAGTGTGACTGGCATCTGCCTGACCAAACTCGACGTACTCGATGGTTTGGAAACAGTGAAAATCTGTATCGGGTACCAGGATGCTAAAGGCAATGCGATTGTCGGTATGCCCTACGATGCCGAAGGTTGGGCTGATCTCAAACCTATCTACGAAGAGATGCCTGGCTGGAGTGAATCCACTGTAGGCGCACAAACCCTGGAACAATTACCTGCCAATGCGCGTGCCTATATCAGCCGCTTGGAAGTATTGATTAAGGCTCCAATTGATATTATCTCCACTGGCCCTGACCGCATCGAAACTATCGTTTTGCGTCATCCCTTTCAAGCCTAATTCTCGCCTCCTTATATGCCCCAAAAAGCCCGCTTTCAGAGCGGGCTTTTTTGTGAATAAAAATAACAATTGCAGATAAATTTGCGCGCTACTTTTTTGTTGATAGCGCTGTCACTTTAGTACATAAAGACTAATATTTATCGTGGGAAGTGATCTAATAATGACTTATGGTCAGATTGACACAATAATCATCATTGGCGTAGCATGTGCTCATCTTGTGACCTGTGTTTACAAGTATGCAAGATGGAGTCTGGCACTAGAATCCTAGTACACACGAGGGTCCGGAACTTCCTGAAATAAAAAGCAATATGAAAATCACCTAAAGATAAATTTAACAAAAAGGGGTTGGCTATGGTTTTCCATAAAAATCAAAAGACCGTAAATCAGCAGGGCTTAACGTTTAAAAAATCCATATTCGCTATGTGCACTACCGCTCCAAAAGTGGCAGGTCGCTAAGGGCTGCAACAAGTGAAGACAGTGGAAAGCCAGCCGGATTCAGTCAGCTTGCGCTTAGAACAATTAAATCCAAGACTAGAATAATAGAGGGTCTCAATATGTTTCAAAAACTACTCATCGTGTTCTGCACAATCTTCGTGCTCTCTGCCTGTGGTGGCGGGAGTAATGATTTGGGGCCGAAACAAGCTCCACCGCCTGTTGATAATGGAGGCGATGGAGGTGGGGGCGAACCCGAACCCGAACCCGAACCCGCTGAGCCGCGAATTTTTTCCTTTATTGCGTTTAGCGAAGAAGCTGACACCTACGACTGGAGCAGCCGTTGCGTTGATGCCTGTAGTGCCACTGCCACGCTAAGCTGGAATGCTAATGAACAAGTGCTGGCGGTAGATCCACAGTGGGCTAGCGATACTGATCAGTTAGATATCGTCGGATCTGTGGGCGAAGTCAGCGATATGGCGGGTTCTGCGGCCAGAGTTTGGGTCTTTGTTACAGAGGAATACGCCAACGACGGCAAGATGAGCATGCATTTATTGCTGGGTAATGCTCAGGGCCGTAAGGCTGTAAGTCTCGGCTACCAACCAAAAGCTGGTTGGAACCGCCTTGAAATGTGGGAAATGGCAGCTGGCACCGGCGAAACCGTTATGGTGGGCGATGTGGAGGCAATCGATTACGGCACCTTCGCATGGCATGACGAGGGCTTCACCCTGCGCAACATCAATGAGATTGGTGTGCGCTTTGTGGCTAACGGCAAGGCGCCAGAGGTTGACGGGCAAGTGTGGTTAGACAATGTCACCCTGACACCAGCGTCTGGCACCGGTCCGCTTATCGTCGATATGGATGATGCAGCTTGGACGGTGATGGATGCGACCCCTGCCGTTACAGTACAGCGCGATGATACCGGTGTTTACTTCGAGCCTACCGCTGGTGACCAGAAGCTGGTTTATCTGCTTGAAGGCCCGGTTGACCTTGTTGGTCGTAGTTTTGACATGACCTTCACTGTGGATCAAGCCTTCAAAGACTCCGGTGCGGATGTTCAGCCAATCATCCAGTTGAACTTCGGCAGCTATACCGGTGAATTTGGCTGTTATGTGGGCAACGGCTCCCTGACACCTGGCGTTCCCCAAACAATTAATTGCGCTACAGACAATGATGCGTTCGTGGCTGAAGAAGGTCAGAACATCCGGGTCGGGTTGCAAGTTAAAAACCAACCAGCAGGTCGCCTGACTATTAACAGTATGCAGATCAATATCGTTTCTTCGAGTGATACTGGGCCATTTGCAATTATCCCATCTCAAGCATCGGTTGATTCGGGTGCTTGGAGTAATGACAACTGGCAGGGCCTTGCGAGTGCTCCTGATTTGTCCTACGACAGCGAAAGTGGTGCCTTGAGTATTGCTCCGAATTGGCAGGCAACTGACAGTAACGAACGTACCGTAATGTATGTTGCTGCTGAAAATGAGCTGCCGGATTTAGAGGGCGCGACAGTGGGTGTAGAGCTGTACCTCAGTGACTACTACATCACTGAGAACCCCGGTATGGCGATACAGATCTACATTCAGCAGAACAGTGGCAGTTATTCCGGCAACTTTGGTAGCAATATCGCTCTGAGTGCGGCGGAAGACCTGGGTAACGGTTGGTACCGATTCGAGCGGGTTATGGAAGGTGTTCCCACCGAGCCGACCGCCCTGCGCATGGGCATTAAGCTTCAAGGCGCGGATTTAGCCACTCGGGAGGCATCCGCAGATCCGATTCTGCTCCGCAGGTTTACTGTCGAGTAATCCGTGCAAGGTCGTAACAAAAACAAATAGTGAGCGTTGAACGGCGATGAGAAGCATTACATATGCGAAATATCGCCGGTCGATGCTGTGTAAATAATAACAAGGTTACCAAATAACATCGGGGTAAAGCGCTATGGTCTATTTAGACAACGCCAAGAAAACCATCACTTTCAAGAAGTCGATACTTGCCATGTGCGTCATGGCAATAAGCTCTCCCACGCTTGCGCAGAATGCATCTGGACAAGACCAAGCGGTAGAGGAGGTTGTAGTTAGTGGCGTCCGCCAAAATCTTGAGAACGCCCAGGACATTAAACGTAACGCGAACACCTTTGTGGATGCTATTTCAGCAGAAGACATTGGTTCTCTACCGGATCGCAGTGTATTGGAAGCTATGCAGCGGATGCCAGGTGTGTCTATTGAACGTTTTCAGGCGCCGGATGATCCCGATCACTTTGGTGTGGAAGGTAGCGGTGCCGTTATCCGTGGTATGAGTGCGACCCGAAGTGAATTCAATGGTCGTGACTCCTTTACTGCTAACTCTGGCCGTGGCCTGAACTTTCAGGACGTACCACCAGAATTGATGGGTGGTGTGGATCTGTATAAAAACCAATCCGCCGACATGATTGAAGGTGGTATTGGCGGCACTGTCAGTTTGAAAACCCGTAAACCCTTTGACCGTGATGGTCAGATGTTCGCTTTTACCGGTGATGTCTCCTACGGTGATATGGCTGAAGAGGCTTCTCCCACGGTTTCGGGTCTCTACAGTAATCGTTGGGATACTGAAACTGCCGGTGAGTTCGGATTGCTTCTTAACGGATCCTATTCCGAGCTGATCGGTACCTCACATGGTATCCAGAGTGATGCTTTTGTGAAGTATCGCGCCGATACCTTAGGTGCTCCAGCTAGCGCTGCGATGGATGATGGCCAAGTGTGGATGACCAACGGCTCTAACTTTTTTACCAAAGAAGATGAGCGTATCCGCCGCGGATTCGGCGCATCGCTGCAATGGGCGAGTCCGGATGACACCTTACTGGCTACTGCTGAGTTCTTGCGCTCAGATGCACGCCTGAGCTGGAAGGAAAATGCCGTTAAGTATCAGGGGGGCTATGGTGATGCTAACGACGATGGCACAGTCAGTGAAAACCGTCGTGCGCGCCCTTATCCTGGTACCGAGTTTACCTTCAACGGCGACAGTATTTTTGAATCTGGTTATATCACTGATGGCGGTGGCTGGCGTGGTGGTGAAGGCCGAGTGCCGACCGCTTGGGACGCAGCATGGGGGCTGGGTGACACTGCTCCGGACGGCTACGTCACTCAGAATGACTATTTCGGTCAGAAATATCAGACTGATACACGCTACAAAGATACGCGTACTATCGTTGAAGACCTTAGCTTTAATCTGCAATGGACACCAAGCGACGCTTGGGAATTTGAGGCTGATTTGCAGTTTGTTGATGCAACCACTTCAGATGATGACTTGCAGGTTGCACTTGGTATTCACGCATTGCAAATCTTGGATTTGCGCCGCGATACACCTAGCCTTACGGTCATTGAACCCTGGGGCGGCCGTCGTGATGCTAACCCCGAGTGGTATGCAACCGATTTCCCTGGTTTCTCCAATGACCCAGCCGGCGACTCTAACTACTTCCAAGATCGTGATTCCTACTGGCTACGTTCTGCCATGGACCATTACGAGCGATCTGAAGGGGAATCCCGCGCTGGACGCTTTGACGTAACCCATAACTTTGATGACGGTTTCCTGACTGCTGTTAAGGCTGGGGTTCGCTACGCCGAACGTAACCAGGTAGTGCGCAATACTTCTTATAACTGGGGGAGTCTCGGTGCAGAATGGGCTCCGGGTGGTGGCGAGGGTGCTCTCTGGTTATCCGAGCTGGATGAGAGCATTTATGACGAGTTCCAGTATGTTGATTGGTCTGACTTCCATCGTGGTGGCGTGGTCTCCATTCCTGGCGATGGTTTTATCTTCCCCACAGAGGATCTCTTGAAGGATGTGATTGCTGGTCGTCAATTACCTCAAAATAACCCCAATGGTGAGGGTATTTGGGAGCCCTACCAAAATCGCCCAGATGTTATCCCAGGTACCTATTTCGTTCCGGCTGAAGTCTACGACACCACTGAAACCAACGAGGCTATTTATGTTCGCTTGGATTTTGGTTCGGATGAAGGTGCTTTCCGATTCAACGGTAATGTCGGCTTGCGCTACGTTAGGTTAGATCGCGATGCGATAGGTTCGGTTCAATTCCCGGATATGATTGGTCAAGCTATTCCTGCGGGGGCACCTACTGACTTGACTGACAGTGGCGCTATCCGCAAGTGGGCAGAGGATCAAGTTGGGCCTTTCGATCCGGGCCTGTTTGAGTCGGAACAGGATTGGTTGGATGAAGTGACTACTCTGCTCTCTTACTCGCGCGACGCTAATAACTGGTTAACTCCAGATGAAAAAGCGTTCGGTAATGACTACGATGAGGGTGAGTTGGAGTCGAGTGCCAAATGGGATGATGTGTTGCCGAGCTTCAACTTGAAGGTTGAGCTGACAGATGATCTGATTGGTCGCTTTGCGGTATCCAAGGCTATTGCTCTTCCGGATATGTCTGAAGTTCGCAACCAGGCGGTTCTTGGTGCGCGCGGCTTGAACGTTACGCGGGTAGTTCCAGATCCGAATGCTCCGGCATTGCCAGGTCCGGTCGACTCTGGTGTAGACATAGTGTCTGTTGATCCGGCGATTTGGACCGGTAACGGTGGCAACCCTGCGTTGAAACCCATGGAGTCTACCCAGTGGGATGCGTCTTTGGAGTGGTATTTCGCGCCTGTTGGCTCCCTTACGGGGACTGTTTTCTATAAAGATTTGAAGAACTTCTTTATTGAAGGCGCGCTGCCCAGAACGTTCACCAATCCTGATACTGGTGTAACTCAGACCGTTGATTTCACCACTACGCGTAATGGACGAGAAGGCAAGTTGCAGGGTATCGAGCTGGCTTACCAACAATTCTTCGATATGCTCCCAGAGCCATTCGACGGGTTTGGTATTCAGGCGAACTACACCTTTGTTGACTCAGAGGGTATTCCGAACTTTTCTTCTAGTGGAACTGCCACTGAAGCGGAGCCGGAAGAGAACGTAACGCCGCAGCCCGGTTTGGAGCCCTTTGATCCCGCTGCTTTGGAAGGGCTGCCGCTACGCGGTCAGTCAGAGCACACTGCTAACCTGGTGCTCATGTACGAGAAGAACGACTGGTCTGCGCGGTTGGCTTACAACTGGCGTTCCGAATATCTTCTCACTACGCGTGATGTGATCAGCGGTCAGCCGATCTGGAATAGTGCTTCGGGCTTTCTGGATGGTGCGATCACCTACCAGTTAACTGAAGAAATCTCTCTCGGCTTACAGGGTACCAATCTGGCGAATACCCAGACAGAAACCCTGATGACACTGGATGGAGAAGGTCGTCAGACTGGTCGCTCTTGGTTCGTCAATGACCGCCGCGTGGCTCTGACAGTGAAAGCTGTGTTCTAATCTCTCTAGGGCTGAGGCTAAAGAAGGCGCAACCACAATGGGGTTGTGCCTTTTTTTTGGTTCCGCATAATGGTTAAGTAAAAAATAACGATAACTGAAACTAATCCAACTTGGAAAACTCATGCGCCGTCATTTTTATTTTGCGACCAGCCGTGAATTTTATGGGGTTAAGTAAGTAACGAAATTGGGTGATTACAATGCAGGATAACAATATAAGACGCATCGCCATTGTCGGTGGTGGAACATCGGGTTGGATGACTGCTGCAGCACTATCCAAGCTAATTAAACCTGACTATTGCCAAATACAACTTATCGAGTCCGAAGAGATAGGGACGGTTGGTGTGGGTGAGGCGACTATTCCACAAATTCAGTTATTTAATAAATTGCTGGATTTGGATGAAAATGAATTTATCCGCAAAACCCAAGGCACATTTAAACTCGGGATCCAATTTGTTAACTGGAAAAAAATTGGGCACAAATACATTCATGCATTTGGTGAAGTGGGCAAGGACATGGAGGGGGTTCAGTTCTATCATTACTGGCTGAAAATGGCGGAGTTAGGTAAAGCAGAAGAACTGGGGAACTATACCATCGGTGGTCTTGCTTCTGATCGCGGAAAATTTATGCGGCCATTCGATGCGGGTAATTCACCCTTGTCTAATATCGCCTATGCATTTCATTTTGATGCGGGATTGTATGCACGGTTTCTGCGTGAATATTCCGAAGCGCGCGGCGTTATACGTACTGAAGGCAAGGTCGTAGATACAATTTTACGTGCGAGTGATGGGTTTATTGAATCAGTGCAATTAGAGTCGGGTGAACGAATTGAAGCGGATTTTTTCATCGACTGTTCCGGTTTTCGTGGGCTGTTAATCGAGCAGGCATTAAAAACGGGATATGAGGATTGGTCCCACTGGTTGCCATGTGATCGCGCTTGGGCTGTTCCCTGCGAACGCGTGGGAGAGCCAACGCCCTATACTCGTTCTACTGCGCATTCGGCGGGATGGCAGTGGCGAATTCCGCTGCAGCACCGCACTGGTAATGGGCATGTTTTTTCCAGTAAATTTATGAGTGAAGATGAAGCCTGTTCCATCCTATTAAACAATCTTGATGGAAAGCCCTTGGCTGAGCCACGTTTGCTCAAATTTGTGACTGGGAAGCGAAAAAAAATCTGGAATAAAAATTGTTTGGCAGTGGGCTTGGCAAGTGGTTTTATGGAACCATTGGAATCCACTAGTCTGCATTTGGTGCAATCGACTATTGCGCGTTTAATGAGTTTTTTTCCAAACAAATATTTTGATCAAGAAGATATTGATGAGTTTAATCGTCAGGCTGGTTTTGAGGTTGAAAAAATTCGTGACTTTTTGATTCTGCATTATCACGCAACCGAGCGGAACGATTCCGTTTTTTGGAATTACTGCCGCAACATGAGCATACCTAAAGAATTAACACAAAAAATTGAACAATTCAAAAAAAACGGACGCATCTATCGTAATAACGTTGAAATGTTTAATGAGTTAAGTTGGCTTGAAGTGATGCACGGCCAAGGCATTTACCCTCGAACTTATCATCCCTTGGTTGATCGAATGACAGACGATGAAATTACTAAACGGCTGGAGGGGATTAGAAGTGTGATTGAAAAGTCCGTCGAATACATGCCAACGCATGCACAGTATATTGCTGAAAACTGTAGGGCGGAAAAGATCTATTAATATCGAGTGCAGAAGATTTGTTGTTAAATGTAAAAATCCCGATCAGCAGTTGATCGGGATTTTTTGTTACAGCAAGGTTAATCCAAATAAGCATCCACTGTACGAATAGTGCCGTCGTCGTTGTGAATTAATTCGGTGACTTTTACGTTGCGCAAATAGGTTTTGCCGCCGGAGAGTTGGCTGTCGTGGTAAAACAAAAACCATTTGCCGTCTACTTCCACAATGGAGTGGTGATTGGTCCAGCCGAGCACTGGCATGAGCACGATACCTTGATGAGTAAAGGGGCCGTAGGGGCTATCACCAGTGGCGTAAGCAATGTAATGGGTGTCGCCGGTGGAATAGGAAAAATAATATTTGCCGTTAAATTTGTGCAACCAGGCACCTTCAAAAAAGCGGCGATTAGTGTCGCTGCCCAGTAAGGGTTTGCCGGCGTTGTCTAGAATTTGAATGTCGCGCGGGGCTTCTGCGAGCTGCAGCATGTTGTCGTTCAGGCGCGCTACTTTCGGGCTGAGTGCAGGTTCATTGCTCGCGGGATATTTGTCTTCCTCCACATAACTGCCGCTTACCCAGCGTTGTAATTGCCCGCCCCAAATGCCGCCGAAATATAAGTAGTGACTGCCATCGTCGTCTTTAAAAACGCTGGGGTCGATACTGAAACTACCTTCAATGGGATTGGGCTCTGCTGCAAAGGGGCCGCTTGGAGAATCGCTGGTAGCGACACCGATGCGGAAAATGCCGTCTTTATCTTTTGCGGGGAAATATAAAAAGAATTTTCCCTCTTTTTCTGCGGCATCCGGTGCCCACAGCTGGCGACTGGCCCATGGAATATCTTCCAATGTTAATGCGACGCCATGGTCGGTAACTTCACCGCCGATTTTTTCCATAGACAATACGTGATAATCCTTCATATCAAATTTGTCGCCTTC
Source organism: Cellvibrio sp. BR (assembly GCF_000263355.1). NCBI lineage: Bacteria > Pseudomonadati > Pseudomonadota > Gammaproteobacteria > Cellvibrionales > Cellvibrionaceae > Cellvibrio > Cellvibrio sp. BR. The sequence goes on along the minus strand of NZ_JH668205.1, from coordinate 80,324 downwards.
ACCGTCACTGGTGATACCGCTGTCGATGTCGTGTGACGGGTAAATATAAATGCGGCCATTGAACACGTGGGCCGATGGATCGGCAGTGTAAATATGACTCACCAGCGGTTGGCCGATAAATTTTGTGGTGTCGATTGCCGGTGCGCTTTCGCTGCTGGCGGCGCTGCTGATGGTTGTAGCGGTGCCTCGCTGGGCGTTTTTATCGCCGCAGCCACTGCTCAAAAGTGCGGCGCCTAGCGCCAGGGTTAGTAAGCTTTTAGAAAAATTCATTCGCTGCTCCGGTCATTATTTTTAATGGATTATGGTGTGGTAACACCAACCATGTTACCAGTGCCAGAGAGTACCATCTTCCAAGCGGTTCACAGGCAAACACGCGCGTTTATAGGGGTATTTAGCTGCCAGTTTTTCGTCGATGTCCACACCGTGGCCGGGCGTTTCGCCGGGGGTGAAGTAACCGCGATTGAATTCATACGCATGTGGAAATACTTCGTCCATTTGCGCGCTGTGGGCCATATGCTCCTGAATGCCGAAATTAGGCACCCAATAATCAAAATGCAGGGCTGCGCCCATACATACCGGCGATAAATCCGTCGCGCCGTGAAAACCGGTGCGCACGTTAAACAGGCTGGCAAAATCGGCAATGCGACGCACGTGGGTGATGCCGCCAGCGTGCACAATGGTCGAGCGAATGTAATCAATGAGCTGATTCTGGATAAGCTCGCGGCAATCGTGAATGGAATTAAATACTTCGCCTACCGCCAATGGTGTGGTGGTGTGCTGGCGAATTAATTTAAATGATTCCTGGTTTTCCGCAGGCACCGCATCTTCCATCCAGAATAAACGATAGGGTTCCAAATCTTTGCCCAAGCGCGCCGCTTCGATTGGTGTCAAGCGATGATGTACGTCATGCAATAAATGAATGTTATTGCCGAATTCTTTGCGTACCTGCGCAAATACTTCGGGAATAAAATTCAAATATTTTTCGGTGGACCAAATTTCGGTAGAGGGCAAATCGGCATCTGCCGGTTCGTAACTTTTATCGCCTTTGGCAACGCCGTAGGTCTTTTCAATGCCAGGGATGCCGCATTGAATACGAATTGCATCGTAACCCTTTTCGCGCGCTTTACGCACGGCGTCCAGGGTGGAGTCCAGGTCTTTGCCATTGGCATGTGTGTAGGTGAGGATGCGCTCGCGACTTTTTCCTCCGAGCAATTGATAGAGCGGCATGTTGGCGAGTTTGGCTTTAATGTCCCACAGCGCCACATCAATTGCCGCCAGTGCAGTCATACCTACTGGCCCGCGACGCCAATAAGCGCCGCGATAAAAAAATTGCCAGATGTCTTCAATTTGTTGTGGGTCGCGACCAATTAATGCCGGGACTAAATAATCCTCCAAATAGGACACCACCGCTTTTTCGCGGCCATTGAGTGTTGCATCGCCAATCCCATACACACCTTGGTCGGTCGTAATTTTTAGTGTGACAAAATTTCTGCCGGGGCAGGTCACAATGACTTTAGCATCAACAATTTTCATTCAATGGCGTCTCAAAAAAGTGTCTGTAAGATTTTTGTTTAAAAAATGAATAACAATTAATAGCGCTTGCTGGGTGGCGGTCCCAGATAGCTGGGTTGTAAACCGCCGGTATCCAGCACCAGTTTTTGCAGCGTGACTGCCGGGTCCAGGCTATAAATGCGCAGTTTGTGCGCGCCTGCTCGTGCAACCTTGTGTTTGGTAATGCCAAGTCGCACATCGCTGCGCACGGTTTCCGCCCAAGTGGCATCGCTCATGTCGGCCACCAAATTCACAATTTGTGCTGGCTCATCATCAATCGCCACCGCGTAGCGCAAACCGCGTTCGGGCATAAACGGCCAGCTCGGGGCAAAAAATCCCTGTAAGGTAAATTCACCACTGCTGTGGGTGTAAATATCGTATTCAAGGTAGGGCGCGTTGGTGGCATCGTTAAATTGCCAATCGCCAATCGGGTACACCGACATGGACGATATAGTACGGCCGTGCTCGGGGATTTTTTCCCAGCGTAAATGACCACTCGCGCCCTGGCGACTAAAATCTTCCGCCTCGATAGCGATGTAGCCATCGGCTTCGGCAAAACCGCGCAATGCTTTTTTGTTGATCGGGTTATTTACGATTTCCACGCCGATGCTCGCACTGCCCCAACCGGTGCCGCTAATGTCAATGCGACCGGTGGCACGACCTATGGGCGCTTTGCTCCAGTCGATGCTCACATCCAGCTGCGCGCCCTTGTCAACTTGTATACTAGTCTTGCTCAGTATAATCCAGGGCGTAGTGGTTTTGGCAGTGGCGAGGAAGGATTCTTTACCTTTATTAAAAATTTCAATCACGCGCGACTGTGTTCCCAAACGATCAAAACGCGGCAGTAGATAATTGCCGGGCTTGGGCCAGGCGGAGGCGACGCCTTCAATCGCTATGCCCATTTCCGCTGAATTATGTGGCTCATAATGATGGGTGACGGGTAGCGTATCTTCCGGCGGGTGATTCCAGTGGCTGTAACCAATGTGCGATTGCGACATCATATGGTTCCACTTGCCGCCGTTGAGTTGGTGGTATTCCTGTTCCAGCGCGGCATCTTTGGCAAATAATTCGCGCACTTTATCGGCGTAATCATTGGTGGTGGCGCGGGCCTGTGTGGCATACAAATGATTTTTGGCTTGCGCGTTATACAGTGCGGTAATGTTGGCGCTGGCGGTGGTGGGGAATAACACCAATTGATAAAACGCCGCGCGCTGTGCAGCGGGCAACTGTGCGTAAATTTTTTCAGCCCGTGCAACGTAATCATTCATCTCGGCGGTAACGCGTTCTGCTTCGCGATAATGCAGTTGGCTATAAGTTGTGGCGTCTTGCAGTTCCGGTTTGCGACGCAAATTGTGGCGCGTGTAGCCGGTCATAATCGCTGCAATTTCTTGGGCGTGTTGCGCACCAAATTCACGTTCGGCCCACAGGCGGGCGAATTCTGGTATGCGCTCTTTGGGCCAGGCCTCCGGGTTCCATGCCATGTTCAGGAAAAATTCAATCGGGTACTCCATGGGTTTTAAATCGCCTACATTGACGATCCAGATTTGGTTGGCATCAAAGGTGTAGGCGAGGTGCATTTGCTCCCAAATTTTGGCGATGGAAATGGTGTTAATCCAGCGATAGGAGCGCGGGCCGCCAACATAATCAAAATGATAATAAACGCCGGCACCGCCACTGCGTTTGCGTTCATCGGGTGTGGGTAACCTGCGAATATTGCCCCAGTTGTCATCGCACCAGAGCAGGATTACATCGTCCGGCACACGCATGCCACGCTCGTAAAAACCCTGCACTTCTTTGTACAGCGCCCAGACTTGTGGCACTTTTGTGAGCTGATCTTTGCCAAACACATCGCTAATGATGTTGCGCTGGTCGCTGACGATTTTTTCCAACAATCCGATGTTTTCACCTTCACTCATCGGCTCGTCTTGTTGGCCACGCATGCCCAGGGTGTAAATGCTTTCGTAGGGTTTGTTGCGCGTTGCACCATCAACCCAAAACTTATATAAATTTTTCGGATTTTTGGAATATTCCCAGGGGCCTTTGCCGTAGCGGTTCCACTCTTTGTCAGCGCGCATCATGGGTTCGTGGTGCGAGGTGCTCATGACTATGCCGTATTCATCGGCGAGGATCATATTTTGTGGGTCATCATCGGCAAATGCGTTATTCCACATCGCTGGCCATAAAAAATTGGCTTTTAAGCGCAGCAATAACTCGAACACCTTTTCATAAAATTCTGCGTTGTAGTTGCCATATTTTTCAGTGACCCAGTTGGTGAGGGCGGGTGCTTCATCGTTTAAAAAAATACCGCGGTATTTCACTTTTGGAATTTCAACAACATTTATTTTTTTGTCGATAAAAATAGTCGCTTTTTGTTTAACGGGCACATCCGCCCACCAATACCAGGGCGATACCCCAATCTGCTCGCTCAGGCTGTAAATGCCATACATCGTGCCGCGTTTATTGGCACCGACAATCACGAGCGCGCGCTCTACATCGGCAAAAGGTTTATCAACTACCACGACTTGAAAGGCATCCCATTGATTCTGGATTTTGCTGACATCCAATTTTTTATTGGCAATTAATTGCGCGATAAGTTGGCTGCTGCCCAGTGTTCCCACCAACACCAATTGCTTTTGCCCGGCGAGAGTATTTTTTAACACCGGTTGTTTGCCGGTCACTTGTTCAATATCGCTTTGCAAATTTTTTGCCGCACGCACTACGCCGGGTAATTCGCTGCTGTCGATAACAATATCCAGAGCTTGCTGTTTATCCACCAGCACCAGATTGCCGCGTGCACTGGTTGCCAGCCAAGGCTCCTCTCCCAGCGCCCAGCTGGTGGGGCTGACTATCGCCAATAGCAGCAGTAAATACCGCAAGGGGGTAATTAAGCGGGGTGTGGTGAGCCAGCGCAAAACCGGCGTGAGGCGGAGTGAGTGCGCCATGAAACGTTCCTCGGGATAGGGGGGAATAAGCGTGGGTGAAATTACAGCATAGATGATGTGTACTTGTATACTAGTTAAGCCTGGTATGCCCAAAGGGTTAACGCGGTTGGCAGCGGTGATTAAGGATTACTTAAGCTTTGCCCGTTAAAATCCGCCTCGGTTGACGCGGGCTGCTGGCTTGGTTAGTGTCGGCTACCTTGTGGGTGTTTGGTGTCATGCCTGCGCAGAATCTGTGGTCTGGTTGGTTATATAACCTTTCCTTACGGTTCTTAACCCAATGTTGGGTGGCAATGTTTTATTAGTGGCCTGTAGTTCGTTTTTTTACTTTCAATTTTGTCCTCTTAAGGAGAATCGTTATGCGTAAATTAGTATTTGCAAGCTTGGCAATGTTGAGTGCAACGGCATTTGCTGGCCCGGAATGTACCCAAGCAGATAAATCTGAGTGGCTGGATCAAACCAAGTTTCAGGAGCAACTCAAAGAGCAGGGTTACGAGATCAAGGTTTTTAAAGTGACTGATGGCAACTGCTATGAAATTTATGGCTGGAATAAGGACAAACAAAAGGTAGAAATTTATTTTGATCCGGTCAGCGGTAAAATTGTGAAAGAGGAAATTGAAGATTAATGCGTGCGCAACTGGTACCACTTTGGGATCCATTAGTCCGTTTGTTTCATTGGTCGATTGCGCTGATTTTTATCGCCAATTATTTTTTTAATGAAGCGGGCGACGATTGGCACCAATGGCTTGGTTATGTGGCAGTGGGCTGGTTGCTGGTGCGCTTTGTATGGGGCTTTGTTGGGAAAGGTGCAGCGCGCTGGGCAGATTTCTTCCCAACGCCGGCGCGGCTCTCGGCTCATGTCAACGCATTGCGCACCGGGCAAGCGTATCACCGTATGGGGCATTCCCCTGTGGGGGCGCTGGTGATGATATTAATGATGACCGGAATCTTAATGCTGGGCATCACGGGTTATATGTTGGAAGAGATCGATTATTTCTGGGGCGTGCAGTGGGTAGAAGACTTGCATGAGTGGATCGCTAATGCGGTGATGGCATTGGTTGTCGTGCATGTGAGTGCGGCGCTACTGGAGAGTTATCGCCTCAAGGAGAATCTGCCCCTGTCGATGGTAACGGGGAAGCGTCGTCCTTTGGATTAATCATGTAATTACTTTTCTCTGCTAACAACAAAAAGGCCAACCGGATGCGGTTGGCCTTTTTGTTATACGCTGACTTGGCGTTTTAATTACACGCTGTGCCTTCCAAACCATCGGCAAATCCGCGCAGTGCGGGTTTATCGTTGTAGTTGTTGTCGAATAATAATGGCCAGGCAATTGCTTCACCGTTATAGGCGGCCGTGGCGGTTGTTAGCCAGGTGTTGGCATCGGTGGTGCCCCACACGCTAATACCGCCGCGCTGTGCTGCAGGCACTGTGTCCATATAAGCTTTCACGATTTCGCAGTAGCGTTTCTTTTGTGCCAAAGCGACAGTGTTGGTGAAGCTGGTAATTTTGTTGCCCGGCCAGCCGCCGCTGTAGGGGTTGTTTACCGCTACATCCAATTCGGTGATTTTTACTTTCAGGCCCTTATCCACCACTTTTTTCATCGCGGCACTGATGCTGGCGATGCTCGGGTAATCCATAAACACATGCATCTGGAAACCCACACCATCAATGGGAATGCTGCGTGTTTGGAAGTCGGTCAGCATTTCAATCATCTTGGTGGTTTTGGCGTTGTTTTGGTCAATGTTGTAATCGTTGTAGTAGAGAATCGCACTGGGATCAGCAGCACGTGCCGCCTGGAAAGCCTTTTCGATGTAAATCGAGCTATTGCCACTTTTTACATAAAAGGTGGAATCGGTGGTGCGGAAGTTAGCCACCGGAGAGCCGTCGTTGATGGCCTCATTCACAACATCCCAGCTCACCACATTACCCTTGGCTTTGAAGTGGGTAACCACCTGCGTCACATGGTCTTCAACTTCAGCGATAAAGTCTGCTGCTGAACCGCTCCAGTTTTTCATGAAGTTAGGCACTTGGTAGTCTGAATGCCAAACCAGCGCGTGACCGTGTACGTTGATGTTGTTGTCTTTGGCGTAATCCACAAAGGTGTCCGCATTGGTGAAGGTGAAGTTGCCATTGCTCGGCTGCAGGTAGCTCATTTTCATGATGTTGCCTGCCGTCATCTCGCCAAAATGCTTTTCCACCACGGCTTGTTCCGAGGTATTGGTCACGATGTTAAAGCTGGGGCCGTCGTTGTTGGTGACTGCCGCTCCAATTGGGAAGGCGGCCAAGGCTTGCAGTCGGGTCACATTGGCAGAGTAAACGCTACCGGTGCTGGAGCTTTGTGCCGATGAGCTACTTGCTGCTTGTGCAAGGGTAACGGTGACGCTTTTGATGGTTACGACGCCGGTTGGGGTTCCCTTGGCTTGCACGCCGACTTGCACGTCAAACTCTGTCTGATTGAACTTTTTGTCGCTTTCAGTAACGGGGCAAGAGATGGTTGCATCTTCCCCGGCCGTGAATAGCTCGTTGCCCGCCCAGCAGCCCCATTCACCCGGATAGCTGCCGCCTTTGATTTGCGCGAATGGTTGCAAGCTTGCTCCGCTGGTTTTGAATTCGCTGCTGACATTAACCACCATAGTAATGATGGCATCTTCCAGCTGAATGGGTTTGAGCATATCAGTCACGGCGCCTATGTTATCGCCGCTGGCGGTAAAGCTGACCCCATCGCTATTGAGAGTTACGCCGCTATTGCCAGTGCCATTGCCGCGCCAACCGCTGGTCATATCCAGGGTTAACACTGTTGCACTGGCCGCGCTGCTGGAGCTGGCCGGAGCCGAGCTGCTAGCGGGCTCGCTGCTCGCTGCTACTGAGCTGGGGGCGATAGAGCTGGCTGCTTCCGAGGCGATACTACTTGCCGGGGTTGAGCTGGGCTCGACCGAGCTCGCGGGGGTACTGGAGCTGCTAGTTGCACTGGTATTGGCACTTGAGTTGTTGGCGCTAGAATTATTGTTATCGCCACCACCCGAGCCGCCGCAGGCGCTGAGCAAAAGCGTAAATAGACCGATTGATAAGAGTTGATGTACTTGCTGCATGGTTTTTTTCCTGTGTATTGCTAGTTATTGGTATTGTTCTAGTCAATTAAACCATAAGAAAATTTGAGTTGTATACCAGTGAGCCGCCCATGGCGCAGCTTTCCTTGTGTTTATTTTAGTTTTATAAGGAAACTAATTTCATGCATAAAAAAACCACCCGAAGGTGGTTTTTTTTGCAGTGGAAACTTTGGGTTGGCGAGTGCTTAGCCCTCCATTTGCTCCAGTTCTTTGCCTTTGGTTTCTTTGACCAGCTTGAGGACAAAGAAGATCGAGAAGGCCGAGAAGAACGCGTAAATACCGTAAGCACCCGGCAAGCCGAGTGATGAGGCCAGCAGGTAGGGGAAGGTGAAGGTGATGAGGAAGTTGGCGCCCCATTGTGCCAAACCAGCCACCGCCAGCGATGAACCGCGAATCTGGTTGGGGAACATTTCGCCCAACATAATCCACATCACCGGGCCCCAGGATACGTTGAAGAAAATCACGTAGAGGTTGGCGGCAACCAATGCCAAGGTGCCCATTTCGGTTGATAGCATCAACTTGCCTTGCTCATCCAGCGGTGCGCCATAAAAGGCGATAGCCACCAAGCTCAGGGTCACGGTCATGCCCAACGAGCCAATCCACAGCAGCGGTTTGCGACCGATTTTGTCCACCACCAAAAAGGTGATAAAGCAGGCACCAATACTCACCACACCAGATACCACGTTGATTAACAGTGAGTCGGATTCAGAGAAACCCGCTGCTTGCCACAGCACTGAGCCGTAGTAGAACACCACGTTAATGCCCACAAATTGCTGCAGTACCGCAAGGCCAATACCAACCCACACAATGGAGCGCACACGGTTGGTCGTTTTGTCGATCAAATCCGCAAGGCGCGGTTTGTGATGGTCAGCGGCGAGTGAGGCTTCAATCTCGCTGACCTTGGCAGTACCTTCAGCGGTGCCATAGAGTTTCACCAGGACAGCTTTGGCTTTATCGACCTGACCGGAAGCCATCAAAAAGCGCGGGCTTTCGGGGATAAATAACAACGCCACAAAAAAGATTACCGCAGGGATCAGTTCCATCCAGAACATCCAGCGCCAGGTTTCGTAACCCAGCCAGAATACCGCCAGCGATGAACCGGCAAATTTAGCGAGGAAGTAGTTGCTGACAAATGCGGCGGTTAAGCCGGTGATGATGGCGACCTGTTGCACGGAACTGAGTTTGCCGCGATAGCGGGCCAGCGCTACTTCACTGATATACGCCGGGCACATGACCGAGGCTGCACCTACCGCCAAACCACCAAGCACGCGGTAAATAACAAATTCAATCGACCCGGTGGCAATGCCTGAGCCCCACGCCGACACGATAAAAAATACCGCCGCGACAATCAAAATCGCCTTGCGGCCATATTTATCGGCCAGAGTACCGGCAAAAAACGCACCGACCGCACAGCCAAGCAACATGGAGGACACTTCAAAACCGGCGGTATTGATGTTGAATGCCGAGCGCAAGCCATCTACCGTGCCGTTAATAACGCCGCTATCAAAGCCAAAAAGAAAGCCGCCGATAGTGGCGATGACACTGATCAAAATAATAAACGGCGTATTCGCCTGATTGTTGGTACTGGTCTCGTTCATGGTGATACCTGTTATAAAAATTATAGTGTTGCAGGCGTGGGCTGCCTGTCGTTGTGTATGCCGCTGGTTCGACGGCGCGACCTTACCACAGTTGCCCAGTGGCGGGCAGGTTGATACCGGGGTACGGCTTTAACGAGTCAAGCGATTGTCTCCGTAATGATTATTTCCCTGCGCTATCCATGGCGTGCGGGTTTTGCTATCGCTTGCGGGTCTTGCAAAAAGGCGCCGGTCTTGCGAACCGGCGCCTTGGGTGGCATGAATACTAATGCATTATGGTTTTATTGACTATATGGCGATCTTGGGTGAGTGCAAAAAACGCGATGGATTAGATCTCAAACGCAAAACCCGACTCGCTCAAATGCTTGTAAGCCTCGGAATCGAACCGGTAGAGGCTAGCGGCGCGGTGGGGAACACCCTGTTGTTTTTCGTTGCAGGGACTGAGCAGGTTCATTTTCATGATCTTGCGGCGGAAGTTGGGTTTATCCAACTTGGTATTGAGGATTGCCTCGTAAAGTGCCTGCAGCTGTAACAGCGTAAATTTTTCCGGCAAGAGGTTAAAGCCAATGGGTTGGTGGCACACCTGATGGCGCAGCACCTTCAAGCCGTGAGCCACTATCTCCGCGTGGTCGTATACCAACTCAGGCAAGTTATTCACGCTCTGCCAGCTCACATCGGCCGCGCTTTGACCAGCCACCAGTGAAAACTTGTCGGCGCTCACCAAGGCGTAATAAGCAATGGTAACTACCCGCTCGTTGGGGAAGCGGTCAACGCGACCAAACGTTTTCAGCTGCTCCAAAAACAAATCGCGCACCCCGGTCAGTTCTTCCAGCAGGCGATAAGCGGCATCGCGCAGATTTTCGTCGTAGCGAATCCAGCCGCCGGGCAGTGCCCATTTGCCTTGGTGCAGCGGGTCGGTCTGTTTAACCAGCAGGATTTTCAGCTCATCGTCATCCAGGCCAAAAATCAGGTTATCGATGGAGAGCGCCTTGATGATGTTGTCATCAAGGTGCGGGGAGCTTTGGGTATTGAGACTGCCGGGAATATGGTTATTGGGCACGAGCAATGTCCTCAAGGGCTTTGCATTTTATGGATAAGGTTTGGTGTGAGCACAACCGATCAGCTCAGGTTGCGGGCATTGTATAAGCCATGTTCGCAATGGTCGAGCCTTAGATACATGGCGCCTCATTCCCGCTACTGGCGTGGAGGTGCTATTCAGGTATAGGTGATTGCGCGCCATTTGCGCCAGTGACAGAGGCCGGCTTTATAAAAATTAACGTGCGGCCTCTTGTTGTCAGTTAGACAATAAGATATTCTGGTCATATAAGTTGAAGCGCTGGTATTTGGTCTGCACCCGATACCCGCATTCGCACAGGTTTTTGCCTGCAAAAAATTGTTAAACGAAAGTTTCCTAAACCTATAAAAGAAAACGAGTCCCTATGCTGTTTCTTGGTATTGATGTTGGCAGTTCCTCAGTGAAGTTGTCGGTGCTGGATGGCGTAACCGGCAAGAGCTTGGGCGCGCTGTCTCACCCTGAATCTGAACTGGCTATTGATAGCCCCGCGGTTGGCTTTGCCGAACAAAACCCCGACACCTGGTGGGATTGTGTGCGTCAGGGTTTAGTGCGCTTGGCGGCGCGTGACCAGATCAAACTCGACCAGATTGATGCCATAGGTATCTCTTACCAAATGCACGGCTTGGTAGTTGTCGATAGCAATCAACAAGTGCTGCGTCCATCCATTATTTGGTGCGATAGCCGCGCTGTGCCCTTGGGCGAAAAAGCGCTCGCCGATTTGGGGCGCGATTATTGTTTTGACCATCTATTGAATTCCCCCGGCAACTTCACCGCCGCCAAGTTGCGTTGGGTGCAGGAAAACCAGCCGGAGCTGTTTGCGCGAATTCATAAAATGATGCTGCCCGGCGATTTTATTGCGATGAAATTATCCGGTGTGATTAACACCACCGCGTCAGGTTTGTCCGAAGGCACGCTGTGGGATTTCAAAGAAAATCGCATCGCGACGGAATTGTTAAATCACTGGGGCATTTCGGCGGATTTAATTCCCGATGTGGTGCCGAGTTTTGGTGTGCAATCCATCGTGAGTGATGCCGTTGCCGCTGAATTAGGCCTGCGCAAAGGCGTGAAAATTTGTTATCGCGCGGGCGATCAGCCCAACAACGCGTTTAGTTTGAATGTATTGGAACCGGGTGAAGTAGCGGCGACTGCCGGCACCTCGGGGGTGATTTACGGTGTGACCGATCAGTCCGCGGCGGATGTGGAATCCCGGGTGAATACCTTCTTGCACGTGACCAATACCGACGCGCAAAAACGCAACGGTGTGCTGGTGTGTGTGAATGGCTGCGGTCGTTTGTATTCCTGGCTGCGCCAAACACTCGGTGAAGCGGGTGCAACGCCATCCTACCCACAATTAAATGCATTGGCGCAAGCGGTGCCCGTGGGTAGCGAAGGATTGTTGTTTCATCCTTTTGGCAACGGCGCCGAGCGAATTTTTCAAAATAAAAATTTGGGTGCACAGCTGCGCAATCTGGATTTCAACCGCCATGGTTTGGGTCACATGGTGCGCGCGGCGCAAGAGGGCATTGTGTTCTCGCTCAATCAGGGCTTCGATGTATTGAAATCCCTGGGCGGCAGTTGTGACGTGGTGCGTGCAGGCAAAGGCAATATGTTTTTAAGCGCAGTGTTTGCGCAAACTTTTGCCAATACTACGCAAGCCGCCGTGGAAATGTTTGAAACCGACGGCGCCGAAGGTGCTGCCCGCGCGGCGGCATTGGGCAGTGGTTATTACGCCTCGGCGAGTGAAGCTTTTACCGGTTTGACCCGTTTAAATGTGATCGAACCGGAAGCGCAATTGTTTGCGCAATATCAGGATGCCTACCAACACTGGTGTGAACTTTTGCCGCGTTAATCGGTACAAGTATGCAGTGCAGTAAGCGATAAACTTTTTACAGCAAAACCCCATAAGGTGATAAACATGAGTATTGTTCTCGGTAGTAAAGAATACTTCCCCGGTATCGGTAAGATCGGCTTTGAAGGCCCTGACTCCGATAATCCACTCGCATTTAAATACTACGACGAGAATCGTGTAGTTGCTGGCAAAACCCTGAAAGAGCATTTCAGATTTGCTACTTGCTACTGGCACAGCTTCTGCGGCGCTGGTCACGATCCTTTTGGTCCAGGCACCAAAATTTTCCCGTGGATGGCAACGCAAGATCCAATCGCCCGCGCTCACGAAAAAATGGATGCGGCGTTTGAATTTATCACCAAACTGGGCACACCTTACTACTGCTTCCACGACATCGATCTGGTTGATGAAGGCAGCAGCCGCGCAGAAACTTCACAGCGTTTGCAAACCATCGTTGAATACGCCAAACAAAAACAAGCCGCTTCTGGCGTGAAATTGTTGTGGGGTACCGCCAACCTGTTCTCCAACCCACGCTACATGAACGGCGCGTCTACCAACCCGGATTTCAACGTAGTGGCTTACGCCGGTGCGCAATTGAAAGATGCGTTGGACGCAACCATCGCTCTTGGCGGTGAAAACTATGTGTTCTGGGGCGGTCGTGAAGGTTACATGAGCTTGCTCAATACCGACATGAAACGCGAACAAGAGCATCTGGCGCGTTTCCTGACCATGGCTCGCGATTATGCGCGCGCGCAGGGCTTTAAAGGTTACTTCTTCATCGAGCCAAAGCCGATGGAGCCATCCAAGCACCAATACGATTTTGATGCAGAAACCGTTATCGGCTTCTTGCGTCATCACGGTCTGGATAAAGACTTCAAACTCAATTTAGAAACTAACCACGCGACTCTCGCTGGCCACACCATGTGTCACGACATGCAAGCCGCTGCTAACGCGGGCATGTTGGGTTCATTGGATGCCAACCGTGGCGATTACCAAAATGCGTGGGATACCGACCAGTTCCCTTACAACATCAACGAAACGGTTGAGATGATGTTGGTATTCCTGCGCGCTGGCGGCCTGCAAGGTGGCGGTGTGAACTTTGATGCAAAAGTGCGTCGTAACTCACCTGATCCGGTCGATATGTTCTACGGCCACATCGGCGGCATGGACACCTTTGCTCGCGCATTGATTATCGCTGACAGTTTGATTCAGCAGTCTCCGCTGGAAGGTTTGCGCAAAGAGCGTTACTCATCATTTGATGCGGGTAACGGCGCTGCTTATGAGCAGGGCAAACTGACTCTGCAACAACTGGCAGACCTGGGCAACAAAGGTGGTGAAATCACCCTGCAAAGTGGCCGTCAGGAACTCTACGAAAACATTATCAACCGCTACATTCGTTAAGCTATTTTTTTAGTGCGGGCCTTGCTCGCACTTAAATACCTCGCAAAGCCTCTGCCGCTACAACACTTGCATTTTTGCCGGTGTTGCTAGCGGTTTTTTTTGCCCTTCATTTCTCATCCTATGGCGGCAGGGCTGGTGTCTTGTTGGCCGCTCTTTTATGCTGGTTGCCCGCGCTGATCCGGGTTGGGCTGCCCCGCGAAAATAGTTTTAACAATAATGGGTTCAGTGTGATCGGTTTGACATGAATTGGACTTACTTTGCTCTAAAAGGAAACGCAAATGGATAATCTACAACGTCGGCACAGAGGCGCAGTCTTGATGAAAAAATTTCAGTACGCGATAAACGGCATGGCTCTGAGTGCCCTGGCATTGGTATTGAGCGCCTGTGGCGGTGGCAATAGCCAGGTATTAGGCCCCAAGCCGGCAGACACTGGCGGTAATGGCGATAACAATGGCTGGGTGGCCGGTGTTTACCGCGATGCGGACACCTTTAAAAACCTCTGCGAAGCACCGCGCTCGGGTCGTAGTCAATTCACCAACCTGACCTTTCCCGATAAAAGGGGCACTCGCACTGACGAGAAAAACTTTTTGCGTGCCTGGACTAACGAAACCTATTTATGGTTTGACGAAGTTACCGACCGCTCGCCCACTATCGATAGTCAAACTCCGCAGGATTATTTTCTGCTGCTAAAAACCAATCGCACTACCAGCTCCGGTGCGCCCAAAGATAATTTCCATTTCTACGAGCCCACTGAGGACGCGGAAGCCTGGGAAGCGGGTATCAGTTACGACTACGGCTTTCGCTTGAAAGTCTATTCCAGTACACCACCGCGCCGTTATTTCATCGCCTATGTCGAACCGGGTTCACCGGCAGCTACTGCCGGCGTACAGCGCGGTGATCGCATTATGAAAATCGATTCTTATGATTTAGTAACAGAAGAAAGCAATGCAGGATTAATGGCGCTCAACGAAGGGCTGTTTCCCAGTGAGTTGGGTGCAGCGCACAATTTTGAATTGCAGGCAGTGGATGGCAGCAGCAAAATGGTATCGCTACAGGCCGGCCAAATTGAAAGCAAAACCGTATTGCACAGCTCGGTGATCGATACCGACAGCGGCAAGGTGGGGTATTTGGTATTTAATTCCCACGTGGAAAAATCGCAAGACGAATGGGTTACGGTGATCAGTCAATTCAAGTTTGCCGAGGTCAGCGATTTAATTGTGGATTTGCGTTACAACGGCGGCGGTTTGTTATCCATTGCCAGTCTCGCATCTTTCATGATTGCGGGCACCAATGTACAGGACAAGGTGTTTTACGAACAAATCCAAAATTCCAAACAGCCGCGTCTGGAGCCTTTCCCATTTCTGGATGAGGGCTTGTACGGGTTAAATAAAAATGTTGCCTTGCCCTCGCTCCACTTAAATCGCGTATTTATTCTTTCCAGTGAATCCACCTGCTCCGCGAGTGAGGCGATTATCAACGGCCTGCGCGGCGCCAATGTGGAAGTGTTTTTAATCGGCGCGACCACCTGTGGCAAACCCTATGGTTTTTATCCGGAAGATAATTGCGGCACCACCTACTACACCATCCAGCTTAAAGGCGCTAACGCCAAAGGTTTTGGTGAATACAGCGATGGTTTTATTCCCTCCAACAGCGATAACGGCACCACGCGCGTAAAAGGTTGCAGTGTAGAGGACGACCTGAATCATCAGCTCGGCGACAGCAGTGAAGCCATGCTCGCCACCGCGCTCAGGTTCAGAGCCACCGGTAATTGCGCCTCAGCAGTTACTCGCAGCCAGCAAAAAACACAGGCTGAATTTAATAACGGTGAATTAATTTTACCGGACACCCGAAAAATTATGGTGTTGGATAGGTAAAAACAAAAAGGCTTCCCACTGTGGAAGCCTTTTTGTTTGTCTCGATGATGTATATTTTTATGGATAGTGATTGAAATGAACGCGAATAATTTCTCCCTGGCTGATTACCTTCAGCGAATTAACCTTGAAACTATGCCAGCATGCGATGCAGAGGGATTGCGTCAGTTAATGCGCGCGCAATTGCACACTGTGCCTTTTGAGAACCTGGATGTGCAAGCGGGCAAGATTGTCTCATTGGTACCAGAAGATATAGTAGAAAAAATAGTTTATCGCCAGCGCGGTGGTTACTGTTATGAAGTGAATGGTGTGTTTGCAATGGCATTGGCTGCGCTCGGGTTTGAATATCGGCTTATTGGTGCGCGCCCTATGTTTTATCCCTACCGTCGCCCTAAGAGCCATATGGTGTTGTTGGTTTCACTCGGTGAGCAGCATTGGTTATGTGATACCGGGTTTGGCAGTTTTGGTTTACGCGCACCGATTGGTTTACATCAGCTTGGCGAAACCCTGGTGCAGGACGATGAAACCTTTATGTTGGTACAAAATCAGCAGGGCGAATATGTTTTAAAAGCCTTGGTAAAAGGCGAGTGGGCGAACCAATTTTGTTTTGATCTCTACCCCATGGAGTGGGTGGATTTCTCACTTCCTAATTATTACAACTCTACTCACCCTGACGCTGTATTTGTAAAACAATATTTAGTAATGCAACAGCACCCGCAGGGGCGAACCTTGCTTTCGGGGGATCAATTAAAAAAAATGCAGGGAGCAAACGATGTGATTGTTAATGTCTTGCCGGAGCAGTTGGATGATGTACTGTTGCGGGAATTTAATCTGACGCGCGAAGGGTGATGAATATGCCAACATTACAATTAACAGCTGAACAGCTTGCCCAAGCATTGGATACGTTGAATAAAACTAAGGGTGGCTGGTCACTGCAGGACGACAAGTTAAGTAAGCAATACAAATTCTCTGATTTTCAACATGCTTTTGGGTTTATGACAATCTGTGCACTCTATTGTGAAAAAGTGAATCATCACCCGGAGTGGAGTAATGTTTACAATCGAGTCAATGTACAGCTGACCACCCATGACGCAGCAGGTATTAGCGACAAGGATGTTGCACTGGCGCAGCAGATGGACGATATATTTACGATGCTAGCGCATTAATCGCTGGCGTTAAAAATAGAGATGAATCACGCGTGATTATTTGGAATACTGCGGTAAACAGTATTTCGGGAGTCACCATGACACAGTCAATTGCACGCGTATTTATCTTGGTCGCCACTTTGTTTTTTTCATCGCATATGTATGCTGCCGAAGCTAGTGCGCCGCCAGTACCTCACGCCTTGCCCGCCAAAGGTGAATTGCTTTACCAATCAACCATGAGTGAGAAGGGCACGGTTGCCAATTGGATCATGGAAGGTAATGCACAGGTAAAATTCCACGATGGCTGGATGGAAATGTGGTCGCCGGATAAATCGGCACACCATGTATTTTGGTGTCCGCAGGATTTTCCCGACAGTTTTATTGCTACCTGGGAGGTGCAAAATCTCGCTACTGATGCCGGATTATTAATTGTATTTTTCGCCGCAATCGGTGAAAACGGCGAAGATATTTTTGCGCCCAGTTTGCCAGAGCGCGATGGCACTTTTACGCAATATACCAACGGCAACATAAAAAGTTATCACATCTCCTATTACGCCAATGTCGCCCATGAACCGGGGCGAGTTCACGCTAACCTGCGCAAAAATAATACGTTCAGTTTGCTGCAGTCCGGCAGCGAGGGCATTCCTACCCAATCCGCCGCCATCCATAAAATCACCTTGATAAAACAGGGCGCGCATATTCGCTTGTTAATTGATGGGCGCAGCGTGATTGATTACATCGATAACCAACCGCTCATTAAGGGTGTCGATACCGGCGGCCCACTGGCCGATGGGAAAATTGGTTTCCGTCAAATGCAGTGGAGCCACTTTCGCTATCGCAATTTTCAGGTGTGGGGATTAAACGTCGGTGATGAATGATATTGAGCTGCTGAGCCGCGTGGTGGCCAGCCTGAAATTGCCGGGTTTTAGCGCGCAGTTGGCCGCCTACCTGAAACAACAGGTGCAGTTTGATCATCTGCTGATATTGGGCTGCCGCGCGGATAAACACCCGATTTATCTTTATGATTCTATTACCACCCAGCGTGACTTTTTATTTCAGCGCTATTTAACTGGCTCCTATTTAGATGATCCCTTTTATCGCGCAGCGCAACAACAAACGCAAGCGGCAGTGTTGCGTTTGCAAGATGTGGTGATCGATGTTCGCGAGCGGCGTGAGTATGAGCATAATTTTATTCGCAATACTGGCCTGCAAGATGAGCTGTGCATTTGTAGTCCTTTGGATAAAAACCGTTGGCTGTTGCTATTTATGGGTTACAACGATAATAACCCGGCACGCTACCAAGAGGTTTATGTCGAACTGGTTCGCTTGTTGCCGCTGCTTCATGCGCTGCTCAATCAGCAGTGGGGTGAACAAAGTTTTGCTATGTCGGTGGGCGCGCTCCATAAAACCGGCTTGCAACAATTTTTAGCTGCCGCGCTCAGCTCATTTGGTGCCGAGGTACTGAGTAAGCGCGAGCAGGAAATAACCCTGCTATTAATACAAGGTTTTGATTCGCAGGACATTGCCGAGCTGTCGGCTATCTCTGTCGGCACAGTGAAAAATCATCGCAAAAAAATCTACGCCAAATTGCATGTGACCTCGCTCAGCGAATTGTTTCAAGTGTTTTTGACCCATCTGTTATCCAGTTAATACGTTCCTCCATTTTGTCTGCGCTATCCCTATAGGGATATCCACTCCGCCCGCTCTGCCTATTAGGCTAGGCGAACATTTACTGGTGGAGCTGGAACATGACCGATACATTTTTTGATGAACTGCATGAGCGCGGTTTAGTTGCACAAACGTCAAACCCAACACAACTGCGGGAATTTCTGCGCACACCGCAAACCGTTTACTGTGGCTTTGACCCTACCGCTGGCAGCTTGCATATAGGCCATTTAGTTCCCTTGTTAATGCTGAAACGCTTTAGCGATGCAGGCCACAATGCAATCGCATTAATCGGCGGCGCGACCGGCATGATTGGCGACCCCAGTTTTAAAACGGCCGAGCGCAGTTTAAATACCACTGCGCAAGTTGCGCAGTGGAGCGATCAACTCAGTGAACAAATCGCGCGTATAATGTCGCCCCACTTGCCACAGCCGCTAACACTGGTGAATAACGGTAGATGGTTGGCATCTGTAAATGTGCTGGAGTTTCTGCGCGATGTGGGCAAACATTTTTCCATCAACAATATGATTCGCAAAGAATCCGTGCGGCAGCGGTTGGAGCGCCCTGACCAGGGAATTTCCTTCACTGAATTTAGCTACTCGCTGCTGCAGGCTTACGACTTTGCCATGCTCAACAAAACCCATGGTTGCACCTTGCAAATTGGCGGCAACGATCAATGGGGCAATATTGTCAGCGGTATCGATTTAACCCGGCGGCTAAACGGCGCAAGAGTGGATGGCCTCACCTTGCCGCTTATCACCAAAGCTGACGGCACCAAGTTTGGCAAAACCGAAAGTGGCACTATTTGGTTGGACGCCACGAAAACCTCACCCTACAGCTTCTATCAGTTTTGGCTAAACGCCGACGACAAAGATGTATACCACCTGCTGGCCTGCTACACCTTTCTTTCCTGCACGGAAATAACTGCAATCACCACGCAGGATCGTACCGCAACCGGCAAGCCTGCGGCACAGCGAATATTGGCCGAGCAGGTCACGCGTTTTGTGCATGGCAGCGAAGGTCTGGCATCGGCGCAGCGTATTACCGACGCGTTATTTTCCGGGCGTATGGATAAATTAACCCTGCCCGAATTACAACAATTGGAATTGGACGGCCTGCCCAGCGTGGCAGTAAAAAAAGAAATGCCAATAGTGGATGCACTGATTGCTGCACAACTCGCACCATCCAAAAGCAAGGCGCGGGAATTGCTACAAGCCAACGCCATACGCATTAATGGCGAACTAACACTGGCCGAAAATTTAACAGAACACTTCGCCCTGTTTGATCGCTATTGGATTCTGCAGCGCGGCAACAAACATTTTTGTTTGCTTAGAGCCTAAATAAAAACGCCCAAGTAAAAAATTGCTTGGGCGTTTTTGTTTCTGCAGTTAAATCTTAAAAACTCAACCGTAAATTCAATTTCGTCAAGCGGCCTGCGGCGGGGAAGCCTATGTCGGTGTAGTAGGTTTCGTCGGCGAGGTTTTCCAAGGTTAAACCCAGTTGGGTGTTAGCATTGATGTTCCAGCGGATATTCGCGTCGATGCGATTGTAGGCATCCAGAATTTCTTCTACGCCGGTTCCAGTGTAACGGCTTACCGCGAAGCGTTCGTCTACGCGTAAATAATTTACGTTAAATGACCAAGCATTATTCAGTGTGTAGTAAAACGCGCTGCCGTAGGTGGATTGTGGGCGGCCCAAGAGGTGAGTTTCCGAGCTGGGCATGTCGATGTCGGCGTAGCTGCCGTGAACGCGCCAGTGCAGGTTTTGCAGCAATTGCCAATTAAGTTCCGCTTCCACGCCTTGGGTTTTTACCGGTGGACGATTGACGTTGGTGTTGTTTTCACCGTCGTAGTCGATCAGGTTTTTGTATTTGTGGTGAAACACACTCAAACGCGCACTGATTAAATCGCGAGTGTATTCAAAACCGGTATCGCTAGTGGTGACGGTTTCTTCCACTAAATTCGCATTGCCGACAAACGGGTGGCCGAGTGCAAAAAAGCTGGGCAATTTGAAGCCCTGCCCCCAATTGGCAAACCAGGAAATGTTGTCATTTATTTTATAGCGGGTACCTATGTGGCCTGAGTCGTTGGCAGCGGTGTTATCCGCATCGTCGCGGCGCACACTGGCTTGTACTAACCAGTCATCCGTTGCGTAAGCATTCACATTAATAAACGCGCTATTGATTTCGCGATCCAATGCAAAATTTAAGGGAAATACATCTGGCGCGAATAGATAACCTTCGCTAATGCCGTCTTCACGTTTGGTTTCTACGCCAATATTCGCCCAGATTTTTTGTTGATCACCGAGGGTATTGATCCAGCTAAATTGGGTGCGTTCAAAATCGATAACGGCGCCGTTGGGTGGTATGGGATCAAACGGCAAAATGCCGGGTGTTGTTTGATTTTCATCGCGCTGATACCAGCTTGCAGTGGTTTTACTTTGCCAGAAATTATTGACCTGCATAGTCCAGCTGAGCGCTGCACTTTTATCGGTGTATTCGCTGCTGTCCAAATCGGGTTGCTGTGCGTATTCCGGGCCGCCACTTTGTTCGGGGAAACTGGTGCGTTCACCATCAAAATAGCGATAACTAAAATTCAGGGCGTGATTTTCTTGCTGCCAATTTAACCGGCCAGAAAATTCTTTATTTTTAGCGGTGCTACCGGCAACCGGTTCACCGGCATCAGTCGTTTGAATATTAAATGCGTAACCCACTTGGCCGATTGCGCCACTTGCCGCAACGCCGGTACTGGCGTAATCGTCTTCACCGATACTCGCATTGAGGGTGGTGGATTCTTTGCCCGGGGTTTGGGTGATGATATGAATAACACCAGCGAGTGCATCGGAGCCGTAAATGGCAGATTGTGCACCGCGAATAATTTCAATGCGCTCGATGGATTCGATGTTAATGCCTTTCAAATCGAAGGCGCCGCCACGGGTATTGGTGGGGTCATTTAATTGCACACCGTCGAGCAATACTAGCGTGTGATTTGCTTCGGAGCCGCGCAAATTAATCGAAGTAACACCGCCGGGGCCACCTTGTTCTTCCACCCATAAGCTGGGGATTTGACGCAGGGCATCAATCAAACTGTGACTGCTTAGTTGCAGTAGTTGTTCTTGATTTAACACCGAGACGGACGAAGAAAGTTGTTCGTTGGTGACCGGGTTGTAACTGCCGGTAATGATTAATTCTTCAGTGGCGGATACTGCGGGCAGGGTAATTAGTGCTGCAATTAGCGGCGTCAAACGGAAGTGTTTCATATAAAGCCTTTTATAAAATTAAAAATACCGATCCATCAGACGTGAAAAAGCCGGATAGCGGTGTTTACTCTGGGACCGTGGGAGACAGGATGTCGACGACGAGCCCCCATGGATGGGTTTACGGCGTGTCCCAGAGTAAATGCCGCTATCCGGCTTCTACGTTACAGCGTAGAACTATTGCTTCGCAGCGGGAAATTTATAGAGTGTGTAATAAGCCTCCATTTTTTCCGGTGCATCTTTCGCAAACAGTGTTTTGCTGTTGAGGTTGGCATGATACACCCGCGCGGTTTGCTGTGGGTGAACCTTGGCTTGCACGAGCGAACCTAAATCAATCTCGATACTTTTACGGTCGGCGCTGATGCGCAGGGCTTTGATGGTTTCTTTTTGCATACCCAGCTCATCCGAACCGTAATCCGCTGCATCGCGATACACCCAAGACTCCAATGCCAGCAGCGATTGCAGCTGCTCTGCGGTGATTTGCGCGGCCAGTGGTTGGGTTAATTGCAAACTAAAACCGGTCGCTGTTGCCAGCATTTCAGTAATCGCCGGTGCGACAGTTTTGCCATCCCACACTATGCGTTGGAGGCTTGCGACATGACCACCTTTCGCCTGCCAGCCGCGACCGGTTTGGCCGAGTAACAGGCTGCCATCTTTCAGGAACAGTGGGCGCATTACGCCGGATTCCAAACCATCAATAAATGGCATCACGCTGCCTTGCTCTTTGCCATCCACGGTTTGCACCGCAATGCGCAGCAGATTGGATTGGGTTTGATCGCCCATCAACATCTGTCCGGCGTAAGGGCCGAATTTGCCTTTAGTGGTGTCCCACGCCGGGTGGCCAGGTGAGTTGGCGACGCGGTTGTGCGGCAACAAAATAATCGCATCGGCGCGTTTATCCAGCATGCTGTCACGGGTTTTTTCCGCCATTTCAGGTGTTACACCGGGCAGGTCAACCAAGGCCGATGGGTGGCCGTAGTAGGCATCTTTTTCGATCACAAAGATCTTGGAGGTACTCATGTATTCGCCCTGGTTATCTGAATACCAGAGGCGGCCATCCGGTGAAGTGCCCAAGCCAGCGGGGCTGCGCAAACCGTAAGCCCATGGCGTGAATTTGCCGTTGGGTTCGACACGAATATTCCAGCCGCCCAAGCCGCCTTCGGTGCCCATGTATTGGCCGCCGGCCTTGTAGCTGGAGCCAGCTTCGTTGTGGGCGAGGTTGAGGCTGATGTAGTAAGCGCCGTCTTTACCGCGCGCCGGGCCGTGCATATAGGTGTGATAGTTGCCGTGGTAGGAGTGGGCATCAAAGAGGGTTTCAAATTTATCTGCCACGCCGTCGCCGTTGGTATCGCTGATGCGCGTCAATTCGGCCTTTTGGCCAACCACTACACTCAGGCCTTTTTTGTCCTCGGCGATAACACCCAGGCTGTCAAAAGTACCTTCCGCAAACAATTGCCACTGGCCTTTCACCATGCGCCAAATACCGGCGGTGCGGGTGGCGATTACTACTGTGTCGTCTTCGGTCAGGCTTAAACCCAGGGCTTCAAACAATTGCTCGCGGCCGAAGTTGTCTTTCGGTGGGTAGTAGCTTTCCACTTTGTAACCGGCAGGCATATTGGCTTTGGATTCGGTGATTTTTACCGGTTGTTTATAGTGATCAAACTTCACCACTTCCGGG
Source organism: Cellvibrio sp. BR (assembly GCF_000263355.1). Lineage (NCBI taxonomy): Bacteria > Pseudomonadati > Pseudomonadota > Gammaproteobacteria > Cellvibrionales > Cellvibrionaceae > Cellvibrio > Cellvibrio sp. BR. The sequence goes on along the minus strand of NZ_JH668205.1, from coordinate 57,196 downwards.
CGCCAGGGGTTGTTTGCCAGGGTCATTTTGGCGCTCAGGCTGGCCTTGGTTTTACCGGCGGGTAAGGTCCATTGCTGGTTGGCAATTTTCCCTTGTTTGCTGCTGATGTTTTGCAGCGCATCGCCATTCAGTGCGAAGGTTTGTGGGCTGGCCAATTCACCTGTGAGATTAACGGTTACTGTGCCATCGGCAGCGATGTTGGTTTGGATCTCCAGCGTGTTTTTGCCTACACGATACTTGAAGCTGGGCAGTTGTTGCTTTTGTTTGGAGTCGCGGAAGTAACCCAGAAACTGGGCGTCCATCGCCGCTACGCGGGGCAGGTGATCCTCTTTGCTTTCCAGTGAAGCTTTCACCGTGGCTGCATCGCCAAACTGGGCCTCTTTAAAAGAGAAATCAATTACATCGCCTTTGGCATTGAGTGGTGCGATTAAAAAGGTTTTGCTGCCGAGATTAATTTCGCGGCTTTCAAAGCCCATTTTTAAACCCTTGCCGCCGCGATTCAAAAACTCGCCACTCATATCCAAGAAGCCGCCTTGCCAAATTTTGGTGATAGCGAGCAGGCGTGGATCAAAGGTGTAGTTCACGCCCCAAGGGGTGCCTACGTGAATCGCACGGCCAGAGCTGCCGAATCCGTCGGTGAGGACCATCGGGCCGCGCTGGATGCGCACTTCATCGCCCACCAAAAATTGCAACCGGTCAGTTACCGGGTCGTATTCTTCCGCGCCGGTTTGTGCGAGCAATTTAATCGCCGGGCCTTGTTCGGCTGGAATGTTCAGCGTGGCGAGGTAATCGCCAATCGCATCGATTTGTACATCGCTTAAAACCTGCGCCGAAAACGCGGGCATGATTGGTAAGTAGGCTTCGCCTTTTTTGGCGCCGCTCTCGGCAATTGCTAACTGGGCTTCGGGTTCACGCAGGCTGCGGTGCAGGTATTGGCGATCGGCTTTTACCGTAAAGCGATGACCTTCGCCGCCCTCAACCACTTCGCGGTTGCGTGGCTCGCGTTTAAACAAGCCATAGAGGTTAGGTCCGGTGCTGACACCGCTGTCATCTGCGGAAACCAAGTGACAGGCGTTACAGCCTACAGCGCCAAAGGTTTCTTTACCCAAGGCCACAAAATCCACCAGTTCTTTTTCGTTGGTAGCTTCACCGGAGTTTTTGGGCAGGGTTACTAGCGAGAAATCGGCGCCGGCTAGAGTGAAATTGCGCAATGCCATTTGGCCTTTTTTGACCAGCAAGCTGGTGGGGCCGCCCGTACCTTCCCACGGAATGCTGGAGCCTTCGCTCAGGCCGGTGCGAATATCGTTGGTCAGCACTGGCTCGCCGTTAATCGTAACTTCCAGAATCAATGCGGGTTCGGTTTTGATGCTGGCTTCGTTGTAGCGCGGAGCGCGGAATTTGGCGCGCAGGTGCTGCCATTCGTTGGTGACGTTTTTTAAATCTACCGCGTAGCGACCTTGGATAAACAGTTTGGCGTCGCTGCCTTCGGTGACCAAAAACTCCATATCCAATACGGAATCCCCCAGCCATTCGTGGGCGACCAAGTGTTCGCCGTTACTGGCGCTCAGTGCGAGGATGGTGCCATCTTTGCTGGTGGGTGCCAGTTGTAATTTGTTGCCCACAGCACTGGCTTTGGTGGTGGTGACCCACGCTTTGTTTTCCTTGAAAAAATCGGCGGGGCTTTGTGCATAGAGCGGCAGGCTGCAGGCAATCAGCGAGCCAAGCAGGGTACTGCGTGTCAGCAGTGTGCTTTTTTTGAGTAGAGACATGATCAATACCGATACCAATTATGAAAAAAGCGCCGCAGGGTTAGCTGCGGCGCAAAGAAGTGACAGTTCAGGCAAAACAAAACTGTCAGCGGACAGATAAAAAATCAGCCAAATCTTAGAGTTTGCGCAGCCAAATATTGCGGAAGCTCACCGGGTTGCTGTGATCTTGCAGGCGGATCGGGGCGCAGCCGTGGGCTTTGTAAACCGGCTTGCCAATCCACTCGGTAGCACCTTGGATTTCAACGTGGTTCTGCACCAATACGCCGTTGTGCAGCACGGTCACATAACCGGGTTTGCTGAGCTTGTCGCCGTCAAACTTGGGCGAGGTGAAGATAATGTCATAAGTCTGCCATTCGCCCGGTGCACGGGTGGCGTTAGCCAAGGGGATGGTTTGTTTGTAAACCGATGCCGCCTGACCGTTAGGGTAGGTTTTGTTGTTGTAGGAATCCAACACCTGAATTTCGTAGCGTTCCTGGAAGAACACACCGCTGTTGCTGCGGCCTTGGCCTTCCAGCAACTTGCCATCGGCACCTTTGATTTCGGTGGGGGTTTTCCACTCAATATGCAGTTGCACATCGCAGAAGGATTCTTTGGTGCGAATATCGCCCTTGCCCGCTGCAACGGTTACTGCGCCTTGGGCCAGATTCCAGGCAGCAGCGCCGCCATTAACCGATTCCCATTTGCTTAAATCTTTGCCGTCAAACAATACAACGGCGTCGGAGGGAACACCGTTAGCTGGGGCGGATACCACCGGTGGTACCGGCTCCCAGACCTCGGTTTCTTCAGCGAGCTGCCATGGCTCTTTTTTGCTTTCGGCAGCAGTGCTCAGGGTGCTGATAGAGCAGGCGGCAAAAGCGAATAAAACAGGTGCAATAGCGCGTGTTAGTGGTGTGTTTTTCATGAAGTGTTTTCCCTTGGGATTGCAGGTCGTTGTTATGTTTTGTAATTACAGTGGCTATATAGCTGCTCCATCGCCGATCAGCGACAGGTTTTACACAGCTTGATAAATTAATCTGATTAATGAAGGTTTGATTAACATGTCTTAACAGACTAAGACTGGCGCTTGCATCATCCTGCGCAAACCAGCCTTGTCGGGTAGGCGGGGGATTAACGCAGGTTTTGCTGGGCCAACTGCTCGCGACGGTTGCAGTTCAAAAACTTGGACGACGCCAGCCAGTGTTTATCAGGATAGTAGGAAAACAGGAATTGGTCGCCTTTAATGGTGTCTATTACTTTACGGGCGATGCCATTACGCACTGCCGGGCAGCCATAACTGCGCCCTAGGTGGCCGAGTTTTTTAGCCAGTTTTAAGTCCACATAGGGAGCACCGTGGAATACAATGGCGCGCTCCATGGCTTTGTCGTTGAACCCTTCTTCCAGACCTTCCATGCGCAGGGAATATCCATTGGCGCCCATGTAGGTTTCCTTGGTGCGGAACAGCCCAAGGCTGGTTTGCAGGCTGCCATAGGTATTGGAAAAGTGGCGGGCAACGTGTTCACCGGTATTTTTGCCGTGGGCGACCAATTCGTGGAACAACAGCTTGCCGCTCACCAAATCAAATACCCACAGGCGTTTTTGGGTGGAGACCAGTGAATAGTCGATCATGGTCAGGTTGCGCGCCGGTTCCATGCCGTTTTTCAGGGCGCAATCGAGCGCGGTGAGCGCCATGTTGATCACTTGCGGATTGGCTCCCGGCGCCGCGCGGGTAAGGCGATCCAGCAAGTTCAGGAAGGATTGATCCTTGCCGAAGGCCGGGTGCGTAAAGGGGTTGTTAGCTGTGTGCTTGGGGAGTGTAAGGGGGCGATCCTGAGCGGCGAAGGTGCCGGAAGAGCACAAAAATGTTAAACCGGCCGAGACAAACAAGGCCTTCAATAGTGAATACAACATGGACATCCCCGGACACACTGGGTCATTGAAGTTGTAGCGGCCTTGCTAGGTGAGATTATGTTTTTACCCTTGCAGCAGGGTTAAGCTGTTGAATGCTAGCATCATGAACCTGAGGCGGCAAATAATAATTGATCAAAAAATATGCCGTTTCTAGACCTTTTTTAGTCATTTTGGGAAATACATCGTTGTTTTTTAAGCGTGCAGGAGCGCTCGTTTATGCGGTTGTTGTTGCTAACCTTGGGCTTAATACTAAGCCTTGAATTACCCGCGCAAGCGGCCAGGGATTCTGGTACGAATTTGCGTGGTGCGGCTAACACCTTGTTAGTTGCGGAGTTGGAGGCCCGGGTGCAGGCATTGCAGGCACCAGCAGGTGACCCTTCCTCTTTGCCTACGGTCAGCCCGGTGGCGCAGGCGGTAAGCAGCTTTTATCAGCAGCGCGGCTTTCAACCGGCTTGGTCTGATCTGAACCGTCTTCAGGAGTTGATCTCAGCGCTGGAGGGGCTGCACGCCGATGGCCTCGACCCCGAGGATTACTCCATCAGCTTTCTGCGCCAAATGCACAGCTTGTTAAAAACCGGGCAGCGGCCAATCGCCAGTGAGTTGGTGGAGTGGGAACTGCTGGCTACTAATGCTTATTTACGCGCGCTCTATCATTTATTTAACGGCAAGGTCGATCCCGCCGGCCTGGACCCCCAGTGGAATTTCGAGCTGCACGAATTATCGCCTGCCGTGGTGGCGGGGTTGATGAGTGAGGGCGTTGACTCTCGCCGGATAGAGGATGTGTTTGCCCAAACGCGCCCCCAACACCCCGTTTATACCAGCTTGCAGGCCGGATTGAGCCGCTACCGCGAGCTTGCCGCTCAGGGGGGATGGTTCTCACTGCCCGCGGGCCCCACGCTAAAACCCTGCATGATCGACCCTCAAGTTGCGCTCTTGCGTGATCGCCTGCGTGTAACCGGTGAGTATCAACACCCGGGCGACGAAGAGCAGGTGCAGGCAGTGGCGGCGTGCCTTGCCGCGAACGCCAAGGTGGCACAAGCCAAGAACACTAGCTCGGTAGGTGCAAGCGAGGCGAACAACTACGCAGTACTGGATCCTGCCATCACTGGCGAGCTGGGTGCCCAGCTTGCAGAGTCGGATAGCAGCGAAGGCAGCACACAGCCGAACCCATCAAGTGACAGTTCTGCCAGTAGTAGCGCGGCGGCAGTTAATAATGAAGAAGTCTTTGATGAATACCTGGTGGCGGCGGTCAAACAATTCCAGCGCGATCAATATCTGGAGGACGATGGTGCCATAGGCCCGGCGACTCGGGCGGCGCTGAATATTTCTGCTCAGGCGCGGGTGGATCAAATCCGGGTCAATCTGGATCGCGCGCGTTGGTTGCTGCACAACATTCCCGACGAGCTGTTGTTGGTGGATATCGCCGGTTTCAAAATCACCTATTTCAAGGGTGGCAAAGAGCTGTGGAAGTCCCGGGTGCAGGTGGGCATGTCCTACCGCACTACGCCGGTGTTCAAGTCCGAGGTCAACTACATCACCCTCAACCCCACCTGGACAGTGCCACCTACCATTTTGCGCAAGGATATATTGCCCAAGCTGCGCAAGGACTTAAGTTACCTGCGCGAGCATAAGATCCGCGTGCTTGATAGCAACGGCCAGCAATTGGACCCAGCGACCATCGACTGGTATCGCCCCGGCAATGTCACCCTGCGCCAGGATGCGGGCGACGATGCGGCGTTGGGCAAGGCGGTGATTCGTTTCCCCAACCCTTACGCGGTGTACCTGCACGACACGCCGCACCAGCGCCTGTTTAATAAAAGCCAGCGCGCGTTTAGCTCGGGCTGTATCCGTGTGGAGCGCGCATTGGAACTGGTGGAGTTGCTGCTGGAGGAAACCCCTAATTGGGATGATGCGGCGATCAACAAAACCCTGGCTACCGGCAAAACCCGCAATGTGACGCTCGCCAAGCGGGTGCCCATCATGCTTGCTTATTGGACTGTGGATGCCGTGAGCGACACCAAAGTGGCATTTAAGCCAGATATTTACGCCCGCGATGGCGCGGTGCTCGCGGCGTTGAATCGGCGCGTGAGCCAGCCGGTTATCAACCTGCTCGAACCTGCGGGCGATCTTTAACAATCAGGTGTTTTTTTTATTGTGACAGGGTTGGCGATTTGTATTTATCGCCAGTCGCGACTAGCGTTAAGAGTGTTTGGTACTTTGGCTAATATCGGCCATTGAATAGCTATAAAAATATCGCTCTCCTTCGCTCTTAACTTAGTCGCTCGTAACCTTGTCGCATGTAAAAAGGAACCCTATCGATGGCCACCAAAAAGACCTCCCGCACCACTGAATCCACCGAACTGGACGACGTAATCACTGCCAGTCCCGAGGCGGAAGTAGAGGTTATCAGTCGTCCACTCACCAATGCTAACGGCAATGGCTACATGTACTTCACCGAGCGGGATTTAAATAAAATTCTGCATAACCTCGATACCCTGCGCGATAGCGTTTACCCCCACCTTGCAAACCAACAGGATGCCGACAACCAAAAGCAGCCGCAATTTCCCTCGGTCTGCCTCATTGGTTTGGGGCGTTGCGGTTCCAATATCGCGTTAGATGTGGCGAGCTTGGTTTATAACGCGCGCAACTTTTATCTGAATGAATTTCTGAGCGAAGAAAAAGAAGTGCGCGAGCCGGATCACATGCCCATGCGCTGGATCAAACGCAGCTTGCATTTAAAAGGCTCGCATCAACTCAAGCCGGTATTTTTAATCGAACCCTTGGTGATGCTTGGCGATTTAGATAAAGATATTGAAGGCCGCATCCGTTTCTCCCATAAAGGTGAGCGCGCCGGTTTCCTCAAGGATTACACCAAAATGAAAATCATGGACTTGTCGGAAGTCCATGCGGGCGGTTCAGGCAACGCGCCCATTCTTGGTCAGTACCTCGCCAAAATTATTCTCAATAAAGATACCCAGCGTTTTTCCAACCCCGATTGGAAATTTGTGCATTCTTATTTGATTGATTCCTGCGGCATAAAAGCCAACCAATCGCGTTTGTATTTTTATATTTTCAGCGCTGGTGGCGGTACCGGTTCAGGTATGGCCAGTGAATTTGGTTTAGCTCAGCAGTACGCTTATATGAGCAAAACATTTGATGTGCGCGCCCAGTCCGAGGACAGCAGTAATCGCGGCCACTCGTTTGTGTTTGAGCCGATTTTTACCAGCGGTATTTGTATCCTGCCCAATATTTCCGACCACGGCGTGGAAATGTCGGAGGCGCTGCATATCAACGCTGGGCGGTTGCTGTGTAAATATCTCTCGGAAGAGTGGGATTTCTCCTACAACTTCGATAACGAAGACAGCAGTGAAGCGAGTGTGATGCATCGTATTCGCCCGTGGAACGCGATGATGCTGATCTCCAACGACATCATGCGCTACGCCGAAGAAACCGATGAAGGCGCGATCCAACACATTGATGTTAACGCCATGGAGAAATACGCTAACCAATATATCTCCCAGCAAATTTTTAACATCCTCACCGCACAAGCAGTGACTACTGATTACGACGAAAATTATTTCCGCCGCGCGGGTATCGATATTGGCGAAACCATTCGCCTCGACGCGAACGATTTATTTATGAGCCTCGCTGGCCCCGTCGCGGTTGCTTACGCGGAATCCGTTATTCCCGCCAGTATTCCGCAGGGTGTAGATAAACTGCGCGGCATAGATACCAAAAAAATCGGCGAATTAAACATCGATGATTTGTTCTATCGCTCCATCGATTTGCCGCACTTTAATAAAGTGACCCAGGCGATTGAAGGCATCAGTTTATTGCCGATTGAATCAGCACGCTACCGCGAGGCGCTGGCGAACTACCTGCAAAAAGGTTACGACGCCAACGCCTTAAAAGACCTGCACTTCTTCAAGAATTGCTCGTCAGTGGTATCCATTATTTCCCTGCCAAAAGATTACAAACTCAGCTACATGGATTTGAATAAACTCAAATCCCATTTGAACGCACTCTTCCCCAATACCACATTAAAACGCTATGCCTTGGTGATTGGCGCCTCGGCGAATATTTCCTTAACCACGCTTATTGTAAAAAGCCCCTGCTTGAGCGATGACTTTCTCACCTTAATTGTCGCCTTTATCAAACGTTGCTTCGCCAAAGACTCCTACCGTTTTGATGAACAGCTGGATAGCGCCATGCTCGACTTTATCCGCGCTGAGGAGTTCGATGAGGCTCTCGTAGATAAAATGCTTAACGAATACGAAAACCCGGCAAAAATTCTCGATACTAATTGGTACGCCATCAAACCTATGTACGAGAAAAAATACCGCGAGCTAATCAACGACTCGGAAAAATTCTGCTCGATCAACGATATTCGCCTATCGCGTGACAGCGTGAAAAAAGCAATCAAATACCTGCGCGAAATCTATCGCCACAAAATCAGCAAAACCCGTATCGTATCGCTCAACTCGCTGCCGAAAGACGGAAAAAACTAAATTAAATGACCCGCAATCAAGGAGCCGCAAGGCTCCTTTTTTGTTAGTATCGCTGAAAATTCAGTAATACACTTTTCCGGACTTTTATTATGTTGTTCGATACGGCCCAACTAAACCCGCAAGAAATTTATCGTCTGCTCGTAGGTGGCGTCACGCCGCGCCCAATTGCGTGGATCAGTACCCTGTCAAAAACTGGCGTGGCAAATATAGCGCCATATTCCTTTTTCAATGTGGCCAGCTGCAACCCGCCAATCCTCTGGTATTCCCAAGTTAACCCGCGCGATGGTGGCGATAAAGATACGCTGGTCAATTTGCTCGATACCAAAGAATGCGTGGTACATATTGTTAACGCACAATTACTGGAAAAAATGAACCAGACCTGCGCCTCACTTCCCGCTGAACAAAGCGAATTCGATTTCGCCCAACTTGAGCAATGCACAAGTCACAGTGTTAAACCTCCCTCGGTACGCGGCACCTTAGTCCGCTACGAATGCACACTGCGCGAAGTAGTGCGTTTCAGCAGCCTCCCCATGGGCGGCAGCGCCGCGTTGTTGGATGTAAAAACTATTTTTGTGGATGATGCTGTTTGGCTGGATGGTTTTATCAATCAAGCACAATTAAATAGTGTGGGAAAAATGGGGAAGGATTTTTATAGTCTTACTAACGATTTGGTTGAATTGTCACGACCTTAAAATAACGTGATTTTTGCCATCGACCTTGTGCTAAATAATAACTTTCCTGTGGATGAGGTTATGACTGCGATATACAACCAAATTGGAAATGGATATGACACAACAAGATGTGCTGATCCTGAAATTTTAAGTGCTATGGCGCGTCTGCTATCAGTGAGGAAAGATGGTTTATATATTGATATAGGTTGCGGCACGGGAAACTATACGGTTGAGCTTGCGCGCCTCGGTGGAGAGTGGCATGCGTTTGATCAATCGGAGTTGATGATTACACAGGCGAAAGCTAAAAGTTCACTCGTTCAGTGGAGCATTTTTGATGTTGAACAAACATCCTATAGCTCAAATTCTTTTCATGCGGCTCTGTGCTCATTGGCGATTCACCATTTTGCTGATTTAGGGCGAGCTTTTGCCGAGGTGGCAAGGCTGCTGCAACCTTCTGGCAAGTTTGTTGTTTTTACTTCTTTGCCAGAGCAAATGAACCGTTACTGGTTAAATCATTATTTTCCTAACATGCTTGCTCGTTCTGTTGAGCAAATGCCGTTGTTGGATAATATTCAGTGTGCGCTACATGCGGCGAATCTTAGGGTAGTTGAGATTGAGAGATTTTCAGTGTCACCTACAATTAAGGATCTTTTTCTCTACAGCGGAAAATATCAGCCTGAGATCTATTTATCCCAATCTGTCAGGTCTGGAATTTCCTCATTCCGTAACTTATGTTCGGAAGCAGAGCTGCAATCGGGGTTATTGAAATTAAAAGCAGATATTGAAACTGGTAAGATTGAATCTATTCTTAACAATTATGCAAATGATTTAGGAGATTACTGTTTTATCGTTGCAGAAAAAAATGGATAACTGGTTTGAAGGAAAAACTTAAGGAATATTTCTATGATCAAGCGTGTGGGTAATACCGATATCCAGCCAAAACACAAAGCCACTTGTCATTGCGGGGCAGTGGAGTTGGAGATTGATTTGCCAGATGGCATTGTTGATCCGCGTCGGTGTGATTGTTCTATCTGCCGCAGGAAAGGTGCTGTAGTTGCGTCTGCATTGTTGTCAGGAATTCGGGTGGTAAAAGGGGAGGCGCTGCTTCGGCTTTATCAATTTAATACGCATCAAGCAAAACATTATTTTTGTTCGGTATGTGGTATTTACACCCACCACCAGCGCCGCTCCAATCCAGAACTTTATGGTTACAACGTGGGATGTTTAGAGGGAGTGAATCCTTTTCTTATTCCCAATGTGCCAGTGAATGATGGCGTTAATCATCCGGCTGATCGACAGTAAGTATTTCCTTTCCTGCTAACTGCGCGCCGCCAGCAGTGTCAGTCCCGTCCATTTTTTAAACGCGCGCCGTAAATTGGCGACATCGTGGAAATGTAATTTTTTTGCAACTTGTTCGCTGCTGTAGCCTTCCTGATTAATCCAATAAACGGCGAGGTCTTTGCGTACCTGATCGTAAATGGCCTGAAAGTGGCTGCGATGTTTTTTGAGTTTGCGTTTAAAGCTCGCGCTGCTCATACCGAAGTCGGCAGCGGTTTGTTCTAAGTTCGGATCAGTGGCGATATTGCTATTCAGGTAATCATAGACGGCGGCAAGAAAGCCTTTGGTGGGAGCCTCTATTATATTGGTTGAGTGATCTGTAAAAATTTCTGCTGTTATATCCGCATTTTTCACCCATGGCTGATAACAATATTCGCGGGCGATAGCCATGGCATTGCGCTGGCAATCAAAGTGAATATTCCCGCCCAGGTGTACTTCATACTGTTCGATATAAGTCGGTGCCTTATGGGAAAAATAAAATTGCCAAGGCAGGCGGCTGTTGGAAAGCCAGCGCGCAAGGCTGCTGATAGCAGTAGTTAACGCTTCTACTAAAAAAATAAATGAATCCTCAGCACCACAGGCATCTTGCCAATAGAGCACTAGCGCATCACCTTCATAGCAGCGGCGAATATTAATCAGTGGGCTTAAAAACGCTTGGTGTTCTACTAGGGCATCAATCAATTCATCGAGATTGGTTGAAGCCATTAATTGATCGCTAATAACCGCAATTTTGCCCGGTAACAATTGGTGCCCCACTAAAAAGCTGAGGTCGTCAGCGGAAGTATTTTTGGTGATGTTTTGGATTAATTGCAGCAGTTGTTCGGGGCAGATGCAGTGATCCGGGCGATGAATGTCTTCGCAAAAAATACCGGTGTGGCGCAGCAGCTTGTGCTCTGGAATTGCCCTTGTCTGTGCCAGGTCGATTAATTCTGCTGGCCAAAAGTGGGAGTGCACTATAGCGCTGTCCCGCTCGTAGTAAACCGGCGGCACAGGGCACAGCGGAAATTCTACAGACTCGCTCATATCAAGCTGCGCGCAATTGTTGCGAGTCGCGCTGTTCCTTGGCATGGAGTAATGCTTGGGTGGCGCGGGCGATTAAACTGTCGGGTGTATCTGCTTCTGCCGTTTGCCCGCAGCTGAAGGCGATACCAATGCTCACGGAATGAAAAATACTGTCCTGCTGTTGTTGCGGTTTAAATGCAAAATGGCGCACGGCCTGGGATATTTCCGCCGCAATAGTATTGGCCATGAGTTTGCCCGTGTTCGGTAGCAACAGCGCAAAGCGATCGCCTGCATAACGGCAGAGTAAATCATTGCGGCGAATATTGAGCAGCAATAACTCGCTTAATGAATGTAATAGATTGTCACCTTCACGATTACCATAGCGGCGATTAATCTGGGCAAAATTATCAATATCAATCAGCACTAACGCCAGCGGATTTTCCTGATTACCCTGTGCCAATTCGTGCTGTAATTGCACGCGTAAATAATGTGCGCCGCTTAAACTGGTGGTGAAGTCAAGCCCGCGGTGCTCACGAAAAAGCCGCTCACGTTTACGCAATTGTTCAGTAATTAATAGCTGTTCTTTGTGCCAGTGATAAATACCCAAGGTTAATAAAATTAACCCTATCGGCATAAAGCCCGATTCAATCCAGTGATCCCAGAGTGCCCCTTCGGGAAAATAAATGAATTCGTCCAGCCAATCCTGAAAGCCAGCAATAAATACCGCACTCAGCCCCAAGCTGAGAAATTGTGTCACGCGCCCAGCGGGGCGACTGTGCAAAATCAATAACAGCCAAATTAATGCCAGCAACGCCAAGCCGCCCTCGCCAACTATGTCTAGCCAATTCCATTCGCTAGTGGTTTTTATATCGCCACTGGCAAGGCTGCCAACTAAAGCCAGATTGGCCGCCAGTGCGAGAAAAAGCAGTTTCCATTTGTGTAGTGCGAGCATAGAGCGTGAATCCACAGCAGTGAAATATGAATAATGGCTGACACCCTTAACAAATTGTTGTGACATTTTTGTGACTGCTCGGGGCGATTCTTTCGTTATATTTTTTTAGTGAGATGAGTGATAAAGGGAGGCAAATCAGCTCAGGTGATTTTTGCTGGGCAAGCGCTACAGGTAACAGAAGTGTCACAGAGCAACCCTAGTTTGGCGCTGTTGAAATCAATCACTCGCTTGGGGACTCATTGTGAAAAACGTATTACCTAATCTATTTGCTAAAACCTGTCTGGCATTAGTTGTTGCCGGTGTTGCTGCTCAGGCTGCAGCCGACGGGCGCATTGAAGGTGAAATTAAAGCGACTGACAAAGGCATTGCCCTGCAGGGCGCCAAGGTACGCATTAAAGAATTAAAACGCGAAGCGGTAAGCCAGCGCGATGGCCGTTTTGTATTTTTGGATGTAAAGCCCGGTCAATACACCTTGGAGACGAGTTATATCGGTGCGGATAATATTTCGCGCACCATTGTGGTTGAAGATTTAAAAACCACGCGCGCCAGTTTTCAGTTGCAGGGTGTGTCCGGTTTGGTTGAAAACGTCATTGTTATTGGTCAGGCGGCGGGCATTAATAAGGCGCTGAATAAACAGCGTAGCGCCGACAATATTATTACCTCGGTGTCGGCAGATGCGATTGGCCAATTTCCGGATACCAATGTATCCGAGTCGCTGCAACGTTTACCGGGTTTGTCGATTGAGCGTGATCAAGGTGAGGGCCGTTACGTACGTGTACGCGGTATGAGCCCGGATTACAACGCGGTGACCATTAATGGCGTTGGTGTGCCGGGGCCGGATGCCGATCGTCGCGCGGTGGCGCTGGATGTAATTCCTTCTGACTTATTAGAAAACCTGACGGTGACAAAAAGTTTGACGCCGGATATGGATGCCAACTCTCTCGGCGGCACTATTGATGTACAGAGTTTGTCGGCATTTGATCGCGATGGTTTTTTCTATCAATTAACCGCCGAAGGCAGCTTTGATGAAAACACCGAAGAATACAGTCCAAAACTTGCCGCCACAGCAAGTAATCAATTCAGTATCGGTAATGACGATAATAATGTAGGTGTTGCGTTTGGTGTGAGTTCTTTTAAGCGCGAATTCGGTTCAGATAACGTCGAAACCGGCGGTGCATGGAATTTTGATGAGGACGCGGCGCGCCTGGAGGAAATGGAGCAGCGCGATTATCGTATTACCCGTGAGCGCTCTGGTTTGACTTTGAATCTGGATTACAAACCTAGCGAAAATACCGATTTGTTTTGGCGTAATTTGTATAGCGAATACACGGATGCGGAAATTCGTTTAGCGAACGTTATTGAATTTGAAGAGGAGGTTGTTGCCGGTCAAACACGCGCTGCAGAAGTACAACGTGAATTAAAAGATCGCACTGAAACGCAAAAAATTCTTTCTACGTCATTGGGTGGTCAGACCCGTCTGGATAATTGGACGGTGGATTATCGCGTTGCTTACAGCAAATCCAGCGAAGACGAGCCGCAGAATATCGCGGGCGCCGTATTTAAAATTGACGATGACGTGATTGCCGATGAGACATTTGATCTCTCCTTTAACAATAGCAAAAAAATCAGTTTGACCGCGCCCGCCGAATTTTATCAAAGTGCCAGTTATAAATTGGATGAAGTCGAGTTAGGCAGCACTAATACCAACGACGAAAGTACGGCGGTAAATATGGATTTCACCCGCGAATTGGAATTGGGTAGCAATGCTGCGCAACTAAAATTTGGGGCAAAACATCAGGCGCGCAGCAAGGATAACGATTTGGCTGTCTGGACGTCGGAAGATTTTGTGGGTGATACCTCCCTGAGCGCTTTTTCCGGCGAGGCCGTGGATTACAAACTGGGTCAGTTTGGTAATCAAATCAATGCCCGTGCGATAAAGGCAGCTATAGGTGAGCTGGAAGAGGATACCGCTGAATCCAGTATTGGTGATTACGAGATTACCGAAGATACCTCTGCAGCCTATTTAATGGGGCGAATTGATATTGATAACTGGCGCATACTCACCGGTGTGCGTTATGAAAATACAGACTTCACTGCAGAAGGCTTTTCGTATAACAGCGAAGATGAGGCAATAACCACGCAAAACTTTAGTAACTCTGATGATTACTTCTTACCGGCGCTGCATATTCGCTACAGTATCGATGATAAAACCCAAGTGCGTGCGGCTTGGACTAATTCCGTGGTGCGCCCCGGTTTTGCACAGTTATCACCCGGTCAGTTGATCGAAGAGGACGACGGTGATGTTGAAGCAGAATTTGGTAACCCGGCATTAAAATCGCTTGAGTCCAGCAATATTGATTTGGGCATTGAACATTACCCGGGCATGGCGAGCGTGCTCTCTGCATTTGTGTTTTATAAAGATATAGAAAATTTTGCCTATCAAACGGATTTGGGTGGCACCGCCGGTTATGAAGAATTTGATAAGGCTTTCACTTATGTCAATGGTGATTCAGCAGAATTAATGGGCATTGAATTGGCGGCATCCAAACAGTTCACGCAATTGCCGGCGCCTTGGGATGGTTTATTGATTGGCGGTAACGCTACCTTTGTGGACTCCACTGCAGAAATTGGTGGTTATGATGACGGTGAATTTATTGCACGCGATATCCCCATGCCCAGTCAGTCGGATACCTCGGCTAACCTCATGGTTGGTTATGAATCTGATTTGATCAGCATGCGTTTATCGGCCAATTACAAATCCAATTATTTGTTGGAAGTGCTTGATCCCATGGAAGCAAATTACGATGCCTATGTGGATGATCAAGTCCAGCTGGATTTCTCCCTGCGTTATTACTTGACTGAAACCATTAAGCTGCATTTTGAAGCGCTGAATTTAACCGATGAGGTCTATTACACCTACGTGAACAAGCATAATTACAATGCCCAGTATGAGCGCTACGGTGCAACTTATAAGTTGGGCATTACCTTTATGCAATTTTAATAATGAATTAAGTTTGCTGCTGTAATTTGTGTGATGGTTGTGATTAATCGATTTTTTATAATAATCACAGCTGTCACTTTTAATTTGAGAGTAAAGCTATGAATAAAAAATATTTCCCGCAAATCCTGGCGGTTGTTCTTGGGGTTTGTTCATTCTCTGTGATGGCGATTTCACCAGGCAATAAATTGCTTACTGCCAAGTTGAATGCAGACCTGGTTGCGCCGCTCCCGCTGCAAAAAAATCAGCAAGCAACGTATTTAACTCTGGGTGATAACAACCAAATTCATTGGCGTGCGGCAAGTGGTGAATCATTAGCGCAGTTAGATCAAGCCGCTGAGTTATTGGATTGGCGCTACCCGGTGACTGTGCAAACGCAAGGCAAATCCATACCTGGTCTTATCGCCGCTACCGTATTTTTACCGGAACAACAGCCGGGTTTGGTTGCATTAAACCCTGCGACAGGTGAGCTGAGTGAATTGCTGCGAGTGCCTACCCCCGCGTTTAAAATTGAAAATATTTGTTTGAGTCGCGCGGCGGGCGATAATTTGTCGCTGTATTTATTGGATGAGCGCGGCACTGCCGAGCATTGGCTAGTTATTGATGCCAATGGGAAGCCGGATGCAAAACTGTTGCGCCGTGTACCGATTGCGCCGAATAGCAAAGCCTGCGCCGTAGATGATGCACAGGATTTATTATTTATCGCCGAAGAAGGCGTGGGTATTTGGGCGCAGGGCGCGAGTGAGGAGTCATCGCCCGGTCGTATTGCGGTGGATATGCAGCAGCCGTTTGGAAAATTGCCGGGCAGTGTGGAATCGCTGGCGGTTATGCCTCAAGGTTTAGTCGCGGCGATTGCTGAGGAAAAACAGCTCGCGGTTTATTCCGTGCAACAGGGTAAATTTACGCAGCAGCAACAAATCGACTTACCGCAAACCGATGAACCGGAAGTGGTGAAGGCTGCGTATGTGGCTGAGCAAAAAAGCCTGGCGTTAATCGTAAACGATGAAAAAACCGGTAATCATTTGCTGCAATTGCCGTGGAATCCGACAGCTCAACAACCACCCGCACATCCGATTGTGACCGTTACTGCTGATGTGCAAACCGAGTCGATGCTGCGTTTTGGCGATGCGGCAGATGACCCTGCGATTTGGGTCAATAAAAAGCGTCCGCAAAAAAGTTTGGTACTCGGCACCAATAAACAACAGGGTTTATTTGTTTACGACTTGCAGGGCCGAGAAGTACAGCAATTTAATACCGGAAAATTAAACAACGTTGATGTGCGTTACGGTGTGCGCCTAGGCAAAAAAGTAGTTGACCTGGCGGTGGCGACTAACCGCGATGATAATAGTTTGTCCATTTACACTATTGATCCACGCAGCGGTAAATTAGCCTTTTCTGGCAGTGTTGCGACCGACATGAAAGAAATCTATGGTTTTTGTATGTATCAAGCGCCTGCCAGTGCAGCGCAACCTGAAGGTGCGCTCTATGCGATTCCCAACGATAAAAGTGGTGAGTTCCAGCAAATTCAATTGAGCGCCGCAGTGAGTGCTGCAGATAAAAATGCTGTGCAGTGGCAGGGGCAAGTCAAGCGCCGTTTTTCTGTAGAGAGCCAACCTGAAGGCTGTGTCGCCGATGATAAAAACCAACGTTTATTTGTAGGTGAGGAGGACGTTGCGCTCTGGACTATTGCGGCTGAACCCGATAGCGGAACTCGTTTGGAGAAAGTACTTGGTGCCGGTGAGATTCTGGTCGCGGATATTGAAGGTGTCGGTGTTTATCAGGGCAAAAACCAATCCTTTTTGGTGATCTCCAGTCAGGGCAATAACAGTTTTGTGATTTTGGATGCAGCCGCACCTTACGCGTTGCGCGGCATTGTGCGCATCGCACTGGATGCCACTAAAAATATTGATGGTGTTTCTGAAACCGATGGCTTGGAAGTGAGCAGTATTGATTTTGGCGCTGCATTTCCAGAGGGTATGTTGGTAGTGCAAGACGGCCACAAGGTGATGCCGGAAGCACCGCAAAACTTTAAATATGTAAGTTGGGAAAAAATTCGTCGCGCATTAAATTTGCCTACAGAATAGTTAATGCGCGCCGATGTTTCGGGCAAGGGCTTTATTGGCCCTTGCGCGATTCGCGAATATAAAAACGTGCGTCTTTGGCATGGCGATAGCAGTTGTCAAAATTTTCCACGGTTTGCATGGTTCGTGCACTGGTAATTAACCCTAAGGCTTTGCCGTAGCTGACCGTGCCACTAAAACCTTCTGCTTTGGCGATCGACAGTTCACTCCAGGCCGCATCCACCTCGCTGGCGCATGCAGTGCGATACTGGGTTTTGCCCGCGCAAGCAGAGAGCGACAGGGCAATAACAAGCAGGGCGCTGATTGAGGGTATGTTTACGGCTGGCATAGGTTGCTCCATCTAAGTGAACGGGATTGTTGTATCAATCAAGAACTTTGATTAAGACAAGGTGCTGAAGTTCCTATTCTCTACCGCGTGCTCGCGAATGCAAGCAGTCATTTGCGATTTCAGGCGTGCTGGATTTGCGTTGCACCGAGCAGCTGCTGATCAATAATCGCAATGGCCTGCTGCAGTACTTCATTGAACGGCGCACGCACATCAATATCCACCACATCTGTTTCATCAACCGGGCGCTCCAGGCTATCGAATTGGCTGCTGACCAGGCTCGGTGCCATAAAGTGCCCGGCGCGATTATCAACCCGCTGCTGGATGGTACTGATATCGCTGTGCAGAAACAAAAACAGGGTTTTGCGGCCCGCGTTGCGTAATTCCTCGCGATGCGCGCGTTTTAAGCCGGAGAAGGCGAGGGTGGCATGTTTGCCTTCGTTGGCGGCGGCGCTGAAGTAATCGCGCATGCGCATTACCCAGGGTAGGCGCATCGCATCGTCCAGCGGTAAGCCCTGGGCCATGCGGTCGCGCGCCTCCTGGCTGTGAAAGTCGTCACCGTCCAAATACGCGTAGCCATAGTGAGCTGCCAGCGCTTGGGCAAGGGTGGATTTACCACTGCCAGAAACACCCATCACAATAATCAGGCAGGTCTGGGCGTCAGGGTTGCTGGGTTGCGCTTGGCGGTGAGATTGCATCGCGATCTTCCTGGGATGGGTGTTGATAAGGCTGGGATACTAGCGGCTTGGCGCCTAATTAGCCATCAAATGATAGCGCAATCATTTTGATCGTGGTAGGGTATAAAAAAATAATCAATAACCAACCACTACATCCTGCCAAAAAGCATTAAAAACCATGAAAAAATCGAGAAAAGGCGGTTCTGACGGCAAAATTACTCTGGTCGATGTGGCGCTTGCTGCAGCGGTCAGCCCCATCACTGTGTCACGGGTTATCAATCAGCCGGATAAAGTGTCTGAGTCCGCCCGGCTCAAGGTGCAGAAGGCTATCGATGAGCTGGGTTATATCCCCAATCAGCATGCCAGCTCGCTTGCCTCTTCGCGCTCGGGCGTGATTGGCGTCGCCATTCCCTCGCTCAGCAACGTGGTCTTTACCGATGTATTGCGCGGTATTTATAAGGTGATGGGGGCGGCGGGTTATAAGGTCTTGTTGGTCGACACCCATTACTCGCCCCTCGAAGAAGAAAAAATGGTGCGCACTCTGCTCAGCCAATCGCCCGAAGGGCTAATCATTACCGGTGGCGACCAAACGCCCGCCTGCGACCAGTTGCTGCGTAAAGCGCGTATCCCGCTGGTGCAAATCATGGAGCTGTTACCTAACCCCATAGATATGAATATCGGTTTTTCCCACTTCTTGGCGGGTACTGATGTGGTCGCACATTTGCTGGCCAAAGGCTGCAAGCGCATTGGTTTTATTGGTGCGCGTATGGATTCACGGGTGCAGCAGCGTATTCGCGGTTACACCCAGGCGCTCAGCCAGCAGGATCTATTTGAGGCCAGCCTGATCGCTACCTCGCCCGAACCTTCCTCCATCGCCTTGGGTGGTGCCTTGTTCAAGAGTTTGATGGCAGCCAACGAAGGCCGTATTGATGCCGTGTTTTGCGCGAACGATGATTTGGCACTGGGGGCATTATTTGAAGCCCAGCGCATGAATATTGCGGTGCCCAAACAATTGGCAATTTGTGGCTTTAACGATATTGAAGCCGCGGCTTACGTTAACCCCTCGCTCACCAGTGTGGCGGTGGGCCGTTACGAAATGGGTATTAAGGCTGCCGAATTGATTATTCAATCACTCAACAAGCAGCCGCCGGAGCACAAACAAATTGATATGGGTTACGCCATCAAACAGCGCGACTCTACTAATCGCCAAGCCTAATTTTCAACAATAATCAAAACCGGGACAGTCTATGACTACTTCAACAAATGATCGCTTGGCGCGGCTTTCGCTGCGCGAAAAAATGGGCTTTGCGCTGGGCGATTTGGGTTTTAATTTGTATTGGGCCAGTATCGCCTCGTTTTTAGCTGTGTTCTACACCGATGTATTTGGCATTCCCGCTGCGGCGGCTGGCACCATGTTTTTAGTGACCAAAATTATCGATGCGATTACCGATCCGATTATGGGCGCGGTGGCGGATCGCACCAAAACCCGTTGGGGAAAATTTCGCCCCTATTTAATTTTTGCCGGTGCACCCATGGCGGGCGCTGCGGTCATCACCTTTAGTACGCCGGAATTAAGTGATAGCGGGAAAATTATTTATGCTTACATCACTTACTCGTTGATGATGTTGTGTTACACCATTTTGAGCACACCCTATTCATCGCTTTCAGGAGTGATGACAGCGCATCCACAAGAGCGCAATACCCTGATCAGTTTTCGTTTTATCGCCGCGTTTGCGGGCACAACATTGGTGAATAAATTTACCTTACCGCTGGTGGATTATTTGGGGGCGGGCGATGAATCTTTAGGGTGGCAGCTCACCATGGCGCTCTATGGCCTGATTGCGGGTACTGCATTTGCAATTACTTTTTTTTCCACCCGCGAACGCATCGCACCGCCGCCGCAACAAAAAACCTCACCTTGGGGGGATATTAAAGATCTGCTCGACAATCGCCCCTGGTTGATTTTAATCGGGTTAGCCATTGTGATTATGATGACTATCACCCTGCGCGGCGGATCGAGTTACTACTATCTAAAATATTATTTGCTACGCCCGGAATTAATTTCTGATTATTTATTTGTACAAGGTTTGGCGCTTGGTGTGGGCGCTGCCATCACGCCGCTGCTCACTAAATACGTTGATAAAACCAAATTATTAATGCTGCTGATGGCGATTGTGGGCGTGCTTTCGATCGCTATGTATTTTGTTCCGGCAGAGTATGTGTCGGTTATTTTTGTGCTGAATATTTTGATCAGTTTGGCGCTTGGCCCCAAGTCGCCGCTAGCCTGGTCAATGTACGCGGATTCTGCAGATTACACCGAATGGAAAACCGGGCGCCGCGCAACAGGCATGACATTTTCTGCTGCCACTTTTGCACAAAAATTGGGTGGTGCATTGGGCTCGGCGGTAATGTTGTGGGTGTTGGCGGGCATAGGCTATGTTGCTAAAGAAGCGCAGTCTGACGCTTCGCAAACCGGTATTGCATTATTGCAAACAGTTATCCCCGGTGTAATTGCATTGATCGCGGTAGCGGTTATTAGTTTTTATCCTTTAACCAACGCCATGCTCGCGCAAATCCAGTCCGATTTGAAAAACCGCGAAGTGCCGACTCCCTGATTATTCTCCCTTGTGTCGCACTGGTTTAGTACCGGATTGCGGCATTTTTTTTGTCCGCTTTTTTGTCCGTTATTTTGCCGGAGTGTGTTATGTCCAAACCATTATTGCAGCCCGCCCAGCAGGGGCAGCGCTATGAATTGTATTCCCCCACCGCGCTGCCACGCGCTGCCGGTTTTTTGTGGAATCAGCGCATGATGATTCAGGTTACCTGTCGCGGTTATGCGGTTGCCCAATTTATGCAGCCAGAGCCCGCGAAATATGCCTACGCACCAAATCTGGAAGCAAAAACATTTATGCAGCCAGAGCAACCCTATTACGCCCATCACCCCGGCCGTTTTTTTTATATCAAAGATGAAGAGACCGGTGAGATTTTTTCTGCGCCTTATGAACCGGTGCGCGCACCTTACGAAAATTTTGTATTTTCAGTGGGTAAAAGTGATTTGCGCTGGACTGTGCAAGCGTTGGGTATTGAAGTTGAACTCGGTTTGTCACTGCCTGTGGCAGATGTAGTTGAACTCTGGGATGTAAAAATCACTAATCGCTCTAAGCGTGCGCGCCGCATTAGTGTTTATCCCTATTTCCCGGTGGGTTATATGTCGTGGATGAATCAGTCGGCCGAGTATCGTGCAGACTTGGGCGGTATTGTCGCCACCTGCGTAACGCCTTATCAAAAAGTCGCGGATCATTTTAAAAATAAATTTTTCAAAGACAAAACGTTTTTCTTGCACGATCGAGCCCCCGTCGCCTGGGAGGCTAAACAAGAAACTTTTGAAGGCGAGGGCGGCTTGCACAATCCCTCTGCGCTGCAGGAAGCTTTATTGCGTGGCGGCGATGCGCGCTATGAAACGCCAGCGGCGGTACTGCAATATCGTTTGGAATTGACTGAATCAGCCCAACAGCAATATCGGTTTATGTTTGGCCCCGCATTTGATGATGCGGAAATACAGCAGTTGCGCGAAAAATATTTAAGTGCCGACGGTTTTGCGCAGGCACAGGCGAGTTACGCTGACTATATCCAAAAAGGTAGTGGTTGTTTACAGATCGAAACTCCCGATGCCGAATTGGATAATTTTGTAAACCACTGGCTGCCGCGGCAGGTTTTTTATCACGGCGATGTCAATCGGTTAACGACCGATCCGCAAACGCGTAATTACTTGCAAGATAATATGGGCATGACCTTTGTTAAACCGCAGGTTGCGCGCGCGGCATTTTTGCATGCGCTGAGTCAGCAAGAAGTGTCGGGCGCAATGCCCGATGGCATTTTGTTGAGTGCGGAGGCTGAGTTGAAATATATCAACCAAATTCCCCATACAGATCACTGCGTATGGCTGCCGGTATGTTTAAAAACCTACCTTGATGAAACTAATGACTATGCGCTTTTGCAGGAAATGGTCACAGGTCATGACGGCAAAACCTTGTCGGTATTTGAGCGGATTAGCAATGCAATGCGCTGGTTATTACAGGCGCGAGATCAGCGCGGTTTAAGTTTTATCGCCCAGGGTGATTGGTGCGACCCCATGAATATGGTGGGTTACAAAGGTAAAGGCGTTTCCGGCTGGCTTTCGGTTGCCACCGCTTACGCATTGAATTTGTGGGCGGATGTTTGCGCAAAACTTGCGGAGGAAAATTTGCAGCAGGAGTTTCGTGCGGGTGCGCAGGAAATTAATGTGGCCGTGAATAAATACCTGTGGGATGGCAATTGGTTTGGACGCGGTATTACTGACGATGATGTGGTGTTTGGTGTTAGCAAGGATCAGGAGGGGCGCATCTTTTTGAATCCTCAAAGCTGGGCGATTTTAGGTGGTGCGGCAAGTGCGGAGCAGCGTGAAAAAATGATCGCCGCGGTAGAGCAACAATTGGAGACACCTTACGGTGTTGCCATGCTTGCCCCCGCTTATACGGCCATGCGCGATGATGTCGGGCGTGTGACCCAAAAACACCCCGGCTCAGCGGAAAATGGTTCTGTTTATAATCATGCGGCGGTGTTTTATATTTTCAGTTTGTTTGGCATCGGGGAGCGGGATCGCGCTTATAAATTGCTGCGCCAAATGATTCCCGGCCCAAGCGAGGCGGATTATCTCCAGCGCGGTCAGTTGCCGGTGTATATCCCGAATTATTATCGTGGCGCTTATCATCAGTATCCACGCACGGCAGGGCGATCATCGCAATTATTTAATACCGGCACTGTGTCCTGGGTTTACCGCTGTCTGGTAGAAGGCGTATTCGGTTTGCAAGGCTGCGATGAAGGCTTGCGTGTTGCGCCGCAATTACCGTCCGCTTGGAGTCAGGTCAAAGCGGTGCGTCAATTTCGCGGTGCGACTTTCCATGTAGCGATTGCACGCGGTGCAACCGACAAAATTCTGCTGAGCTGCAATGGTGAGTTGTTGGTCGATAATTGCGTGCGGAATATTCAGGTGGGCCAGGTTTATTTATTGAATGTCGTTGTGCCGATGGTTTAGTGCAAAATTAATCTGGTTGTAAAAAACAAAAAAGGCGTGTTTCTCACACGCCTTTTTTTATTAATAGTAATTTTGGATTGTTCATTGGTTTAAAAATCAAAAATCTCACTCAAAATGGATTTTTTCCGCGGCTTGCCGTAGCTGTCATACCCAGAACTTTTATGGTGGGCGCCATAGTGTGGGCGATGGTCAATATGCTGGCGATCGTCGCGCCGCTCTTGGGGGCGGTAGTCGCGTTCCGGTTCCCGATACTGCTCACGTTGCGGTGCCGCTTGTGGTGCGGGTGCTGCATCGGCCTGCGCGCGTTCAATCAGTTTGTCCAGCTCGCCGCGATCTAACCAAACGCCGCGACACTTCGGGCAATAATCAATCTCAATGCCGTTGCGATCAGCAATAAGCAGGTGGGGGCGATCAGGGGATTCACTGCAACTTGGGTTTGGGCAATACATGTTCTGATTCTCCGGTGTTTGCGCGTAAGGTTAAATACGTAACGACCGGGCACGCGAAACCTTTGTCATTACGACAAAGGTCTCGTTCACAGTTGCTATGCAACTGCCTGTGGCGCCGGAGCTACTGGCTCGTGATGACGACATCCACAGCGGGAACTACTCCCCTTCGGTAGGTGAATTCTTTAGTAACACACCGGCGCTGTCAACTTGCTTCGGTTTTTTTAGTTTTCTTTACGGTTTTTGCTGCTGTTTCTGCGGCGGCAGGTTCTGCTGCTTTGGTTTTGGGGGCTTTGGGTTTGCTGACTTTTGCTGGTGCTGCAGCTTGACGGGCTTTAACAATTGAAAGGTATTTGATCCAGGCTTGTTCAATGGGGCTTTTGGGGACGCTTTGATTGGCAACAACTTTGAGGATATGCAGATCGTCGGTGGTGGGGTCGGACACCTCTTCCTGGGTTATCGCATTGATAAGTGCGCCGTGTTTGCGCACCAGGCGCGCTTGAATGTCAGATAATCCGCCCTTTTCAAATCCTTCGGGGAAATTCACTGCATCCTGAAAGGTTTGTTTCAGATAATGTTCGCGTGGCAGCATAGGTTATCTCCATTATTAGTATGTGCACTTTGGTGGCAAAGCTGTTGTCAGTGGTGCATCTTTTTTTGGGATGACCGGCTGTAATCAGTTATTGCCCCATAAGTCCGTTCGTGTGGCGCCGGACTCTTGTTCCGGTGAAAAGTTGCTGCCGAAGATAATCTGTTTTTATTGCAGTGTATAGAGTCAGTCGGGTGCTTTGTGTGCAATACGAGAAGCGTTTGAACAAACGACGGGCATAAAAAAACCGGCCTTAGCCGGTTTTTTTATGCATTAAGTCAAAACAAATAATTAGGCAGCAGCCAATGCTTTGATTTTTGCATTCAAGCGGCTCTTATGACGAGCAGCTTTGTTTTTGTGGATCAGACCTTTATCGGCGATACGGTCGATCACGGCAACTGCTGATACATAAGCGGCGGTAGCTGCTTCTTTATCACCAGTTTGGATAGCGCTCAGCACTTTCTTGAGGTAAGTACGCCCCATAGAGCGCATGCTTGCGTTGTGCTTGCGAGCTTTTTCATTTTGACGCGCGCGTTTTTTGGCTTGGGGTGAGTTTGCCACCTTAGTGCTCCTATATATAAATTCTGGATAAAACTATCGAAAAAGGGTCTAAATTCAAGGACGCGACATTATGCCGTGTTCGGTCGGTTTGTCAACCAAACATATGGTTTTTTGTTCAAACTCCTGCGCCTATTGTGGTGCGTTGGTGGTGCAAGTAGTCATCAAGGGTGTTGAGCCGCTCGGGGGTTCCTACGTCGCTCCAGTGACCATTGTACACTTCGCCAGTCAATTGCCCTGCGTTTATCGCGTGACGAAATACTTCAACCAGAGGGAATTTCTGCCGCTTGAGCGGGTAGTCATCGATGAGCGAAGGGTGAAGCAGGCTTATACCACCAAACGTAAAGCGATGCGGCGCGTTTTTTTCCGGGTCATCAAGCAGCTTGCCCTTATCGGCGAGCGCAAAGTCACCATGCGGATGAAAATCCGGGTTGGGCACTAATAGCAGGTGGCCTTTATTGTCGTTGCACGCGAGGGCACGCCCGACAAAATCGCTCAATTCAATATCACACCACACATCACCGTTGACCAGTAGAAAAGGTTCCCTACCCAATAGCTGACTGGCGTGCACTATGGCGCCGCCGGTTTCCAGTGGTTCGGGTTCGGCTGAGTAGTGAATGTTCAGGCCAAATCCACTGCCATCCCCCAGGTGATGGCGGATTTTGTCGCCCAGATAGGCGAGGTTGATGATGACCTCGCGAATACCTGCGCGTTGCAGGTTGAGTAGGTGATATTCGATCAGCGGTTTTCCGCCTGCCCGCAGGAGCGGTTTGGGGGTGTGGTCGGTGAGTGGGCGCATACGATTGCCAAGGCCTGCCGCAAGAATCATGGCTTTCATGTGCGGTCTCCTGCAGTTTGGTAGTCGCGATACCAGTCTTGAGTGGTTGCAATGGGCAAAAGTGTGGTTTTAAACCAATCGGCAAAAGGGCGGAGTTCAGTATAGGCTTCAGCTACCTCCAAGGTGTAGCGAATGACTAGTGGTAGATCCTGTAAATAGCCAGCTTTGCCGTCGCGCAGATTCAGTCGCGCAAATATACCCAGTACCTTGATGTGACGCTGCAGGCCTAGCCAGTCAAACCAGCGCATAAATTCCGCTTCGCTGATGTGTTGATTGATGAGTCCACGGGCAATCGCTTGTTGGCGATAATCCAGTGCCCAGGTTGTTACTTTGTGTGTTGGCCAGCGCAGATAACAATCGCGCAAGAGCGACACCAGATCGTAGGTAATGCCACCCCAGAGTGCGCCTTGGAAATCTATTACCCCCAATTCGCCATCGTTGCAGAGGATCAGGTTGCGCGAGTGGTAATCGCGGTGCACAAAGCTCTGCGGTTGGTTAAGGGCGATAGCTTCCAGTTGGTTAAACGTGTTATCCAGCAGTGCGAGCTCTTCGGGTGTCAGTGAGTAATCCAGCAGTTGGCCGACAAACCACTCGCTGAAAATCTCCAGTTCGCGCCGCAACAGGGCCCGGTCATAGCGTGGAATCAGTAAGGGATCATCAGTGCTTTGTTGCAATTTGAGCAGGTTTTGCATTGCCAGTTGGTAGAGCGCATCTGCATTTTGGGAATCAACAATCTTGAAGAGCAGTTGATCGCCAAAATCTTCCACCAACAAAAAACCTTGGTTTGTATCGGTAGCAATAATGCGCGGGCTGCGTACGGCTTGCTGGGCAATAAACATTGCTATGGCGATAAACTGATTGCTGTCTTCCGTGGTGGGTGGGGCATCCACGGCAAGAAGGGTTGGGCCTTGATTGAAACGAAAGTAGCGACGAAATCCTGCATCGCTACCGAGGCTGCGCAGTTCGACGGAGGTATTGTTGTCTGCAATTTGTTCAGCTACCCACTCTGCCAGCGCACGGGTGCGGGAATCTTGTTGCAAATTGGCTGTCTGTGGCGAGTCAGTCTTTATATTGTGTGATGACATGTAGTATCCGCATTGGATAAATGTGAGCGAGCCTCTCCCTAGGGGGGCTTGGAATTGACTGAATTCTACCCCACTCGAGTGATTTCCCCCAATTCATTCCCTGTACAGCGGCTTTACAGTAGAATCGCTGCAATTTTTTAGGTGACAGAAAGCAGTGTCACGTATATGAGACCGCGGTTAATGGCTCCAACCCAGAATTACCCCACACAGAAATTGCACAGTCCCTTCTCCCGCTCCCGCTTGGCACTCCTTGTGGCGGCGCAGTGTGCTGGTGCTCTCCTGTCCTTGGCGCCTTTAGCCTATGCACAGGATGAGGTGGCAGTTGTTGATGCAGCAGCTGTAAAGCCAGACCCCAATCAGCAGTTACGCGAATTGGATTGGGTGCCGCTGGAAGAGTTGACGGCGGAGCAGCGAGCACTGATCCCTGCTGCCTGCTGTGGTGCTTATATAGCTCCCGCACGCGATGATGCAGAGTCAGAGCTTGATCCTGAGAAGGCCAGTATTTTTGGTACGGCAGATTATTCTGAATCCGAAAAGCAGACCAAATTTATCATGCGCGACAATGTTCGCCTGACTCAAGGGCGTCGCTCTTTTTATGCAGATACATTTACCTTTGACAAGGTGAGCCGGGAGGCCGAGCTGGATGGCAACATTCAGGTGCGCGAACCGGGTTTGCTGTTGCGTGCGGATAGCGCTTATGTCGATACGCAAAGCGGCAATGCCCGTCTCGATAATGCGCGTTTTGTAATGTATGAAACGCGAGTGCGTGGGCGAGCTGAAAGCTTGGAGAAGTTTGGCGATAAAATTATCAGCCTGGATCAGGGAACCTTCACCAGTTGTGAACCGGGCGACAATACCTGGTTGATTGAAGGGTCCAATATTACCCTTCACAACGATAAGCATTATGGCACCGCCCGCCATATGCGATTGAAAGTCAAAGATATCCCCATTGCCTACGCCCCGTATTTTCGCTTCCCGATTGGTCCAGATCGTCTTACCGGGTTTCTGTTTCCGTCTGTCGGCTTTGATACCAGTGATGGGATTGATGAGTTCTCTGCCCCTTTTTATTGGAATATTGCCCCCAACTACGACGCCACATTTACGCCTCGTTACCTGGCAGATCACGGCTACATGCTGTTGAGCGAATTCCGTCACAAGTCGGTGTATTTTGATACTGAATTGAGCGGCAGCTCCCTGGGCAATGATCGTGGTGGATTCAGCGAGCGCTTACAGGATCAAATTGAGGCGGGTGAAATCAGTGAGGCGCAAGCCTACCCTTACAAAGGAAAGGATCGCTGGCAATACAGCCTGGTTCAGACCGGCGGGCGCAATCAGCGCTGGTCAACGCTCGTTGATTACACTGAAGTGAGTGACACAGATTACCTGCGCGATGTCGATCGGGGATCGGTCGATCTCAATCGCCAGGCCTACATTCGCCAGAGTGCTGCCGCAGGTTATCGTACCGATAATTGGCGCTTGGACGGCAAAATCGAGGAATTCCGGCTCCTGACTGATCGTCAGTTGCCCTATCGCGAGCTGCCGCGCTTGTCGGCGGATGGTAACTACCGCTTTGACGACTGGGTTGTTGGGTTGGAAAACGAGTATGTTAACTTCTCAATGAACCGTTATTTCAGTGATGATCCTGCCAATGCGTCGAAGCTGGGGGATTTGATTGTCGGTGAGCGTCTGCGTACCAACTACAGCATTCATTGGGATAAAAAATACACTGCCGGTTATATCAAGCCTGGCGCAGGGGTGAAAACGCTGGCTTATCACCTGGATGCTGGCAATATGCGCGCTGATGCCGAGACTGAGCAGCAATTTGCCGCCCCTCAAGGCTCCCTCGATATGGGGTTGTTTTTTGAGCGCGACACCAATCTCTTTGCAGAAGACTTTACCCAAACGCTTGAACCTCGCGCCTACTATCTCTACCGCGACTACGAAGACCAGTCTTCGCTTTATCGTTTGACCTCTGATACGAGTTACGTGAACTTCGATACCTCGGATATAGTGTTTACCTACAACCAGCTGTTTCGCGACACCCGCTTCTCCGGTGGTGATCGTATTGATGATGCAAATCACCTTACGCTGGGGGTGACCAGTCGTTTTGTAGAATCTACTACCGGGGTAGAGCGGCTGCGCATGAGTGTTGGTCAAATCACCTATTTTGATGATCGCCGTGTGGGAATACTCGATAAACCGGATGACTATGCGAATACCCGTACCAGCTCTGCTATTGCGGGTGAGCTAAGCGCGCAGCTTGGCGATCACTTTCGTTTGACCAATGATGTGCTCTACGATCATCAAAGTGAAAAACTCAGCGCACTCAGCAGCAGTTTGCATTACATGGATGATCGCTATCGGATTTTTAACCTTGGCTATCGTTACAATCGCGATCCAGTATCCCTGAGTCCACTCGATACCAGCTCATCTATTGGTAAAACCCGCAATCAATTGGATGTCACCACTCTGTGGCCGGTCAGCAACCAATGGGCGGTTATTGCCCGTACCAACTACGATTTTACGTACAATGCGGAACTCGACACCTTTGCCGGGCTCGAATATACCGATTGCTGTTATCGGGTTCGCATTCTGGCGCGCCAGTGGGTGGATTTTGATTTCAGCGAAAACTTTATGGAAAACCTCAAGAGCAATGACTATGACCGCGGCATCTTCTTTGAAGTGCAGTTGCGTGGTTTTGGCACCTTGAGTCAGCGTATTAGTAACCTGCTCGACAATGCCATGTACGGCTACGGCGAGCGTGAAGCATCTTTACAATAAAACAGTGATTGAATTATGAGTAAGCGTCAAAACCCTCTGGGCTGGAAAGTAGTACTGGGTGGCCTCTTATTGATTGGCAGCCAGCTCGGCATGGCACAAAACGGTGCCGTATCACTGGATCGTGTGGTAGCAATTGTCGATAAAGATGTTGTGCTGGAAAGTGAATTGAATGCCCGCAAAGTGTCAATCATGGAGCGGCTGCGTGGCCAGTATCAACAGCTACCGCCGGAAGATGTGCTCAATAAACAAATTCTGGAGCAGTTGATTATTGAGCGCATTGAGCTAGGCATGGCCGAGCGCTATGAGATCACCATTGAAGAATCTGAAATCGATCAGGCGATTGGCCGTGTGCTGCAAAAAAACCAGATCACATTGGCGCAACTGGAGGCCGATTTACAGCGTCAGGGTTTGAATCTGGATGGTTTGCGCAAGCAGATGCGCAATGAGTTGACCATCAATAATTTGCAGCAGGGTGTTGTTAATAGCCGCATTAAAATCACCGAGCAGGATATCAATAACTTCCTGGCCTCCAGTGATGGGAAATATGCCACCTCGCCCGACTATCATATAGGCCACATTTTGATTGCGGTATCGAGCAGCGCCGATGCCGAAGCTATTGCGGAAGCGGAAAAACAAGCTAACGATATCTACCAGAAACTGTTGAATGGCAGTGACTTTGCACAAATGGCAATCAGTTTCTCCAATGATCAGGCCGCCTTGCAAGGTGGTGATATCGGTTGGCGCAAACTCGCGCAGTTGCCGGAGTTGTTTGGCAATCAAATGCTTGGTTTGGCTGAAGGACAGGTGTCCAAACCATTCCGCAGTGGTGCAGGTTTTCATATCCTGAAAAATATTGAGCAGCGTGGTGGTGGCGAGCAGTTGGTTGAACAGACCCATGCGCGCCACATTCTGGTTAAAACCTCTGAAATTATGGATGACTCCCAGGCGCGCCAGAAATTGTTGGATTTGAAAGCGCGCATTGAAAAAGGCGAAGACTTTGCTGTGCTTGCACGTGAAAACTCAGAAGACACAGGTTCGATGTTAAGTGGTGGGGATCTCGGCTGGTCCATGCCCGGGATGTTTGTAGCAGAGTTTGAAGAGGCTATGAAAAATACGCCAATCAACGGCATCAGCCGCCCCTTCAAGAGCCAATTTGGTTGGCACATACTGCAAGTATTGGAGCGCCGCAAAGAAGATATGAGCGATAAGATGAAGCGCAACCAGGCTGCAAACGTTTTGCGTGCGCGTCGTTTTGATGAAGAGTTCCAGCTTTGGTTGACCCAAATTCGCGAAGAGGCTTACGTCGAAATCAAGCTCTAAGCGAGTGCACCGCCTGAGCGGTGCATCGGCAATAAGCGCGGCTAAAAATGGAATTGCACACTGCAATTTTGTTTTTGGCCGCTGTGCTTTTTGAGCAATGATTTTTTGTTGTGCATTATTTTTCACCCAACTTCTTCAGGCACTGATATCTATGACCAGCTGTTTTCGTATCGCACTTACTCCCGGTGAACCGGCGGGCATAGGCCCGGATTTGGTAATTGCTCTCGCGCAGGAACCGCAGGATTATGAAATTGTAGCTATTGCCGATCCCCAGCTGCTGCAAGCGCGTGCGGCTCAATTAGGTATGCCGCTGCGGTTGCGTATTATCGATCTGCAGGATGCCCCACGGCCAAGTGTTGCCGGGGAGCTGGCAGTATTGCCAATCGCTCTGGCGGAGCCCGCTGAGCCCGGCAAGCTGAAGGTGTGCAATGCCCCCTATATTTTGCAAACACTGGATGCGGCGATTAACGGTTGTCTCGCCGGGGATTTTGCCGCGCTGGTAACCGGCCCGGTGCAAAAAAGTGTGATCAATGAAGCGGGTATTCCATTCAGTGGTCACACTGAATATCTCGCCGATAAAACCCATACCGCGAAAGTCGTCATGATGTTGGCAACTGAGGGGTTGCGTGTGGCACTGGCAACAACCCATTTGCCGCTCAAAGATGTTGCTGCTGCAATTACCCGTGATGAACTCACACAGGTGACGGAAATTCTGCAGCGCGATTTACAGTTGCAATTTGGCATAGCGCAGCCGCGCATTTTGGTTTGCGGTTTAAACCCCCATGCGGGGGAGGGCGGTCATTTGGGGCGCGAAGAAATTGAGGTGATTGAACCGGTGCTGGAGCAACTGCGCTCGCGCGGCATGAATCTGATTGGCCCGCTGCCCGCCGACACTTTATTTACGCCCAAATATTTGGACAAGGCCGACGCGGTGCTGGCCATGTATCACGATCAAGGGTTGCCCGTATTGAAATATAAAGGTTTTGGTCAGGCGGTGAATGTCACGCTCGGCCTGCCGATCATTCGCACCTCAGTCGATCACGGCACCGCGTTGGATCTGGCCGGCACTGGCAAAGCTGATTTAGGCAGCTTGCGCACCGCGCTGGCTTACGCCATGGCAATGGTACAAGCAAAAACACGCGCTAATTTATTGGAACAAATTTCATGAGCAAAAATGTTATTCAGGAATCCCAACACAAAGCGCGCAAACGTTTTGGTCAAAACTTTTTGATTGATCACGGTATTATTCGCGACATAGTTCGTTCAGTGCATCCGCAAAAAACAGATCAAATTGTCGAAATCGGCCCGGGTAAAGGTGCGATTACCCAATTGCTTGCTGATAGCTGCGACAACCTCAGTGTGATTGAACTGGATCGCGATTTGGTTCCCTGGTTAAAAGTAAAGTTTGAGCATCATCCCAACTTTAAATTGTTTCAGGCCGATGCGCTGCAGTTTGATTTTAATCAGTTAATTAAAAACGAACAGCCTCTGCGCATTGTGGGCAACTTGCCCTATAACATTTCCACGCCATTAATTTTTCACCTGCTGACTTACGCCAATAAAGTGCAAGACATGCACTTTATGCTGCAAAAAGAAGTCGTAAAACGGATGGCTGCACAACCGGGCGATGGCGCCTATGGCCGTTTGGGAATTATGGTGCAATATTATTGTGCGGTAGAAGATTTATTTGATGTGCCGCCTACCTCGTTTGACCCAGCGCCAAAAGTGGATTCGGCGATCGTGCGCCTTACTCCTTATGCACAATTACCCTATGTTGCAAACAATATAAAAAGTTTGGAAACATTGGTGAACGTCGCATTCCAGCAGCGCCGTAAAACTTTGCGCAATTCACTTAAACAATTATTAAGCGCTGAGCAAATGGAGTCGCTACCGGTTGATCTTGGCCTGCGTCCAGAGGAAATCAGCTTGCCCGAATATGTGGCGATGAGCAATTTACTGGGCGAGCTTTCGTTAAATTCTGCGGTCATCAGCAGTGGTGATAAATAAAATGTGTGCGATCCAGGTATCAGTAAAAACAACTTATATTAATGCCCAGTCGGAGCCCTTGGCGCATCGTTACGTCTACGCTTATACCATCACCATCGCCAATCAAGGCGATGTGCCTGCGCAGTTAATTAGTCGCCATTGGCTAATTACCGATGCAAATGACAAGCGGCAAGAAGTGCAAGGCATAGGTGTGGTGGGGGAGCAGCCGCATATTAAACCCGGTGACAGCTATACTTACACCAGTGGTGTTATTCTTGAAACCGAAACGGGTATTATGCAGGGGAGTTATCAAATGCGCGCTGAAGACGGCTCGCTGTTCGATGCTGACATTCCCGCTTTTGCCCTTGTGCCTCCCCATGCGATTCACTGATAAATAAATTTATGGCTACCTATGCAATTGGCGATATTCAAGGTTGCCTTGAACCGCTGCAATGTCTGTTAAAAAAGATTAATTTTAATCCCGCTAAAGATAAATTGTGGCTTGCTGGTGATGTAATTAATCGCGGGCCAGACTCACTGGCGACATTGCGTTTGTTATACAAATTGCGCGACTCCATTACGTTGGTATTGGGTAATCACGATTTACATTTTATTGCGGTCTACTACGGCCTGCGGAAAGCAGGTAAAAACGATACGCTCGAACCGCTGTTACTCGCACCTGATCGCGCCGATTTAATTTATTGGTTGCGCCAACAAAAGTTAGTGCATCACGATGCACAATTAAATTTCACCATGGTTCACGCAGGTATACCACCGCAATGGTCATTGGACGATGCGCTGGCGCGCGCGCGCGAAGTGGAAACTGTGTTACAGAGTAATTCGCCTGAACTGCTTTTGGAAAATATGTATGGTAACTCCCCGGCGCGCTGGAGTGATGAGCTGCAAGGCGCCGAACGGTTACGTGTCATTACCAACTATTTTACCCGTATGCGCTTTTGCTCTGCACAAGGTGAGCTTGAGTTGGAAACTAAAGAAAGTGCCGATGCAGCGCCAACCGGTTTTGCCCCCTGGTTTTCTCTCTCCGGGCGTAAAATGCGCAACCATAAAATTATTTTTGGACATTGGGCTGCGCTTGAAGGGCAAGCAAATACCAAAAATATTTACGCCTTGGATACCGGCTGTGTGTGGGGCGGGGAGTTAACGGCTTTGCGCTTGGAAGATGAAGTATTATTTTCCTGTAATTGCTTGGCGTAGATGTATATTTTTTGTCCGTTATAAAAAATATATGAATTTATCCCGCTCTGTAAAAAGTTGTTCCATTCAGTTTTGATTCAATTTTCTATCGCTAGTATGAAACCGTGCATCAATGCAGATGCCGTTGTAATTCTTCGAGGATAGATTATGAAAATTAAATTGCTTCCCGCTATTATCGCTGCTGCTGGTTTTTTAAGCGCCCCCTTTGCACTTGCTGCAACCTATCAAAGTGAATTGTCTGCTGCATATGACGATGTTGATTATGAGGATTCAGATGCAGACGGTCGTGTTATTGGGATCGAAGGAAAATATTATTTTGCACCGGTAGATACTTCTAATCATCCGCTTGCCGAAGCAGCATTTATCGAAAAATCAAGCAATGTGTATGCTCAGCTTGCTACTGAAGAAGTTAAGTTTGCAGGTCAAAAAGCTGATTTTTATGGGCGTTTAATTGGTGTTGATTTTTACATCCCTAATTCTCTGTTTTTCCTCGGTGCCGGAGTACAAGAATTTAAATCCAAAGTGCCCGCTGTTGTAGGTCAATCATCTGATTGGGAATCAAATTGGTTTATAAAAGCGGGTGTCGCGCCTGTCACCGGTTTATTGGTGTGGTCTGAATTTGTTGAAGATGTTGATGTGTCGGAAGAGTGGAATATTAACGGTAAGTATGTGTTGCCGCTTTCGGGTGAGCAGGCATTAAATGTAGAGGCCAGTTACGAAAAATCCAAACTGGGTTTCACTGACGATACTATCACTATGGCTGCAGATTATTACATAGATCGCAACCTGAGTATCGGCACCGGATTTGTTAATACCTCTTACACTGCGGTGAGTGGCGCAGAGACGGATTACTTTGTGCGTGCGCGTAATTTCTTCGCCGACAAGGCTAGCCTGGAGCTCAGCTATGTGGATGGTGAAGTCGAGAATAGTTTAATGGTCGGCGGAACCATTCGTTTCTAGTGTTCTCTTTTAGTGAGGGTTGCTAGTAGCATTCGCTTTCTTAGTCGTCTGTTACACCAAAAGCCAGTTCAGTTTTGAACTGGCTTTTTTGTTATATAAATACATTTTTTAAATGCATTTTTTGTTTTTATCTTTACCCTTGCGTTTTAAGTCGATGGGTTTATAGTTAATCCGTCGGGTAGTGTTTTGTTCTCAGCATTTTTTCAGCTTAGAGTTAGGTTTACCCGCGTGGTCGTGGAATTAAGGTGTCCGGTTGTTAGTTCTGGTACGTCCTGTGTTCTGGCTGTGTCGTTAGAGCCTTCGGTTAGCAGTCGCTTCCGTCAGTCTCTGCCCCCGTTTTTGCCAGTTGGCTTTTCTGTTGTCAGGTCGCGCCTGTTTTGGGATAAGAACACCTGATTCCTCTGTTGAGTCGAAACTCAACGCCTGAAAAAGTAATAGCTATTGTTCGTGGCCCGTCTGCGAAACCAGTATTTCCGGCATTTATAAGCTGGACGCTATTGCTCAAACATTATTTCTTAGTCGCCTGTAATAAAAACGATAACCCATGGGATAAAGGAGTTGTGCAGTGAAATATTGTTTATCCAGTCTGCGCTATTTTTACATGCACTCTGCTCGCTATGCCTTGGCCATTTTTTTATTGGCTTGCATTAACCCTCTGTTGGCAGAGGATGCAAAATACAACATGACACGCGGTGTTACCGACATCAGTGGTCAGGTTTACGATTTGCACATGATCATTTTTTATATTTGTTGTGCCATCGCAGCCATAGTGTTTGGGTTGATGTTTTGGTCCATTTTGCATCATCGCAAAGCCAAGGGCGCCACTCCCGCGCAATTCCATGGCAGCTTAAAAATCGAAATTATTTGGACCGCCATACCGGTAGTAATTTTGGTGGCTATGGCGATCCCGGCGAGCAAAACGTTAATCGCTATGGAGGATACCTCCGAAGCCGATATCACCGTATTGATCACCGGCTCACAATGGAAATGGCACTACAAATATCTCGATTACCCTATAGAGTTTTATTCCCTGCTCGCGACACCGCGCGACGCTATTAATAATCAAGCCGAAAAAACCGATCTTTATCTGCGCGATGTGGATAAGCCCTTGGTGTTGCCAACCGGCAAAAAAATTCGTTTTCTGGTTACTGCGGATGACGTAATTCACTCCTGGTGGGTGCCTGCATTTGCCGTGAAAAAAGATGCCAACCCCGGGTTTATCAACGAGACATGGACCAAGGTGGATAAGCCAGGCATTTATCGCGGGCAGTGTGCAGAGTTGTGCGGAAAAGACCACGCGTTTATGCCCGTTGTTGTTGATGTGCGCAGCCCGGAGGATTTTGATCTGTGGGTGGCGCAGGAGTTGGAGCGTCAGGCACAAGAAAAGGCCGCAGAGGCAGCGCGCGGAAATATGACAATGGATGAGCTAATGGCACAAGGGCAAAAAATCTATGAAACCCATTGTGCCGCTTGTCATCAAATTTCCGGTGAAGGTTTGCCCGGTGTCATTCCCGCACTCAAAGGTAGTGTGATGGCAACAACCGATATTCCCGCACATATTCAAATTGTCGTGAACGGTAAAGCCGGTACCGCCATGCAAGCTTATGGTAAGCAATTAACCAATAGCGAATTGGCGGCGGTTATTACTTACGAGCGCAATGCGTGGGGTAATAATACCGGTGAGTTGGTGCAAGCTGCCGATGTCGCCGCAGTTAAGGGAGGAGAATAATAATGAGCACCGAAAATAGCAGCGCATTGGGTAGTGAATTAGATCATCACCAGAGCGATGATCATCATGCGCATGACCACAAGCCACACGGCATCACCCGCTGGTTGTTTACGACTAACCATAAAGATATTGGCACGCTTTATTTGTTGTTCTCGCTGCTAATGCTGTTTACCGGCGGCATTTTGGCAATGATGATTCGCGCCGAATTATTTCAACCGGGTTTGCAATTTGTTGATCCACATTTTTTTAACCAGCTCACCACAGTACATGGTTTGGTGATGGTGTTTGGTGCAGTTATGCCTGCATTTGTTGGTTTGGCGAATTGGATGATTCCACTGATGATTGGCGCGCCCGATATGGCGTTGCCGCGTATGAATAACTGGAGTTTCTGGATCTTACCTTTTGCCTTTACGATTTTACTTTCTACCTTTTTTATGGAGGGCGGCGCACCGGCAGCGGGCTGGACTTTTTACGCACCACTCTCCACTACTTACAGTAGCGATAGCACCGCATTTTTTGTGTTTTCAGTTCACCTGATGGGGATATCTTCCATCATGGGAGCGATGAATGTGATAGTCACCATTTTTAATATGCGCGCACCAGGCATGAAGTGGATGAAATTGCCGCTGTTTGTATGGACTTGGTTAATCACCGCATTTTTATTAATTGCTGTGATGCCGGTACTGGCGGGTGTGGTCACCATGGTGCTTACCGATAAATATTTTGGCACCAGTTTTTTTGATGCGGCGGGCGGCGGTGACCCGGTTATGTTTCAGCATATTTTTTGGTTCTTTGGGCACCCGGAAGTTTACATCATGATTCTACCCGCCTTCGGGATTGTCTCCAGCATTATTCCAACCTTCGCGCGTAAACCCTTGTTTGGTTATGAATCCATGGTGATTGCCACCGCAAGTATTGCGTTCTTGTCGTTTATTGTGTGGGCGCATCATATGTTTACGACTGGCATGCCGGTAGCGGCTGAATTATTTTTTATGTACGCGACCATGCTGATTGCAGTTCCAACCGGCGTGAAAGTATTTAATTGGGTAGCCACTATGTGGCGCGGCTCAATGACGTTTGAAGTGCCGATGATGTTTGCCTTGGCATTTATTGTGTTATTCACCATTGGCGGTTTATCCGGCTTGATGCTCGCGATAGTGCCCGCCGATTTTCAATACCACGATACCTATTTTGTGGTGGCACATTTTCATTATGTGCTGGTGACGGGCGCTGTGTTTGGCATTATCTCCGGTGTTTATTACTGGATACCCAAGTGGACGGGAGTAATGTACAGCGAAAAAATTGGCCAGTTTCATTTTTGGTGTTCAATTGTTTCCGTCAACATGTTGTTCTTCCCCATGCATTTTGTCGGCTTGGCGGGAATGCCCCGGCGCATTCCTGATTATGCGTTGCAGTTTGCAGATATGAATGCGTTTATCAGCATTGGTGGATTATTGTTTGGTTTGTCACAGCTTATTTTTGTGTGGATGGTGGTTCGCTGCATGCGCAGAAAAGGTAAAAAGGCAAGCAGCCAAGTATGGGAAGGTGCTCAGGGGTTGGAATGGGAAATTCCGTCGCCAGCGCCTTATCACACGTTTCAAACACCACCTCATGTGAAATAACAGGTTGTGAATGGTTGATTGTTTGGCCTAATTGGTTTTCACACAGAGTCCGGAGGGCGCATGGTTTCGCACAGAACATTAATGCGCAAATTAATACTTATTTGTATTGCGATGTTTGCCTTCGGTTATGCCTTGGTTCCGCTCTACGATGTGTTTTGCGAAATTACCGGTATTAATGGCAAAACCAGCAATCAACCTGCAACTACCAGAGCCAAGGTTGATGAGTCGCGTGCGATTAAAGTGGAATTTTTGGCTAATCGCGATAGTTCTATTCCCTGGGGTTTCTCGCCGGAAATGGCGGATATAAGCCTTCACCCCGGGCAGATAAAAGTAGTGAATTTTATTGTGGAAAATCCAACCGATGAAGCAATGGTAGGGCGCGCCGTGCCATCAGTCTCGCCCGGTGAGGCCGCCAAATACTTTATAAAAATTGAATGCTTTTGTTTTACCGAGCAACCATTGGATGCTCATGAGCGCAGAGCTATGCCGGTTCAGTTTTATATAGATCCAAAACTACCTGCGCATTTTACCACCATCACTCTCTCGTATCGTTTATACAAAAATACACCACAGGTAGTCGGGCGGTAGTTTGCTTGTGCGATTGGAGGAATCACTATGCGTGTAGATCATCAGCGTTACTATGTTCCCGAGCAAAGTATTTGGCCGATAGTGGGGGCTGTGTCGTTATTTTTTATTGGTATTGGTGCCGCGCTATTGGTGAATGACCTGGCCAAAGACCAGCACGGCGCCGGAGGCTATGTGTTAGCCATTGGTTTTGCACTCTTGTGTTATATGTTATTTGGCTGGTTTAAAAATGTGATCAGTGAATCCATGGAAGGGCTTTATAGTTCGCAAATGGATCGCTCATTTCGCCAGGGCATGAGCTGGTTTATTTTTTCGGAAGTGATGTTTTTTGCGGCGTTTTTTGGTGCGCTTTTTTACGCCCGAATGATTGCGGTGCCTTGGTTGGATGGGGCAAGTAATAATGTGATGACGGGCGAAATTCTCTGGCCGAATTTTGAGGCAATGTGGCCGCTGACAAAAACCCCAGGCGGTATAGAAACCCAGCCTATGCCGTGGGAGGGAATTCCACTGTACAACACACTTATTTTGTTGGCGTCTTCAATCACACTGCAATTTGCGCATATAGGCATAGAGAAAAATAAACATGCCCAGTTGGGTTTTTTTATGATGTTAACCATAGTGCTGGGCGCAGTATTTTTATATTTGCAGGGTTATGAGTATATGCATGCCTATAGCGACTTGGGCTTACGGCTAGATTCTGGTGTTTATGGCAATACCTTCTTCCTGCTGACAGGTTTTCATGGGCTGCATGTGACCTTGGGAACGGTGTTTTTATTAGTTATTTTTTTACGAATTTTGATTAAAG
The DNA here is from genome assembly GCF_000263355.1 of Cellvibrio sp. BR. Taxonomy (NCBI): domain Bacteria; kingdom Pseudomonadati; phylum Pseudomonadota; class Gammaproteobacteria; order Cellvibrionales; family Cellvibrionaceae; genus Cellvibrio; species Cellvibrio sp. BR. The sequence goes on along the minus strand of NZ_JH668205.1, from coordinate 17,395 downwards.
GACATTTTACTCCAGAGCGGCACTTCGGTTTTCAGGCAGCTGCCTGGTACTGGCACTTTGTGGACGTGGTATGGCTTAACTTATTTATTTTTGTGTATGTACTGTAACTAACCACAACCTTGCTGGTTCGTTTACAAGCTTGTGGTTAGGTTTGGATATCGGTTAGTAAGGGCGTGGATTAGGTGTAATAACACCAGTCAGTAAGAGGATGATGAGTAGTAAAACAACGGCGGCAGAAAAAAATAAGCGACGACCTAAAAACTTGGACATTTGCGGAGCTTTGTCGTCATTTTTAATCATCACAAATAGTGCCTGAAACAAGCTAAACACAACCAATGCCAGTAAACAGATTAAGACTATTTTTATAAACATAATAAATCCCTTGCAGGAGTGGAGGTATGACAATTATAGCGTTCAATCGCTATTGGGTTATGCGGTGGCATTGGGTATTCATCTGTTTGCTCGCCACTGCCTTTCTTATGTCATTGTCGTTTTGGCAATTGTCGCGCGCCACGGAAAAAAAACAAACTCTGGCGCGCATTGCGCAATGGCAAGCGGCCGGAGCACTGACTTCACAGCAGCTATTAGCACTTGGCGATCAGGATCTGGACGGTGTGCACGTCAAATTCGCTGCCCGTTGGGTCTCCCCCATTATCTGGTTGTTGGACAATCAATTAGTCGATGGCCGCATCGGTTACGATGTGGTGATTCCGGTTGAAGAAATTCCTGCTGACTTATCAAACTCCGCATCTACCAACTTAGTTCCTCCGGTGTTGATTAATCTTGGATGGGTTGCTGCGGTTGGTGGGCGCGAGCAGTTACCGGATGTTGCGATTCCAGCGCAATTAATGGTTGATGGAGTTTTTCGTACCGCCCCTCAAGGGTTATTGTTAGGAACTAATATTGAAGATAAGGGGCACTGGCCAATGCGCATTCAGCAATTGGATGCATTAAGCCTTGCTCCCTATCTGCCGTCATTAACTACCTTGGGTGTGATTTTTCAGCAACAACAATCGCCCTACCGCGTGCATTATCAACCCGTGATATTACCACCCGAACGCCATAGAGCTTATGCATTGCAGTGGGCGCTGTTGGCAGTAGCAGTCATTGTGATTGCGCTGAGTGCAAGTGCAAAAAAGGAGTTGATTCATGACCAGTCGTAAATTTTTTAGTTTATTTCTACTTTGCGCCTTGGTGCCATTACTTGCGGCCAAAGTCAGCCTGGCATTTGGATGGTTTAGTCACGACTCGGTGAATAAAGGTTATTGGCTGGAGCGTGAAATTGAATTGTTACCCAACGCCGAGGTGAATACTCCCGCGTGGCGTTTGGTTTATGTGGCACCAGAGTCCTGTGGAAAAGATTGCGAGCAAGCGTTATTCACAATGCAGCAGCTTTATACTGGCCTTGGACGTAAACAATTGAATATTCAACCGCTGGTGATTGCGGCAGAAAGTCCGAATTCACTCCACAAATTTTCATCCCTTTCGTGGTCGGAAAAAAATACTCTTGCCGAATCTTTGCAAAATCAAATCGTGATCGTGAATCGTGACGGACTTGCTCTTTTGCGCTATCCGGTGAATGCCGATCCTGAGCAAATGCAGAATATCGCCAAAGATGTCCGCACCGATCTATTGCGTTTAATGAATTATGACCGGAGCGGAACATGAAATATTTTTCTACTTTAGTCAGTTTTACGCTGGTACTAACGTTGGTTGTCATCGCGCTAGGTGCTTATACACGCTTAACCGATGCCGGACTTGGTTGTCCGGATTGGCCGGGCTGTTATGGGAAATATCATGCGCCAGTGCTGGATCATCACATTGCCGATGCGCAAGAAAAATTTCCGCACTTGGAAGTAGATCCTTACAAGGCGCGCAATGAAATGCTGCACCGTTATATTGCTGGTTTATTGGGCCTGGCAGTGTTGGCCATTTTTATTGCCAGTCATTACATTAAACGCTATCGCCGTTTGGCATCGGCTCTTTTGTTGCTAGTAATTTTTCAAGCAGCCTTGGGAATGTGGACAGTAACGCTCAATCTGTTACCGCTAATTGTATTAGCGCATTTGTTGGGCGGGTTCACACTGCTGTGTTTGTTGGCATTATTGCGCGCAGAAATAGCATGGGATCGAGCACAAAACTCAACCCCTAAGAATAATAACGTCGCTGAACCGGCTTTGTCGCGCTTGGCCGGTTTTGGTTTTGTGGTGTTGTTGGTATTAATCGCGCAAATTGCATTGGGCGGATGGACTTCTACCAATTACGCGGCTGCAGTTTGCAACCAACTGCCTTTTTGTGAAGCGGGTTGGCAGGAGCGCTTTTCTCTGGCACAAGTTTTTCATTTGCCGCTAGGGCATGAAACTTATGAATATGGTGTTTTACCTTACGAAGCGCGCATGAGTATTCATGTGTCGCATCGCGTGGGTGCGATTGTTACGCTCCTGGTGTTCTGTGCTTTTTTATACGCCTGTTGGCGCCGTGCCCAATCCCACGTAATGCGCAAGATGGTAATCGCAATGAGTTTATTGTTATTACTGCAATTGACCTTGGGCTTAATCAATATTATTGCCTTGGTGCCGCTGTGGAATGCAGTTGCACATAATGTGGTTGCAGCTAATCTGTTAATGATGCTGGTAGTTTTTTTACGACAAATTGCTTTGCGTAGGGATGTTATTTTCCCTGCGTCAGTAATGCCAGCACAAACAGAAATTTCGTCGCCAAGGCATAGTGTTGTTCGTTCTGTTGTGAATGAAAATAAATTTTCACAAACACCAAATAAAATTTAGATAGGGATCATTCAAACTAAGGGGGAGAAATAACATGGCCATAACAAAAAGTGTATCGCCCGGTGTGAGTTGGCGCGCAGAAATAAGTAGCTATGGTCGTGCTTATTATCAGTTAACCAAACCCAAAGTCGTTGCACTCTTGGTGCTGACGGCGGTGGTCGGCATGATGTTGGCAAGCCCGGGAGTGCCAGACTTCTTGCTTATTGCCACGGCTAGCGTGGGTATTGCATTGGTGTCCGGCGCGGCGGCGGCATTTAATCATGTGCTAGATCAAAAAATTGATGCACAAATGGCGCGCACTCACATGCGGCCTTTGCCTAAAGGTCGGCTGACAAGTAATCAAGCTGTGATTTTTGCCTGTTTGTTAGCCGTTGCCGGATTCTTATTGTTGATGCTGGCCGTAAATGCACTCACTGCCTATTTAACGCTGCTTGGCTTATTTGGTTATGCCGTGGTGTATACCATGCTATTAAAGCGCGCCACACCGCAAAATATTGTAATTGGCGGTGTGGCGGGTGCACTACCTCCGGTGTTGGGTTGGACGGCTGTCACCGGCAGCGTCAGCAGCGAAGCGCTATTGTTAATGATGATTGTATTCGCTTGGACACCACCACATTTTTGGGCGCTGGCAATTCACCGCGTCAATGATTATGCCAAAGCCAATATTCCCATGTTGCCTGTTACGCACGGCATTGAATTTACCAAAACGCTTATTTTGCTTTACACCTTGTTGCTTATGGCCGTGTGCTGGCTCCCTTATTTAATTGGCATGGCTGGAGTCGTGTATTTGTGCGCAAGCCTTTATTTAAATATTGTTTTTATTCGCCATGCCTGGCGGTTGAAATTCAAGCCTGATGCAAATAGTGCTATGGCAACATTCCGTTTTTCTATTGTGCATTTAATGCTGCTGTTTTTAGCACTGTTGGTGGATCATTATGTTATTGCATTTTTTGCCGGTTAATACAATATTTAAACCAATCCCAATTATGGTGATCTTATTTTTCAGCGCACTGTTGTGTCCTGGCGTAGCGATTGCCCAGGCTGAACTTACTGTGCAAAACCCATGGGTTAAATTGGCACCGCCGGCCGCCTCCGTGAATGCGGCTTATATGAATCTTCGCAATGATTCGCCGGAGGAAAAAATAATTGTGGCAGTCAGTGCAGATTGCTGCACGCAAGTGATGATGCACCAAACGCGGCGCGAGGGCGACAAAGTGTATATGGATCATCACGACAGGCTGATAATTCCTGCACAATCGGAGCTTCAGTTGGCGCCCGGTGGTTTACATTTAATGTTGTTGGGTGCAAACGCTCCGTTGACCCTAAACGACAAGGTAAATATTCATTTTGATTTTGCTGATGGAACACAACACAGCGTCAGTATTCCGGTGAAAAAGGCTGCAGATGATTAGTGTGAATGCCACCCGCAAACTTCATCATTATTGGCTCTATGCAATGGTTATTGTGGTGAGCCTAACGCTTGGCATTTTTGTGGGGGCTCGCCAGCTGTCGCCCGAACCGGTTTATAACAACGCACAGTTATTGCCAGCACCGAAAATGCTGCCGGAATTCAATTTGACCAATCATTATGGTGAAGCAATCCGTTCAAGTCTTTGGCGAGGTCGCTGGTCGCTGGTCTTTTTTGGCTTTACCTCTTGCCCCGATATTTGCCCGCTGGAATTACAAAAGCTGGGAAAATTGTTGCGAGTGATGCAGGGAAATACCGGATTACAAGTGGTTTTTATCAGTGTTGACCCCGAGCGTGATACTCCCACTAAGCTGCGCGACTACGTCGGTTTTTTTCACCCGGACATTGTGGCACTCCAGGGAAGCAACAGTGAGCTTGCCCGAACTGCACAATTTTTTGGTGCTGCGTATGATCGCTCGGTGATTATTGACAGTAAATTATTAAGGGTGCCTGCGGGAATAGATATGCCTGATGGCAGTGGCGATGTGTATCAAGTAAATCATTCTACACGCATTTTTATCGTCAACCCTGAGGGCGCTTACAGTGGCAGTTTTATGCCGCCGTTCGATGTCGAACAACTTGAGGCCGACCTCAACCTGATGATGACACACTAAATTCTGTTGTTTGTCGTTTCGGTATAGGCAGCAAAGTACTTAGCAATAAATTGCTTAGAGAGAGAACTTGTAGGGCTAGATGAAGCAGTTATCTACTGCTGAATTTTTAACAGTATTTGATCTAGCGGGGTGGAGGAGGCCATTTCAATCACGCTATATACTGAATCTGTAAGACGAATGCATTTATTTTTCGCCCTACCAGAAACGCGTCGAACAATTTAGTCGAACAATCTAATAGTGAATAACCAGTCGCAGAGTTGTTGGAGGAAAATATGATTTCTCATGTTGCAGGGCTTTTTACCCATCCACATAAAGAGTGGGAAGAAATTCGCGATACTCAAGAGACAGTGTCCCACTTGTACTTTGCGCATGTTTTATTTCTTGCGCTTATCCCGCCCATCTCAATGTATATAGGCACCACGAAGGTAGGGTGGGTAATTGGCGATGGTGCGCCAGTAATGCTCACTGAATCCAGCGCATTAACCATGAGTGTTTTAATGTACTTGGCGCTGTTGGCCGGTGTGGGTGTTATGGGCGCGTTTATCGATTGGATGTCGCGCACTTATGATTCGGCTCCCGGGCTTGCGCGCTCGATTGTATTCGCTGCGTACACGGCCACGCCTTTGTTTGTTGCAGGGCTTTGTGCACTTTATCCCAATGTGATTTTGACCATGTTGGTCGGTATAGGCGCGGTGTTTTATACCGTTTATCTGCTCTATACCGGCATTCCCATTTTTATGAAAATCCCTGAGGATGAAGGCTTCGTTTACGCCAGTTCCATCCTCACTATCGGGTTGGTAATGTTTGTAGCCTTAATGGCTATTACTGTGTTGATTTGGAGTTTTGGTTTCGGGCCTGCCTATACAGGTTAGCAATTAAAATTTGGTCGCAATAAAAAAGCCGACGCAGCAAAACTGCGTCGGCTTTTTTTGTTTTTGTGGTCTTCCGATAATTATTTCAGGCTGGCAAATACTTCGGCAGCAATTTGCAAAGTGTCGTTAATGTCCGCTTCGGTGTGCGCACCTGACATAAAACCTGCTTCGTAGGATGCTGGTGCCAAGTAAACGCCGCGCTCCAGCATGCCGTGGAAAAATTTATTAAAGCGTGGAATATCGCAGGCCATGACTTGTTTGAAGTTGGTGACTTTTTTCTCGCTGGTAAAAAAGAAACCAAACATACTACCTACATGATTGGTGGTGAAGGGGATGCCCGCTTCATCTGCCAGCTTTTGTAAGCCTTCTACTAATTGCGTAGTGCGTGCACAAAGGTTGTTGTAAAAGCTTTCCTGTTCCAATAACTCCAGAGTTTTTAAACCAGCGGCCATGGCTACGGGGTTGCCAGACAAGGTGCCAGCTTGGTAAACCGGGCCTGAGGGCGCAATCATTTGCATAATGTCGCGACGGCCGCCAAAAGCGCCCACGGGCATACCGCCCCCAATGACTTTGCCCAGAGTGATGATATCGGCGTTTACACCGTAGTGGCCTTGTGCGCCTTTGTGCGCAACACGGAAACCGGTCATCACCTCATCAAAAATCAAGACGCTGCCGTACTCATCACACACTTCACGCAGGCATTCCAAAAAGCCAGGCACCGGCGGCACACAATTCATATTGCCTACTACCGGCTCAACAATAATGCAGGCGATTTGGTCACCGAGCTTGGCAAAACATTCGCGCACTTGTTCGGCATTGTTGTAATCGAGAGTGAGTGTGTGATCAGCCAATACGGCTGGCACACCCGGTGAGCTGGGCACACCCAGGGTCAGTGCGCCGGAACCGGCTTTAATTAATAAAGAATCAGAGTGGCCGTGATAACAGCCTTCGAATTTTATAATTTTGTCGCGTTTGGTAAAAGCGCGCGCGAGCCTGATGGCACTCATGGTGGCTTCAGTACCGGAGCTTACGAAGCGCACCATTTCCATATTGGGAATTAAAGTGCAGAGTTTTTCAGCGAGCGTGGTTTCGCGTTCAGTAGGCGCACCAAAACTCAAGCCAAACTTGGCGGTTTCGATCACGGTGTTGATCACGTCTGGGTGTGCGTGGCCCAGAACCATCGGCCCCCAGCTTTGGACGTAATCGATATATTTTTTGCCGTCTGCGTCCCACACATAGGCGCCCAGTGCGCGTTCAAAAAATACCGGTGTGCCGCCCACGGCTTTAAATGCACGTACTGGCGAATTCACGCCACCGGGAATTGTTTTTTGGGCTTGTAAAAATAGTTCTTCGGAGCGGCTCATGGTGAATCCTTAAATTAATTTTTCAATTCAGTAAATTTTTTGGCTTGGGCGGTAATGTCATCCGCCGCAAATAAACTGTGACAAACGGCGAGCATATCAGCGCCGGCATCCAGTAATTGTTTGCCATTCTCTAATGTGATGCCGCCAATTACCACAATCGGTATAGCGCTAAATTGTTGGCGCGCTTCGCCAATCAATGAAATTGGCGCAGGGCGCGCGTTAGGTTTGGTACTCGATGGAAAGAATCGACCAAAGGCGATGTAGTTGGCGCTGTCTTTTATTGCTTGTTGGGCGAGTGTCAGTGAATCGTGGCAGGTGACACCGATGATTGCGCGACTGCCGAGAATAATACGTGCCGCCACGGGATTAGTATCGCCTTGCCCCAAGTGTACGCCGTGTGCGCCAACTTCTTTTGCAAGCTCTACATCGTCGTTAATTAATAATTGCGCCTGATATTGATTGCATAGCGCAAGCAAATTTCTGGCTTCAAATGATCGGCGTACTTTGTCCGAGGTTTTGTCTCGATATTGCACCAGCTTGCAGCCACCTTTTAATGCGGCGGCTACGGCGGTGAAGAGTTGATCCCCCGGGAGCAATTGTGAGTCGGTAATCGCGTAGAGTTTATTGTTCATATTAGAAAGGTTTTACCACCACCAAAATGACGATGCCAATTAATAGCAATACCGGGAACTCATTAAACCAGCGAAAAAATACGTGGCTTTTGGTGCAGCGATCATCGCGCAGCTGCTTCCAGTAGGCGACGCAGGCGTGGTGATAACCGGTGAGAATGGCCACCAAAACTAATTTGCACCAGTACCAGCCTTGGGTTGAGTAATAGCTCCAGCCGAGCCAGCTCATCCAAATCCCAAAAATAAATACCGCAACCATTGAGGGGTTGGCGATACCGCGTAGCAGTTTGCGCTCCATAATTTTGAAACGCTCGCGGCTGATTTCATCTTCGCTCATGGTGTGATACACAAACAGCCGCGGCAAATAAAACAGCGCCGCCATCCAGGTGATGACAGCAATAATGTGTAGTGCTTTTATCCACAGCATAAGTGCATCTCAACGATTAAATTCGGCAAGGGTTCAATTCAGCAAGCGCTAGATTCGATAGTAGTTATCGATGTTGCGGCGGCTGATTATACCCAGTGGCTGGTGTGAATCGCTAAGTGATTCAACCCAAAGTGCATCCAGCTGTTGGCGATTCATCAATTCCAAGGCTTCAAATAGATTTGCATCCGCAGGGATTCGTTCAAGGTCGTAGCGACGCGCGGGAATTTCCAGCAGGTTGATTTGATCTTCGCTAGCACTGGTTTGCAAATCGCTGCCTAAATTTTGCGGATCGTTTTGCAGTGTTTGTAAATAGCTATGCAGGTCCGCCGGTTGCAGCAGCTGATTATTTTCGCGCAGTAAAATCCAGTGTGGATGATGGCTGAGCAGTTGCTGAGCGGTCGAGACGTTGATGAGGTTATCGCTTATCACCAAATGGCGATCCATCAACCCACGTACACCGGTACTGCCGAGGAGTTGTTCCATTGCTTCGGTACTGCGGAATTTTCCCTGAATACGCAGTACGTGTTGGAACAAGCCATCGCAGCGAAATACCCAGCGGGTGGTCAGGCAAGCGGCAATCACTACCAGCATACTGGGGAAAATAATATTGGGGTTATAAGTGAGTTCGAGGATTGCCATCATCGCGGCGAGTGGGGCATTGAGTGTGGCGCCCATCATTGCGCCCATACCCAAAATCACATAAAAACCGATGGCGCTGGCGGTGCCGGGCATCAGTATTTGCGCGGCACTACCCACTGCGCCGCCGATACAGGCGCCGATAAACAGCAATGGTCCTACTACACCGCCGGGCATGCCCACGCCAAGGCTAATGGATGTGGCGAGCAGCTTAACGACTGCAATCGCCAGAAGCAGCGCAAAGCCTATTTCGCCTGCGAGGGCGCTGCTAATAGTGTCGTAGCCTACGCCCATAATTTGGGGAATCCACAGGGCGCAGATACCGGTAAACAATCCCGCCAAGGCGAAGCGCAGGGCGATAGGTCGGTTTAACGCCCAGCGACAACTGGCACCGTGCAGGCGAATATAGGCTGCCGCAAAGACGGCGACTACCAGCCCGACCAAACCCATCAGCGGCAGCTCCCGTAAATCCCCCATTACGGATTGTGCATTGATAAACGCGATTTCGGGGCCAAAGGCCAGTCGCGTCATGGTGGCGCCAGCAACGGCCGCGAGGGTGACAGGGATAAAACCGGCGATGGTGTACTGCATAATCACCACTTCCATCGCAAAAATTACTCCCGCCATCGGCGTGTTAAAACAGGCAGCGATGGCAGCGGCGACTCCGCAGCCAGCCAGTGGTCTCAAGCTGTTGGCAGGCAACTTTAACCATTGGCCGAGCAAACTGCCGCTACCTGCACCCAGATGCACGGCTGGGCCCTCGCGACCCACCGATTGCCCGGTTAGCAAGCAGGCGGCGCCGCCGAAAAACTGGGTGATTACGTTGCCCAGAGGCAATCGCCCTTGATGGTTCTGCAGGCGATCCATGACATGCCCAATGCTGGTGGCGTGATGGCGCTTATCGACCAGTTGCAATATCAACCCCAGCAGGATTGCTCCGGCGACCGGTAACGCAAAGTGCATGAGGGAACTGATGGCTTCAAAGTTTTCAAAGCTACCCGGCAGGAAATATCCCAGCGGCAATTCCACCGCCCAGCGAAACAACACAATCACTGCGCCGGCGATAATTCCGGTGAGCAACCCCAGTAGCGTCAATTGCGGCAGGGATTCCGCCCCCGCCAGTTGATCGCGCAGGGATTCGGCATATCGACTAAAACCAAGGCGGCCGCTGTTGGCGCGGTTGCTGTCAGTGGGAGTATTGGTGGCGTTCGGTGGAAGGTTGGCGGGCACAGTGTGTTCCTGCTAAAGCGTTAACTGCGACGCCACCAGCGTTTTCCGGATGCGGCGGCAGCTTTTACTTTCGATTTATGAATAAGGCTCTTATGATAGCCCTCTTTATTACTAACCATGGCACAGGGCGCGCTCAGAATACCAGAGTCGTATGGCCCTTATGATTCTCCATAGTTAGAAACACAGCGATGATATTGAGCAAATTTCAGGGGGTTGAGGTGATTAAAGCGGCGATTGTTGGTGGAACCGGTTATACAGGGGTTGAGTTGTTGCGCCTGCTGTCCAAACATCCACAGGTTGAGGTGACTATAATCACCTCGCGCGCCGAAGCGGGCACCAAGGTTGCTGATATGTACCCCAATCTGCGTGGCCATGTCGATCTGGCGTTTACCGAGCCGGACGTGGCGCTATTGGGCGAATGCGATGTGATCTTTTTTGCCACGCCTCACGGTGTCGCACAGAACATGATGAGCGGTTTGATGAATACCAAGGCGCGCATTATCGATTTGTCCGCTGACTTCCGTATCCGCGATGTGCCGCTGTGGGAAAAATGGTACAACCAGCCCCATGGTGCCCCCGATTTGGTCGCACAAGCTGTGTATGGCCTGCCCGAAGTGAACCGCGAGGCGATTCGCACGGCCAAACTGGTCGCTTGCCCCGGTTGTTATCCCACCGCCACCCAATTGGGTTATCTGCCGCTGATTGAAAACAATCTGGTCGATCCAACCCGTTTGATCGCCAACGCCGCCAGTGGCGCGAGTGGTGCCGGTCGGCAAGCCAAAATCGACAATCTATTGATGGAAATCAGCGATAGCTTCAAAGCCTATGGTGTGGCGGGGCATCGTCACTTGCCAGAAATCGAGCAGGGCTTACGCGATGTACAGCCCGCCGGTGTTGCGCCAGTAGCGCTGACTTTTGTACCGCATTTGTTGCCGATTATTCGCGGAATTCACGCGACGCTTTATGCAACTCTGCTTGATGCCAGCAAAGTGCCAGATCTGCAAAAGCTGTATGAAGATCGTTATGCCAACGAACCTTTTGTGGATGTATTACCCGCAGGTGTATTGCCGCAAACCCGCAGTGTGAAAGGTTCCAATGTTTGCCGTATCGCCATTGTGCGCCCGCAACAGCGCGATACAGTGGTGGTGTTATCGGTGATTGATAACCTCACCAAAGGCGCTTCTGGTCAGGCTATCCAAAATATGAACATTATGTTCGGCTTTGAAGAGACTGCCGGTCTGGATGTTGTGGCTTTAATGCCCTAATGACGGTTTAGCGCGCGGGATGAGCTGTCATCCCGCGAATAATAAAAACGATGACAGATGAAATCTGCTATGGCCAAAGTTAAAGGTTCTCCCGTTTACCGTCTCAAGCTGGTGCCTCATCGCCCGTTGAAATCGGCGCTTATTACCCTGCTATCTATTGCCTTGGTCTTGGCTGCGGTTGTTGCCGCTTATCGCTATGCGGAATATAAGGCCAGTATTGAGCGACTTTCACCCGCCGAAGCCAAAGCGTTGCGCGGTCAATTGGACGTTATGACCACAGAATCGGCTGAGTTGCGGCGTGAGCTGGCAACCTATCAGCTCAGTGCCGAGGTGGATCGCAAAGCTGGTGAGGAGCTGCGTCAACGGGTAATGGAGTTGCGCGAGGAAAAAGCTGCATTGCAGCGGGATATCGACGTATACCGCATTATGACCTCCAAAAAGAACAGCAATCCCAAGGGAATTAGTTTTGGTGTGTTTTCAGTCTCGCCAACTACTGACAGCAAACACCAGTTCAAGTTGGTGATACAGAAACTGGCCGAGGGGGATGATGATTTTGTGGGCGATCTCAAGGCAACAGTAGTCGGTCAGCAAGAGGGCAAAGAGCGCAGATTTTCATTGCACGAACTAGCGATAAACCAAGGCGAATCGATGGCCGCCACCATCCCCCTGAATTTCAAATTCTTTCAAAATATTGATACGGAAATCCTTATGCCAGATGGCTTTACTCCAGATCGCCTTGAATTGGCGGTAAAGTCCAATGCGCGCCGGAATCCCGTAACGGTAGAGGCGCAGCTGGAATGGCCGAAACATAAATAGACCTTTACTGAGGAGCCCCTGATGGCATTTTCCAATAACCACACCTTGATTTCGCGCGCAACCAAAGTAGTCGGCGATTTGTACTTTACTGGTGAGCTGCAACTGGAGGGCAAGGTGACTGGCAATATCATTGCCGAGAATGAAAAGGATGCCAAATTGGTGATCGCGGATACCGGTGTTGTTGAAGGCGAAGTTCGCGCTCCAGTAGTCATAGTAAACGGTAAGGTGCAGGGCAATATCTACTCCACCAAGCATCTTGAGCTCGCGGCCAAGGGGAATGTTATCGGTACGGTACATTATCACTCGATAGAAATGGTAAAAGGTGCACAAGTGAATGGCAGTATGATCAATACCCAGCAGCAAACCGCCAGTGCTCTGGAAATAGCGGCCGATCAAGCTTAATAGTTGACTGTTTTACTAGGGTAAAGGGATAATAAATCTCGCCCTTGCGGGCTTTGTTGTTATCCGGAGTGTTTATGTCTACCGCTGAAATTTATATCCCTCAAGTTGTCACTGTTACCGACAGTGCGGTGGCGAAGGTCAAAAGCCTGATTGAGGAAGAGGATAACCCGGACCTCAAGCTGCGTGTTTATGTAACTGGTGGCGGCTGCTCGGGTTTTCAGTACGGTTTTACGTTCGATGAGGCAGTTGCTGAAGATGACTCTGTAGTTGAGCGGGAGGGCGTAAAGGTTGTAGTTGATGCTATGAGCTACCCTTATTTGGTCGGTGCACGAGTAGATTACGAAGAGGGATTGCAAGGTTCCAAATTTGTTATTCAAAACCCCAATGCTTCCAGCACTTGTGGCTGCGGTTCATCGTTTACTGTCTAGGTTTATCTGGCGTGTATTGCTCACGCGTAATACACGCCACCCAGAATTACCTCTCTATTAGCCCCCGTTACTTCCTTTAAATTTCCTGGCTGCCGGTTCATGGTTTGTTGGGCCAGCCATGCAAACGCCATAGCTTCTACCCATTGCGGGTTTACACCAAGGGTGGCGGTGGTTTCTAGCTTATCTCTTGTCAGTAGAGCTTGCAGGCGCCTCATTAAATGCGAGTTGTAGGCTCCGCCCCCGCAGACAAAAACTGCTTTGGATTCAGTACTGAGTGCTGTAATGGCATCGCTAATCGTAATGGCTGTTAGTTCAAGCAGTGTTGCCTGCACATCGTTGGCTGGGATATTAATTCCGGTCAATGCTTGGTCTAACCATTGACGATTAAATGCTTCGCGCCCGGTACTCTTGGGGGCGGCTAGTGCGAAGAAACTATGCTGTAGAAATCTGTCCAGTAGCTCCTGATTAATTTTGCCTGTTGCCGCCCAAGCTCCCGACTCATCATAACGTTTGCCCGCATGCAGTAGTGTCCATTCGTCCATCAGGGCGTTGCCGGGGCCAGTGTCAAAGCCCAATGCAAGCCCTAGCTTGGGGAGCCAGGTGAGATTGGCCATGCCGCCAATATTCACAATAACTCTATGCTGTTCAGGTGTTTGAAAAATGGCGCGATGAAAAGCCGGTACCAATGGGGCGCCTTGGCCACCTGCGGCTATATCGCGCCGCCGGAAATCCGCAACTGTGGTGATCCCGGTTAATTCGGCAATAGTGTTGGGGTCGCCAATTTGCAGGGTGAAGCAACCTTCAGGGGAGCCTGGTGGGCGATGGCGGATAGTCTGCCCGTGGCTGCCTATAGCAATTACCTGATCGGGTAGGATATTAGCTTGATCGAGCAGTTTTAGGCTTGTGTTTGCAAATAGTCGTGCCAAGTCAATATCGAGTGCGCCCATGCGATCAATCTCATTGGCGGCAGGTAGTGCAAGCGCATGGATTTGCTGGCGAATGGCATTGCTCAATGGCTCACTATATTTAGCGATCAGACGCGGCTGCGCTCCGAATTCCACCAGCACAGCATCTATTGCATCCGCACTTGTGCCAGACATTAAACCGATATAGAGATTGGAGTGGGACATTGGATTATTCCCGATGTGCAATGATGCCACCTTGCAGGTGGCATCATTTAAAGAGCTAATTGCCGCTGGTGCCGTTGTTTGCAACTGCCAGACGATTAGATGATTTGAATTGATCCAGTTTGGCAATCAGTGGGCGTGTGGTTTCGTTGAATCGTGCAAGCTCGGTCTTCTCTATGCCAATAGATTTTGGCAGCGGAACTGTAACCGGGTTGCGTACCTGTCCATTCACATGAAATTCATAGTGTAGGTGCGGGCCTGAGGCTAAACCGGTAGAGCCAACATAGCCAATCACATCCCCTTGGCTCACTCTGGCGCCATTCCGCATACCTTTGGCAAATGCGTTCATATGGCCATAGAGTGTTTGTATACCTTGTCCATGTTGGATGATAACTGTGTTGCCATAGCCACCTTTGCGTCCCGCAAAGGAAACTTTACCATTACCTGTGGCGCGAATAGGTGTTCCGCGTGCAGCAGCATAGTCTGTGCCTTTGTGCGCACGGATAATATGCAAAACAGGGTGTTTGCGTGCCAGATTAAAGTGAGAGCTAATGCGAGCGAACTCAATGGGGGTGCGGAGGAATGCCTTGTGCATGCCGCGACCATCCGGCGTGTAGTAGGCGCTATTACCAGTTTTGTCGGTGTAGCGCACTGCTTTAAATGTTTTGCCGCCGTTAGTAAATTCCGCCGCTATTACTTTGCCGACGCCAATTTTTTTTCCATTCAGAAATTGCTCTTCATACATCACTTTAAAGCTATCGCCTTTTTGTATGTCCAGAGCAAAGTCGATATCCCAGCCAAAAATATTTGCCATTTCCATGGTCAAATTGCTTGGCATGCCTGCGCGTTTGCCGGCCATATAAAGAGAGCTGTCAATAGATGCTTGGCGGAAGGCATACTTCACGTCGGGCTTAAGTGCAATTTCTTTGCTGGTAAAGCCTTTGGTGCCGCGATCAAAGGTCAAGCTATTGAGTTCATCGACAACATATTTCAAGCCATTCAGGTGGCCGTCTTCGACAAGGAATGCCATCTTTTGGCCCGGGCGAATATTGCGCAGATCCTTGGCATCCTTGGCATCGCTAAATAATTCGTAGATGGCGCGATCATTGAGGCCAGCGCGCTTGAACAAAACCGACAAGTTGTCGCCATTCTGAACAGTAAACTCTTTCCATTGGGGTTTTGGTGGCACCACATCGACAGGTTCTTTTTCTGCCGGAGCGGCAATTTGCTGGATGATGGTTTCTACAGGAGGAATAGCTATGGGGGCGGCTTGGGTTTCTGTGCCTTGAATTTCCAGTCCTGGGATATTGCTGCTTTGTATTATCGTTGAGGATTGTGTTGTATTGCTATCCGTACCTAACAAAATCACTAGACCAGCAGAGAGCAATGCTGCGGCCGCAAGGTGTCCGCGCGGCACATGCTCAAGCAGGGTCGATCGGGCAATGGTGTAATAGTGTTTCATTGGTGGCATCGTAAAAGTCGTAATTCTTTATAGGAATGTGATCCAAGAAAGAGCATTTATAGCAGAAAAATATGCCATTAACACCCCAAAAGTTCATCACTCCGTAACAAGGGTCTGTTTTGGTCTTGTAATTGAGGAAAGTTGAGGTATCTTTGCCGCCTTTTTGTTCCTAATCGAAACACTTTTTTTAACCTTGGTTGGTGCGTTATGACAGCAATTGACACTAATTTCTTGCAAGAGTTGCAAGCCCGCGGACTTATTGCACAGATGACTGGCGGCGATGCCATAGTCGAGCATCTCAATTCTGGCAGTCGCACCCTTTATTGTGGCTTTGATCCGACTGCGGACAGTTTACATATTGGTAGCTTGGTGCCGTTGCTGATGCTCAAGCGCTTCCAGCTTGCCGGCCACAAGCCTATTGCCTTGGTGGGCGGCGCCACGGGGTTGATTGGTGATCCAAGCTTCAAAGCACAGGAGCGTAAGCTCAATACTGCTGATGTGGTTGCTAATTGGGTTGATAAGCTTAAATGTCAGGTGAGTCAATTTATCGATTTTTCTTGCGGCCAAAATTCAGCCGAGGTTGTGAATAATCTGGATTGGGTTGGAAAAATCGATGTACTTACCTTTCTGCGCGATGTGGGTAAGCATTTCTCTGTCAACAACATGATTAATAAAGAATCGGTAAAGCAGCGTATCGAACGTGAGGGGGAGGGGATTTCTTTTACCGAGTTCACCTACATGTTGCTGCAGTCCTATGATTTCTCCGAGCTCTATGTTCGCAATGCCTGTACTTTACAAATTGGCGGTAGCGACCAGTGGGGTAATATTACCGGTGGGATCGACTTGACGCGCCGTATGCATGGTGCGCATGTGTTTGGTTTGACTATGCCGTTGGTGACCAAGTCGGATGGCACCAAGTTTGGTAAAACTGAGTCGGGTACTGTGTGGCTTGATGCAGCAAAAACATCGCCTTATGCCTTTTATCAGTTCTGGTTAAATACTGCCGATGCTGACGCCTATAAGTTCCTGCGCTACTTTACTTTTCTGTCGGTTGCCCGGATTGAGGCTATTGAAGCGGAAGATGTTGCTCGTCAGGGTAAGCCTGAGGCGCAGCGAATTCTTGCTGAAGAGGTCACCAGGCTTGTGCATGGCGATGCTGGTTTGTTGGCTGCCCAGCGTATTACCCAGGCGCTGTTTAGTGATGAGTTGTCTGGCTTGAGTGAGTCAGATTTCTTGCAGTTGCAGCAGGATGGATTGCCGTCGTCAAAGTTGATTCGCGCAGAAATCATTGATTTGCCGCTCACACAGTTATTGGCTGATGCCGAATTGGCTGTATCTGGAAAGCAAATTAAGGATGCATTGGTGAGAAATGCGGTATTTGTTAATGGTGTGGCTAAATCTATCGATGACAATATGCAGGCGGCTAATTGTTTTGCGTCAGGAAATGCTTTTTTTAATCGCTTTTATCTCGTGAGAGTGGGTAAGAAGAAATATCACTTGTTTGAGGTTGTATAGTTTCTGTTGTTATTGATGGGTAAGTGATCTCAATCGAAGTAAGGGTGAGATAATTCCCCGAAAGAGCTTGCGCTAGAGGGGTTGGATTCGTATAGTGCGCGCCCACACCGAGCTGGGGCGGCCGCGAAAACGGAAAGACTAAAAGCTTGGTGGCTTTGTAAAAAATTAAGAAAATTAAAGGTTTACAAAGAAAAAAAATAGCGTAATATGCGCGCCTCGCTTAACGGCGAGTGGTGATAAAGCGAAAGCAAAACACTTTTGCGAATCACCGGCAGGCAGATTCTGAAAAAGAAAACGCTTGCGAAGATTTAGAAGGTGCGTATAATGCGCCTCCCACGGTTGAGCCGAAGCGCT
>NZ_JH668204.1:0-292068 GCF_000263355.1 Cellvibrio sp. BR | reverse complement strand
AGAAGCCGTGCTTTTTTCACCACTCGAGGGAAAAATTACATTTGAAGGTAAACCCGCTGCGGGAGCGAAAATAAAATTGTGGTTTGCCTGGAAAGATAAAGAGGGTGAATCCTTTTATTACACGGCAGACGAAAATGGATTTTTTAAAATTCCGAAACATACAACAACCTACAAAGAAACACCTTTGGCTCAACTAGTTATATCTCAAGAAATTACTGTGGAACATGAAGGAAAACCATACGAAATGTGGGCTATGTCCAAAATGGACCCTGCCATTTTTACCGAACTAGGAGGAGAACCAATCAATCTACGTTGTGAATTAACGAACGATTTTACCACCATACGAGGAAATCACTCCTTAGGCGGCACCGCATGCATATGGGATTCATTGAATAATTAATAGGAGATTTTTATGACAACCCTCAGTCCAATCAAGGCTGCGAAGCTAGCAGAGGAAGTTTACGCCGTTCAAAAAGAAAGGCAGCTTAGGTTTTTTTAGATAGTATGTCTTTCGTTCTAACTACGCTAAAAATACTTGCCTCTATCTTTCTAGTCGCACTGTTCATCACCAGTGTTTTTAAAGCTCATCCCCGGACACATAATCCAAAAAATGGCCACCTTGCCGAATATACAACGGGTTTTATTCTGTTCACTGCGTCACTAGCGGGGCTGTACTACCTTTGGAGCTAAATTAGTATTAAGAATTAGCCTGGCGAAGGCTTTGAATAGCGATTACTTACGAAATAATTGGTCGATTACCAAGATTTGCTTAATAAAGTAAATAGATGTGCTGATCTACTGCTAATCCGGTCTGCCGCGTAGAGTGGCCCTTTGTTAAACCTGCGCACAACACTTGGGCATTACAACTGCTCTCACCGATTGCGCCGACAGTAGAAGGGTATGCCTATGCAAAACTCCATCGCCACTACCAACCGCAAACTACACCCTAAATACACACCCGTGGTATTTGCGTTTTACATGTCGCTGATCATGGCGTTTTTGATGTCGCTGATTATTGTTGCTGCCAACAGTGGCATTGCCGATCACTACTTCCAGCAGGTGTTGCATGCTTATCGCATCGCTATGCCATCCGCATTTGTGTGTATTTTAATTGTGCGCCCGCTGGTTATGCGCCTGGTGAAACTCACCGTAAATAATTAATTGCCGCCCCTTTTTATGCGCTACTCTCGCCCATAGATCGCAGCTACGCCCCAATGAATTAGCTCAATCAATGAACTCAATAAATGCGTGGAGTAATGAATGATGAAAACAGCAGTAATTACCGGTGCCAATCGCGGCATTGGCTTGGCATTAACGCAAAACTATCTCGCCCAGGGCTGGCAAGTAATCGGCATTTGCCGCACTACATCGCCTGAGCTGGATGCCTCAGGTGCGCAAGTTATTAGCGGTGTGGATGTCACCGATGGCAAGGCAGTTGCGGCGCTCGCACAACAACTCAGGGGCAAGCAGGTTGATTTGTTGATCAATAACGCGGGGATTTTTCAACACGAGCAACTGGGCAATATCGATTATGAATCGATACAACAGCAATTTTTGGTCAACGCTGAAGCCCCGCTGCGCGTGACCGAAGCACTGCTGGGCAATTTGACTAGCGGTGCAAAAATCGCGTTTATCACCAGCCGTATGGGCTCTATTGCCGACAATACTTCTGGTGGTTATTACGGCTATCGTATGTCCAAAGCCGCGCTCAATGCAGCGGCTATGTCGCTTGCACGGGACTTAAAACCACGCGGCATTGCAGTGGCAATTTTGCACCCAGGTTATGTACAAACGGCGATGGTGAATTTTGGTGGCGATATTTCCGCCGCTGAATCTGCCCAGCGCCTGACCCAGCGCATTGCCGATTTAACTCTGGAGAATTCCGGCGGCTTCTGGCATTCCAATGGCGAGACATTGCCCTGGTAAAAAACCGTTAACCAATCACGGGTGAGTGTTTTAAACGCGTAATTTTGCCCCTTGATCTGGCCCTGCGGCTCACGCTTTGAGCCGCGCTTGGGCTACACTGACAGCACTTTTTTAGATCCCTGTCTGTAGTGGCCCTGCGCCGTATCAAGGAACACAATTATGTCGACTAGCATTTCATCATCCGCAAAAATCCGTTGGGGTATTCTCAGCACCGCCAAAATCGGCCGCACCAAAGTGATTCCCGCATTGCAAAGCTCTGCACACAATGAAGTGCTCGCCATTTGTTCACGCGATAGCCAAAGTGCGCGCAACGCTGCCGATGAATTGGGTATTGCCCGTGCCTACGGCAGCTACGAAGAATTGCTCGCCGACCCGGATATCGATGCCATCTACAACCCGCTGCCCAATCACCTGCATGTGGATTGGTCGATTAAAGCCCTGCAAGCTGGCAAACATATCCTCTGTGAAAAACCTTTGGGGCTAAACGCTGACGACGCCCAGCGCCTGCTCGATGCCGCCAAGGCGCACCCGCATTTACACGCGATGGAAGCCTTTATGTATCGCTTTCATCCGCGCTGGCAAGCGGCCAAAGCGCTGATCGATTCCGGTCGCATTGGTAAATTGCTCACCCTGCATTCACATTTTTCTTACAACAATCGCGAGCCGCAAAATATTCGCAACAATGCCGATATGGGTGGTGGTGCATTAATGGATATTGGCTGCTACTGCATTTCGCTGTCGCGCTGGCTGTTTAATGCCGAGCCGACACAGGTGATTGGCCAAATCACCCTCTACGAAGATTATGAAGTGGATTGTTTGGTCTCAGGCATTTTGGAGTTTGATCAAGGCAGCGCCACCTTCACCGCTTCCACCAAAATTGAAGCGCATCAATACATGGAGGCTTACGGCGAAAAAGGCAGTATTTTGCTGCCGATTCCATTCAACCCGATTAGCGACAGCGCCACTGAAATTCATATCAAACACGATGGTGAAACTGAAATTATTGCGATTGAATCCAGCGATCACTATCGCGAAATGGTCGACGCTTTTGCGCGCAGCATCATCAACAAGCAACTGACACCCACACCGCTGACTGATGCAATTAATAATATGCGTGTGATCGATTCCGTTTTTGCCAGCGCCGCCGAGGGCCGCTGGGTAGAGCTATAGTTTGTAAACAAAAGCTCACAAACAAGCGCTGGCAAACGAGAACCGCCAAGCGCTAATTGCTTAACGAATTTTTAATGTAAAATGCAGGAAAAAACATGCAGACACAAAAACCACGCATTGTTGTTGTCGGCGGTGGCGCTGGCGGATTAGAACTGGCCACTAAACTGGGCGATAAACTCGGGCGTAAAAACAAAGCGGAAATTACCCTGATTGATCGCAATACCACTCACCTGTGGAAACCACTGCTGCACGAAATTGCGGTGGGCACCATGGATGAAGACGTGGATGCAGTGAGCTATCGCGGTCACGCCAATGCGCATCACTTTTTCTTTCGTGTGGGCACCATGATTGATTTGGATCGCGAACAACGCGAAGTAGTTTTGGCGCCCATGCGTGACGAAGATGGGGTGGAATTTTTACCCTCTACACGCATCCCTTACGATTATCTCGTCATTGCACTCGGTTCTGTCTCGAACGATTTCAATACCGCTGGCGTAAAAGATCACTGCTTGTTTTTGGACAGCCCAACACAGGCACACAAATTCCACACCAAACTGCTCAATAAATTTTTGCGCATTCAGCGTGTTACTGGCGCCGACGACAATGTGCGTATTGCCATTGTGGGTGCAGGTGCAACCGGTGTGGAACTCTCCGCAGAATTGCATCACGCCGTACACGAAATTCACAACTACGGTTTCAATGCGGTCACCAACGAACATTTGCACGTAACACTGATTGAAGCTGGCCCGCGTATTTTGCCCGCACTGCCCGAACGTATTTCCGGCTCAGCGCACAGTGAACTGGTAAAAATTGGTGTGGATGTAAAACTCAACACCATGATTACCTCCGCCTCTACCGAAGGGCTGCACACTAAAGACGGTCAATTAATTCAAGCGGATATCATCGTGTGGGCAGCAGGCATTAAAGTGCCCGACTTTATGGCCAACCTCGCCGGTCTGGAAACTAATCGCATCAATCAATTGCATGTGAATGAATTTTTACAAACCACCCGCGACACCACCATTTTTGCCATCGGCGACTGCGCACAATTTGTAAACCCGGACGGCAGCCGTGTGCCACCGCGCGCACAATCCGCTCACCAAATGGCGAGCGCCTGTTACAAAAATATTATCGCGCACTTGAATAACAAACCGCTAACCGCTTACAAATACACCGACTACGGCTCACTCGTTTCCCTCGCGAGTTATTCCACCGTCGGCAATTTAATGGGCAATCTGAGCAAAGGCAGCATGTTCATCGAAGGCCGCTTGGCGCGCATGGTTTATATCTCCTTATATCGCATGCACCAAATCGCCATTCACGGTTTACTCCGCACTGGCTTGATTATGCTAGGTGGACGATTGAACCGCTGGTTAAGACCGCGCTTGAAGTTGCATTGATTTAAATCCCCCCTGCCCCCCTTTTTCAAAGGTGGGATGGTGTGTGCCAATTTATGATATTTGCACTCTGTAGTTCCCCCTTTGCAAAAGGGGGTTAGGGGGATTCACTCGACTCCGCTCTAGGCCCCCATTAACCTGCCGCCCACCCAAACGGGTACAGCGCAAATTTTCCAGTACAAATAAATTGGTTAACCAAACTGGATTAGTGATCTTCGGGGGGAAATTAAATAAATAGTTAAGACAGCGCTTGAAGTAGCATCGATTTTTTATCTTATAGAGCCTATCCGCATACAGTGTCCTACAACATTAAAAAAATGCCCATTAAAAAACACCAACCACCGCATGAATATGATTTTTGGTAATTGCAAGAACTGTGGATAACTCATATTGTCTACAAGGTATTCATCCTTAAGCTAGTCAATTCTAGGGATGCAACTAAAAGACTCAATCAATGAAAAAGGATATATTTTTATGCCTACAGTTACAGCCAAAACCTTATGGGATAACCACCCTTATCCAGACTCGCCATGCAGCACAGAGCTCTTTGCTAACCAATGTGCTATCCGAATGGGCGCTGCCTTGGAAAAATCGGGGATAGATACCACCTCGTTTAACACCATGTATCCACGCAGACGTTGCAACTCAGCTTACCCAAGCCTAAAACACCACAAGCCAGGACACATCATGGCTGCGCAAGAGTTGGCTAATTGGATCGACAAAAACCCCAAAATTTTTGGCAAAACAAAAAAGATAACTAAAAAATCAACTTCAGCTGATTTCATTGGAAAGAAAGGAATCATTTTTATCATGAATGGTTGGGGTGGCACTGACCATATCGACATATGGGATGGTAGCGATATGAAAGGTGGATCTCCCCAATATTTCTCACTAGGAGAACAAGTATGGTTTTGGCAACTAAACTAAATAAAGCTAGCTGTTTATTACTTGCATTGCTTTGCGCTGGCTGTCAGGCAGATGAGGCAAATATTATTGACAAAACCACTATAGCCGGATACGAATTGCAGATTGTGATTGACAAAACTAACTGCAAACTTCTGTCCACCAAAGATGGAGAGCAAAAGACAACTCCATTGAACGTCAAGCCACCTTGTCATTTTATTAGACGTGATAACGGTGAAACACAACAACATGCCTACCCTGACAAAAGTATACAAGCCCTTGTTCTTATAGTTGGCACATCAATATCTGAAGAGAAAAGACAAAAGTGGAATTTAGAAAAAGGGTTGGTGTGCGGAGAGCAAAGGCAGGCGATTTTTATTACTGCAAATGAAATCAATGTATCTGACAGTATTCTGGAAGGTGGAATTGCATGCAAGGACAAAGGAGCCGATGAAAAAGATTTCGCTTTTTTTGCTCAACAATTTGAATAGCAACCATTAAAGCTAGAATCAATGTATACACGAGTTAGCCGGTCATACGGCTAACTCGCTGCATAAATCACAACCCCACCCGCATCACATTCACCTGACGCCCACCCAATTTCGTGCGGCGTACAATTTCCCAGCCGCGTTTTTGGTAGTAGTCGGTGTAGTCTGTCGCTGAAAGCCAGAGTTCTTCCAAACCTAAATCCAGTGCGTAATTTTTTGCGGCATCGATCAAGCTATTGCCTATACCTTGATGACGCAAATTTTCCTCTACAAATAAATTGCTGAGCCACACCGGACTGGCGCTGGTGACTTTGGGCATACGTTCGCTACTGCGATAGGTGTAATCCACCAGGCTAACGCAACCAACTAGTTGATCGGTTTGCAAGGCGATAAGGGTTTTGGGGATGGCGCTTTCACGGATATGCATGACCAAGCGCTGCAGGCGCAGGGCGAGAGTTGATTTTAAACCTTGGCGCTCACACTCCTGATGATGCCAACGCGCGACCTGCGCAAAGAATTCCGGTTTGGATTCCAGTGCGCAGACGCTGATCCTAATGTCTTTTTTTACTGCCGATAATTTCACAATCGTTACTCGATGCGCACAAAATAGCAGTGCCGAACGGGCGCCACTGCTATAAAAAATGGGGATGCTTGAAATGGGGCAATCTACTTAGTGAGACAGTCTAATTAATGGGACAACAGGCAGAGACAAAAAACTCCCGGCTAGCGGGAGTTTTTTAAACACCGGTAAACAGGTCCGTTAATTGGTTTTGGTTTCACCGAACCATTTTACGTCTTCACCGTGCGCTTGTTTGTCCGCGTGGTACGACGAGCGCACCAGTGGGCCGCAGGCGGCGTGTTTAAAGCCCATTTCTTCCGCGAGTTTGGTGTACTCGGCAAATTCGTCAGGGTGAACAAAACGCTCAACCGGCAAATGGTCTTTAGAAGGCTGCAAATATTGGCCGATGGTGAGCATGTCGATGTCGTGCGCACGCATGTGTTTCATTACTTCAATAATTTCTTCTTTGGTTTCGCCGAGGCCAACCATCAAACCGGATTTGGTGAGTACATCGGGACGACGCGCCTTGTATTGTTTGAGCAATTCCAGCGACCATTCGTAATTCGCACCGGGACGCGCCTGGCGGTACAAACGCGAGACGGTTTCCATATTGTGGTTGAACACATCGGGCGCTTCTTTTTCCAGAATATCCAAAGCGATTTCCATACGGCCCCGGAAATCTGGCACCAGTACTTCCACTTGCAATTTCGGGCTGAGTTCGCGCGCTTCGCGGATACAGTCGGCAAAATGCTGGGCGCCGCCATCACGCAGATCGTCGCGGTCTACCGAGGTAATCACTACGTATTTCAACCGCATCTCCGCAATTGCTTCAGCGAGTTTGCGCGGTTCCTGTTCGTCGAGTGGATTGGGTTTGCCGTGGCCCACATCGCAGAAGGGGCAGCGACGGGTACAGATATCACCCATGATCATAAAGGTCGCGGTGCCGCCACTAAAACATTCACCCAGGTTCGGGCAGTTGGCTTCTTCGCACACGGACGACAATTTGTTTTTGCGCAGAATAGATTTAATGCGATCAATTTCGGGCGAGGCGGGAATACGCACACGAATCCAGTCAGGTTTGCGCTGGGTTTCGTCGCGATCGCTGGCAATCACTTTTACCGGAATACGCTCGACTTTGTCGGCATCGCGCAGCTTTTCACCCTGTTTGTAGCGCTCGGTACGTTTGACCGGCTGCAGTTCGGGTACGAAAGTCGATACGGGTGGAAGGTCTGTCATAAGAATCTCGTTGTTGGCTGACTGTGCCATTAACCCGTTGCGAGTCAGGAATAGCGTGTGAGACACGCCGTGAACCCATCCATGGGATGGGGGCTTGTCGTCGACATCCTGTCTCCGGCAGTCTCACAAGGCTATTCCTGCCTCACAACTCACTATGATGAAAATTCAGGCGTATTAATTGGCGCGCATTGTACAGGTTTCATAACCCAATTTCCGCGCAAATTCTGCGACAAGTTGGGTTTGAACATCCGCCAATGCGGGCGGATTGGGCAATAAATCTTTCATTTGCGTCATCGCCAAGCCCTGATAACCACAGGGGTTGATGCGCTCGAAGGGCGCTAAATCCATCGCCACATTGAGCGCCAAGCCATGAAAACTGCAGCCGCGCCGCACGCGCAGGCCGAGAGAGGCGATTTTATCGCCGTTCACATACACGCCCGGAGCATCCGCCTTGGCGGCAGATTCAATGTCGTAGTACGCGAGCGTGGCAATAATAGTTTGCTCGATGCGAGTCACCAGCTCACGCACACCGATGTTCAGGCGACGCAAGTCCAGCAACGGGTAGGCCACCAACTGGCCGGGGCCGTGATAAGTCACCTGCCCGCCGCGATCCGTCTGCACAACGGGAATATCACCGGGAAACAGCAAGTGCTCGGCTTTGCCTGCCTGCCCTTGGGTAAATACCGGCGGATGCTCCACTAACCACAGCTGATCCGGTGTTTCCGGCGTGCGCTGGTTGGTGAAATCGGTCATGGCTTGCCAACTGGTTTGGTAATCCTGCTGGCCGAGGTTGATGACTTCCAGCGCTAAAGAGGATTGCGCCAAGTTACATCACCATTTTAATGCTGCGATTAATACGCAGATCTTCGTGAATTGCCGTCAGCTGCTCTACGCCTGTAGCGGTAATCCACACAGTTAATGAGTTGTAACGGCCTTTGCTGCTTTCTTTGATAGTGATGCGCGTCTGATCGAAGCCGGGCGCGTGGCGCTCCATAATTTCTATCACATAGGTATGCAGATCCGGCCCTGCCTCACCCAGCACTTTGATGGGGTAGTTTTCGCAGGGAAACTCAATTTTGGGGGGCTGTTGGTCTGACATAAGGTATCTCGGCTATCGACAAGTTGGGCAAACGGGCTGTCCTTGATACTTGCGCGGGTACTTGTCTTGGTAAATAGAGGGATAAAAGCTGGCGCAAATTATAGCCTCAGTATGGGGGCGAAATCCTCTTTAACAAGCCGGAAAAGGTGGTTTTGACTATTCAGATATAGGCTTATCCGTTATGCTCGCCGCCAATCTTGGCGTTAAAAAAACAATTATTTGCGCCAAAAAAGAATAACTTTTGCGCCAACTACGGTAGCCATCACCTACGCTGATACGGCCCCAGTGACATGTAAAAAGGATATCCAGACTTGTCATCACACTCGCACCCACTACTCGACACCCGCCACGCCATTGAAACCCCGGAAGGCGCGCTCCTGCCGCTCACGCCCGCTGGGTTTATGGTGCGCTGTTTAGCACAGCTGATCGACATTCTGATTCGCGGCGTGATTACCACGATTATGTTTGTCCTGCTCTCCCTGCTCGGCAAAATGGGCACTGGGGTCGCGCTGATACTGGCGTTTTTGCTGGAGTGGTTTTACCCGGTATTTTTTGAAGTGACACGCAACGGCCGCACACCCGGCAAAAAATGGCTGGGGATTCGCGTGGTAAACGACGACGGCACACCTATCACCTTCGGGCCATCGCTGCTGCGCAATCTACTGCGCGTGGTGGACTTCCTGCCCATGCTCTATCTCACCGGCATTATCACCAGCCTGTGCAATCGCCAATTCAAACGTCTGGGCGATTTAGCCGCCGGCAGCATGGTGGTGTACGACGCAACCACCGCCCAACACACCGACTTTGCCGTGCGCGGCCAACTGCCGGTGCCAGCCGATTTCTCCACCGACGAACAGCGCGCGCTGCTCGCCTTTGCCGAGCGCAGCAATTATTTGTCTGCCGAGCGCCAAGCTGAACTCGCGGCACTGTTAGTACCGGTGATAGGCGCGCAGGACCCGGTCACGCGCATTAAACAAATGGCCAACAGCATGGTCGGCAAACACTAAGCCCACCGCTGCAGCATTTAGCCAAGGAAAAAATAGCCGATGAAACAAGGCCAATTTGAGCAAACCTATCAACCCTTATGGGAATTGCTGGAACAGCAAATCATTGCGCTGGAAAGCCCCAATCGCCAGCTCTCCGGCAGCGAACTGGCCAGCTTTGCCAGCCGCTATCGCCGCCTGTGTCACTTACATGCACTGGCAACAGACCGCCACTATTCCAGCCATTTGGTCGACAAGCTGGGCGATTTGGTGGTGCGCGGCCATCAACAACTTTATCGCCGCAAACAACCGTTTATGCAGCAACTGATCAGTTTTGTAGTCGCGGGTTTTCCGCGTTTGGTGCGCGCACAACAAACCTATATTTGGTGGGCGACGGCATTGCTCTATGTGCCGGGGCTGATTATTTATTTAGCGATTTTGTGGCAGCCGGATTTGGTTTACACCATTACGTCACCGGCGCAAGTCAGTAGTTTTGAAGAAATGTACGACCCGCAAAACCGCACTCTGGGCAGCGCACGCGAATCCGATACCAATGTGCAAATGTTTGGTTTTTATATTCGTAACAACATTGGTGTGAGTTTTCGCACCTTTGCCTCCGGCATTTTATTTGGTGTTGGCTCGATTTTTTTCCTCGTTTACAACGGTTTGTTGATGGGCGCCGTGGCGGGGCATTTAACCAATGCGGAATTTACCCAAACTTTTTTTACCTTTGTGGTGGGGCACGGCAGTTTTGAATTAACGGCGATTTGTATTTCCGGCGCCGCCGGTTTGAAACTCGGTTATGCGCTGCTGGCGCCGGGCAATCTCACGCGTACCGAATCGCTAAAACGCGCGAGTAAAATTGCCATCCAATTAATTTACGGCGTGATTATCATGCTGGTGATTGCGGCATTTATTGAAGCTTTTTGGTCCTCCAACAATATTTTAATGCCATGGCAAAAATATCTGGTCGGCGGATTTTTATGGACAGTGGTCATTAGCTATTTAGTCTTTAGCGGGCGCGGGCTGGATACATGCGCAGAGGGAAGCCCGTCATGAATCTGAATCAGGTCACGCTGGAAATTCGCCCGCGCTCGGCGTGGGAAGCAGTGGATTTAGGTTTACTCATGGCGAAGCGTTGGTGGCTGCCGATGATAAAAGTCTGGCTACTCGCCAGCGCACCTTTTTTGGCGTTGGCACTCATGGTGCCAGAACATTATTTCTGGGTCGCTTTTGTATTGCTCTGGTGGTTTAAACCACTTTACGAGCGCCCGCTGTTGCACATTCTAAGCCGCGCAGTATTTAACAATTTGCCCACAACACGCAGCACGTTAAAAGAATTCACCAAACTCGCGCGCCAACACCTGTTTATGAGCCTGACGATTCGCCGCTTTAGCCCCACGCGCTGCATGGATTTACCGGTGCTGCAACTGGAAGGGCTTGCTGGTAAACGTCGCCAAGCTCGTTTATTGGTATTACACCGTGAAGACTCAACACCCGCCGGCTGGTTGAGTTTTATCGGGCTGTTGCTGGAAATTTTTCTCACCATCGGCATGATCAGTATTCTCTGGTCAATGGTTCCGCAGGAACTGGAAATCGAATGGCGACATTTCTTTTTTAATCAGGAAAAGTCATGGCTGCCTTATTTACAACTGGGGCTGTGGTATGTGGCTTTGGGTTTAACCGCACCTTTTTATACGGCCTGTGGTTTTGCGCTTTATTTAAATCGCCGCGTGAAATTAGAAGCCTGGGATATAGATATCGCATTCCGCCGCATTGCCAACAAACGCACCGCTTCATCGCAACTGGTTTCGCTGCTCGGTGCTATAGCGCTGGGCTTTTGTTTGTTAATCGATGCAGCACCACACGCCTATGCCGATGACCAATTACCGACCATGGAAGCTGCGCAAGAGCAAACGGAAAATAGTGCGCAGGAATTGCTTGAGCAACCCCTGGGCGATTATCAGGACATAAACCGTGACCAAGCGCAGAAAGCGATTACCGAGGTCATGCAACAGGTAGAATTTAGTCGCAAAGAAACCAAACGCCAGCTCACCTTTATAGAAAAAGAAGAAGAAAAAAATTGGTTTTTTGAATTTCTTGATAAACATTTTGGCGATTTTTTTGACGAATTTGAGGATTTCAAAGGTTTTGGTTTTTTCGCCAGTGGCTTGGAAATACTCTTGTGGAGCGCCGTGCTGCTACTTGTCGCACTGGTGGTGTATCGCTACCGCCATTGGTTGTCAGCGCAATTTGTACGCATTGCGCCCACCAAGGTACCGCGCAGTAAACCGCAAACACTGTTTGGTATGGAAGTCACGCAGGAATCGTTGCCCGACGATGTCAGTGCCAATGCCTTACAACTCTTGCAACAAGGCAATAGCCGCGAAGCGCTTGCCCTACTCTACCGCGCCAGTTTGTTTCAATTAATTTATAAAGGCGCCGATATTCACGAAGGCCATACAGAAGGTGAATGTGTACAACTTATGCGCGAACTGCTGAATCATGTCGCTGCCGCGCAGCATCCGCAGCAACAACATTTACATCAGAAAATACTACAACAACAAATCGACTATTTTGCCGAGCTAACGCGCCATTGGCAGCAACTTGCCTACGGCCACAAGCTACCAGAATTTGCATTGGCGGAGCAGCTCTGCCTGCAGTGGAATAGTTGTTGGCTATTACCGGTCACACCGGCATCACCAGTTGCTGGCAAGGCGGGTGCGCAATGAGTAAAAAATCCCTGTCGCTGCGCCAAATTATTATCTTGCTTGCGTTTGCTGCCGTGGTGATCGCCGGGCTGATTTATTGGGCCATCAGTAACTTTCGCTGGGAAGAAAAAGAAATCGATTTAGGTTATTCCAGCGAAGCCAAACGAAATGATTTTCTCGCCGCCGAAATATTTTTGCGTAAACACGGCGTGCAAGCGACCAGCATTAAAAACCTCAGCCTGCTTGATGACCATCGCTGGCGCAATATTCCCTTGGGGCAGGACGATACCATCGTACTGATTAACGCCAATAAAACCCTCACCCAGGAACGCTATGAGCGTTTATACGAGTGGATTGAAAACGGCGGCACACTGATTACATCCACGCAAAACCCTTTTATCGGCTCCCACACCGATGAAGAGGATTTACTACTGCGCGATTTTGGTATCACCCCCGCCGCTGATCATGTGCCGGATTTAGCACAGTCATTGTTTGATGCTTTTGATAACAAGGATGAAGAAGACGAAGAACAGGAGGAATCAGAAGAAGACTCAACCGAAGCTACTGATAGCCAAAATGCTGAGCAGCTCCCCAAACAAGAGGCTGAAGAAACCGCTAAACAAGAAAGCACTAAGCAAGAAAATAAAGAAGAAGCAAAACAAAACGATAAAAAATCAACCACTAAAAAAACCAAAAAAGAAGATAAACCGGAAAACTATTATCGCTGCAGCTTGGGCGACGAACCGAACGAAGTAGAATTCGCCAATGAAGAAAAACCCTTACGTTTTGACTTTAGCCGTTACGATCCTTTTTTTTATCAGGATGAGGACTACGACGAGAGTGAAATAACTGCAGAAAATGAAACATCCGTAGACACTGAAGCAAACACAGCGGAAGCGAGCACAGAAGAAAACAACGAAAGCACCGACGATTCAGAAACATCGCACATGGTTTATTTTGAAGTTGGCGCTGGCGGCATCACCATTACCAGCGACAACACTATTTGGAGCAATCGCCGCATTGATTGTCACGACCATGCCTATGCACTCTGGAGCCTTGCTAACCACAATGGTCGCGTGTGGTTTTTAAGCAATCAGGATGCGCCCTCACTCGCTGCAATCCTGTGGCGCAATGCACCCTATGGTGTACTCGCCGCAATGCTTGCGCTGCTGCTGTGGCTCTGGACAAGAAGCCAACGCTTCGGGCCCATTTTTGTGAACAAGGAAACCGCGCGCCGCAGTTTGGCGGAACATATTTTTGCCAGCGCCATGTTGCTCTGGCGTAATCAACAACACCCACAATTACTCACCTTATTGCGCCAGCAAATTTTCGCTCGCCTGGTGCAACAGCATCCGCAGTTAGCACAAGCCGACAAACAACAGCGCAGTGTATTTTTACAGGAATTAACCGGCATCGACCTCGCAGCAATCCAGCGCGCACTTTATGCCGAGGATCTGCATCAACCGCAAGAATTTGCCAACGCCATCGCCCATTTGCAAACCATCAGGAAGCAACTATGACCGAGTCAATCCACAGCAGTGAAAGCGCCCACACGAATGAAAATACTAACGCGGTAGCAAACGCCGATGAAAACCTGCAGCAACGTTTGCAACAAGCCAGCGTACTGGCTAACAATTTATTAAACGAAATAAAACGCGTATTAATCGGTCAGGACGCGATTATCGAGCAAGTATTAATTGCATTGATTGCACGCGGCCACGTATTAATTGAAGGGGTACCAGGGCTGGGAAAAACCCTGCTGGTACGCAGCTTGGCAAAATGTTTTGGCGGGCAATTTTCGCGCGTGCAATTCACCCCGGATTTAATGCCCAGCGATGTCACGGGTCACGCCATGTTCAATATGGCAAAGCAGGAATTTGAAATCCGCAAAGGCCCGGCTTTCACTAATTTATTACTCGCCGATGAAATTAACCGCGCGCCCGCCAAAACCCAGGCAGCGTTATTGGAAGTGATGCAGGAAGGGCAGATTACGATTGAAGGGGAATCCTTTAAAACCGGCGAGCCGTTTATGGTATTGGCGACGCAAAACCCGGTTGAACAGGAAGGCACTTACCCGCTGCCCGAGGCGGAGCTGGATCGTTTTATGTTGAAGGTCATTATCGATTACCCCAGCGAAAACGATGAGCAATTAATGTTGCGCCAGGTTACTTCGCAAGCACAAGGCGGTTTTGGTTTGGAACATATTCGCACCCTGTTAAAACCAGCACATGTATTAAGCCTGCAAAAAATCGCCGAGCAAATTACGGTGGATGACCAAATTCTGCAGTACGTAGTAAAACTGGTGCGCGCCACCCGCAGCTGGTCAGGCATTGCGCGCGGCGCTGGCCCACGCGCTTGTATCGCATTACTCGCGGCAGCGCGCGCTTATGCTTTAATCAGCAACAACACCTTCGTCACACCCGACGACGTGAAAAAAATGTTTATCCCCGCCCTGCGCCACCGTATTTTGTTATCGCCGGAATTGGCGATTGAAGGCATAGCGGCCGAGCGGATATTGCACAATATTTTATTACAGGTTGATGCACCGCGAAATTGATTGGATTTTTAAATCCGCGCCCTTGAAATAAAGGCTTCATTTCGAAAACGCATGAATACATCCCTGTAGCTCCCTCAAGTCGTCCATGACTTGAGGGTTTCGAAATAAAGCCTTTATTTCAAAACCGCTAGCACCAATACCACATCAAAATATTTTCAGCCCCACCGGAAATTTTATGCGCAGAAAATGGATTCCCAGCTCACGATTAATTACCGCATTTGCACTATTGGGTGCAGCGGTTTTTATTAATGCCTTCAGCAAAAGTTATTTTAATGCGGGGCTGGCCGACTATTTACCAGCAGCGCTGTTTGGTGGGTTGATAATTATTGCGCTGCTGGATTTTATGTTGTCGCGCCGCCTGCCACCGGTAGAAATAACTCGCGAAGTCGCAGGCAACCTCGCTGTGGATAAGTGGGCACCGGTAACGCTGCGCATTAAACATCGCTTCACTCAGCCCACGCAGATTAAAATTTTTGACGGTGTTCCCAATAGCGCCGACCACGACAACCTGCCACTGACCATTGAATTACAACCCAATCACAACAGCCGTAACGAATACCAATTGCGCCCGCTGGTGCGTGGTGCAGAACAGATTAAGCAAGCGCAGGTGGAGTTTTATAGCCCACTCGGTTTCTGGGCGATTCGCTACTGGACGGGTGACATAACCCCCATCAAGGTCTATCCGGATTTTGTCGCCATTGCGAATTACGCGATTCTCGCCACCGAAAATCACACCAGTCAAATGGGCATTAAAAAACGTCAGCGACGCGGTGAAGGTATGGAGTTTCATCAATTACGCGAATATCGCCAGGGCGACAGCTTGCGTCAATTGGATTGGAAAGCTACCGCGCGCCGCCAAAAATTAATGGCGCGGGATTATCAAGACGAACGCGACCAGCAAATTGTTTTAATGATCGACAGCGGCCGACGCATGCGCGCCAAAGACGACGAACTCAGCCATTTTGATCACGCGCTTAATGCGATGTTACTCGTCAGTTATATTGCATTGCGCCAGGGCGACAATGTCAGCCTGCTCAGTTTTGGTAGCGAAGGCAATAAAAAACACCGCTGGATTCCACCACAAAAAGGTGTTGAGCGTGTAAAGACTTTGCTCAACGGAATTTACGATTTGCAAGCAACCCAAGCCACGGCAGATTACATCACCGCCGCCGAGAAACTCGCCATCCTACAACCCAAACGTTCACTGGTAATTCTCGTCACCAATTCCCGCGACGAAGACAACAACGAATTATTACTCGCGGTAAACCTGCTGAAGAAACGCCACTTGGTCATGGTCGTTAACATCCGCGAACACATTCTGGACAAACTCGCCGACACCCCCGTCCGCGATTTTGATGACGCCCTGCACTACGCCGGCGTACAACAATTTTTACACGAGCGCAGCGAAAGCCACCAACAACTAACCTCCTCCGGCATCTACGCCATCGACTGCACCGCCAATGAATTAGCGGTACGTGTGGCGAATGCGTATTGGGAAATTAAGGGGGCGGGGGTTTTGTAATAGAGGACTCACCACTGACAAGGCGAACGTAACCAAACTCCGTTTTTTCAACATCGTTTACCTTACCCACAGCAAAATTGATTGCCCAAGCGTTATATTCCGTGTAAGCAAAACCTTCCCGGCTCCAATAGTAATCACTTTGGGTAAGCGGAAAATATTTAATGTCAACAGCAGGATTATATTGCCCAGATTTAACTATAGATTCCAATTCCAATACGCTTGGAACATGCCAACTATTTGTGCCACAAAGCGACATCGAATTTATCGCAATGCTGTGCATGGATATATTGCAATCTTTCAAATTACCCGTTTTATCTTCCGTAAAATATGGGCAATTACTAACAATCCGCTGATTATCCTCTATTGACAGCGAGCCTGACGCGTCGTCACTCCAGCGGTACCGAAACTCGTGAGATAATCCCGGCGCACTTACACTTTTACTTTCCCATAAAAGGTTGGTTTTGTTGTCGAATATACATGACCAAACTTCAGCATCATCGGCAAGCCGGTTTCCAAATGAATCTATCTTGATAAAACGATGCCTTTTAGGCAGGTCGTTATCTTTATCATCGAGATTCAACTCACTTCCAAGCGGTGCTTCAGACGACTCACTAGGCGCATCGTCAACTGACATATCTTTTATTTTTCGCTCTGACTCAAATACTTCGGTGATATCCTGAGCATGTTTTTGAGATTCTTTATCAAGATCTGAGAGGGCGATACTACTTGAGTGTTTATTTGAAGAGGTTGGCTGTATTGAATCAGATAGCTTTTTTTCAAACTTATCTTTCTCTCCAATATTTTCATTCACACCAGAACCAGCATGATGAATGGTTTCATTAGAGTGGTGTGCTGACTTAGTTTCTGAATTTTCCTTAAGAAATTCTTTAAAATGCAACGCGAAGAATGTTGCGGCTATGCTTACAGCCACCAAAATTGTAAGTAATCGTTTTGTTTGCATAAATCCCTTTCCTTGAGCGCGTAGCTTCAGCGCCATTTCTGCTCGACATTCCTGTTGAATTTACTCGATCATAAATAAAAAAACTACCTATCATCACTGACAGATAGTTTCTTTGATTACTTTGCAAAAAAATAATTACAACAAGAAACCACTAATCCCCCCATAACTATTCCCGTACCTACCCCAGTTCAACCCAAAGGCTTTGGCGATATCCAGATATAAATTGGACATGCCGTTATTCATTGCATCGATGGCTTTGCCGTTTTGGATGGCGCCACCGGCGCCGCCTGCGACATAGATGCCGGGGTTTTCTTGTTGGTGGTTGCCGCCGCCGACTTCTGACATGACTAATATCAAAGTGTTATCCAGCAGTGTGCCGCCGTAGGCGACATCTGGACGAACGGCGAGTTCGTCCATTAGGTAGGCGACCATCATGTTGTACCAGCGGGTTTGTGAATCAAACAATGCGGATTCATTGTGCGAACTGACGTGGCTGCGGGTTTCGTTGTAATTTAATTTATCGCCCGAACCGAAATCGCCCATGTAGGGGCGCACGCTGGGGAAATTAATTTTTAACGATTCATCCTGCGCGCCCATAAATTGAAAACTGGCGGTGCGTGTAATGTTAGCTTGAAACGCCATAGCGATATTGCGCATTTGCGCTTTGGCAATTAATTCCGCATCGTCGTTTACGCCCGTCATACCGATAGTGGGGCGACTAAAACCGGTGCCGCCGCCGATATCCAGCGTGCCGGTGAGTGTGCTCTGGTAATAATTGAGCGCCTCTTCGTGGGTGAGTAATTTCCCTTGCTGTTTAATGTTGAGGGTATTGGCCTGCAATAAATCCAAATTTTCGTGCAAGCTTTCCAATACTTTTTTGCGGCGTTCCGCTTCCGGGTCCGGTGTGCCACTGCTGCTGCCAACAATGTCGGCGAGTAAATTGTCGTACACCTGTTGTGGGTTGTCGGACACTTGAATTTTATTGCCGTTTTTATTGGTGAAGGGCAAATATTCTGCGCCTATCGCCCGGCTCGACCACACGCCGACATGCATATTGTTGGTGAGGCGACCACCCAATGCTTCGCCCATAGCAACATCAAAAGACGGTGCACGCTCGACACCGCCGGAGAACACGCCGCGACAGGCTTCCGGGTGACCCGAACTGCCGCCGTGGCCGTTGTAGCTGAGATTTTTAAACGCGACAATTTTGTTGATGTGCGCGTTTAAATGTTGCAGCGGGCTGGTATCAAAACTGCCGCTGCCGAGTGCGCCGGTATTGTAGGAATGCCATTTGTCGCGCACACAACCGTTGGGGTAAAACACCATCACAAAACGTTTGGCGCCGCCCGCCTGGGCGAACACATTGGCCGACAACATAAACTGACTGGTGAACGCGGTGGTTAAACCGGCCTTCGCGAGCGTGCGGAGGAAATCGCGACGCTGCATTTTATTTTTTAAAATATTCATGCTGATGTCCTCCGCAATTATTTGCGCAAAATGTAGTTTTTGGTTTGAGTGAATTCCACCATCAAATCCAACAGGTTGGCATTGGTGGCGGTTTTGAATTCACGACCAAAAACTTGCAAGGTACAGCTGTCGCTCGCCTCCTCCAGTTGGCCGCGAGTGTAGCGATACCACTGACGCGCATAACAGGCTTGCGCATTCGGGCTTTGGGCGAGCAAATCGGTCAACTCATCCATGCCGTGATACAGAGTCACAGGTTCGGACTCGGATAGATAAGTTTCGGCCGAATTCAAGCTGCCTATTTCACCCAGCGAGTTGATGGCTTTTACCAAGCCGTTGTCGGTGGTTTCGCTGTTCACATACAAGCCGAGGGCGTTGTAATTCTCCAAACCAAAACCTATGCCGTCGATGTACTGGTGACAGGACTCGCAGCCCTCTTGCAAATGCGCGGATTCAAACCGCTCACGCACGGTGAGGCTTGGATCTTCCTGCGGTTTTAACTCCGCACCCACTGGCGGTGGCGGGAAGTCCTGACACAACAGATTGCGTCGCACAAACAAACCGCGTTTGACCGGATGGGTTTTCTCCGAGGCGGATTGAATCGCCAGAATACCGGCATGCCCCAATACCCCACGACGCTCGGCATTCACGCCGCTGTAATCCACGCGCTGCACGCCGCTGCCGCCCGGCCAGGTCAGGCCGTAATGGTTGGCCATCTGCTGGGTCATGTAGCTGTAGTTAGCGGTGAGCAATTCCTTGTAACTGCCGCCGCCAAATACTGTGCGTTTTACAAACTCGATGGTCTCGGCCTTCATGTCCGCTTTGAGACTGTTACTGATGGCGGTGGTTTTGATGTCCTTGTCCAAATCCAGCCAACCGGTAATAAAGCGCTCAAAGGCGACCTGGGCTTTTGGATCCTGCAACATGCTGCGCACGCGGGTGGCGATTTGTTCCGGCGAACTCAACTGCCCAGCATCGGCGGCGGCCATAAGAGTGGCATCCGGCGTAGTCGCCCAGTAGGTATAGGAGAGCATGGCGGCGACTTCATAGTCGGTCAGCTCGTAATAGTTCCCTACTGGCACACCCACTTCCGAGCGATAGAGCATGGAGGGCGAGGACAAAATCGCGGTGAGCAAGGCCAAGTCGCCCTGCGCGCTATGCAATGTCACCAGCTTGGTTACTTCGCTCGAACTTAACGGCCGACGGAAGGCGCGCTTGCCAAAGTTCTGCACCAAACAAGTCACGTTATTACAACCAGGGGCAAGGCTATAGATGTTCGTTACCATGCCTGCCGCCGCTTCTGCCGCGAGCACATACCCCTTGGCGTAGTCGTTGGTGAACACCGCATTGGCGTTGGTTTTGAAGCCATTAACCGGCAAGTCGCCCGGAATACGGCCACTGGTGACATCGATAGGGGTGGTTAAACCCAGTAAATCGCGCACCGAGTTGTTGTATTCCAGCGTTGATAACAAGCGGAAACTGCGATCTTGTGGGATCAAATCGTCCAGGCTTTCGGCATCACACACACCTGCGGGCGGCAGTATGGCATCTGCCAAAATCATCGCGGCGATACTGGTAGCACAACTGCCAGTACAGGTGCCAAAGCTCGCACCATTGGTGTCTTTGGGCATATTGGTGGCGATGTAGTCCGCCAATGTTTGCAGGTTGTAGCGACCGGCAATCGCTTGGTTAGTGAGCTTGTAACTGCCGGTCTGACCATCGCTACCGTGACAACCCACACAGCCCTGACTTTGGTAATGGCCGCGCGCTACTTCATGTTGATCGGTGATGGCATCAAACACCGCCAGCAGCGTCAGCGACAGCGCATTGCCCACCACCATTTGGGTCGTGGCACTATTAGCATCCAACAAGTAAGCCGCGCCGGTACCTTCCCAGTGCACAAACTGCATGCCGGGGCCGGCGGGATTGGCGTTGATATCCAGCAAAGTACCGGGCACAAACAACTTACCACTCAGGTTGCCGCTGGCACCGATACTCGCACTGCCGTTACCGACCTGAATCTGGGTGCCTGCTTCCACTGCAGCGGCAGCGGGTTCAGCAGCCAGCCAGCCATTGTCATACCAGCTTGGCTGGGCCTGATTCACGGTAAGGCCGGTGCCGGTCTGGTTAGCGCCGTTATTGCTGAAAATAATATTGGTCGCACCGCTGGTGTTCGCCCAGCTGGCGGGAATCACCAAGCGCAGCCAGCCTGCGCCATAGGCCGTGGCCGCCTCGGTCAGCGCAGTTCCCGGCCATGGGCCAGTGCGCGGTGTTTCTACACCGTTTTGGTTAGTCCACACATAAGCTGACACCGTGCCCCAGTTAGCAGGCTTTTTCACATACACATACTGCCCCTGCCCCAACCCCGTCACGGTGTAACTGGTAGTCAGGTCACCGTAGAGGGCATTAATAGTGGTGGTACCTGCTGCGGTGCCTGCGGTGAGTAAACCGGAGGCCGATACAGTCGCCACCTGTGGGTTGCTGCTGGTCCAAATCACCCGCGAAGTCATGCCCTGCAAGCCATCTGCCGCCGTAGCCACCAGTGCCAGCTGGTGCTTTTCACCTGCCAGCAAACGCACATTGGCACGGCCGACAATAGTCAGTGCGGTGATGGGGTTGGATGGCGGCACCACCTCCAGCGTGATGCTATCGCTGTAGCCGTCACTGCTCGCGGTGATGGTTACCGTGCCGGTGCTTAATGCCGTGAGGTTGATGGCGGCGCCGGTTTTACCTTGGGTAGAAATCACCGCCGGGTTGCTGGAACTCCAGCTCACCTCACCCACCGCAGGCAGTTGGGTGCTGTTGCTGTAGAGCATCGCCAGACTCAGGCCGATGACCTCGTTCACTTCGGCGCTGGTTTTACTGGCGCTGAGTGCAACACCGGTTTGCACTACATCCACACCCAATTCATTGATCCAATTGCGGAACAGGGTTTCCGCCTGGGCATTGGTTTCGGTGGAGCCAAAAGGCATGCGCATACCGGAACCGGTTTGGTATTTGTAAAGGTTGCTATTGGCGGGAATGCCCGGAACTACCCGGTTGCTCTGGTTGACCAGCTTCATGGATTCCAGCGCGGTGTCAAAACGCAAATCCATACCGCCCGAGGTGCCGGCGTGACAGTGGGCGCAGTTAACATCCAGGTAAGCCTTGGCGCGTTCGGTCAAACTCGCGTTGCTATCGGTTGGCGCCGCAAACTGCGCATAGCTGCTGGCATTGCCAATGGCGCTGCTAAACAGGTTGATGCTGTTGAGCACTGTCAGTTGGTTAGCGGTCACGCCCTGGTAATTGAAGTTGCCGTTGAGTTGACGGGTGCTTAGCGCCAGCGGGGTGAGTTGACCCTCGGCATTTTTATGACAGCCGCCACAGGTGCTGCCGGTTTCCACTTTGCGCGTCACACTCACCAAGCCGCCATCCGGCACCACGGCCGATTCAGTGACCAAATCAGCATCAGTTCCGGCGCTATTCCACTGGTAGTTAGCGGCCTGCCAACCGGTCTCCTGACGGAACAAAACCGAGGTAGTAAAGGGCTTATTGGTATTGCTAGCGGTGGCTACGGCCAGGTGTTTTACCACCACCGAGCCGACCGGCAAGTTCCAGAGTGCTGTCGGGTCAAAGCCCGCTTTGCTGCTGTTGGGCAGGGCGATAAAGTGGCGCATTTTGCCGCCATCAAACCAACCACCGCTATTGAGTGAATACTCAATCACACCGTGAGCCGGAATCAGGTTAGCCAAATCGGCAAACAGACCGGTGGTGGAAAGTTTGGTCGGGATCTGCGCCGTGGCGACATCGTCATCCACCACTTTGAAAATGCTGGATGGCCCACCCAATTCGCGGCCGTGGCTGGAGATCAGCAGGTTCTTCTGTAAATCCTTGCCTATCGACGAGATGTAGTAAGGGAATGCTTCGCTGATCAGTTTCTTCGCCTGCCCGTCATTGCTCACCGACCAGAGGCGCTTGGT
Organism: Cellvibrio sp. BR; assembly: GCF_000263355.1. NCBI lineage: Bacteria > Pseudomonadati > Pseudomonadota > Gammaproteobacteria > Cellvibrionales > Cellvibrionaceae > Cellvibrio > Cellvibrio sp. BR. The sequence goes on along the minus strand of NZ_JH668204.1, from coordinate 269,133 downwards.
CACGTAATCGCCAAAAATAAAACTGCCATTGAGCGCCGGTAATTGGGTGCCGCGATAGACAAAACCACCAATGATCGACACGCCGGAAGTACGGCCATAACCATCGCGCGGCGGCACATAATCCGTCAGGCAATTTTTGCTGGCAGCGCCACCCAAGGTGCCGCGGTTACGCGTGCCTTCACACACCGGCCAACCGTAGTTTTGGCCTTTGGTGATGATGTTTACTTCCTCATAGGCCAGATCGGTGTCCTGCCCGATTTCGGTTTCCCACAGGGTATAGGGTGCATCGGTATCAAACGCCCAGCGCCAGGGATTGCGATGGCCCATGGACCAGATCTCCGGCAAATAACCTGCCTGACCAACAAAGGGGTTGTCCGCCGGCACGCTGTAATACTTGCCATTCACTGGCGTCGCCAGCGGCTGGATGCGGATAAATTTGCCGCGCAAAGTGGTCGGATCTTGCGCGCTGTTGTTGTGGCGGCGCTGATAGGCATCGCTCGGCTGCGGGTTGAGCGGGAAGGCGCTGTGACCATAACCGCCCTCGCCTATACCCACATAGAGGTAACCCTCGGTGGGGTGGAATTGCATCATGCCGCCCTTGTGATCCTCACCCGGTTGCGGAATGCGCAGCAGCTCGACCTTGGAACCAGCAGAGGTTGGGTTGGCCGGGTTATCGACCGTCCAGCGCTCGATAATCGCATCGCCGGTTTTCCCGCCCACTATGCCATCGGTGCGCGGGTAGAAATTATCGCTCTCACCGAAAATGTAATAGATGTAAATAAAACCATTGCTGGCGTAGTGCGGGTCAAAGGCCATGCTGAGCATGCCGCTTTCGTTGTTATTCAGCACGGTGGCTTTGATATCCAACAACTTGCGCACTTCCGCCGGCACTACGGATTCTTTGTTGGGAAATGCGTAGATCGCGCCCTCTTTATCCACCACGTAAACCAAATCATTGGCGCCGTCGTTAGTCACCATCACTGGTGAAAAGAAAAAAGATTCCAACGCCGGGAAAGCGTTCACAAAGCGGTATTTACCGCTGCTCACCGTGCCGGTAATGGGGAAGCCAAGTGGCGCCGCCAATTGCGGACGCTCGGGTAAACCTTGAGTCGCGGCGACAACATTGATCACCAGGGTATCGGTCGCGGTGGAACCATCGGCTGCCGTTAATGTGAGTGTGACCGTGTGATTACCAAGGCTGGTCAATGGTGGTGTCACTACTTGTTTACCCACCAATGCTCCCGCCCAGGCGGTGCTGGTCCAACTGGCCGTCGTGTAATCACCAGTGGATGCTGCCGCCGACAATGCTTGACGGCTATTCACATTTGCTTTGCGATCCACCCCCGCATTAGCGACCAGGGTTGCAGGCACGCCGCAGGCCGCCGGTGTTTTCCAGGACGCAGTACCAAAGTCATAACAATTATTAGGGGCGACAAAATTTAAATCGCCCGTTTTAGGGTTGCCGTTTGCGCTAAACACCATGCCCGCCGATGTGAGCGCGCCCGTGAATTGATAGCTGTAAATTGTCGGTGCATTCGCAAGGCGAACCATCGCAGGCCCCGGCCACACACTGCCGGTACGCGCAGGCACGGCATTGAAAAAATGCACGTTTACACTGGCCCAGTTAGCGGTATTTTTAAAATACAGGGTGGTATTTGTGGCGGCCACGCTTGAGGGGGCACTGGAAGAGGTTTGTGCAACGCTTGACGATGCTATCGACAGACTGGATGAGCTTGGCGCAACACTTGAAGAAGCAGGTGCAACACTGCTTGATGCCGGTGCAGAGGAGGATGCCACTGCAGTGGTAAAGCCGCACTGCGCAAGAGTTTTCCATACTGTATTTTCATAACAACCGGCGCCGGTAAATTTCAAATTCGCACTTTGCGGCGCACCGGTATTGTTAAAAATAATATCCAGCGAGGTTGGCATAACACCAGCAGCCAAGTCCGCGCTAAAGTCGTAACAATAAAAAACGCCACGCTTGGTCATACTCTTACCGGGCCAAGCGGGCAAAGCGGTAATGGCCCCTGCAGGAGCAGGGTTCCAAAAATAAAGTGAGGGGTTTGCGTAATTAGCAGGATTATTAAAACAAATCGAATTGGCGCTAATGATTTGCGTCGCTACCGATGATGCCGCCGCGCTGGATGGCACGCTCGAAGGTGCAACACTGGAGGCGACAATGGAAGAAACCGCACTGGACGATGACGCCGCATTTGCTAAATAAAACCCGCACTGCGGCAAACTTTTCCACACGGTATTTTCATAACAACCCGCGCCGCTACCTGAACCATTAAAAGTGAGATTGGCGGTTTGATTTGCACCGTTGTTACTAAAAATAATACTGAGCGATGTTGGCAATGCACTCGCTGTTAAATGGCTCGCCAAATCATAGCAATAATAATTGCCAATCTTGACCATCGCCCTGCCCGGCCAGGCAGGTAGATTGGTCATGCTGGACGCAGGTGTAGGCGCCCAGAAATAAATACTGGGGTTGGCAAAATTGCCGGGGTTATTAAAACAAACACTGCTGCCTGAAATTGTCGCCGCTAATTTTACGGCGGAAATTGCCTTGCTCGTTTCATTGAAAGCAATGTGATAATCACCCGTAGAGGGGATTAAAAAATCTTGCGCCGGAAAGGTTTCATTCCAATTGTCGGTATAGCGACCAACCTTAAAACGCGGATTAGTCCCTGCAAAATTTTGTCGCGTCTCCCACAAACCTGTTGCGGTGTTTTTCGTCATGGCAGTGGCGACCCAATCCGTGGGTGTGCCGCGAAAATAAGCATTGCTCCACTGGGCGCTACTTCCATGAGAATAAGCAAGGGCGACAACACTGAACAAAAGAGTGAACCACCCTTTTGCCGCAAAACAGGCTGATAACTTACGCATAGTATCTTCCTACAGGAAACCAAACGACCGGCGTTACGCGCCGCGAAGCCTGGAAATATTATTGTTATGTAAATTGATATTATTTAAAGAATAACGAACCCGTGGAGCGGAGTTATCGCCCAACCAGTGCAACGTTTTGCAAATTATTTTCAGAAAAACATTAAGCAAAAGTATGCCGCTACCCAGCCACAGTAATGCCCGCAACTGTTGCGTACCGGATCCATAGTCTTTTGTAACGTAAGAGTATTTGTAAGGCGCTGAAACAACGCAGGGTGATACTTGTTCGAATTACTTTATTTTTTTAGTGTGTTTTTTTTACTGTATTGATCGATGCGAGAAAGCAGATGATTGCGCTAACACAACAGTATTAAAACGATCACCATCGCCATTGCAGAATAGTTTTGTTCCGTTGTTGCAAGCAATATGAATACGTATGCAGAAAATTCAGGCAGGGAATACAAAAGTATTGGGTGACAATTAGTTACATCGCGTAACAGCGGAGCAACCCATAGTCGAATGGAAAACCACTTGCTAGCCGCATCACTTCAAGCGGCTAGCATTGGTTGAGAAATTAACGGATAAAGTGTTAATCACCACGCACATAGCGTTGACCAAAACGCGTTAATACTGCCAGCGCGATGCCAGCCAATAACCAGACTGGCGCAACCACTAGCGCGAGCAATATGCCATCCACCACCGCCATGCCCGCAATCATGCGCGGAATAACCGGCCCGGTGTAAGGTTTGCCGCGCATATGTTCATAGCGCGCAACAAAGGTTAGCGACAGGGTGTACAGAAACTGCAACACAGCGGCAATAAGCACCCACTGCAACCACTCACCAGTTAAGGCCATAAGCACCACTACAAATACCAATGCCCGAGCTAACCCCATTACCAAAATACTGGCAGTCGTTTTTTTATGGAACACATCGTAAATGGCAATGGTTGCAAACAGTGCGACTGCAGCACATAGGCCTGTCAGCGCAAAGGGTGTGAGTGCGACAAGAATAAAACCCGTTAAAAATAATGTAATCGCAATAATCACCGCCGTTTTTACGCTGACACTGCCAGTCACCAGCGGGCGGTAGGGTTGGTGTTGTTTGTCCCATTGATAATCACACAGATCATTCAGCACCATGCCGCCGCAATAAAATGCCGACAGCGCAAGCGCCAATACCGGCAACCACACCCACTGCACCGTAGCAGGAACAGCATAATCAATTAACACCATGGCCGTGAGCACGTTCATCCACACTGTAGGCAAGTTGCTGATACGGCACAGTGCCAAGAGCGGTTTTATTTTCATGTACATTTCCCAAGAGAAAAAGTTGAACGCCAAGAAATTTCTGATAAATACATGTTCGTCATACTCGCGAACGCGAGTATCCATAAAAATTAATCAAATACATGGCGCAGCATTAAATCGCATACGTCGGTGGCGGCGATGGGTTCACGGGGCACCAGACGTGCCTCGGTGGACATAAAAATCGGCGTGGAGTCCGCACCGGATAATGCCAAACCATGTGAACCTTTCACTTGCTCCGGCTGCATGGAAATGACATCCATTAAATAGCGGAAGCCCAATTTTTTGCGCAGCACCTTACCCGCCATGCGCAGCATAGGGAAACGCAATTTGGGATTAAAAAATAATTCGCAGGGGTCATAACCGGGTTTGCGATGAATCTCTACTGTAGGCGCAAAATCCGGCGCTTTGTTATCGTCCAGCCAATAATAATAAGTAAACCAGGCATTGGCCTCGGCCAATAAAATAAGTTCACCTGAGCGCTCGTGATCCAACCCAAGCTCGCGTTTGCCTTCTGCATCCAATACCCGTGCGATGCCCGGTTGTTGCTCAAATAATTTTTTTACGGTGGGAATTAATTCAGCGTCCTGAATATATACATGGGCGATTTGATGGTCGGCCACGGCAAAGGCTTTACTGGTTGCAGTTTCCAAATACTCGTGCCCCAAATCGGTTTTTACCGCGAGTAAATTCGCTTCGCGCAAAATGCGGTTGGGGTGTACCGGTTTATCCACCGCACCAATACCGTATTCCGATAACACAATCACCCGGCAATCGCGCGCGGTAAAAAAGTCGAGCAGTTTACCCACCAACGCATCGACCTCTTGCAGGTCTTTGCTGATATCGCCTTGGGGGCCGACTTTTTGTAAGCAGTAATCCAAATGCGGCAAATAAACCAATTGCAAACTGGGAGATTTTTTTAACTCGACGTTTATCGCCGCATCGGCAATCCAGGCGCTGGATTTAATGGAAGTCGCTGGCCCCCAAAATTGAAACAAAGGAAATGGCCCAAGCTTTTGCGACAATTCTTCGCGCCACTCCAGCGGATAGGTATAACAATCCGGCAATTTACTGCCATCGGCGCAATAGAGTGGGCGCGGCGTTAAGGTGTAGTCTGCACCGGTGGCCATGGCATACCACCAAAACGTATTGGCGCAAGTAAACGACGAATCTTTTGCGCGTGCTATATCCCAAATTTTGGGCGCTTGAATTAAGCGGTTGCTCTGCCGCCACAACCAAACTTCATTAAGGTCACGAAAATACCAGCCGTTGGCAACTATGCCGTGCTCCGCCGGTGTTTTTCCGGTGAGGTAAGTGGCTTGCACGGCGCAGGTAACGGCGGGCACCATGGGTTTTATATCCACACTGTTGCCCAGCAATTTTTGTAAGTTGGGTGTGTGCTCGCCAATTAAATTGCGCGTTAGCCCCACCACATTAATCACCAGCGTTCGTTGCATAAAACTTACCTATTGTATTTTTTCGTCATACTCGCGAACGCGGGTATCCATAAAAATCTTAATTATTTTGGCCGAGCAGATTTTTCACCCACTGCAATTCGCGCGCAATGGATACATCCAGCGGGTAATCCCGTAAGTGGGCGGGCAGATTTTTAAAGCTGTAGGTTTCCACTTCTAATGGAATAGACGCATCCAATTGCGGTAAAAAATCGGTCAGGAAAAATTGCGTGGTGGTGCATGGCCCGAGGTTATCGATAAAAATCGGCACATGAAAATGCACACGGCATTCGCTATAAACTTCGCCATTTTCAAGTGCAGCTTGCAGCTCCGGCAAATCGCTAAAACGATGCAAACCCTGCGCATGTTTGGCAACCGCCTGATGCAAATACACCGGCTCGTTAAATTGCATTAGCGTGGCAATTTGCTCGCCCTGCGCCCGCAGGGCACTGGAGACTTGTACTTTCGCAATGGTGATATTGGCGGCGCGCAGCCGCGCGAGCACATCGGCGGCATCTTCAAATTCCACTGCCTGGTGACAACAGTCAAAACAAATCCCAATGTAGGTTTTTAATTCCGCCGGAAAATCCATGCGCGCAAAAAAGTCGATGGTTTCAGTCGTGGTTTCCAATACACAGCAGGGTTCAGGTTCCAGCGCCAACTGGATCAGAATGCCACTGCGCTCATGCAGTGATTTTAAATGCTCAAGTACGGCGATTAAATTTTTACGCACCAGTGACCAATCGGCTTCCGCAAAACCTTGTTTATAGGCAATAGGTACAGTGGAAATCGATAATTGCTGCGCACGCGTGGTTAAAGCCACCGCCAGATCGGCCAAGCGTTGGGTATAAACCACTCGCTCTTGCGTGCGCCAGTCGGGCTCATAGACAGCTTCTTTTACCGGCTGATCATGAAACGTGCCGTAGGGAAAACCATTAATGGTAAGCAAGTAACAATCGTGTTGTTCACACCAGGCGCGGAACTCGGCGATTTTTTTATCGTCCAGTTCAACGCTGGCCTGCTGGGCGATACGCAGCCCGAGCGGGAACGCCGCATTAGGTGAAACTTGTTGTTTTACACTCAAGCCGTGGGATTCAAGGTTATCCAGCACGTGCTGCCAGGATTCGCCGGGGTGAATATTGCTGCAGTAAGTTAATTGGCGCATGGTCAATTGGTGGCCGGAAAATCACTAAGTAATTTATCAATACTGCGCTGCATCACATCAAGCTCAATATGATTAAATTGCGCCGCCTGCCCTTCGCCAGTTAATAAGGTAATACATAATTCCCCTCCCAAATGCTCGCGGAAATCCTGCAGGGCTTTGTGAATATCCAGGCGCGTTAACGCACTGTGACTCAGGTTAAAACCCAAATCGCGCAGTGTTGCTACTATTTTTTCCAACAGCTCTTGCGTGATAAAACCCATGTTGGCGGAATAGAGTGAATCCAGCGCGATACCAATCGCCACAGCTTCGCCGTGACGTAAATCGTGATGGGAAAGCTCCTCCAAGCGATGTGCCGACCAGTGGCCAAAATCGAGCGGGCGCGCGCTACCATATTCAAAGGGATCGCCGCTGGTGGCGATATGATGCAAGTGCAATTCGGCGCAGCGACGAATCATATAGGCTACCGCTTGCTCGTCAAATTCAGCGAGCAAGTGGCGGCTCTGGTGCAGCCAGTTAAAAAATTCCGCATCTTTAATCAGTGAAACTTTTACTGCTTCAGCAATACCGGCGCGTTGGTCGCGTTTGGGCAGGGTTTGCAAAAAAACAAAATCATTAATCACTGCAAACGGCGGTACAAAGGTGCCCAAATAATTTTTGCGGCCTAAAAAGTTCACCGCATTTTTTACACCGATGCCCGCATCGTTTTGCCCCAGCACGGTCGTGGGCATACGAATTAAACGAATACCGCGGTGTGCTGTTGCTGCCGCATATCCCATCGCATCAATCACAGAACCACCGCCAATCACCAGTACAAAACTGTGACGATCGATTTTGTAATCCTGTGTCAGGCGATAGAACTCTTCGACTTCTTGCGGATCGCTTTTGCAAATCTCACCACTGCGCACAATTAACGGCGGAAGAATTAAATTAATCGTATCGCTGTGGCAGCGTGCATATTCCGTCAGGTCATCTATTAATTGCGGATGATTTTTCAGTACATCGGCATCTATAACCGGAAATACTTTATGCTCGCGATCGCCGGCGCGCTGCAGAATTTCGCGCAGCACCGGGTTTTCTACCGCAAAGGTATGCCGGGTAAAACTCACCGGAAATTCATAGCTGACACTGAAGCGTTGGATAATTTGCGACATCTTTTTTTACTACGTCTTTTAATTGGGAACAGGTTCGTCAACACGGGGTTTTTGCCCGCGCAATACCGAGTTATCACTGTAAGACTGGCGCTGATCAATCACCGGCGTTTGCATTAACGCATCCACATCAATTTGACCCGACTGGGCGTAGGCGCTAATCGCATTGGTCCAGGTGGTGAGTTCAACGGCAGCGGGATCAATGCCGCGCTCTAACATCAGTTGCGCGGTTTTGGGAACCGAGAGCGGATCGCTCACGCCCCAGTCGGCGGAGCTGTCGACAATAATGCGTTCAGGGCCATATTCACGCACAATTTCCACCATGCGCGCCGAGCCCATTTTGGTATTGGGGTAAATTGTAAATGCCGCCCAGGCGCCGTAATCCAATACGTCGCGCACGGTTTCTTCGTTGTTGTGATCCATAATGAGTTTGTGCATGGGCACACCCATTTCGCGCGCGACATCCATAGAGCGCAACACGCCGCGTTTTTTATCGCGATGGGGCGAATGCACCATCACCAGCATGTCGTAATCCACTGCCATTTTTAATTGCGCTTGATAGGCATATTCTTCGGCGGGTGTCATTTCGTCGTAGCCAATTTCGCCAATCGCGACCACGCCTTCTTTTAAAATAAATTGCGGCAAAATTTCCAATACTTCGCGTGCAAGACCTTCGTTGTTGGCCTCTTTGGAATTTAAGCCCATGGCACAGTAATGGGCGATGCCGAATTGCGAGGCACGAAAGCGCTCCCAGCCAATTAAGCTGGCGTAGTAATCGATAAACGAACCGACATTGGTGCGCGGTTGTCCCAACCAGAACGCCGGTTCAATCACGGCGCGAATGCCGGCGGCGGCCATGGCCTGGTAATCGTCTGTTGTGCGACTGCACATATGAATATGCGGATCAAAAAATTTCATAATTAAAATTCCCGGTGATTGTCTGTCGCACTGACAGAGAAAATATTGAGGCCTATTAACCCACTAATAACTGCACATCCGCTGGAATATCGCGCCCGGCACTGCGCCGTTCATCGATATAGTCATTTACCATCGCGACTAATTCTGGCGTAGTACGCAAATTAACGCCGTAAATATTGCCCAGCGGTTCGCCAATAAATAAAGCTTTGAGCAGCATTTGATTCCAGGCGAGAGCATCGAAATACAAAAACGGATACGGCGAATCGCAGGCGACAGCAGAAAAGACCGAGCGCATATTGGTGCGACACCCTTCGGCGGCGCGCCAGACATGTTGTTGTGGCTCAGGCAATAAACAGAGCGCGCGATAGTAAGCGCAGGACTCACCCTCATCGGCAAAGCGAAACCATTGATTAAAACGCTGGGCAAAATCGGGCTCCGCCAGATCCGCGCGCGCCAGCACAAAACTGACACGCACCGTATCCAGCAAGCTCCAAGCCTTGGGGCTCCATCCGGGAATTAACGCGGCGGCGTGCTCAAGCTCCGCACCAGAGGGGGCAAGCGGCTGGCGCGGCACATGCCGGCTCGCCAACGAAACCAGCTGGGTAAATCGATCGTCCGTAACGCCAGTGGAAATTTGATCCTGAGTGCGCTGTATAAATTCCTGGGTGGTTGAATTCACACGCACTGCCAACACACTATTCAATAGCGCCAGACAGGGTTTACTCATGGTTTGCAGCTTTTAGGAGAAGGTTATTGTTTTTATCTTGCTTCAACCTCAGGGTAGTTTTAGGCAGGAGAGCGGAGCAAGATGAATACGTATGCAAGGTATTAGCACCCACCAAATCCCTGATGACAAGCCAGCCAATATAAATATGACTTTATTAGACCATTACCAACGAAACGGGAAAAGCGAAGAATCGCTAAGAAAAGAAAAGAGAGGGGATTTACCTGAACCGCGCGGGGCAAAAAAGCATAATGTAGTGGATAAGCGGCTCTACACTGCGATACAAGCAATATAGAGCCGCAATGGCTTAGCTAAACAAATTGCGGAAGAACAATTTCAAGTTATCCAATAAACGCGCGAAAAAGCCCGCTTCTTCTACAGCCTGAACCGCCACGATTGGGGTATTTACCAACAGCTGCCCATCCAATTCCACCGTAAGGTTACCCAGCTCCTGACCAACTGCAATCGGCGCTTTGATGATTTCGTTGATATGCATTTTTGCTTGCAGTGACTGCTCGCGTCCCTTGGGCAGAGTGAGCACTATATCCTTGGGTATCGCGAGGCTGACTTCGTCGGCCTGACCCGCCCATACACGGGAAGTACCTACTTGCTGACCCGCTTGATACAGCGATGTAGTTTGGAAATAACGGAAACCATAGGCCAATAACTTTTCCGTTTCTGCCGCGCGCGCGCGCTCTGACTCAGTGCCCATTACCACAGCGATAAAACGGGTGTTATCACGCTTGGCTGAGGCCACCAAACAATAGCCCGCCTCGTCGGTGTGACCAGTTTTTAAACCATCCACCGCGTCGTCGCGGAATAACAGCGTGTTGCGGTTGGGCTGGCGAATATTGTTGTAGGTGAAATACTTTTCCGCATACAGAGGATAATGGGTTGGGTGATCATTAATAATCGCACGCGCCAGCACCGCTAAATCTTTTGCGGTAGTTAAGTGGCCTTCGGCAGGCCAGCCCGATGAATTTTCAAAATGGGTACTGACCATACCCAGGCGGGCGGCGGTTTGATTCATTAAATCCACAAATGCATCTTCATTGCCGGAAATATATTCGGCCAAAGCAACCGTAGAGTCATTACCGGATTGAATAATTACCCCGCGCAGCAAATCGATTACTGGAACCTGGGTGCCCTCTTTTACATACATGCGCGAACCGCCCATCTGCCAGGCTTTAACACTGATATTTACCAGTGAGTCTTCGCTAATTCGCCCCTTCTCAATTTCATCCACCACCAAATAGCTGGACATCATTTTAGTAAGGCTCGCGGGAGGCAAGCGTTCCGCCGAATTAAACTCCGCAACAATCGCTCCAGTAGTGGCATCTACCAAAATATAGCCCGTAGCCGCCAATTGCGGCGCAGAGGGAATTGCTTGTGGCTGTTGCTGAACAACCTGACCGGGCGTAGGAGTTGGCAAAGTGGTAGCAGGGACAGGAGCCGAAGGCTGTTGCGCAAACGCGATACTCGCGCCGGCAAGAAAAATACTGGCAGCAATTTGTTTAATCATGATGAGATAACACTCTTTAAAACGAAAAATAAAAATGAATGACGAATTGTAACAGTAAAGCAGCGCAGTGAATCAAACCTGAATCACTTTGCCACCGTTACTGATAAACCACATGGGCTTCATATATTTTTATGCGCGCCAATTGATCGCGCGCTTCCTGTAAGGATTTAGCATTGGCGAATGGGCCAACACGCACACGGTGAATTTCTTTGGGCGACTGAGCAGAATTAATAGTGAGTGGATAGGTTAGTTTAGTGCCAATACTTGCGGCAAATTGCTGCGCTGCATTTTTTTGCGAAAAAGCACCAACTTGCAAATAAGTACCTGGTGGCAACGCAGACTCGACCTGTGCAGCGGAATTACCACCCGCACGCAAAGGCACCGGTGCTGCGTCATTCGGCAACGCAATTTCAACTTCAACACGTCCGGTTCCTGTTTTATGAATTCCGATACGCTGGGCAGCGGCATAACTTAAATCAACAATTCGCCCGTGATGAAAAGGCCCGCGATCATTAATACGCACCACAACACTTTTACCATTGTCGAGATTTTTCACCCGCACATAGGATGGAATAGGTAAGGTTTTGTGCGCGCCGGTCATAGCGTACATGTCGTAGACTTCGCCGTTTGAGGTGCGATACCCGTTGAATTTTTTACCATACCAGGAGGCATAACCCCGCTCTTTGTATGAAGACTCATCCGCGATCAAGTGATAAGTTTTGCCCAACACGGTATAGGGATTTTTGTTGCCCGCACGGGTGCGCACTTCATAACGCGGCACCGCATCTGGCACGTGCGACAGATCGACATCTTCATCCGGGCCAAAATCTTTATCGTGGGCATAGCGCCCATCGTTGGGATTATAGGGCGGTTTGGTTTTTCCAGTGGGCGCTTTTTGTGGTGCGGAACAAGCGGCAAGCAAAACACACAGGCCGAGCAGACAGAGAAAATAAATCTGGCATCTGCCAAAAAATTGTTTTGCGCGCGCCACCCATTGCATTAGTTTGCTCCCGCTACTTTTTGGTTGGATTTATTCATCGCATTTTTGATTTCTACACTCAAGTCATACACCGCCATGGCATACATCGGACTGCGGTTATAACGGGTAATCGTGTAAAAATTTTGCAGGCCAAACCAATATTCCAGACCTTTTACGCCTTCAAATTCAATGGCGATAGCCGGGATCTTGCCGCTCGCCTTAGTGACAGGGACCACACCGGTTTTTTTCCATTCATTTAATGTCAGTGTGGGTGGCACCACTTTATTAAATGCGTCGTTGGCGATCACTTTACTGCGCGCCTGCGACAGTTTTGCCGGTACCACTACTGCCTTATCTGTCTGCCAGCCATGTTGTTTAAAATAATTGGCCACACTGCCAATTGCATCGGTGGGGTTGTTCCAAATATCGGTAAAACCATCACCGCTAAAATCAACCGCATAATTGCGGTAGCTGGAGGGCATAAATTGCCCGTAGCCCATAGCGCCCGCGTAAGAGCCTTTGAATTCGAGCGGATTATGCTGTTGTTCGCGCGTGAGAATTAAATAATTCACCAACTCCGAGCGGAAAAATGGTGCGCGCGGTGGGTAATCAAACGCCAGTGTGCTCAGGGCATCAATCACTTTCCAGCTGCCCATATTGCGGCCGTAGTTAGTCTCCACGCCAATAATCGCCACGATAATTTCGGCGGGCACACCGTATTCTTTTTCAGCCAACGCCAGTGCCGCACGATGTTCATTCCAAAAGGCAACGCCATTAGTCACGCGCATGGGCACAATGAAAATGGGGCGATACTCTTTCCAGGTTTTGGACTTTTCTGCCGGGCGTGCAATTGCATCCAGGATCGGCTGGCGTTTTTCCGCCTTACTTAACAACTGCGTCACTTCGGCCGCCGTAAAACCATGCTGCTGTACCATTTCGTCGATAAATGCTGGCGCCAAAGGGTGCTGGCTGTAATCTGCCCAGGCCGGAAGCGCCGCACCCAGCAACAGCGGCAGTGATTTTTTTGCTAAGCAACGTATTGAAGAAAACATAAGACCTCGATTCCTGTTGTGCCCCGCACCCGGTCGTTAACCTTGCGGAGTCATTACCCGTTTTTTCTCTGTTGATATGGCCATCAAAATGCCGAAGCCGGCAAAGAGCGCAACAATTGCGGTTCCACCCTGGCTAATCAGGGGCAAGGGCACCCCCACCACCGGTAGCATGCCCGATACCATACCCATATTGACGAACACATAGACAAAAAACGTGGAGCTAATACTCGCCGCCAAGAGGCGACCAAAGGTGTTTTGCGAATTGAGCGCGATCATCAAGCCGCGAATAATGAGCATGGCGTAGATGGTTAACAGCAGCAGCACACCAAGCAGACCAAACTCTTCCGACATCACCGCGATAATAAAATCTGTATGCCCCTCCGGCAGAAAATCCAGCCGCGATTGGGTGCCTTCCATCCAACCTTTGCCCGAGAGACCGCCAGAGCCAATCGCTGTTTTGGACTGGATAATATTCCACCCCGTCCCCAGCGGGTCTTGCGTGGGGTCAAGCATGGTTAACACCCGCTGGCGCTGATAGTCATGCATCATAAAATGCCAAATAGGCCAAAGGCTGGCGAGAAAGACCACGACCGCCGCCGCGATGTAACGCCACAATAATCCACTAAAAAACAGCACCATAATGCCCGAAGTCGCGACCAGGATTGAGGTGCCCAAGTCAGGCTGTTCAATGATCAAGGCCGTAGGCACACCAATAAGCCCCAGCACCGCCAACACATGTTTGAAACGCGGCGGCAAAAAACGCCCACTCAAATAAGCAGCAATCGCAATCGGCAGTGCAAGCTTCATAATTTCAGAAGGCTGAAAGCGAAAGCCGCCAATTTGCAACCAGCGCTGTGCGCCCATAGCAACATTGCCAAAGATGGTGACTGCAACCAGCAGAATAACGCCGCCCACATAGGCAAAGGGGGCCATGCGCCGCATGAAATCCACCGGTATTTGCGCCACCACAAACATAGTGATGTAAGCGATCACAAAAAAAGTGGCCTGCTTTTCCACGCTCGGCAAGTTGTGACCGCTGGCGCTGTAGAGCACGGTCAAGCCTATCACCGTCAATATCAGCAGCAGTCCCAGCAAAAAGAAGTCGATGTGCAAGCGCTCCGCCAGCCGCGCCCGGCGACTGAATGCACTGGCAGCCTCGGGCATACGCCGTAAAAAATCCTGTCTACTCATCAATCAGTTTCCTGCAGCACTGAGGGCTGATGATGATGCAGCGGCACTGCTGCTAGCCGCCGCTTCACGCGCGGCTTTGCGCTCAGCGATATAGTTGTTGGCGCGCTTGACGATGGCAGCATGGTGATAGCCCAGCGGCGGCACAAATTCATCCTGTTTCAGGTAGTAACCCAACAGGTGGGCATCCATCATGGCGCGCGCCACCGGTGCCGCCTGACTGGATCCGCCCTCGGCGTTTTCCAACATCACCGCTACCGCGATTTGCGGGTTTTCCACCGGCGCAAACGCAATAAACAAGGCATGGTCACGATGGCGTTCCTTGAGCAAACCGGAGTTATATTTGGCATTTTGCGCTATACCTACTGCCTGCGCTGTCCCCGACTTGCCAGCCATTCGGTATTCAGACCGCTCGGCCGCCCTGCGCGCCGTACCACGGGCGCCGTGCATTACCTCGGCCATGCCGTCAAAGATGGCATCCCAGTATTCAGGCTTGGTTTCCAACTGGCTTTCAATGATCGGCGCTTGTGGTTGATCGCCAATCTGCCTCACCAATTGCGGACGGAAGCGAGTGCCGCGGTTGGCAATGGTGGACGCCATAACCGCTAATTGCATGGGGGTCGTCAACACAAACCCCTGCCCCACGGACATATTCACTGTATCACCCGGATACCAGGCCTGACCTTTGGTGGCACGCTTCCACTCGCGGGATGGCCACACACCTCTGCGCTCGTTGGGAATATCGATCCCAGTCAGCATGCCCAAACCAAAATGGGCGCCAAACTCACTCATATGATCAATACCCATACGCACCCCCAAATCCCAAAAATAGGTGTTACAGGATTCAGCAAGCCCGGTTTTCAGGTTGACCATACCGTGACCGCCGCCAGTTTTAGCCAGAATCCAGTCGCGATAAATACGCGAGCTGCCTGGCAGGGTATAAAAACCCCGATCGGCGATGGTGCGGTTAACATCGGTAAAACCATGATACAACCCCGCCATGCCCACCACCGGTTTGACCGTTGAACCGGGCGGATATTGGGCCTGCAGGAAGCGATTAAACAAAGGGGTATCTATGTCATTGTTGAGCGCGCGATACTCAGGAACACTGATGCCCGTCACGAATAAATTGGGGTCAAACCCGGGATAACTGACAGCCGCCAAGACCCCTCCGGTTTTTACATCAATCGCGACAACGGCACCGCGCCGACCGCGCATAACTGCCGTCGCAGTTTCCTGCAGACGGGAATCAAGATGCAGGTGCAAATCGCCCCCCTGCTTGGGGTCGATACGATCCAGAACCCGCATTACCCGACCGCGAGCATTAGTTTCTACGTTCTGGCTCCCCACCTGCCCCAACAAGGTATCTTCATAACTGAGTTCTATACCGCTTTTGCCAACCGAGTGAGTGCCTGAATAACGCTGGATTTGCTCGGGAGTAAATGCGGCCACCTCTTTTTCGTTGATGCGCCCGGTGTAACCAATAACATGGGCAAACAGGTCGCGGTATGGGTAGTTACGCACCAGCTCTGCATTCACCTCTACCCCGTCAAGCAGATGCTGATTAACCGCCAACCGGGCAATTTCTTCTTCAGTGAGGCGATAGCGCAGGGGCACCGGGTCAAGTGAATGGCGCCGCTGTTTTTTGGCCTTGTAAAATTTCTCCAGATCCAGAGGGGTGACCTCGATCAGGCTTTTTAGTAACTCGATGGTCGCATCCAGCTCATCTTGACTGGAGCTGATGACATAGAG
Source organism: Cellvibrio sp. BR (assembly GCF_000263355.1). Classification (NCBI taxonomy): domain Bacteria; kingdom Pseudomonadati; phylum Pseudomonadota; class Gammaproteobacteria; order Cellvibrionales; family Cellvibrionaceae; genus Cellvibrio; species Cellvibrio sp. BR. The sequence continues at coordinate 253,039 of NZ_JH668204.1, read as the reverse complement.
AGTAAAACTGGGCTTGTTGTCGGCGAGCAACTCGCCGTTGCGGTCAAAAATCAACCCGCGGGTAGGCGCAACCGGCTGTACATGCACGCGGTTGCGCTCGGATTGAGTGGCATACTCCTCGTAGTTCACAATTTGCAAATCGTAATAGCGATACACCACGGTAGAGACCAAGGTCAGCATAAAGGCGGCCATCACCAGAATGCGATTGCGGAATAATCGAGCCTCGCGCTGGTGATCTTTAAACTGTTGGTCTTCTTGCATTCTTGGGCCAGAGGTTGATCAAAATCAGTAATTGAAGTTATGGCCATCGCAACCCTTAGGGGTGCAAACAGCCGATGTTATTTGTGATAAGGATGGTTTTGCAAAATACTGCAGGCGCGATACAACTGTTCAATGACCAGAATGCGAACCAAGGGATGGGGTAAGGTCAGCGGTGACAGAGACCATTTAACCGATGCCATGGCCAAACATTCGGGCGCTAAACCATCGGGGCCACCAATCAATAAGCAATAATTAAAGCCGCTCATCTTCCAGCTGGCGAGATTCTCTGCCAATTGTTCAGTGCTCCAGGGTTTGCCCTTTACATCCAACGCAATTACCTGCTCGCCCTTGCCACCTTTTTCAATCGCCGCAAGCATGGCCTCGCCTTCTTTGGCCATGGCAGTGGCGATATCGGTATTTTTGCCGCGCTGGGCGAGCGGCAACTCCAGCATTTCAACCGTGACATCGCGCGGCATACGCTTGGCGTATTCCGCGTAACCCTGCTCGACCCAGTCGGGCATTTTGGTGCCCACGGCTATAATACGAATACGCATTCGCTGTTAATCCGTCACTCATTAACGTTAAAGGCGATTAGCGGGTTTCATTGACCAGAGTTTTTCCAGCTCGTAATAATCGCGCGCTTCCTGCTGCATCACGTGCACAATGGTATCGCCGTAATCGACCAGCACCCAATCACCGGCGTCCAGCCCCTCAACACCCAGAGCGCGAAAACCGGCCTTTTTAGTCTCTTCCACCAAGTTTTCCGCCAGCGAGCGGGTGTGACGGCTGGAGGTACCGCTGGCAATAATCAGGGTGTCGGTCACATCGGTGAGTTCATGCACATCGAGCGTCACTATCTCTTTGCCTTTGAGGTTCTCAAGGGCGTTAATGATCGCTTGGTTTAAATCAGACATTCAATTACCTATAAGTTTTAAAAAAATCAGACTGTGTTAGAAAATAAAAAATAACAATTTAACGGTACAACTGCTGTGCATGGATGTATTCAAGGACAGCATCCGGCAGTAAAAATTGCGGTGTCTGCCCGGTCTTTAGCTGTGCGCGAATATCCGTGGCCGATACCGGTAACAGGCGCGGAGCAACAATGACGACTGCCCCCATCGCAGCCGTTTTAATCGCGGCGACATCGGCACTATGACGACGCACAAGTTCCGCCACTGGCCCTACCGTTGGCAATTCATAGCCGGGGCGCTCTACCACCACAATATGCGCAAGGCGAATTAACTGCTGCCACTCGTACCAGGTATCCAGGGTGCAAAAGCTATCCATACCCATGCACAAGCTGAGACTTGTTTGCCCCCCCTGCTCCGCACGTATTTCCCTGAGCGTATCCAGGGTATAAGAAGGTTTATCGCGCTGTAGTTCGCGCTTATCTATCTGCAACTCGGGGCAGCTGTGCAAGGCCAGCTGCAACATGTCCACTCGCTGCCCGGCACTGGCGCCCGGCGCAGCGCGATGGGGCGGCAAATAACAGGGCAGCAAATGCATTTCATCCAGCGCCAACTGTTGTTTTAATTCCAGTGCCAAGCGCAAATGACCGATATGAATAGGATCAAAGGTGCCACCAAAAATACCGATACATTTGCGCATCATCTAATTACTGACGAATATGCCCGTCGCCAAACACCACCCATTTTTGCGAGGTCAGTCCCTCCAGACCAACGGGGCCGCGCGCATGGATTTTGTCAGTAGAGATCCCAATCTCCGCCCCCAAACCATATTCAAAACCATCCGCAAAACGGGTTGATGCATTGACCATCACCGACGCTGAATCCACTTCGGTGATAAAACGGCGCGCGCGGGTATAGTCTTCAGTCACTATGGCATCGGTATGCTGCGAGCTGTATTGGTTGATATGTGCAATGGCTTCATCCAAACCGGCCACTAGCTTAATCGACAAGATCGGCGCCAGATATTCCGTCGCCCAATCCTCTTCAGTGGCGACATTGGCCTGAATAATCGCGCGGGTTTTTTCATCGCCGCGCAGCTCAACACCTTTTTCGCCAAAGGCGGCAGCAAGGCGCGGGAGAATATCGGCGGCAACTGTCTCATGAACCAATAAGGTTTCCATCGCATTACACACACCATAACGATGGGTTTTAGCATTCATGGCAATGGTAAAGGCTTTATCAAGGTCCGCCTTATCGTCGATATACACATGGCAAATACCGTCGAGATGTTTAATCACGGGTACCTTGGCATCGTTGCTAATACGCTCGATCAGGCTTTTGCCGCCGCGCGGCACAATCACGTCCACAAACTGCGGCATGGTGATCAACTCACCCACAGCAGCGCGGTCCGTTGTTTCAATTACCTGCACCACATCGGTAGGTAAGCCAGCGGCTTTTAAGCCAGCCTGCAAACAATTGGCGATGGCGCGATTGGAGTGAATGGCTTCACTGCCGCCGCGCAAAATTGCAGCATTGCCGGATTTCAAACACAGGCTCGCTGCATCGATCGTCACATTCGGGCGGGACTCATAAATAATACCTACCACGCCCAGTGGTACCCGCATTTTCCCCACTTGAATACCACTCGGGCGATAGCTCATCCCAGTGATTTCACCGCAGGGATCAGGCAGCGCGGCAACCTGACGCAATCCTTCGATCATGCTATCAATCGCCGCAGGTTTAACGGCGAGGCGATCCAGCATCGCGGCATCCAAACCATTGGCCTTACCGGCGGCCAAGTCTTTTTGGTTCTCTGCAACCAGAGTGATACGGGATTTATCCAATTCAGTGGCAATCGCCAAGAGCGCTGCATTTTTCACTGCAGAGGGTGCGGCGGCAATCACACGGGAGGCAGCACGCGCTTTGCGGCCAACTTCGGCCATATATTCTTTGACGTTCAATTCAGACATGAAACAACCTGTTGCGGGTAATCCGGAAAAAATGGCCGCGATTATAACCTGAGTGCCGCCCAAAGTTGGCGCTGCTTGCGCCTTTATTTCAGTCTTTTGGCCGATTCACACAATTGCGATGGGGCGCACAAGAAAATGATTTGCGCCATAAATAGGCCGATAAGCTTCAGTTTTGATTCAGTTTATGAGGACTAGTCTGATCCTGTGCAATCACTGCACAAGACGTAACCGCGGCGTCAGCCATCCACCGTTAATGACTGGCGCAAGATCATTCTCAGGAGTCACATCATGAAAAAGTTGTTAGCAATCAGCGCGCTGGCCGGCATCAGTTTGTTGCTGGCTAACAATGTCCTCGCCGATGGCAAGCACAAACACAAACATCACCACAAACACGGGCACAGCCACTATGTGGAATATCGCGATGACTATGCCCGGGTAGTGCGCAGCACACCCGTTTATCGCGAGGTTGCCGTAAGAGTGCCGGTGGATTCCTGCCATGTCGAAACAGTTGCCTATACCGAACGTCGCGGCGGCGACTCTTTCCAAGGCACCGTGGTAGGCGGCTTGATTGGTGCAGCTATCGGCCATGAAGTAGGCCGTAACGGTCACGCCACAGCAGCGGGCGGATTGATTGGTGCAGCAGTTGGTAACAATGTCGCTGGCGGCAGTCGTCGGGTAACCAGCTATGAAGATCGCGAGGTGTGCACTACCCGTTACCGCACCGAATATCAGCGCGAACTGGTGGGCTATGATGTCACCTACCGCTATGATGGTCGCGTCTATACTACCAATACCCGCCACCACCCCGGCGACCGTATTGTGCATGTCCGAGATCGCTACTAGTCACTGTTAGTCCCCTCCGGGCGGAGGTCGAATTGACCTTTGCCCCATCAGCGGCGATAGTGAAGCAGTGCTATTACCCAGTTGGAATTTGTTATGTTGCAGTCAAATACCTTCCGCGCCGTGTTATCCATCGCTATGCGCCAAGCGCGGGTCAGCCTGACCCAGTGTATTCTGGCAGCGAGCTTTGCGCTGGCCAGCAGCCAAGCCCTTGCCGACCCCTCGCTGCTGGAAGGTGATATGGGCCTGACCTCCAGCGCGCCCAGCAATTCATTAATCGACAACCAAAGCTTACCCGACGAACCCGTACCACCGAAATTCTCCCCGGCCCAAGCGGCGGCACTGGTACGCACCAAAGTGGGCGGCCAAGTGATGAGCGTAAATAGCCAGCGCGGTGAATCCGGGGTTATTTACGGTGTTAAAGTGCTCAATGGCGGCCGCATGCGCGTCATCAATGTGGACGGTCAAACCGGTCAGTTACTCAATCAATAACCCAGCCTCTGAATAATAAGGTCAGGATTTACCTATGCGCATATTGATAGTCGAAGACGAAAAACCCCTGCGCGAGCAAATTCTCGCCCTGATGGCAGACGAAAAGTACGCCTGCGACAGCGCTGCCGATGGCCGTGAAGGTTTATTTTTAGGCAGTGAATACGACTATGATTTGGCGATTATCGATTTGGGCCTGCCGCTGCTGGACGGCACCCAGCTGATCCGCGAGCTGCGCAGCAAATCGCGCAATTTCCCTATTTTAATTTTGACCGCGCGCGGCAATTGGCAAGACAAGGTGCAAGGGCTTGAAGCCGGTGCCGACGACTACCTTACCAAACCCTTCCATCCGGAAGAGTTGCGCGCGCGCATTCACGCCCTGCTACGCCGCGCCAGCGGCCATGCCTCCTCAGTGCTGCGTTACGGCCCCATCACCATCGACACCAGCGCCAAGCGCGTACACCGCGATGACACCGAAGTTGAATTGACCAGCTTTGAATACAACACCCTCACCTATCTCGCCTTACATGCAGGCAAAAACATCTCCAAAAGCGAGCTTACCGAACACCTGTATGCGCAGGATTACGACCGCGACAGCAATGTGATTGAGGTTTTTGTCGGACGCCTGCGCAAAAAGCTCGACCCGGACGGCAGCCTCAACTTAATTAGCACCCAACGGGGCTTGGGTTACCGCTTCAATCTGGATGTTCAATAAGCCTTGTCCAGACTGAAGGCGCGCTTTTCCTCTATTGCCGCCCGGCTGCTGCTGGCATCGGCCGTATTGCTACCATTATTTTTGGGGTTGACCGGCTTTTTTCTCGACCGCGCCTTCGAAAACAGCCTGAATGTCGCCGAGAGTTCGCGACTACGCGGGCATATCAATTTGCTATTCAGTGTCGCCGAACCGGAAGGACGGAATGGCCGGTTTGATAGTTTAAGAATGCCCGTCACCCTCAGCGAGGCTGATTTTGAACACCCCAACTCCGGGCTCTATGGCTATATTTTCAACGGCAAAGAAAAGTTGGTCTGGCATTCCAACTCTGCCGCCCTACTCGACCCACCCGCCTTCAGCAAAGTGGTTACCAAAGACTCCCCCGGCCAGCTGGTTTTTAGCGAGCAAGTGCTGGATAAAAAGCGGTATTTTGTGGCGAGTTACGCCGTTAATTGGGAGGGTGCCAGCGGCAAACCCACGCCCTTTTATTTTGTGGTTGTTCACGGGGCGACTGAATTCAAAGCCGAACTCAAAGCCTATCGCAATGAACTGTGGCGCTGGCTGGGTGCAGCAGGGATTTTCCTGCTAATCGCCCAAACCATGATCTTACGCTGGGGCTTGCGCCCGCTGGGCAAACTCGCCGTGGCGCTAAAAAAGATGCAAAGCGGAGACACCAGCAATATTGCCGGCGAACATCCCAAAGAATTACAAAAAATTGTCGACAACCTCAACCAGGTACTTGAGCGCGAGCAAGCGCTGCGCCAGCGCTACCGCAACAGCCTCGCCGACCTTGCGCACAGTTTGAAAACACCGCTCGCCGTGCTGCAAAGTAAACTCGGGCAAGGCACTGAATCTGACAGTGAATTGCAACAAATTGCCAGCGAACAAGTTGCCCGCATGAGCCAGGTAGTGACCTATCAATTACAGCGCGCCGTTTCCAGCCAGCAACAGGGCAGCTTCCGCCGCACCCGTATTGAACCCATTGCACAGCGCCTGTTTGCCGCACTGCAAAAGGTGTACGCCAACAAACAAATGAAACAGACATTGGACCTTTCGCCTAACGCGGTCGTCGCGGGGGATGAACAGGATGTGATGGAACTGCTCGGTAACCTGCTGGAGAACGCCTTTAAGTATGGCTACAAAGAAGTGCGCATGAGCTCAAGCCTAAGCGCCAATAAACTCTGTATCGATATAGAAGATGACGGTCCCGGCGTCCCCGAAGACCAGACCGAACGGATTCTGGAGCGCGGCCAGCGACTGGACACCAACCAACCCGGCCAAGGGATTGGCCTGGCTGTGGCCGCCGAGATCATCCGCAGCTATGACGGCGACATACACATCAGCCGCTCCGACTTGGGCGGCGCACGCTTTAGCATTCTGCTGCCACTCCCCACCGCTTCCGACTGACAGGCTGTAAGCCAAAGCGCACACAACTCCCCCTCCAAACCTCACAACATACGCAGCTTTTCGCGACTGGTACGAGGGTCAACAACCGCCGATACTGGCACCATCACCAAGAATTGTGCACACAGCGACGTGAACACCACAACATCTACCATGGACGGCGCCCCACTCATTTGTCAAAAAAGAAAGACTTCGAGGAGAGAAGAGCCATGACCGCCAGGACTTGCATTGCCGTAGATTCAACCTGCGATTTGCCCGCTAAATTTATTCAACAGCACAACATAGAAGTACTGCCTATTTATATCAATCACGCCAAAGGTCAGGAGCTGGATTATCGCGATCCACAAACCATGCTCAATTTTTACAAAAACCACAGCCGCGACGTGTATGGTTTGGCGCAATCAGACCCACTCTCGGTTAACGATATGACCGATATTCTCAAACAGCGCCTGCTCCCCAAATACGACCTGGTGCAAGTTGTCACCATCAACAGCAAAAAAAGTGATGTCTTCAAACGCGTGTCAGAAGCAGCATTGGTCAATGAACCCAAATTCCGCGAGCTGGAGCGCAACGAAGGCCGCGCCCCCTTCCGCATCCGCCTCTACGATTCCATGTCCATGTTCACCGGCCATGCACTGCTGGTTTACGAATTGGTAAAACGCATTCAGGTAGATAAGTTGCCGCTCAATAAATCGATCCGTGAAATCGACAATATGCGTGATCAGGTTTACGGCTATTTAATTCCTAACGACCTGTCATACATGCGTGAACGCCGCCATCTGCGCAAAGGTGACAACAATATATCCTGGGTCAACTTCAAGTTAGCGAGCGCGCTGAACCTGCGTCCGATTGTGCAGTTACACCGCGGCAATACCGACAAAATCGATACCGGTAAAGGATTTCTGGGAGCATTGGAAAAGCTGCTGGTACACGTGAAAAAGCAAATCCAGCAGGGCCTGACCAGCGACGTCATCGCCATGAGCTACGGCGGTTTATTGGAAGAGATTAAGGATGAACCGGTACTCGTGGAGTTCCGCGAGTTTTGTAAACAATCCAACATCAAAACCATGCTATCAATGATGAGCATGACCGGCGCTGTCAATGTAGGCCCCAAATCCTTCGCCCTGTCCTTTGCGACCGATAAAGATCTGGTTTAACTATCGCCTTAAACAACAAACCCCGGATTCACCGGGGTTTGTAGCAATACCAAAAAATCACCTTTAGCTTTGTAAGCCAAACATGGCGGCAATATAAGTGACGTAACCAGCGAGCAAAATAGCTCCTTTAAGACGTGACAAGCGCAATCCAAAAAACAGGAACAACAACAGGATCACAGCGGCCGCCAACATAACGAACTGATCGATGTTGAGCAGACGCCCCTCAAGGGGCAAAGGCGAAATAATCGATGACACACCCAAAATACAAAGGATGTTAAAGATATTACTGCCAATAATATTACCCACGGCAACATCTGCATGCTTGCGAATAGCCGCAATAATTGACACAGCTAATTCAGGCAGCGAAGTTCCCACTGCAACCACTGTCAAACCAATAATTGCCTCTGGCACCCCCAACTCCTGCCCCAAACCAACCGCACCAAGCAAGAATCGATTCGCGCCCACAATCAGCATCGCCAGACCACCAATGGTCGCCAGTAGTGTCATGGGTATAGTCATAGGGACAACTTCAATTTCTTCAGACTCAGCTTGATGGAGCTGGGCCTCAGGACTGGAAGTATCCTCACGTTCAGTACGATATGCCCAAACCAGATAGGCCGTAAGGAACCCAAGCATTAAAATCCCCTCCAGACGCCCCAAACCGCCAAAGCTCGCAAGCCCCATGAACAACAGCGTTGCAAACAGCATGGTGAGGCCATCGCGACGCAAGGACTTGATATGGGTTACCAAGGGCATGATTACCGCACTAATACCCAAGATCAGCAGGATGTTTGCAATATTACTTCCCACCACATTGCCCAATGCAATTGCGGGCGAGCCGCTGATTGCCGCCTGCACCGACACCACCAATTCAGGTGCCGATGTTCCAAAACCGACGATCACCAAACCCGCCAACAACGGCGACACACCAAGCCGTCGGGCTGCAGCCAAAGCACCGCGCACCAGCGCCTCACCGCCAACCGTTAGCAATACCAAGCCAACAAATAACCAGAACAAATGAATCATGGATAAGCCTCCAGAGTTTAAATTTGGTCGCAACTATAACGGTAAATTTACGCTTTGCCTAAACCCTAATGATTCGTCAGCCACAAAAAAGCCCGCGCGATGCGCAGGCTTTTTGTTCAACGGGCAGCTTGTGGTAGCAGCGATTAACTATCGTACCCATTCGGGTTTTTAGATTGCCAGCGCCAGGCATCCTGCATCATGCGCTCCAGGCCAAACTCAGCCGTCCACCCTAACTCGCTTTTAGCTTTGACTGGATCAGCGTAACAACTGGCGATATCACCAGCGCGACGCGGCACAATTTTGTATGGGACAGGGCGGCCACTGGCAACTTCAAACGCCTTCACCATTTCCAGCACAGAATAACCGCGGCCCGTACCCAGATTATAGGCGCGGCAGCCGACGCCAGATTTATCCAAACCCTGCAAGGCAGCGACATGTCCTTTAGCCAAATCCACCACATGGATATAGTCGCGCACACCGGTTCCATCAACCGTGCTGTAGTCATCGCCAAACACACTTAATTCCTTGAGTTTGCCAATTGCTACCTGTGCCACAAAGGGCAGCAAATTATTAGGAATACCGGCTGGATCTTCGCCAATCATGCCGCTTTCATGAGCACCGACCGGATTAAAATAGCGCAGCAGTGAAATGTTCCACTGACTCTTGGGAGCCTTGGCGATGTCTTGCATCATCTCCTCAACCATTAATTTACTGCGGCCATAAGGATTAGTGGCAGAGGTCGCGAAGGATTCATCAATCGGCACTGAAACCGGGTCGCCATACACCGTAGCGGATGAGCTGAAAATCAGTTTCCAGACCTTAAATTCTTCCATTACCTCCGTCAGCGACAGGCTACCCGCCACGTTGTAACGGTAGTACTTCATGGGAATTTGGTTGGATTCACCAACCGCTTTCAAACCGGCAAAGTGCATCACTGCCGCAAAACTGTGCGCAGCAAACACCTTGCGCATAGCCTCTTTGTCATTGATATCCACTTCATAAAACACCGGCTCAACACCGGCGATAGTTGCCACGCGCTTGAGCGCTTCAAATTTACTGTTGCAGAGGTTATCCACCACCACCGGCAAATAGCCATGATTGATAAGCTCCACGCAGACGTGGCTGCCAATAAACCCGGCACCGCCGGTTACAAGAATAGGTGTGCGAGACATGTAAGATTCCTTATAAATAAAAGCCGCAGGCGTGCATTGAAACAGACTTACCAACACAACATAAGGGCTACGGAAGAATCTTTTATTAAATCATATAATTATTATTTAAATAAGATGATACATCGATAAATCGCAAAATAATCCCAATAAAAAAGGGCGAGCTGAGGCTCACCCTTTTTGCATAACTGAATAACGTCAGAATTACATGATTGGCAGAGACAGAGTAACCACAAAGTTAGTTTCATCAGGAGCAGCACCATCGTTATCATCGATGATCTGACCCAAGGTAAAGCTCAACTTATCATTGAATTTGTAGGTAACATCCAAGTGCGATGCGGTTGCATCACCGTCATCCATGTGTTGACCGTATTTTACATTTACTTTTTCGAAGTTCAGCTCAGCCGTGGCATAGCTATAATCTTCAGAGAAGTAATTATGGTCTGCATTAATTGCATCGTAATAAGTGACCTTGAATGGGCCATAGCCGATGAATGGAATTACTTCCACGTAGTCACCAGGGCTTACAGGCTCATAAGTCATTTCTACTTCTTCTTCGCCCACTTCTTCCATATATGTACCAGTGGGGTTGGCGTAGTTGTAAGAAACAACACTTACACCGTAAGAGAAGTCGCCAGCACTGCCTGAGTAGCCAACATAGATGTCATATTCAGTGCCAAGAACTTTATCGCCAGAAGAAGTCCACAATCCAGCAACAAAGCCGTTGCTGCTGACATTGATGTCACCAATCAATGCGGCGCCACCCAACAAATCAAAACCACGCCAGTAGTACATGCTCGATGCACCAACAGAGGCAGCAACTTCAGCAGCATGAACGGCTGGCACAGAAAAACCTGCCATTGCAGAAAGAGCGATTGCACCAGCAACTAACTTTTGTTTCATTTTCATGAGTTCTTCCTCTAATTAATGGTCTTTTAAATTGTCTTTTAATGCAGCTATTGATAATTCACACTAGCCTGAGCAGACCATTGCAGATACCACGCCAATTTTATTTTTTTGATAAAAATCAAAAAGTTAGCCATTGAATACAAGATTGAATACCAAAAACGAAACAAGCCTTAGCACCAAAATAGTGCGCACAATGCGAGCGTTTTTGCTGTGTACGCACCAATAACTATCACTTATAACGAATTACATCCTCGCGCGACTTTTCCAGCAGGATTTGCGCGTCAATTTGATCGTCAGCGGCTGGCGCCCGCAAATAACGCAACAATGCTGCACTCAGTGCAAGCCGCCACTCACGTACCGACCAGGGCGAATACAACAAGAGGGCGATAAGTACTATGCCCACCCCAATTAACGTGGTTAAAGGCAGCGCCTCATCGGCCAGTTGTTTACCTATCACTATGGCCAGCACCGGTGTCATTAAAGTGATGAGCGATACTGCGCTCGCCGATAGCCGCTGCAAAATAAAAAAGAACATCACAGCTCCCAGTAGCGACCCTACAATCGCCAAATAAACAATGGCACCGGCAGATTTCAGTGATACCTGCGTCGGCAAGCTGCCGTCCATCCACCACCAGCTGAGCAATAATCCCGGCAATGCAAACAGCAACGCGCCGGTTGCCTGCTGAAAAGGGGATGCCTGCAGCTGAGTATCACCACTTAATTTTTTGACCCATACACTGCTGAAACTAAACAGCACGCAGGACAACAAAATCCCCACCACACCGTAAATTGAATCGGCATCCAAACGTATTTGCTGATAAAAAATCACCAGCAGACCACTAATCGCCAACAACAGTGCGAGCACACGTTTAATGCCAAACGGATTTTGTTTTAAAAGGATCAGCGTCATCACACCAGTAACAAACGGTGACAACGCAAAAATAACGGCAACCAAACCAGAAGGGATAAATTGTGCCGCCCAATACACCAACGGCATATTCGGAAAAATCCCCAGCGAAGCGGCAAAATAAATATTGCGCTGCTTCCAGTAAGCTTGAAGCGATTGACGCAAGAGTGCATGAATAAATAGTGCAAGAGCCAGGGCCAATAACATGCGCGCAGTAGCCGCCGCGACAAAACTCAGGCTATCGCTACTCCATTGGATTGCAAGAGGTGTGGTAGCCCAAATGAGCACCACCGAAAAATAAGCAAAAAATACGGCCACGGCATAACTCCTTATTGCCCTATGAGCAACATATTGGTAATTCGCCGCAGCACAACGTCAGCAATGATTGCTGATTAAAAACTGAAACCCGGAAAACAAAAAGGCCGCAGTTTTTTATGCTGCGGCCTTTGTTTATAACGATTATTCAACTAATCAACAAATTCCGCCAAGCAACGCGCCATGACCACGCACCAAAAAATTGGTCGTAGTGCGGCGACGTGCTTGATGGAATTCATTTGGTACATAATTAATTGATCTAAGGTTATAAGGATTTGTAAAACTAAGGCGAGGTTAATTTAATTTCTGTTCAGCCACAAGTCATTTTTGCGTTTTTTTTATCCAATTAATTACCCTATACTCATGCCCTGATTTTTCATGAAAAGATGTAATGACAAAAAGCGATGAAAACATATCTGGTTGGCGGCGCAGTCCGCGATAAATTATTAGGCCGCACCGTTACCGAAAAAGATTGGGTAGTAGTCGGCAGCAGCCCCGAGCAAATGATCGCCCGTGGCTTTATGCCTGTGGGGCAGGACTTCCCGGTATTCCTGCATCCGCACACCAAAGAGGAATATGCACTCGCCCGCACCGAACGCAAAACCGGCAAGGGTTATGGCGGTTTTAGTTTTTATTGCGGCGATGAAGTGACCTTGGAAGATGACCTTATCCGCCGCGACCTCACCATTAATGCGATGGCACAAGATGAGTGCGGCCACATCATTGATCCCTACAACGGTCAGCAAGATCTCGCTGACAAATTATTGCGCCATGTATCCCCCGCGTTTGCCGAAGACCCGGTGCGCATTTTGCGTATCGCCCGTTTTGCCGCGCGCTACCATGACTTGGGATTTCGTGTTGCCACAGAAACAATTGCGCTCATGCAAACCATGGTTGCCAATGGCGAGGTGGATCATTTGGTTGCCGAGCGGGTATGGAAAGAAACGGAGCGCGCCCTGGGTGAAAACAACCCGGAAATTTTTATTGAAGTGTTGCGCGACTGTAATGCGCTAGCGCGTCTATTTCCTGAAATTGATGCGCTGTTTGGTGTACCGCAAACCGCCGTCCATCACCCTGAAATAGATACTGGTATTCATACCCTGATGAGCCTGCATCAAGCCGTAAAACTAGGTGGCAATACCTGCGTCCGCTTTGCAACACTGCTGCACGATTTGGGCAAAGCCGCAACACCGCCAGAAGAATGGCCGCGCCATATTGCTCATGAAGATCGCAGTTTGCCGCTAGTAAAAAATCTATGCGCACGCTTGGCGGCCCCTAAAGAATTCAAAGAATTAGCACTCATCACCGCGCAGTGGCATACACACTGTCATCGCGCCCTTGAACTCAAACCGACAACCGTTTTAAAAGTATTGCATGCAACTGATGCCCTGCGCAGGCCAGAACGCTTTGAGCAATTTTTATTGTGCTGTGAAGCCGATGCGCGCGGACGCACGGGCTTTGAATTACGCGAGTACCCACAGGCCGATTATTTTCGCCGATGCTTACAGGCTACAAAAAATGTAGATATCGCCGCAGTTCAAGCACAGGGGTTAAGCGGCCCTGCATTTGGTGAGGCGCTCGATAAGCAACGACTGGCACTCATCACTGCATTAAAAAATACATGACAACAACTCACATAGTCCGGCAGGAATAGCCTTATGTCTCATAACACTAAAGTTGCATTGGTAACCGGCTCAGCAAAACGCATAGGTGCAGAAATAGCGCGCCATTTGCATGTTGCCAATTTTAATCTGGTGATTCACTACCATCACTCAGCAGCCGATGCGCTAGCACTGGTGGATGAGCTCAATAATATCCGTACAAATTCGGCTGTCGCAGTTAAAGCCGATTTAAATAATCACGAACAACTTATCGCGCTGGCAAAACAGGCAAGCGAGAAATGGCAAGGCATTCATCTGCTGGTCAATAACGCTTCCAGTTTTTATCCCACACCTTTTGGGAAAGCCGGTGGTGATGACTGGGATAATTTGATTGGCTCCAATTTAAAAGCCCCCTATTTTCTCGCCCAGGCACTGGCACCACAACTCACGGCAGCGGCGGGCTGTATTATTAATATTGCCGATATTTATGCCGAAAAGCCGCTGCGCAATCACAGTATCTATTCTATTGCCAAGGCTGGAAATTTAATGCTAACCAAAAGTCTGGCGCAGGAACTTGCGCCGCGCGTGCGTGTAAATGGTATTGCACCAGGCGCCATACTATGGCCAGAACAGGAAAACAAATTATCCGATGAGGATAAAGAAAAAATGCTGTGTAAAATTCCGCTGCAGCAGCGCGGGCAGGCACAGGATATCGCCAAAGCAATTTTATTTTTAGTGAATGACGCGCCCTATGTTACCGGTCAGATACTGGCGGTCGATGGTGGTCGCTCACTCACAATTTAACTCAAAGAAACGCAGGAACGTATAATGATCAGAGCACAATTACTTTTGGCGACTGGTGAGTGGCTGACAGGCGGCGATGAATTGGTGCAACGCTGGCGCGAGAATGTTAATAGTTTTATTTGGGTAGATTTACTGGGTGAGGAAGCGCCCATCGAAAAAAACTTTTTACTGTCTATGGGGTGCCATCCGCTCGCTATCGAAGACGTGCAGCGCTTTCGTCACCCACCAAAAACTGAAACCTTTGACAATTACACGCTCATTTTATATCGCGGCATTACCGAATTTAATAAAGACCTGACCATCCAGCAAATGACTATCGCATTATTTGCAGGTGAACGCTGCCTGATCAGCTGTCATCCGCGCCATTCCATGGGCATTAATCATTATTGGGAAAATGCGCAGACTGAAAATTTATTGGTTAGCCCCGGCTTGTTGGCATCGCGCATTATGCGATTTTCTGTTGGCCGCTACTTGGAAGCAATTCTGGCTTTTGAACCCTCGCTTACTGAACTTGAAGACTCCATGCAGGAAAAGCCCAATGATGAAGTGATGCGTGAACTGATTGCTTACCAAGCGCGCCTGCGCAAACTAAAACGAATTTTTAGCTACCATGAAAAGCTAGTCACTAATTTATTACAAGATATTCCCCAACAACTCATTGAAGAAGATGGCGATATAGAACACGCGCTACAAGATTTATTTGAGCGCTGCGAGCGGCTACATGGTTTGTGTACCATGTACTATGAAATTTGCGGGGATTTAATCAACGGCTATTTATCAATCAGCTCACATCAATTGAATAGCACCATGCGCGTACTCACGGTGATCACGGCAATTTTTGTCCCGCTGACATTTATCGCCGGCATCTACGGCATGAACTTTGAAAATATGCCAGAACTGCGCGAACCCAATGGCTATTTTTATACACTTGGTGCCATGCTGGTAATTGCTGCCGGTTTCGGTGGAATTGCTTATAAGAAATGGCTCTAGGCAAGCATACCTAATGCTGGGTAGAAATTTTTCTGCCTTGCCACTCAAAATCAATTGCCCATAAGGATTGGGAGCTTTGATCATAGGCCTGCCACAACTCACCATAGGTTTTTTGTAGCTGCGGATGACGTATCTGCGGTGCAATTTCAGCCAAAGGCAAAAGCACAAACGCATTTTTGGTGATTTCGGCGCGCGGCAATTCAATTCCACTTTCCACGCCGACAAAATCGCCGTAAGTCAAAATATCGATATCCAAGGTGCGCGGGCTGAATTTCGGGCCGCTACGCTTGCGGCCATTCTCATCTTCAATTCGTTTCAATACATCAGATAGTTCGGCAATCCCGAAGCGAGTCTGCGCGCCCACTACAAGGTTAAAAAAATTACGCCCATCAAAGCCAATGGATTTACTTTCATAGACTGATGATATTGTTAAGTCACCCAACAAATTTGCCAACGCATCCAGTGCCGACTTAATGTGTTTGTAGCGCTCAACATTACTGCCCAAGCTTAAATAAATTGCCGTCATTGCGGGCGCTCTCCCGGTTTTTCCCCGCGTTCAATAATCAGCCCAACATCGCGCGCACCACGCACCGCTCCGGGTTTACTTAAACGCAAACGCAGCCAGGGCACATCAAACTCGCTGCGAATCACCTGCGCAATTTCTTCTGCCAGCGTTTCCACCAACAGTGCATTACGGTTTTCCACGTAGGCGATTAATCGCTTGGAAACCGCTTTGTAATTGAGCGCAAATTGAATGTCATCGGTAGCGGCAGCCTTGCGAATATCGCTCGCCATTTCCAAATCGATACTCACGGTCTGGCGCACTTCGCGCTCCCAATCGTAAATCCCGATAATAGTGTCGATACGTAAATCGCGAATGTAGACAATATCCATAAATAATTCTTTTAAAGAGGAGAGAGAGTATTAAGCGGCCAGCGCGCTTTTACATTAATTGCCAAACCTTCTTGCTGCCCGGCGAGCAGACGTTGACAGCCTGCATAGGCGATCATGGCACCGTTATCGGTACAGAATTCATGACGCGCGTAAAATACTTTTGCGCCTATGCGGGCGAGCTGGGCTTCCAAATCGGCGCGCAACTTTTTATTGGCTGAAACGCCACCAGCAATCACCAGTGTTTTCATTCCCGCCTGCTCCAACGCGCGCTTGCATTTAATCACCAGCGTATCCACCACGGCCGCCTGAAAGGCGTTGGCAATATCGGCACAGGTTTGATCATCCGGCAAGCCATTTGCCTGAGCATGGGCATTTACCGTCGTGAGTGTGGCAGTTTTTAAGCCGCTAAAGCTGAAATCCAAACCGGGACGGTCAACCATCGGGCGAGGAAATTTGAAGCGACCTTCACTCCCCTGCTCCGCCAACGCGGCCACTTGCGGGCCGCCGGGATAATCCAGATCCAGCATTTTGGCAGCCTTATCAAATGCCTCACCGGCAGCATCGTCGATGGACTCCCCCAACAATTCATACGCGCCCAAAGCATCCACTTTGACCAACTGGGTATGCCCGCCAGAAACCAGCAAGGCCACAAAAGGATAGGCGGGCGGATTAGCTTCCAACATAGGCGCCAATAAATGCCCCTCCATGTGGTGCACGCCAATCGCCGGTACGTTCCAGGCATAAGCCAATGCTCGCCCCATAGAGGCTCCGACCATCAAGGCCCCTACCAAACCGGGACCAGAGGTGTAAGCAATGCCGTCGATATCAGCAGGCGAGGAGCCACTGGCACTCAAGACTTCATTAATCAGAGGCAATAATTTGCGCACATGGTCGCGCGATGCCAATTCAGGCACCACACCGCCATATTCCGCATGGAGCGCAATCTGACTGTAAAGCCGGTGCGCCAGCAGGCCGCGCTCACTGTCGTAGACAGCCACGCCCGTTTCATCACAAGATGTCTCCAAACCCAGTACACGCATACAAAGAACCTCACCCGACCCACATGCCGGACAGCAACCCGAAAAACAGGGCGCCATGATAAAGGCTGGACTCACGAAAACCCAGCACCAGTGAAGCGCCCAAGGTTGCGACCGCCATAATAAGTGTATAGAATCCGCACCCCTCGGATACTTCGCGGTGTTTACACGCCTGTAGCTATCCTCAAGACATCATTTTTAAGCACTCTTTTAAAGGTAACAGCATGCCTTCAGTAAAAATTAAAGAAAACGAACCCTTTGATGTAGCTCTGCGTCGCTTCAAGCGCGCGTGTGAAAAAGCAGGTATTTTGGCTGATGTTCGCGCTCGCGAATGCTACGAAAAGCCAACCACTATTCGTAAACGTGATGCTGCTGCCGCTGTTAAGCGTCACGCTAAAAAGGTTCAACGCGAATCTAAAAAGTTTACCCGTCTGTACTAAGTTGTTAGCTGCCACTCACATTCGGCAGCCATAGTCTTAGTTTGACCGGTTCCGCTCGTTAGTCTTGTTTGCATCTGTCATCTAACGAGTTGTGCGTTCCACTCCTGTATTACTGACCAAACGGTGAGTCATGAGTCAACCAACGCTAAAAGACCGCATAAATGATGCCTTGAAAACCGCGATGCGCGCTAAAGAAAAAGAGCGCGTCGCGGTTTTGCGTCTTGTGATGTCTGAATTCAAACGCATTGAAGTCGATGAACGTATCGACGTTGATGACACTCGCGCCCTCGCCCTGCTCGATAAAATGGTCAAGCAGCGCCGTGATTCTGAACAGCAATACCTTGCCGCTGGCCGCAGCGAACTGGCCGCCCAAGAAGCTTACGAAATCAGCGAGATCCAAGCTTGGCTCCCCGCCGCACTGAGTGCAGCCGAGCTGGAAGCTATTGTCACCCAGGCGATTGCCGATGCAGGCGTCACCGAAATGCGCGACATGGGCAAAGCAATGGCGCTGATCAAACCCCAGGTACAAGGCCGCGCCGATATGGGCGAGGTGAGCAAACTGCTCAAAGCCAAACTGAGCAACTGATCGCCACCAGCCCATCTGACTGCAACAACAGCCCAGGCACTATTTCATAAGCTCATAAGCGACGCACCTCATGGCCGGTTTAATCCCCCAGAGCTTTATCGATGACATGCTCGACCGCCTCGATATAGTCGATGTGGTCGATAGTCGCGTCAAACTCCGCAAAACCGGCAAAAACTTCAGCGCCTGCTGCCCGTTCCACGACGAAAAGACCCCCTCCTTTACCGTAAGCCCGGAAAAGCAGTTCTATTATTGCTTTGGCTGTGGCGCGAGCGGCAATGCACTGGGGTTTGTGATGGATTACGAGCGGCTCAGCTTCCCCGAAGCAGTTGAATCCCTTGCTCGCCTGACCGGACTGGAAGTACCGCGCGAAGTCCAGACCGAAGCGCAAGCCAAACGCGAACAGGAAAAACGCAGCATTTATACATTGCTGGAAAAGGCAGACGAATTCTACCAGCAGCAGCTGCGCCATCACCCCAGCAAACTTCAGGCAGTTAACTACCTCAAAAATCGCGGTCTGGATGGCAAAACCGCCAAAGCCTATGGTGTAGGTTTCGCTCCTCCCGGCTGGGACAACCTGCTCAAGGCCCTTGGTCAAAACGACGAAGACAAACACCTGCTGATTGAAGGCGGCATGCTGATTCATCAGGAACAGGAAAAGAAACTCTACGATCGTTTTCGCCACCGCATTATGTTCCCCATCCGCGATACCCGTGGGCGGGTGATCGGTTTTGGCGGGCGGGTACTGGGCGATGACAAGCCCAAATACCTGAACTCCCCCGAAACACCGGTGTTCCATAAAGGGCAAGAATTGTATGGTCTTTACGAGGCGCGTCTGGCTTACCGCGAACTGCCGCGCTTGCTGGTGGTAGAGGGTTATATGGATGTGGTCAGCCTCGCCCAGTTTGGCATAGGTTACGGTGTTGCCACCCTCGGCACTGCCTGCGGACCGGATCATCTCGATCGCGCGTTTAAATACACCAACGAAGTCGTATTTTGTTTTGATGGCGACAAGGCTGGCCGCAGCGCGGCTCATCGCGCTCTGGAAGCCTCCATCGATACGATGATTGATGGGCGCACGGTAAAATTCCTGTTTCTGCCCGAAGGCGAAGACCCGGACACACTCGTGCGCCAAATCGGCCCGGAGAAATTCGAACGCATGATTGAACTGGCGGTGCCCTTTGAGGACTATTTATTCGACGCGGTTGCGGAAGGCATCAATATCCGCACTATGGAAGGCCGCGCCACATTTAGCAAACGTGCGGCACCACTACTGGATCGTCTCCCCAAAGGCGTTTTCCGCGAATTGATGTTTGAAAGCCTCGCCACCCGCACAGGGCTTAATCGCAACATCCTGCAAGAACTGATTCAGGAACAGCAACAAAAAGGCGAGATGCAACCGCTATTTAGCGCACCACCTGCACCACAGAAACAGGAAGAAAGCACCCCACACCTTGCAATACCTAAAAGAATGGAGCCGGCGTGGGACCACCTACCACCAGCACCATCAGAATACCCGGACGCAGAATATGGCGACTTCCCTCAGGAACTGCCACCAGCGGATTATCACGAATTCTACGAAGAGCCACGCCTGCGACGCGAGCCGGGTAACAAGCCGTATCAGCCTGATTTGCAAAGTCGCGCAAGCAGCAAGTACCTGATGCCCCCCGTCCGCAAAGCCTTGGCGCTACTGCTTACCCATCCAACCCTCGCCAGCCTGGAACCCAATCACGATGAATGGCTAGCGCAGGACGATGATCTGGACTGTCAAATGCTCGGGCGGCTCTTGAAAGTGCTTCATGAACGCCCACATTACAACCTGTCACATCTGATTGGCTATTGGCGGGGCATTTATGGCGCTGAAAACACAGAGCGATTAGCCGCCGTTGCTGGCCATGATTTGTTGCAAGCTGCTAATGCCATATCGCAAACACGGCAAGACAAACCTGCTAAAGCCGACTATGACACCGAAGCCGCATTCACCCATGCGATGCAAAAGCTGCGACTCCAGCAAACACAAAAAAAAGCAGATGAATCCTTGGCTAAGTTGAAAAACACCAACTTTAATCAACTCAGCAAAGAGGAAAGAGAGGCGCTTGTGCGCGCTGCTCTGGATAAAAAGTTGCAACACTGAGCACAAAAGCCGGTCAAAGGTCGGCAAATTGACCCAAAACAGTCCGAAGAACAGGGCCTCAATCATATGTCGCCTAGAATCCACACACGCAAGTGGAGTATAATTTCGGGCTTTGCATTTCACTCATCAGGTTTTAAATAGGGTTTCGAATGTCTGAAGACGTCCAACAGCAACAGTCCCGTATTAAAGAACTGATCGCCCGCGGTAAAGAGCAGGGTTATTTGACCTATGCCGAGGTAAACGATCACCTGCCGGAGGACATCTCTGATCCGGATCAGGTCGAAGACATCATTCAGATGATCAACGACATGGGTATCCGCGTGTACGAAACTGCACCCGACGCCGATACCCTGTTAATGACCGATGGTGACTCCGCCGCCGACGAGATAGCCGCCGCCGAAGCTGCTGCCGCTCTGGTTGCCGTGGAGACCGAAACCGGTCGCACCACCGATCCAGTGCGTATGTATATGCGCGAGATGGGCACTGTAGAGCTGCTCACCCGCGAAGGCGAAATTGTTATCGCCAAACGTATTGAAGAAGGCGTGCGTGAGTTAATGCACGCCATCGCTTACTGGCCCGGCGCCGTGCAACAAGTGTTGGACGAATACGCATTGGTTGCCAAAGAGGAGCGCCGCCTGGCCGACGTAATCATCGGCTGGCTGGATCCGGTAGAGGATATCCCCGCTGCCCTCGCCGAGGTAGAAGAAATACCTGTTGCTGCTGCAGGAGCCAAACCCGCCGCAGACGACGAAGAGGAGGAGACAGCAACCGAAGATGAAGAGGAAGCCGTTTCAGGTGTAGACCCAGAAGAGGCACGTGCCCGCTTTGAAGAGCTGCAAAAACAGCACGACAAAACCACCAAGGCACTCGCCAAATATGGCTATGGCAGTAAACAAGCTGAAAAAGAACTGTCCGCACTGGGTGACCTGTTCAAATTCTTCAAACTTCCTGCGCGCCAATTTGAGCCTATTTATAGCAAGGCACGTGTAGCGCTGGATAGCGTGCGCAAACACGAGCGCCACATTATGGATCTGTGTACACGCAGAGCACAAATGCAGCGCAAAACCTTTATCAAAGAATTCCCCGGCAATGAAACCAACGAAGCTTGGCTACCCGACTTTTTGAAAGGCAAAGTCGAAGCGCCTGAGAAACTTGAGCGCGTACTGCCTGATGTGCAATCAGCACAACAGCAGTTGGCACAAATCGAAGCCGAGAGCGGCCTCAGTCTCGCCAGTATCAAAGACATCAACCGTCGCATGTCAATTGGTGAAGCGCGTGCTCGTCGCGCCAAAAAAGAAATGGTGGAAGCTAACCTGCGCCTGGTTATTTCTATCGCGAAAAAGTACACCAACCGCGGCCTGCAATTCCTCGATTTGATTCAGGAAGGCAATATTGGCCTGATGAAAGCAGTGGATAAATTTGAATACCGTCGCGGTTACAAATTCTCTACTTACGCTACCTGGTGGATTCGCCAGGCGATTACCCGTTCTATCGCGGATCAGGCGCGCACCATCCGTATTCCGGTGCACATGATTGAGACCATCAACAAACTCAACCGTGTATCGCGCCAAATGCTGCAGGAAATGGGCCGCGAACCAACGCCGGAAGAACTCGGCGAGCGCATGGAAATGCCCGAAGACAAAGTACGCAAAGTACTGAAAATCGCCAAAGAGCCAATCTCCATGGAAACGCCAATCGGCGACGATGAAGATTCGCATCTGGGCGATTTCATCGAAGACACCACCATTATTTCTCCAGTGGAGTCAGCGACAATGGAAGGCTTGATGGAAGCCACCCGTGAAGTATTAGCGGGCCTGACCGCACGCGAAGCCAAAGTACTGCGTATGCGTTTTGGTATCGACATGCACACCGACCACACCTTGGAAGAAGTGGGCAAACAATTTGATGTAACGCGCGAGCGTATCCGTCAAATCGAAGCCAAAGCGCTACGCAAACTGCGCCACCCTTCACGTTCCGACCACCTGCGCAGCTTCCTGGACGATTAATTGTCTAAATGCTGCACAAAATAAAACCCGCCTCGGCGGGTTTTATTTTTTAGGCAATACAATAAGTTACGAACTATAGCCACACGCAAAACTTGTCTCTATAATGCGCTTCCCTGCCGTCTGGCAGTTATGCAATTCCTCTTTGGGGCCTATAGCTCAGTTGGTTAGAGCATCCGACTCATAATCGGCAGGTCGCTGGTTCAAGTCCAGCTGGGCCCACCATTTCTGGTGAGCATCTATATGTTGATGCTCTTGCCACGTTAAATCTGGTAATCAGTTAGATACCTTGCCAGAGGCTCGCTAGCCAAATTGGCAGCGCCTAAATCAACTCAACTCTCCCACACACTCTACTCACCTCAATACCCCCAAACTTAACCCGACTCGGCCTCCATTTAAAAAAACGCTTCCGAAGTGCTGTGCACAGGCTCCCGATTCGCGCACCTATGCACGACTCCTTGCTCTGAGCACGCCACTAAATCGCAACCAGCTTTTCCCGAGGTCACGACTATACTGAGACCAAAGAAAGGAGATATAGCGAATGTCAGTGCCGGGTAGCCTTCCATTAATTCTGGGTGAAGTGATTTTTTTGCTGCTGGTGTGCTGCACTTTTTTAATCTTTATAACAATAAGACTAAAAAAAGAACGCGACACTCTTGAAGAGGAATATAAAGAGTTACGCAAAAGAACACGACATATCCTTAGCGAACTTAATTTTGCTGATAACAACACTATTCCAGAAAAATTGCATGGCGATACTGTAGGTATTTTCCTGCATAGCATCGCGCAATATTCTATTGAGCGATTCAAAAAAATAGTTCCTGGCGGCATACCTACCTTGTCGCCTGACACCCCATTTAGCGCCAAAATTGCAGCACTGCGCTACTTGGTGGCGATGGCCGAGGCGGAAAATCGCACCAAACAAAATAGCCCGGAAAACTGGTTGGTCCTGGAAAAAAAACTGGCAGACATAGTGCGCTGGGTGCGCAACATGCCAAAACAGCAAAACCTCAGTGGCGGCCGCATTAAACAACTGCAGGAAAAAATTGATAGTTTAAAAAAACAAGAGGTAGAAAACTCCCGCCTGAAACGCCAATTGACACTGGCGCGACAAAAAAGTGAATCGCTAACCGAGCAAAATAAAAACCAGCGCGATAGCATTCGCAAGCTACAAACCATGATCAATGCGTTTCAGCGTGCATTCCCTACTAGCAGTATCGCGGCCACATTGGATTCCGATGAGAAAGAAAGCTCTGCCTATCAGCGCCACGAACGGGCAACACACGCCTACGAAGGAAGTATTTTTCAAATAGCAAACATCAACGATATCAGCCAAAGAAAGCAGGGATTACTGAATCAACTAACAGACAATCTGAATAATTCGTTTACTCACATGGAGAGAGGAGAAAAAGAAAAATTTGAGGAAAAAGTTAAAGCCCTCGAAATTGACATACTCAAATCTGATCACCACATCACTAATTTACAAAAAGAACTGAAAAGTGCGCGCGACAACATCCAACAGTTCAAACAAATGGAACAAGATGCAGCCCTTTACCCCACTACCCATAAGGAAATAACCGATCATTCCAGCCCTGATCAACCCGGCGCTGAACTATCCAGCACTGAAACAGGCAGTGAAGATGAGGTGCTCTCTTGGGTAGAGGATGGTGGGCCGCAGCGCTCCCTAGAGGAAATTGAAAAACTGCGCAGCAATAATCAAAATCAACGCAAGTTAATTCTGGAACTCAATTCAGAAATTAGTTTGCTGCGTGAGTCCATGCTGAACACAGAGGATGAAACCTTAAAAGCCGAGAAAGGGCAGGAAATTGTAAAACTGGAACGACTGGTCAAAGAGTGTGAGTACTGCATAGAAACACTTGAGAGTGAAGTGGAATTATTGCGCGACCAGATGACCGATGAGCATGAAAAACTGCAGCACCCGGATATTGAACGACTCAATCGCGATATTGAGCACATGTCGTCCCAACTGCATCAAACCATCGAGCAATATTCACAGGCCAGCATAGTGAATAAATTTGCCACCCAATTGCTGGACTGCAACAACATCGAATCCATCGCGCAATTATTGGCCTCAACATTAAAATCCATGAATATTGCTTATGGTTTCTATTTGGATAGTGAACTGGACAAAATCGAACACTACTCGGATGGAAAAACCTCGCCGCAAGAACAAAAGTCTTTAAAGATCCAGGATAGCAATAGCGCGATTGGCTACACCAATGAAGGCATACTGTTTTTTCGCCCGCATGTCCGCGTGATTATCCGCAACCCACCGGATGAAGATGAAGCACAAGCCTTGATGGAGACAACACTGGATACGCTAGTGCAGTTACTCAACTCAACGATTGGTCATTTGGATTCGCAGATAAAATTATCCAGACACGATTCTGCAATGAGTTCTGCGCTACACAAAATCAGTTCTACCCTTGCGCAGATCAAGGTCAGGCATCACGCTCAATCCAACGATGCCAAAGGCATTATTATTGATTTTACGCGCGAAGTAGAAGCCTCGGTTAAACTCATGAATCCATCGCCTGCGGTCAAATCCGTATTTGATAATGCCATCAGCGAGTGTTATCAACGCATGGATTTAATGCTGAGCGAAAGCAAAACAATTGATAAATACACCCAGGATATTATTGCGTTGCTGGAGAAAAAATAATTGCGCCATTGAGAAAGTTCGATAGCTATGAGGACTTCAAACTCTGCAGCAGGCGATCTACGATTAGTTGATGCTCGCGTTCAAGCATTTTATGTTCGTGAATATCCACCGTGCCGCCGTACCATTTGGTGATAATACCCTGCTCGTTGCGCACAGGCTGGGCGCGGGTTAAATGCCAGCGATATTCGCCATCCTTCCGGCGAATTCTAAATTCAATAACATAATCCATACCGGTATCAACCGACTCACTCCAGTAAGCCTCGGCGCGATCATAATCATCCGGATGCAAAATACTTAACCAGCGACCGGGCTGTACTAACTCCTCTACGGCAAGCCCACTGTAATCACTGAGCGCTCGGTTGACATAATCCACCACCCCATTGGCTTGCGCACTCCACACAGCAATTGGCATAGCATCGGCGAGGTTGGAAAATTTTTCATGGCTGAGCTTAATTAAATTTTCTACTTGTTTGCGCTGGCTAATATCCTGAATAGCGCCTTGTATACGAATAACTTTATCTTGCTGATCGCGCAGTGCCGTTCCCATAATTCGTACCCATAACACCTCGTTGTCAC
This sequence comes from Cellvibrio sp. BR, assembly GCF_000263355.1. Taxonomy (NCBI): domain Bacteria; kingdom Pseudomonadati; phylum Pseudomonadota; class Gammaproteobacteria; order Cellvibrionales; family Cellvibrionaceae; genus Cellvibrio; species Cellvibrio sp. BR. The sequence continues at coordinate 227,227 of NZ_JH668204.1, read as the reverse complement.
TGGTTAGTAGCTGCACCTCATCATCAAATGCGATGCCTTGCTCCATGCAATCGCGCACCAATTTGCGCACATGTTCGCGATAATCCGGATGATAAAAATTAAGTGCTTCTTCAACGCTGGGATGATAGCCGGGCGGCAGGTGATGCATGTTCGCCACTTCATCTGTCCAGCTCACCTGCTCCTCAGGCACAGTGACTGTCCAGCCACCCAAGTGACCAACTTGGCTCGCGATTCGCAATAAATGGTGCTGCTCTGACAAGCGCTGCTGGGTAGCCATTAATTTTTCTGTCGCGCTATTCAAACGCTGCACATTAATTAGCAACCACAGCGATAACCCGGTGGTAAATACAATTAATAAAATCGATAACACGCGATTGGCAAATACAGTGTTTATTGTCGGGATATCTGGCGCGTCGGGCGACATTAGCATCCCGATCAAGGTGAATAAAATTGCACATAAAGCAACACCCAACACGAGTGCCCTGCTACCGCTAACCAGCGCCAATAAAATAAGCGGGCTGTACAACATGCCGTGGCCAAACCCCAAAGGCGTAAACCAATCGGTAATAAAAACAGCGACCAAACCCACAACACTTGCCCAGCCACACAAGGTGCGCGACACAAATGGGAATGGTGAAAATGGGTCTGTCATAGTGAACCTCGCACACGCGCTTAATCCATCATTGCCGCAGGATAAAACCAACCCGCTGGCACCAGGCTCGCAATTGTCTCGTCAATTATCAAGGCTGAGCTAAACTCCTACTTTATGCTAGCTATTTATTGCGCATCTAACGAAAAAAATTGCAAGGCAAGTAACCTATGGGCGAACTCAAGTACTCCCCTCCCGGATCGACTCACTCCCGCCTGTGGGTGTGGGTATTGTCCTCCAGCTCCTTGTTTTTATGCATGCTACTTGCTGCATTTCACGTCTATCACAGGCAGCAAATTAAACTGTCACACAAGTTTTCAAACACTGCACCTATGCCCGGCGATAGCGATTTATCCTTTTATATGGCGCTGATTGTGGTATTTGCCTTGTTGGTTATCATTTTTGTCATGACATGGCTGTTTGAATTATCGCGTGTGCGCAATGGAAGGTCACTCGCAGAGCGCGAAACATATTTCAGGGAATTAGCTGAAACGATTAGTGAAGTGTTTTGGTTAACCGATGTAGAGAAAAACAAAATGCTCTACATTTCTCCCGGCTATGAACGTATTTGGGGGCGCCCATGCGATTCACTGTACGACAACCCGGCGACATGGCTGGACCCCATTCACCCTGAAGATAGAGCAGGATTATTACAGGCACTGTCCGATCAAGCGCGCGGAAATTATCACCGCGAATATCGCATTATTCGCCCTGATGGCAATATTCGCTGGATAGAAGACCGGGCTTTTCCCATTCGCGATGAACAAGGCAAGGTCTATCGCATCGCCGGCCTCGCCACAGATATTACCCACCGCAAACACATTGAGCAGCGCTTGCGCCAACAAGAAAGCCAACTGCGCCAGGCTGCACGCATTGCCCGCCTTGGCAGCTGGTCTTTGGATGTTCGCACCAATAAAGTTAGTTTGGATGATGAGGTGTGTAAAATTTTGGAGCTGCCACCCCACTCCACCATGCCGCTCCTGAAAGGTCTGGACATGTACCCGCCGCGCTGGCGTAAAGTGATTGTAGAGGCAATCAATCGCTGCCTTGATGCTGGTATTCCTTACGATGAAGAATTGCAAATTATCACTGCTGGTGGGCGCTATTTATGGATACGCACTCAGGGCGAAGCCATGCGCGATCAGCAGGGAAAAATAATTCGTCTTGAAGGATCCTTTCAAGATATCACCGAACAAAAACATGCCGCCACCTTGCTCGCCCAAGGCGGTCAGCGCTTACAACAACTTGCCAATGCACTGCCTATTATTATTTGGTCGGCAACATCCGACGGTACGATTGATTATGTTAACAATCGCTTCAGCGAATACACCGGAGTTGATCAGGCGCGTATAACCAATCAGAGTGACTGGCTGCAAGTCGTTCATCATGACGATCAATTACTCGCGGGCAATGCATGGCAAAACGCCACCCGGCATAATGATCTCTATCTCACGGAGTTCAGGTTGCGCCAGGCAGATGGAATATATCGCTGGCACCTTGCCAGAGCGGTTCCTGTGTTTAATGCACAGCATGAAGTGGTGCGCTGGTACGGCAGCGCCATTGACATTCACGACACCAAAACCAATGAAGAAAGAGCACAGACGCTTGCTGACCGACTGTCGGTCACGCTGGAAAGTATTACCGACGCATTTATCACTATGGATACCGACTGGAATTTTACTTATATCAATCAGGAAGCTGAGCAGCTTTTGCACCGCACTCGCTCAGAGCTGTTGGGCAAAACTATGTGGCGAGAATTTCCACAAACACTCAATAGTGATTTTGAATTTCACTATAAAAAAGCCGTAGCCACGGGCGAGAAAACTACCTTTGAAGCATTTTATGCGCCGCTCGGGCGATGGTTCATTGTAAATGCCTACCCCTCCTCCGAAGGGCTTGCTGTCTATTTTCAGGATATAACCTCGCGGCGCGAAAACGAACAGCAATTGCGCCTGATGGAAGCCTGTATCGCGCACATGAACGACATGGTCATTATTACCAATGCCGCGCAAAATGAAAAAGCAGGGCCAGAAATTTTATTTGTAAACCCGGCATTCGAAAAATTAATGGGCTATAGCCTAAATGAAGTGATGCACAAAAACCCACGCTTTCTGCGCGGCAATAACGCCCAGCAAAGTGAATTGGATAAAGTCCGCCATGCGTTAAAAAATTATCACGCGGTGCGCGCCGAATTAACAAACAGCACCAAGTCCGGCGTGCAAGTAGAAGTTGAAATGGACTTGGTACCCATTGCCGATAGCCAGGGCACCTTCACCCATTGGATTGCGGTTGAGCGCAATATTACCGAGCGCAAACGTATTGCTGAACTGGAACAAGCCCACCAATTGGCGGAACTGGCCAGCAAAGCAAAATCCAATTTCCTGGCCACCATGAGCCATGAGATACGCACGCCCATAAATGGTGTTATCGGCATGGTCGATGTTTTACAACAAACCCAGCTGCGCGCTTATCAAACCGAAATGGTGGATATTATTCGCGACTCCGCTATGTCGCTGCTCAATATCATTGAAGACATTCTGGATTTTTCCAAAATAGAAGCTGGCCGTCTTGAATTGGAATCACTGCCCTTTTCACCCGGCACCACAATCAAAAAAATAGTGCAGCTCATGGAGCCAGCCGCCGCTTATTCCAACGTAAAACTCAGTATTAATACCGACAATAATTTACCCGAGCTACTGCGCGGTGATGAACAGCGTCTCAGGCAAATTCTGCTCAACTTAATTAGCAATGCGATTAAATTTTCCAGCAAACGAAAACCACAAGGTATGGTTAACATCAGCATCCAACTTATTGAAAAAACACTAACTGACGCAGAATTTGAAATAGCAGTAAAAGATAATGGGATTGGATTAAACAAAGAAAGCCAGGCGCGATTATTTAAACCTTTTGTGCAGGCAGATGCCTCTACGAATCGCCATTTTGGGGGTACGGGCCTTGGCCTGAGCATTACTCACGGTTTGATCCAACTAATGCACGGCAGTGTACGCCTGCTAAGCGAGCCGGATCAGGGCGCTGAATTTATTGTACGTTTGCGCTTGCCCATAGAAAATAATGCGCAGGCGGCGCTATCGCTTAAAACACCCGAGACAATACCAGAACAAGGAGTTGCCCCGCGCGATAAAACAAATCCGATACTGGTAGTGGAGGACAACTCTACCAATCAAAAAGTTATTGTCTATCAACTGGAATTACTTGGCTACCACACAGACATAGCGTCCAATGGCGCAGAAGCATTAGAAAAATGGCGCACCAAAGCTTACGCATTAATTTTGACGGATCTGCATATGCCTGAACTGGATGGCTATGAATTAGTAACCAAAATTCGCGCTGAAGAAGCCCTACAAAATAACCGCATTCCAATTATTGCACTAACCGCGAATGCCCTGCGCGGCGAAGCGGAACGTTGCCTTGCACAGGGCATGGATGACTACCTGACCAAACCCATTACCCTCAATGCGCTTTCCAGGAGCTTGGCAAAATGCCTGCATAGCGACACGCAAGTTTTAGATGTGGGCACTAATACAGAAAGCCAACAACCGGCGGATGGGATTATAAACCTGCAAATTCTGGCAAACTTAATTGGTGATGACCCAACAATACTCAACGAATTCCTGCGAGACTTTTTAACCAGCGCAACGCAACTCGCGCAGAAGATCAATGCCGCTTACGCACAACAAAACTGGCTACAGCTCAGCACCCATGCCCACACCTTAAAATCATCCGCGCGCACCGTAGGTGCATTAACCCTGGGCGATATTTGCAACACGATTGAACATCACGCAAAACAACAAACAGGAGATTCACTCGCACAAGCATTTGAATTATTTACCCCTGAGTTTGAGGCGGTGGTTGCGTTTTTAACGCAACACCTGGCTGCGAATAACAACGCTCAAGCTGCTGATTAATTTTTTGTGGATACCTGCGTTCGCAGGTATGACGGAGAGAGTATTTACCGCGGGCGTGACGGAATGAGTATTTACTGCGGACATAACAAGCAGGACATTTTTTGCTGCTATGAAGAACAAGCGCGACTTAAACGCGCTGAGCATCTGCCTCTTTTAATGAGGCAGGACAGACGACACTTTAGCGACCAGCGTTTTGCGATCAAAGGGTTTTGCGATAAAACCCGAGGCGCCGGTTTTCATACTCTGCACAACTATGTCTTTCTGATTGGAACCAGACAACATAATTACCGGGGTATTTTTAAAAACTGCAGTAGAGCGTAAACGCTTGAGAATTTCCAAACCACTCATCCCGGGCAATTCGATATCAATTAAAATTAATGCGGGACGCAAGGTTCTTAATAGCGACAAAGCTTCCGCACTGGTTGCGGCAGTCACGACTGAAAACCCCTCCTCCATTAGTATTTTGCTTTGAATACGCCGCTGAAAATCATGGTCTTCAATAACTAATACCGTGCCCTGTTTGCTGGCTTTTACCGTCAGGGTTGCCGCATTGGCCTCGGGCAATAACTCGCGCCGCACCCGCTCTCCCCACAGTGTTAACCACTTGGGCAGCGCATCACCCGCCATGGGTTTGGAAATAAAATAACCCTGGGCATAATCACATTGCGCCGAGCGCACAAATTCCCAATCTTTTTCTGATTCAATGCCTTCAGCAACTACTTTCATCGACAGCCGTTTGGCGAGGTTCAAACTGGTTTCAAACATCACCCGAATCCTTTGGTCAGCCCAGGCACCGGTGACAAAACTTTTATCAATTTTAAATTCATCAAACGGAATATCGCGCAGCTGCGCCAGTGATGAATGGCCGGTGCCAAAATCATCAATCGATAATACAAACCGTTTCAAACGCAAACGCGCGAGGGTATCCAACGTAATCATCGGGTCTTTCATCGCGCGGCTTTCAGTGATCTCCAGAGTGATATCTTTGGTGAGTAAACCGGCATCGGCCATAATTTTTGAAAAATTATCGGCAAACTCCAGTGACGCCAAATTTTCCATAGACACATTGATCGCCATAGGAATGTGCAGTGACAGCGCCTGCCATTTTTTATGCTGCGCTAACGCCTCGGTCAACACTACGCTGGCCAACTGATCGATAAGGTTATTGTCCTCTGCGACGGGAATAAATTGATCCGGCCCCACCAAACCATCGGTGGGGTGATTCCAGCGCACCAGCACTTCCACGCAGCTCACCTTGCCGGTTTTTAGCGACACTATAGGCTGATAGGTATTAAACAACTGGCCACCATTAATTGCAGCCGCCAGGGATTCCGCCGAGTAGTTTTTTAAGCTTGAGGGTATAAATGTAGTTTGCGCACCTAATTGTTTTAACAGCGGTATTATGGCCTCCTGGGTTACGGGTTTTTGCAGATGCCCAAGAATACCAATGTGTCGGGCGGCAATTAATTTTTCTGCACTGATTAGCATTCGTTCATCCTCACCGCTAATCAGAATAATACTGCCTTTAAACGATTCAGAATCCAACTGGCGAACAAATTGAATACCATCCATCTCCGGCATATTTAAATCGAGTAATATCAAATCGATTGGCATTGGTGTTTGTCTCAGCGCATCAAGCCCGCCTTGGGCAGTATCACAACAGGTGACATTGGCAATACCGTTGACATGCAGGATGCGCTGCATAATTTTCAGCATGAATGCATCATCATCAATCACCAGGGTGTTGATATTGGCGAGATCTACCACACTAGCTTCTTGGTTCATTTTGTTTTGGATGCACTGCACCCACTCCATTCGTCCACAAATATTCTATTGATTAACATCAGCACCTGCTCAAATTCCTGCTCAAAGGCAGCATAGGCAGTGGCCAACTCGATGAACTGTTGTTGATTACATTTGTGCTCAATACATTCGCAAATTTTGCCCAGCTGTAATGCACCCACCGCGCGCGACGAGGATTTAAATTTATGTGCACTACTGGCCAGTGCACTGATATCGGAGATGCGAAAACTGGTGGCCATTTCTCCTCGCAGCTGTATGGCCGTTTTTAAATAATCCGCTAAAAACTCCATCACCACCTGCTCATCTGCACCAATTAATTCACGCAACACATTAATATCCAAATGTATATCCTTAACAGCCGGAGAAGCGGAGCTGAGCTGCGCATCTGCAGCGGTGGAAATAGCAACATTTGGTTCAGCAGAAAAATAGCGGTCGAGCATATTTTTTAAATCGTGCAGCAGCGCCGGTTTCACCAAATATTCATTGGCACCAAGCTGTTTGCATTTATCCACCTCTTCCCGCAGGGCATTGGCACTCAAGGCGATAATGGGAATTTTATTGAAGGCGCGATTTGCTGCGCGCACCTTGGCAATCAAGCGGTAACCGTCCATGACCGGCATATGTATATCGGTTATCAAGAGTGCATAGCGCTCAGCAGTGAGCCGATCAAAAGCCTCTTCGCCATTGCTCACCACATCCACCGCGTAGCCGAGCAAGGCCAATTGCCGGGTAATCACTTTTTGATTGGTTTCATTGTCTTCCGCCAAGAGTAATAAACGGTTCTGCGCAAGTGCATCGCTGCGGGCGGGTGGCATAAAATCCTGTTCGTGATAACCGCGTGTCAGGGGCTTAGCAATTGTGATATGGCCCAAGGCGATATTGATTGCCTCAAAAAAACGGCTGCGCCCAAGACAATTGCCATCGATAAAACAATTGCCTTGTTCGTCGCTGCGCAGTTCGCGTCGCTGTCCGCGCCCAATCACCAAACAATGCACACGCGGATTGGCAGGGTGTTTATTAATCGCCGCCAGTGCCGGTGAATACTCAGGAACTTCACCGCACTCATCAATTAATACCAGCCACTCATACTGCGCGTAGTGATGGCGCAACTCGTGCCATTCAATCAGTTCCACCGCGGCCACCGGTATAACCACCGCACCGGATGCGGATAAATATTGCCCCCATATAGCAGACAAGCCGGATAGATCACCTACCACAATGCACAGCAACAAACTAAAATTCGGATTGTTCGCGGGTGTTACACCGGTTGCTGCATTCATTAAAAAAGGAATGCGCACTCTGAATACAGAACCTATGTTCAAGCGGCTTTCCACCACAATTTCGCCCTGCATTAACTCAACCAGGTGGCGCGTAATTGTCAGCCCTAAACCAGTGCCACCGTAATGGCGGGTAGTGGATGCATCGGCCTGCATAAAGGGGCTAAATAATCGCCCCAGTGTTTGCTCCGACATACCAATACCGTTATCGCTAATTGCAAATTCAATAACCATCTCGCCCGCATTTTTTGCGTGCACACTTACACTTAACCTCACTTTGCCAAAAGGTTCCGCGCCGGAAGAAAACTTGATTGCGTTATTCACCAAATTAATCAGTATTTGGCGCAACCGCAATTCGTCGCCCACCAGCGTTTCTGGTAGGTTGGAATCAATAAAAAGCGATAGCTCGACATTTTTATCCAGCGCCATGCGATCCAGTAGCGAGCACACTTTTTCAATACTGTGCTCCAATGAAAAGGGCACCGCTTCCAGTTCTAAACGGCCGGATTCTATTTTGGAAAAATCCAGAATGTCATCAATAATGCTCAATAGTGAATTCGCAGAATCGCGAATAATATCCACCATTTCAATTTGATAACCTTTCAAACTGGTTTGATGTAAAACATCCACCATGCCGATTACGCCGCTGATGGGCGTGCGAATTTCATGGCTCATGGTCGCTAAAAAACTGGACTTGGCTTGATTGGCTAATTCCGCTACTTGTTGTGCGTGTTTAATAGCATCTAATTGTTTTAACTCTTGCTCTGCTTGTTTTGCCTGGGTAATGTCATCCACCACCCCGACAAAAGCCAGCGGTTGTTCCTGCGCATCGCGCAACATGGACACCTGCGCTCTAATCCAAATAACACCGCGTGATTTGGTGAGGCTGCGACACTCCAAGGTAAAGCGCGACACTTCATTTTTATAGAGCGCTTTCAGCCTGGCCTGCATAGCAGGATAATCCTCAGGCAATACAATATCCGCCAAGGTAGTGCGCGACATTTCCGCTGGGGCATAACCAAACAGATTGCAATAGTAAGGATTGGAAAGTAAATATTTTCCATCCAGCGTTGACACCGCAATACCGGTGGCGGCTGCAGAAATAATATCTTTTACCCGATTATGCGCCGCCTGTTCAGAGGCCAATCGCTCGCGCCGCGCATTTAAATTATGCATTGCCTGATGTGCCAACAGACATAGCGCCTTAACGGTTTCTTCAGCGAGTGTACGCGGCACCTGATCGATAACCGCAAGAGTGCCAATTGCAAAACCTTCGGGTGAAATCAGCGGAATGCCCAGATAAAATCGTATGCGCGGATCATTTATCACCAGCGGGTTGCTGGCAAAGCGCGAATCTTTCGCTGCATCTTCCACCACAAAAGGCGTGACGTATTGAATTGCGTGGTTACAAAATGCAATTTCGCGCGGTGTTTCACGCACATCCAAACCATAAATCGATTTAAACCATTGCCGGGTTTCATCCACCAGCGTGAGCACGGCAATTGGCGTTTTACAGATGTGTGCAGCCAACCAGGTCAGCTGATCAAAATCAGCTTCGGGAACCGTATCGAGAATGTCATAAGAATGCAGGCTTCGGAGGCGATGAAATTCATCCATTAGTGGCAACTCTTAATAAAGCCAAGTGAACTGATACTAGCACAGGCCAGTGAGATAGCTTTGCTTAGGCCGAAATATCAAGAGCTATGCAATTTATATAACCGCTAATTTAAAAAATACGAATCGAATGCAGGAAATTATTAATTGATGCGCCAAATAGTGCGCTCAGTTGCCCAGCTTCATTCCTCACCTATACTGAGAAAAATAAAAGTTGCAGCTAGCTGCCGGGAAAAGTTGATGGATAATATTGCCGATAGAGTCAGTGAAAATATCATCACCGCCATTAAATGTGATCAACTGGTGTTACCTACACTGCCGGAAGTGGCGCTGCGCGTGCGCGAAGTGGCCGATGACCCCACGGCGGATATTGAGAGTTTGGCGAATGTGATTAGCTGCGATCCGGCGCTGAGTGCGCGCTTGATTCGGGTTGCCAACAGCCCCTTACTGCGCGCCGGGCGACCAGTCGATAATTTAAATAATGCACTGATGCGCTTGGGCATTGAATACGCGTGCAATATTGCCACCAGCCTCGCGATGGAACAGATGTTCCAATCCACCTCGGACATTATTGATATGCGCATGCGCGATGTGTGGTTTAGCTCCAGCGAAGTGGCGGCTGTCAGTCACGTACTGTGCAAACACTACACCAAGCTGCGTCCGGATCAAGCGACACTGGCCGGCATTATCCATAAAATTGGTGTGCTGCCCATTCTCAGTTATGCAGAAGAAAATCCAACGCTGTTAAATGACAGCATCACGCTGGATAAGGTGATAGAAAAAATTCACGGGCCGATTGGTAGCCTGATTTTAAAAACCTGGGGCTTTAATAAAAACCTGGCGAGCATTCCAGAAGATCACTTGAAATTTTATGCGCAGAAATCGCAACCCGACTACGCCGATTTAGTGACGGTAGCCGTATTGCAGTGCGATTTTTTTAGAGACAACAGAATTTCTGCGTTGGATTTTTCCAGCATTCCCGCGTTTGATCGTTTGGGGTTGGACCCGAATATTGATATTGGCGAATCCAAAGTCCTCGCCGCTGAATTGGAAGCGGCGGTGGATCTGTTGCGCACTTAATTCAGAAAAGAGTTGAAGCAACGCGCACCACAATCAGTGCGCGCTTTTTCCATCCACCAAACGGGTTAATTGCAGCGGATTATTGTCTTGCAGTTCCGGGGGCAACAACGCCGCTGGCAAATCCTGATAACACACCGGGCGTAAAAAACGCTCCAGTGCCGCAGAACCTACGGAGGTGGCGCGCACATCCGTAGTGGCAGGCCAGGGGCCGCCGTGTACCATCGCATGACAGACTTCCACACCCGTCGGCCAACCATTGGCGAGAATACGCCCGGCTTTGCGCTCAAGCAGCGGCAAGAGTTTACGCGCGAAAGGTAAATCGGCGTCTGCCAACTGCAGGGTCGCGGTTAACTGCCCATCCAAATGACTCAATACACTAATCAGTTCTTGTTCATCGCGACAGCGCACCAACAGCGAGGCCGCGCCAAACATTTCTTCATGCAAATTGGCGTTGGTTAAAAAAATCTCCGCACGGGTTGCATAAAGCGCCGCACGGCAAGTATTGGGGGCAGAAGAGCTTTGGCCCCGTGCCAAGGTTTGCACTTGTTTGCTGCCGGCGATGCAGGCAGTGCTGTGCTCGTAGGCATTGTGAATGCCGGGGCTGAGCATAGTCTGGGCAACAGAGTCTTGCAGTGCCGCACTCGCAGCGGCAATAAAACTGTCCAATGCAGGGCTATCTAGCGCCAACAATAAACCGGGGTTAGTGCAAAATTGCCCCGCGCCCATGGTGAGTGATGCGACAAACTGGCGCCCCAATTCATCGCCCCTTTCACTCAGAGCGCCCGGCAATAACACCACGGGATTGAGTGCACTTAATTCACCGTAAAACGGAATGGGCTGCGGCCGCGACTGGGCGATACGCATCAGCGCAATACCACCCGCGCGCGACCCGGTAAAACCGACGGCCTGAACCAGTGGATGTGCCACCAGCGCAGCGCCCACTTCGGCACCGGCACCAAAAATGAGCGAGAACACACCCTCGGGCAAATCGCATTCAGCGACAGCTTTTTGAATCGCATGCCCTACTAATTCTGAAGTACCCGGGTGCGCCGAATGGCCTTTTACAATCACCGGGCAACCCGCTGCCAAAGCGGAAGCGGTATCGCCACCGGCCACTGAAAACGCCAATGGAAAATTACTTGCACCAAATACCGCAACAGGCCCGAGCGGAATACGACGCTGGCGCAAATCGGCACGCGGTAGCGGTTTACGCTCCGGCTGGCGCGGGTCGATACGCGGCTGATTTTGTTCACCCGCTTGAATGGTCGCGGCAAACAAACGCAATTGATTACAAGTGCGCCCGCGCTCCCCTTCCAAACGCGCTTTGGGCAAACCCGTCTCGGCCATGGCGCGCTCAATTAACTGATCACCAATCGCTTCGATATTGCGCGCAATAGTTTCCAGAAAATTCGCGCGTACCGTTGGCAGGGTAGCGCGATAGCTATCAAACGCCTGCTCGGCCAACTGACAGGCACGCGCCACATCATCCGCACTACCTAAATGATAAGCCGGCTGGAGCTGCTCACCGGTTGTGGGGTTAATGGCGTACAAGGTGCCTTTGCTACCCGCCACTTGTTGCGCGCCGATTAACAAATTTCCTGTTAACAATTGTCCGCTTGATTTCATAACAGTAACCTTTATTGAATACGCGCAATCAGCGTTTTTAATTCCGCCATTTCTGCATCGGTTAAATCCGTGAGCGGTGTGCGCACCGGGCCAGCGTCGCGCCCGACTAATTTCATGCCCGCTTTCACAATCGATACCGCGTAACCCTGTTTGCGATTGCGAATATTAATGTAGGGCAATACAAATTCATTCAGCGCCGCATAGACTTTGGTGTAATCGCGCGCGCGCACTGATTTATAAAAATCCAACGCAAATTCAGGCGCAAAATTAAAAATCGCCGAGGAATAAGTAGTCACACCCATTTCCAGGTAAGGCAACGCAAAGGTTTCGGCCGTGGGCAACCCGCCGATGTAGGTGAGGCGATCACCGAGGCGTGCGTAAATGCGAGTCATTAATTCGATATCGCCGATGCCGTCTTTATAGCCGACTAAATTGGGGCAGCGCTCAGCCAAACGCTCCAGCTCTACTTCATCCAAACGCTGGTTAGCGCGGTTATAAACAATCACACCCAGCTTGGTGGATTTACAAATTGCCTCTACATGCGCCGCTACACCGTCTTTGGCCGCTTCGGTCAAATAGGGTGGCAGCAATAAAATACCATCAGCACCGGCGGCTTCCGCTGCTTGGCAATATTCAATCGAGACGGCGGTGCCGCCACCAGCGGGCGCAATTACCGGAATATGTTTGGTTTCTTCCACCGCGGCGCGCACCACACGGTCCACTTCTTTTTGCGTCAACGAAAAAAATTCACCGGTGCCGCCAGCGGCAAACATCGCCGCTGCATCGTGTTTAAACAGCCAGTTCAAATTGGCGCGATAGGCGTCTTCATCAAAAGACAAATCGCTCGCTTTAAAATGGGTGACGGGAAAAGAAAGCAAACCGCTGCCAACTATTTGGGCAAATTCTTTAGGTGAATAACGAGTCACGATGTATCGCTCCGGTAGTGGATAGTAGAAGCAAATTTTCACACCGCAACCCATACCGGTAAAGATTAATTGCTGACTGGGTTAATACGGTTTTTGTATTGATACAAGGTAGGAAAAATAAAATATCAAGTCACAGGCGCAGGGTTAAATAACACCAGCGAATTGTGCAATTTCCACTGCTCCGCCCAGGTTTTTTTGCCACTGGCCACATCGAGCATTAACTGAAAAACTTCCCAACCCATTTCTTCAATAGTTTTTTCACCGTCGGCAATGCGACCGGCGTTTACATCCATCAAATCGTGCCAGCGCCGTGCCAAATCAGTGCGGGTTGCGACTTTAATCACCGGGCATTCTGCCAAACCGTAAGGTGTACCGCGTCCGGTAGTAAAAATATGCAAATTCATGCCGGCCGCTAATTGCAATGTGCCGCAAATAAAATCACTCGCTGGTGTGGAGTTGTACACCAAACCATGGGGAATTTTTTTATCGCGCAAACGTTCGCCGGGCGAGAGCACACCCACAATTGGCGACGAGCCGGATTTAACAATCGAACCCATGGCTTTTTCCACAATATTGGAGAGGCCACCTTTTTTATTGCCGGGGGTAGTATTCGCACTGCGATCCACCATGCCTGCAGCGAGATAATCGTCGTACCACTGCATTTCATTAATAATGCCTTGCGCAACTTCCGCAGTGGCAGCGCGTGAGGTTAATTGATCGATGCCATCGCGCACTTCGGTATTTTCCGAAAACATTACCGTCGCACCAGCGCGCACTAATAAATCCGCGGCAAAACCTAATGCCGGGTTAGCGGTAATGCCAGAGAAAGCATCGCTGCCACCACACTGCATGCCCACTACCAATTCCGACGCCGGACAAGTTTCGCGCTGGCGTTTGTTCAAGCGCATTAAATGCGTTTCGGCCTGACGCATAATCGATTCGATCATGCTCATAAAACCCACGTGCTGTTCGTCTTGCAGGCAGACCACTTGCGGGCCATCAACCAGCGTGGCGGGGATGGTTTCCGGTGGCATTAAGCGTGCGGGCTGCATTTTTTCGCAGCCGAGGCTGACAATCATTACCTCTCCACCAAAGTTGGGGTTGAGTGCAATATTGCGCAGGGTGCGAATAGGAATCGGCGCGTTGGGTGCGTCAATCGCCACGCCGCAACCATAGCTGTGTGCCAAACCCACCACACCATCCACGTTGGGATATTTTGGCAATAATTCTTCACGAATGCGTTTCACCGCAAACTCAACCACCCCGGCAACACATTGCACAGTTTGACTAATGGCTAAAATATTACGCGTGCCTACGCTGCCATCGGCATTGCGATAACCTTCAAAAGTAAAACCACTGAGCGGTTCCCCCACTTCACCTGCGCGAGTAGCGATGGGTAAATTTTCCAGCCCCAACGCAGCGGGCATTTCCAACAAATTTTCATTGACCCAAGCGCCCGCATTAATCGTTTCTTTGGCGCGACCAATCACTACGTTGTAGCGAATAACCGCATCACCTTTGGCGATGTCGCACAGCGCTACTTTGTGCCCCTGCGGAATATATTCGCTAAGCGATAACCCTGTTGCCACTTCAGTTCCCGCAGGCAAACCACCGGCAGTCACCACTACCGCAACGTTATCGGCCGGATGTATTTTGATAAGCAGTTGGGACATGACAAAACCTCGTAAAAAATCGGCACCGAAAATTAATTAACCGGCTCACTAGCAATAGATTTACTCAGGGTGATGCGTTTTATTTCGCCCACCACAAACAGGTAACTAATAATAACTATCGCCGCATGGGCGCCCACATAAGCCAGCGCACCAGCAAAGGAGCCGGTGCTATGCACTATGTAACCAATCACAATCGGCGTAACAATGCCCGCCGAATTGCCAAAAGTATTAAACAAGCCACCGGAGAGCCCGCCCGCTTCCTTGGGTGAGGTATCTGCCACCACTGCCCAGCCCAAAGCGCCAACGCCTTTGCCAAAAAAGGCGAGCGACATAATCGCAATAATTAGTACATCGGTATCCACATAATTACAGGCAATCATGGAGGTGGACATCAACATGCCGAGCACAATGGGCAGCTTGCGCGCCACCGTTAATGAGTAACCTTTTTTCAGGAGACGATCCGAAAACCAACCGCCGGATATGCCACCCAAAAAACCGGCAATCGCCGGTAGCGATGCTAAAAAACCGGCCTGCAAAATATTCATGCCGCGCTCCTGTACCAAATACAGCGGGAACCAGGTTAAAAAGAAATAGGTGAGCGCGTTAATACAATACTGACCAATGTACACACCGAGCAGCATGCGCGAACTTAATAATTCTTTGATGCAGGCAAAGGTATTAACGCTCGCTGTTTGCTGATTGCTGCGGCCACTGTCCAAGTCAACCAACGCGCCGCCCTGTGATATGTAATCCAACTCACTCGCACTCAGTGCCGGATGCTCTTTGGGGCTATAAATCACCTTGCGCCACACAAGCGCCAGCACAATACCCAGCACACCCATAAAAAAGAAAATACTTTGCCAGCCGAAGGAGTAGACCATCCACCCCATTAAGGGAGCAAAAGCGACAGTGGCAAAATATTGTGCAGAATTAAAAATAGATGCGGCTAAACCGCGCTCGTGAGTGGGAAACCAAGCGGAGGTAATACGGCTATTACCCGGGAAGGCAGGTGCCTCAGCGGCGCCCACCAATAAGCGCAAGACAATTAACAGCAACAGCGCCGCACCACCGCTAACAAAACCGACAAACCCCTGCAGCAGCGTAAACAGCGACCAGAGAAAAATACTGAAAAAATAGGTGGTTTTGGAACCGAATTTATCCAGCAGCCAACCCCCAGGTAATTGCGCCAATACATAGGACCAGGCGAAGGCAGAAAATACATAACCCATTTGCAGCGAGGTGAGACCAAGGTCTTTGGCAACATCCGGCCCCGCAATCGCAATGGTTGCGCGATCGGCGTAATTAATGGTGGTAACAATAAACAGCATCGCCAGAATGCCCCAGCGGGTACGCGATGCCGCCGCAATCTTGCTGGTGGAACTAAGCACTGGTGCGCTGCCCATGACTTCTACCTCTCAACGTCTTGGTTTTTTATTGTTAATGTCTTTTTGGTCAAGCGACAAATTCGCACAGTCAATTCTGCGAGCTTATTATTTCCAAATCAAACCAATAGATAAATAAATTGATCCACTTTGAGTATTGATAAATGCCATTAACGAGTTGCTATATCAAATCACCGTGCGGTCACAGGTAGATTCACTACCTCAATCCATGCCGGATTTTTCCCGGTTTGATGAGTGGATGCGAGCTGCAATTCACCGCTATGCGGGTTAATCGCATACACACTTATGCGCTGCGACAACTGCCCCACCACCAACAGAAAACGGCCATCGGGGGTAATCCGGAATGCCCGCGGTTGCTGCTCAGTCGCCCAACGACTAACTGGACTGAGACGACCCGTGTTGCGATTAACCTTGAATCCGGAAATAGTGCTGCTTGTGCGCTCAGAGGCATACAAAAAATTTCCATTGGGTGTGAGATGAATATCCGCCGCCCAGGGCTTTACCCCTTCCGCCAGCACATGGCTTTCCAACAGTGTGGCAGAACCCTTGCTAGCGTTGCGCTGGTACACCTGCACTGTACCGCCCAACTCATTTACCAGATACAAAAAAAGCCCCTGCGCGGAAAACACAAAATGACGCGGCCCCGCGCCTGAAGCGGTATGTAATGCGGGTGTATTCATTGGTACCAGTGGAGCAGATTTAAGTGTGTGATTCACACGAAAATAATCCATACGATCCTCACCCAAGAGCGACACGTAAACAAATTGGTGCTGTGGGTCGGTAGTGATTTGATGTGGATGATTCCCCGCGGGCAAAACCTGCACTGGGGATGAAGGAATTCCCTGCGTATTCAGCGGATAGCTACTAATCGTATTACCGGCATAAGAGACTGCAAATAAATAGCGCCCTGCTGGATCGACAGAAATATTCGCCATGCTATCCGCGACGGGCAGCTTGGCGCGCAACGATAATCCTCCACTGACACCATCAATTCCCAATACGATTAATTGATAAGGTGTAGAGCGAATGGCGGCATAAAGTAGCTGCCGGTCGGGCGACAGCGCCAAGGGCATCACGGCGCCATCAACCGCAAGCGTCTGCTGCAGGTATAATTGACCGCTAGTTTCATTCAGCGCAAATACGGAAATAGTGTGTGAATCAGTGCTAGCAACATAGACAACTGAGGCGGCATAACAAAAAAATCCTGCCGTACTCAACCAGAGCAACAGCAGGCTTTTGATTAACCCGTGTAAATGCAAAGCGCTATTCACCGCTAAATACCGCGCAAAACAAAAACACTCTTTACATAAAACACACTACTCAAAATGTGCCGACATTTTTTGGCCATTAACTTCCACATCAGAGAAAGTAACATTTTTTAAACCGGTAAACTCCATAAACTCACCCGAGGATTTCACCTTGATGTTTTTAAACAATACATCTTGCAGCGGCTGCACTTCCGGAGCGTGGCTAATAAAAAAGGTATCCACTTTATCGACAGTGATATTTTCAAACACTATGTCTTGATAGCGCGAGGGAAAGTTTCCGCCCAAATAACCAGCCACGTAACTCAGATCGAACCAGAACAAATATTTGGCGCTGCCAATCTTCATATTGCGGATGCGCACATGCTCTACACTGCCGCCGCGATCCAGATTGGCTTTTAAACGAAACGCGGAGGTGCCTTTCAAGTAATCATTATCGGTGAAATACACATTTTTAATGCCGCCCGACATTTCGCTGCCTAAACCAACACCATCTTCACCGTCAAAAAGGTTATTTCTAACCACAATATTTTCACTGGGGCGGCCAATGGTACGTCCGTCCAAATCGCGACCGGATTTAATCGCGATTGAATCATCGCCGGTGCGGAAGTGGTTATTCTCAACCAGAATCCAGCGACCGGAATCTATATCCAAACCATCATTGTTGGCGAACATACTATCTACTTTTACACCGCGCACTTGCGCGTGATCGGTATACACCAAATGATTAACCCAGAACGGTGAGTTAAGCGCCGTGTAATCCTGCAACAGCACACGCTCAGCATTGAGAATTTGAATCAGCGATGGACGCAAAAAATGCCCCTCGCCAAATTGCCTTTTTTCCAACGGCACACCATCAAAACCCATTTGACGCAACTTGGCTATATCCGCCGCCTGGTGTTTTGCCCAGCCGAGAAATTCACTTTGTGCATTACCATCAATAGTGCCTTTACCGGTGATAGCCACATCTGTCACTTTGTTAGCGTAAATCAGCGGCGAATAACCGTAAATTTCAGTGCCCTCCCAGCGTGTAAATACCGCTGGTAAATAATGTTTGGTTTGGGCACTGAACAAGAGTGTTGCGCCCTCTTCCAAATGTAAATTAATGCGGCTCTGCAATTCTACCGGCCCATTGGACAACCACTTTCCTGCCGGGATAACAACACGCCCGCCACCGGCTTTGGCGGCGGCATTAATCGCACGCATAATTGCCGGCCGTGCATCGGCCTGCGCATCCGCACTGGCACCAAACGCGGTGATCACATAATCGGTTTGCGGAATTTTAGGGGATTCTATTTTTTTCAGAATCACATCCATTTGTTTCCAGTCAGACTGTTTATAAAAATCTGTTTTGGCCTGCGCCACTGAAACCAACGTACACTGCAGTAACAGCAGCAAAATGGCGGCCTTAATTAATATCATTTTATTCGTCATCATTACCCTTACCTCTTATCAATCACTTAAATGCGGCAATTTCAACACCAGCCAAAATAAATGGCCCCAGCCCGTGAGGGTCATCGGTGCGAATGGCTTCACTGACATAGTACTCAAAGGTGCCGGTGCGATAAGGTTCATTGCCCAGCCCGGCGCTGCCACAGGTATTTTTTAAGTGCATGCGGCCCAGTTCATCAATCTCGGTGTGCCCCTGCACTATGCCATTAAAAATATCCGTCGCAATTTTTTGGTATTTTTGCGGCAAATATTTTTTGTTATAACCCTTGGCAAAGGCGTAGGCAAACATAGCACTGCCCGAGGTTTCCAAATAATTGCCGTAGCGATCACCTTGGTCGGTTACTTGATACCAAAGGTGACTCGGATGCTGAACTTTTAACAATGCCTCCGCCAATTGATTTAACAAACGAATTAACTCCTTACGTTTGGGGTGGTTTTGCGGAAAATAATCCAGGGTATCCACTAGCGCCATAACATACCAACCCATGGAGCGCGACCAAAAATGCGGCGACAAACCGGTTTCTTTATTAGCCCATTCTTGCAAGTGACTTTCGTCCCACGCGTGATAGAGCAATCCGGTTTTTGCATCGCGGGTTTTACTTTCAATCAATAAAAATTGATGGGCGATATCATCAAAGGATTTAACGGGTTCGTTAAATTGTTGCGCGTATTGGGCGTAATAAGGCGCGCCCATGTACAGACCGTCCAACCACATTTGCCAGGGGTAAATATTTTTGTGCCAGAAGCCACCTGCAGTAGTGCGCGGCTGCCATTGCAACTGGGTGCGCAATGTTTGCATGGCGGTTAAATAACGCTGGTCCTGATATTTTTCATGCAGTAAAAATAAAAGTTTTCCAGGATTAATCGAATCGATATTAAATTCGGTAATCGCATAACCTTTTATGTTTCCCTGCGCGTCGATTAACTGATCCACAAAGGTTTTGGCATACGCCAGGTAAACTTCGTTACCGGTTTTTAAATAAAGTTTTTGAAATCCGTACAGCACTAGCGAATAAGGGTAACCCCATTCCGGCTCTTTGAGCTGTTTGAATTCGCGCATAGTCCAGGCTTCCGGGTGGCGCTGCATAATGGACTTGGCCATCAGTTCCGCAGTAGCCAGCGCGCTGTTGTCGGCAGAGGTTTGTGCGTGAACAGAAAGGCAGAGGCTAAACATAGCACCAGCTATTAATAGCTGCGCAGAGGAGAGAAATTTTTTCATGGCGATTGATCCAGGAAATAAAATTTGCAGGAGAACACCGAACCATCGGCAATTGCCAATGGTTCGGTGGATTAATGCAGGAAAATAACGACTAACAAACCTTAGAAGGTCGCACGAAGGCCCAAGCTAATTTCACGACCGGTATTGTTGATCTCGCGCACCAAATTCAGATCGCCACCAGAACTGAGTGGGCCGGTTGTGTAAAGACGTTCGTCCTCTTCCGTCAGGTTAATGACTTCAAGGCTAACTTTGATATTGTCGGTAATATTGTAAAACGCCGACATATCAACACGGGTTGGACCGGTAGTGTTTTCTGAATAGTTTCTGTCGCTGCCTGGAATAGCAGTTACGTAATCGTCGCGACCATTCACCACCACGCGCGCACCAAACTGCTCACGCTCAAAATAAATACCGTAGTTGTAGCTGTTTTCAGACAACCCGGTTAGTGTGCCTTTGATATCACCTGGATACGTGATTTCGGAATCAACATAGGTGTAGTTAGCAAATACACCGAAACCTTCAAGCGCTGCCGGCAAGAAACTAAAAGGCTGTTGATAGGAAATTTCATAGCCATCCAATTTAGCGCCTTCACCATTGATGGGCGTGGAAATATTCCACTCATCATTCATGCTGACACCATTTGGATCAAACGACGGAGAAGCAGGATTGGTTTGTGGATAGGCCGTGCCAATAATAGCTTTCAAGTCAGCTGGCAATAAACCAGACACGGTACTGTTAAGAATAAAACTGTCGATATCTTTGTGGAAGAAAGTAATCCCTAATACTGACTCTTCGGCAAAATACCATTCAAAGCCCAAATCCACCGCATCAGCAATAATAGGATCGAGACCAGGATTGCCCACAGAAATATTGCCATTGATAGGCGTCGCATTTACGGTCGCCGTCATGCTGGACAAATTAGGACGAGATAAATTGCGGTTGGCGCTAAAGCGAATCAGGAAATCCTCCACCACTTCCAACGTGGCGTTAAGTGATGGCAACCACTCGGCATAATCACTGCTGCGCTTGGAGGCAACTCCACCTGCAACACCCAATGATTCCACTTCAGTTTCCACGTAACGCAAGCCAGTGTTCACCATTAATGGCATGCCTGCCAATTCCATACTGCGAGTGTATTCGGCATAAATACCGGCGGTATTTTCGGTCACATCAAAGGTTGACGGATCATTCGGGTTCAAGGTGAATGAACCTGCACCATAAGCTGCTTTGGTAGCCGCAAAATCGTTAATCACAAAATCAGTAGGAAATCCTGCGGGTGGATCAATTGCATCGCCGTAACCCTTGGTCACTGCCGACAAGGTAGTGACTAAATTAGTGCTTGCTGAGGTAATAGGCATAATCGTGCTGGTACCGGAGCCCGTGCTTACCCGTGCAACCGGATCAGTCAAAGACCCCTCAGTTGGGTCGTGGCGCTCAGAGGTGATATTGCGCTCGTTCCAAATCACACCGGTCTTGATGCTTGATTCATCCAAATCCCAGGTCAGATCTGAACGGAAAGTATCGTTCTCGCGCTCTACAATATCTTTACGAATGGTGGGCGCCGTGAAATGGTAGTTGAGTGGATTATTAATATCGAAACCGTAAGTCATTTCTGCGATATCACTGTTCTCGCGGAAATCATAAGAGAAATAAGTCGGGTTCAGACCATTAATCGCTTGGCGACGCGGTGCGTCCGCATTGGCATAAGTGGGGTTGAGCGCATCAAGGTTAAAACGATACTGCTCTTCGTCATGCACCACTGCCGCATTACCAAACATCACATCCAATTTTAAATTGTCGGTTAAGTCAAATTTACCAGAGAGCACCACCTGCTCAAATTCGGTATCACTGAATTGGCCGCGACTTTCTACGCGCGGTGTCACACCGGTAAATTCGCCCGCAACGGCGACACGGCCCGCCTCATCCAATACAATACTGGTGGGCGTAATCGAACCAAAAGTATTACGGAATTGCGCAAAGAAATTGTAGGAAGAAACTTCAGTTTTCAGATCAGACTTTAAATAGTCCAATGTGAATTCCATGCGATCAGTTGGGCGGAACTGAAATGAACCTGTTACGCCTGTGCGTTTTTGATCGGTATTAAACGAGTCCATACGCGGCAAGCGCGGGAACAACATGTAATCCAATGATTCGCTTGTTACTTTAGTGTCTGCAGGGTTCAACTCTGGATAGTTAGCCAATGGATCGGGGGTACCGGTAATCGCCACCGTCGAATCATCACCCACAAAACTTCTATTGGAGTTATCAAACGCCGAGGTATAACGCACAGTACCAAAACCTTCCTGACGAATGTTGCGCTCGGACTGGGCAAAACTGACCAATACACCAAATTTATCATCAGCAAAAGTATTGCTCGCCATTGCAACAATACGCGGGTCATCTTCACCGGTTAAATTATCCACCGCCATGGAACCGCCAATTACCGCGTGCGGACCAGGGTTATCAAATGGCTTGGCGGAATACAATTCTACGGTTGATGCCAAACCGCCCTCTTCCAATGAACCCTTGGAGGATTTATTCAAAATAATTTTGTTAAATAATTCTGATGCAAACACATTAAAGTCAAATGAACGACCGCGATTTACACCGCCGGAAGAATCCAACCCACCAGTACTGGAAGGCACTTCCATACCATTTAATGTGGTAGCAGAGAAACTTGGGCCAAGGCCGCGCACGGTAATATTTCTACCTTCGCCACCTTCGCGGGTAATAGCTACACCGGGCACACGCTGCAAAGATTCAGCGAGATTCAGGTCGGGCATTTTGCCCATGTCTTCTGCCACAATGGCATCGACATTATTTGCGGATGTTCGCTTGGTATTCAGTGCATTAGCCAAGCTGGCGCGAAAGCTGCCAGTAACTACGACTTCTTCCAGTTGATCGTTAGATGCATCCTGCGCAAAACTGGTTGCAGGCAATACACTGGCAGCCATCGCCAGCACGAGCGGATTTAGGGTAAACTTTCTCATAGAAACTCCTCGCTGTTTTTTTAATTTGGATAATGTATTAATTTTATTCCTATTATCCATTGCCGCTTCTTCGATCTTATTTTTATAACCGCGTAACACTTGAACTTCCGCCACTGACGATAAATTCAAAAATTTGTAGCTGGATATTTTTATGGTGAGCTAAATAGCTCAAAAAAGATTAGTTGATAAAAATACAATTAGAAAAATTATTTTTTACTGCTATCGCACTGAATAAAAAGCCCACGCCTCTTTACAGAAGCGCAGGAAGTTCGCTATGAGCGAAGATAGTCGGATAATACTGGCGCCGGATTGTGGTTGAACATATCCACCTCTCATGGGTTGAGCTGGGCAAGGCCAATTATTGCGGCATGATTTGATAAGAGAGTCGCGTAATTTATTGCTATTAACGTCGCTTCAAACCACCCGCTGATGTGACTGATTCTGAGCGCATGTTATTCACGAATCAAATCAATCACTAGATAAAACGATTTAATTCATGTATCAATCGTGGCGCGCGAGGCAACAGCTGAATCAGCTTTTGAATTCTGGTAACACCTCCTGCAGAAAAGTCTCCAGTGCTGGGTTGTTGTTGTCTTTGCGGTAGCTGTAAACCATCTCCACCGGCTTGGGCGGCGTAGTGATCACCTGGCGCAGCAGTATTCCCTCAAAATGCAAACTGGAAGCCGACTTGGGAATCAGCGCCACACCAATGCCCGACTGCACTAGCGCCAACATGGTATGCATTTGCGCCACATACTCTACGATTTGGGGCAGCACGTCCTCGCGCTGAAAGCAGCTGGACAGCAGGTTGTGAAAATAGCGCGCCTCATAGGGTGAATACATTAGGAAGGGTTTTGACTGAAGGCACGTCAGGTCAGGCTCGGTTGGCCAGAGGTCAGCGTCCTGCTTGGGGATTGCCAGGTAAAGCTCCTCTCCGGCAAGAAACACGGTTTCCAATTCACCATCATGACTGTGCGGGCGCACCAAACCAACATCCAGCACCCCAGCATGCAGCGCCTCCAACTGGGCGCCGGTCACTAACTCCTTGAGCGTGAGGGAGACGTCGGGCGCCAGTTCACGCAAGCGCCGCACCATGGCCGGCAGCAAGTGATAACCAAAGGAGGCGGTAAAACCAATAGAGAGCGAACCTTTCTCGCCTTTTGCATTTCTGCGCGCCGTTGCCGCTGCCTCCTCGGCCAACCGCAGAATACGCGCTGCGTCCGGAAAAAAAGCTTTGCCTGCCGCCGTTAACCGCACCGTGCGACTGGTACGCTCCAGCAACTGCGCACCGACATGATGTTCCAATAGGCGAATCTGCCGGCTCAAGGGAGGCTGGGTCATATTCAGTCGCTCTGCCGCCCGACTAAAGTGCAATTCTTCGGCTACCGCCACAAAACACCGCAACTGACTGATTTCAAACATCGATTCATCTTCCGCATTAATAAATACAAACTAATGCCATGTTTAGATGGGATGAGACCAAAATGCAAGTTACCACCTGACGACAAACAAACACACCTATCCCGAAAGAGTGGCGCCCGTGACCTCACCACTAGCCGCAAGTTTCTATTTTGTTACCCTTTACCCACCGACGAATCTGCACACAAATTTTCACCCGCAAACCATAAATTCATGCTTGAAAAAAATAACTACTGGAAAATTAATTAGCAAAAAGTTTTTAACTTTTTTAGAAAAAAAATTTTTAGTAAATCACCTGATCAAATCTGAAAAACAGCAAAAAATAAAAATTGATTTACGCGCCAAAATAAAATTTTTAGCGACAAAATAATTTTTTCGTGAATTACTGCACCGGAATTACTCACATTTTAGTGGACTAGCGCACAATTTTTTGTATGATTTGCAAGCAACATGCGCTTCGCATACAAGTACCCTTCTCCACTAGTTCAAATAATTTTGGAATGCGGGTACGAACAACAAAAAATCATTAGTAAAAAAATATAATTAAAAAGTTTGACCGAGCTGTGAGAGCCAACGCGTTTATCGCGCGCAATGCCCCGTAAAACGATTTTGTTCTGTCGCTTTACAACCCTCATCGACCAACCACGATCGTTTTTGTGCCTGCACAGAGCGCAGTGGTTTCTATTGCCTTAAAAAAACCGTTTTGCTTTTAGCTGCGAATTTTTATTTTTCGCTTTTTGAACAAATCAAAACGTTAGCGCAATCATTTCACCCGCAGTGATAGTGATTGATTCAAAAACAACAATAGAACAGCGGATTGGCCCATGAAAACCCTAATTATTTATGTTCATTTAATTGCTGCCTGTGTGGCGGTGGGCATTTTATTGATACAGGATTTAGCGTTGGCAAAAACCCGTGGCCGCGCTTTACCAAGCCAAGCGATTGACGAATTGCAACGCGCGGCAAAAATAATTTCGCTCGCCTTGGTTGTGCTGTGGATTTCTGGATTAATGCTGGTGGTAATTGGCTATATAGACAATCCGCAAGAGTATTTATTAAATCAAAAACTCTGGGCCAAGTTCACCGTGATAGGAATTCTTACACTCAATGGTATAGCGTTACATCACTTCAGTTTTCCGCGCGTGGTATCCAGCCGTGGCATTTTGGGGTTGGGCAATATTGAAAAAACATTAGTCATTTTTACTGGGGTTGTCTCCAGCGTTTCCTGGTTGTTCGCTTGTTACTTGGGTATTGCACGCCCATGGAATTACACCGTTGATTACAGCTTTGTGATGTTGGTGTATTTCTTTTTGCTCGCCCCAGCGTGCATTGTCGGGCAGACATTTATTCATTCATTACCACCGTCGAAAGGAGGCGGAAATAATAATCGCCCGGAGCCGCCGCTACTTACCGACTCAATTCAGCTCACTAAACGAATTTCAAAAACCTGATGAGCCTACCGTTTTTTTTAACAGTTCAAACAGCGAGTGCAACAACTGTTTGGGCGCTATTTACCCGTCGATTAATTGGCAGTTGCGTGGGGTTTCAGCAGCTGCCGGTTATTGAAGGCCCCTTGCCGGGTTCGCCCGACATTCACTTAAGAGGAAAACACCATGAGTAGTTTTACCGCCTCTGCGATCACCCCGCGCCCACGGGGCAGGGTTACCCGATCGCTCTGCCTGCTGGGGTTCAGCCTGGCAACTGTTGTACTGTCAGCCAAGGTGTATGCTGGCTGTCAGTATGTAGTCACCAACCAGTGGAATAACGGGTTCACTGCCGCCATTAGAATAACCAACAGTGGCACTAGTACGATCAATGGCTGGAATGTGAGCTGGCAATACAGCGGTGACAATCGCCTGACCAGCAGCTGGAATGCCAACTACAGCGGCACCAACCCCTACTCCGCCTCCAATTTGAGTTGGAATGGCAGTATTCAGCCAAACCAAACAGTAGAGATAGGCTTTCAGGGCAGCAAAGGCAGTGCAGCGCCTGAAGTACCGCAGGTAACTGGTGCCGCATGTGGTGCCGCTGCGTCGTCAGCAAGTAGCTCTTCCGCAGCATCTGTCAGCTCCAGCCCAACGCCGGTTTCTTCCAGTTCTTCGTCGCTGTCGAGCAGTATGACAACCAGCTCGTCTTCATCGGCGGTAAATCAGGCAGCGTGGGATCTCAATAGCAGCGCCTCCTATCTGAATTTTGTCACCACTAAAAATACCCACAACGTGGAAGTTCACACCTTCACAACCTTGACCGGTGTCATTGGCAGCGATGGCTTGGCAACCGTGACGATCGACCTGAACAGCGTCAGCACCGGTGTTGCCCTGCGCGACCAACGAGTGCGCGATTTGCTGTTTGAAACCGCCAGCTTCCCCACCGCCACCATTTCTGTCGCCGTACCGGGCACACTGCTCAGCACATTAGCTTTGGGGCAAACCACCCAGACCGATGTGAGCGCCAATATCAACTTGCATGGCGTGAGCTTTCCGGTGACTACCCGGGTATCGGTACAGCGCCTGTCCAATTCGCGCATTTTGGTGCAGAGCATGGCCCCGGTGTTAACTCGTGCGGGTGATTTCAACCTGACTGCCGGCGTGGAAGCCCTGCGTGCGATTGTCAACTTGACATCGATCAGTGCGGCAGTGCCTGTGGACTTCGCGCTTGTTTTTGACGCGCGCTAATTGGAGGCTAAAGAGAAACCATTATGAAAAACTTACGTAAACTCTCCGCGCTCTCCCCATTCGGTTTAGCCCTTGCACTGGCAGTGCCAGCAACAGCGCAAAACCTATGCGATGTTTCCTACACAACAACCAATAGCTGGGGCAGTGGTGCGCAAATTGCCGTCGCCGTCAAAAATAACGGTGCCGCAGTGACTAGCTGGCAGCTGTGCTGGACATTCAATGGCAGTGAAACTATTGCCAACCTGTGGGATGGAACCTTCACCGCCACCGGCAAAAATGTGTGTGTCAACAACGCCGCCTACAACGGCAACCTGGCAACTAATGCCAGTGCACAGTTTGGTTTTGTGGTGAATAACCCCAGCACCCAAGTGCCCACCGCCTTTACACTCAACGGCGCAAGCTGTAATGGCAGCACTCCGGTAAGCAGCAGTTCAAGCAGCATTGCACCCAGTAGCTCCAGCAGCTCAAGTAGCAGTGTTGCGCCATCGGTAGCGGCGCGCTGGCTGTTGGATGCCACCAAGTCCAGCTTCCACTTTGTTGCGGTTAAAAACACCAACACAGCGGAAACCTTTACCTTTACCCAACTGCAAGGCACGGTGGCGACAAGCGGTAACGCAACGCTGACCATTCCTCTGGCGAGCATTTCAACCGGGTTTGATATTCGCAATACGCGCATGCAAAACCTGTTGTTTGAATCCAGCTACCTGCCCAGCCTGCACTTTACAACGCAGCTGGATATGAGTGCGTTGGATGCCATGGCCGTAGGTGCTATGCAGGTACAAACCTTGACCGGTAATTTGATTCTGCATGCGGTAAATAAACCGATCAGTTTCGATGCCACCATCATCAAACACAGCAGCACCAGCATCAGTGTGTCACCGCGTCGCCCTATAGTGGTCAATAGCGTTGATTTTGAACTGAATGCCGGTGTTGAAGCGCTGCGTGTGGTTGCCAATTTGAGTGCAATCGGCGAGAAAACACCGGTGTACTTCAAGATGTTCCTCACCCGTGACAACCCCACCAACATTGCCGCGATCACGCTGCCAACGGCACCTGCCGCACCGGCCAGCTTGATGGGTAACCTGAGCCAGGTTACCGGCGAAGCGACGCTGACCTGGGCGGATGTGAGCAACAACGAAACCGGCTTCCTGATTCGCCGCAAAGGCACCGATGGCCGCTGGACAACCCAAAGCAATCTGACCGCCAATAGCGCAAGCTTCATGGAGAACCTGCTCTCTGCTTACGGCAGTTACGATTACAAGGTAATTAGCTACCGCGACAGTGTGCCTTCAGTGGCTAGCAACGCCATCAATCTGGTCTACTCCAACGGCCAAAGTTCTTCCAGCAGCTCCAGCGCTACCAGCACTAGCTCACTCAGCTCCGCCAGCAGCTTGTCCAGCAGTTCGAGCTCCAGCAGCTCAAGTGGGAGCGGTGAAATTATTGGCGACGCCAGCCGCGGATCAACCCTGTGGAATACCCAAAGCTGTGTAGCCTGTCACGGGGTAGATGGAGAGAAAAATGCCAACGGTACGCCAGCAGCAGCACCGCTGAACCCGAACCGCTCGGTCTATCGCCACAGTCAGGACAATCAGGATCGCAGCCTGCGCGACTTTATTGCCATGTGGATGCCACAGACCGACCCAGGCAGCTGTACCGGCCAATGCGCAGCGGATTTGGAAGCCTATATCTGGACCTGGCGCAGACCGTCTGACGGCATTCCGGACAATCCGGTATCCAACTTCAGCTGCCCAAACACCGGCCCAACCTACGGCCAACGCACCCTGCGCTTACTGACCAAAAACGAGTATCAACGCTCGGTACGCGACTTGGTGGGTTACACTCAGGATGTCATTTCACGTTTGCCCGACGACTTTATCGCCGGCTCATTCATGAACAACAACACCCTGATCGTGGATAAAAACCGCTACACCAGCTACATCTCTACCGCCGAACGTATTGCTACCGATGTAGCAAGCCGCTGGAACGCAGTATTGGCCTGTAGCCCAAGCACCACTTGCGCCGACAAGCTGGTGAACGAACTGGCACCGCGCATTTTCCGCCGCCCATTAACAGCCGATGAGCAAACCGCATACCGCGGCGTTGCACGCGGCACCACCGGTGGCCGTACAGTAACCGAAGGAATGGAAATCGCACTGGCCGCGATGTTGTCGTCACCACAATTCCTGTACCGCTCTGAGTTGGGCACCGCCAGTGGCGGCGCTTACAAGCTGGACGGCTATGAGATGGCGACCTTCATGAGCTACACCTTTACCGGCACCACCCCCAGTGCAGATTTGCTGGCGGCTGCTGGCCGTGGCGATTTGAATACAGTGGCTGGCGTGCGCCAACAGGCGGCACTGCTGCTGAACTCGGCCAATACCCGTGTATTGCTGGGCGACTTTGTGAACCGCTGGTTGGGTACCGAACAGTTGGAGATCAAAGAGAAGAGCGGTGTAACCGACTTTGCCACTCTGGCCAACGACATGAAGCTGGAATTGGGTAAAAACTTTGCCCAGGCCATGTTGGGCAGCGGCTCCAGTTTCGCCTCGCTGTACAACCCCAGCTACACCCACGTGAACCAGCGCCTGGCCAACCTTTATGGCTTGCCCTACAACGCCAACGGCGCCGATAGCGATGGCTTCGTCAGCACCGCAACCAGCGACCGCGGCGGGATCTTGATCTCTGGCGCCTTCCTGTCACGTTACGCCAGTGCGACCGATGCCAACATGGTCACCCGTGCCGTTGCCCTGCGTCGCCGGATGATGTGTCAGGACATTCCAGAACCACCATCAGGTGTGAGCCTGGACCGAGAAGCATTGGCTGCGCGTGATAAAGAGTTCTTTGAGAACCCGCACACCACCCAGCGCATGATCTTTGACCGCATCACCTCTGGCACCAGCTGCTCCAACTGCCATGGCGAGATCATCAACCCACTCGGCGGCGGCATGGAGAACTACGACAGCCTCGGTCGCGTGCGTTCAGTTGACCTGAAAGGTAATGCGATTAACGCGGCAGGCACCTTCTTCTCGCCCTACCCGCAATTGCAGTTCCTCAACGACCCGGATCGCGTGATTTACTCGCCAGCCATTCAATTTAATGGCGGTAAGGATCTCGCGCGCACAGTGGTAGAAGACCCCATGGTATCGAGCCTTGCGCAAAGCTGTCTGGCAACCCAGTTTGTCAGCTACAGCACCGGTATCCATTCGATCTTCCTGATTGATTCAACAAGGGATGTTGGCTATTCGCGCATCAGTAAAGCGGAAGAAGACGCTTATCGCTGCGACATTGCCGACCTGACCAATGTACTGAGCACCAGTGGCCCAAGGGCAATGCTTGAAGAAATTCCCGCATTGGATTCTGTGATGTACCGGCAGGAGTGGGCGCGCTAATGCGCGCCCCTCACACTCATCGCCTTGTTAACGAATTGGAGTAAATAACATGAGATACAAAGACTGCTTCGACAAAGAACGCAGAGACTTCCTGAAAGTCGTCAAACATGCCGGTATCGCTGCGGGATTAATTCAAGCCTCCAGCATTCTGGCAGGCGTTATGTTGGCGCGCACCGCAGAAGCCCAATCCGGCACTCCCACCAAGCACTGCCTGGTGTTTTCCGGCGGCGGTTGCCACCCGGATAAGTGGTTCCCGTCAGGGAGCACCCTGCCCGTTCAGTCAGCGCCACTGCAAACTCACTACAACCGTATCGCAATGTTTAAAAGCGCCTCGCTCAGCGGCGCAGGTCACGGGGTAATGTTTCACCGCTTCAACAACGGCAGTTGGTCTGAGGACAGTTTTGATGTGAACCTCGGCCGTACCATTGGCGCCAATTACCCGGTGAAATACCTGAATGTGGGTACCACGGCGGAATCGGCACTCAGCCGCGAGGGTTATACCGGTAGACCGCTGATCACCAGCCCGCAAGCTGCGCTTGACGTGCTCTTTTCCGGTGGTGGCAGTGGTGGTGGCAACGGTTCAGGCACAGCGCCACGCCAGTCGGTGGTGGACTTGCACTATGCAGCGATCAGCAGTTTGCAAAACAAACTGGGGCAACACGAGAAAGAGAAGCTGGATAGCCACTTCACCGCGATTCGCGAGATTGAAACCGCCATCGATACCGGCGGCAGCAATCCTGGCGGCTCCTGTCCACAGCTCTCCAACACCACCGCCAGTGGGTTTGATGCAACCGCCAAGTTGCACGCTGACATTGTGGCCTTGGCGCTGAGCTGTAATTTGACCGCTTCTGCGTCCATCGCCTTTGGTACCGATGCGCATACCCATTTCTTTGATGTACTCGGGCGTGAGTCGCACCAATCGCACCACAATCAGGGCAACGTGCCTTTGGCCTACACCGAAGATATTGTCTACATGCAGGGCTTAACCCGCTACCTGCTGGATAAGATCAACGAGCGTGGGCTGTTTAGCTCAACGATTGTGACCCAGGTTTCTGACATGGGTGACGCAGACTCCCACGGCAACAACAACGTACCGATGATAGTAGCGGGCGCCGGTATTACTGGTGGCCGTGTGATCGATATTGGCGGCAAAACCCAATCCGAGATTTATCAAACCCTCGGCTTGAAATTGCGTGCGGATCAAAGCCCTAACGGTGCGCTGTACCGCACCTGGGCTAACTCCACTATCGCCGGGCTTTAAACACCCGCCGATTGGTAAGGATGCGCCGTTTTTGTAATAGGGATTGTTAATCAGCAAGCTCCGGAGCAGATGTATCACACATCCACTCCGGAGCTTTTTTT
Organism: Cellvibrio sp. BR; assembly: GCF_000263355.1. Lineage (NCBI taxonomy): Bacteria > Pseudomonadati > Pseudomonadota > Gammaproteobacteria > Cellvibrionales > Cellvibrionaceae > Cellvibrio > Cellvibrio sp. BR. The sequence continues at coordinate 195,479 of NZ_JH668204.1, read as the reverse complement.
ATGCCTCTGCTTTTCCTGTTTGGGTACAATTTTTGTAGCGCAATAACGCTATTTTTTTTCGCCCATAAAAAACCATTTCAGAAAAATAATTTCCCTCATCAAAACCTATTCACGCATAAAAAAGTGACGCAATTTTTAGCAAATTTATTCAACCTTTAAAAAAATATTTACACGTAAATTCAGCCAAAAAAATCTAAAAAAAACCAATATAGTTTATTTGACAATATGCTTATTGTTTTATTGACAAGAACATTGGTGCAGCGCTATAAATTTCACATCAAAACGTCACGCCGTTTTAACAATAACAGCATGTCGTATGGCGTTTGATAAACATCTGCCCGCAATAGGCAGGTAAACCTTCAACAGTCCCTCCTCCTCTATGGGTGGTATTGGTTGAGCGGCTCACAAGAGAAACTAATAATGAAATTCACAACAGGCAAAATGTTTTTTAGTGGTTTAATCGGTGCTGCTGCACTTTGCGCTTCAATGGTTAGCGCACAAACCCTTAGCTCCAATTCCACCGGCACCAACAACGGTTTTTATTACACCTTTTGGAAAGATTCCGGCAGCGCGACCATGACCCTGCAAGCCGGAGGACGTTACACCTCGCAATGGAATAGCGGCACCAACAACTGGGTGGGCGGTAAAGGTTGGAACCCTGGCAGCAGCTCGCGTGTGATCAGCTACTCCGGCAGCTACAACGTAAACGATTCACAAAACTCCTACCTCGCACTTTATGGCTGGACCCGCAGCCCGCTGATTGAATACTACGTGATTGAAAGCTACGGCTCTTACAACCCTTCCAGTTGCGCCGGTGGTACTGACTACGGCAGCTTCCAAAGTGACGGTGCTACCTACAACGTTCGTCGCTGCCTGCGCACGCAACAGCCGTCTATCGATGGCACCCAAACTTTTTATCAATACTTCAGCGTGCGCACACCGAAAAAAGGTTTTGGCAACATTTCTGGCACCATCACCTTTGCTAACCACGCTAACTTCTGGGCCAGCAAAGGCTTGAATTTGGGTGCGCATAATTATCAAGTTCTGGCGACCGAAGGCTATCAAAGCACCGGCAGTTCAGACATTACAGTCAGCGAAGGTAGCAGCGGTGGCGGCAGCTCCAGCTCTGCGCCATCGGGCAACAAAACCATTGTGGTACGCGCGCGTGGCACTGTCGGTGGTGAACAAATTCGCCTGAAAGTGAATAACACCACCGTGCAAACCTGGACACTCTCTACCACTATGTCCAACTACACTGTGTCTACCAGCTTATCCGGTGGTTCATTGGTGGAATACTTTAACGATTCGGGCAATCGTGATGTGCAGGTGGATTACATCAGCGTCAACGGCAGCACTCGTCAATCTGAAGCACAAACCTACAACACCGGCGTTTATCAAAATGGCGCCTGCGGTGGTGGCAATGGTGGCAGCGAGTGGATGCACTGCAACGGCGCAATTGGTTACGGCAACTTGTAATCCTTAACTCGCCGTTATTGTACGACATAAAAAAGGGGCGGATTTTCTGCCCCTTTTTTATCTATTTTTTACCATCATAAAAAATATTTTAATAATAACGAGGCAACGCCATGAACACTGTCACAGGTTTACACAAACATTTTTTGTTACCCGCACTCGCGGGTGCAGCGATTTGTTATAGCGTCATGATGCTGAGCAATGATGACAGCCAGCAGCTTAATAAAATTACCGAGCTGGAAAATAAAATTCTTGATTTGCAATTTTTACTCGCGCAACAAGAACAGGCATTAACAACCGCGCAACAATATGCCCCAGACACCCGCATACACAACACCACTCAAATATCCACCGCCAATAATGGCGAAAAAACAGCAACTATTTCTGCAAGCAAAAGCCCCGCCGATGCGGAACTCGACGCGGCTGCGGTGACAGCCAACAGCAATCAACAACTAAAAGAACTGGGCACCCTGTCTGATCGCGATGCCCGTAGCTTCTCCGAAAAGTTAACCGATTTTTTAGCGCAGAACCCGGGGCGCGACAATCTAGCCATCGCCAGCAAAAGTATTGTGGATCTGGCGAACAATCACAGCATCCTGCCCGATTACGCGCTGGAGTCGCTCTATCAGCAACAGAGCAACGAGGAAATAAAACGAGTGGCAGCGCAGGTAATGTCGCTGCGTGGCGATAACCGTTTGCTGGAGCAGCACATCGCGAAGCTGCAAACCAAACTGGAGAGCGACACTCCGCAAGAGCGTCAACAAGCATTGGTGGCATTGGCAAAAACCGGTTACGCCAACGCGGCCACCGCCATTGCCCCGCTACTGCAAGACAGCGATACCGGCGTAAAACTGGATGCCCTACTCGCCCTGCGCGCCACCGGCAACCAGAGCCATATTCGCATGGCGGAAAATTTGCGCAATGATCCCGACCCAGCCGTGAGCTGGCTCGCCAACGACGTGATTAGTCAATTGCAAAATTTAAGTGAACAGGCGCGCACCAAAGTCGCGAGCAATGATATAGCAGCCAATTTATTGCCAATTGCACAGTAATAGTGATGCGAAAAAAATCAGTGTAAAACAGACCAATAAATATCAAAAAAACCTCCAAAAAATATCCAAAAAAAATGCCGCTGGCGCAAACCAGCGGCATTTTTTACATCAAAGACCAAATCTTGGTTTTCTTGGTGCGGCGTATTAAACCTTAGTCCCTAAGGGCAAACGCGTGCGCGGTGTACCGGTGGCGGCGAGTAAAGCATTGGCGACTGCACCAGCGACGGGAGGCAAACCAGGTTCACCTACACCTGACGGCATTTCCGCGGAGGGAACAATATGCACTTCTACCTTGGGCATAGCGTCGATGCGCAGCAGCGGGTAGCCGTGATAATTGGTTTGCTCGACCACACCGTTTTTCAGCGTAATCGCTTCACCCAGTGCGGCGCTCAAGCCCATGCCGATACCGCCTTCCATTTGCGCGCGAATCACATCGGGGTTTACCGCCACCCCACAATCCACGGCGCACACCACTCGTTCGACTTTAAAACTGTTATCGCTATTCACTCGCACTTCGGCCACTTGCGCCACCCAGGTGCCGAAGGATTTATGCACCGCAATACCGCGGCTGACACCTTCCGGTAATTTTTTACTCCAATCACTTTTTTGCGCAGCCAAATTTAATACGCCGAGTGCACGCGGTTCGCTGGCGAGCAATTCGCGGCGAAAAATAACCGGGTCTTTTTTCGCTGCTTTGGCGAGTTGGTCAATAAACGTTTCCACCACAAACGCATTGCCCGAATGGCCCACCGAACGCCACCAGAGTGTGGAGACCTTAATAGGAATTTCTGTGGCCTGCACTTGCAGGTTGGGAATCGCGTAGTGCATATCGTCGATGCCTTCCGCAACCGTGCTATCCACCGGGCCTTGAATCATCGCTTCAAACGGCGTGCCGCGCAAAATTGCTTGCGCCACGGCATGATGCTGCCACGCGAGCGCTTTACCATCAGCCGATACCGCTCCGCGCAAGTGATGCACCGCCATAGGCCGGTAGCGACCATTGAGGATTTCATCTTCCCGCGTCCACACCATTTTTACTGCGCGCCCTGGAATTTGTTTGGCGATATTGGCAGCGTCCACCACATAATCACTGGGGCAAGCGCGGCGACCAAAACTACCACCCGCATAGAGCGTATGAATATTTACCTGCTCGGGTTTTACGCCCGTAGCAGCAGCAACCTGTTGCTGATCCACTGTCGGCATCTGGCAGGCATACCAGAGTTCGCAGCTATTTTTTTCGGCTTTTACCACACAGTTCAGCGGCTCAATCGCCGCGTGCGCGAGGTAGGGCAATTCATATTGCGCGCTGATCACACCGTCCGCTTTGGCAAGCGTCGCAGTGGCATCACCTGCGGTTTTTATTACCGCACCGGTTTTATTGGCGGCGTCGTGACAGGCTTTAAATAATTCATCGCTGCTACGAGTTTCACAGGCAGATAAATCCCACTCCACCTGCACTAATTTGCGCGCTTTTTGCGCCGCCCAAAAACTTTCGGCTACCACCGCCACGCCGCGCGGAAATTCCACCACAGCAACAACACCGGGCGCTGCTTTAGCTTTGGCGGCATCCACTTTTTTCACCTTGCCAAACAATTGCGGCGGGTAGACCACCAACGCGGTGAGCATGCCGGGCAATTGAATGTCTTGCGTGTAAATCGCGGTGCCGTTGGTTTTTTCAAAACTGTCTTTACGCGGAATTGTTTTGCCGATTAATTGAAAATCCTTCGGGTCTTTTACCACCGGTTTTTGCGGCACCGGCAACGCAGCCGCTTTTGCCGCGAGCGCACCAAAAGTGCTGGTGCGTTTGCCGTGAGAGATCACACCGTTTTTCACCTGAATTTCACTGGCCGGTACTTTCCATTCTGCGGCAGCGGCAGCGACCAACATTTCACGCGCGGCGGCGCCGGTTTGACGCAACTGCATCCAGGAGTTGGCAATGGATGATGAACCACCCGTGCCCTGCGCGGGGCCCCAGAATAAATTGTTGTAGCGGCTGGCATCCGCCGGTGCAAATTCCCAATCCATTTGCTCCCAACTTGCATCCAATTCTTCTGCCACCAGCGCCGTTAAACCGGTACTTACGCCCTGCCCCATATCCAAATGTTTTACCACTATGGTGACTTTGTTATCGGGCGATATTTTTACAAAGGCATTAAAAAACGGCACATCGCCGCTGGCATCGGCAGACGTTGTATCAGCAGCAAAAACCTGTGCGCTACCGGCGACAAAACCGCTGCCAATTAATAAACCACCACCCAGTCCCACTGCCTGCAAAAAATTACGGCGCGATAAAGCCGAAGGCTCATTATGTTGCTGGGCGTGAATTGTTTGTCGTTTGAGAAAGTTCATTAGGCTTTACCTCCTAACTTATCGGCCGCTTGGTGAATAGCGCCGCGAATCCGCTGATAGGTGGCACAGCGACAGAGGTTGCCACTCATAGCAGCATCGATTTGTGCATCGGTCGGTTTTTTATTACCTTGCAACAGGGCGGTGGCCGACATGATTTGTCCTGACTGGCAATAGCCGCACTGCACCACATCCAATTCGCGCCAGGCTTGTTGCACTGCTTGGAATGCAGGGGAATTAATGCCTTCGATGGTTTCAATTTTTGCACCCGCCGCGGCCGAGATGGGCAAACTGCAGGAGCGTATCGGGCTGCCATTCATATGCACCGTACAGGCGCCGCAAAGCGCCATGCCACAACCCAGCTTGGTGCCGGTCATATTTAATTCATCGCGCAGCGCCCACAACAGCGGCGTATCCGGGTCCACATCCAGCTCGTGGGTTTTACCATTAATCGTAAGCGAAATCATGGGTAACTCCTTGGCAAAATCAATTGACTAACAAAACGGTTAAATTGCTTTTTTAAATAACTTTTTTAAATAGCCTTTCTTAAATAATTAGAAAGATCGGCGGGTGTATCTACATCAAACTCCGCCGATGGCATAGCAACAGGAATCACGTGATTGCTGTAACGCAGCAGTAAACTTTTTGCGCCGCGATCACCGCGACACTCATACAAGCGCGCTTTAAATTGCGCGGGAAATAACGCCGGCACACCCAAGGTATTGGCAAAACTGGCGCTGGCGATTTTTTCCGGGTTCTGACACCAGTGGTGATATAAATTCTGTAAATCCTGCGCGCTAATCAAGGGTTGATCCGCCAACAATACCAATACCGGATTACTGTTTTGCAGGTATTTAACGGCGTGCGCCAATGAATGGCCCAGTCCCAAATTCCAGGCGGGAAATTCCAGTAATTCAACCGGCGTTTCCGTCTTGTTTTTTACCTGTGCATTGAGCGCAGGCAGCGCCTGTAATAATTGCGGATAAAAAGCACCACCCACCACCACAATACGCGCTGGTTTTAATTGGCGCGCAGCAGCAATACTCGCCGCAAGCAAGGGTTGCCCATGCCAATCGGCCAATTGTTTACAGCTGCCAAAACGGCTGGCAGAGCCCGCCGCTAAAATCAGGCAATCCAGATTTATCGTTTTATTATTCATGGGCGCACCTTTTATTGATTAATCAAAAACTGTTCATTAGTCAGAAACTATTTTTTAGTCAGAAACTCTTCGTTAGAAACAGCGCGATTAATAGCAGCGCCCGCGACCAAATTGAGCGCGGGTAGCGTATCGCCCAATGCACTCATTAGCCCCAGAGGTTGGGCGCTGCTGCCAAATATTTTTGCGTGACATTCCGCCAATACCGACAAGGCGATGCTCTCCGGTAAATCACCGCCCAAGGCTAAACCCATAGGCCCGGCAATGAGGCAATTCAATTGCGCCTCATCAAATCCGGCAGCGACCAGCACATCCGCTTTGCGTTTTGCAGGGCCAAGCAAACCGATGTAAGGATTGGCGAGCGTTCGCGCTTGCAAAGCCGCGACGGCAGCTGCATCCAAACGCAAATTGTGGTGGGCGATAATAATGCCATCCACGCTGTGCAATAATTCATCATCCAATTCGGCAACGGTTGTGTTCAACGCGCTAATTTGCGGCGGAAAATTTTCGCGTTTGTGGGGATTTAAGCGTTGATCCACCAGTGTGATGCGCCAACCTAAAATCAGCGCGAGCTGGCACAGGGGAATTAAATCCACGCCACTGCCCAGAACTAATAAATGGGGTAGCGGATTAATTAAGGTCGTGAGGATTTGTTTGCCGTTATCCGTGTCATCGGCGCGCTTCAAACTGCCATGCTGACGCTGGCTAAACGCACGCGAGCATGGTGTGAAGCTGGCAAAAGCATCCTCTATTTGCAACTCAAAACGACAGGCGTGCTGTTGCTGCAAACAGGAAAAAATTTCCGGCAGGCGCAAAAAATCATTGGTGGAATTACAGGGGTGCAACACAATTTCAGCTGCGCCACCGCAGCCTATGCCCAAGCGCCAGGCGATATTACTATCGTCGCTCGCGTCGTACACCACACGGCGGGATTTCCCCAACGCGATAACCTTACGCGCTTGCAACAACAAATCGGATTCAATGCAGCCACCACTCAGCATACCCAATTGATGGCCCGCATCACTCAGCAACATTAGCGCGCCAGTTTTGCGATACACCGAACCGCGCGTTTGAATAACCGCGCCCAGCACCCAGTTGGCGCTATCTTTGAGTGGCAGCCAGGAGGCGAGTAAATGATAAAACTGATTAGACATAGACAGGCATCCGCGTTATTACATTTATCATCGGAATTTCAGGCACTGCACTAACAAACCGTTCGATAATCCCACCTGAATGCCCATAAGGAAAGCAGGATTAACAAAACTAAACTGACTGATTTGCTTTAGCGAGCGTTGCGTTATTAAAACGACACGTTTAATCCCGATTAAAAATTTAGTTCGTCGCACGGCCAATTCGCGATCACCGTGACAACCAAACATGACAATCAACACCACAGATAAATGGAATTTAGTATTTATCAAATAGCCGATGATAAGTTTGCTCGATCCAAGCGGATTATTGCCTGATCCTGCAAACAGAACCTTAAACCACTAGCCCCCACCCTTACTCGGGCGACCAGGCCGCTTGATTTCCCCCTGCAACGAATATACGATGCATATACGTTTCATATATTGAGGTATTTATGGGCATTGTCAAAATTAGCGATGAACTGCATGAGGAGATCCGTAAAGCGAGCTCAGCAATGGTGCGCTCTATCAATTCACAAGCGGAATTTTGGATAAAAATTGGCATGCTGGCTGAAACCAACCCCACTCTTACCTACAGCGAGATTTTGCGCGAACAATTACAACTTGCCGCCGTTGAAATAAATCAACCCATTCCCCTAGGCAAAAGAAATCATGGATAAGGTTTTTTTAAAAAACAGCGCTGAATTAAATGTGATGCGTGAATCAGGGCGGTTACTTGCCTCTGTTTTCGCCTACCTTGATCCGCTGGTAAAAGCTGGTATATCGACCATGGAAATTAATGATGTGGTAGAGCGTTTTATTACCAACGAACTCAATGCCCGTCCGGCAAGTAAGGGGCAATATGATTTTCCTTATTCATTAAACACCTCCGTTAACGATGTTGTCTGTCACGGAATGCCTTCTGCAACTCAATTTTTAAAAAGCGGCGATATTATTAATGTCGACATTACGCTGGAAAAAAATGGATTTATTGCTGATTCCAGCAAAATGTATATGATCGGCGAGGTGTCGCCGCTGGCAAAAAAATTAGTAGATAAAACCTACGAGGCCATGTGGCAAGGAATCCGCGCGGTAAAACCTGGTGCAACCCTCGGCGATATTGGTTTTGCAATTCAACAATTTGCCAGCGCTAATGGTTATTCAGTCGTGCGTGAATATTGCGGTCACGGTATAGGGCGCGCCATGCACGAAGGCCCACAAATACTCCACTATGGAAAACCGAATTCTGGTTTGGTATTGCGCGAGGGAATGACTTTTACTATTGAGCCAATGATCAACCAGGGCGAAGCAAAAGTGAAATTAAAACGCGACGGCTGGACCGTTGTCACACGCGATAAAAAATTGTCTGCGCAATGGGAACATACTATTGCTGTCACAGCAGATGGCTATGAAGTATTAACCTTGCGCACTGAAGAACGCACTTAAAAAACCCAGCATGTCTTTTGCATCACGCCTCCGTCATTAGCAACCTCTCACAATATGACTTACCCAAAAGATAGCCAACCCCACCAAACCTTGTTATAGTTATTTAAACCATAACAAGCCTAAAGTGTAAGTTTCACTGGGCAAACAACAATCAACCCATCGGCATGGTGTGCGGTCAGTGAGATTAACTGGCTTGGAACAATAACCATGAAACACATTACCCGTACCGCCACAGCCCTGTGCTTATCGCTTGGCTCCCTACTCGCTTGCGCGCAAAACCCGCTCAATTTTGGCAGCAATATTAAAACCGCTGATCCCTCTGGCCGCGTATGGGCCGACGGAAAAATGTATTTGTACACCTCGCATGATGAAGAGTGTCAGGAAGATTTTCACATGCAGGACTGGCATGCGTTTTCCTCTACCGATTTAGTCAACTGGACCGCACACGGCGCCATACTCTCACTCAAAGATCTCAGCTGGGCCGACAACTACGCCTGGGCGCCGGATGCGGTGTATAAAAACGGCAAATACTATTTAGTTATTCCGGCGGGCACTGGCTTCAAAGACCGGGTAAACCCGGAAAAAAGCACCAAGTGGATGGGCATAGGTATCGCCGAGAGCGACTCCCCCACCGGCCCTTTTAAAGACATGATTGGCGCGCCGCTGTGGAAAACACCCTATGCCAATGATCCGAGTATGTTTATTGATGACGACGGCAAAGCCTATTTATATTTTCACGGTGTGAATAGCGATTACCAGGTCGTGGAAATGGCCGATGACATGCGCAGTATTAAAGGCGATTTTTACAAAATGGATATGGGCGGTTATGAACCCAAAATGGAAGGCCCTTGGATATTTAAACGCAACGGCATTTATTACTTCACCATGCCGGAAAATAATCGGGTACTGAGTTATTACACCGCCAAATCCCCCAAAGGCCCGTGGAAATATCAAGGGGTGATTATGGATGAGGAAAACAATGCAAATAACCATCACTCGATTGTGGAATATAAAGGTCAATGGATTTTGTTTTATCACCGTTGGTTAAATGACAAAACATCAACCTGCCACAAAAAACAACGTCACACTGCTGCAGAATATTTGCATTTCAATGCAGATGGCACCATTCAAAAAGTGGAGCGCACAGAAAAAGGGCTGAGTGATTTTTCTGTACGCAGTAACACCAAAAAAGCCGGCGAAAAATAATATTCCGTTTCGCAACGGTTAAAGGAACACCAGCGGGTCAGTAATACTCTGTCGTCACTCTCGCGCAAGCGGGAGTTCAATTGTGGTAATAACAACCGCAGTTGTGGATACCCGCGTTCGCGGGTATGACGATAGTGAATATTTCAAAAAAAATCCCTGGAAACAGTAAAAGAGCACCAGCCGGTGCTCTTTTACTACCGCAAAAAACTTTATGCCTTAACCGCTTTTTCTACCATCGCTTTCCATGAAGTCGTCGGGCGACCAATTAATTGGCTGAGCTGATGACTGTCATCAAACAAACCGCCTTTGGATGCACCCACATCAGATTCGGATAATAGTGTTGCGAGCCATTCCGGCAAGCCTGCACCCAACAACGCTGTTTTAAAATCGGCCTCAGGCAAATTCTGATACGTAATATTTTTGCCGGAATGCAACGCAATTTCTGCTGCGAACTCAGCGAGCGAATAACTTTCATCGCCCGCCAATTCATAGACTTTCCCGCTATGATTTTCTTGCGTCAGCACCGCTACGGCGGCCTCGGCATAATCCACACAGGCTGCTGAGGCAATACGCCCGTCACCCGCGCTGCCAAACACTGCACCTAACTGCAACGCAGAACCTACGCTCGCCAGATAATTTTCGGTGTACCAACCATTGCGCAAAATCACAAACGGAATACCGGCCGTACGCAGCACCGCTTCGGTTTGTGCATGCTCAACACACAGTGGCAGGGGCGAGGTATCCGCACGCAACAAACTTGTATACACCAGCAGGCCAACACCCGCTTGTTTTGCCGCTGCAATGGCGGCGCTGTGCTGTTCAAAACGACGGCCAATTTCATTGGCGGAAATCAGCAACAATTTGTCGGCACCTTGAAACGCAGCGACCAGACTCTCGGGCTGATTGTAATCACCCTGCCGCACCTGCACCCCCAAGGCGGCAAGGTCGGCAACCTTTTCAGGCGAACGCACCACCACCGCTATTTCATTGGTAGGGACTTTTTTTAACAACGCACTCACAACCAAACGACCCAATTGGCCAGAGGCTCCGGTAACAACAATCATGATGAACTCCTTTATTTCAGTGGAAGAAGTTGTCACACTAGCAGCCTAACTAACTTTTAGTAAGTACGCACAAAAAGGTAAGTATGAAATGACAACCAAAAGCTTGAAAGAAGCCATGTTGCGCGGCGATGTAATGGCCGACAAATGCCCGTCGCGCGCGATACTCAATCATGTCACCAGCCGCTGGGGCGTATTGCTACTTATCGCCCTGCGCGGCGGCACCCACCGCTTTAGCGAATTGCGCCGCAAGGTAGGCGGCATTAGCGAAAAAATGCTGGCACAAACACTGCAAGCATTAGAGAGCGATGGTTTTGTCGAGCGCATTTCCTACCCGGTTGTGCCGCCCCATGTGGAATATTTGTTAACCCCCATGGGCGAACAAATCAGCGAAAAAGTGGAGACATTGGCAGATTGGATTGAATCAAACCTTGCGCACATTTTGAAAGCACAAGAACAGAAATCAGAAAAACGTTGAACCATTTTTTTCTGTGATACCCATCACCGCGGGTATCCATAAAAATCAACAGCGGCAAAATAACACCCGATTATTAGCCGCACATTTATTTGTATTTTTTACATGCCCGACAGCAAATCATGGAGGTTTTTTAATGTCTGACATCAACCAAATTTATGGCGATATGTGGCGCAATGCGGAAGAAAAAATTCGCGCAGGTGCCTACGAAATGGATCCCCTGATTGGTGCAAGCGATGACACGCGCAAAGGCACCACGGTGTTGTCCTACCTTAACAAGGCGGAGGGCAAGGTGAGCCGCAAGATTATGGAATTTCTCGATGCGCTAGCGGTGCAGGAGCCTGAGCAATATTACTATCCGGAAAATGAATTGCATTTGACGGTGTTATCGGTGGTTAGTTGTGTGCGTGGGTTTATGTTGGAGGATGTTGATCAAGCGACTTACCAGGCCGTATTTAACGACGCCGTAAAATCCATTGGCCCACTGGAAATTCAGTATCGCGGTATCACCGCGTCGCCGGGGTGTGTTTTGGTTCAGGGCTTTCCGCTGAACGAACAACTACACCAACTGCGCGAAAATTTGCGCCGCGTTTTTCGCGATTCACCACTGCATTCCACCATCGATAGCCGCTACAAAATTGCCACCGCACATTCCACCATTGCGCGCTTTCAGGCCCCCCTGCGCAACCATTCCGAATTACTGAAACTACTTGAGCAATATCGCACTTATGATTTTGGTGTAAGCCGCATTCATCACCTGGATTTGGTATTCAACAACTGGTATCAGCAACTGTCGCATACCCACCCCATCGCGCAATATTCATTGGCGGAAGCAGGGTAAATTCACTGTCGCAAAACTGTCGTATTGATTCGCTAAGCTGGCGCCGTTTTATTTCCTTACAACGGTGTTTTTATGTTCCCCCGCTACTTGCTGATAAGCCAGTTGAGTTTACTCTGGCTGCTGTTGTCCGCTGTTACCCAGGCATCCCCACAACTCAGTGGAATTGCGACCCACAGCGAATTAGGGCAGGAGCAATTTCTGGCAGCGCTGTACAGCGAAACGCTCAGCAAAGATGCCGACCTGCTGCTCAATACGCAGGATGCCAAACGCATGGAATTAAAAATTCTGGCCCGCGAGGGCATTGCACCCCGGCGTTTTACCCGTATGTGGATTGAGGGTGCCGCGATTAATATGCCCGCAGGCGCGATGAATTCTCACGCTGAAAACATGTTGGCGTTCGACCAATTATTTCGCGGCCGCCTGGAAATGAATGATCACCTGATCTTTGATTTTTCGCCGCAACAGGGCACGGTTATTCACCTCAATAGCGTGCACCTGGGCACCATTGAAAACCCGTCTTTTTTTGACGTGTTACTGCGCACTTGGATCGGCAATGTACCGCTGTCGTCCGGCTACCGCGAGGCGTTATTAATGGAGGGAAATATTGACGCGGCACTGCTGCAGCGCTTCACACATATGGAGCCGCGCTTGAGCAGAATTGCGGTAGTAAAAAATTGGAATGAGACCATTCTTGCCGCCGCGAGTGCAGCCAGTAGTGCCAACTCCAGTAGTGACAACCGTGGCAATATTTCCGACAACAACAGCAAAAAAATCGCAGCTGTTAGCAGTGTTAAATCGAGCGCGCGGCAATCTGGAATTGCCTTGACCAATCAATCGTCATTACCTGGAGCCACGCAAGTTGCTGGCGCAACCGCATCAATAACTGAATCAACAAACGCATCGACAATTGCACCCGATGCACCAGCAGTGAATAACACGGGCGATAACGCCGATGACGCACTATCGCAACTGACTGCACAGTCACTGGTTGCACAGCAGTATTACATCTCCGATGCGATGCGGCGGATTTACGCCCAGCTGATTTATCCGCGGCGGGCGCGTGAACTGCAGCAAACCGGCTCGATTAAAATTCGCATCGCCGTGGATGCCGCTGGCAACATCACCGCATTGCAGCCGCTGGAAACCTCGGAGCATCGCCTGCTCAATCAAGCCGTTGAATCCGCCATCAAAGCCTCAGCTCCCTTCCCTCCCTTACCGCCAGAAATCACCGCGCAACAGCTGGAATTTGCGGTGCCCATTACCTTTACGCTCGGGCAGTCATAAGCCCCGTTTTATCCCATCACCATTCGCCCAGCGGTTTCAGTCAACAGCACTCAGCCGCTTTTTTTTGGTTTTTTCCCGCCAACAATCCTTCGTTAACCCGAAGGATTAATGACACCCAATTCGGCCGAAAAAGCTATATCCGATACATCATATAATAACAAATAAATCTTGTATACTAGAGCACTAGAATGTTGACACCACCAAATAGTCTATGTGACCATCATTTGGTAGCGGCACTAAACCTGCCGGTATTGCTTCGATAATTTTCTAATAATCAACCGCAAAGGTGTCTTTCCGGTGTGTCGTTCAGACACCAGCGCGAAACATCAACAAGGAGACGCTGCCCGGCGTGGCGGCTTGAGACAATAATGAAAAAAAACACCTGTTACAGCACCAACCAAACCACCACAGGCAGTGCCCGGGTCTTTCGGCGTTCACTGTTAGCGGCGGCAATTATGGTCTGCTCGCCCGCACTCTTGGCGCAGACGACCCAGGCACAAAACACCACTAAAACCAAAGCCAGTGACGATGCACCGATCGAGGAAACTATTGTTACCGGTCAGCGCCAATCACTGGAAAGTGCGATGGAGTTAAAGCGCGCCTCGGATACTGTCGCTGACTCCATTGTGCTGGATGAAGCGGGCAAAGTGCCCAGTACCTCCCTGCTGGAAATTCTGGAGCGCGCGCCCGGCGTTACCATGAACCGTGTCCGCGCGGGCAGCGAAGGTTCACCGGACGGCTTTGCGTTTGAGGGTTCGGGAGTTCAAATCCGTGGTTTAAACAAGACCAAAACACTGATCAATGGGCGGGAAGTTTTCTCTGCCAATGGCGGCTCCGGCCTCAGCTGGGCGGATGTGGGGCCTGAGTTGCTGAAAGCGGTCACCGTCTACAAAGCGAGCCGTGCCGACCTGATTGAAGGCGGCGTTTCCGGTACCGTCGACCTGCAGACCCGCATGCCGTTTGATTTCAATGGCTTTAAGGCCAATGCGGCGATTTCCGGTAGCTATGGCGACTACTCCGAGGAAATCACTCCGGCAGGTTCCGCCATGATATCGAACCGTTTTGATACCGATTTTGGTGAGTTCGGGGTGCTGCTCGATCTGGCTTATTCGAAGATCGAATCCCATGACAGCAACATCATCGTTCCGCCCTACTACGCCACGCAATACGAGGGCGAGCGGGTCTACGTACCGGGCGGCATACGCTACAGTCAGGATCAATTTGAACGCGTCCGCAATGGCTATTACGGCGCACTCCAGTGGGCGCCGAACGACAACCTTGAGCTGTTCCATACCACTTTTATTTCCGAGCGCGACAGCAACCGCGACAGCCAAATCCTGTCGGTGGAACCGGGCACCCCCGTTGGTGTATTTGACGGTGCAGTGTTTGACGATGGCGTATTCGTGAAAGGTGCAATCTCCAGCCCCAACCTAACCTCCGGCCTTAGCGTATCACCCAACTCCAGCTTCACACCGTCGTTCAGCCGCACGGCCGACCACAGCACCGGCTTCAAATACGACGCTGAAGGCTGGGACATGAGCGGTAGCTACCAGTACGTGAAAGCCGAATCGAGTTCCGGTAAATACAGCCTTGGCAGCACCGTGATTCCGACAATCGGGCAAATCAATATGGATATGTCGGGCAAGCGGCCGGTGGTGAGTTTTGAAACCCCGCTCTCAACCGACCCGGCACAAGCCGGGCTTTCCCGCATCAACTGGTTGGACACCGCCAATGAAGGCGAAGCCCATGCCATTCAACTGGACGCCAATATTGAAATCGGCGATGGCTTCTTCAAAAAACTGGCTATCGGCGGTCGTGCAGCAGCGCGTGAGGAGTCTGATAGTTTTGTCGGAACCTGGTGGTCGGCAACTGGCCGCGGCTGGAATGGCGTGACGCGCCCCTTCGTCAGTACCGCCCCGGAAGGCGATTTTGAACTGGAAGAATTCTCGGATTTCTTTAAAGGGGATATCCCGTCACTCGGTGGTGTTTGGGTGGGGACCCGTCAGGTTAACTCCTACGACCAGTTCGAGCGTGTATACGATACCTACCTGGCCTGCGGCCCCACGCTTCAACATCAGTGCAGCAACCCAACGGCCACCACCTACCTCTACAGCACCGACGGCACACTGCGTAACCGCAACTTTGACCAGCGCCCATCCTTTTATGAGACGGAACACGACACCCAGTCCGCCTATGCGATGGTGGGTTTTGCGAATGATAGCGACGCCTGGTTCCTGAATTTCAGCGGTAATTTTGGGGTGCGCTGGGTGAATTACGACATTAGCAGTCAGGGCAATTTCAACTTTAGTGGTGGCGCGCGTTACTACGCGAGCCTGGCCGATGCCCAGGCGTCAGTCGAAGCCATGGGTGGTCTGGAAAACGTAGCTGCCTGGCAAGAGGCTAACGAAGGCGTGCAGCCGCCATTGACGCGTGAGAGTGTGGGCTATGAAAAAGACCGCATGGGCAGCTTCTCCAAGGATTATTTCCTGCCGTCATTCAATATCAAATTAGAACCGGCGGAAGGCTGGGTAATGCGCTACGCCCTGACCCAAACCCTCACGCCACCGCGCTACCCCGATATCCGCGCGCAGGGTATTGCCAGCGTGCAGACCACCGAAAACCCTATCAACGACGAGTTGGCTGCGCTCAATCCGGGTGATGATGTATCCATCCCGGCGATTTTCTCCGGCTATACCAATACCACCGGCAACCCCTTCCTGGAGCCGGAAATCGCCTTGAACCACGACCTCTCCTTCGAGTGGTACCCGAAAAAAGGCACCTCGATGAACCTGGCGCTGTTCCATAAAACCATCGACAACTACATCACCTTCAACAACTTCTCGGCGCCGGCAAGCGGCTTCTTCTCCGAAGGGGATTACCCGCAATCGGCACTGGCGGATGGCAGTGGCAGCAACTTCCTTGATGGCTCAGTCACCAGCCGGACCAACTTCAATGCCGAGGGTGACACCATCATCCGCGGTTTTGAATTGGGCGGGCGCACCTATTTCGATGCACTGCCCGGCTGGATGAGTGGCTTTGGTATCGAAATGAACGTCACCTACATCGACAACAAAGCGCCGGATGCCTTTGCCCAGGACATCAATGGCGATGAACTCAAGGTGCCGGTGATCGGACTGTCGGAGTGGGCCTACTCCACCACCCTGCTGTACGATTGGGATAGATTCAGCGCACGTTTGGCCTGGAACTGGCGTGATCGTTATTTAACGACCACCAACGACTCGGGCACGACCAATGTCTATAACGATCCGTTTAACGGGCAGCAAATCCAGTTCGGTATGCCGGTCTACGCGGCGGCTTCCGGTCGGCTGGATGGCAGCATCTCCTACCGTTTGACCGATAACGTCAATATCAAACTGGATGTGCAAAACATCACCGACGAAGACCAGCGCACCGAGATGGAGATCCTGTCCGGACGCTTTGTTGATCGCGCGGTGTTTGTGACTGACCGTCGCATTGGCTTGCACCTAGGCGTTAACTTTTAACTGAGCATCAATTGTTAACTGAGCATTAGGGTTAACTGAGCACGGCAGGACGCTCTTGAGCAAACTTGACCACATAATAAGAGGCACATAAATGAGCAAGAGCGTTCTGATTGTTGGCGGAGGAACCGCCGGTTGGATCTGCGCCGCCTATATGGCGCGGATGCTGGCGGCGGACACTCCCGGCGGCGTAACGATTACGCTGGTCGAGTCTGACGAAATAGGTATCCTCGGCGTTGGCGAGGGTACCTTCCCGATTATCCGCAAGACCATGAGCCGCATCGGCCTCGATGAAAGCACGCTGATTCGGGAAGCCGATGCCACCTTCAAGCAAGGCATCAGGTTTAATAACTGGAAGAAAAATCCAGCTGATGATCCCCATGACACCTATTTCCATCCCTTCCAGGTCGCATCACAACATACCGACATGGACCTTCTGCCCTATTGGCTGCTCGGTGTGGCCGGGGATGTTCCCTGGGCCGAGGCCTGTACGGTGCAAGAGCGGGTGGTGGATGCCAAACTGGCACCCAAGCTGATTACCCACCCCAATTACAATGCGCCACTGAACTACGCCTATCACTTTGATGCGGGAAAACTGGCGCAAGTGGTATGCCGTCAGGCCATGGCGATGGGCGTGAAGCGGCTGATCGATACCATCGACGATGTGAAGGTTGATGAAAACGGCATCGCCTCAGTACAGGGGCGTGTCCATGGCGAACTCAAGGCCGATTTGTACATCGATTGCACCGGGTTCCGCGCGCGGCTGATCGGCGAGGCGCTGGGCTCGGAATTTACTTCTTATAAAGATCAATTGTTCTGTAACCGCGCGGTGGCCATGCAGGTGCCCTATGATCGGCCCGATGCGCCCATTCCCTCCTGCACCTATACCAGCGCGCAAGACGCGGGCTGGATTTGGGATATCGGCCTGCATAATCGTCGCGGTGTCGGCTATGTCTATGCGTCCGATTACTGCAGTGACGATGAAGCACTGGCCACCTTGAAACGCTATATAGGCCCTGCCGCCAATAATCTTCAGCACCGGAAACTGGCCTTTGAAGCCGGGTTTCGCAAAACCCAGTGGCACAAGAACTGTATCGGCGTAGGGCTATCGGTGGGTTTTATCGAGCCACTGGAAGCCACCGGCATCAGTTTTGCCGAGGTTGCCGCACTTATGCTGTGCAATCTGTTTCCCTGGTCGGGCGATTACGAGCGCTCGGCCCAACAGTTCAACCAAGCCATGACCAAACGGTTTGAACACGTGATCGACTTTATCAAGCTGCATTACTATTTGAGCGAGCGCACGGACACCGCGTTTTGGCGCGACAATCGTGCGCCCGCGTCGGCCTCCGATTATCTGAAGGGCAAGCTGGAGCAATGGCGCCACCGGCCGCCATCCTTTCTCGACATTGATGCCAGCCATGACATTTTTGATGAAAACAGTTGGCAGTACATCCTTTACGGTATGGGGTTCAAGACCGACATCAGCGCCCGCGCTGGCGCGTTGCGGTTTTATGACGACGCCAAGCGGGAGTTCGAGAGCATTCGCCAGCAGAGCAACAAGGCAATGACTGCAGTGCCAAGCCACCGCGACCTAATCAATGAAGTGGTGGCAAGAGGGTTCCGTAACGCATCCGGCGGGCAGCGATGAAGCCGGTGAACAATGTCGTCATTGTGGGCGGCGGCACCTCCGGCTGGATGTGCGCCGCCGCCATTGCGCGTATGGCGCCGCCCAATGCGTCCATTACGCTGGTTGAATCCGAGGCGATAGGGGTGATCGGCGTTGGCGAAGCGACCATCCCGCCATTACTGGAATTCAACCAATTTCTCGGGCTGGACGAGCACGAGGTGCTGCGCGAATGTCAGGGCACCTACAAACTCGGCATCGAATTCGTTGACTGGCTTGACCTTGGCAAACGCTATTTCCACCCCTTCGGCTTTTACGGGCGCGATACCCCGGAGTTTGCTTTTCACCAGTTGTGGCTTCGTTTGCGAGCACTCTCAGAAACAGGTAAAGCACCGGCCGAGCTGGCGGGGGATATCAACGACTACAACCTCTGTGCCATGGCCGCCCGCCTTGGGCGCTTCGCCCAACCGCAGGGCGGCAGCGATGCGATTTTGTCCACCCTGCGTCACGCCTATCATTTTGACTCCATGCGCTACGGTCAGCTGCTGCGCCGCTACGCCGAGCAACGCGGGGTTCGTCGGGTGGAGGGTTTGGTAGATAGCGTCCAACAGCATCCGGATCACGGCATGATCGAGTCGGTGACACTGAGTGACGGCCAGGTGCTGGCCGGTGAATTGTTTATCGACTGCAGTGGTTTTAAGTCCCTGCTGATTGAAGGTGCGATGAACAGCGAGTTTATCGACTGGAGCCGCTACTTGCCCTGCGACCGGGCGCTCGCCCTTTCCACGACCGGAACAGGCGCGCCAGATCCATTCACTCGCGCCACAGCAGACAATGCCGGCTGGCGCTGGCGCATTCCCCTGCAAACCCGCATGGGCAATGGTTATGTCTATTCAAGTGCATTTGCCGATGAAGATGATGTACACCGGGCACTGCTTGCCGGTGCCGAAGGCGAAGCCTTGGGCAACCCGCGACCACTGCGTTTCCGCACCGGCCACCGCCGCCTCTTCTGGGAGAAAAACTGCGTTGCCATAGGTCTCGCCGGCGGTTTTATCGAACCACTGGAGTCCACCAGTATTCATCTGGCACAAATTGGCATTCAACGGCTAATTAATCTGTGGCCGGGGCGAGGCATCAATGCAGCGGAGATTGCGCACTACAACCGGATAATGACCGCCGATTACGAGCGGCTCAGGGATTTTATCGTGCTGCACTACAGCGCCACCCAGCGCCGGGACACCGAATTTTGGCGCTACGTTGGCCATATGAAAATTCCGGATACCCTGGCATCCAAGCTGGAGATTTTTCGTGGCAGCGGCCGGGTTATTGCCGCGCCAGACGATTTATTCACTCCCCACAGCTGGCTGGCAGTCATGCTCGGGCAAGGCATCAACCCCACGCATTACGATGCACTGGTGGATCGCGTGCCCGAGACTGCGCTTATTCAAAACATGCGGCATTTGAAAGATGCCATCGGCAAAACAGCGGCCGCATTGCCGAGTCATGAGGCTTACCTCAAGCGCTATTGCGCCGCATAACACAAACAAAGCGCACACTAAGCGGTGGTTTATACCACTACAGCTCATCCAGTTTTTTAACCGCTTCATTTCACCGGCGCTTTTCAGCGCCGGTTTTTTTAATGTACGGCTTGCTGCTGCAATGCATCTTCCGCAAATAATTGATTCATCCAAATATCGCGCTGCTGGCTGTTGGCATGCACTAAATTAATGATTGGTTTTAACAGCTGTTGTGTCAGGGTGGTAGTTGCATAACACTCCAGCGTTTGCCGTGCTATATCCAGCACCCCCAACAACACTTCGGAGTGGTGGGTTTGACACAAACTGTAGCCATATTCAAATAGTGTGCGCACATAATTTTTAATCGCACAATTTTTACAATCTGCAATATGAATTAATAATTCGGCCTGACAATAGGCCTGTTGATAAGCATCGACAGCGGCATTCCAATCCTGCCGATGAAGTTCACTGCGTGCGTTGTCCAGCAAATAACGCCAGCGGTAAATCGCCTGTGCCAACATATGTTGGTGGTTGGTTTTAACACTAGCCTCTATCGTTTCTGTAGCAGTATGTATGGTTCCCATATACCTCTCCTAGGATGCCAAGGCACAGCATTCATATTCACTGACTATTTGATTTACCCAGGTGGCTACACGCCTATCGGTTAATTCAAATTGTTGGTCTTCATCTATCGCCAAACCACAAAATTCCGTTTTACTTTCATTTAATGCCAGCGATGCCGCCACCTTATATCCCTCTGCTGGCCAATGGCCGATGACCTGTGCGCCCGTTGCTAATACACGCTCGTATAGCCAGCCCATAGCATCGACAAAATAATCACCGTAACCACGCTGATCGCCTAAACCATAAAGCGCTACCACCGCTTGGGATAAATCAGTGAGTTGTAAATCTCCTTCAAAATCTTCCCAGTCTTCTTGAATACCACCAAAATCCCATGTGGGAATTCCCATCACCAAAAAGCGATACTGTTGCAGCACCACCGAGGTAACGTCGCACACGTTCATCATGTCCACGCTGTAACCATAACTGCGCAATGCCTGTGCGATTTTTTCTCCAACCTCTTGTGTGTTACCCGTGTCTGTGCCAAACACCAAGGCTATATTTGCTTGCGGCGCCATAGATAATTTCCTCTTTCTTTGCGTACAACTCCCTGCGCGATGCAACTATCGCGCAGGGAATCTCTACTTCCCTAAAATAAATAGATAAATTAATAGATAAATTAATGCGTTTTATTAAAACGCGTAGGTCAGGCTTGCTTTGAAATTGCGCCCCGGTTCTGCATAGCGATTAATGCCAGCGCCGCTTACCCCACCGCGTGCACCACCAGCGCCTTCGGTGACAAATTGCACGCGCTGCCAGCGCCAATATTGTTCGTCGGTAATGTTGTACAACCCCATGGTGATTTTTAACGCGGGCGTAACCTGATAGCGCCCCTGCAAATCAAACAAGGTAAATGCATCGGTTAAAAATGCCGCGCCTTGACTTTGTGTGCCATTAACAGCAGTGACCACTACATCATCCGCATTTTTACTGCCCGAGCGAGTCATGCTAAAACTCGCCGCCCAACGACGATCATCGGGTTGGTACTCAATACCAACAACACCCGAGTGCGGCACAATACTTAACAGCGGGTCGCCATTTTTCTTTTCGCCTTCGTTGTAGGAGTAGGCAAAACGCAGCGCAATATTGCGATCCAAATTCCACTGCCCATCAATTTCAAAACCTTTCACTACCACTTCACCACTATTAACCGGCATGGTGTAGCTGTCACCCTTGGTTGTGGTGCAGACGCCGCGCGTGCAGCTTTGGAAACTCACATCGTTCAAACGGCTGAGAGTTTGGGTTTCAATAAAATTGCTGTAGTCGTCGTGAAAAATAGCGGCGTTAATTTGCACACGATGATTGGCAAAACCATAACGCAATTCTTTATTCAAACTTTCTTCGGCTTTCAAATTGGGGTTGGCGACTGAATCCCATAACAGCACCTCCTGCCCTGTTGCCGCATCCGTTCCTACACTGGTGACGGTGGTGTAATAAAGGTTTTCAGTAGAGGGCGCACGAAAGCCAGTTCCCAGTTGCACAGCGAGGTGTTGTTGCGCCGTAAATTGATAATCCGCACCTAATTGCCAGGTCGCCTGCGTAAAGTTCACATCGCCAATAGTGGCCGATGCATCCTGATACTGCGCACTCAATTGCGGTGAATAGTCAAAACTGTCAACCCGCGCCCCCAGGTTAAATGTCCACGGGGAATTAACCGGCACCAGTTGATCGCGCACAAATCCATGCCAATGAGTCACTGCAGTTTCCGGTACAAAGTCCGGGTCAACTTCCACCAATGAAGCCGTATTACTGGTGCCGATATAACGGGTATCGATGGAGGCATAATTCACATCGCGCACTTCTGCACCCAGGCCGTAGATTAATTCCTGTTCCAGTGCAGTGCCGGCGATATTTTTACTGAATTTAAACCGCGTGGTGTGAGCATCCTGCTCGTAGTAACGATCCTCCGAGCGATAACAGGGCGATACCCCTTGTGGGCAGGTAGTGGAATTAAACAGCATCAAGGTATAACCACTGTTGTAGCTGTTTTGATAATCGTAATTCCAATCAAACACATCAAACCAACGGGACTCGGTAAGCCATTGGTAATTCACGCCGATGCGATCGCGCTCGTTGTCGTCATCCGTAGTGCGCGTTAAATAACTCGCATCCACACGCGATAAATTATTGAGCTGTGAATTCGCACGATAGTGTTCAGCAACCATTCCTAACCGATGGGATGGGCTGGCATAAAAATACAATTTGACTAACGCGTTGGTGGATTCTGCATCGAGCGGGTCGGCAATTTCGCGCGCGCCACCGGTAATATTTTCAGCCTTGCCTTGCACTTCCAGTTCATGACTTTGACGCTGGGTGAGCACCAGTAAACTTTCCCAGGCACCGGTGCGATTGGCGAGTGTTGCGCTCAGTAACGCTTCATCAGAATCACTGGCATAGCCGGTTTTCAGGCTGAGAAAAGTGTCGTCGCCCTGCGCTGCCAAATAATCTGCCGGGTCTTTGGTGATAAACATAACCGCGCCCGACAAACCACCACTGCCGGCAGCGATTGAATCCGCACCCTTAATAATTTCTACCGATTTCAGTGCGTCTATATCCAACCCGCCGCGTGTGGAGCGAAAAAAATCGTAAGCTTGATAGCTTACCGGATCGAGGGTTTCACCCATGGACAAACCATCTACAGTCATGGCAACGCGATCGCCATCCAAACCGCGAATATTAAAACCATTAGCACCAAATCGACCTATGTCGCTCACACTCACGCCGGGAATATAGCGCACCAAATCATCCAGATCGGTCACTTGCTGATTGTCCAACGCCTCGCGGTTTACTAACTGACTGGATGGATGCGCTGATTCTTGCTCCGCTTGCGCCGTGACCACTACTTTGCCCAATTTCTTTTTTTGTGCGCCGGCCTGCACCGAATCGGCAGCTAACACCTGAGCAGATGCAAACGCGGCGCACGCCATAAATGCAGCGAGTAAATTACGGGGAAACAACTTTTTCATTTTGTCCTCATTAACCAATACAACATCGTTTTTTATATGCCGAAGCGCTTATGGCAATTCGGCACGCATATTTTTTTGGCTAACAAGGCACACTCTTTTATGAGTTTTTGATTTTTCTTTTTTTGGAGGTAAAAATTTTCAGGTGATCAGTGTTAAGTGAAAAATTATTTACGGTGTGGGCAATGGATCTTGCTCGTTGATGACACCATCCTTATTTAAATCCCAGCCGGCGAACATCCGTGTTCCTGAGACAGCAAATTCCTTCACCGTAAGATCTCCATCCTTGTCCTTATCCAACACCCCAAACCGCACATGGGCTTGTTTGAGTTGTTTGGTTCTATGCTCTTTTTGTTCCTCAGTCATACGCGCGACAAACTCCTGCACATACTCGACTTCATCAATGCGCTGATCCTGATTGCTATCCATAGCACGTAAATGTGCCGCGCGCGCCTGATCAAATTCGGCACGAGTTAAAACGCCGTCGCCGTTTTGATCGTAATCCTTGATAAAACTCTGGCGATGCCCGGCACTCGCGCCGTGACTGCGCTGATGCGGGGTAGCACTGTGCGCTTTTTTAGCTGCTGCCTTAAGTTCCGGGTTAGATTCTGATGTAGATTCTGGTTTAGGCGCCGATTGGCAGGCGGTTAATAGCAACAATGCCAGTGGCAGTACAAAATATTTTTTAGCCATCATAAAAATTTTCTCGTCATCAATATAAATGTTGGAAAAATTACAGCGCCGGTTGCACGGCAAAACTCAGGGTGTAGATGTAACCGTAATTAGGCGCCTCAGCTCCCTTGGGTGCGGGTGCACTTTTGCGCAGGTGCAGCAAATAAATACCGGCGTTATTGAGTTCAACACTGGCCTTGCCGCTGTGATCTGTAGTGGCGGTGTGTGCAGCTTGTTGCTGTTGAGCGGAATCCTGCGCGCTAAAAATACTGACAGGCTGATTCACCAGCGGTTTGCCATCCAGCAATACCGAAAATTCAAACGTCTCACCCGCATATAAATCATTGGGGTGAGTGATGGGTACCAACTCCAAACCTTTGTTATAGGGTTTCAGCGCGCTAGTGTCCGGAGCTTTTAAAGTCACATAGGTTTCCGCGAGGGTGACAGATTGATAGTGATCGAGCAGCTTGTGCCCTTTGGGCAAAACTTCTTTGGGGTCGCGGGTGTGTTTGCGTTCACCATTGAGTTCATACATGCGAAATACCGCCCCCAAACGTGTGCCGGTGGTGAAGCGGTAGGTGCCCTCCTCCTGCGCTTGATATTCCAGCACACTGCGACTGGTAAATTGCTCCACCCGCGCCGGAGCCACCCAAACACCAGCGGGTGTTAGCACCTGAAAATTGCCTTTATCAAAGGCGACATCGGAATGGAAAAAGGTTTCAGCAAACCCCGCATCCAGGCTGATCCAACCCTTGTACGCAGGTTCAAAGGCGGTGGGGGCGATGAACGGTGTGTGGGCATATACCGCCGAACAAAAACCGAGAACGAACATAAAAGAAAGGGAAAACGCGAGCAGGGTAAAACCTGATAAAGCTTTCATCGATGGCTCCTGTAAGACCCAGCTGCTGCCAGGGACAATGAATTAGGGAGCCAATCATACGCAAAGATGAGAACCATTATCAATACAAATGATAATAATTCTTGTTTGATAAGTTAAATCAACCGGGATACTAGAACTCGAACTCAAGCCCAAAGCGCAGGCTGGTGTCCGGTGTTTCTGCATCCAGACCAAACATCAGGCCCAGCTCCCAGCGCAGCTGCTTGCGACCACCCAATTTCTGGATGCCCATTAGCGCCGGACCGGCGGCCCAATCCTGATCATCCAGGTAAATTTCCACGGCGGGTTCCAGTGCGGCGGAATAGCGATAACGAAATTGGGCACGCAGTGCGGTTTCCGCTTCCTCTTCGATATCTGCGCCATATTCGTATTCGACTATAGCGTTGGCCGTGGCCACCCAGCGGCTGCCCAATTCTTTAGCCCAAAGTAAACCCACCGCCAGTTCGCGGCGATCAATATCCCGCGCACCACCCGCCTCCACCAAAAGCCCCCAATCCGCCCAGTACTCGCCCTGCTCGGTGATTTGCCATTTTAATTCCGCTTCATAACCGCGAATTTCTTCACCGTCGTGGCCGATGGATTCGCTGAGCAAATAAACTTCGGTAAAAATTTTATCGTTCCACGCATAACCCACGCCCACGCGATTTAACAAAATATTCTCGCCGCCCAGGTCGCGCAGGGTCGCGCCGTACTCCAGCTCGCGTTCGCCCTGTTCAACGTAGGGCTGGTAAACACGGGTGATATCGGCATAAACAGGTGCGATAAAAAAAAGCGCCGCACAGACAGCACTACCCAGCAGGGAATGTTTAATCCTTTTTTTAATAATTGTTTTAATCATGGTTTTGATCTCGCTTGCGCCATACACCACCCACCACTGCCTGCACTACCAAAAACAATCCTGCCAATAAAATCGGGGCAATCGCGGCGCCATAAAAAATAATTTGAATCGGTGTGGGCTGAGCGTCGTAACCCAGCAGTGCATACAACAGCTCCCCCAACCAACTTTGTTCGGCCACAATAAAACTGCTGTCCCACAGTGGCTCCGCTGAATCCAGCAAACCAATTTGCAATAATTGCTTGGCAATTTGCATGGATAAACCACCAGCCAATAAGGTAGCAATGACTAAAAAGGTGGGCAGAAAAAATTGGCGACGCATAAACACTAACAGGTAATAGGTGATAGCACCCAAACTCAAACCAATTCCCGTACCGATGATCGCGCCGATTAACGCGGAGGTGAGTGCATCGGGCTTATGGGTAAAACTGGATAAATAAATCCAGACTTCAGAGCCTTCACGCATTAGCGAACAACTCACAATAATCACAAATAATAGCGACAGGCTTAAGCGCTGCAACGTTGCTTGTTTGTACAACTGCGGCATCAACATTAGCGCAAGCAAAATAAAACTGAGTGCTACCACAGCATATAAACCGGCGTTAAGTATTTCCTGCCCAGTACCCTCCAGCGCGTCGGCAATCGCATAGGCATTGTGTGCAAGAAACCATGAACCCAGCACACCTATCAGCAACGCCCACAAACTCCACACCAGCCGCAATTCATATTGCCGACTGAGTGCGAGCAACAGGCTGAACATCAGCGCCGCCTCTAAAACTTCGCGCAATACTAACAACACGGCATCGACCATATTACTGCTCCACCCGAATCACACCCTGCGCGGTTTTGGGATTGAACTCACCAAAAAAAGGATAATCACCCGGCTTGAGCGGGCCGATAAAAATCGTCGCTTTGGCACCACCCATAATCACTTTTTCACGATTGAGTTCGTAACTTTCAAACTCTTCGGGTGTTGGATCCTGATTGATGACCAGTAATTTAATTTTGGTATTGGCGGGCACCACCAATTGCGAGGGATAAAATAAATGGCCGCGAATCTCAATCGTGAAGGTCGGCACTTCTGCCTGCAAAAAACTGCTTAGCAATAACAGTATAAAGCCCATCGAGAAGACTAAAAATTTAGACACGCGCTGAAAAATATACTTCCCGTCATACCCGCGAACGCGGGTATCCATAACAATCAAAGTCGTGGATTCCTGCTTTCGCAGGAATGACGAATGGGCTAAAACTTTTTTAACTAAACGCTTCTTAGTTATTTTTTTCATTGTGATTATCTCTACTAGCGCCATGCTCAATTTTTTTAATCGTTACCGGTGCAGAAATTGCCGCAAAGGTCACTATGGCTAACAGGCCCTGATCAAAACGCGATTGAGTGAGCGCAATCTGTGCATTATGCAACTCCACCACCTGCTGCACAATTGACAAGCCCAAACCGCAACCGGGCGTTTGTGAATTGTGGCGATCCCCACCCACCCGATAAAAACGATCAAATACCCGCGCCTGTTGTGCAGCAGGAATACCGGGGCCGTTATCCATCACCTCCAACACCACATCCTTGCCGCGCAGCCAACTGTTCACCACGATCAATCCGCCCACCGGGGTGTATTTAATGGCATTGCCAAGTAAATTATTGAGCAGTGATGCCAGTGCTGCACGATCGCCCAGCACCCAGCATTCATCGCCATTAAATTCAATCTGGTGATTTTTTTGCGCGAGCGCTGCACTGCAATCCACCACCGTTTGTTTTGCCAACAAAGTTAAATTCACCGGCTCAAAGCGCCCCATAAAATGATCTGGCGCAGTGCGGTTGAGCAGTAATATTTGCTCGACCAGATAACTCATGCGCTCAATACCCAACTGTAATTTCACCACCGATTCCGGTGCGGGATGCAATTCCCTGGCTAAATTTTCGCAGTGAATTTTGAGTGCGGCGAGCGGTGTACGTAATTCATGGGCTGCATCGCCAGAGAAACGTTTTTCACGCGCAAAGGAAGCATCCAGGCGGCGCAACAATTCATTGGCCGATTGTGCCAGCTGTAATAATTCTACCGGCATATCGCGCTGTTCAAGCGGATGTAAATCTGTCGCTTCGCGCTGACGCAATTCCCGCGCGAGCTTGGCAACGGGGCGCAACCCCACACCGGCCACCCACCAAATAATTAACGCAATTAATGGCAGCGCCAACACCATGGGGTAAACCGCTTGCAAAATCATGGATTCTGCCAGGCGATAACGCTGATCATCGCGTTCGGCCACAATGTACCAACTTTGTTTGTCGCTACTGGCGGTGACTAATAAATGCCAGCGGTAATTATTAAAATTAAAATAGCGAAAGCCCTCCTCCAGCGATACCAGAACTGTATCTGGCATGGCAGCCGAGCGCGCCAATAATGTTCCATTATTACTGACCCATTGAAATTCCAATGAGGACTCAACATCGCTGGCACGCGCCGGAAATTCAATGACGCCATCTGTACTGCGCGCTACCGCATGCAATGGCAAGGCATAATTTAATAAATCTACCTGTTGTAATAAACGTTGATTAAATAAACGTTCCGCTTCATCCATACTGCCGAGATAACCGCGTACCGCCGCCGCAAAATTTGCCAGTGTCACTATCGCCACCAACACAATGACCAAAAAACGGCGAATGGATTTCACGGCTTGGGCACCATGTAACCAATACCGCGAATGGTGCGAATAAAATCGGCAGGTAATTTTTTACGCAAATTATGAATGTGCACTTCAATCGCGTTACTCGCCACTTCATCGCCCCAGGAATACAATTTTGCTTCCAATCCCTCGCGGGTTTGAATTACACCGGCGCTTTCCATCAGCGCTTTTAACAGCATGTATTCGCGGCGCGATAAACTGAGCGGCACCCCATCCACACTCGCTTCATGCTGCGCAGTATTAACCGCGACAGAGGCAATGGTAATCACAGAGGAAGAGGCTGTGCCCAAACGCCGCTCCAGTACCCGCAAACGTGCGAGCAATTCATCGAGCGCAAAGGGTTTAGTGAGGTAATCGTCGGCGCCGGAATCCAGCCCTGCAACTTTGTCGGTGGTGGTATCGCGCGCGGTGAGAATTAATACCTGGGTGTGCAATTTCTTTTGTCGCACCCGTTTTAATACCTCCAGCCCGTCCATATCGGGTAGGCCCAAATCCAGCAGCAAAATATCCGGCGGCTCAGCAACTACCTGGGTGCACGCCGCTTTGCCATTGTCCAACCAATTAACGGCAAAGCCAGCGCGTTTTAATGCACTGACAATGCCGTCGGCGAGCAAACTGTCATCCTCTACCAGCAATATTTGCATTCAGCATTCCGTTAACGTAATTCGGTGGGGAACCCGATCATAAATGTTTTTTAGCCTTTGCCATGGCCGCTGTAATTTCACCTTTGCGCCCGGCATCGGCAGATTCGCGACCGGGGCGCGGCGCGGCTTGCAGTGCTTTTTCAAACGCTGCAATTGCCTGTTGATATTGTTTCTCTTCCAACAGGTAATCGCCGTAAAAGTAATTTGAGTCTATGCCATCCGGATTATAGCTCAAGCCTTTCAGCAGCATTTCTTTGGCTTTTTTACTATCGCCAAAACCCACCGGCCAACCGGGCACTTGATAGTAGAGTGAACCAAGGCTGGTATAGGCGGAACCCTGCATGGCATCCGGCTGCAATTTAATGGCCTGTTCAAATAATTTTTTAGCCTGCTTGACTTGATCCAGCGCGCCCAAACCGCCTTTTGCTCCAGCGTAGGTGGAGCGAATAATGCCTTCCCATATCAAATAAGGCGCCGATTTATTGGCGGCGGTTAATTGTTGTGCCTCACTCACCAGTGCGGCAAAGGCTTTTTCTTGCTGCGCCTCGGGGGTGGAATATTTGATCTCGGCCCAGCGGGTTTGCAATTGTTGTATATCACCGGCTTCATCGGCATAAGTGTTCATTGCCAAACCACTCATGGTTAAAAATGCCATGAATCCCAGCGTGACGCTTTTCAAGATTGTGTTGTGTATAAAATGAGTTTTCATAATCGCACCTTTAGGATAAACGGGTTGAAGTAGTTGCATTAGATTCTGCAGGAGGAGCAGATGATGCCTCCGATGCAGATGAGGATTGTGCATAACGGCGAATAACCGGTAATTGTTTGCGCAGCGCACCATCAATAAGGCGCGGAAAAATACTGTTGATACGCAAAAATAATCGCTCCGGCCAACCAATATTGCGATCGCGCATTCGTGTTGAAGACAACATTTTTTCCACCACCGAAGCAACCAATTCAGGTTCATCTTGCGCATTGCCCAACTCGCCATTCAGCGCACACACTGCTGCATTGTTAATGGTGGTATTAGTCGCGCGCGGAGCGAGGTAAGCCACTTGCACTGCACCATCGCTCAACTCGCGCCGCAGCGCTTCACTAAAACCACGCAATGCAAATTTACTTGCACAATAAACCGCAAAACCAGGGTAGCCCAGACCACCAAAACTGGAACCTATGGTGAGAATACGCCCACTGTGCTTGTGCAAAAACGGCAGCACCAAACGCGTCACTAAAATAGTGGCAGTGACATTGGTATTAATAACAGCTTCAATTTGCTCCGGCTCGTTGTTGGGCAAAAGCCCAAACAAACTAATGCCCGCACAATTAATTAAGATATCTACCGGCTGTGGCAAAGCAATTAATGCAGTGCGAATACTTTCCCGCCCGGCATGGGTTGCAATATCTGCCACCAGCGTAAAACCTTTATTCTTTTGTAAGTCTAATTCCCTCGCTAAAGCATTGAGTGTGGGCGCCGAGCGGCCAACTAAAATTAGTATCGCCCCTTGATGGGAGAGACGACGCGCAATAGCCTGACCAATGCCACCCGTAGCACCGGTGAGCAACACAATTTTTCCGCGCATAGTCATAATCTGCACTCCCCATTAGGCGGCTTGCGCCAACGGTTTTTGCTCAATAGAGCGAAAAATATTGCCGTATAGAGTGAAAAACATTTTTGCGGCGTGGACTATATCGTCCCTATCTTTTTGCTCAGTCAAGCCATTCATTAACTTTTCAAAAAACACCATGTGCTCCAAATCCAAACTGCCGTGTGAGCGCAAATACGAAAACGCTTTATTCGGCAAGCCCAAGTGTTGCTGGATAATATCCGCCGCTTGCGTCGCCAAATTAATACTGGTGCCTTCCAACACCAGCACCATGCCAAAAAATGCCATGGGGTTATTGCGCATTACCGTGTCGTAGGCGTAGGCCACCATTAATTCAGTGGCTGCCTTGGGGCAACCATGGCGCACCGTATCTTTATCCACACCGCAGGCAGCAAGGTCATTTAAAATCCATTCCTGATGCCCCAATTCTTCTTCAATATATTCAGCAATCGCTTCACGATAATTTTCTTTTTCAGCAGGCAAGCGACTACCCACCGCCATCAATAAAGGCACTGTATGCTTCACGTGATGGTAAGCCTCGGTCAGGAAGGCGATATATTCCTGCAGGCTAAATTGCCCCAAACCAATACAGCGCTGGATAATGGGCGCACTCAATAAATAATTACGCTCAACCGCCGTTTCTGCTTGTAACCGATCAAAAAAGTTCATGGATTGCTCCTGCAGTAGTGCTGCTTGTAGAGGGGTAAGAGGTAGAGAGCTGAGAGGAAGAAAGCTCAGAGGCAGTGGAATAAACCGTATCAATCAGTTCGGCATAAACAGCCTGAATCGCCGTGCGACGCAAACGTCCGTTGTCGGTTAACAGCTGATTAACGGGAGTAAAAGCTTCGCGAGCAATAATGAATTTTTTCACCTGTGCATAATCAGGTAAGGTTTGATTAATGCGCGCGATCTCGGCGAACAATTGATCGGTAGAGCTGGTAGGTGTAGGCATAATAATCGCGCTGCAAAATGGTTGGGCATCACCCACCACCATCACTTGTGTAATCGCAGGGCTCAGAGTCAGCTCAGCTTCAATCCACTCGGGAGAAATATTGCGCCCGAAACTGCTGATCAAACAATTTTTTTCGCGCCCGGTGATAAATAAAAATCCATCACTGTCGAGATAACCTAAATCACCAGTATTAACCCATTCATTATTTTCATGCTGGCTATTGAGATAACCACTAAACCCATTGCCACGAGTAAAAATTACACCGTTTTCAATACGCACTTGCACATGGCTGAGCGGTTTCCCCACACTGCCAATTTTATTTTCCAGCGGAGAATTTAAACTTACCACCGACGCACATTCAGAGAGGCCGTAACCTTCATACACCGGAATACTGCGAGCGCGCGCCTGGGCAATTAAACTCGCCGAGGTTTTTGCGCCGCCCACCGCCACAAAGTGTAGCGAGTCTGGCAAGCTAAAACCCTGTAGGCTGGCAGCAACCAAACCCTGCAGGATTTGCGGTAACAAAATCAAACTACTGGGCTCATATTCGTGGAGTTTTTGCAGCAGTGTTGGCAGCGATAGCTGTGAGCTGCCCGTAAGCCCTAGCTGCACACCGGGCACCGCAATAATTCGCTTACCCAAATACAGTGGCACATACACACCGGCAATATTTTCTAACAAGGTGCTAAGCGGTAATAAATTCAAATGACAATTTAATTTTTTATCTGCATCGGGCGCTGCATAAATACGCTCTGCCAAGGCAAGGGTGACATTCTCCAATGCGGCAGTTGAAAGACATACACCTTTGGGTGAGCCGGTAGTACCAGAGGTAAAGGTAATTTTGGCAATATCTGCAATGGCAGTGGTGCTATATCCATTTTTCAGAGAATGTTGGGAGGCCAAACTATCGAGAAAGATATTGGCGAGTGGTGAATGTCTTCTGTCGTTCACTTCAGCTACCGGTGTTATATCACCACACACCAGCAAGCCGGATAATTGCGCATCGGTTATTACATGCTGCAGTTGTGTCGCCGAAAAAAAGCGCGGTAGCGGCACCAGGGTGATATTCGCTTGCCAGGCGGCAAGGTCAGCCACAATCCACTCAATGGAATTTTCGCCCCACAAACCGGCGCGACCAATATTTTGCGCGACCAACCAATCTGCCAACTGATTAATTTGCGTCGCTAGCTGCGCATAAGTCAGTTGAACATTGTGGCCGGTTAAGGCAATTTTTTCTGGAGTGGCGCCAGCATAATGATAAATCGCGGCGAGAATTTTATTCATCATTCTGCTCCAGTGAAGTGCTCAGCTCGATTGAACTTTTCGTCGCACAACTTTCATTTGCTAATAGAAACTGTGTGCAAAGTTTTTCAATCGGACGACTGATGGCGGCAACGGTCGCGCGGTACATCGGGTTTTTGCGCGCGGCCATCATCGCCGGGCGATTATCACCAAACATCACTTGCGGCTGATTATTGTAGTAAGTGCCCCAACTGGCGCCACCATCGGGCAACACACTCGGATCCGCATCGGCCAATACCATGGGCGAATAGCGCAAACGCGCGAGTAGCGCTTTTACTTCGCGGGTGCCGGTAAACAATACATAGTGATAACCCAAACGCTCCAGTACCTCACCAATCACAATAAACAGCAACAAACTGCTGCCCTTCCAGGTGGAAACCAGGTTGCCAACCTCCACGATTTGCTCGCGCGCTACCGGCACGCCGAGTTTATGGCTAATCACCTGCTCGATAGGCGCCGCCAAATACTGCTCCGCAAACAACTTGCCATTGCTTGCCGGTGCCAAGCCCACCGCCGCCGAATATTCACCACCACAACGCAGGCTGATGAGATTGGGCAGGAAGTGAGTAACCTCGGCGCCATGTACTGCCGAAAAACGCGCATGAATATAAGCCTCCACCGCTGCACGCTCAGGCGAAGCAAGGGTTTGTATACCAAAGCGGGGAATTCTGATTTGCGGCAAGCGCGGCATATGCCACTGACTGGTGCTGTGTTCAACCAAGCTATCGCTATTTATTGGCAGACCAAGAGTCATGTCTTTCATTACTGCACCCTGAAGGTTGGAAACCGGAAGTTCTTAGGGTGCAGACTAGGGAAGGAAACTTAAGGGAAAATTAAGAAAATCCAATTTGGATCAAATCGAATAATGGGGCGGCACTGCGCTGCAGGTTATAATCCGCGCCCTGTTAAATTCTATTTCTGTTAGCGATCACCCAACGAGACCCATTTATGAGCCAGCTCCCCCCCTGCCCCAAATGCAATTCCGAATACACCTATGAGGATGGCGGCCTGTTAATTTGCCCGGAGTGCGCGCACGAGTGGTCGAAAGAGGCGGTAGCAGCGGGCGTAGCTGAAGAAACCTTGATCGTGCGCGATGCCAATGGCAATCAACTGCACGATGGCGATTACGTGACCGTCATTAAGGATTTGAAAATCAAAGGGTCGTCGTCGGTGGTAAAAGTCGGCACCAAGGTAAAAATTAATCGCCTGGTGGAGGGTGATCACGACATCGACTGCAAAATCGACGGCATTGGCGCAATGATGTTGAAATCGGCCTTCGTAAAAAAGGCGTAGGCGTGAAGAAAGCCTAACCACTGGAAAAATGAAGATAAATAAAGCCCGCGTATGTTGCGGGCTTACTTGCACGCGCGGCGGTACGCTTTTTTGAAATACCCTGCTTTAGTCCAATCACAAAAAATCCCACAACTTCACTGAATACACATTTTGATCTTGGAGTAGTTGTCTTTATTTGATAGTTTTCCGCTCGCACCGGGTTACTAACGCAGCACGGGCATTCACATTCTGGATACACAAATTTGATAAAGGACAACTACCCAATGAAAGCACTTGGTTTTTCTCTTGGAGCACTTTTACTGTCGGCGGCGAGCCTCTCCCAGGCAGTGACTTTAAAATACGAACTGACCGACATCCACTCAGGCAATGGCAGTATTCAATTCCCCAATATGAACTTCAATAATGCCACTTCGGCCATTATTACCGTGGAAAAAAACATGGGCCAACCACCGGAGGTAACTCGGGTTGACCTGCGTTTTGCCAACCTCAAAGGAATTTCAGCAACCCAGTTTTCAACGGGGGAATGGGGTCGCTTTGAAGCTTATGTGCCCAATGCCTGGGTGTACCGCGAAGTCAAACTGCAGCTTGAGCCTACCCCATTCGAACCAAACAACCCCATGCACATTTCCGGTTTTGTCTCCGACAAGTCTTCTTTTATCGGCACACCAATGCAGGATGAGTGGAGCAACCATTTGTTTATGGTTCACGGCACCCTGACTGACATTACCCCCAATAAAATAGCCGACACAGTGACTACCAAGGTTAATGGTAAAAATCTAACCCTAACCTTAAAAAGCCGTTTGGGTGTTGCACCGCAAAATTCTGCCCCGGCTTTTGCTCCGGAAGGATTTATCCTGGATATCAACTGGTATGGAAAAGGTCAAAAAACCGTGTATTTACCTGCACCGACCTATGGCCCGGACCGCGATTTTTTCACCGCGATTAGCCTGAATATTCTCGGAACTGAAAATACTGATCCTAGTAGCTGGATGCTGGAGATCGGCTTTCAGGATCCCCACGGAGGGCAAATGGTGGCACCTTCTGCAAACCTGATGGACGTGTTGAATCAGGCTTATCCACCCCAGCCTTAATCGCTTTTCAAACCGTTTATAAGAACCAAAAAAATCCCGCATCCAGTGATGAATGCGGGATTTTTTTATGGCTGAGCTGAAGGGCGTTTACATTGTGTAAATGCCCTGACTGCGCAGGTAATCCTCGTAGTTGCCGTGGAAATCGATCAGGCCGCTCGGTTGCATATCGATAATACGGGTCGCAAGTGAGGATACAAATTCGCGGTCATGGCTGACAAAAATCAGGGTGCCGGGGTAGTTTTCCAGTGCGAGGTTTAATGCCTCGATGGATTCCATATCCAGGTGGTTGGTGGGTTCGTCCATCAACAAGACGTTGGGGTTCACCAGGCTGAGCTTGCCAAACAGCATGCGGCCTTTTTCACCACCGGATAATACTTTGACGTTTTTCTTCACGTCGTCGTTGGAGAACAACATGCGGCCGAGTGCGCCGCGCACTAATTGCTCGTCACCTTTGGTCCACTGCTTCATCCAGTCGAACAGGTTGGTGTCGTAAGAAAAATCGGCGGCGTGATCCTGTGCAAAATAACCAATCTCGGCTTGTTCAGCCCACTTCACCGTGCCCGCGTCGGGTTGTAAATCGCCATACAAACAGCGCAGCAAGGTGGTTTTACCGGCGCCGTTGGGGCCGATAATCGCGATGCGCTCACCGGCTTCCACTTGCAAACTCAAATCGGTAAACAGCGGGCGGTCGTAAGCTTTGCTCACCGCTTCCAAGGTCACCGCCTGACGGTGCAACTTTTTGTTTTGGGTAAATTTGATGTAGGGGCTGACCCGGCTGGAGGGTTTGATGTCGTCCAACTGGATCTTGTCGATTTGTTTGGCGCGCGAGGTGGCCTGTTTGGCTTTTGAGGCGTTGGCCGAGAAGCGGCTCACAAAGGTTTGCAGCTCGGCTATTTGTGCTTTTTTCTTGGCGTTTTCGTTCAACAACTTTTCGCGCGCCTGGGTGGACGCCATCATGTAGTCGTCGTAGTTACCGGGGTATACCCGCAGCTCGCCGTAGTCTAAGTCCGCCATGTGGGTGCACACCGAGTTCAAAAAGTGACGGTCGTGCGAAATGATAATAATGGTGCTATTGCGCTGGGTGAGCATGCCTTCCAACCAGCGAATGGTATTGATATCGAGGTTGTTGGTCGGCTCATCGAGCAAGAGCACATCGGGATCAGCAAACAATGCTTGCGCCAATAACACCCGCAGTTTCCAGCCTGGTGCCACCGCGCTCATGGGGCCAAAATGTTGTTCGATAGGAATATCCAGGCCGAGCAGCAATTCACCGGCGCGGGACTCGGCTGTGTAACCGTCCATTTCGGCAAAAGCCACCTCCAATTCCGCCACGCGCATGCCGTCGTCTTCACTCATTTCCGGCAGGGCGTAAATGCGGTCACGTTCAGCTTTTACCGCCCAGAGTTCGGTGTGGCCCATGATCACCGTATCCACCACCGAGAATTCCTCATAGGCGAATTGATCCTGTTTCAATTTACCCAAACGCACGTTGGGTTCCAGCATCACTTGACCACCGGAGGGGTCCAAGTCGCCACCCAAAATTTTCATAAAGGTGGATTTACCGCAGCCATTGGCGCCGATCAGGCCATAGCGGTTGCTGTTGTTAAATTTGACCGAAACATTTTCAAAAAGCGGTTTGGCACCAAATTGCATGGTGATATTGGCGGTGGAGATCAAGGTAATTTCTCTGCGACTGTGCGACTAAATAGGAGTAACTAGGGATAAGTGGGTAAAAAAGGCGCGCATTTTAGCCTAGTTGGGACAGCAACAGGGATTTAGTGACGAAATTAGTGGATAAAAAAAGCCCGCAGGTTGCGGGCTCTGTAGCGGGAATAGTTGAATTGAGGCGTTTAGGGCACTTTGAACACCACTTTTACTGAGGCATCCACCACGCTGGCATCCACATAACCAATCATGTTGGTATTGGCGGCTACCAAGGCTTTTACCCCGGCATCATCACCACCGTCTTTGGGCGGAGTGCCCTTGCCGGTAAATACCAACTGCGACCAATAGGCTTTGTATTGACTGGCATTTTTTTTACAGACCGTCTCATTGAATTTTTCCCGCACCGCTGAACCTTCGTTCTGGTTAATGGGCACGGCTTGCGCACCACCGGGAAAACTTTTGGTTTTACCCAGAAACAGGCGGGCAATCTCATCTTCCGACATGCTGGCAATAGCTGATGAGGGGTGAACGATAACCGCGACTTCTGCCACACAAAGTGCAGGCAGTGACAAGGCCGCAACCGCGATAAGAGAACCTAACCATTTTTTCATGTTGATCGCCCCCTAGAATACGGTTTGCACAGCAACGGAATAGACTTTTTGGTCGCCACGCACCTTATCGTCTACATCGTCAATCTGTAATTTAAGTGCAACACCCGAGGCGATATCCCAACGAGTTCCCAATGAAATTACATCGCGCTCATCCGCTTGCGCAGCGGCAATCGCATTGAGTGTGCCAATCAATTGTGCCGTTTGTTGTGCAACAGGAATTCCCTCCACTAAATTCACCGCTTCGTCTTTGGATTGTGCGGCCGTTACATGGAATAACCAGTCGCCCGTGCGCACTCCCACCATCACATACTCGCGAATGTTTTTGGCGAGCATGGAATTTTCCGGCTCAAACTCCACATGCTCTGCTGCTGCCACAAAACGCCCGGTGTCGATAGTGAAACCAATTTGCGCAAAGGTGGCCTTTTCCTCCTCCACTAATATGCGCGGGCCGACAAAACTGAAGGACGCAGGAATGCTGCCGATAAACTGCCCCAAGGTTAAGCCAGGCATCAGGGCCGCACCGGTCACATCCACACTTAAATCCGCTTCGTGGTACGCCGCGCGCAAATTCCACCAATCTTTACCCAACGTTGCCGCGATCCCCATTTGATTGCGGGTTTGGGCATCGCTGGTTACACCATCAAAATTAAATTCGTCATCAAAACTGCCAAAATACACTTGCACGCTGGTATCAAAAATTCCCAGTGTTTGGGTGGCATAGAGGTCGATGCCATCCACATTATTGAACGGTAAGTAATACACTTCTTGCGGCGGTGTTATCCACCCATAGCTGTAACCTACGTCAAGAAAATCGGAGTAAATATAAAATGGGGTGCGCAACCGGCCGGCGCGGAGTTTAATACTGTCGGTTGCCTGCCAAGTTAAATAGGCCCACTCCGCATTCACTTCGTAGCTGTCATTTTTGCGCGCGATTAATTGCGCTGTGGCTGACACTTTTTCATTGACTTGCCCCGTAACTTGCAACCCCAGCAAGCTGCGATCGAAGGTGAGGTCTTCCTCGTAGCGACCGTAATTGCCGCCAGAGTCAAAGTCGTCATCGACCATACCGCCGCCCACGGATAAAAAGCCGGAAAAATTAAGTTCCGCCGCCTGACTGAAAGGCACTGCCGCTGCGAATAATATGGCGAGCGCGAGTGTATTTTTTTTACGAGCCGAGCTGTGTTTTCTCATTGATTGTCCACTCCTGATGTTAAGCACTTCCTGTGCCCCGGTTCCTTGAAAAACTAATCGGTTAAACGCGAAATTGACTGGCAACCTTATGCAGTTCATGGCTGATGTGATCTATATCGCGGCTCACTTCATCCAGCTCATTAGTGCTGGTAGTGACCAGTTGGGTATTGTGATAAATACCATTCACATGCTCGGAAACCTGCGCAAAGGTAACTGTTTGCTCCTGAGTCGCGGCGGCAATTTTTTCGTTGATGCTGCTGATAATGTCCACATTATTTAAAATAGAATTCAACACTTCCCCCGAGGCAGTGGTTGCCTCCACACCGCGATTAGCGCGCACCACACTGCCCTGCATGGCAGTCACTGCACTGGCCGATACTGCACGCAGCTCGCCAATCACTTTATGAATTTCTTCGGTCGCCTGGCGTGTGCGCACCGCCAGCCCGCGCACTTCATCGGCCACTACCGCAAAGCCGCGCCCGTGCTCGCCAGCGCGCGCCGCTTCAATCGCCGCATTGAGTGCGAGCAAATTGGTTTGATCGGCAACGTTTTGAATCGTATTTAATAATTTCCCCACATCAGCCGAAAACTCTTCAAAGCGATTCACCACATTTGCTGCACTGCGCACCTCCTCTGCCAAGGTGCTAATAGTCGCCACGTTGGTCGCCAGGGTTTCTTTGCCGCGCGCTGCCGCCGAGCTGGCATCCTGCGCTTGCGCTGACGCATTGCCTGCAAACTCGGCAATTTCATTGACGGTTTGTAAGAGATCGTCAATCGAGGAGCGCATCGCCGCAATCGCGCCAGCCTGATCATTAATGCGCACTAAATTTTGGCTGCTGGAATTGGTGAGCCGCGAAGCGACTTGCGCGAGCGCACCCACATCGT
Organism: Cellvibrio sp. BR; assembly: GCF_000263355.1. Taxonomy (NCBI): domain Bacteria; kingdom Pseudomonadati; phylum Pseudomonadota; class Gammaproteobacteria; order Cellvibrionales; family Cellvibrionaceae; genus Cellvibrio; species Cellvibrio sp. BR. Next base: position 155,450 of record NZ_JH668204.1, on the reverse strand, counting down.
TACTGACATTGCCAAATGCACCGTGTAGCTTTTCTACAAATGCATTGAAATATTTCACCAAATACAAAATTTCATCGTGCCCGGCGTAATGGATACGCTTGGTTAAATCGCCCTCGCCTGATGACATTTCTTTTAACGACACGGTCACTTCATTGATGCTGGACGTGATTGAACGGCTGATAAACAAACTGATAATTACCAACGCAATCACCGCGCAAATTGCAATCAGCAGTGCGATATGCGCAGCGTTTTGTGAAGCGGAAACTGTTTCGCTAATGGATTCATTGAAGCGTTTGGCCGTTTCACTTTTCATGGTGGCCAGTGAGTCGCGCAGCTTTTGCAAACGCTCGGCGTTGGCGGCGGCCTCCACACCTACTTTTTCAAAATCCACGGTGTTATTGATAAAACTTTGTGCGATACGTGTTGCGGTGGTGTACCAGGCTTCCAATTGCGCATCAATCCCCTTCACCTGCGCGGAAAGGTCACTGCTAAGGCTGGATAATTGCGCAAGATTTTTACGGATTTCTTCATAGTGCGCCGCAGTTTCTTGCAACACCTGCGCATCACCGGTGGTTACCGAACTATTAATTTGTTGTTCCATCAGCAACAGCGAACCGAGATTAATAGTGGTTAATTCAAGTGTGGGATAAATACGTTGTTCTACATCCGCCAAACGGCTGCTATTGGCGCGCTCAACCCACATGGAATAAACCTGACTAACAACAAACCCAAGCAGCGCGATACTGACTAAGAGCATCAGCTTTTTGGCAATGGTCAAGCGAAGCATCGGTGCTACCTCAGAACACAGTAATTGCTTTTGGGTATAGCAGCAGCCCAGACAATGCGCAAAAAAACGCCGCCACATATCGGGAAGGGAGCCAAACTAATTTATTTTTTAGTGTGTTTAATGCTTTAAAAAAAATGCCTAATCACTAATGGCGATTAGGCATTTTTAAAATCAGATATATACACAGGCATTAAATTCAGGCGTCGCTATTCAACAACCAGGCGACAGGTGCAACTACCAGCGCGATAAATACCGCCAGCGCAAGCGTGATAAGGCTGCTCACATCCAACAATAAAAACCAGGCGTAAACCGGCTGAACCAAGTCGCGCCAGGGAAGATGGCGGAGCACCAGAAACGCAATCAAGGCAACAGGCAACGCGATAATGGTTTTTTCCAACCAGGGGTTAAGTGTTTTCTGCACGGGCAGCGCCGCCATTAACTGCGCAGTAAAACCATTGTCGTCAATATAATCGGCGCGCAATTGCTGACGCAGAAAATCATCAAAACGATCCGCCTGCAGGCTATTGCTATTTATCATGTCATTGTCATTCATCATCAACCTCACGTGGCTGGTTAGTGCGGCAGCGCATCCTGCCAGGATGCCAGCAGGGTTTGCAGTTTGGTTTTGCCGCGCGCTATGTGGGTTTTTACCGTACCGAGTGGAACACCCATGATACTCGCCGCCTCCTCGTGGGAAAAGCCGTCTTCGTAACAGAGGCGCAGTGCCAATTGCTGCCCGGCGCTCAAGGTTTGCATGGCTGCCTCCACGTCTCTTTGGGCATGAAACTGTTTAACACTGCACTGTTCTGCTTCGATCTCTTCGTTCCCGTCGAGTTCACACCATTCAATTTTTTTGGCGCGCCAGCGGTTGGCCGCGATATTAAAGGCGATGCGATACAGCCAAGTGGAGAACTTGGCTTCCGCGCGGAACGCACCGAGCGCAGCATAGGCCTTCATAAAGGTCTCTTGCGCCAAGTCATCGGCGAGGTGGGTATCGCCGTTGCACAAGCGCCGCGCCCAAATACGCAGTGCCGACTGGTAGCGCAGGACCAGCTGCGCAAAGGCATGCTGGTCCCGGCGGCTTACCACCCGCGCAATTAATTCCTGATCGGAAAGGGACATTGCCGCTTAGTCCTGCTGCTCAACCTGTGGTGCAAGCGGCTGCCCGGCTTTGGGCTGGTTGAGGTACCAAATCAGCACTTGGGATATGCCCAGCGCAATCCAGATAAAACCAATTGCGCCTATATCAATACCGGCGAGGATAGTCAGGAAAATCGCCCAGCCAGCACCGAGGCAAATATTGCGGATGCCCTTGCTGCGATTGCTATTGTCGTCGGCACCCTTAGGTTCGTCGCCGCGCAGCAACTCCACCGGAATATCGCGCCCGGCGGCGAGCAACTTGTCGATATTGGAATTGATGCTCTGCTGACGCACCGCTCTGGCGCGATAACGCTGCACAATCAATAAGGCGACCAGGAAAATCGGCCCGCCGAAAATAAAAATCACCGCCAGAATCGGGATCAACATTGCCAGCTCAAACGCGCCTTTGTAATTTGCTTCGTCATCATGACCTTCACCAAAGGCATGTTTGAGGCCCATTTCAAATTCGCGCTCCCAATCGCCGTGACGATGGTGATCTGGAGGTTCGTGAGCAGGAGATGCAATCGGCGCAGGTGCGGCGATGGGGGCAGGTTGTGCATCTGGCGCACCGGCGCTTGAGGCAGGTGCAATTGCATCTGCGGCACCAGTGTCGGCCGATTCAATCGGCACCGGGGTGCCTTCCAATTCCGCAGCCTGGGCTGAAATGGCGTGCGCCAACGGCAAACAGCCGACAAGCGCCAGACCAAGTGCACCCAATAGGTGACGGGAGAAGCGTGGAAGTAATGTCATGGGAAAACCTCTCAGGAAAAATCCGGGCAGGATGGTGATTATTGCCCCCAACTCACCAACTAAGACACAGTCTAGCGAGCGTCGGATTCACCTGAGTGATTTATTTTTGGAGCGCGGTTTGGGGGGAACCCTTTAGGCTGCTCTTTATTGATCTGTCTATTCAACTCATTGTTAAATAATTGAATAACAGCGGCTTAGTTGACCAGCCGCTGCCAGAAGTTTTTCACCGGATTATTGCTGTTAGGTAGCAAGCAATCCGCCGATTGCTGCGGGCGGGCGTCATCCCGCAGCGGCAACCACAGGGCACCAATACAACCTTCCGCACTGAGCTTGCCGGTGGCGCCATCCAACCAATCGAAACTGACGCCGGGTGGCGGTTCTTGCGGCAGGCTCTGGCTGGGCAGCTGCTTCATAAACTCAGCCCACACTTGCAGGGCGCCGCCCGTACCACTGAGCGGGGTTGCACTATTATCATCGCGCCCCAGCCAGACTACCGCCAGATGCTCGCCACTGTAACCGGCAAACCAGCTGTCGCGCTGATCGTTGGTAGTACCGGTTTTACCTGCCACTTCAAGGCTAGCAGGCAACTGGTTGTAGGCGCTGCGCCCGGTGCCCTCGCGCATGGTGCGCTGCATAGCGTATTGCAATTGGAAACTGGTCTCGGCAGCAAAACGCTGCTCCAATTCCAATGGGTAACGTTTTAATGGCTTGCCGTCGGCCGCCAATACTTCGCGAATCGCATTGAGCGGGGTATAGACGCCATCAGCCGCCAGGGTGTGGTATATACCGGCCACTTCCAGCGGCGACATTTCAATCGAGCCCAGCAACATGGCGGGCAGCGCGGGCACCTTACCTTCATAACCTGCGCGCTTTACCACATCCGCAACCGTATCCAGCCCCAGCGTCATGCCCAAACGGGCGGTTGCCTGGTTGTAGGAAAATGCCAGCGCTTTATAAAAGGGGATATCGCCGTGATCTTTTTTGTCGGCATTTTGGGGCGCCCACCACTTGCCACCGGATTTGTAACTCACCGGTGCATCACTGACTGTCGTGGCCAAATTGTATTTGTGCGGTTGCTCCAGCGCCGCGAGAAACACAAAGGGTTTCATCAGGGAACCGATTTGGCGTTTGGCGTCCAGCGCGCGGTTAAACCCGGTAAAGCGCGGATCGCGATCCCCCAGGAGCGCCAGAATCTCGCCGCCGCCCACCGAGGTCACCACCATGCTGGCCTGTACGCCCTTGGTGTTGAAGCGTTTTTCCAAGTCCGGCAGACGGGTCGTCATAGCGCGCTCGGCTTGACGCTGCACCATCGGCGATAAGCTGGTAAAAATACGCAAACCTTCGCTGCGCAAATCCGCCTCGTTGTAATCCTCATTCAATTGACGTTTCACCAACTCCATAAACGCCGGATAGGTGGTGCTGCGCGATTCCCCTTCGGCGACTATGCCTAATGGTGCTGCCTGCGCGCGCTTGAGTTGCTGCTCGTCAATCAGCCCCTCCTCTTTCATTACACCCAGCACCACATTGCGCCGCGCTTTGGCGCGCTCGGGGTTGCGCCAGGGGTTGTAATAGGAGGCACCTTTCACCAAGCCCACCAAGAGTGCGAGTTCATGAACCTCCAACTCACGCAACGGTTGGCGGAAATAATGCTGCGCCCCCAGGGCAAAACCGTTAATCGAACGCGCGCCGCTCTGACCTAAAAACACTTCGTTGATGTAGGTCTCCAGAATTTCGGATTTGCTGTAATGCACTTCCAGCAAGACCGCCATAATCGCTTCGGGAATTTTACGCCGCAGCAAACTCTGCTCATTGGTGAGGTAGAAGTTTTTCACCAACTGCTGGGTGATGGTACTGCCGCCCTGCACTACACCACCGCTCGATGCATTTACCCAGGCCGCGCGCAAAATCGCCAAGGGTGATACACCGTGGTGGTCGAGAAAATGTTTGTCCTCCACGGCCAACAAGGTTTCGCCGAGCAGCGGCGGCAAATCTGCCAGACGCACCAACAAGCGATCCTCTTTATCGGCGGGATAAAAACCGCCAATTTCTTCCGGCTCCAACCGTACCAGCGGCAAATCTGCGCCCGCCAAATCAATCAAACCCTGCACACTGCCATTGGCGACGCGCAACATAAATTTATGCGCCGGCTCTTTTTTATCCCAGAAATCAAAACCGCGACTGTGAATGTGATAAGTCACTTCGCTGCTAGTCGCGCTGACTTTTTTCACCACCTGCCCCGGCGCATTAATACTGCCTTCAAAGCGATAACCCAGCGCGCGCAGCTCCTGTTCAAACAGTGCAGGGGTCAGTGACTGGCCAACGTACAACTCCAGCGGCCGCGCATAAACACGCGCCGGCAGTGACCATTTTTTACCTTCAAATTTTGCGCGCACCACCGAATCCAAATACAGCGTCCAAATGCCCAACAACGCTACCAACAGCAGCGTGGCGTAAAGAATCCAGATGCGTACCAGCGCCCAGCCAGTGCGTGGTGCGCGAGGGGTGGATTTGGTGCGACGGTTATTAGTGCGACGTTTGGTCATGGAGAAATCTTAATGGTGATAAAGGCAGAATGGTGTTTGCAGTAGCAGCAAAGAGTGGGCGCAAGTTTACCCGCCACACCCAGTGATTGCGAGGAGCAATAATGCAAAGTGCTGCACAGCGAGCGGTTGTGCTTTATCGACCAAGGCGAATTTTGCATAATGCGGCCCACTGTGGCGCTCAGGGCTACTTTCTCCCGCAATATTCTCCCGCAAAAGGTTAACTGCGTATGAACAAGCACTATCACATCTACGGCATAGGCGCGGCACTGGTCGATACCGAAATTACCCTCACCGATGCTGACCTCACACGTATGGCCGTTGCCAAAGGAGTGATGACGCTGGTAGATGAAGCGCGCCAAAACACACTTATGGATTATTTGAGCGATCACTTGGTTGCATCACATCGCGCCAGCGGTGGCTCGGCGGCCAATACCATCATCGCCGCCAGTTATTTTGGCTGTAATAATTTTTATTCGTGCAAAGTCGCCAATGATGAAAACGGCGCGTTCTATCTGGACGATATTCAGGCCGCCGGTGTGGCAACCCCGGCACACATCACACCGCCAGCCGGTATTACTGGCAAATGCTTGGTGATGATTACCCCCGATGCCGAGCGCACCATGAATACCTTTCTCGGTATTAGCGAAACACTCTCGGTGAATGAACTGGATGTGGGTGCAGTTGCAGAATCCCACTACGTTTACATTGAAGGCTATTTGGTGAGTTCCACCACTGGTCGCGCGGCGGCGATTGAATTGCGCAAACAGGCCGAAGCCAACCACACCAAAACGGCATTGAGTTTGTCTGACCCGGCAATGGTGCAATTTTTTTACGACGGTTTGGTGGAAATGATTGGCGAGGGTGTGGATTTAATTTTCTGCAACCGCGACGAAGCCATCGGCTTTACCAAAACACACTCGCTTGAAGAAGCTTGTATTGGGCTGAAAAAATATTGCAAACAATTTGCGATTACCTGCGGTGCAGACGGTGCGCTGGTTTTTGATGGCAATGAATTGATTCAGGTTGCGGGCGCTGCCGCGACACCAGTAGATACCAACGGCGCTGGCGATATGTTTGCCGGTGCGTTTTTGTATGCCATCAACCAGGGCAAAGATTTTAAAACCGCAGCAGAGTTTGCCAATATTGCCGCCGCCAAAGTGGTGTCACAATTTGGCCCGCGCTTGAAACCAGAGCAATATGCAGAATTAAAAGAAGGTTTTTTTAACTAAGGGACATTGCAGGATGGGCAGAGCCAAAGCAATGCCCATCCTATTCTTCAGATTATTTTGGACCAAACAAAAACCACAAAATAAACCCGAGCAGTGGCAACAACAATAACACCACAATCCAGATCACTTTATTTCCCGTGCTTGCACTGCTTTGTGTTGTTTTTACAATGGCGTAAACAACACAAATCAACAAAACAAGACCTAATAACCCACCGACTTCAACGTTCATAACCCAACTCCTATTGCGTGAATTTATCGCGAAACGCTGACAGCACTTAACTAAACAATGATACCAGCCACTTGCCGTCCATAAACAACCAATCAAACCATAACACCTGGTGAGACAGCACTATCAACCAAAATAGCGACAAAAAGGATATTTTTTTGGTTTTGTGGCGAAATTGTTGCTGTGCCACAAACGCACCAGGCCAACCACCCACCAATGCACACAAATGTAAACTCGCTTCGGGAACACGCCATTCATTGCGCTGCGCGCGGCGTTTGTCGGTCCAGTAAAAGTAATAAGCGAGCAGACTGACAGATACTATCACTAACAGTGGCACCACCGTTTTGTGGCGGAGCAACAGGTCAGTTACACCTGCAACAGGCAGAGCAGCCAATACAATACAAAGCGCCCAGGGAATAGACTTTTTTGCGGACTTATGCCGAGTGGATTTGGCGATCATAGAGGCACAAGGTTTGAGGAAGGAAAAGCAGGCAACTCATTGCCAGTAACCGTGGGCAGCTTTCACCGCCCACGCGAACCGTTAATTAATGTCCATTTTTATTGGCAGAGCTCACACGCTGCATCAACAAATCGGTGTAAGCAATACCAATTGCTGAAGCAATAAATGCCATGTGAATAATGGTCTGCCACATCACACCTTCTTCAGTAAATTTCGCATCGGGCATACCAATGTTGCCAGCCTCAATAAAGGTTTTTAACAAGTGGATGGAGGAGATGCCGATAATCGCCATAGCCAACTTTACTTTTAATACCGTGGCATTAACGTGACTTAACCACTCGGGTTGATCCGGGTGCCCATCCAAACGCAGGCGCGACACAAACGTTTCATACCCCCCCACAATTACCATCACCAACAGGTTAGAAATCATCACCACATCGATCAAGCCCAAAACAATCAACATAATGGCTTGTTCGTTGAGTGAGTTAATATCCATCACCAAATGCGCCAGCTCTTTCAGAAACAAAAATACGTAGGCGCATTGGGCGATAATCAAACCCAGATACAGGGGTAGCTGCAACCAACGCGAACCAAAAATGAGGGCAGGAAAAAAACCGGTTTTGTATACGGGAGGAACGTCGTTCATTGTTACACCTTTAAGGTCGATAGATAGAAAGTTGAATAAAAAATGCGAGAAAAATTTGTTAGCGCCAATATAGAGGCGCGATGATAAAAAACAAGCTTTTTACACAGCACTGGGCTTTAGGCCGACGCACACTGGCTGCATACCGGGCAATTGTGATCTTTCGGCAACTTCAATTCGCGCCACTGGCTATGGCGTGCATCCAGCAGCAGCAAACGCCCAGCAAGACTGGAGCCAAAGCCACAAATTAATTTGATGGTTTCCAATGCCTGCATCGAACCGATAATCCCTACCAGCGGGGCGAGCACGCCGTTTGCTGCACAAGTTAGATCATCGCTATCTTCTTCATATAAACAGCGATAACAGGGGCTGGTTTCAGCGCGTGCATCAAACACCGCGACCTGCCCTTCCAACCGAATTGCGGCGCCCGATACCAATGGTACTTTTGCAGCAACACAGGCGGCGTTAATCGCAAAACGGGTTTGGAAGTTATCGGTGCAATCCACCACCACCGTTGCCAATTTAACCTGTGCAACAAGCTCATCGGTAGCGAGCAATTTTTCGATGGTTTCAATTTTTACGCCGGGGTTTAGTTCGCGTAAGGTCTGCGCCGCCGAGGCCGCTTTGTTCATACCGATACGCGCCGTAGTATGCACAATTTGACGTTGCAGATTGGTTAAATCCACCGCATCAAAATCCACCAGTGTTAAGTGGCCAACACCGGCCGCCGCTAAATACATCGCGACCGGCGAACCCAAACCACCCAAGCCAATAATTAATACTCGCGCGGCTAATAACTTGTCCTGCCCATCGAGATCGACATCGGGCAGCATTATCTGGCGTGAGTAGCGCAGCAGTTGTTCGTCATTCATGGTTTACTCCTGACCTTTCCTGCCCAGTGTGATACGTTCGTTGCCGCCCAAATCGCGCCGGGTTTCCACCTGCACAAACCCACGCTGGCGAAATAATTCCCGGACTGCGTGTGCTTGATCGTAACCATGTTCCAGCAACAACCACCCCTGCAAATTTAGATAATCCCAAGCCTGCTGAATAATCAGTTCGATATCCGCCAAGCCATGGTTAGCGGCAATTAATGCCGAGCGCGGTTCAAAACGCACATCACCCTGCGCTAAATGCGGATCTTGCGGATCAATATACGGCGGGTTGCTGACAATCACATCAAATGCTTGTGCGCCAACGTTTTCAAACCAATCACTCTGCGCGATGGCAACATGGGTAAAACCCAAGGCCGCGCGATTGTATTCCGCGAGTGCAACGGCATCCGCCGAAAAATCCACCCCCAACAAATTCCAGTGCGGTTTTTCACTGGCGATGGCTAACACAATTGCGCCAGTGCCTGTGCCTAAATCCAAACCGCGACGTGTTTGCTGCGGCGCATCCTGCGCAAATAAATCCAACACCGTTTCTACTAACAACTCGGTGTCCGGGCGCGGAATCAAGGTGGAATTATTCACGGCGAGTGGCAGCGACCAGAATTCGCGCATGCCGATAATATGTGCAATCGGCTCGCCGGATTTACGGCGCGTGAAAAATTGCAAAAACTCTTCTTCCTGTTCGGGCGATAAGGTTTTTTCCGGCCAGGTAAAAAGGTAAGTGCGATTTTTTTGCAGGATATGACAGAGGATTAATTCAATATCCAAGCGCGCCGAATCACTGAGGGATTCAAGTTCATAGGCGCGCTGTAAACATTGTGCAACGGTGATGTTGCTCATAGGGGAGTCACGCAGGCCGGTGCTTTAATGAATCAGTCGGATGCGCAAATGTACCATCGCCATAAGCGCGCAATACCTGCGCGATCACAACTTGATAACCATTTAACCAATTGGCCTGTGCAGCCTTGGCTTCCAGATGTTTCGGGTGCTGCATCAGTTCATGCAAGCCGTCCATTGTTTCCCAATAATACACATTGGAGACGCGCCCGGTTTCAGGATTTTCCCAGGCTTCTTCCCCAATATAACCCTGGGTATTTTTGGCGACCTCAGCGATGCTTTTATCCAATTCATAAAACGCATCATCGAATTGCTTTTTATCAAAAATGAACGTTGCCGAATACATAATCATTAATCCGCAATCGCCGCTAATTGATCGGCTTGATATTCATTTGCCAGCGGCCCGACCACCGGATCGAGATCGCCCTGCATAATCGCATCCAACGAATAAAGCGTGAGGTTAATGCGATGATCAGTCACGCGCCCTTGCGGATAGTTGTAAGTGCGAATACGTTCGGAGCGATCACCGGAGCCGACCAGATTGCGGCGCTCATCGGAGAGTGATTTATGCGCAGCATCTTCCTGCATGGTTTTTAATTTGGTGGCGAGCAAACTCATCGCACGCGCGCGGTTTTTATGCTGCGAGCGTTCATCCTGACACTCAATAACCAGGCCAGTCGGCAAATGCACAATCCGAATTGCCGAGTCGGTTTTATTAACGTGCTGACCACCGGCACCGGACGCACGGAAGGTATCAATACGCAAATCGGCTTTGTTGATATTGATCTCTTCCATTTCATCCGCTTCCGGCATCACTGCCACAGTGCAAGCGGAGGTATGGATACGACCTTGGGATTCAGTTTCCGGCACGCGTTGTACCCGGTGTGCGCCCGATTCAAATTTTAATTTTGAATACACGCCCTGCCCGCTTACCAGCGTAATAATTTCTTTAAAGCCGCCGTGTTCACCTTCGTTCTGGCTGAGCACTTCCACTCGCCAGCCTTGCGTTTCAGCATAGCGCGAATACATACGGAATAAATCGCCAGAGAAAATTGCCGCTTCATCACCACCAGTGCCAGCGCGAATTTCCAGATAACAATTTTTTTCGTCATTCGGATCTTTGGGCAGCAGCAGTTTTTGCAATTCCAGCTGCATCGGCTCAAGTTGCGCTTCGCAATCTTTTAACTCTTCCTCGGCCATTTCTTTCATATCGTCATCGCCGTCCACCAGCAGGTGTTTGGCTTCTTCGATATTGGCAAGCAGATTTAAATAATTTTGATAGCCTTGCACCACCGGCTCTAACTCGGCGTACTCTTTGGAGAGATCGCGGAATCGGTTTTGGTTATTGATGATGTCCGCTTCCGACAACATGGCACTGACTTCTTCGTAGCGCTCTTTAAGGCGATCCAGTTTTTCTAAAATAGACGCTTTCATTATGGCTCACTTGCATCGCTGCTTTTGTCGGCAGCGGGGTTAACAGATTCTTCAGACGCGTTTGGGAATTCAGAGTCTAACGACAAGTCAAACAACTCGTGCGCCACCTGCAATACATGGTGACGCGAACTGGCACTCGCCTCTTTTAATACGGTGGTGGGCGAGTGAATTAATTTGTTGGTGAGGTTGCGTGCAAATTGCTGCAGCACCTGCTCGGCATTGGCACCACCCTGCAAACTGCGCAGCGCTTTTTGCAACTCCATATCGCGCAGCTGCTCCGCTTTTTGGCGATAGGCTTTTACAGTTCCTACCGCTGTGAGCGCGCGCTGGTGACGCAAAAATTGCTCCACTCCCTCGCTGATAATATCTTCCGCTTGATCAGCAGCGGCAACGCGGGATTTTTTGTTTTCATCAATCACCGCGTGCAAATCATCCACGGTGTAAAGGTACACATCGTCGAGCTCACCGACCTGTTCTTCAATATCGCGCGGTACGGCGATGTCGAGCATAAACATCGGTTTGTGTTTGCGCTTTTTCAGGGCAGATTCCACCGCCCCCTTGCCTAATAAGGGCAATTGGCTGGCAGTGGAGGAGATGACGATATCCGCACGCTGCAAATGTTCGGGGATATCCGCCAGCAAAATCGCCTCGCCGTTAAACTCCCGCGCAAGGCGCTGGGCGCGATCCAAGGTACGGTTGGCGACAATAATATGCTTGATACCCTGCTCCACCAAATGACGCGCCACCAATTCGATGGTTTCACCCGCGCCGATCAGCAGCGCTGTGTCCTGCTTTAAATTAGAGAAAATCTGCTGCGCCAGACTCACTGCGGCGTAAGCCACTGACACCGGGTTTTCACCAATCGCGGTTTCGGTACGCACCCGCTTGGCGATATTAAAAACCTGTTGGAAGGTCGCATGTAATTCCGCGCCGAGGGTGCCTGCTTCTTTCGCCACCGCAAAAGCTGACTTCATTTGGCCCAAAATTTGCGGTTCACCCAGCACTAGCGAATCCAGACCACCGGCCACTTTCATCATATGGCGCACCGCGTTGTGATCCTCATAGCAGTAGTAGCTATTCGCCAGGTCGGCCGCTTCTATCGCGGTATGGGCGACCAACCACTGCTGAATCGCCTGGGCGTCACTCTCACTGGTGGCATAAATCTCCGTGCGATTGCAGGTAGAGAGGATCGCCACTTCGGTTAAACCCGCCTGCGCACAGGCCTCCTGCAGTGCGGACTGCAGGTTTTCCGGCGCAAAGGCAACCCGCTCGCGCAGGGCAAGAGGTGCAGTGGTATGGTTTATGCCAAAGGCTAACAGGGTCATCGAAGGCGCTAGTTGTGATTTAGGGCGGTATTGTCGGGTTCGCAGCTTGGCGTGACAAGAGGCAAGCGGATAATCCCGTCATAAACACTGGCTATTTTTTGCAGGAAGATCACAAGACACACCCTATACTGAAATGCACTCAAAGGATTCTTTATGCGCCATCACCCCTACCCAACCATTATCGACATTGAAGCCTCCGGCTTTGGCTCCCGCAGTTACCCTATTGAAATCGGGGTAATCAAGGCCAATGGCGAGCGCTACTGTGCGCTAATAAAACCGCAGGATGAGTGGCAGCACTGGTCAAGCGACGCAGAGGCAATGCATGGCATCAGTCGCGATGTGCTCTGCAGGCGCGGCAAACCAGTGCGACAGGTATGCACGGAGCTGAACCAGTTTCTGGGTGAGATAACGGCCTACAGCGATGCATGGACCCACGATAGCGCCTGGCTTAACTGCCTGTTTTTTGCGGCGCGCATCCAGCCTCTCTTCCACCTCAGCCCGATAGAAATGATTGCCAGCGAAGCCCAACTGCTGATTTGGGATGCCACCAAAAAGAAGCTGGCAAAAGAACATGGGGCGCGCCGCCACCGCGCGAGCGTGGATGCACACCTGATCCAACAAACCTATTTGCGTACCCGCACCCGCCTGCAAGCTGAACCACAACTCGCGCTACGCGGCGGATTGCTCTGAGCCTCCGCCGACACACCGAATACCCCCACTTAACGATTAATGACAACTGTCCCCTTTTTATAAGCCAGTCGCCCGTTTATCATGTCCAGCCGCGCCCCCATTTACGGCGCACTTTCACTCCCGCTACTGGTCGAACATGATCAAACACCGCCCGCTGATACTGTCGAGCATGACCCTCTACTGGGTATTGAGTGGCTGCAGCCTGCCCGCCAGTCGCACCGTTGCCGCCGTAGATCAGACACCTGAGCCAACCGCGCCGGCAGCGGAGGTGCGCGTTCAGATCCCAGCCCGCCCCTTCCCAACCGAAACACTTTATTCACTGCTCACGGCTGAAATTGCCGGTAGTCGGGCGCAATATGATCTGGCACTGGGCAACTATGTGCAGCAGGCGCGTGAAACCCGTGACCCGCAAGTGGCGGAGCGCGCCACACTGATCGCGCGCTACCTGAACGATTATTCCACCGCATTGGAAATGGCCAAGCTGTGGACGAATGCCGCCCCCCACAACCAGGATGCACTGGCCAACGCGTCACTGGCACACCTGCAACTCGGGCAATTACGTGAAGCTTTTGAGTTTTCACGCCGCCTGCTGGATGAAGGTGGAGAGCCACTGTTTCAAAATATCGCCGCCAGCGCTGCCAGTGTTGACGATGCGGCCCGGACGAAATTGCTGGAGGATTTTGCGCACGAATTGGAGCAGCACCCGGAAGATGAGCAACTGCTGGTCGGCACCGGGATATTGCTACAACAAAGCGGCGACTATGACGCGGCAATGCAACAGGTTCACAAAACCCTGAAGCTGCACCCGCGCAGTATCCCGGCGGCTATTTTGGAAGCGAACCTGCTGCACCAACTCAAGCGCGATCAGGAAGCGATTGCCAAAATGGCAAGCCTGCTGGAGTTCTACCCGGAAAATACCAGCCTGCGCCAACAATACGCGCGTATCCTGACCCACCATGATATGACTCTGGCGCAGGAACAGTTTGCGATCCTCAGCCAGCAATTGCCGGGCAATGGCGATATGTTGCTCTCCCTGGGCATTATTGCCCTGGAGCGCCGCGATCTGGATACCGCGCGCGCCAGCTTCGAGGAATTACTAGATCGCGATCAACATATAGCTGCCGCCCACTATTATTTAGGGCGGATGGCGGAAGCGCGCAACGACCTGCAAGAGGCGATCATCCACTACCTGCAAGTAAATAGCGGCAATGATTTCCTCTCGGCCACCCTGCAGTTGCTAGATATTTTTGTCCGACTGGAGGATTTCCTCAGCGCCGAGCAGCACATGAATCGCGTGCGCTTGCGCTTTCCCGATCAAAGTGAAGCTCTCTATGTATTGCACGGCCAAACACTCATCAAACACAACTATTTGACCCAAGCCGAGCAAGTACTTAGCGACGGACTGACCAGTTTCCCCAGCAGCACGCGCCTGCTGTTTGCTCGCGCCATGCTCAACAACGAGCGCCAACGCCTGCCTGCCACCGAGCGCGACTTGCGCCAGATCCTCAAACAAGACAGCGACAACGTGGCCGCACTTAACTCGCTCGGCTACATACTCGCGGACCGCACCCAGCGCTACAGTGAAGCCTATGAGCTGCTGGAAAAAGCATTGCGCCTGAAACCGGATGATGCCGCGATTATCGACTCCATGGGCTGGCTCTACTATCGCACCGGCAAATACCCGGAAGCGCTGAGTCACCTGCGCCAAGCTTATGAGGCATCGCCCAATGCTGAGATTGGCGCGCACCTGGGCGAAGTGCTGTGGGTGATAGGCGAGACAGAAGAAGCGCGCCGCGTCTGGCGCGAAGCACAACAGCTGGAGCCAGACAACGCCACCATCCGCGAAACACTCAACCGCCTGAAGGCCGATTTATGATGCAACGCTGTTTTATCTGCCTGCTGCTATTAGTGACCATCAGCGGCTGCGCCCAGCGCGGCACATTTGCACCACCGCCGGATCTGGTCGCCCACCAGCAGCAATTACAGCGCATCACCCACTGGGAATTGAACGGCAAGCTGGGTATTCGCACCCCGGACGAAAGCGGCAGCGCCTCGCTCAAATGGGCCCAACAACTCGCTGATTACCAAATTAACCTCAGTGGCCCACTCGGCCAAAAGCGGATGATTATTACCGGCACACCCGGTAAGGTGCGCCTCGAACAAACCGGCAGCGACACACTGGAAGCTAAAAGTGCCGAGTCGCTTATTAAAGAAGCGGCGGGCTGGACACTACCAGTAGCGCAACTCACCTACTGGGTTCGCGGTGTTCCCGCCCCCAAACAACGCATCACCCACTTGCAACAAAATGAGTCCGGGCTGATCGCGCAACTCCGGCAGGGCGGCTGGTCCATCACCTATAACAACTACAAAAACTACAACCACCGCGACCAAGCCTTTTCCCTGCCCGGCAAAATCACTGCAGAACATGACGATGTCCGCCTGATTCTGGTAATTCGCGATTGGCAGCTGGGCAACTAAGCCGCCCATAAATGCCATTGGATTTGATTTATGAGTAGCTTGACGCTGTTATCCCCCGCCAAACTCAACTTGTTTTTGCATATCACCGGCCGCCGCGCCGATGGTTATCACAACCTGCAAACGCTGTTTCAATTGCTCGATTACGGCGATGAAATGACCTTTAACACCCGCAGCGATGGCCAAATCACCCTCTCGCCCGAGTTGCCTGGTGTCGCCTTCGAGCAAAATTTAATTATCAAAGCCGTGCGTAAACTCGAAGCCTATAAAAGCGCAGCGGCCGGTGTAGATATCCAATTGCAAAAACGCCTGCCCATGGGCGGCGGTATTGGCGGTGGTAGCAGTAATGCAGCCACAACTCTTGTCGCCCTCAATCATTTATGGAATTGCGGACTCACCAAAAACCAGCTGCAAACAATCGGTTTACAACTCGGTGCCGATGTTCCCGTTTTTATCAATGCGCAAACCGCATGGGCCGAAGGGGTTGGCGAAGCACTTGAGCCTATTAAAATGCAGCCAAAATGGTTTTTGGTTGTGCAACCTGACTGCCATGTATCCACTGCAGAAATTTTTTTACATAAAGATTTGACAAGAGATACGTCGGCCATTAAAGTGGCGGCCTTCCTTGAGCGGGGCGGTAAAAATGACTGCGAAGCCCTAGTGAGAAAGCTCTACCAGCAGGTAGATAAAGCACTCATTTGGCTACAGAAATTTGATCGTAACGCGAGAATGACGGGAACCGGAGCATGCGTTTTTGCAAGCTTTGAGTCGGCAGAAAAAGCACAGCAAGTGCAGGCATTATTGCCCAGTGATCTGCCCGGTTTTGTAGCACAAGGTGTAAATCAATCGCCACTCTACAAACTGCTTCCGCCAAACTAATCAAGTACAACAGGGGCGTCGCCAAGTGGTAAGGCAGCGGGTTTTGATCCCGCCATTCGTAGGTTCGAGTCCTTCCGCCCCTGCCATCTATTTATCATCATGATCATTCAAAAACTTCTCCTTTTATCCAGTCGAAATTGCCAATTTGGCCAGGATTTCCTAGGGTAAAAAACTCTGTTTTGCGCAGAAAGACTTTTTACTGACAGACTTTTTATAGACAGAAAGTATCGGCTCTGGCATTCAAGCACCAACAATCACCCCAGCAATCACCAAAAGGTATCTGACGTGACTGACTTAATGGTCTTTACCGGCAACGCAAACCCTGACCTCGCCAAAAAAATTGTTGATCACCTGGGCATGCCGCTTGGTAATGTTTCCGTGTCGCAATTTTCCGATGGTGAAATTGCGGTGGAGCTGCACGATAACGTGCGTGGTCGCGATGTATTTGTGGTTCAACCCACCTGCGCGCCCACTAACGACAACCTGATGGAATTGATTGTAATGGTGGACGCATTGCGTCGCGCCTCCGCTGGCCGCATCACCGCTGTGGTTCCCTACTTCGGTTATGCCCGCCAGGATCGCCGCGTACGTTCCGCGCGCGTGCCTATCACCGCCAAAGTAGTGGCTGACATGATGGTGGGTGTAGGTGTTGACCGTGTGCTTACCGTTGACCTGCACGCCGAACAAATCCAGGGCTTCTTTGATGTTCCTGTTGATAACGTCTACGGCTCACCCGTATTGCTGGAAGATATAGAAGCACAAAAATTTGAAGACCTGATTGTGGTATCCCCTGACATCGGCGGCGTAGTACGCGCCCGTGCGGTAGCCAAACAATTGGGCATTGATCTGGCGATTATCGATAAACGTCGCCCGCGCGCCAACGTCGCCGAAGTTATGCATATTATCGGTGAAGTCGATGGCCGCACCTGCCTGTTGGTAGACGACATTATCGACACCGCCGGCACCCTGTGCAGCGCCGCCAAAGCACTGAAAGCCCAAGGCGCCAAAAAAGTGGTGGCCTACTGTACTCACCCGGTGCTATCGGGCAAGGCGATTGAAAACCTGAACAATTCCGAGCTGGATCAGTTGGTCGTTGCCGACTCCATCCCGCTCAGCGAAGCGGCTAAAAACTGCCCGCGCATTCGCAGCTTGACCCTGTCAAGAATGCTCGCCGAAGCGGTGCGCCGCTTGAGCAATGAAGAATCCCTGAGTGCCATGTTTCGCTAATACTTAGCAGACACGGCACCTGGTAAACCACCGCACAACACAATGTTATGCGGTTACTGAAACCCGGTAGATTCTGGTCGCGGATCTACACGGAAAATTGAGGACGTAATCATGTCTGAAGACTTTAAATTAGATGCAACAGCCCGTAACGATTTGGGGAAAGGTGCGAGCCGCCGCCTGCGTCGTTTGGCAAAACAAGTTCCTGCGGTAATTTACGGCGGTAACGTAGCGCCAATCAGCGTTTCAGTTTCTGAAAACGAATTGATGAAGCACTTGGAACACGAAGCATTTTACTCGCACATCATCAGCCTGAATGTTGATGGTGCTGCGCAAGATGTGATCCTGAAAGATGTACAGCGTCACCCATCCAAGCCAGTGGTTCTGCACCTGGACTTCCTGCGCATTGACAAGTCAACCAAGGTACACACTCACGTACCTCTGCACTTCATCAATGAAGCTGGTTCTAAAGGCGTGAAAATCCAAGGCGGCAAAGTGGTTCACAACCTTACCCAATTGGACATCATCTGCTTCCCACACCAGTTGCCAGAGTTTATTGAAGTAGACTTGGCTGATGCTGAAGTTGGTACCATCATCCATATTTCTGACCTGAAACTGCCTGCTGGCGTTGTTTCTGCTGACCTGCAAAAAGGCGCAGACCACAACCTGGCTGTTGCAACCATTCAGAAGCCGAAAGGTGGTGCAGAAGGCGAAGAAGCGTAATTGCTTTTTTACCGCTGCTGAAAAGGGCTGGATCTTCGGATCCGGCCTTTTTTTTGCCTGCCATTACAGCGACAATGCGCGCCGCATAGTTCCTAAACGCCGCTGGCGAATCCCATTTAAAATCAAGGTTCAACCATGACCAACGAGATTCAATTAATTGTCGGCCTCGGCAACCCGGGCAGCGAATACGACCGCACTCGCCACAATGCAGGGCAGGATTTTGTGATCGAATTGGCCCGTAAACTCGGCGCCACACTCAATACCGACAGTAAATATTTTGGCCTGACAGCACGCGTCAACTACCAAGGGCGCGATTTGCGCTTATTGATTCCCACCACTTACATGAACCGCAGCGGGCAGGCAGTGGGGACACTGGCGAATTTTTTCAAAATAGAACCGGCTGCCATTCTGGTAGCACACGACGAACTGGATCTCGCACCCGGCGTAGCGCGTTTTAAACAGGGTGGTGGCCACGGTGGTCACAACGGCCTGCGCGATATCATCGCCGCACTCGGCAACAACCCCAATTTTCCGCGTCTTCGTCTGGGTATTGGCCACCCCGGCGTTGCCGCGCAAGTTGCTAACTTTGTACTCAAACGCGCCCCAGCCGCCGAGCAGGAACTGACTGATGAAGCGATCAACCGCGCAATCCACTGCCTGCCCGATGCCCTCAAGGGGGATTGGAATACGGCGATGAAAAACCTGCATACCGATCCTAAAAAAAGCGAGCCTCAAAAAACCTGACCTGTCTATAGCGGGCGCGAGCCTATATAATCGCGCAACTTTCTTACCATGCTTTTTGCGGCTCCTTTTTCTTTCTTATATTTATAGTGGACACACACCATGGGTTTTAACTGCGGCATAGTCGGCCTGCCCAACGTCGGCAAATCAACACTCTTTAATGCATTGACCAATGCCGGTATCAGCGCGGAAAACTTTCCCTTCTGCACCATCGAACCCAACGCCGGTATCGTAGTAGTGCCCGATCCTCGCCAGGACAAACTCGCTGAAATCGTGAAACCCGAGCGCATTGTTCCCACTACCATGGAATTTATCGATATCGCCGGGATTGTCGCGGGCGCATCCAAAGGTGAAGGCCTGGGCAATAAATTCCTCGCTAACATCCGCGAGACCGATGCCATCGCCCACGTCGTGCGCTGCTTTGATGACGACAACGTGATTCACGTAGCCAACGGCGTAAACCCGGCTGCGGATATTGAAGTTATCAATACTGAACTCGCACTCGCCGACCTCGAAGCCGTGGATAAAGCCATCAATCGCTACGCCAAATCGGCCAAAGGCGGTGACAAACACGCCATGGCGATCAAAGCGCTGTTGGAAAAAGTACAGCCACATTTGAACGAAGCCAAACCGCTGCGCTCCTTCCCGCTCGACAAAGAAGAAGTGGCGATGCTGAAAGAGATCAACCTGCTCACCCTCAAGCCAACTATGTATATCGCCAACGTGGCGGAAAATGGTTTTGAAAATAATCCGCATTTGGATGTGGTGCGCAAAATCGCGGAAGAAGAAAAATCCGTGGTAGTGCCGATTTGCAACAAACTGGAAGCCGATATCGCAGAACTGGAAGGCGACGACAAAAAAGAATTCCTCGCCGAAATGGGCATGGAAGAGCCAGGCCTGAACCGCGTAATTCGCGCTGGCTACCAGTTACTCGGACTGCAAACTTACTTCACCGCCGGGGTAAAAGAAGTGCGCGCCTGGACCATTCCTATCGGCGCCACCGCCCCCCAAGCCGCAGGTGTAATTCACACCGACTTTGAAAAAGGTTTTATCCGCGCCGAAACCATCGCTTACGAAGACTTTGTTCAGTACAAAGGCGAACAGGGCGCAAAAAACGCCGGCAAGTCACGCAAAGAAGGCAAGGAATACGTAGTAAAAGACGGTGACGTACTGCACTTTTTGTTTAACGTCTAATTCCGTCCAATATTTGCACCCACAAAACGCCGCCCCACAACCATCGGGCGGCGTTTTTTTATGCGCAACACTGGCTATGACATAGCCATTGGGTATCAGCGCAAGTGGGTACATGATTGGAGAGTATAAGAAAGATGATTTAGGCGAAGTATAATAACCCTCACCTCACAGTCCTCACGAATAGCAGGGCACATCATGGCACTGCTCGACACGGTCAATGTCATCGGCTCGACCATCTATTTTGTGTTTGTGATATTACTGGCATGGTTGAGCACGATTCCGCGCACCAGCCCCGGCGCTGGTTGCTGGGCTATTGCCATTTTATTTGGCATGAGCGCTCGCCTCAGCCTTCTATTACTTCCGCAACTACTGCCAGCAGAAAATATCGATCACATTTATGCATTTTTTATTTTGCTGGAAAAATGTTTTTTATTAGTTGGCGCATTTCAATTTCTAAACCTTCGCCATTTAATGCGCCCTTATTTGTTGTTTATTGCGTGCGGATTTTTGTGGCTAACCATCACTTTTTTAGCAGAATCAAACCGGATTTTATTTTCGCTAGGCTTTGGCATTATTAACGCTGCCGCATTATTTTTACTCGCCTATATTTGTTATCGCGAGCGCGACAATATTCCACACCGCATTATGCACATCACCAGTATTATTTGTTTACTGCTGGGTATTCACTGGCTCACATACCCCCTGTTACGCTTTACCGACTTCTGGCAAGTACCTGGTTTTTTATGGGGCACCACACTGGTACTACTGGAATACCTATGTTTAATTTCAGCGGTATTACTGCAATTTCAAAAACGCTTATTGGAGGCAGAGCGCAACGCGCTGGAACTCGCGTATCACGATCCACTCACCGGCTTGAACAACCAGCGCTACATGACCACCCTGTTTGAACAAGCATTAGTTCTCGCCCTCCGCCCGCATCAAATGCTCGCGGTTTTTTACATTGATCTGGATAACTTCAAACCGATTAACGACAGCGCCGGTCATCACGTCGGCGACGAAGTATTAAAAGTTATCGCCAAACGTTTAGTCGAACACACCCGCAGCACCGATATTTGCGCCCGCGTGGGCGGCGACGAATTTGTGGTTATCGCCACTCAATTGGAAACCGAAGAGCAAGTCAAACAAGTCGCCAACAAAATCCTCCAACAATGCTGCACGCCAGTGGAAATCAATAAAAACCACTACCACCTGGGCGCCAGCATCGGCATCAGCATCTACCCCCAACACGGCAATGACCTGGCTCAACTATTACAAAATGCCGACGACGCCATGTACCAAGTGAAAAAAAATGGCAAAAGTGGGTTTCAGGTTTTTGGAGCGTGAACTTTGCAACGACAACCGCCCCCTATCACCCAGAGAAAACACCACCCCGCCACCTTTCGCCTCATGCGATAACACATTGATTAAACTAAGTTTTCCACCATTTATGGCGATATAGAAATCTAGAAAAAACACTCTCTTTTTCTAGATGAGCACATAGCCTAAAATGATCAAACTACCAACAGATCGAATATCAACATTCAGTAGACACCCCCCTCAAACAGAACGAAATCAATCAAAAACACGGATTGATTGCTATAATCCAATGGATTAGGATGACCATTAATGCAAACCATCGTTGAACTCCCTGAATTTATTCGTGCATCGGAAGGACTATTTTCTGATGAGGAAAAGCGAAGCCTTATAAATTACCTCGCTGTACACCCACAATCAGGTGATTTAATCAGAGGCACAGGGGGTATCAGGAAACTCCGCTGGGCAATTCAAGGCAAAGGAAAAAGTGGTGGTGCAAGAGTGATTTACTACTATCACAACGAAACCATACCACTATTTCTGCTGACGGCTTTTGGTAAAAATGAAAAAGCCAATATATCGCCAGCAGAACGTAATGATTTAGCAAAGCTGACCAACCTATTACAAAAGCATTACGGTGATAAAAATGAGTAACGCATTTTCCAGTATCAAACAGGGTCTTGAAGAGGCTTTAGAATTTTCAAAAGGTAACGCGAGCAAAGCAGTTATCCATGAATTTACCGCTATCGATGTAAAAGACCTGCGCGCAAAAGTGGGCATGTCGCAAAATGAATTTGCATCTGCTTTTGGAATTAGCGTAGCGACGTTACGCCACTGGGAAAGAGGGGATCGCACACCGCAAGGGCCAGCGCTGGTTTTATTGAATGTGGTGGCGAAAGAACCGCAGGCGGTATTGCGAGCACTGCAATCTTAATTGTTAAATAAGAGGGATTTTATGAACAAACAACTCACAAAATCAAATAACAGAGTTATCTCCGGCGTATGCGGTGGTATTGGTGAATTTCTCGATTGGCCAGCCAGTAAAGTCCGCTGGCTATGGGCGTTACTCTCTCTTTTCACTGGCGGTACGCTGATACTTGCCTACATTATCTGTGTATTTGTTTTTCCAAACCCACCCAAGGGGTTTGATTTGAATGATTTTCGCAAGCAGTAATTCTTGCGATATTTACAGGGAGCAACCCTAAAAACTAAAGGCGCCAACCGGCGCCTTTAGTTTTTTTATCTCTCACTACACATCAATCCATCCTAAAAAACGTAGCCCGATAATGCTGCAGCTCCGCAATCGAATCCTTAATATCATCCAACGCCAAATGCGCGCCGGATTTTTTTACGCCGGCAATCACATCCGGCCGCCAGCGGCGGGCTAATTCTTTTACGGTGCTGACATCCAGATTTCGGTAGTGGAAATAATCTTCCAACTTGGGCATGCCGCGCACTAAAAAGCGGCGGTCCTGGCAGATGGAGTTGCCGCAGATGGGGGATTTGCCTTTGGGAACCCATTGCTCCAGAAATTTAATGGTTTCCGCTTCGGCTTGTTCAATGCTGATTTGGCTTTCGCGCACGCGTTGGGCCAGGCCGGATTTGCCGTGTTGGTTGGTGTTCCATTCATCCATGCTTAACATAATGCTGTCAGGCTGATGGATGGCGAATACGGGGCCTTCGGCGAGGATGTTGAGATCGGCGTCGGTGACGATGGTGGCGATTTCGATAATCACGTCGGTATCCGGGTTGAGGCCGGTCATTTCCAGATCGATCCAGATCAGGTTGTTTTCATTCAGCATGGGTTTTTCCTCGGTAAATAGGGCACAATTGCCGCGCAGCTTAAAGTAATAAATCAGTCTAGCCAAACATCACCCACCTCACAGGCAAGTTCACCAACGCATGACCAAACGCAAATTGACTCGCCGCCAGCAATGGCGCATCGACAAAATCCAGGACGAACGCACCGCCCGCGTGGCGAAACGCGACAAAGTCACCGATGAACAAATGCACGAGAGCGATTTGGGGCCTGAGCAGCTGGGTTTGATCATCACCCACTACGGCACCCAAGTGGTGGTAGAGGCGACTGAAGGTGAACAAGCGGGGCAGCACCAGCGCTGCCATTTCCGCAGTAACCTCGGCTCTTTAGTGACCGGCGACAGAGTGGTATGGCGCACCGGTAACCCTATGGGTGTGGTGGTGGCGGTAATGCCGCGAGATTCCGCACTGCAACGCCCCGACCCGCACGGCGATATGAAAACCGTGGCCGCCAATATCGATCGCATCATGATTGTGGTCGCCCCCTACCCCGAACCTCACGCCAATTTGATTGACCGCTATCTGGTCGCCGCCAATGCCATCGATATAGAACCGGTATTGGTGATCAATAAAACTGACCGTATTGATGACACCACGCGCGAAAAAGTCGCCTATCTGGAAACCACTTATCGCCAACTGGGTTACACGGTATTGATGGTGTCCACCAAAACCGAAACCGGGCTGGATGAGTTGCGCGAATACCTGGCGCATTACACCAGCGTGTTTGTGGGGCAATCGGGCGTGGGTAAATCCTCGCTGGTTAATGCCTTGCTGCCGGAATCGAACTTACGGGTGGGCGGTTTGTCCGAAAGACAACAGGGAACTCACACGACTACCAGCGCCACGCTGATCCATTTCCCCGGTGGCGGCCATTTGATCGATTCCCCCGGTATTCGCGAATTTGGGTTATGGCACATGGAGGAAGCCGAGGTGCTGGAGGGGTTTGTCGAGTTCAAACCCTTTATTGGCCACTGTAAATTCCGCGATTGCTCCCATCGCCATGAACCCGGTTGCGCGATCTTGGCGGCGCTGGAAGCTGGCACAATCAGTGCAACCCGTATGGATTCATACCGTTATATTTTGCGAACGCTCAACGAAAACTAATCGGCAATTACTTATACATTTATAAAAAAGGATCAAATCCATGGCCCTGCCCTTTGTGATTGAACCCACGCAACTGGCGGCACTGCTTGCGCAGCCCACCAGTAAATTGTTGGTGATTGATATGTGCGCTGAGCAGACTTATCTGCAAGGGCATATCGATGGCGCTGTGCATGTACCGCCGCAAAAAATTGTCTGTGGCACTGCACCAGTACCGGGCAAAATCGGCACCGCCGAGCAACTCAATCGCCTGTTTTCGTTTTTGGGTTTAACCCCCGAAACCCACGTTGTTGTGTATGACGACGAAGGCGGCGGCTGGGCCGGACGGATGATCTGGACGCTTGATGCCATCGGCCACAAAAACTATTCCTACCTGAATGGCGGCCTGCACGCTTGGCTGGCGTCCGGGCAATCACTTACCACGGAAATGCCCGTCGTCACCCCCAGCACCGTGAATGTGAAAATCGACCCACGTGTTGTGATTGAGCTGACCGATGTCCTGGGCGAAATGGATCGTGCGGACTTTGTGGTGTGGGACGCACGCAGCCCGGCAGAGTATTCAGGCGAGCGCATGACCGCGCAGAAAAATGGCCATATCCCCGGGGCGATTAACTGCGAGTGGACAAATTTGATGGATCGCAATAATGCGCTGCGCATCCGTACCGATGCGCGCGAATATTTGGCATCGCTTGGTTTAACAGCGGATAAACGAATTATCACCCATTGCCAAAGCCATCACCGCTCCGGCTTTACCTATTTGGTGGGCAAGGCGCTAGGGCTGAATATCCGCGCTTACCACGGCTCCTGGGCTGAGTGGGGCAACCACCCGACTACGCCGGCAGTGCAATCCCGAGCAGTTGCCGTTTAAAAAATCACCCGCCCCTTTTTAAGGGGCGGGTTAGCACCCTCCTCCCGAAACATCCCCCCCCCCCCTCTTAATGCTGTGCTACTTTTGTTTAAAGCGAAAACAATTCGTTCATCCTCAGTGATAGCGCGATGAGTTGTTAACGTAAACATAAGAAACGCTAATCAGCAGGATAGGGCCATGAAGTTTCTGAAACCCGCAAGTGCGCAATCCCCCGCCAAAAGCGCCGCAGGCAGCCCCTGGAAAGTCGCGATTATTGACGACGAGGAGCAGATTCACGCGGTCACCCAATTGGTGCTGAAAAATACCCGTATCGATGACCTGCCACTGCAGTTCCTCAACGCTTACAGCGCCGAAGAAGGCCTGCGTTTGTTTCAGGATCACCCGGACATCGCCCTGGCATTTATCGATGTAATTATGGAGAGCGACGATGCCGGTTTGCAGTTAATCCACAAAATTCGCAACGAGCTGGGCAACCACAGTACCCGCATCGTATTGCGCACCGGCCAGCCCGGCACCGCACCCGAAGAAACCGTGATCCGCACCTATGACATCAACGACTACAAAAGCAAAACCGAACTCACCGACACCAAATTAAAAACCTGCGTCTATTCCTCTATTCGCTCCTACCGCGACATCATCACCATCGAAACCAGCAAGCGCGGCATGCAAAAAGTTATCGCCGCGTCTGACTCAGTATTGCGCAGCCAAACGCTTTATCAATTTGGCAATGCGATTTTGAATCACACCATTCAATTGCTGAACATTAAAACGGCAGAGATGTATTTAGTCAGTCAGCATGTGGATTTATTTGGCGATGCCGAAATGATCCTGCTGGCCGCCACTGGTGATGAGGTGAAACTCGATACTCACTGGAGCGCGGACATCATGCCCGCCGATGTAAAAAAAATGATTGAGCAGACGCTGGCAGAAAAAAAATCCTACAGCGACGACACGCGGTTTATCGGCTACTACCACACCAATAGCAGTACCGAGAGCGTGCTCTACACACGTTTTCATGAAGCCCACGACGCCTTGCAAGATGAAATTCTCACGCTCTTTGCCGCCAACATCACTTTAATTTTTCAAAACCTGCACAACCGCGAACATATTCAGGAAACCCAAAAAGAATTGCTGCTGGTGCTGGGCGATGCGATAGAGCAACGCTCCAAAGAAACCGGCTCCCATGTACGTCGCGTGGCGCTGATGTGCGAACTGATTGCGCTGAAATTAGGCCAGAGCAGCGAGTACGCAGAAATGCTGAAATACGCTTCGCCGCTGCACGATATTGGCAAGATCGGCATTCCCGAAACCATTTTGCACAAACCGGGCAAGCTCGATGAAGCCGAGTGGGAAGTGATGAAAACTCACGCACAAATTGGTTATGAGCTGTTAAAAAATTCCACCCGCACTATTGCCAAAATGGGCGCACGTATTGCACTGAGCCATCACGAACACTGGGATGGCAATGGCTACCCCGGCGGTTTACAAGGTGAAGCGATTCCACTGGAGGGGCGCATTGTGGCGATTATTGATGTGATAGACGCCCTCGGCTCCGAGCGCGCTTACAAAAAGCCCTGGCAGGAAAACGACATCATTCAATACATTCGCGAGCGCCGCGGCAAACAATTTGATCCGGCCATTGTTGACGCCGCGCTGGAATTGTTTGAGCACTTCCGAGTGATTCGCCAGAACTTTCCCGATCACCTGCAACACTGAATGGCGCAAATTGACTATGGCTAGAAATCTCTACGAAACATTACTCGATGTATCCAAGTCATCAATGATTGATGCCGGTGATATGCAAAGTGCCGGATTATTAATTCTCACCGCCGCCATTCACGGGCTAGGTATTAATCGCGCAGGAATCTGGTTACTCACCGGCGACAAACAAGCTATTTGCGGCAAGATGTTAATTGACGGCGACGACTGCAAATTGGATACAGATTTGTGCCTTGCACGGTGCGACTTTCCCAATTATTTCGCCAGTTTGGACAGCGAGCGCGCCGTAGTCGCCAACGATGCGCAAAACGACCCCAGCACCTGCGAATTCCGCAGCAGCTATTTAATTCCCCACGGCATCACCTCCATGCTCGATGCGCCGATTCGCCATCGCGGCAATATGCTCGGCATTATTTGCTGTGAACATCAGGGTGAAGCGCGCCAGTGGACCAACGAAGAAATCGCCTTTGTCAGCGCCCTGGCCGATACCTATGGGCGCGCGGTAAGTGCGGCGCAGCGCAATGAATACGAACAAAAACTGCAGGAGATTAACGATCAACTCGAACAAAAAATTAATGAGCGCACCGAGGGCTTACAAACGGCGCTGCGCAATTTACATCACACCCAAGCCAAATTAATTGAAAGCGAAAAACTTGCCTCACTTGGGCGCATGGTATCCAGCCTCGCCCACGAAATTAATACGCCGCTGGGCATTGCGGTTACATCGTCCAGCCATTGCGCCAGTGAATTAAAACGCGTACAGCAGTTATATCGCGATGAGCAATTAAACGAAGCCGAGTTCGCCCAATTTTTACAAACTATCGACGACGGCCTGCAATTAATTAATCACAACCTCAGCCGCGCCGCCGGGCTGGTGCGCGACTTCAAATTATCCGGCGCCATTCACATCGCCGATGAGCGCGAAGAGTTTGACCTGCGCAGCTGTATTGAACTTTCACTCAAAGGTTTACAGCCGCTGCTGCGCAAAGAGCAGATTAGTTGCGAGCTGGCGCCGGGCGCTGCACTGCCACTCAACAGCTACCCCGGCGCTATCGCCCAAATTATTACCAACCTGATTACCAACTCCATTCACCACGCATTTGCCCACACCGAGCACAAACAGATTCGCATCGCGCTGGAACAATACGCAGACAAAGTAGCCATTCACTACCACGACAATGGCAGCGGCATTCCAAACGACATTCGCGATAAAATTTTTGAACCCTTTTTCACCACCGCACGCCGCACCGGCGGCTCAGGGTTGGGGCTGTCGATTGTGTACAACCTGATTACGCAGAAATTGGGTGGGGAAATTGTTATAGATGAGGATCAAAGCGAGGGGGCCAAGTTTAGTATTGAAATCCCCGCTGCAAGATAATTAATCTATTGTTTAACGAGCACATTATCATTTTCCACATAGACTTTTTCCCAAAGCTGGTTACGAAAACGATACTGGGGGTCAACTGCTTTTTTTAGTGCGAAAAATTCCTGCGAACGTGGATAGGCGGCCATAAACTGGGCAGGAGTTTCATAGACTTGATAAGGCAAGTAATAAGCACCACCTAGTTCAATCGCTGCATCATTCATTGCGCGCGTCCACAGCTCAACCACCTTCTGTGCTTCGCTACTAGTTTCCTGGCGATAATAAACTACAAAAGCAAATACTTCAGTTTTTGCCCAGGCTAATAATGTACCTGGGTCTTGATGAGCGTGACGCACGGAAACATTAATGATCGTCGCATCATAGGTCTGAAAAATAGCGCGCATTTTCGGCACAAATTCATCAAATTTTTCTACCGGGACAAAATATTCTCGCAATGCATAAGTAGTCGTTATACGGTTTGCTGGCTCCAATTCACGGACATCGTAACTTGCCTCATAATTACGCCAAACCACTGGGGATGATGTGTAGATGAAGGGATCAATGACATGCTCGCGCAACCAAAGCCCAATATCATAGTCGGCAATCCAATCAATCACCTTTGGCCCCCAATAATATTGGGTATCGCGCGGAATTAAACGTGCATCTTCGGTTAAGGGCAGCTGGGTGTTGTACCAAGTCACAGAGCGCAGTTTTTCGTAAGCAGGGGGGTAAATATCAGCATTGGTAAATACCGCACTGGTATCGTCGCGAATGTGTTCAAAAAAGAACTGCTTGTATTCGCTTACGGGCATAGACAGATCGCGGCGCGCCACTTTTTGATTTTCTTCTAGTTGCAAAGTTGCTTCGACAATGACGCCTATACCACCGTAACCGCCAATTGCCGCAAAGAACAACTCTGAATTTTCACTGGGGCTGGCAGTTTTCAATTCGCCATTGGCTAAAATCAATTTAATACTTTCAACCGATTTCACTAGCGGACCTTCCCCCACATAGCGCCCATGAACATTGACACTGAGTGAACCTCCAACCGTAAAGTTGGCGTAGGTTTGCATAATTTTGAGCGATAAATTGTACGGATCAATGTAGTCCTGAATATCGCGCCAGCGAATACCAGCCTGCACTGTGATTTGTTTTTTATTTTTATCGAATGCCAGCACTTGCTTAAATTGTCGCATATCAATATGCAGGCTATCGGGATATGCCACTTGCCCGCCCTGACTGTAGCGTCCACCACCGATAGACACTGGCCCTGATGTTTGGGTAATGGCTGTAATAATTTCCTCAGTGGTAGTGGGTGCAATTACCTGTGCTACCCGCACGGGGTTTAGCTGCGTTACGTTGTCGATCCAAAGATTGTCGTACTGCGAATTGTTTTGAGTCTCATCAGCAGAAAGCATCCACATTACGATGACAAGAACACAGCCTAAGAGCAGACAAACTAGCAACCATTTTGACAGGGGGCGTGCAAACATAGATTGCATGAATAATTCCTTGAATATTATGGGGCAAGTACCTTCGTGCAATGAAGCATGAGCGACGGCAATAAGCTTGGGAGTGTAGATGCCAAAGTCATAACAGAACAAGCGCTCAGGAATCTACCACCAAGAGCCGTAACGCTGGCATCTCCCCCCCCATACGCCTACAATTCCCCCCTTTGCCCAACACTGGTCGCATGCACCCCGAGCACTATGAGTTCATCGCTATTACCGGAACGCCCCCTGCTGATTTCCCCGTCCCTGGCCGCCACTATCGGGCTGGAGGAGGCGTGTATGTTGTCGATTCTGGGCGATATGGCGACCTACTTGCCGCTGCACCCGGCCAATAATCGCCAGTGGCTGGATATAGACGAAAGTTGGGTGAGTCGACTCATGCCCTTCTGGACTGACTTTGATGTACAGCGCATCAGCCGCAGCTTGAAAGACAAAGGCATTATCCTGCTCGCCTCCGCGCCCTATGTGGACAGCCGCCGCCTGACGCTGGCGTTTGATGATGCTGGCACCGCGCCTTTCACCCAACCCGCGCCCGCTATCGCCCCGATTGCAGCCATGGCCCCGGTGATCAATAGCGGTGCGACGCTGATATCGCCCAACTGGCAACCGGATCAGGAATTGCTGCGTCAAATTGCCCAGTACAATATCCCGCTCGATTTTGTGCGATTGCAGGTGCCCGAGTTTGTGACCTACTGGCGCGAGCGCGGTGAGACCAATCACTCTTGGGGCGCCAAGTTTTTAAAAGATTTGCTGCACAAATGGCGCAATTACGAGACCCAAATCGCCCGCCAGCAGCGGGAAGAACAGGAGCGCAACAGTCGCGACCGCGATACCGAGTTCCTCCAGCGCGATCTGGAAACCGCTATGCACAGCCAATGGCGCCCGAGTAAGGATGCGCTGGAAGTGCTGGTCAAACACGCCAACATCAGCCTCGCGTTTGTGGAGGATTCCATCCCCGAGTTTGTGGTTTATTGGCAGGAGCGCGGCGATGTAGGGCGCACCTGGAACAGCAAGTTTATCCAGCATGTGAAACGCCAGTGGCAGCGCTACCACTCGGCGCTGGAACACGATACCGAACCCAAGCGTATTCCCGAGAACTGGAACCCCAGTAAAGATGTCTATGACGTGTTAAAACTGGCCAATATCGATTTGAAATTTGCGCAGCAGCAGGTGGCAGAGTTTGTTTTATTTTGGCGCGACAGCAATCAGGTCTACGCCAGCTGGAACACCAAATTTTTGCAACACGTGAAATACCACTGGGCCAAACAACACGCCCTGGCAACCGTTAATTCGCAGCAGGTTAATCCAAATGCAGGACAGCAATTCGCTAATCAACCAGGTCGCACACGAGATAGCAGCCTCGCACAACAGCTCAACGACCGCAGCTGGGCAAGCTGACCGGCGCAGTGAGCAGGCGACACCGACGGATGCGCATATCGATGCGATCAATCAGGTATTTGCCCTGTTTCGCATCAACTATCACAACCAGTATTACGCGGCCTTTAAAGACAATGAACTGCTCAATCAGGCGCGCCGCCTGTGGCTTAATTCACTCGCGCAGTTTGCGCCGGAAACTATTTTGCGCGGCGCACGCCGGGTGATTGAGGAGTCGGAATACCTGCCCACCCTCAACCGCATGATTCGCGCCTGCCAGGGCGACCCGGAAAAGTTTGGCCTGCTCGACGCCCATGCCGCCTATGTGGAAGCTTGCCGCGCGCCCAGCCCGAAAGCCGCGCACAACTGGAGCCACGCGGCGGTGTATCACGCCGGTTGCGCTAGCGATTGGTATTTTTTGATGACCAATGCCGAGAAAGTCGCGTTCCCGATTTTTGAACGCCACTATTTAAAATTGTGTGAGCGCGTGATGAATGGCGCCGAGCTGCCTGCACCCAATGTGCAGCTGCTGCCTGAAACCATAGAGACGCCACTCAGCAAAGAGGAAAACCTCAAGCGCATGGAAGACCTGCGCAAACAGCTCGACTTATAACCCTCTTTTTCTGTTCACTTTTGGTAGCCCCCGCTATGAATAAACATGCTTCACAATGGTTGCTAGGTTTTGCGTTTGCAGCCTTTCCACTGATCACCCTATTCCTGGTTTTGGTACTGGCCAGTGTTTCACCGCAACAATTTTTTACAGCAATGGATGACGATGAGCTAACCAGCAATACTCTGTTACCCGACTTTGCCGCCATTGAACAAACACCTGAGCGCAAAGCCCAGTTTTTAGACATGCTGCGCCCGTTGATCGATGAAAAAAATGCCAAATTATTAAAATCGCGCGAGCGTTTACTAAAAATCAAAAATGAATGGGATACAAAACAAACGGTCACTGGTGTAAATAAACGCAACCTGGAAAAGCTGCGTGAGAAATTCCACGTGACCTACAAAACCTACCCGGAAGATGCGCGCGCCATAGAAATTCTGCTGTTGCGCGTGGACGTGATTCCACCGGCCATGGTGCTGGCACAAGCGGCGGTGGAGTCCGGCTGGGGCACCTCACGGTTTGCCGAGGAAGCACACAATTTGTTTGGTCACTGGTGCTACACCCCGGGCTGCGGCTTGGTGCCAAGCCGTCGCGCCGCCAACGCCAAACACGAAGTTAAGAAATTTAACAATGTTGAAGAGTCGCTTACGGCATACTTCAACAACATTAATACCCACAACGCCTATCGCCCATGGCGTCAGCTGCGCGCACAGTTGCGCCACGACGAAGCGCAGTTTACCGGCAGCACCATGGTGGCGGAGCTGGGCAAATATTCCAGCCGTGGCCCGGCTTATATTCACGAATTGCGCACCGTAATACGCGCCAACAACCTGGAATAAAGACGATACCCAAATAACAAACACCAACTTTCACCCAGCAAGGATTACTTATGTGCAAACGATTGGTTACTTCACTCTGCGCCCTGGCACTGGCCAGCAGTGCCGGCGCGTATGCCCAAGGGCAAACACCGGATGGATTGCCCCTGGCCTACCATCTCTCCGGTCAGGCGACCTACACCAAAATCAAAGCCTCGGGTGAAAGCTTTTCACCCAGCCTGTTTCAATTTCGCGCCGATGTTGAAGTCACCAACGGCATGCTCGATGGTATTGGTTTACAAGGTATGTTTGGCGTGCCAATGAGCAATGATGAAAAAAATGACATGACGCTGGATATTAAACAGCAGAGCGCCGCTTACATCACCCTGAGCAACCCCGACTACGAGCCTGGTGATTTACGTGTAGTAATTCTGTTGGGTTATGCCGCTACCGAATTGGAAACACACTTGCCGAGCCTTGGCGATAAACAACAAGATACTTTCAGCGGTTTTAGCTACGGTTTTTCGCTGCAGGATCGCGTAGTGGAAGGCAAAAATTATTATTGGGCGCTCGATTGCGCCCGCTACTTTAAAGACGACAACCTGAGCATTGATGGCTGCGGCCTGGGAGTTTCCTATGCGTTCTAAAGGATTACATTATTCATGTGCACTGCTATTAAGTGTGGGTGCGCTGGGCATAAGCGGCTGTGGCGGCGGTGATGGCGACAGCGCACGTATCGCCCAAACCGTGGATGCCAGTAAAAATGGTGTTACCAGTATCGAATTGGAAGACAACGACGGTTACGCGCATTTCAAAGGCACGCTGCAATTAAACCTGATTGGTCGCAATAGTGAAAACGTCGCCACCAACCTCAACACCCAAGCGACCTGGAAACTCAGCGACAAAACCTTGGGTAGTATCAAAAATGGTTTGTTTACTGCCTCGGGTAAATCCGGTGAGCTGATTGCAACGGTGGAATATGCGGGGCTGAGCAAGACCCAAAATATTATTGTCTCCGACGCCAACCTGGTGAGCATTAGCGTTACTCCCGCCAGCAGCTCTGTCGATGAATGTAAAAATGCCAGCTTCACCGCCAGTGCATTATTTGATAATGGTTTAACACTGGAATATCCATTGACCTGGGCAGTCACCGAGGGCGGCACTCTCGCACAGTTTAGCGATACCACCAAAGGTGAGCTAAGCACTAAAAATAGTGGCGCGGTGAGCATTGTGGCACGCGGTGAAAATAACAACGGGGAACTCATCAGCTCCACACCGCTCAGTTTTCCCATCAACGATACCTTAGTGAGTTTGGCGCTGGTATCTGACAAAGAACTGGAAATGCGTGAAGGCGAATCCGCCACTGTCACCATCACTGGCACTTACACTAATAACAGCACTGCCGTTATTACCAGTAACAGTACGTTGGCCGCCGATCCAAGTGCGTCATTGACCATTGATGGCGCAAAAATTACTGCCAAAAACGGTAGCTATGCCGGAACAGACCTCACCCTCACGGGCGCTTGCGGCGGTGAAAGGGATGAACTGGCGCTGGTCATTCTGAAAAAACAACTCAAGTCAGTTGAGATCAAAAACAGCAATGGTGGCACCGAAAATCTCTCCGTCACTGAAGGCAGCAATCTGGAATTGAATATCACCGCCACCTTTGCCGATGACACCACCGATAGCAATTATGATTACAACTTGACTTGGTCGATTGTGGATTCCAAATCCGATGATTATGAAGATGACCTGATCACGCTGGATCAAACCGGAAAATTATCGGTAAGCTCTGAATTGGATCTTGCCCTTAATCAACAACTCAACCTGGTAGTCCGTGCGGAAGTTCGCGATGAGGATGACCGAATTGCAACCAATGCCCAAGGCCAGCAATTGGTGGATGAAATTAATATTGTTGTGCGACCATAATTGGTTGCACTCACCCAGCCCAATAAAAAAACGCGCCAAAAACGGCGCGTTTTTTATTGGATATTGCGCTGCATTAGGCTTGGCTAAGGCAGTGTGATATCAAAAGGCACAAATAATTCTTCGCTCTCACTGGTGTATTCAATTTCAAAACGCGCAGGCAGCTCACTAATATCCAACGTGAGCTGTGGATCGCCAAATATAGAAGAATATTGCGCGGGTTGACTGATAAGCGCATTGGCATGATTGAACGCTTTTAACCCTATCACCTCTTCGTAACTGCCCTGCACCGCAAAAACCAAACGCCCGCTTTTCCATTCAATTAATTCCACGCTGGATTTAGGGCCACTCCAAATCGGTCCCAACACAAAAGGCAGAGTTGCCGTTTGTAAGCGTTTGGGTTGATAAAAACGCAGCTCACCCTGTACCTGACGAATATTGTCGACGTGTACGTCGGCCGCCTTGAGCGAAAAATCAGACCTCAACCAAGGTGTTTTTTCATCCGGCTGGTACACACCATTACTGGTTATGCCGCCCTGCCGCTCAAAATATAAAGGCACTGATTTATTTACCGGGAAAATTTTTCCATCGGCATCGGCCAACTGTTTGATAAATAATTGCGCCACACCGATTTGCCCATACAGTGGCAATGCAAGGTCCGTGTAAGCCGCACCTTCAACCGATAAACCAAAACTGTTACTGCTGCGCACATCGTTAATGGCCAACTCCACCGGCGCAGCTGTGGCACGCGCTTTCGGTGGATAAAAAGGGAACTCATC
Source organism: Cellvibrio sp. BR (assembly GCF_000263355.1). Taxonomy (NCBI): domain Bacteria; kingdom Pseudomonadati; phylum Pseudomonadota; class Gammaproteobacteria; order Cellvibrionales; family Cellvibrionaceae; genus Cellvibrio; species Cellvibrio sp. BR. The sequence continues at coordinate 120,059 of NZ_JH668204.1, read as the reverse complement.
AATTTGTGGCGCCTGTGCCAACAGCAATTGCTCAAAACCTTTATCGCCAAAGGGCGGCGGAAATTCCTTGTCCATAAAAAATGCTTTAGCGGGCGGTGTTAGTTGGTTTAATTCAAATTCATAACGCTGGTTTTCTATGGCGCTGGCAACAATCACCTCCGCCTTGGCAACGGTGCCTTTGAAATCCAGACTGGCGGATTTACCCGACCCAAAAAATATACCGCTACGCATCCCACTGCTTGATGAGAGCGGTTTGTTTGCCGCGTTTAATGCATTCACTTGTAACAACTGTTGGGTGTTGCCGCTGGTTTCAAAACTGAGTGCACTGGCGCCCGCTGTTTTGAATCGAACACGAGTGCCGTACAAATCGATCGACTTTCCGGCTAGCGGCGCATCAATAATTTTTGTCTCTACCGCTATGGGTAAGTGGTAATCGATATAACCTTTAATGCGTGCCACTTGCGCAAAGTTCACCCCCGCGGCTAATTCAATTATTTTCTCGCCAATTAATGCACGGCCCGGCACCAATTTGCCATCTTCAAACCGGCTCGTGGCGTAACTATTAGTAATTGCCTCAGGGGCACGCTGATCGGTTTCTCCACAACCCGGTGCGGACAATAAAGAATTGCCCTGTTGATCCACCACATCCGTAATCACCAGAAATGCAGGACTGCTTTCATTGCCAAGGTTGGGCAAGTCATAAGCCTTTACACCCAACTTAATCTGTATGCGCTGATTTTTTAGTGCCAGGGATTCAACACCCAACCCAAAGGGGCCAGTTGTGGTTTTATATATTCCATCCATGAAATCATCTTTTGGCACAAACGATGTGAGCTGTTCGCGGCGCGCGGGAGCAAACGCCGCCGGATTTTCATCAATCACATCCTGCTGTGCAACCGTAGGCTGATCCATCCCGACGGAAAAACTAAAGAGTGAGCGAAACCAGATAGCGACTTCATCTTTTATATGTTGATCAAAACGAATTGATGCCTGCAATTGTTTAGTACTGCGGTTCAATTGCAAACGATCATAAATGGCGACAACCTCCGGCCAATCCTGTGCGATTTTTTTGCGTGTTTCATCAAGCCGGGTTTGTAACGCGGTATGAGTGTTATTAATAAACTCAGCGTCGCCACTGATTAAGCTTAGGCTTAGCGTCATACCTTGGGCCACAACATCAGGTTCGACATCAACATACACTTCGCTCACTGCTTCCATTTCAGCAGCCAGTTTTCCCAAGCTGTATTGCACCATACCCGACTTATCAGTCTGCCAACGCGCAGGAGAAAAAATAACAAGGGAGAATAATTTTCCACCCAAGGAGTTTTGCCATTGCGCAAGATCCACCGCCGCCCCTGCGGCATTTTTTAAGCGCAGTGCAATACGTTTTACCGCCTCTGGCGAACCGATTAATAACTGACCTTGAATAAACTGCGCAAGCATGGGCTCACCTTTAGCACAGGTGGTTTTATCCAGTGGCGCAAACCAAATGCCATCAGCATCTTGTTTGTCTATGCCGTATTGCTCATCGAGCCAGTGGGATATTTTGTTCGGTGAAAAATTACCGCGCGCGATAACGGCAACTTCCATCTTATCCGCAACAAAAGCAGCCGCATAAAGTTGCGTGGCCTGTTGTTGGATATGAATGCCCGAACGCTCCATGCTGCTCCACATATCGGCATCCACGCCGGGAAGGTTTTGCAATTGTCCTGCCTCCGCCAGTGAAGGATCGAGTGTGCGCATCAGTTCAATATCTACACGCGCAAGGGCGAGCAATTGCGGGTCGGCCAGTGCCGCCAGCAAGGTTTTTTCTTCTTTACTGACGGCGGAAAATAACCAGCGATTTAAATAACCCTGCTGCCAAACAATCGCCGCGCTGACCACTACAACCAACAAACAGGCCACAAGGCCGATTATCAATTTACGAAATTTTAGTTTAGGCAGTGTGGCTGAAACGGCTGACTGAGTTGCAGCTGGATGATCAGAGGAATCCGAATGGGCAACACTGGATTCTGAGTCGGTAGTGTTGGAAATTGATGGCGATTCAGTAGCCGGAGGGGGTGGCTCAACCGCAGTTTCGTCGACGATTGTTAACACCGCCCCCGCAGTGGCAAATGCATTTTGCCATTGGGTTGCGCGTGTCAGATTATCAACCCGTTTAATAACACGCTCTGTGCCGCTAAATAATAATTGCTCAATACGCGCTGGTGGTTGTTTTAACAGCAGTGCCAGTTTTGCGATAACATCCGCGCGAACAGCACCCTCGGCTAATTCGCCACGAAAGACTAATTTGTACATATCAGATCCTTAATAATTCACACACTTTGAAGTTATTGTTATATTTTTTTGGCGAGCGTTAATCGCGATAAGTCCAATTGCCCTGCTTGTCGGTTACCAACCATTGCTGGGTGTACCAGTAAAACCGCCCTTTTTCGCCCGTGTACGCCGTGCAGTTATAGCGGGTGCGCCCCGAAGGTAAAGGTTTGTTCGGTTGCACCCACACTTTGTTGTCGATCACCTCAGTAACAATTGCCCCCTGGCCGGAGGCAAAACAATTTATTTTTTTCAGCAGACTGGCATCGGCCAGCGTTAACACCAACCAAGGTTTTTCACCTTGGCGCACAATTAAATTGTCAGCTTTCTTTTTGTTATCTGCATAAAATTCCACCTGGGAAACAGGCATAGGCTTGGCATTCACCTTGAGAATAAAATCATCCAAATCACTAAAGCTGCCGCCAAACGGAAACCGCGGCACCGCCTGTAAATCGCCCTCACTATACAGCGCACCTGACTGCTGCCCAAACGCGATATAGCCTAATTTTTTCGCGATGCGCTGTACCTCGGTATCGTATTCACCAAAGGGGTAAGCCAGAATCATCGGCGCCGAGCCAATTTCCGTTTTTATTGTTTGCTGGGCATTATTAATTTCTTGTGTGATACGTTCACGCCATTGTGCAGCGGACTCACCACTTTCACGTCGGGGTAAATGTGTATGGCTGCTACTGTGGTTGGCGATAGTCGCACCCGCCTGTGCCATTTCGCGCAATTGGTCCCAGGTTACAAATACCTTACCTGTGCCCACCGCATCGGTGTTGACAAAAAAAGTAAACGGCCAGCCGCGTTTTTGTAAGCGAGGAAAAGCCGACTCATAAACTGATACATAGGAGTCATCAAAACTGATCGCCACCGTTTTATCGGGTAGCGGTTCGCCTTTGCGCAGTTTTTCGGTCAGCTCTAACAGCGGCACTACCGCAAAATTATTTTTCTCCAAATAATCCATCTGCGCTTCAAAGGCCGCGGGGCTAATGCTGGTGGACTTGGGTGTTTTATCGCTGATGTGGTGATACAGAAGCACCACGGCTGCTGATGCCGGTAACGCCAGTGAAGTCATTGCAGCCAGGAAGAATATACGAATTAAATAAGCCATTGTTTAAACCGGATTAGTCCTCTTGTACAAAACGCAAACCAACCCCGGCGGGTTCTACGCGCACCACCTCCATTTCCAATACCGGTGCATCATCCATCAAGCCCTGCACCTGACCGGTGAGGCGCGTGCCAATCGGCGGAATCTGCTCGGGCTCCAACACTAAAAAAACGCCACCATCCGAAATGTCGCGGGTTTTTACCTGTAGCTCGCCAATCGATTCATGTTGAATTTTAATGCGACAGCTAAACGCAGTGCGCACGTATCGACGTTGATCTTTATCGCTCATAACTATTCCTGCATTATTGTTTTACCGTTTTTTCCAGACAAAAATAAAGGCGGAATACCGCCTTTATTTGCTCACTTTATTTATCTGTCACTTCGGCCTTATCCACTTTTTGGAAACCGCGCGGCAACTTATTACCACGACGTCCCCGCTCACCTTTGTAATGCTCAAGGTCAGCCGCTTTCAAGGTGATAAAACGTTTACCCGAATGCAGCGTTAACAATTGCCCCGGATGAATGACTGCCAGCGCCACCACAAATTCTTCGCGGCTTTGCACTTTTGCCGAGGGAATATTCATGATTTTATTGCCCTTGCCTTTGGCGAGTTCCGGCAATTCGGTCACCGGGAATACCAACAGACGGCCATCATTGCTTACCGCCGCCAACTGCACCTGTTCGGGTGAATTAATTAATTGCGGTGGTAAAACTTGTGCGCCTTCCGGCAAGGTCAGCAGTGCTTTACCTGCTTTATTTTTACTGGTGAGATCTTCCAATTTGGCAACGAAACCATAACCAGCATCCGATGCAATCAGCACACGCTGACTGTCGGCGCCCATTAAAGCCCCCTCAAAAGTCGCCCCACTGGGTGGGCTGATGCGACCGCTCAGTGGTTCGCCCTGACCGCGCGCGGAAGGCAAATTGTGCGCGGGCACCGAATAACTGCGACCAGTAGAATCAATTAAAATCACCTGCTGGTTACTCTTACCCTGTACCGCAAATTTAAAACTGTCGCCCGCTTTATAACTCAAACCAGTTGGATCTATATCGTGGCCCTTGGCAGCACGAATCCAACCTTTATCCGAAATCACTACAGTAACAGGGTCGACACTGAGCAATTCGGTTTCGCTCAAGGCTTGCGCTTCGGCGCGCGCTACAATCGGTGAGCGACGTTCATCGCCAAACGCCTCGGCAATTTGCAGCAGTTCTTTGCGCACCAGATTTTTTAATTTCACGGCAGATTCAAGAATTTTTTGCAGACCATCACGTTCTTTTTCCAGCGCGGTTTTTTCTTCCAGAATTTTCATTTCTTCCAAACGCGCCAATTGGCGCAATTTGGTTTCCAGAATATATTCCGCTTGCATTTCAATTAAATTGAAACGCTCCATCAATACCGGCTTGGGGTTGTCCTCTTCGCGAATAATACGAATCACTTCATCGACATTGAGAAACACCACCATCAAGGCGGCCAAACGCAGCAAGCGCTCTTCCACTTTCTCCAAGCGATATTGCAAACGGCGGCGAGTCGTAACCGTTCTGAAACTGAGCCATTCACTCAAAATTTTGGTAAGCGATTTCACCGCCGGGCGGCCATCGATACCAATCATGTTCATATTGACGCGATAGGTGCGTTCAAGCTCAGTGGTGGCAAATAAATGCTGCATCACCTGCTCCAGATCAACACGATTGGAGCGCGGAATAATCACTAAGCGGGTGGGATTTTCATGGTCGGATTCATCGCGTAAATCGGCGACCATGGGCAACTTTTTCGCCTGCATTTGCGCAGCGATTTGCTCCAGGATTTTTGCCCCACTCACCTGGTGTGGCAGCGCAGTGATAATGATATCGCCCGACTCTTCATCTTTTTGCCAGACCGCGCGCATGCGCACACTGCCGCGCCCGGTTTCGTACATTTTGATCAGCTCTTCGCGCGGAGAAATAATTTCCGCTTCGGTGGGCATATCGGGGCCGAGAATGTGCTGGCACAAATCGTTGACCGTCGCCTGTGGATTGTCGAGCAAGTGCACACAGGCATTAACCACTTCGCGCAAATTGTGCGGCGGAATATCCGTCGCCATACCCACCGCAATACCGGTAGTGCCGTTCAATAACACATTGGGCACGCGCGCGGGTAATACGATAGGTTCTTCAAGTGTTCCGTCAAAGTTGGGCTGCCAATCCACCGTGCCCTGCCCCAACTCTTCCAGCAAGACTTCGCTGTATTTGGTGAGGCGCGATTCGGTATAACGCATCGCGGCGAAAGATTTGGGGTCGTCAGGTGAACCCCAGTTGCCCTGACCATCCACCAGCGTATAGCGATAGGAAAATGGCTGCGCCATTAATACCATCGCTTCATAGGATGCTGAATCACCGTGCGGGTGGAATTTACCGATCACATCACCCACGGTGCGCGCGGACTTTTTATATTTGGCGCTGGCTTTTAAACCCAGTTCACTCATCGCATACACAATGCGGCGCTGTACCGGTTTAAGACCGTCGCCAATATGTGGCAGAGCGCGGTCGAGAATTACATACATGGAATAATCGAGATAGGCTTTCTCGGTGTAATCTTTCAGCGCGATGCGTTCATCGGCTTCGGGCAATACAATTTCGTCAGTCATTGAAGATCCTGAAAATACAAAATTCAGTGAAAATACGTTCGCTAAAAATTAGCGCTTTTTGGCCGCAAGCGGGATCGAGCCTTTTTCATTTACCCGCAGCGCGGGCAGCCAGGCGCTAAAATCCAGCTTGGCGGAAAAATTATAATCAACATTCTCTTTCATGCCATTGCGACCAAAGTGCTCAATCAAACGCACCAGCTGCAATACATTGGCTGTCACCACAACTTTTATTGGTGTTTCCTGATAGGCGGTGAGGGTTGGCAACTCGTTGCTCACACCACTCAATACGTCAAAATTTTCGATGCCCACGGTATAGGACATACCGCGCAGTGATAAGTCGCGGTCATTGGGGTTAGTCACTAACAAATTCACTTCTATCGGCTGCAACAAACCTTGCGCGGGCAGCAACTGCAAGCCGGCCACCTTGACTGTCGGCTGCTCCAATTTGGGCTTGATGGCGGCACAACTTGCCAATAACAAACATAAAGCGATAAAAAAAATATTTACTAGCGACTTGGCCCGCAGTACACCAAGGTTGGGGGATGAAATCATTGCACGCTCCGTTTAGCTACCTAAGGTTTAACTGAACTATCTTTACGTTATCTTTAACTGAATTATCTTCAACCGAATACCGCTTGAGTGGGTAAACAGAAAAACAAAAATGTGAAAGACCGCACTCGGCGATTAACAACGCTGTGGTCTAATCCACGCGCTTTTTACAGTCTATTTGTCTTTGGCTTTGTCACAGCGGATAGTTACACTAGGTGTTTTTACAACCTTGTCAGGATACTGGAGTGCTTGTTTCACTCTGCCCGACCACGATGGTCAGCCTATTCGTCAATAACGTATAACTGACTTTATCTTATGCAGCAGCCACCACACAAACGTTTGATTGATCCAGACGAGTTATTCGCCAGCCGCGAAATTCGTTTTCAGGATCGACGCGAGTCGCAGTATCCGCTGCTGATGCGACTCTGCGCGGATTTTAATTTTTCGGTACTGCAACTACAGCGCAAACTATTTAGCCACTTGAGTCGCAAAACAGTGCCGGGCGCACTGGAATTTGTTTTGGCGACCCGCGATGAGTCAACCAATTTTTGGTATAGCCTCAGCCCCGGTGTTGCCGATTTAAAAGCGCTGAACGATTACGCTAAACACTACGAGGTAGATATTTTGCACCTGCAATTGTTTGGCGAAGAGACCGACCAGAATCAAGTAGGGGATGCTTATTATTAAGCGCACCGGTCAGCGGTAACGCTTAGTCACTCATTTCCTGTTCAAACTCTTCCAGCAAGTCCAGCGGCTCCAGTTCCTCGCCTTCCAGCTCATCGTTCCAGTTGATGCCCACCAGCAATACATCTTCATGCATACCGGGCAGCCAATCCTCCAGGAACTCTTCCAGGTCCACAGCAACCGGCTGGTAATCTTTCCAATCGTCCTGGCAGTGGGCGCGGGCAAAACTCTCCTGCGACCAGAAGGGCATCACATCTACGTCTTCATGTGCTTCCGAGCCACTGAGCGCCCAGCCTTCTGGCCCTTGCAGCCCCCAGACACAGCCCAGCTCCATGGCTTCCACGATAAAACGATCCAGGTTTTCAGCGGGATCATCACTCAGGGGTTCGATGGTGCTTTCAATAGAGGGAATGTCATTCATCACTAAATACCTTTGGAGTTTATAAACTGAGCCGCGCACCGTTCGCTTTTAACCAGGCGCGATCGGCCGCAAAAGATGGACAAACACTGGCAACCAGAGCCCAAAAATCGCGGCTGTGGTTTTGGTGGCGCAGATGACAGACTTCGTGTGCGACAAGATAATCGACTATGTGTTCGGGTGCCAGCAGTATATTCCAGTTGTATTGGATGGCGCCGCGACTGGTGCAGTGGCCCCATTTTGAGCGTGTCGCCTTCACCGTCACCGCGCTGCACACCAGCCCCATTTGCCCCGTTAATTGCGCCGTTTTTGCGGTGAGAATGTGCAGCGCTTGCTGTTGATACCAGCGCATTAACAACTGCTGGATTTGCTGGGCATCTGGCAGGCGCGAACGGGTTGATAAAAGTACATGCAAGTGCTGATCGACACGGCGGATAGCCGCAGTGGCACCGCGCCCAAGCACCAGCGTCAAACGCTCATCCATAAACACCACTTCGGTACCTTGGGTGTAGACCGGTGCAACTGGCGGCGCAACGGACTCTAACCGCTGGGTCTGTTCAGCGATTTTTTGCTGCACCCAGCGCGCTTTCTGCTGCAAAAAATCGAGCAATAGTGCTTCAGGCACAGCTACCGGTGCGCGAATCACCACCTCCGCGCGGCGGATTTCAATGCTGATACTGCGCCGCTTCGCCGAGCGCGCAATACTAAAGTCAAAGCCCGGGTTCCAGTTGGAATCAACGCCCGCCTTGGATTTTTTGAGATCGGCAAACAGCGACATAAGGTTACATCAACCGTAGTTTTTATCGGCGACAAAGGGATTGCTCAGTCGCTCATGACCAAAAGTGGACATGGGGCCGTGGCCCGGAATAAAACGCACCGCGTCACCCAAGGGCAATACGCGGGTGCGAATGGCACTGATCAAATCGGCGTGATTACCGCGCGGGAAATCGGTGCGACCGATGGAGCCTTTAAATAACACATCACCCACCAGCGCCAATTGGGCCGCGCGATTATAAAAAATCACGTGGCCGGGAGTGTGGCCGGGGCAGTGCAATACCTCCAGCTCGGCATTGCCGACCCTTACTTTATCGCCGTGATTCAGCAGTTGATTCGGGGTAAAGCCCGCCACCGGTTTGAAACCCATCATTTGCGCCTGCTGGGGCAATAGATCAATCCAAAACAGATCATCCGCGTGCGGGCCAATAACGGGCAGTTGCAATTCTGCGATCAACGCGGCGGTGCCACCAATATGATCCATATGACCGTGGGTGAGTAGAATCTGGCGCAGGTTTACGCCCTTTTCGGCTACGACAGCGAGGATGCGCTCAATATCGCCGCCAGGATCGACCACGGCGGCATCGAGCGTTTCATCACACCACAGCAGGGTGCAATTTTGTTGATAGTGAGTGACGGGAATAATCTGGAATTGCAGCACGGAACACCTCGTAAACACAGAGGCCGCCACCATACCACAGCGGCGCATGCGAGATATCCCCTCTACCCTCGCAATAGTCGCCGCCTCCAGTTGAGTTTGTTAAACTGCGCCGGCACTGATTACCACCCCAAGTGAATTACACTAGCCCCAGCCCTTTACCCTCTGAAACGGTCGACAAGACCTGCGCAGGAACAATAACAACACATGAATCCAAAACTGTTTATCGGCCTTCAATATCTGGTTCCCCAACACGCCCTGTCGCGCGCGGCCGGTTGGCTGGCCAATAATGAAACACCCTTTATTAAAAACACCTTTATCAAATGGTTTGTAAAACGCTACAACGTGGATATGAGCCTCGCGGCGCAAGAAAACCCTCTGGAGTACAAACACTTCAATGATTTTTTCACCCGTGCCCTAAAACCTGATGCGCGCCCCATCGATGCCAGCAGCAATGGCATTGTCTGCCCCGCCGATGGCGCCATTAGTCAATTGGGTAAAATCGTGAATGGCCGTATTTTCCAAGCCAAAGGCCAGGACTACAGCACCGTGGAATTACTCGGCGGCGACGAACAACTCGCCGCCGAATTTAACGAGGGTGAATTTGCCACTGTGTATTTATCGCCACGGGATTACCACCGCGTACACATGCCCTACGGCGGCAAACTGCGCAGCATGATCAGTGTTCCGGGCGAATTATTTTCGGTGAATACCGTCACCGCCGAAAACGTGCCGCGCCTGTTCTCGCGCAATGAACGGACAGTGGCAATTTTTGATACCGATATAGGCCCCATGGCCGTCGTGCTAGTCGGCGCCATGATTGTGGCTGGCATAGAAACCGTATGGGACGGCGCTGTCGCCCCCTTCGCCAGCCGCGAAATCGCCACCTCCCTCTACCCCTACCAAAATATCCAGCTGGAAAAAGGCGCCGAAATGGGCCGCTTTAAACTCGGCTCCACCGCCGTCATTCTCTTCGCCAAAGACAAAATGCAGTGGGATGCAAAGTACCAAGCGGGCACACCGACCAAAATGGGTGAGTTGATGGGGGTTAAAAACACCTGATTAATCACCCCGGCACCTAGGTGAATATGCGCTCCGCCCATACCCCCAAACCCGCTGCCACACTGCCAAAGTGATCACCATCGACAATCGCTATATCGTCGCCAAATAATTCGCGCACCACTTGGCGAATGAGCGGCGATTTGGCGCTGCCGCCAGTGATATAAACGATGTGCGGTTGCACACCCGCCTGCCGCGTTGATTCACTGATCAGCGCGGCGATTTTTTGCAACAGCTGTTCGCTGACGTCGGCGTAATCCTGCGCGCTGCACTGCGGCGCCAAGCCTTCCTCGATAAAACCCAATGGAAAACTGTGATGCGCTTGTGCCGAAAGTGCAATTTTACCCAGCTCTGCCTGGCGCACCACGGCAAAATTATGTTTGCCTTCGCGCATTTTTATAAAGCGCACAAGCAATTCCGGCTCATGGGTTTCGCGGGTTAATCGCTCCAATAAAAAACCGGTTTTGGCATCGTAAAAATCAGTTTGTGCGCCTATATCGTTAATAGCCATCGCATTCACAAACGGCATGAGCGGCATGGGTAAGCCAGTTTTTAATGGCGACAACATACCAAAATGGGGCATCAATATTTTTTGCGCGAGCTGGATATCAAAATCGTTACCGCCGATACGCTCACCGGTGTGACCGAGAAAATCCTGCGCCCGATCCAGTTGCTGAATATGCTGCGGGCCCATCAGCACCATTGAGCAGTCGGTAGTACCACCGCCCACATCGACTACCAATACCGTTTTGTTTTCGGTTAAGCGTGTTTCAAAATCAAAACCGGCGGCGAGCGGTTCAAACAAAAATTCTATATCGCGAAAGCCAATACGTTTTGCTGCCGCCGCCAAAATCGTTTGCGCTTGAGCATTACTTTCCTGCGCATTAATACCTTGAAAGTTAACCGGACGACCAATCACCACTTGGGTGATATTGTTTTGCAGCTGCTGCTCAGCGCGGTTTTTAACGTTGAGCATCATGGCAGCAACTACATCTTCAAAAAAATCCACTGACTGCTGGCGCAAACCACTTGCACCTAAAAACGATTTAGGCGATTTAATAAAATAACCTTCACCTGGCGCAGAAATATAATGGTCTATCGCCTCCGCGCCAAAAAAGATTCCCTCGCGCGCATGATCAAGATCATGTTCCATTTTTCCTGCGCGCGCCTGACTTAACAGCGCCGCCCGGCTCTTGGCATAAGCGCGCTTATCCGCATCATCGCTCAATTGCGTTGCCACCAACTCGGCGATGAACGAACGCTCCAAGGCGTAGAGGGTAGAAGGTACAAACGCGTCATTACCGTAGAGCGGGATTAATTGCGCTTGCCCTTCATTGATAAATGACATAGCGCAATTGGACGTACCGTAATCAAAACCAACAAACATTACTCACCCGTTAAATAGCGACGCTCGAGGTGCGCCTTAAAATAGCTGGCATTCAGCGGCTCGCCGGTTGCAGCAATCATTAATTCATCGGTCGAGCGCAAACTCGCTTGCGACCAAATATTCACGCTCAACCAAGCGAACAGTTCGTCTAAATCGCCGGCGGCAATCTTACTACGCAATTGTGGAATCATACGCTCTGCCGCAGCGAATTCCTGCGCCGCATACATAGCTCCCAAGGTGTATGAGGGGAAATAACCAAAAGCGCCGCCCGCCCAATGAATATCCTGCATACAACCGTTGCGATAATTTCCTTGCGTGGACAGGCCTAAATAAGCCTGCATTTTTTCGTCCCACAAGGCAGGAATATCATCCACTTCGATATGCCTTTCAATCAGCGCACGCTCCAATTCATAACGCAAAATTACATGGGCGGGATAGGTCAGCTCATCGGCATCCACGCGAATAAAATCGCGCTTAACCCGAGTATTGAGTGCGTAAATATTGTGTGTACTCAACGCCGCATCTTGCGTGCGCGCCAAAAATTCTGCCGCCATAGGTGCGAGCAATTGCGCAAATTCCGCTGAGCGCGCCAATTGCATTTCAAAAAATAAACTTTGCGACTCGTGCACGCCCATCGAACGCGCCTCACCTACCGGCAAGCCCGCCCACGCTGCGGGCAAGTTTTGTTCATAGCGCGCGTGACCGGTTTCGTGGATTACGCCAAACAGCGCTTTCATAAAATCGCTTTCGTCGTAGCGGGTAGTAATGCGTACATCCGTCGGCACGCCGCCACAAAATGGATGAGCACTTACATCCAGGCGGCCGTGATTAAAATCAAAGCCAAGCAGCCTCATTGCCGCCAGCCCCAATTCTTTTTGTTGCGCGATGGGAAACGGCCCTTGCGGGACGATAACTTTTTGTGTTGCCTGCAGCGCTTCCGCGCGCACAATAAAATCCGGCAACCAGGTTTTTACCTCGCCAAACAATACATCCAGCGTTGCACTGTTCATGCCCGGTTCGTAGATATCCAACATGGCATCATAGCTACTCAACCCCGCTGCCGCCGCGCGAATAGCCGCCTCCTCCCGCGCCAATTCCACCACCTTGGCAAGATTGGTTTTAAACCCCGTCCAATCGTTATTGGTGCGCTGTTCGCGCCATGCGTGCTCACATTCGGAATTGGCCAGCGATTGCGCCATCACCAATTTTTCCGGCAACAACGTCGCTTGTTGCCAGCGGCGCTTAATAGCAGCGAGACTTGTTTTTTCGGCGGGCGATAAACTTTCATTTTCCGCCGTCGCAATCCAGTCGCCTAATTGCGGCGCCGTTGTCAGTTGATGAATTAACACCGACAGCTCGGCCATGGCTGCACCGCGGGCATCGTTACCGCCGGCAGGCATCATCGCTGCCTGATCCCAGTGGCTGATAGAAGCGAGGTGTTCAAAGTGGGAAATTTTGACAAAGTGTTGCTGCAGCTGTTGATACGACATAGGAACTCTCATTCACATTGACTGGCGCGCAGAAGCGCCATGTTGATCAATTCAAGGATTTATTCGCACGCAATTGCTCAGCCATCAAATCAATAAAGCTGCGAATTTTGGTGGAAGTATAACGCCCCTCACGATGCACAATATGAATTGGCACAGGAGCGGTTTCGTATTCACTCAATAAAATTTTCAATTTGCCGGAATCAATTTCGGGGGCAACCTGATAGGACATCAAGCGGGCAATTCCCAAACCACGAACCGCCGCTTCAATCGCTGAATCATTACTGGAGACGCTCAAGCGCGGTTTGATGCGCACAACCCAAGGCGTTTTATCCTGCATAAAACGCCACTCAACATTCGCACCGAGACTGGTAGCTACGATGATCGAGTGCCCCGTCAGCGCATCCGGATTTTCAGGTACCCCCTGACGGGCAAGGTAATCTGGAGACGCACAAAGCACACGGCGCACACGACCCACGCGCAGCGCATTAAAACTGGAATCGCCCAGTTCACCAATGCGCAGTGCAACATCCACGCCCTCTTCCAATAGATTCACTACGCGATCAACGAACAGTGCCGACACTTCAGCCGCTGGGTAGCGCTGCAAATAATCGACTATCGCCGGCATAACATAGATCCGCCCGAACAATACCGGCGCGGTCACGGTTAAATGTCCACGCGGCTCGCTATTAACGCCGATGGCCGCCTCGTCCGCCTCATCGGCTGCCGCAATTACGCGCCGGGCATCATCCAGATAACGCTGCCCGGCATCGGTTGCACGCACATAACGTGTGGTGCGATTTAGTAGCCTGACCCCAAGGCGAGCCTCCAAATCAGCTACCGCCCGTGTGACAACCGGAGGTGATATTCCCAACCGCCGCGCCGCTGCCGCAAAACCCTCACATTCGGCAACCGCCACATAGATCTGCATTTCAGTAAGTCTATCCACGGATTATTCCTTTTTTGGAAACAATCAATTAATAAACGTGAGTATTCTTTACACTGCTAGTGGTTGGCAATATGAACTTCCACCCATTGCTATTTATCTCAACAGGAACACACCATGAGCCGCATCAACACAGTAACCGACCTCACCGCATCCGACGAACAGACCGCGCTGTTTAAAGCGATTCAGCAAAAAATTGGCATGGTGCCGAATTTTCTGCGCGTACTTGCCAATTCCCCCGCTGCGCTGCGCGCCTTCCTTGGCTTACATGGAATTGCCAGTGAAGGCAGCCTGGATTTACTAACCCGCGAGCGCATCGCACTGGCGATCGCACAACAAAATGCGTGCGACTACTGTTTATCTGCGCATTCAGCGATTGGAAACCACGCGGGCTTAAATCCAGCGGAAATAGATGCAAATCGCAAGGGCACCAGTCAGGACACCAAAGCCGCTGTGGCAGTAAAACTGGCGCGCTCGCTGCTTGAACACAAGGGCGAGATTACGACTGCAGAACTGCTCGAAGCGCGCAATGCAGGTTATTCAGACGCAGACATAGTAGAAATTATTACCCATGTGGGAATGAATTTATTGACGAACATTTTAGGCAAAGCCAGCCGCGTGGAAATTGATTTCCCGAAAGTGACAGCTAACAGCTAAACCGGCGCACCTATGCAAATGATGCTGGCAGGAAATTTTTAACGAGGTAGTTATATGTCGCGTGCATTTTCTGATATCACTTTCACACCCAGCGTCAAAGCCGCTCAAGAGTTTTATGGCAGCCGGGAGGGAAATCGCAATTTCGAATTGGCGAACGAGCAGCGCAACAGATTAACGGAAACCGAAATTCAATTTATTCGGGCACGCGACAGTTTTTATCAGGCAACCGTGGGCGAAAATGGCTGGCCTTATGTGCAGCATCGCGGCGGCCCTGTTGGCTTTTTAAAAGTGTTGGATACAAGCACAATTGGTTTTGCTGATTTTCGTGGCAACCGGCAGTATCTCAGCGTGGGCAATATTAGCGCCGATGAGCGAATCAGCCTGATACTGATGGACTACCCACGACAGCGCCGGTTAAAACTCTGGGGGCGTGCACGTATTGTGCATGAGGCTGAACAACCAGAGATTCTTGCTGCCGTAGAAGATCCCGCTTATCGCGCCCGCATTGAACGCGCGATTGTAATCAGCATCGAGGCGTTTGATTGGAACTGTCCGCAGCATATTACGCCGCGTTTTTCTGCAGATGAAATACGGGCCTATATCGACCCCATCATCGCCGAGAACGAAAATTTAAAACTCCAATTACAAATGCTGCTGAAAGACCAAGCCCCCCGTTAGCCTGCAATTGAAAAAGGAAATATAGCTATGACTAAATCTCGTCCACCCTAGCCTCCGCTTCCACCGCAGAGAATAACCCTGTGATCACCTCGGGTACAAATGGGCGACCGCGCTCATTGAGTGAGGTGCCAGTAATTTTGGCGGAGAGCATTAATTTATTGTCGCGCTTACGATAGATATTTTGCAAAAAATCAAACCGCACCCGCGATGACAGTTCAACATTTACCGTGACATAAAATTCATCGCCACTCACCAGCGGCAATTTGTAATCCAACTCGGCGCGCACTACTACCAAGTGAATTTTCTGGCGCGTCAGCTCGGCAAAATCCACACCTTTGGCAAGCAAGTATTCGTGGCGGGCATGCTCCAAATAATTTTGGTACACGCTGTTGTTCACTATGCCCTGCATATCGCATTCGTAGTCGCGCACTTTGAAATCGAGCGTAAATAATTCCTTATCCATCACCATTGCCCTTATTTAACGACCGATGCAAATACATCGAAATAAGTCGGGAAAGTTTTGGCGGTACATTTGGGGTCGTTAATGCGCACTGGCACGCCGCCAAAGGTCGCGAGCGAAAAGCACATCGCCATACGGTGATCGTCATAAGTATCAATCGCCGCATTCGGGATTAAATTTTTCACCGGCGTAATACGCAGCCAATCGTCGCCCTCTTCCACAATCGCCCCCAACTTGCGCAATTCAGTCGCCATCGCCGAAATACGATCGGTTTCTTTCACGCGCCAGCTGGCGATATTGGTCAAACGCGAGGGGCCATCGCAAAACAACGCAACTACTGCAAGGGTCATGGCTGCATCGGGAATATGATTGAAATCGCGATCAAAAGCTTTAAGCGGCAGCGAGGGTGCCGAAGCCTCAATCCAGTTCTCGCCTTTGGTGATGGTCACACCGATTGCTTCCAGTGCATCGGCAAACGCTACATCGCCCTGAATGCTGTTAGCGCCTACGCCCTGCACCCGCAACGGGCCGCCGCCAAGAGCGCCAGCGGCAAGGAAGTAAGACGCCGAGGACGCATCACCCTCCACAAACACTGTGCCGGGGCTGGTATAACCAGTCGCCGCTGGGACCGTAAAACGCTCCCAACCATCGCGCTGCACAGTTACACCGAATTGCGCCATCAGTTTGAGGGTGATTTCAATGTAAGGCTTGGAAATCAGCTCACTCACCAACTCGATGTGAGTTTCTTTGCCGGTCATGGGCAGCGCCATGAGCAATGCGGTAAGAAATTGACTGGAGACATCGCCGCGAATTTTGATACTGCCGCTGGCAGCGATTTGCGCCGGCTTGATCAACAGTGGAGGAAAACCTTCCTGCCCCAGATAAGTAATGTCCGCGCCGATTTGACGCAGCGCATCCACCAAATCGCCAATCGGGCGCTCGTGCATACGCGCCACACCGTGCAACTTATAAGTACCACCACTCAACGCCAGCGCTGCGGTCAGCGGGCGAAATGCCGTACCGGCGTTGCCGAGGAATAAATCCGCCTCTTTATTAGGAAAACTGCCGCCGGTACCTACCACACGGTAATCCATCTCGCCAGTTTTGGTCACACTCACACCCAGCGCCGCCAAGGCTTCCAACATCCGGTCGGTATCGTCAGACTTCAGCAGATCACGAATATCCGTCTCGCCCTGCGCCAATGCCGCCAGCAGCAGCGTGCGATTGGAGATACTCTTGGAGCCGGGCAAATGCACAACGCCCTGGGCGCGGGTAACGGGAGCGAGATCGAGAAATTCCATCGTGAACCTATTTATCGGTGGGTTTGCGGGATGAGTTAGGCAAGCAATAAAACAAAGCGCGCATGATACCCCCATCCGCCGCCGCTGGCATTATCACAAAGGTGATTTTTGGGGTTGACAGCACGCCCTTCAGTCGCCAAAATGCGCGCCTCATTTATGGCTAGATAGCTCAGCCGGTTAGAGCACAGCACTCATAATGCTGGGGTCGGCGGTTCAAGTCCGCCTCTAGCTACCATATTTGATAAAGCCAGCTTGGTGAAAACCTCGCTGGCTTTTTTATTGGATTGAATTTGGTCAAGTGTTAATACGGCGCACACTTACAGAAGAAGAGTTTCGCTAATCCTCCTTCTTCCCCATCAAATCCTTCAAATTCGCAAAAGGGTTGTGCGTGGCGGGTTGGATTTTCTTTTCGGTGGTTGCGCCATAGAGTACGTATTCGTGGAACTTGGTATGTTCGTGGTCGTGGCAGTAGATGCAGAGTAATTCCCAGTTGCTGCCGTCGGCGGGGTTGTTGTCGTGGTTGTGATCGCGGTGATGGACGGTGAGTTCGCGCAGGTTGGAATAAGTGAACTCACGTGCGCAGCGGCCGCAGACCCAAGGGTACATTTTTAAGGCGCGATCCCTATAGCCCTGCTCTTGTTTTATATAGGTCGTGGTGCGGCCAAGTTTGTCGGTGGTCATGTGTGCGCCTGCTGATGGAGTTATGAGCAAAGGTTATGTAATTTGGCGTATTGCAGGAGCATGATAGTTTTTCCGTCCATGATCTCGCCCGATTTAATCATCGCGTAAGCAGCATCAAACTTGAGCTCAAGTACTTCAATATTTTCTTGCTCATGCTCCAAGCCACCACCTTCGGACACTTTCATATTTTCGCTATATTCCGCGATAAAAAAATGTACGATTTCTGTAACTGACCCAGGCGACATATAGGCTTGAAATATTTTTGTTACCTTTTCGATTTTATAGCCGGTCTCTTCTTCTGCTTCCTTTTTAATACAATCTTCAGCATTGTGTTGATCGAGTAAACCGGCGCAGGTTTCAATCAACATGCCGTCGCTATTGCCATTCACGTAAGTCGGCAGACGAAACTGGCGCGTCAGAATTACTGTGCCTTTGTCGGTATTGTATAAAAGAATGGTTGAACCATTACCTCTGTCGTAGGCCTCACGCTCTTGTTTACTCCACTCACCATTGGGTTTTTGATATTCAAACGAATATTTGTTCAAGGTGTACCAATTATCGGAAAGCAGGGTTTTAGTGAGGTTTTTGATCTTTGCGGGCATGCTTTTCTCTCATTCATGGAATAGAATCGGCCAACGGATTTTGGCAACACTATAATCGAAAGCTCAAGGAGGAACTATGCAGAAACTGTTAATCATTTCTACCGCACTCGCGGCGTTAAGCCTGCCCACACTAGCCCTCGCCAATGACTGCGGTCAGTGGCAATCCAAATTAAAATCCACCCAGCGCAAACTTAATAATGGTGGTAATCAAAGTCAGGTCAGGCAGTGGGCCAAGGAGCGGGATTATTATGCGGAAACGCTGGATAGATGTAATAAAAAAGCGGGGACACATCGCTGGATTGAAACGGCGAACAATCCCTCAACCTCCCGCCACACGCCTACGCGCGGTAAACGCGAGAAGCCGCGTGCGCTAAATACTGAAAATCCACAGCTGCAACAAATTATTGCGACCTGCAATTATTGGATCGACCAGTACAACACCAATGCCAGCGACACCAATTACACCTACCAAACCACGGCATGCCGCCACGCAGACCAGATGATGGCAGAGGCCGACTCGCCGCCCACAAAACACAACACCTTCGCGCCGACACGTTCACTCAAGGAATGCGTAAAACCTGACAATCGCATTGATGAAGATGTAAAACGCTGTATGCAGGGGCAAATGGAGCCGCAGTGGCGTGTGAACCGATGAAAGCAAACGCATATCAGACTCGCTGGCGCTCTGCTTTTCACAAATTAAAAGTGATTTAAACGCCAAACAAATACTGTGCACCTAAAAATTTATGCTACTGCGTAAAAATATCGCACAGAAGATGATTTAGGCGACATAAATTTTATTTAGCTTTTTGCTGGGACACAAACGGTGGTGTCTTGTTTGGCGCTTCATTACTCTAGGTCAGCAAATGAACAATTCATTTGCATAACCGACCTTTAAACGAATGAGGATTCAATCATGCAAACTACTAATTCTTCTGTTGCTTTCCGTGCTGACGACGTTCTTAACAGCTTTCCAACTGCCAAAGCCTGGCCAATTGCGCCGCAAACTTACTATCAAAAATTTGAAACGTCGCTCAAGCATTCCAATGCAACACAGAACGTGTATTTCTCCAACTTTTTTGAATGGCAAGGTGCAGTGAGAGAGCGCTGGTTCTTTGAGTGCATCTCTAACGATATGCTGCAAGATCAAGGCGTATTTATTACCAAACGCGCGCACAATGAGTACCTGAAAGAGGCCTTCCCCTTCCAGACAGTCACCTGCTCACTCAATGCGTTTAACATTCAAAAATGTTCGTTCTACTTGCTGTTCAGCTTTTATATTAACGATGAACTGGCATCACGTGGCTATCAGCAAATCGTATTTGCCGACAAGGAAAAACGCATTGCACGCCTGCCCGACCAAATCATCCGCAAGATCAAAAAGTTTGAGCGCACGGATATCGATTTGGACGATTTGAAGTAAACCGCACAACGCTTTAACCAGCGACAACCCGGCATAACAAAATGAAAAGGGTGCACTTATAACTACGCTGATAGACCACATCCAACGTCTTGGCTGCTATAACTGTAGCCAGGACGTTGCTTTTATCGCGGATTAGCCACAGCAGATCGCGGGATTAATCCCACGAGCGGCTGTATAAAAGCAGATCTTTTGTATATATTTAAGTCAGGCGCCCAACAATAACCCTCAACCGCCACCATCAACGCATTCGCCGATAACAGGACACCACCTTGAAATCCAAGATACCGCTGTTTTTTTATCCTGCACAAATCGTGTTTATTGACGACAATCCGGATTTTCTTGCCTCGCTGGATATGGTTTTTTCCAACGAGTACAACCTGAAGCTGTTTGATAATGCCCTATCCGCCCTCGAGTACATTAATGCCCCCAAGCCGGCAACCCGTTCAAGCCACAACAAAAACGCCCCTGAGCTTGCGGGCGACTCCGACAAGTGGGTCAAAAAGGTACTCAATCATTCCCACTTAAAACAGCGCAACAATGAGCGCGACATGGAAATCTCCGTGGTGGTTGCCGACTTCTCCATGCCGTCACTGAATGGCATTGAGTTTTGCAAAAAAATAAATAATCCGGCCATCAAAAAAATACTTTTAACCGGCCATGCCACACCCAGCGACGCAGTCACCGCATTTAACGAAAATATTATTCATTACTACATTAAAAAAAGTGATGAGAACATGCTGGAACAGCTGACCAACGCCATCAACAAATTACAAAATGCCTACTTTCAGGATTTAACCAGCCACATTAAAAATGAAGCAGTAGATGTAAACACACCGTTTTTTGCCGACGCAGAATTGGCCGATTATTTTCAAAAGGTATGCAGCGAATTGGATGTCAAAGAATATTTTTACCTGTCCAATCCCTCGCGCTTTACCTTGCAAACACGCGATGGCAGTGAATCACTCTGCTTGATTTACACCGAAGAGGATATTGCCGAGCACTTGAAAATTCTGGAAGAAGAGGATGCACCCAGCGATTTGATCCAGCGCATTGCCTCTCGTGACTTCATTCCCCTGTTCAACTCAGAGGATGGCTTTTACGAACCGGAAAGTTTTAATCACAGCGTGAATATTTATCCCGCACAGAAAGTAACAGGCAAAACCAATTATTACTGCGCCGTTATTCCGCAACATGAAATATGCACCGCACAACCGCACATCAGCCCTGTCGCCAACCGGGGCAAGTTGCACTAACACTTGCCCTGGCGCTACGGCGCTTACTTTTTAAATGACAAGGTAAAGCGGGTGTATTCGCCCAGTTTGGATTCGCAGGTAATATTGCCGCCAAAAGATTCCATCACCTTGCGGCAAAATGTCAACCCTACACCCGAGTTGTTGCTGCGGTCTTTGGTAGTAAAAAAGCGATCAAAAATGTGCGGCAGAATTTTTTCATCTATGCCAACACCATTATCCAAAAACTCCAGCCGATTACCCGACTGATCTGCAATAATAGTAATATTAATGCTGCCGCGCTCTTTGCCGCGCAATGCATCCAGCGAATTTTTAATCAGGTTGATCAATACAAAGGTGAGAAATTCGTTAGAGGCCAACACCACAAAATCGGCCTTAACATCGACGTTAACGATCTTTTCTGCATCGTTTTTATAAGGCACCCGGCTCACCGCCAACTCCACGCATTCCTTCATGGAAAAATGTTTAAAATCCTTTTCATTTAAATAATGGGCGGTGGTTAACGCCATGAGCATGTCGATGGCGTGATTAGCCTGCACCACCTCGCGCTCGAGAATTTTGGCAGTGCGCCCCAAATGTGCCAGCGTTTGTTCGCTGATTGACTGCTTCAACAATCCCTCTTCGCGCGCGAGGTTATACCCGGCAATCAGTTCCGGTAGATACTCGGTCAATACCCGCGCCTGTAATTTTAACGACGCCAGCGGCGTGCGCATTTCATGGGCGATACTCGCCACCAGCATGCGCGAATCATCCATCGCGTGGTAGCGCACAGTGGCCAGCGCAATCAAGCCCAGACCTACCGCGATAAACACCACACCGGGTGGGTAAAATTCAAAACCGTAGTTGCATAAATAATCCACCGCCGAGAGCGAGAAAATCAGCAGCGCTACACTGCAATATTGCAGCTTGGTTTTCTCACCGGCTTGCACCAGTTTTTGTTTTTGATAGGCGAGATACAGCCCGTAAACCACCACCGTACTGGTCTGCAACACATGCAGTATGTGCAAAATGCCAGCCTTAGGATAAAAGCCCCAAAAATAATGGTAGTTGCCATTAATGACCAGATCCGTGGTGACATGAGTTGCAGCGAGAAAAATAGAAAAGATATAAGAGGCATAGACTTTGCGTTTATGGTTTTGCTGCCCCGTCAACTCCACCAGAAAATGAAACAAACTGGTCGGCAAAAATAAAATCAGCAACCAACCCAAATCGATCAGGTTTTGCGCCAGCTTTTCGTTTTCTACCTGAAACAAAATCGCCCATACAAACTGCCAGAAAAACGTAGTGATACACAGAATCAAAAACGCAGCCGTCACTCGGTTCAAGCCTTTGGAGTGCGCCACATAAAGGCCGAAGAATAAAAATAGAAACGCCACTATGGCGGGTAATATCGAATACATGGGTTGTCAGCTGCATGAAGATTGAAGCTGAATTCTGCGTGCTTGGCACCGCTTTGTCATCTGTTAATAAGCAAAAAAACCTGATGCCATACTGGCATCAGGTTTTAATCGCGTCGGAGCCTGTACTTAAGGCAGAGTAAGCACCAAGCGCTTCACGCTAATCGCCTTGCTCGCTGAGCCGGTAAAGCTTTCACCGTAGGAGAGGCTCGTAGTGCTAACGCTTATGCTGGTGGAAGTAATGGCATAGCTAGGTGCTTTTACCGTCCAGCTCAGGTTTTTGGTGGCACCGTCAGCAATGCTGCCCGCACTTTGGGTTTGTGCGCCGGCTACCAGCGAGAATCCCGCCGGTAAATTGATTTTGACGTTTACATTGTGCGCGTCCAAATCGCCGGTATTTTTCACCGCCACTGTGTAGGTGAAGTTGGTGCCGGTAAGTACACTCGCCGGCGCAGTGATGCTGTTGGAAAAAGCCGGGCCGGTAGCGGCGACAAAATTTTCCTCGGTCGCCAGCGAGAAGGGCTCGCTGCTCGCGCCATCAAAAGAGCTGCTGTAGGCATATACCTTGACTACAGCCGATTGAGTCGCTGTGGCTGCTATCTGATGCACGTTGTCGCGCACGCTGGTGTCTGAATCCAACTGGCTATTGCTTGGTTCTGAATAAAGTTTCAAATCCAAATCCGACAGCGCGCGGAAACTGGTTGGCGTAGCGGCGTTGTTGTAATCCACATCACGCTCCCACACCAGCGTTGCCTTATCGCCGTTATACATTGTGCCCTTGTAGAGCTTGAAGCTACCGGATTGCCCTTTGGGTTTGACCGAGTTAGCAAAAAAGTCGTTGCGATGGAAGTGAGCGTGCGCCAAATCCAGATAGCC
This sequence comes from Cellvibrio sp. BR, assembly GCF_000263355.1. NCBI lineage: Bacteria > Pseudomonadati > Pseudomonadota > Gammaproteobacteria > Cellvibrionales > Cellvibrionaceae > Cellvibrio > Cellvibrio sp. BR. The sequence goes on along the minus strand of NZ_JH668204.1, from coordinate 96,724 downwards.
CCAACCGTAGGTTTTATTCCACTCTTTACCGGTTTTTGGACCGTCATCGGCAGTGGATTGGGTGTCGCTATCCTCCCAGGAATCGGCGGTATTGATCAGCACCGCTTTAATGGAGCGCGGATCCCAGTTACCGGCATCAGTCAATAAGAGTGTCGCTGCGCCGACTTTGGGCGCCGCTGAGCTTGTGCCGCCCAGGTCGGAATAACCACCGGATGCGTTGCAGGTACGGGTTTGATTGCCCGGCGCAGACAGGTCAGGTTTTTTGCGGTTATCCACGGTTGGCCCACGGCTGCTGGAGGCGGTAATCACATCATCAGCGCGCGACACTGTATTGTTGTCCGCCATGTTTGCCACGGTGAGGCCGTTGTAGTTGGTGGCCGGCACGGTCATGGTGTTGGTGCCAAAACCTTGATTGCCCGCTGACTTGGCCCAGTTGGTGGCGTAATCAAACACCACACCATCCACAAAACGCGAGAGCGGATGCCAATCACTGCCGGTCGCATCGCCATTACCCCAGGAGTAGTTAATCACTTCTGGATCATCGCCCGCCGAGCGCAGCATCCAATCCGCACCGGCCATAGTGGTCGCTTCATCGCCGGCATTCTCCACCAGGATAGAATCCAACCCAAAGGCCAAGCCGCGACGGGTGGCATCGGTGCCTGCATACATACAGGCCACGCCGGTACCGTGATTGCCATTGCCCGCAAAATTTTCATAGAAGGTGTGAGTGTTCAGGCCGGTATGGGTTTCCAGCACACCATCATCGATCACACCCACATCCCAGATGCCGCCATCGAAACCGGTATTCCACCAGGTATCTGCACCGAGCGATGCCGCCTGATTATCCAATTCGGCTTTGCCGGGTGTGTTGTAGATAACCTCGGCTACACCTTGCAGTGCGCCAAGTTCCTTTAAAGCTGAAGCCGGGATAACAGCGCTGATGGCATTAGTTGTCACCAGTTTTTCCTGCACCTTGGCACCCAAGCGGGTGATGGCATCCAACTGCGATTCCTGCACACGGGTTACCGCCAGCTCCGATTCGCGTGCAATTTCCTGACGCACTTTGCGCATCAGGCTTTCACGCTGTTCATTGAGCGCGCGGATTTCTTTTTTATCGGCATCGGTAATGTACTGGGCCAACAACTTGCTGTGTTCGACTTCCTTGTCTTTGCTGGCCAGTGTTTCCTTGGTGAGATAGCGATCGTAAATAGCCCGTACTCGCGCCGCCAAACCATCGATATCGCGCTCGTATTGCGCATTTAATTTACGGGCGATAGCGCGCTGGGGTTGCTCGCCAAAAATGATGATCACCGGCAGCGACGCCTGTTCTGCAGCCATACGCTCCAAAACAGGGTCGATACGCACCACGGTGTCAATACGGGGAACTTCGGTTTTTTTATCCGTATCTGCCAGAACTCCGCCAGCAGAACAGGAGATTGCAATCAAGATTGCATGAGTGAGTGGTTTAACAATAGCGTGAGACTTTTTCATGATGAGATCCTTCCAGATTAATAACCAAAATTTGGCACTAGGTGCCGCTCCTTTTATGCCCAGTCGCGCAACCTTTGCACTTGGACAATAGAGCCATTGTGGCCTTAACCCTGGGGGATCTCCGTATCAAAATCCGCTGGTTTTTTGTGATTTATTCACCTAAAACAATCGTTTTTCGTCATGCCCGCCAACGCGGGCATCCATAACAAATTATTTCAAAGAGGGAGCAATGCGCGCCGCCAACAAAATCAGCCCCGCAAAAATCGCCAATAACAGCCACTGGGAGCGGCCATGGGTTTGATCGTTCTGGATAAAATCCTGCAGCCCTGCGGGAGCGGCAGATTGCGCCGCAGCCAGCTCACCCACCGGCACTTCCGGCACCGACGCCACCAGAACGGTGCCCGCCGCACAGTCACGCCCGCCAGCAGGTTCCTGCACAGCAGTATCACAGCCGGGCTTAACTGCCGGAATTACACTGGAAAATACGGGTACAGAGAGGGGGATTAACAGAAAAATAACAAATAAGAGGAAGAGATGAATCCGGTTCATTTGCAAGACTCCTTTGCAAGATAAGCACTTTTGCCGCAAACGTAACCGGGCGCCCTGCCAACCGGCATAACCCGACCGTCCCTGACCGACAAAACCGCTGTTCCGCTCGCCTATCCCTGCAGACGCCCTGCTACAAAAGCCACCATACCCGAACGAGAGGATGAAAACTGTGACAAATTGTTAGAGAGGATTGTGATTTATTCACATAAAAAGCGACTGTAGGAAGTCGCTTTTTGGTGATATGCCATAACCTGACATTTACTTTCTGCGAACTATAATTTCAGGGTCAAGTTCTTTTCCATTAACAATCACGCCATAGTTAAACTTCAATTGACCATTTTTTCGATACTCCTCAACGAATTCACTTTGTAGAAAAATCTCAACCGGCACTTCAATTTTTACTACGCCCGCTCGGGACGGGTTACTTATTTTACGATTGGGGCTCTTCTTGTTTTTGAAGGTCACTATAAACTCATCAGGCCCGGCAAATAGAATTTTTTGTCCTGGCTCCACAACAATTTCCTTGGCTGCTACAAAAGGAATACCTTGTTTATCAACACCTATACCAACAACCGCAGTATTGGTTCCCTTCATAGGATAAACGGTATGATGACTTGTAATTTCTGAGCTGACAGCTGAACAACCTACAAAAATAACAACGCCGCATAGTGCAAATAATTTTACCAAAATACGCATATTAAACCTCCCGGTTTATGAAATGTAGTTAATGAATCCGATCAAATAAATCACTAAATCTTGGCTCCTTTAATACCGAAAAGTCAGGATTAGCGAGTAACAATTTATCTGAATAGCCAGCATCAAGCAATTTCTTAGCATACCGTCTAACATCCTCTTCCTCACTAGTAGCAATAGCAACTCTCAAACTTACCGACAGCGAATCAATGCTAGTTGCATCTAATTTATTGGCAGAAAAAATAACTTCTTTGGCTTGTGAAATATCACCCAAATATGCCAAGGCTATTGCCTTATATCTATAGTTCTTAGCGATATTAGGATTAATCGCTATATCTTCATCAGCATGCTGAATAGCACTATTGAAATAAAAATCAGCCTTTTCATTTTTGTCAGGCAAGAACTTATAGGCATCCGCCACGTAAACCATCCATTGACAATTCATCGGTTCAAGACGCAAAGCTTCTTCATACATTTGTAATGCCTTGTGAAAGTTTCCAGATAAATAATGAACGCTTCCCATATTTGCAAAAATTGCACTATCAGGCTCAATTAATGCAGCCGCCTCAAGATATCTAATCGCGATAGAAAACTCCCCTTTGAATAGGTACATTGCTGCTATATTATTTAAAACAGAAAGATTTTCTGGAACTATCTGAATGATTTTTTTATATATATTTATGGCTTCATCATAACGACCATTTCTGAACAAAAAATATCCATATCCATCGTATGCAATCCAATCTTTAGGATTTTCTTTTATGATCTCGACATGTATTTTCTCTGCAATAGATTTATTGCCAATAGCGTCATAGGCGCCAGCCAATTCAATCGCTACATCAACATTACGACCATCAATCTTTGTTGCTTTTTCCAAATATTCTATCGCTTTAGAAAGCTGTGCAGTTTCAGCATATATCCTACCAATAGCTTTATATGCTTTTAGAGACGTCTCATCCTGTGCGAGCGCAAGCAAGCAAAAGCGCTCCGCTTCGTTTAGCCATATAGCAGATTTAACCAAATCATATTTCTGCCTATATGCATCACATAAGCCAGCATTTGCCAACGAAAACATATTGTCGTGAACTAATGCTTGATTAAAATTCTGAATTGCAGTGTCAAAGTTTGCCAAAGAAGAAGGTTTTTTAAGGTATTCCAACCCCTGCAAATAATAATCATAAGCCGTTACATCCCCCGTCAACCTCAAAGGTGCAGGCCGAAAGTTTTGCAAGCCAAATTCATCCGCCAAATACCGCGCAATCTCCCCCACCAACCTATCCTGCAAAATAAAAATATCCTGATAAGTGCCGTCCAATTTTCCACCGGCGATTTGCACATTATCTTTGCGGCGAAATAAACGGTAGGCGATGCGGAGATTATCGCCGAGCCGCTGTACGCTGCCCTCCAAACGAATGGGAGCGCGAACACCTTCTTTGGAATCTACAATATAAACATCGCGCATATCCGCTAATTGCGAGCGCACCGCTTCGGTTATCCCAGCGGAGAAATAATCGGCATCGGCCTTTTCATTCATTAAATTTTGGAAGTCGGCGATCTCCACATAGTTGGCGGCATAACCCGGCACCAACCAGCGCGGAACAAAATAAAAACCGGCGGCGATAAACGCGAGCAAACAAGCGGTTAATGGGTAGCGATAGGCGATAATTTTTTTATTGAGGCCGCGCAGAAAATAATGCAGGTGATCGCGCCAATTAATGCCCGCAGGTTTGATAAGGTAAACACGGATTTTTTGTTCGATATTTTTTAACGCCTGCACCCCCAGGCGTTTGGCAGGCGCCGAAAGGCTGTAACGGATTTCATCGTACACAGCTTGCGAAATGCAAATACCGTCGGCAACGGCGAGGGGCTCCAAGCGGGCGGCGATATTTACTGTGTCACCAAAAACCGCATTGTCGCGCAGTGCAACTTCACCTTTGTGCAAGCCGATACGGGTTTGCAGGCGCGGTAATTTTTTGTCGCGCAGTGTATTAAAGGTTTGCAGGTGTTGTTGAATGGCAATGGCGGCAGCTGTCGCACTGGCAGCGGTGTCAAAACGCGCAAAAATCGCATCGCCAATACATTCCACTAATTGGCCGCCCTGGGCTTCAATATGGGAGAGTAATATATTGCGATATTCGCCCAGCATGTCTATCGCCATGGCCTCATTGCGCCCCATAAGGCGCGAATAGCCGACGATATCCGTGAACATGAGAGTCTGTTCACAATGGCGTGAATCTGCAGCAGCCATAGGCCGATAGCTCTCCGTGCGACAATAGGGGAAATTTAAAACGGAATTATGATCCTTGCCCAGCAAAAATGGGCATAAGTAGTAGCGATTATTGTGTGTTTTGATGACAATAACAATTCATTTTCTTTACTGGGAACTAGACCACCATGTTGCAGAGCGTCCGTTTATTCGCCGCCGTTCCAGCGCACTATCTTGCGCAGCTGGAAAAACACAGTGTATTGCGCAAGTACCCTAAAAATACCGTATTGGTTACCGAGGGGGATGAGTCGAGCCATTTGTACGTAATTCGCAAAGGTACGGTGAGCGCCTACTTGACCAATGATGAAGGGCGCCAGGTAAATTTAAATTACATGCAGGATGGCGATTACTTTGGAGAGTTGTCGCTACTGGACGGCCAACCACGCTCGGCCTCGGTAATCACCCTGAGCGATTGTGAAGTGTTGATGCTGCCCAAAGCCAGCGTGCATGAGCTGATGCGCGAGTACCCCGACTTCGCATTAATGATGCTTACCGAACTGACCCGCCGCGTGCGCGAACTGACCGATAGCGTAAAAGATTTAGCCTTGCTGGATGTGTATGGACGCGTGAGCAGCACGCTGGAAAAATTATCGGATGAGGACAAACGTATCCACAACCCGAAAGTGACCCATCAGGACATAGCGAATATGGTGGGTTCGTCGCGTGAAATGGTGAGCCGGATTATGAAACAATTATTGATTGGCGGTTACATAGAGCAGTGCACGGGATATATCGAAATTAAAAAAAATCTGCCGCGTTATTGGTAATTTTTTTAGCTGTTTGATTCCCCTGAAAACACAAAGGCCAGCACCAATAGCTGGCCTTTTTTATTGCGCGACATTCATAGTGCCAAATCAATTGAACGCCCCCACCTGCACCAACCAGGCTTTTAATTGCTGCATGGACATAGCGCCAGACACGCGCTGCACTTCTTTACCACCTTTAAATAAAATCAGCGTTGGAATACTGCGAATTCCCCAGCGCTGGGCAATAGAGGGAACCGCTTCAGTATTTAATTTTGCGCAGCGCAAATAGGGTTCGGATTGCGCCGCCAACTGCTCAAACACCGGCGCAAAACTTTGGCAGGGGCCGCACCAGGGCGCCCAGCAATCCACTAACACCGGGATATCATTTTTCTCCAAGGTGTTGGCAACATTGCCCGGATTTAATTCCAGCGGCTTGCCCACAAAAAGGGGGCGTTTGCATTTGCCGCAATTGGGTTTGTCGGTGAGTCGTTCGGAAGGCAAACGGTTAGTGGCAAAACAATGGGGGCAATTAATTTGAACCGGGCTCATAAAATATCCATAGGTTAATAAAGCACACAAACAAAAGATGGGCACTAACAAACAGGCTTCAAGTGCACACTCAAACGAACACCAAAGCGCACAACCAAGTAAAAACAGTATAACCCTTTCAATAAAAAAGCCCATGACCGCAAGGGGGCAGTCACAGGCAAAAAGGAAAACCATTCAGGGATTGCAACAATAACTACTGGCGATAAATAAACTAATTGCGTGTAGCCAGCGCCGATTGCTGGGCAAATTCCCAACCACCACCAAGGGATTTATACACCGCAATCAAATTTAACAGCACCTGCATATCGCTCTGCGCCAATTGTGCACTGAGGGTTAACTGCGACCGCTCCGCATCCAACACCGTCAGAAAATCGCTGCTCCCCACTTCAAAACGCTTGCGGGCAAATACCGCTGCTTGATTGCTCGCCTGCAAGGCATGCTGCAAGCTGGTACGGCGCTCTTCTTCGCGGGTAAAGTTTTGCAGTGCATTATCGGTTTCCGCTAATGCGGTAAGCACCTGCCGCTCAAACTCGGCGATACGCGCCTGGGTGCGGGCATCAGCCGCATCGATTTGCGCATCTACCCTGCCCAGATTGAACGCAGCCCATTCAATGCGCGGCGAGAATAAAAAGGTATCGGTATTGCTATTGCCCACGCGCGTCCAATCGCTGGACAAATAACCCAAGCCACCAGTGAACGTGACGCTCGGATACAAATCCGCCACGCGAATATTGTATTCCGCTACTGCACCCGCCAGCGCTTGTTCGGCGCGGCGGATATCGGGCCGACGTTTTAATAGATCTGTCGGGTTACCCACCGCAAAGGAGGCAGGAATCTGCGGTAGCGATTTCACCAGCGCCAAGGCCGTTTTTAATTCCGCCGACGGCTTCCCGGTTAAAACACCAATACGATTCAAGGCAATATTAATTTCCGCATTCAACGCAGGAATACTGGCGCGGGTTAATTCCAGCTGCGCCTCGGCACGCGCCACATCCAGTTGATCGCCGCGCCCCACTTCAGAAAAACGTTGGGCAAGTTCCAAAGTTTCCTGTTGGTTGAGCACATTGCGCAGCGCGACATCCAACAAATATTGATTGCCACGCAAGCTGATATAGGCACCGGCAACTTCCGCCGCAATGCTAACCTGCGCCGCGTGTAAATCAGCTTCGCGTGCGGCGAGCTGTGCTTTGGATAATTTCACACCGTTGCGGACACGACCGAAAATATCCAGCTCCCAGCTTGCATCAAAACCGGCCTGATAGGTCTCACTGATACGTGAATCCACATCGCCCACAATATCTGCACTCTGCTTTTGACGCGTGCCACTCACACTGGCTTCAATTGTGGGATAGCGATCCAACTTGCTGTTGCGCAGCAACGCGCGGGATTCCGCCAGCGATGCCTGCGCAATACGGATGGAATGATTTTGTTGCAGCGAATTGGCAATTAATTGATTCAACTGCTCATCATTTAATTGCGCCCACCATGCCGCAACCGGCTGCTGCTCACTGGCCGACGCAGGCAATACAAATGCTGCCGGCGCCGGCTGAATCTGTGCGAGCTGCGCAGACTGCTCAACCGATTTAAAACTGTGACAGGCGCTGATCATGGCGGGCAACACAGCGACAACAAAACCTTTTATAAAAACTGATGAAATATTCATGATTGCAACTCCTTATGGTTTGCAACGGCAGGCGTATCGGTATGCACTGGTGCGGGTGAAAACTCTTCTTTCCCCTCAACTTTATAACTGCGTTTACCTTCCAGCTTGCGCAACAGCACATAGAACATCGGCGTAAAAAACAGACCAAAGAAAGTCACGCCCAACATGCCGGAGAAAACGGCTATACCCATCACACTGCGCATTTCGGCACCGGCGCCAGTGGAGAACACCATCGGTAATACACCCATAATAAACGCGAAAGAGGTCATTAATATCGGGCGTAGCCGCATACGGCTGGCGGTAATGGCCGCCTCATAGGTTGCCATGCCGCGCTGCTCTAATTCGCGCGCAAACTCCACAATCAAAATGGCGTTTTTGCTGGCGAGACCGGCGAGTACAAACAAACTAATTTGGGTGAAGATATTGTTGTCGCCGTTGGTAATCCACACACCAAAAAGTGCAGACAAAATGGAGAGCGGAACAATAGTCACCACTACCAGTGGCAATGCCAAACTTTCATACTGTGCGGCCAGCACCAGGAACACCAACAACAGACACAGCGGCAAAATATAAATCGCAGTATTGCCTGCCAGTACTTCTTGATAAGTTAAATCAGTCCATTCATACACAATGCCACTGGGCAACACTTCATCGAGAATTTCATCAATCGCATCCTGCGCTTGACCACTGGAATAGCCAGGCGCGGCGTTACCGTTAATATCCGCTGCTAAATAGCCGTTGTAGTGCGCGGCACTTTCAGGACCGTAACTTTCTTCCATGGTCAACACCGAACCCAAGGGCACCATATCGCCTTGCACATTACGCACTTTTAAATTCAGTGCATCCGCCGGGGTATTGCGATACTCCGCATCTGCCTGGGCGATAACCTGATAGGTGCGACCAAATTGATTGAAATCATTGACATAAAGCGAACCCAAATAGATTTGCATAGTGTCAAAAATTTCTTTCACATTCAGGCCGAGCTGTTTGGCTTTGGTGCGATCCACATCGGCATACAATTGCGGCACATTGATTTTGTAGTTGGAAAACACACTGGCTAATTCCGGGCGCTGCATGGCTTTTTGTTGCACTTGCGCCACAACTTCTGCCAGCTTTTCGTAACCCAAACCAGCGCGGTCCTCAATTTGCAATTTAAACCCGCCCGTGGTTCCCAAACCGCGCACTGGCGGAGGCGGGAATACCGCAATAAAGGCCTCTTCGATACCGGCAAATTTCATTTGCAGCTTTTGCGAAATAGCCGCGGCCGATAAATCTGCACCATTGCGCTCATCAAATGCATCCAGCGTTAAAAACACAATGCCGGCACTGGAGCTATTGGTGAAACCATTAATACTCAAGCCTGGAAATTGCACTGCACTTTCCACACCGGCTTCGGCCAAACCAATTTCACCCATTTCACGGATGACTTGCTCAGTGCGCGCCAGAGTGGCGCCATCGGGCAGCTGGGCGAAAGCGATTAAATATTGTTTATCCTGCGCGGGCACAAATCCTTTGGGAATAATATTAAAACCGACCGCCGTCACCGCCAGCAGCACCGCATAAACGCCTACAGCCATTGCTTTGCGGCCTAATAATTTCCCAACTTTGGTTGAGTAATCACCGGAGGCGCGATTAAAACTGCGATTAAACCAACCAAAAAAGCGACCAAAGAGTTTATCCATAATGCGCGTCAGGCGATCTTTGGGTGCATCGTGACTTTTTAACAAAATCGCCGCTAATGCCGGACTTAATGTCAGCGAGTTAATGGCAGAGATCACGGTAGAGATTGCAATAGTTAACGCAAATTGTTGATAGAACTGTCCGGTCAAACCACTCACAAAGGCGATAGGCACAAACACGGCAACCAGGGTCAATGAAATTGCAATAATCGGCCCGCTCACTTCCTGCATGGCTTTATAAGTAGCCGCAAGCGGCGTTAAGCCTTCTTCAATATTTCGCTCCACGTTTTCCACTACCACGATAGCATCGTCCACCACGATACCAATCGCCAACACCAAACCGAACAGCGACAAGGTGTTAATCGAAAAACCAAAGGCCCACATCAACGAAAAGGTACCGATGATTGAAACAGGAACCGCCAGCAGCGGAATAATGGATGCGCGCCAAGTTTGCAAAAATAAAATTACTACCACCACGACTAATGCCAGCGCTTCGAGCAAGGTTTTGATTACCGCGCTGATGGAGCTTTTTACAAAAATAGTAGGGTCGTAAACGACTTTATATTCCACCCCCGCCGGAAAACGCTCGGATAATTGCGCCATGGTTGAGCGCACCGCATCGGAAATTTGAATGGCATTAGCACCGGGCGATTGGAAAATAGGAATTGCCACCGCCGGTTGGTTATCCAACATGGCATTCAAACTAAATTCTGACGCACCCATTTCAATGCGCGCCACATCTTTCAAGCGAGTAATTTCGCCAGTAGCGCCCGCGCGGATAATAATTTCGCCAAATTCTTCCGGGTTATCCAAACGCCCCTTGGCATTGATGGGCAATTGCACATCCACCAAATCAGTAACCGGCGCGCCGCCAATCATACCGGCCGCGACTTGCACGTTTTGTTCGCGAATCGCGTTAACAACATCATTCGCAGTGAGATTTTTTTCGGCGATGGTTTCCGGATTCAACCAAATACGCATAGCGTAATCGCCCGAACCAAACAATCGCACCTGGCCTACACCGGTCACTTTGGCGAGCTCATCTTTAATATTCATGAGTGCATAGTTGCGCAAATAAAGTTCGTCGTAACTTTTATCCGGCGAAATTAAATGCACCACCATGGTTAAATCGGGCGAGCTTTTTACCACGGTAACGCCGCGCTGGCGGGTGACATCCGGCAAACGTGGTAGCGCTTGGGAAACACGGTTTTGCACCATCTGCTGCGCAAGGTCAACATCGGTGCCGATTTTAAAAGTGACGGTCAAGGTCAAGCGACCATCGGTAGTGGCCTGTGAAAACATGTACAACATATTTTCAGTGCCCGCCAATTGCTCTTCCAAGGGCGTAGCAACCGTTTCAGCAATGACCTTCGGGTTAGCGCCAGGGTAGGACGCACTCACCACCACCGAAGGTGGCGATACATCCGGGTATTCCGATATAGGCAATTGAAACATGGCGAGTAAACCGGCGATAAAAATCAACAGTGAAATCACGCCGGCAAAAATGGGACGATCCACAAAAAATTTGGATATGTTCATGGTGAGCCTGCCTGCAAATGGGCCAAAAAATAAATTTGAAAATAGCTGCGAAAATAAATCTAACGCGAGAGAAAATAGTGAATTAACTGATGAGCTTGGAGAGCACCGGTGCCGAACACCGATGCAACTCATTACAAAAACAATTGGGATTAAATGCGCGTGTTGCTATTAATGACTGGATGCCACCGCTGCCGTAGTACCCGCTTGTGTCACACTCGGATTGACTACACTATTCGGTCGCACATGGGACAGGCCATTCACAATCACCTTATCGCCCGCAGCAACACCGGCCACTATGACGCGCTGCCCCTGGTGATGCTCACCCAAGGTGATTTCTTTGTAGGTGGCGGTATTATTTTCATCCACCACCAACACAAACTTTTTACTTTGATTGGTGCCAATTGCACGCTCGGGCACTAACAACGCCTGAATTTTTTCCGCCGAACCCAAACGCACATTGGCAAACATACCTGCGGTTAACGCGCCATCTTTATTATCAAAAATAGCGCGGGCGCGAATGGTGCCGCTGTTGGTATCCAGGCGATTATCAAAGGCGGAAATATTGCCGTTGTAGGTGACACTGCTATCGCTGGCGAGCGTTAACTCTACTGGCATGTCCTGCGTATTTTTGGTGTTGCGCACGAACTGGATATAAGTGGCTTCATCCACATTAAATTCGGCGTAGAGTTTGTCGTTAGCTACAATTTGCGTGAGCAGTGGTGCGTTGGCTCCCGCCTCTACCACATTGCCCACCGTTAATTCCGCACGACCAACACGACCGCTAATCGGCGCACTAATGTGGGCGTATTCCAAATCCAGCTTTGCTTGGCTTAAGGCCGCCTCCGCTTGTTTTACATCGGCTTGCGCAACTTGATGGGTACTGAACGCGGAGTCGTAAATACTTTGCGACACCAGCTTGGCAGCGATTAATTGTTGGGCGCGATTCAATTCATCCTGTGCGAGTTTGGCTCGGGACTGGGCCGTGGCTAATTGCGCCTGGGCGCGCTGCACCGATGCCTGATGGGGGCGCGGATCAATGACAAACAGTGGCTGGCCTTTTTTCACTTGCTGGCCTTCAGTAAACAGTACTTGCTGGATGGTGCCGCTCACCAAGGGCTTGATGGCCGCACTTTCAACCGGCGCTAAACGGCCGGAGAAACTGGCCCAGGTGCGGATCTCTTGCGGTTCCAAAATCACTACATCTACCGCTGGCGCAGGTGGTACGGCCGCAGCTGCCGAGGCCTCCACACCAGTGACATGATAAAAACCAACGATACCTGTGAGTATGGCCAATGCGCTGAGGGTTAAAAACTTGCGGGGGAAAATTGTGCTACTCATGATAGTCTCCTGTTGCTCCTGAGCAAATCAATGCCAAGCTAAAACTCCCTGGACACAAAATCGGCGGGGTTAAACCGGTCATTTCGCAAAACTATACATACCGGTAGGTATGGAGGTCAACATTTTTTTAATTTTGTTGATTATTCCCGCCCCAATGGCAGGCAGCAAAATTGATAAAAGTGAGAAAAATCAAGGGCTTTAGCCTATAAAGCGAAGATGAGCGCGGTAACACAACTGGCATACTGCCCTGTTGTGGCGCAAGCTTGTGATTGAAAAACATACCGGCCGGTATCATAATAACCATAACGTTTGTACGAGAATCCAGCTTATGAGCACTACAGATACCCGCACTTTGCTACTGGAAACCGCGCTGAACCTGATCTGGAACAGCAACTACAACTCTGTGGGCGTGAATGAAATTTGCAAACAAGCGGGCGTGACCAAGGGTAGCTTCTATCACCACTTTGAATCCAAGGCGGAGCTATTTTGTGAGGCAACCTCCCACCATTGGGATCAAATCCGCCAGGATTTGGACTGTATTCTCTCGCCCATTAATTCGCCGCTGGAACAGCTGGAGAACTGGCTGCAATTTATTTACATCAACAAGGTAGGCGAAGATAAAGACAACGTTCCCGGTTGTGCGCTGTTTAGCGCAGGTATGCAGACTGGTTGTGGCGACACGCGCATTACCGACACCTTGCAACTCATGACCGAACGCGGTGCGAAATACAATCAAGCGCTGGTGCGCAGCTTAAAAAATGGCAATTATTTACTGGAATCGCCGGAGCAGGACATAGAACAAATTGCGCGCCTGATGCAGCAGTATGTGCAAGGCGCAATTAGCCACGCGCAAGTGACACGCAATATCGATAATGTAAAACAGGATTTGCCGCAGGGCATTTACCGTTTGATTGGCTTGAAACCGGAATATTGGTACAGCGCCAAACCCACCTGGCCCTGCACCCAAGCAGCCTAACATTTACGGCGGCACCACCAACAAATCTGCATAAAAAAGCCCGCAACCAGTGCGGGCTTTTTTATGCGCAACGCGCGAAAAAATTAGTCGTGGTGATGACCGCCAACGCCATGCGCATGGCCATGCGCCAGCTCTTCTGCGGTTGCATCGCGCACCTCAACCACTTCCAATTCGAAGTCGAGATTTTTGCCGGCAAGTGGGTGATTGCTGTCGATATCGACATTGAATTTACCCACTTTTAACACCACGGCATCCCAGGGACCGTGCTGGGTATTTACCGCGACTTTCATGCCGGGTTTGATTTTGTTTTTGATTTTTTCGTAGCCCAGCAAATGTTTGATGGGAATGCGTTGGGTCGCGTTTTCCTGACGCACACCATACCCCTGTTCGGGAGTCAGATTTACGGTGACTTTATCGCCTGCTTGTTTGCCTTCCAATGCGGTTTCTAATGCCGCCAGCAAGCCACTGTGACCGTGCAGATAAAGGGTTGGGTCTGACTCGTAAGAAGTTTCGAGCAGCTCACCGCCCGTTTCGCTCAGGCGATAGTGAAAGCTGACAACTTTGTCGGCACTGATTTGCATAACAACTCCAAAAGATTGGCTGTAAATAGCGGAAATGGGTCGAGGGGTTTTGAGGGCGCGAATTAGAGCACAAAAGCGGGCGCAGGCACAATTTAGCAGGCGCAGTGCAAGTCGCGTATCATCTCGCCACTACCCAAGTCCGACAGCGAACCATGCGCAAACCAAATTCCCCGTTGCCATCCCCAGTATTTTCCATCCCCATATCCTTGGGTGAAGAACAGGTACACCTGTGGCTGCTGGATTTGCGTCGAATAGACGAACATCACCTCGCTCTCGCCCACAGCATTATGAGCACAGCAGAGCACACGCGGGCGCAGACATTTAAGCGCGGCAAAGATAATTATCTCGCCAGTCGCTGGCTGCTGCGCAGCTGCCTTGCGCGTTACACCGGCATGCCCGCAGGTGATATAACTTTTGCACACACCGACAAGGGCAAACCCTTTATCCCGCAAAGCGATATTCAATTCAGCCTGAGCCATAGCGGCCATTGGGCAGTGCTTGCTATCGCCCGGGGCATGCAAGTAGGTATCGACCTGGAGGCTGGCCAGCGTCAGCGTTCGATCCTGAATATCGCCGAGCGCTACTATCATCCATTGGAATATGCGCAACTCAGGGCACTGCCGGCAGAACCACAGGCGGATTATTTTTATCGCCTCTGGACGCTGAAAGAAGCGTTTTTCAAAGCGCTGGGCACCGGCATTTCAGCCGGGCTGGAAAAGATTCAATTTGCACTGCACAGCACTGCCGACCAACCCGCTATTGATGCCCGTATTGACCCGCAGCTTTCCCATAGCACCTGGCAATTTGAGCAGTGGCAATTAGCCGAAGGCGAGCTTGTTGCGCTCGCCTATGCTGCGCCACAGGTCGCGCCATGCCTTTGGTTTGATGCACTGGCGCCAGCTTTTCCTTGACTCTGCATCGCCCGCTGCTAGCATTGCCGCCACTATTTTCCCTCTCTGATAAATAAGAAAAGCCCATGTTGCCATTTCATCAGGCCGTCAAAGACGACTTCAGCGCAGTTAACCAACTGATCATCGATAAACTCCACTCCGATGTTGGCCTGGTCGAGAATATTGGCCATTACCTGGTTGAAGCAGGCGGCAAGCGCCTGCGCCCCCTGCTGGTGCTGCTCACCGCCAATGCACTGGGTTATAAGGGTAAGGATCACTTGTCGCTTGCGGCAATTATCGAATTTATCCACACCGCTACCTTGCTGCACGACGATGTGGTGGATATGTCCAACCTGCGCCGCGGGCGCCCCACCGCCAATGCCGAATGGGGCAACGCACCCAGCGTATTGGTGGGTGATTTCCTCTATTCGCGCGCCTTTCAGATGATGGTGGCGATTGGAAATATGGATGTGATGGCGATCCTCAGCGATACCACCAATATCATCGCCGAGGGTGAAGTGCAGCAGTTGGTTAACGCCAAAGACCCCAATGTGAACGAGGAAAACTACTTCCGCGTGATCGACAAAAAAACTGCCATTTTGTTTGCTGCCGCCTGCGAAGTGGCCGCCGCCCATTGCGGTGGTAGCGCGGCACAACGCGAAGCCGTACGCCTTTATGGCCGCCATGTGGGTGTTGCCTTCCAATTGGTAGATGACGCACTGGACTACACCGGTGATGCCGCCACTCTGGGTAAAAATGTGGGTGATGACCTGGCCGAAGGCAAACCCACCCTGCCCCTGATTTACGCCATGCGCACCGGTACCGCGGCGCAAGCCGAATTGATCGCCACCGCGATTCGCAACGGCGATGCCAGCCAACTGCCAGCCATTTTGGAAATCGTACAGGCAACCGGTGGCATGACTTACACACTGGATGCTGCCAAAGCGCAAGTTCAGGCCGCCATCGCACAACTGCAACACCTGCCGAACAACATCTATACCCAGGCGATGAAGGAACTGGCTGAGTTCTCTCTGGCACGCAGTTTTTAAGCCCATTCACGGCGAGCGCTACCCAAAGAAACAAATTCATGGGCAGTGCGCGGTGCACGAGCAACGGCTGCCCGTCTAACTGGACAACTGAGCCACAGCGGTTAGAATGGCGCACTTTTGCGCGACGGCTCCGCCCTCGCCATCATTAACAACCTGAGTAATTTCAATGACCACCTTTGAACCACAAAGCTCCTACAGCCGTGAAGAACTGTTGAAATGCGGCGACGGCCTGCTGTTTGGCCCAGGCAACGCTCAATTGCCCAAACCTAATATGCTGATGCTGGATCGCATTGTTCATATCAGCCACACCGGCGGTGAATTTGGCAAAGGCGAAATTGTGGCCGAATTGGATATCTCCCCCGACTTGTGGTTCTTTGACTGCCACTTCCCCGGCGACCCGGTAATGCCCGGCTGTTTGGGGCTGGATGCTATGTGGCAATTGGTGGGATTCTTCCTCGGCTGGAAAGGCAACCAGGGTCGCGGTCGCGCACTGGGTTGCGGCGAACTGAAATTCACCGGCCAAATCCTGCCCACCGCCAAGAAAGTGACCTACCATATCAACTTGAAGCGTGTGATCGAGCGCAAGCTGATTATGGGGATCGCTGATGGCCGCGTATCCTGCGATGGCAAAGACATCTATTTTGCAAACGATTTGCGTGTTGGCCTGTTCCAGAACACCGACAGCTTCTAATCAGCCGACTCATCTGCGTGACTGTTACAAACCGCACAACAAAAACAAGCCATAAAACAAGGAGTGAGCAGCGAGCCCCCTGTGGCATACTGACACTCCGCTTAACCCGCCAGACTCTGTGAAAACCTGCTGTTCAGGCGCTGTAGCTAAATACAAAAGAGGTAGCCTATGAAACGCGTTGTTGTTACCGGTATGGGAATTGTGTCCTGCCTGGGCAATGATAAAAATGCCGTGTTGGATGCATTACGCGCTGGCCGTTCCGGTATCAAATTCCAGGAAGCATATAAAGAGAAAGGCTTCCGCAGCCATGTTGCAGGCTCTATCGACATCAACCTTGCCGAGTTAATCGACCGTAAAGTACTGCGCTTTATGGGTGATGCCGCCGCCTATGCATTCCTCTCCATGGAACAAGCCATTGCCGATTCTGGCCTGAGCGAAGACCAGGTTTCCAATGAGCGCACCGGCATTATCATGGGCTCTGGCGGTGCGTCCTCCAAAAATCTGGTTGAAGCGGCTGACATCCTGCGCGAAAAAGGCCTGAAACGTGTTGGCCCTTACCGTGTTACCCAAACCATGGGCAGCACCACCTCGGCATGTTTGGCCACTCCTTTTAAAATCAAAGGCGTTAACTACTCGATCTCCTCCGCTTGTGCCACCAGTGCACACTGCGTGGGTAATGCGGTTGAATTGATTCAGCTCGGCAAACAAGATGTGGTATTTGCCGGTGGTGGCGAAGAAGAGCATTGGACGCTGACCGCACTGTTTGATGCCATGGGCGCCCTGTCCACCAAATACAATGAAACCCCGGAGCAAGCCTCACGCGCCTACGATGCTGAGCGCGACGGTTTTGTGATCGCCGGTGGTGGTGGCTGTTTAGTGCTGGAAGAATACGAACACGCCAAAGCGCGCGGCGCCAAAATCTACGCCGAAGTAGTCGGCTACGGCGCCACATCCGATGGCTACGATATGGTAGCTCCGTCTGGTGAAGGCGCTGTGCGCTGCATGAAACAGGCTCTAGCCACTGTGAATGGCAGCATCGACTACATCAATTCTCACGGCACCTCTACACCAGTGGGTGATTTGGCCGAACTGAAAGCCATCAAAGAAACTTTTGGCGACAAAATCCCGGCAATCAGCTCCACCAAATCCCTGACTGGCCACAGCCTGGGCGCTACCGGCGTTCAGGAAGCGATTTATAGCTTGCTGATGATGGAAAATGATTTCATCTGCGCTTCAGCCAATATCACCACCCTCGACCCCGAAGCTGTGGGCATGCCCATAGTGCTCAAGCGTCAGGACGGCGTAAAACTGGATCGGGTTATGTCCAATAGCTTTGGTTTTGGTGGTACTAACGCGACTCTGGTTTTTCAAAGAATCTAAAGGGGCAGCGCGTTTAACAGTTCAGCGACCACCCACAAGGCAATAAAAAACGCGAGCGGCTGACAAGGCCCCTCGCGTTTTTATTGCACTGCATTACAGCATCATCCCCATCAAAACGCCTAGTTGGATACCAGTCCCTGGCGCCACAAGCCACCCCCGAAAATTTACTGGCGCCAAACCTCGCTCTTTATCGCTTAAATCTGCATGGCATGCCACTTGCGTTATTTAAGCGGCCCAGTTGGCATAACCCTGCCCTGCCTCCTTCTCGCCCGCTGGTTTCCCGCATCACTGCGTGCGCAAACAGTCAACAAACTGCATAGGGATTGCCGCTATGAATTATTTTATCCAAGCCGCCCGACAACAAGGCTTTTCCGTCCCGCTTCATGCGCTGCGCGGTGTGGCGGCGGTAATAGTATTGCTCGGCCACCTGTATGGACGAGCTGCCGAAGCCTTTCCTGCGGTGCAATTCATGCCACTGTTTAACGGCAGCGCGGCCGTCACCTTCTTTTTTGTCCTGAGCGGCCTAGTGGTGGGTGCATCGCTCGCCAAAAACGGCCTGAGCCAAGCCTCGGTATCGCTGTATTTTCATCGGCGCTTTTTTCGCATTATGCCGCTGATGTTTTGTACGGTTACTGTGGGCGGTTTGTATTTGTTATTTATCGATCCCTATTTGCGCTATTCGCTTAACCCCAAAGAGTTTGGTGAGTTCTCGCTGCTCAAGTTTGTCGCTGGCTATGTGGGCTATTCACTCAAGGCCAATCCACCCATTTGGTCGATTTATGTGGAGATAATCGCCTCGCTGCTGATCCCCTTAATGCTGCTGTTTGGCAACAAGGCGAGCCATATTGCCCTGGCACTTACCGCGTGTATTTTGATCTCGCTAATTCCTCTTAATTTCAAACACCATTGGAATTTTTACATTTTTAGCTTCTACGCCGGCTTGAGTGTTTTGCTCTGGGGAAGATGGTTAAAGGATCTATTCATGTCATTTGCAACGCCCTTATTTTGGGTGCTGTTGACGATATTGGTGGCGGGGTTTTATCTGGCAAGGCCACTGACCGGCGCTGGTTACGGAGATTTATGGATTGTCTATTGGGAGACGCTGTGCATCGCACCGGTCATTGGGGTTATCTACTATGCGCCCGAGCGCTTTGCATTTTTACAGGCGCGGCTGTTCCGCTATTTGGGGGATGTGTCCTACAGCCTTTATCTCACCCATTCGATTTTGTTAGTGGTACTACTCAATCTGGTAATCGGGTTCATGGGCACTACAAGCATGGCCGTTGTGGTCTATTGCGTGCTCGCTATCTGCAGCTGTTTTTTGGTGGCGCAAATCTCCTATCGCACCATAGAAATGGGAGGTATTCGACTGGGTGAACGCTTGCGCAGGCCACCAAAACCGGCAATGGAGTTGCTGTAGCTGGCTGAATCGAATGGGGCGCAGGTTATGGGGTGAGCTTTATCTGCTCGCGGTTGTGCAACCACTGTTTGACCAAGGGCAGCAAACTTGGGCGCCAGGAGCGGGCCTGAATACCAAAGTTGTCGCGCGCATGGCGGCAACCCAATATCGCACTGAGTGGTTCCGTTTCTGGTTCAGCATCTACCAGCGTCAGGCTGGGCTCAGCGGTGAGCAATTGCTGCTGGATTAACAGCTGCAGAACTTGGTCGGCAAACTCATCTTCGGTACAGGCATCACCACTGCAATAATGCATTACGCCCCAATTCTCTGCACCGCAGCTAATTTGTTTTGCCATGGCAACAGCAACGCGAGCGGCATCCGAAAGCGCCGTGGGTGCGCCGCGCAAGCGACGGTTAACACTGACTGACGCTCCCGCTAAAAATGCGCTGAGCAAACGCGTTAAATGATTGTCGCCATAGGCACCTATCACCCAGCTTAAACGCAACACAACAAAACGCTGCAACTCCGCCGCAATTGCTTGTTCCGCTTCGACAAACGCCGCGCCCGTTTCATTTTTGGGCGCCGGTGCATCTTTTTCACTGTGAGTCCCCTTCGGGTCCGCACCAAACACGCTGTAACTGGAGAAGTGAATCAGGGGGATATTCCCCTGTTTACACGCACGCGCCAACTGCCGCGCGGTTTCTATCAGGGGCATCTGGCCGCCGGGATAATAGGCCTCTTCCCAGCCGCGACAATTAATCACCAAGTCCGGCTGCTCGCGTGCAAAATAAGCTGCTACTGCCGCTTCATCTGACCAGTCCAATGCATTGCCCGCGGGCATCAGCAACTTGAAAGGCTCGCGCTCAAGCTCGTGCTCTAACGCCTTACCTAGGGGGGAATTTACATCCGTTAACAACAAGGTGAATGACATGGTGATCCACATACCCGTAAAATTTTTACGCATATTAGCAGCACAAGCGCCGGGCGCGGCAAGGGTAATTCGCGCTTGAAACACTTATACTGCGCCGCCTGACCGTTCAGCTACCGGAAATTCACTGCCGATGAGCATACCCCCGCACGAGATTCATCTGGACATCGCCATTATCGGCGGCGGTGTCGCAGGCCTATGGCTGGCCAATCGCACCAAAAGCGCGGGGTTTAGTGTCGCCCTGTTTGAATCCAACGCGCTGGGCAGCGACCAAACCCTCGCCTCGCAGGGCATGATCCATGGCGGTATGAAATACACCTTGGCGGGCACCCTAACCGGAGCGTCAGAAGCCATTGCCGATATGCCCAAGCACTGGCGCGCCTGCTTGTGCGGCGAAGGCGATGTCGATTTGCGTCATACCCGCATTCTCAGCGATCACTTTTTTATGTGGTCGGGTGATGATTTGGGCAGCAAAATCACCAGTTTTTTTGCCAGTAAGATTACCCGCGGCAGAGTCGATGCTGTCCACCCGGATCGTCGCCCGCCCCTGCTACGCCACAAGGATTTTGCCGGTAGCCTCTATCGTCTGGAAGACCTGGTGATTGATACTCCCAGTCTGGTCGCGAATCTGGCAAATAACATAGACGGCTGCTGTTACCAGATCGATTGGCAACAGGCACAACTGCAGCGAGACAGCAGCGGCAAGATCCATTTGAAAATCGCCGCTACTGCTGGCGAGCTATGCATTTATGCACAGCGTTTTATCTTCACCGCAGGCAAAGGCAATGCGCAATTACTGGCCGAACTGGGGCTGGAACAGCCCGCCATGCAGCTGCGCCCGCTGCAACAGGTGATGGTAAAACACCAACACCCGTTCGACTTTTACGGCCACTGTTTAGGGCGCGAGGCCACTCCGCGCCTGACTATTTCCAGCCATCGCCTGCCCGATGGTGCCTCTGTGTGGTACCTGGGCGGCAGCCTCGCGGAAAAAGGCGCAAGCATGACGCCGGAGGCACTGGTAGAACTGGCCCAACAGGAATTACAGGAATTGATCCCCTGGGTAAACATGGAAGGCGCCGAGTGGGCTTGCCTGCCCATCGACCGGGCAGAACCGCGACAACCTGACTTTGCCCGCCCCGACAACGCCTTTGTGGCACCGGCTACTGGCGCTAACAACCTGCTGGTGGGCTGGCCGACCAAACTGACCCTGGCCCCCAACCTGGCGAACCAAGTGTTGGCACTGCTCACTGGCAACCGCATCACCCCCACCCATCCACAAGTGTCAGTGCGGGATTGGTTACCCTTGGCACCACTGGCCAAAACACCCTGGGAGCATGCATTTCCCCCGGCGCTCAGCGCGGAGGATTCACTCGCCCTGCGCTTTCGCGAGCCGGACGATGAATAGTTACCAACCAACTTGGACAAGCTCCCAATTGCAAGAGGATTTACCCGTATGATGCCGCGCAAGCGCCTCGGCCGAACGGACATAGAGGTCAGCACCATGGGCTTGGGCACCGTTAAATTCGGCCGCAACCAGAGTCTCAAGTACCCGACACCCTTTGATTTGCCCAGCGATGAACAAGTCCGGCGCCTGATCGACTGTGCCCACTCCATGGGCGTAAACCTGATCGATACCGCCCCCGCCTATGGTTATAGCGAAGAGCGTATTGGCGATGCACTGCGCAAATCGCGCAAGGACTGGGTGATCTCCACCAAAGTGGGCGAAGAGTTCACTCCCGACAAGTTTTCCGATCAGGGGCACTCGCGCTTTGACTTCAGCGCTACGCACACGCGCATGAGCGTGGAGCGCTCGTTGCGTCGCTTACGCACGGATTATCTGGATCTGGTACTGATCCACTCGGATGGCAATGACCTTAACATCCTGCAACAAACCGAGGTACTCCCCACCCTGCAGCAACTCAAGCAGGAGGGCTGGATTCGCGCCTTTGGCATTTCCAGTAAAACCCTGGAAGGCGGGTTGCTCGCCGCTGAAATCTGCGATGCGGTGATGGTGACTTACAACGCCAGCCAACAGGACGAGGCGCCGGTAATCGCAAAATCTGCGCAACATGGTGCGGCCGTGCTCCTGAAAAAGGTTCTCGCCAGCGGCCATATCTGCCATGATGCGCCCGCACCGGGTGCAGTTGTACACAAGGTTAAGGCTGAAATAGACCCAATTCAGCAAGCACTGGATTTTGCCTATGCAGCGCAAGGTGTCACCAGTGCGATTATTGGCACCCTTAATGAACACCACTTGCGCGATAATTTGTTCAAAGCGATACGCGCGCAAGATTCAGCAGTAAGCACAAACGAGTAAACTATGAGTAATTGGTTAGACGCTGTGAACTGGAATAGCGATGGATTGGTTCCTGCGATTGCCCAGGATGCACAAACCGGTCGTATTTTGATGATGGCCTGGATGAACCGCGAGTCGCTGCAGCTTTCGGCTGAGCGGGGCGAGGCGGTTTATTGGTCGCGCTCACGCGGCAAACTCTGGCACAAAGGCGAAACCTCTGGTCATATCCAAAAGCTGCATGAAATCCGCCTGGATTGCGATGAAGATGTAATAGTGCTGCAAGTGGAACAACTGGGCGGCATTGCTTGCCATACCGGACGGGAATCGTGCTTTTACCGGATTCTGAAAGATGGCACTTGGCAGACTGTTGACCCGGTTATCAAAGATCCGGCAGAGATTTACTAACCGCACCCGGCAAACCCGATAGAGAAAGTTATGAACAACGATATTCTCAAGCAACTGACGGACATTCTGGAAGCGCGCAAAAATAACGCCGACGCAGAGTCATCCTACGTTGCCAGCCTGCATCAAAAAGGCCTGAACAAAATTCTGGAAAAGGTCGGCGAGGAATGCACCGAAACGATTCTAGCCGCGAAAGACGCACAGACCAGTGGCGACAATAGCGACCTCATCTATGAAACCGCTGACCTCTGGTTTCACAGTCTGGTTATGCTCTCCCATCTGGGCGAGAACGCAGATTCTGTTTTAAACGAACTGGCGCGCCGTTTTAATATGTCCGGTCACGACGAAAAGGCCGCGCGCGCCAACACCTAATCACACCTTCATTTAACTGGGGAATCATCATGGGTATTAGTGGAATCAGTATTTGGCAACTGCTTATTGTTCTGGCAATTGTGGTTATGTTGTTTGGCACCAAACGTTTGCGCAGTTTGGGCAGCGATCTGGGCAGCATGATCAAGGGCTTCAAAAGCTCTATGAGTAGTGAAGAGGCCGCCAAAAAAGACGAAGAGGAAGCCCAGAAAAATCTGGAGCAAAAAACCGTAGCGAATAGCACCAGTGCGGAAAAAACCGAACAAAACAACACCAAGGTTTAATTGTGTTTGATATAGGTTTTACCGAGCTTGTTGTATGTTTGGTGGTTGCACTGGTGGTAATAGGGCCAGAGCAACTGCCCGGCACTGTGCGCACTGTTGGCCTGTGGATTGGCCGACTCAAACGCAGCCTACGCGAAACCCGCAGCGAAATTGAGCGGCAAATCGGCGCGGATGACATTCGCCGCCAGTTGCACAATGAAGAGATTCTGCAAAACATTGAAGCCACGCGCCGGCAGTTTCAAAACTCTATCGACGAATCGGCCAACGCCATCCAATCCAGCTTGAATGAGGCGGATAAGGTTGACGAGCAAGCGCGCCGTGAACGCAGCGGCCAGTACGGCCCACCCGATGAGCTACCGGATCACGCCCACACGGCTGAAGCGGTAACTAATACGCCATCGGCAGTAGTGGAAGCCAAAACTACGCCCGCAACCGACATAGCCACCAAGCCTGCCAGTGCTGCGGGCACAGATCCTAAATCCGTATGAATCCATCCTTGAACGACAAAGAACAGCCGCTGGTGCAGCACCTGATTGAACTGCGCACCCGCTTGCTGCATGTGGTTTATTTTTTACTGGCCGTGTTTGTGTGCCTGTTTCCCTTCGCGACAGATATCTACGGGATTGTCTCTGCCCCTTTGATTGCTGTTTTGCCCGAAGGCAGCAATATGATTGCGACCGATGTTATCTCGCCCTTTTTAACACCGCTGAAACTCACCTTTTATTTGGCACTGCTATTGGCGGTGCCCTTTATTCTGTATCAAGTGTGGGCGTTTATTGCACCGGGGCTGTACCAGCACGAGAAACAATTGGCTGCACCGCTGTTGGTCTCCAGCGTGCTGTTATTTTTTACCGGTATGGCGTTTGCGTACTTTCTGGTCTTGCCCATGCTGTTCAACTTCACCATGGGTATCCAGCTGGAAGGCGTGAGCGCCATGACTGACATCACCAAATATCTGGATTTGGTGCTGCATATGTTTTTTGCGTTTGGTTTCGCCTTTGAGATACCCGTCGCGACTGTGTTGCTTATTCATGCCGGAGTCGTGACGCCAGAAGGCCTTGCCGAGAAGCGACGCTATATCATTGTCGGCTGTTTTGTCGTGGGAATGTTGCTCACCCCACCGGATGTTTTCTCCCAGGCCATGCTGGCCATCCCTATGTGGATGCTATTTGAGGCGGGATTATTCTTTGGCCGCCAAATCAAGAAACGCAGTCAAGCACGTGAAGCAGCGGACAATCCGCCAGACTAAACCCCATTTCCAATCAGGGCGCGCAAAGGCCAAACGCGCGACCCTGAGTCACTTCCAGCTGTAACGCACCAACCATTTACATCACCCGTTGGGCCATGGCTTCGGCAATAACAGCTTTGTGCTCGGCAAACTTTTTCCACCCCAATTCATGAAAGTAGAAGGCAACAGTGTTGATCGCCGGCTCTACAAGCGCCATGGTGCCGCCAATCAATACACTGCCGGTGAGGGCGTAGCCAACTGAAAAAGCGACGGTAAAGTGAACGGCGGCGAATGTTGCTGTCTTGGCCATGGTAGATTCCTCGTAAGCTAGTAGGCGGGCGCCTGTCTCAATCGCCCATGAAGCTATACTAGGCAAACCATAACCATTAACAAAGAAAATTGATTTTAACCAACCGATAGCAACTGACTATTTAAAGAGTGCACCGAGGTTTACCATTGCTTAAACGGTAACCGCACCAAATTCGAATTGAAGTAGCGTAGGTCTGCAGTTACCTCTTCACCTACCCACTCAGGTTTAGTAAACGATGTGTTCTCTGAGGGCAACTCTATCTCTGCCACCACCAAGCCCTGATTCTCGCCGACGAATTCATCGACCTCCCACACAAAACCCGCATAGGTAATTTTGCGACGATATTTTTCAATCAAGGGTTGCTCGCACATGAGCAGCAACTCGCGTGCATCTGCCAGCGGAATCTCATATTCAAACTCCGCCCGGCTCATACCTTGTGTTACACCTTTAATCGTGAGAAATGCCTGCTCGCCAGCGATACGCACCCGCACCGTGCGCGCTTTATCACTAGAGAGATATCCCTGGCTGTAAAACACGGCGGGAGCCTCACGCCAGGCATCACCCACTACTAAAAACTTGCGTTCAATTTCAATTGCCATAGGGTTTGCCTGCAGATGTGAAAGGGACACACATACTAACACCGGGCAGTGAGTGGTAAAAAATGAGAGGAATAACGGATAGCGGGAATAAAAAAATGGCGCAGTCTTGCGACTGCGCCGAATCATCAACAGCGACGATATACAACAAAAAAGATGGAGATCAATGTCATTGCCAGAACCCAAAGTCACCAACAGCAATACTCTGGTAAATCATTGCAATGAGGCCATCCTAGGGGTTATCGCCGCAGCGCTCAATGGACTACATACGTATTCATGCGCCACTGCAGGCTACATACGTATGTAGTCATTTTTTATGCAAAAAAAAGCCGCACATTTTCATGTGCGGCCGATACGTTTTCACCGTCAGATGTTAGAAGGTGTAGTTAGCCCCCATGTAGAAGGTGCGACCAAACCATTGCAGGGTACGCGTCAACTCCTCGTCAAACATGTAGCTGCGGTTAGGTTCGTTGGTGAGGTTGCTGATGGAGAACACCAGATCCAAACCATTATCAAACTTATAAGCCGCTTGATAATCCAGCAGCGTTTCCGGTGCATAGATAATCGGTTGCAGGTTAATGTTGCGTGTCTCGCCCACAAACGAATCCTGGAAGGTGGTGGATAAACGGGTTTCAAAGCCGCCGTAGCTGTAGAACAGGGTGAAGTTGGCGGATTTCTCTACCAAGCCAGGGAATGGCAAAGTAGCGCCGGTATTTACACCCTCTACCGGGTTGGCCACGGAGATCTCCGAGTCGGTCAGCGAGTAACTTGCACTCACCCCCAGCCCTTGCCAGAGGTCAGGCAGGAAGTTGAAGGTTTGGGTATAAGACACTTCCAGACCGCGAATGAAGCCGCCGTCCAGGTTGTTGATAGAGGTGGAGTAGTCACCGTTTTCCACTTCAACTTCAGTATCCAAACCGCCAATATTCACTACCCAGGTATCCGGCACATCGAATCCTGCTGCACGGAAATCAAAGTTTTCGTAAGTAATATCCTGAATGAATGATTTGATTTCACGGTGATACACGGCCACCACAAAGGCACCGTTGGTATCCGGCATGTAGTATTCGTAGGACAAGTCAACCTGATCGGCGATGAAAGGTGTCAGGAATGGCGACGTATTACTACCGTAGTTGAACACCGGAGTAGTCTCGTTTTCTACCGTAACCGAACCTTCGGAATCCGGGGCAGCCAAGCGATTGATCGGTGGACGGGAAAGTACACGCGCCAATGCCAGACGCAGCTGGTTATCTTCAGCCACGCTGTAATTCAGGTTGAGCGATGGCAGGTTGTGGCTGTATTCGGTGCCGAGTGTTTGGTAGGCATAGTCCGTTTCCGAGGTGCCTATCTCGTCAAAAATCTCCACTGCACCAGCATCAACATTACCGTTTACGTTCACCAGGGCAACGCTGGTCTGTTCCGTGCGTACATGGCGCAAACCTATGTTACCCACCAAGTCGCGATCAAACAGCGTCGTTTCCAAATTGGTCTGCAGATAAATTGCATCCACATTTTCATCGATGTCCGAGCGTTGTTTCATCGACCAAT
This sequence comes from Cellvibrio sp. BR, assembly GCF_000263355.1. NCBI lineage: Bacteria > Pseudomonadati > Pseudomonadota > Gammaproteobacteria > Cellvibrionales > Cellvibrionaceae > Cellvibrio > Cellvibrio sp. BR. The sequence goes on along the minus strand of NZ_JH668204.1, from coordinate 69,284 downwards.
CACGACCTTCTGTCCAACGCGCTTTGGGGTCGATAGAACGCGGGGAATAGACCTTGCCATTTTGGCCGAGCACTTCTACACCATCGTCCAAAACCAGCCCTTGGCTCACCGCTTCCTGGATAATCTTGTCGCCATCGATTGCGAGGAATGATGGGAAATGGGAGAAGTCACCTTTCCAATTCACTACATCCGAATTGCCGGTGTTGATTTCCAAGGGGAAATCGCGGTCGTATTGCGCGAGATCACCATAAACAAACACTTGGCGACGGTCGGTATGATTGCGCTCTGAACGGCGCACACCAGCTTCTACCGACTTGATTAACGGCAGCTCCACTTCGTATTTAACATCCAGGCGAACCGCACTGATCTTGTCATCGTTGATGCGCGGGTAGCGCTCGTAGTTGGTCATGCGCAGAGTACTGACGCCATCGGCACCGTAAGACGCATAATCACGGCTCAAGCTAACACTGGGTACATTGATGCCATCGAGCAAGTAGGTCATTGACTGATCCGGGTCGCGCTCAAAAGTCGCGCCGCCGGGAACCGGGTTTTCAATGGGGCGATAGAGGTGCGCACGCACTACCCCGTCCGCTTGAACGCCAGAGGCATCCGAGTGCGACAGGTCAAGCGCAACAGTCAACGCATCCTGTTGCCATTCAAGGTTCAAACCGCCGGAGAGCAATTCGTTCGTTTGGGTAACGTCGTTGCTATTGACCTGCAAATTCAAAGAGTCTGGCGCAGCGTCGTCCACCGCGAATTCACCACCAATCACCGCCTGGTTTTCCCACAGCACCAGGCTGTTTGTCAGTGCGTTGCGCAGCGGCTGGATACGGAAGCCCCGCGAGTAGCTGTCGGACTCAAATTTGGAATAGAACACATCCGACTGGATCGACAAGTTGTCGGTAGGTTCAAACTGGATTGCCGCCACGTAACCATCGCGAGTCTCTTCACCACCGGTTTGGAATAATTCAAAACCTTCAGCCATAAACACTTCTGATGGACGATTGGCGGTGGGTACTGCATTGAAATTTTCATCCACAATCGTGGTATCCAATCCCTTTTCATCAACTAAAGAATAGGGGTTGGCTTCGTAGTTGTACTGTTCAAAACGGGTTGCGGAACGCGGCTGCACCAAACGGGCGTAGCCCAGTGCCACACCGAGTTTGTCATCAAACAGTTTTTTCTGGAACGAGAGCGACAGACGCTGGCCGTAAGGCTCTGCGCCGTAAATATCGTCAGCCTGATCGTTGTAGCTGCCGCGCACACCCACAACGACTTTTTGATCTTCCGTCATTTCCAGAGGATTGGCGGTTTTCAATTCGACCGAACCGGCGACACCACCCTCAATCAGTGATGCCTTGGGCGACATATAGACTTCTACCGATTGGATCAGCTCTGAGGGGAACTGGCTGAATTCCATGGCGCGGGTACCGTTGGGCGATACCTGCTCGCGGCCATTCAGGGTGGAGAAGACAAAACCTTCACCCATACCGCGCACCTGAATGGTACCGGCCTGACCGCCCGAGCGAGTCACGGTAATACCGGGTACACGGCCAAGGGCATCGGCGATGGACACATCGGGCAGACCACCGAGGTCAGCGGCAGAAATCGCCTGCACCACAGTGTCGGCGTTACGTTTGGTTTCAATACTGTTCTGGATGGAGCGGGCATAACCCGTCACCATCACTTCTTCAACCAGCGAGGGGTTTTGTGGCCCGGCATCGGCGTCAGTTTCCTGAGCCAGCAACGCGGGAGACAGGGACGCCATTGCCAATGCAGAAACAACAGCAGCCAGCGGCTTTAAAGTAAATGTTTTCATGTGCTTTATCTCAGCTCGTTATCTGTTTTTACTATCGCTTAACACTCCCCCACCAAGGGGGGAGCGATAGCTGGCTCGATTTAGTTGACGGCATCCACGCGAATAGTCAGTGCGTTTGGATTGGTGGTATCGAGCGTGAAGCGATAATCCCCGGCGGTGGTAATGGACAGGCCTATGTTGTCATTGGAACCCTGAGTTACCTCGCTCGGCTCACCCAGGACAACAGCGGAACCACCAAGGTTGGGGTTGCTCCAGTTTGCCTCGGCCACTTTAAACTCGTAGGAACCCACGGCCAGGGTGAGGGTTTTGGTGTACAGCCCCTTACTGGCATAGATCATCTGGTTAATGCTGTTGGCGTCACCCCAACCCGCCGCCGAGACAGTGCCGCGCAGGTAAATTGGAGTAGCGGCAAACAGATCTTCACGGTACACCTTCACTACCGGTGCATCAGGGTTGCGCGCATCCACTTCAAAGCGATAGTTGCCCGCTTCAGCAATGTCCAGCATCAGGTTGTCGTTGCTGCCTTGCGCCAGAACAACACCCTCACCCAGCATCACTGGCGTTGCGGAACCGAGGTTTACCGTGCTCCAGTCCGCCGAAGCGACTTTAAACATGTAATCCTGACCCGCCACCATGGGCACACTCAGGGCATAAACGCTGTTACCTTCATGAACAAGTTGATTGCCGCTATTGGTATTTTCCCAGCCCGACGCCGTTACAGTGCCGCGCAGATAAATAGCGGTAGCGCCATACACATCCGGATTCTCCACCTTCAAGGTTGGTGCGGTGGTGCTTGCAGAGGCATCCAGCACGAAGCGATAAGTGCCTGCGGCAGGGATGTTGATACGGATATTGTCGTTGCTGCCTTGGGTGAGGGTAATGGTGTCACCAATTTCCATCACTTCATTGGAGCCCAGGTTTGGCAAGCTCCAGCCAGCTTCTGCCACTTTGAAGTTAACTTCGGTACCCGCAACCACCGTCAACAGCAAGGAGTAGATACCCTCGCCTTCATAGGTGAAGCGGTTAGCGGCGGTAGTATTGGCCCAGCCAGAGGCAGAGATATCACCGCGCACATACACAGCCGTATCGCCGTAAGGCACAGCCACGCTCGATCCGAGAGTTGCTGTTGCCGACAGCCCCATACCCTGCGCACCGGCTTGCGCTTTCACAAACACGGCAGTGGTGTAGGCAGGCACAGTGAATACACCGTCTTCACCATCAGCCGCAAAGCTGGCAGTTTTTACTATGGCATCTACTGAATTTTGCTGGGATTGATGCAAGGCAAAGCCCGCCGCCGTTTTCACTTTGGGTGACTGGGTCATGCCAGTGGCGTTGATCACCACCACAATCGCATCTACCGCTGAATCCAGGTCGGCGCGCGGTGTTGATTCCGTACCGGCAACAATGCCTGCACCATCATCAATACTCATCACAATCAAACCAGACACCTGAGTCTTGCCACCATCGTGGAAACCAACACGGTCCATTACCTGCTCGGCCGTTTGCAGGCTGAACAGCGGGCTGCCGCTGGCAATACTCATAAACTCAGTGAACACCGAGGAAGCCTGCTCAATATGGCTTGCTTCAGGTTTGGTTTGGGCATTGGCAAACAGACCGGCAACATACTCGTCGGTAATACCATCGCGCAGCTCTGGTGGCAGACCTACACCCCAGTTGTTGCTTTGTTTGGTGAAGTCCACCTTGTTAAACCAATCGCCAGCGTTGTAGCTGTTGGGCGACATAGACTTGGAGCGCAGCAACTCGGTACCCATTTGGATGAAAGGGACACCTTGGCTCAATACCGGTACCGACAGGGTTAAGCTGCTCACACGGGTACGGTTGGCAATAGACATATCGGTTGGCACGGCGCCCGGACGATGCATCCAGTCCCACAGGGTTTCGTTGTCGTGTTTCTCTACATAGTTGATAGCTTGTTGTGGGTCAGTACCATAGGCACCCACAGTAGAGGCAGTGATTACTGCGCCGGATTTGGTTTTCAGTTTGAAATCTTTCAGGTTGCCCGCCAAACCAGCGCGGATAGCATCCAGATTGTCGCCCTTCACCAAGGCCATTTGCTGCAGCGGGTTGCGGATACGGTCATTGAAAGTACCCATTTCAGTGTCGTTCAACGCTTCCTGGGTTGCACGCACGGCAATGCGGTCACCTGAGGTGCCACCACCGGGAGTCCAGGCTTCGGCGTAGAAATAGGTATCTGGATCAACGGCTTTGGTAGCTTCATAGGCATCCACCAGTACTGACTTGGGCATATAACCGGATTGGTCAAAACGGAAGCCATCCACCTTGTAATGCTCAGCCCATTGCGCAACAGAGTCAGCAACAAACTTGCCCATCATGCGGTGTTCAGTTGCAGTGTCGGGGCCGGCACCAGTGCCAGTTTCCACAACCGCAGTAGCCGGATTCACACGGTAGTAATAACCCGGAACTACTTTATCGAATACAGAGTTAGCGGCTTCAATACCGGAAGACACTGTATGCGGGTAGACCACATCCATTACCACACGCAGCCCCATTTCATGCAGCGCCATGTTCATCGCACGCATTTCTTTGATACGCGTGAAACCTTCAGGGTCAGTTGAGTAAGTACCTTCTGGTGCGTTGAAATGCTGAGGGTCATAACCCCAGTTAAAGCCATCCAAATCAGCGATAGCCGCAATTAAGGTGCGTGCCGCCGAGGTTTGTGGATCGTAGTTTTCCAACACTTGGCGCACAGTAGAGTTATTAGGCACTGAGCCGTCACACACACTGACTGCATCGCGGTTTGATACCCGCTGGCAGAGTTCAAGGATGTAGCTGTCCAGATTTACCTGGCCCTCAAAATCCTCTTTCATGTTAGAGCTGTCATTGCTGGGCAGCAGGTGAACATGGGTCAGCCCCGCGTCCGCCAGTGAACGCAAGTGTTGTACGGGCAAGGAGTTCTCGGTAAATGCCAGGTACTTACCGCGATAGCTCGCTGAGGTGCTGGCATCATCAATACTGAAGTCGCGAACGTGCGCTTCGTAAATTGCCATATTTTCCGGCGCCACCACTTCTGGAATTGAATGGCCTTCCCAGCCAGCGGGCTTGGTATCGGCATCATCCAGGTTCACAAACTGTGAGTGACGACCATTGGTAGACAGGGAAATAGAATAGGGGTCAGTCACCTCAAGGCGACGCACCGCCTTCTGCAGGGGGTGATAGGCGGTGACACGATAGCGGTAGAATTTGCGATCCAACTCAGTAGCAGTGCCAGTTACACTCCACACACCAGTTTCGGCATTGAAGGTCATAGGCATAGTGGCAGATACACGCAGTGGGTCACCAGAGAACACACGCAGCTCAACGTTTTGTGCAGTTGGCGCCCATACCGATGCCGTTACACCATTGGCGTAGCTAACACCCAAAGTGGCATCTGCAGCATTGTCGGCATAAAGAGCATCCAGTACATGAGGGACTTGCACGCGAGTGCCACGGCCACGCTCAATGGTCACTGTCTGTTCGTTTTCGCCTTCCTCGACAGAATCAAAACGACCCACAACCAGCAGCTCATCTTTTAGCGCCGACTTGATACTATCGAGGCTGATCTCCGCAGGTAAGTCGTAGGCAATGTAGTCGGACATATGGGGAACTAATGCTTTTTCCTCATCCGTCATCGCACGCCCTGCACCTAACACGGCAAAACGCTCTCCGCCAACAACAGCACCGGCATCATCGCCAGTCATACCACCCGCAGCAGAGCGGTATAGCTCAACTGATTTACCGGCAGCAAACGAGCGGCTCCAAATAATGGTATGCGGGCTAATCCAATGCGCTTCCACATCGCTAATTGCCAACATTGGGCGCTCAAGGCTGCACACATCGTTGATACAAATGGGCACATTACTGACGCGGCTATTGCGCATATTGTCTGTATTAACAATCACCCAAGCCATGCGATCGTAATCGCCGCCATCACGCTTAATATTGAGCGACAAGTCAGCAGTTTGATTGGGGGTATTCGGCGTTTTAACAATGAAATTACCGCAAGTACCTGCTGCACTCACGGGAATTACAAAATAAGCACCATAGTATGGATCGTGGCGAACGCCCGCTTCGCCTTCATTCTTACTCGCAATCCCCGGGCCGTTTGGCCAGGTAGTTGGAATTGCATAAGTAGTGTTGCTGCCATCAGTGACTGAATCAGCCCAGCCGTTACCGCAGGACTGCCATAGGTGTAAGTTATATTTGGCAAACGCTGCATTTTTCTCGTCAGCAGTACCTTCAACGTTAACGAAAATAACCGCTTCATTCGGGCCCGCTAATTTTTCAGGAACCGGGAAGTCAGGCACCACGCATTCCGCACCGGAACGAATAGTTCCCTCAGGGCAAGCGGGTAATTCAAAGGGCGGGCGCGGATCACCGCATACACCGTTATCGAGTAATACTTGCGGGTCGCGGCACGTCGGCAATTCCGCCGCATTATTGTCTGTACCGCTGCCACCACCGCCACACGAGCTAAGTGTGAATACGCCGAGCAAAAGAGCCGCTAGCCCCAGTGCTTTCCGCGCGGATTCATTTCGCGAATTGAACTTCATTTGGTATCCCCCGTTTAATTATTTTTTACAAATGTTGCGAACTTAAAAATCGATAATTTGGGCAAGACTGACTGGCAAAAAAACCACGGCCAGAGGTATATGAAAAAATGGTTTTTTATATTTATATCGCCAACAGAAAAAACACTGCTGGGTGTTATTAATCAGTCTATGAGCGAGAAATTTAATTCGCAAACTACATACGTATGCAAAAAATGAGGAATAAAAAAACGCAAATTGCATACGTATGCAAAAGCAAAAAACATGAAGAAAAGTAACACTTTGTGCGGGGCTCGACACTTGAGCATGGGGGTCTATCACAGCGCACCACCGCTGTGCACCAAGGCAACAGGGTGGCGAGCCATCGTAAATAGATTAATCAAAACAATGTTATTAAAAATAAATTGCCACTGATTCCAGTGGGGCTAATGTTAACGGTTTCGTTAAATCCACCTTCTTGCCACTAATAACATCTACTCCATTTTTGCGCCCTTGCAACAGGCGCCCAAAGCGGTTTAAGTCCAACGCAGAGGCCGTTTTATTTTTATTGATAACCACCATGACCTGCTCCTGTTCCTGCCCCTTCTCATAGCGGCGGAAATATACATAGTGACCATTTTCAGGAATGTAATGCGTGAGTGTTCCCTCTGCGATGGCGCGACTGGATTTACGCCAAGTAAGCAAGGTGCGCAAATAGTTTTGCACCTCGCGCTGATCCGCACTCAAACCTTGGGCACTAAAACCATTCACCTTGTCACCCGCCCAACCGCCGGGGAAATCAGCGCGCAACAAACCATCGTTACGCACGAGCGGGCTTTTGGTTAACACTTCAGTGCCGTAATAAAACTGGGGGATACCGCGTGTAGTTGCCGTGAACAATAACGATGTTTTTAATAATTGCAGATTTTCATGCAACAGCGAATAAATACGCGACATATCGTGATTATCCGGAAACAGCATTAACTTCATCGGGTCGGCATAGACAAAATCATTGGCGATCATTTCATAGAGCTTGATCAGCCCACTGCTAGCAGTTTCTTCCGCGTTTAACACTTCCGGCATTAAATACACCACCGGAAAATCCATTAATGTTGGCAAATGGGAGACATAACCGTCGCGATTAACCACTCCCTTTTGCCAGTAAGCCAAAATATGCGGATTGGAATTCATCTCCTCACCGACGATATTTAAATGGGGGTATTCATCCAATAAGGCCTTACTCCAACGCGCCAAAAATTCTTTGTCGGAATAAGCGTAAGTATCTTCGCGGACACCACTCAGATCGGCGTATTCAATCCACCAAATGGTATTTTGAATTAAATAGCGCGCGAGCAACGGATTGCGCTGGTTCATATCTGGCATGGATTCCACAAACCAACCATCGGTAAAGTGTTTGATATCCTCCGGCGCCGCATGAATATCCAGTACGGTGGTGTGTTGGTTGTTGGTGGGCACAAAGCCGGATTGAAAATTCAACCAATCCGCAGCAGGTAAATCCTGCATCCACCAGTGGCCGCTGCCAATATGGTTCAACACTATATCCTGAATAAAACCCACTCCTTTTTTACGGGCGGCCGCTACCAGGTTTTTATAATCCTCATTGGAACCCATACGCGGGTCCATCTGGTAAAGATTGGTAGGTGAATAACCATGGTAAGAATATTCCGCTTGGTTATTCTCAATCATCGGCGTCGGCCAAATCATGGTAAAACCCATACGCGCGATATAATCCAGATTGTTTTGAATCCCTTTCATATCACCACCGTGACGCCCAATCGGGCTGGTGCGATCCGCAACTTCCACCATCGATGAATGATTGTCGTTAGCGGGATTACCATTGGCAAAACGATCCGGGGTAATTAAATAAATAACATCTTTCGCAGAAAAACTATCACGCAGCGCAGAGTCAGTACGACGTTTTTGCAGTTCATAGGGAACCCGCAATTGCACACCAGATTTATCGCTAAACTGCAGCTCCAACTTGCCCGGCTTTGCATTAGTTGCGATATGCAGATTGATAAACAGATAATTTTTATTCGTGGTTCGCTCGACAGTTTTTAGTGTTACGCCAGAATAATTCACACTGGGATGTAACTCGGCAATTGCCTCTCCATGCACCATAATTTGTAATTCAGGATTATGCATCCCTACCCACCAATGCATGGGCTCTATATGTTTGAGATGATAGTTAGCGGGATTAGCATTGGCTAAACTGCTAATGGCAATACCGAAGCACAACAAAATAAAAAGAAAGGGAAAAATAAAAACAAAACGAACGGGAACAAACATAGACGATACAGTGGACTGACTCATAAAGACATCCTGGTGGTTGATTGGTTATTGTTATGCACGTGCGCGACGCAGAATACTTAACCAACCAATCACCACCAATCCACTACATACGTATTCAGGAAGAGGCTTTACAATTATTAAAACGAGCTTACATAACCTGTTGCTTCGCAACCAAATCATTCAATTGTTCGCGGTGCGAACTAAAGTTTAATGCACAGCGGCTAATAAAATTCTCAATATTTTCCATTTTATATTTATGAGCAACTTCATTGCCGACTGAAAGCTGATCCTGTGTTGGAAATAAGCCATACCCGGCAAGCAAACAATGCCATGAAGCAGATGGGTAATAACAACCAATTTTCTGTCGCTCAATTTCCTGAGTTAAATTCCCACCACCAACCCATACCTGTAGCAGTTCACGCAAGGAATCTGAAAGCGAATTGTTATTAGCATTGTCGCGCCAATATTGGGTGTCCATGCGTGAGTTCACCCGATAGTGACACACAATGTAGTCGCGCACTGCTTCAAAACGTTGGTTAATAGAACGATTAAAGTTCGCCTGCTCACGATCGGTAAAATCCCCCAACTCAATAGCTTCCGCAAACCCCAAGACTGTTTCCTGCACCAAATGCAATGCCGTTGCCTCCAGCGGCTCAATAAACCCTTGAGACAAGCCAACTGCCAAGCAGTTTTTAGCCCAATGATGCTGCAAACGCCCCACTTTCATTTTTAAATGTCGTACTGGGACATCTTTATCTAGCAAGTTCAATTTTTGTCGTAGTTCGGTCTCAGCCATATCAGCTGATAAATAATTCGAGCTGTAGACATAACCATTCCCAATACGATTAACAAGAGGAATATTCCACATCCAGCCGGCGTTTAATGCAGTAGCGGTGGTCTGTGGGGTTATATCCATAGCAGCAGCGGTAGGCATAACAACTGCCGAATCATTAAATAAATTACTAGAAAAGTTAATAAAAGGTACTTTTAACGCTTGTTGAATTAGCACACCAGCAAAACCGGAACAATCGATAAATAAATCCGCAGCGAGAGGCTGCTGATTCTCTGTCAACAAATGGCTTATATATCCTTGTGCATCCAGTTTTACTTCCGTTATTCGTGCATCTATGTGCGCCACTCCCAACTTCGCCGCGTGTTGTTTTAAAAACAACCCTACCAGCGAAGAGTCAAAATGATAACCATAGCCTAGCTGGAAAGGAAAATGGTGCGCAGGTTTTGGCCCTAACTGGTGTTTGGCAAGATAGGTCGCCAGGAAAAATTTATCCGGGTGAGCATAAACATCAGCGCCCTTGCGTCGCACAAAACAATTATAAAAAAAGGCAGGTGCCGAATAATCATCCGGCTGCGCAGGAAAAGGATGAAAGTAATTTTCAAACCCTGGTTTGGTTGACCAGTTGCAAAAGCGGATACCGGTCTTATAAGTTGCATTACAGGCTGGCATCCACTCTGCTTCGGCAATCTCCATATAATCAAAAAATGATTTTAACTGTGGTGTTGACCCTTCACCCACGCCAATAATACCGATATCACTAGACTCAACTAGCGCAATTTCTACGGAATATTTAGCCCAGCGCTTGGCAAGAATATTGGCAGCCATCCAACCGGCAGTACCACCACCCAAAATTACAATTTTTTTGATCATAAATTTCACATCAAAGAATGTATTAGTTTTTTGTTACAACTTCCAAAACCAACGAATCGTAAGCTGCCAATTCAAGTTCAACAGTGGCAACGTCTTCATTCACTGTTAGCGTTGAAAATTGTGAGCCGTGGGCCAGCTTGGCTGACAATTCATAGGCAGTTTCATTCAGCGCCCAGTCTTTTATGGTAGCGGCAGGTAATAATAATTTTACCAGTCCACTTTGTTCGCCTGAAAAATTGCTTATCACAATCCATTTCTGTGTTTGGGTTGCACGGGTAAATGCAAATAATTTATTGGTATAACCGCCTGCTGCTGAAATATTGTGGCTGTGTAACTCGCGATACTCCCCTTCGGCTACGGCGCTGTGATGCGATAAATTTAATAACTCACGATAAAATTCCCGCAGCGTTTTTTCGCTCGCAGTAGATTGCCCACCATCAAACTTCCCGCCATTCATATAGCGTTGATGTGCTGGCACACCGGCATAATCAAAAATCGTAGTACGCGACGGGTCGCCAAAACCGGAATCCAGCTCGCCAGCCTCACCTACTTCCTGCGCGAAATACAACATGGTCGGCGAGCGACTAATCAGCGTGGATACCACCATCGCCGGCTTGGCTTTTTCGGCGCTGCCCGCAAACTCGGGGCTGGCAATACGCTGTTCATCGTGGTTTTCCAAAAAGTGCAGCATGTGTTCTTCAATATCGCTCATGCCCGCTTGCACCTGCGCAATAACGTCGGTGCCGCTTTTACCTTGCATTACCGCTTTTAAGCCGTCATACATTTCCACTTTGTCATAGAGGTAATCCATTTTTCCCATGCGAATATAATTGCGATACTCGGCCGGGTTATACACTTCAGCCAACAAAAATGCCTGGGGATTTTTTTGTTTAATCGCGGAATTTAAATAACTCCAGAATTCGACTGGCACCATTTCGGCCATGTCGTAACGAAAACCATCTACCCCTTTTGCCAACCAATATTCCGCAATTTGGCGGAACTTAATCCATGAATCCGGCACATCCTTACCCTGCCAAAATTGGGCGTGGGCGAGTAAATCTTTTTGCGCATAGTCTGCGGGTAATTCAGGAAAATCTTTGGTGCCATCGGGGCGCACACCGTAATTGATTTTTACGGTTTCATACCAGTCATCAAATTTTGGTTGCGCCAAGCGCGAACCATTGCCGGTCCACTTCGCCGGTTTCTCATCAAACTGGCCATCACTTAGGGGATGTGCATCGCCACCCAGCGGCTGATAATTGCCTAGCGCTTCTGGCACACGGAAGTCTTCGCCTACCACGTAATAAAAATTATTGTCCCGTTGGTATTCCACACTCACATCATCGCGCGCACCAAAATTCTCTATGCCTTGCGGGTTGCTCAATGATTCATAGCGACGCGCGACATGGTTAGGCACTATGTCGATAATAACTCGCATGCCCTGCGCGTGAGTGCGGGCGATTAGCGCTTCAAATTCTTGCAAGCGTTTTGCTGGGTCAACAGCTAAATCCGGGTTAACGTTGTAATAATCCTTGACCGCATAAGGTGAACCGGCGCGACCCTTTACTACGTCAGGATCATCGTTGCTAATGCCGAAAGCGGTGTAGTCGCGAATGACGGCGTGATGCGGTACACCGGTGTACCACACGTGAGTAACACCCAACTCTTTAATCGATTTAAGCGCAGTCTCGTTGATATCATTAAATTTACCCACACCATTTTCTTCCAAAGTCCCCCAAGGTTTATTGGTGGTATTGGTATTGCCATAAAGGCGAGTAAATATTTGATACACCACCGGCTTGCCGTGCACTACTGGTGTGGGAGTTTGTTCCGCGCGATCAGTGGATTGATTGCAGGCTACCAAGCCAACAATACCGACACTCAAGGCGACCATTGCGGCGATGCCCATGGCGATTTTTTTAATATCGTTCATCACAAAAAAACCTCTCAAAAAAGGCTCGCCACTGAAGCGAACCCGAATCGACATTTTCAGCTAACTGAAAATTCGCGGACAAATCAAAACTCCAAAATCAATGAGCCTTTCGGAGCAACTTGTAAACTCTCACGCAAATTTACCTGCTTGCCAGTAAGGACATCGCGGGCGGTTTTTTTGCCGTCTACAAATTCTCTGTAAGCAAGAAAGTGGTGGGTTACGGAATGGGCATTCTTATTGAGGATCACCATTACCGCTTTTGCATCCAAATAACGAACATAAACATAAACACCCTGTTCAGGCGCATAATGACGCAATTTTCCGCGATGAATAACCTCAGAGTTTTTTCGCCAATTTAATAAGGTCTTGATAAATTTCTGCGCATCACGCTCTTCGGCGGATAATCCCTTACCGGTAAATGCATTTTTGCTATCACCTTTCCAACCACCAGGCATGTCAGCTCGCACAGCGCCATCATCACGCTCGCGTGGGCTGGTCATTAATACTTCCGAGCCGTAATAAAATTGTGGGATACCCCGCATAGTGGCCATGTAAACCATAGCTATTTTGAATAGATCTATATCTTCATCCAAGTAAGAATATAAGCGCGATGTGTCGTGGTTTTCAGGGAAGATCACCAGATTAAAGGGGTCTGGATAAATAAAATCATTCGCCAACATTTCATACAAGCGCACCCAACCCTTATCCCAAGATTCAGGTTCATGCAGCACTTCGCGTAGAGTTTCGTGAATGGGAAAATCCATCATGCTGGGAATATGGGGAACATGACCACTCGCATTCGCTTTACCGCGCTGCCAGTGCGCAACCACGGCGGGATTGGTGCTCCACTCCTCGCCCACAATATTAAAATTGGGATATTCATCCATAATGGTTTTTGCCCAGCGCGACAAAAACTCCTGATCAGCATAACCATAGGTGTCTTCACGAATCCCGCTCAACCCGGCGTATTCAATCCACCACAAACTATTTTGAATTAAATAATTGGCGAGTTGTGGATTGCGCTGATTTAAGTCAGGCATAGTTATAACAAACCAACCATCCACAAACCGACGTTTATCGCGTGGATCCGCATAGGGGTCTTGAATTGTGGTGCGGTTATGATTGGTGAATACTGGAATGTTTTGAAAATTTAACCAATCCTTTGCAGGCAGATCTTTCATCCACCAGTGGTTGGAGCCAATGTGGTTCAGCACTATATCCTGAATAACTCCAATACCTTTTTTCTGTGCCTTTTGTACAAAAGTTTTGAATTCTTCGTTAGTGCCGTAACGTGCATCGATTTGGTATAAATCCGTTGCGGCGTAACCATGGTAGGAATATTTTTCCATATTGTTTTCGGTGAGCGGGTTGGGCCAAATTTGGGTAAAACCCATCGCAGCGATGTAATCCAGATGTTTTTCCATCCCCGCAATATCACCTCCATGGCGCCCGCCTTTGTAGGCACGGTTAGGTTGCTCCAACATACCAGGCATAGCATCGTTGCCGGTATTGCCATTGGCAAAACGATCCGGCGTAATTAAATAGATGGCATCTTTGGGCGAAAACCCCTGACGTTGCGCAGAATTTTTTTCACGCGCCAATAATTGATAATCAACACGGCTGTGTATTTTCCCATCGCGCATAAATTCAATGGGGAATTTTCCCGGCTTTGTAGTTGCTGCTATATCGATAGTGACAAATAAATAATTCGGGCTATCGGATTTTTTTATATTGATAACATTTACGCCAGGGTAGTTCACGGCAGGGGTAGTTGCACCGAGATTATCGCCATGCACCAGTAATTCGACTTGATTGTATTTCATGCCAACCCACCAGTTGGCGGGTTCTATGCGTTTTAACCCGGCTCCCTGTGCCATTACTGGCAATACACAAAGGAGTGATATGAATAGGATGAGTTTTTTCATTTTATTTATCCTTTTTGTAACGATGCATGAAAAGGGTGAACCAAATAAAAAATCACCCACATGGAAGGCCATGTGGGTGATTCGTCAATACAAAGTCATTTGACCTTTACATCTTGTAGTTCACACCAAAGAAGTATTGACGACCGAAGTATTGAATAGAGCCAGTCTGAGCCTCTGATCCGAAATAGGTTTTGGAAGGTTCATCCGTCAAGTTATTGACCTGGAATACCAATTCAAGACCACTTTCAAATTCGTAAGAGGCTTGATAGTCAACAACTGATTCATCGGCATAGAAAACTTCCTGAGTTTCGACAGCGACCTGGTTCGCAACAAACGCTTCACGATAGCGATAGTTCAAACGAGTAGAGAATCCCTCATAATCATAGAACAATGTAGTACTTAGGTTGCTTGGAGAAAGACCGGGCATGCCAATGTCTTTTTCCTCACCACCAAGATTATTTATGCGTTCTACATCGCTTTCTGTATAAGAATAGCTGCTGCTTAGACCCAAGCCAGACCAAAGTCCAGGCAAGAAATCAAACGTCTGTGTATAACCCAACTCAATACCTTGGATGTAACCGCCTTTAGTATTGTTGTATGCAGTTTGATATTCACCACCTGGCTGCAATGGGTTGCCAGTATTAGGATTGATGTCCGGCACGTTAAAACCTAAGGCTTCGAAGTCAACGCCACGCAACGTAATTTGCTCAATAAAAGATTCGATGTCTTTACGGAACAACGCTACAACGATTGCGCCTTCGGTTTCAGAAAAATAATGTTCATAAGACAAGTCATATTGATTTGCATAAAACGGATCAAGCAAAGGACTGGTATTGCCCCACGCATTAAATCTGTCCTCACCATCAATCCACGAGCCTGCGCCTGATTTTAATTGGCTAACGGGTGGGCGAGACATTACTTTTGCCGCAGCAAAACGAATGTTATCTTGATCTGTAATTTGGAAATTCAAGTTCAAAGATGGTAAGTAATCAGTATATTTTTGACCCATTGTGTTGGTCACATAATCATTACTAACCACGCCGCGTTCGTCGGTAATAGGCTGACCAGCACCGGCACCAATTTGCAAATAACCATCGCTGGACTGATCCGACTCTACAACACGTACACCTAAATTACCGGTAACAGGTGTAGCGCCCAATTCAGTTGCAAAATTAGCCATTACGTAGGCGGCAAGTACGTCTTCAGTCACAGTGCCAGACTGAATCATAGTCCAGTTGTTTTCCCAGTTTGCAACCGGATTCCAATCGCGGCCACGTGCGGCCTCTACAGCTGCAACAGCGTCATCGAAGTCAATTGCGAAGAAGTTTGGCATACCTTTCAGGTCACCACCGAACTCAACAACTTTAACCATATCGTCAGTCAAAGCGATAGGGAATTGTGATGGATGATTGCCGAACTCAGAGCCGTAACCATCTTGCCCACGTGCACCAGTGTACTCACGCGAAGAGTTACGAATACCCGCTTCAACAGAAGTAATGAATGGTGTATCCATTTCGTACTTCACATCAATTTTCTGGGCATTGATTTCATTGTGAGTGATGAACGGCCACTGACCAACCTCAGTCAATGCAATTCGATTCAGATTAGTATAATCCTGACTAGCAAAGAAATCGGCGGGCTTTAAACCTTTGTTGATATAGGTGATCGATTCTGCCGAGCGCACTGGATTGGCAACGCTGGTATCGTTATATAACAACGCGCGAGTGCCGCCATTTTGGAAGTCGCCATCTGACTCAGAGAAAGAAACGTCAGCGTTGACAGTCCACTGATTGAGACGCCATTCAGCATTCAAACCATAAGACAACACTTCAGCTTCACGTGAGTCATTGTCGTTAACGGTAAACACTGCAAAATTGCTAGTGCCATCACCCGAGACAGTACCGCCAATCATATTGTTATCGACAATTACCGGGTTAGTGATAACTGTATTTTCAGAGTGCAACGTTTTTACACGGAAGCCACGAGCAAATGCTTCTGAGTCAGCTTTAGTATTAAATACATCGCCCTTCAATGTGAAGCTTTCATTAGGCTCCCAAACAACAGTCGCTAAATAACTATCACGCTGCTCTTCACCACCGCGCTGCTGCATTTCCATACCTTCACTAACAAATTCGTTGTCAGCATCGGCATCAATATTACGCTGGCCATTGTAATTCAAACCAATATATTGGTTTGCAACACTGGGAGCACTTAACTTGGCGTAACCAAGCGCAAAACCGATAGTTTCATCTGCAAACTTACCTTGATAAGAAGCGTTGAAACGATGGCCAAAATCAATCGCGTCTTCAACTTCAGAGGTGCGGCTATTTGAACTACCGCGTACACCCACATTAAATGAATGTTCTTTTGAGTTTTTGAGCGGGTTTACTGTAGTTAACTCAATCGAACCAGCCACACCACCTTCAATTAAGGACGCTTTTGGTGATTTGTATACTGCCGCTTGTGAAATCAATTCTGATGGATATACATCAAACTCAATTTTACGACCGGCAATTGGGCCGGTGCTGGTGCTGACTTGTTCGCGACCATTCATGGTTGCAAATACAAAATCACCACTCATCCCGCGAATATTTAACTCACTCGCTTGGCCACCAGTACGTACAGAAGTGACACCAGGCAAGCGGGAGAGAGAGTCGGCAATCGAAACATCGGGCAAGCCGCCAATATCGTCTGCTGAAATTGCTTCAATAACCGTATCGGAGCTGCGCTTTGCATCGAGGGCATTAAGCACGCTTTGACGGAAACCGGTTACTACTACCTCTTCAATGTCTTTTTCAGTAGCGTTGCTTTGTGAATTAGCACCTTGTTGTGCATAAACAACTTGTGAACCCGACACCAGCGCCATAGTGGCCGCCATCGCGAGTACGTGATTAAAGGTTTGTTTCTTCATGAATTCTCTCCGCGGAAAACTACTCTTATTTTTAAGATTGTGTGTAATAACAACAGCGTCCTTACGCTATACACGTAAAGCGATACAAACTTGTCGTTGCGGCGATAGTAGGCGCAGGGGGATGACACTCACAATAGAATGCATACGTATTCAAACCACCGCATACGTATGCATTCACATTCTTTATGAAACCTTTTTGCAGTTTTTGAATACAGCGTAAGGCGGTGATTAATTTTTAAGATAAAAAAAGAGGGCCGAAGCCCTCTGCATTGACCGAACACTGATGTTTGAAGAGCGTTTTAAAAGAAAACCGGAGCAGAATATTGGAATGAAAACCTTATTTCGCCAAGCGCGCGATCACCGTGCCATAGGCAGGCACTGGCAAACGTTCATATTGCCCGGCAAGCGTTGTACAACCGTGCCCTTCTATGGCGTTTAGTTGATACGCCGCATCTAAATGGATGAGATTTTCTTGTGCGGAAAAATTAAACGCACATAGCAAAGTGTCATCACCATAGCTGCGGGTAAATACCAAATAATTCACACCGTCAGCAATAAATTGGATATCACCCAAACGCAATGCAGGCTGGCCCTTGCGCCAATTCATAAATTGGCGGTACGCATTGAGAATAGAAGCCGGATCAGATTCTTGCAGGCTCACCGCTTGCTCTTTATGCGCCGAGGGAACCGGTAGCCAGGTTTTTACTTGCGAGAAACCAGCGTAGGTTTCTGTGTGATTCCAGGGCATAGGTGTGCGACAACCATCGCGACCTTTAAAGCGCGGCCAGAAGGTGATGCCGTAAGGATCTTGCAATTCGTGCTGTTGAATGGGCGCTTCAATTAAACCCAACTCTTCACCTTGATAACTGCACACGCTGCCGCGCAGTGAGAACAGCATGGCATTCAAGGTTTTTGCTAACTGCGGAGATTGTTCTTTTCCACCCCAGCGCGACATAAAACGTACCACGTCATGGTTGCCAATCGCCCAGCAGGGCCAACCTTCCGCTAAATTCTGCTCCAGGGTTTCTACGGTTTCGCGAATGTAAGAGCCGGATAAGGTATCCACCAACAATTCAAAACTGTAAGCCATGTGCAAGCGCGAATTACCGGCGGTGTATTCGGCCATGGTTTTGAGCGAATCTTCCGAGGCAATTTCACCCAGTGTAACAGTGCCTGGGTAGCGATCCATTAATGTGCGCAGCGATTCTAAAAACTGCAAATTTTCCGGGCGATCACAGTCGTATACGTGACGCTGAAAGGCATAGGGATTATCTTCGCGGAAACCACGACCACGGCGCTCTGCTTCCGGCTTGGCGGGGTTGCTGCGCAGCAGTTTATCGTGGAAACAAAAGATAATGGCATCCAGACGCAAGCCATCAACACCGCGCTTCAACCAAAATTCTACTTCCTGCAAAATTTGTTCGCGCACTGCATCGCAGTGGTAATTCAAATCGGGCTGGGTTTTTAAAAAGTTGTGCAAATAATATTGGCAGCGACGTGGCTCCCACTCCCAGGCAGAGCCGCCAAAAATAGCGAGCCAGTTATTGGGCGGTGTGCCATCGGGCAGTGGATCTGCCCACACATACCAATCGGCTTTGGGGTTATCGCGCGATTCGCGGCTTTCAGTAAACCAGGCGTGCTGATCCGAGGTGTGACTGAGTACCTGATCGATAATAATTTTGATGTTGCGCTCATGCGCCTTGGCAATTAATTCATCAAAGTCTGCAAGCGTACCGAAAATCGGATCTATATCGCGATAGTCAGAAATATCGTAACCAAAATCCTTCATGGGCGATTTGAAAAAGGGTGATACCCAAATCGCATCCACCCCCAAACTCGCAATGTAATCGAGCTTGCTGATAATGCCGGGAATATCACCAATGCCATCGTTATTGGCATCCATCAAACTGCGTGGGTATACCTGGTATACCACTGCACCGCGCCACCAGGGAGTTGTTGTCATTACAGAAGTCTCAGTTTTTATATTGATTTCACAAACACCCGTGAAGTGTTTGTATTGCGTGATATCAACATACGCCAGCACTGTTTTTTCGCCAAGTGACTACATACGTATGCAGATCGCTGTGATGATATTTATCGTTACAAAAACCATAGAATACGTATTCATAAACGCAACCAAACCCGTTGCGCTTCCGGATAAAACCGGCAGGCCACTTTTTTGCCCTGCGTTTTAACGCGCCTGAAAAATCTGGGCTAGTCTTTTCTGCATACGTATGCAAGGTGAATACGTATGCACCTGCTTGAGTTGAATCCTGCCAACACCTAATGTGACTTGGTTGTCATATCTGTTATGGCTGGTCGATCTTACAGCAAAGATCACCACACAAAATGACACCAATAAATAATAGTGATTTTGATACGAGGATTTTGTCATGAAAAAAAACCTACTCGCCCTGTTGGTGAGCGGCAGCCTATTACTGGGCGCCTGCTCCGATAACTCATCGACAACCTCCGCACCCGCTACCCAAACTGCGGTAGCGCCCGGTGCGCCCGGCAATGCCGCCGTGTGGGCTTATGCCGGCAAAACTGGTATTGGCACCTCCTATGAACAATACACCGACGGCGCCTACCAAGACACCGGCGCCAGCGGCACCATTTCCAAAGTGTGGTTTTCCATCGCCCAAGGCGTGTTGACCGAAACCATGTACGGCCTGATTCATCAAGCACAACTGCAAGAGCTGCAATTGCTGGTGAAAGGCGACGGCTTCCTCGACGAAGAAAAGAAAGACACCATTTCTACCATCGAATATTTAACAACGGATGCACAAGGGCGCCCGCAATCCCTTGCCTACAGAATTGTGAATCGCGATAAAGAAGGCAAATACGAAATTGAAAAACACATTTTCACCGACCCGGATTCACAAGCACTGATGATGCGTGTGGTTTTTCGCGCGCTAACTGCCGATGTGACACCTTATGTTTATGTAAATCCATCCATTGCTAATACCGGCAGCAATGACAGTGTGCGCTACGCCGATGGCGTGTGGGTCGCGACCGATGGCAATAGCAGCATGACGGTAAAAACCACTGCACCGGTTGCACAAAGCACCGTGGGTTTTGAAGGGGTATCTGACGGCATTGCCGACCTAAAACAAAACGGCAGCCTCACCCAGCTTTACACCAATACCGGTGACACACCCGGCAATGTGGCGCTGACATTGCAACTCGCCGAGGTTAAAAACGGCGCAAGTGCGCAGTGGGATTTGGTACTTGGGTTTGGCAAAAGCGGCAGTGAAAGTTCCGCTGCTGCCGAGCAAACATTGGGGAAGGGCTACGACAAAGTGCTCGCCCATTACAACGGCGATGGCGACGCCATCGGCTGGCAAGACTTTTTACAAACCCTGCCCGCACTGGAAAAACTTTCTGCCACGGCGACCGACGGCGGCAAGCTGGCCTACACCAGCGCCATGGTGTTAAAAGCGCAGGAAGACAAAACTCACGCCGGTGCGTTTATCGCCTCACTCTCCAACCCTTGGGGCGATACCAAATCGGCGGAGAAATCTGCCACCGGTTACAAGGCCGTATGGCCACGCGATTTTTATCAAGTGGCCATGGCGATGCTCGCCCTGGGTGACCGCGAGTCACCGCGTATCGCATTTGAATATCTGGAAAAAATCCAGGCGAGTGAAAAAATTGCCGGCTACAGCGGCATTCCTGGCTGGTTCCTGCAAAAAACCCATGTGGATGGCGAAGTGGAATGGGTGGGTGTCCAGCTGGATCAAACCGGCATGCCGCTCATGCTCGGCTGGCGTTTGTGGAAAGAAGGCATTTTTAGCGATGCGGAAATCGCCCAGTGGTACACCAAAATGCTCAAACCGGCGGCTGATTTCCTCGTGAGCGGCGGCCAGGTGAAAATCCTCTGGAACGATACCCTCATCAAACCACCTTATACCCAACAAGAGCGTTGGGAGGAGCAACAAGGTTATTCACCCTCAACCACCGCAGCGATTATCGCCGGGCTGGTGTCGGCGGCGGATATCGCCACCCAGGCAGGCGACAGCGCAGGTGCGGCCAAATACCTCGAAGCGGCCGACAAGTATTCCAGCGAGCTGGAGGCCAAAACCTTTACCACCAATGGCTCGCTCACCGGCGATTTGGGTAACGGCCAGTACTACCTGCGCATTAACGCCAACGAAGACCCCAATGATCGCTCGGCACTGGGCACCAGCAACGCACAGGTGATCAACGATGAATCGCAGGTGATCGATGGCGGCTTTCTGGAACTGGTGCGCTACGGTGTGCGCGCGGCAACGGACAAGCACGTACTGGAAACCATCCCCGAGTACGACAACCTGAACCTGCCAGACTTGCTGCGCACCAAATACGAATTCACCTTCCCCGGCGTGGAGGGCACATTCCCCGGCTGGCGCCGCTATGGCATTGACGGCTACGGCGAAGAGATCAGCGCAGGCAAAGGCTATGTGGAAGCCAATAACTCCAGTGATGGCCGTGGTCGCGTTTGGCCCTTCTTCACCGGTGAGCGTGGTCACTACGAGCTGGAACTGGCAAAAGCCAATGCTAGTGTCGATATAGACTCACTGCGCAACACCTATGTGAAAGCCATGGAGCTGTTTGCCAACGAAGGCATGATGTTGCCTGAGCAAGTGTGGGACGGTGTAGGCGGCAACGACACCTACAACTACCCGCTGGGCGAAGGTACCAATGGCGCAACCCCACTGGCCTGGACTCACGCTGAATACATCAAACTGCTGCGCAGCTACAGCGACGGCAAGGTGTGGGACAGAAACGATAGCACTGAAGCGCGCTACGTGAAGTAACGAGGCAAGTGCCACCAAGCCCGCGTACCGACCGGATCGGTACGCGGGCTTTGGTTAATAAGAATCGACAACTACACTCAACTAAACCAATAACAAAGGCAGTACACAATGAAACAGCCCACCCTTCCCTTTTGGCAGGTCTGGAACGTCAGTTTCGGCTTTCTGGGAGTTCAACTCGGTTTTGCGCTACAGAACGCCAACGTCAGCCGCGTGCTTTCGGATTTGGGGGCAGATTTACATTCACTCTCACTCTTCTGGCTTGCTGCGCCCATTATGGGTTTGTTGGTACAGCCGATTGTGGGTGCTGCGTCTGATCGCACCTGGAACCGTGTGGGCCGCCGTCGTCCTTATATTTTAGGCGGTGCGATTGCCGCCGCCGCTGGCATGTTATTGATGCCCAATGCCTCGCTCTTTGTCGCCTTTATCACCCCTATGCTATTTGGCGGTTTGATGTTGGCGCTGATGGACGGCGCCTTTAACGTCACCATGCAGCCCTTCCGCGCGCTGGTAGCAGATATGGTGCCCAATGAGCAGCGCACCCTCGGTTACTCCATTCAGGCACTGCTGATTAATATCGGCGCCGTGATCGGCTCCATCCTGCCGTTTGTGCTCACCAATGTGATCGGGCTGGAAAATACTGCCCCCAAGGGTGAAGTTGCCCCCACCGTCACCTGGGCCTTTTATATCGGTGCCAGCGCCTTGTTCCTCACGGTGCTTTGGACTGTTATCCGCACCAAGGAATACGCACCTGCAGAATACAATCGCTACAAAGGCCTGACCGCCGCCGTTGCGCCTGCGGTGAAACCTTCCCTGTTGAAACGCCTGGGGGATTTCTGGCAGCTGTTTATCCATATGCCCAAAACCATGCGCCAACTGGCGATAGTGCAGTTCTTTTCCTGGTTCTCCCTGTTCATTATGTGGGTCTATACCACCCCGGCAATCACCCAATATATTTGGGGCATAGACGCCAAATGGTTTGATTCGGATTACCTGCATTCACTGGAAACCATTCCCCCGGAAATCGCCGCCGCCAAAGGCGCTGCCGGTGACTGGGTAGGTATTATTTTCGCCGCTTACTCACTTTTTGCTGCATTGTTTTCTCTTGTGCTCACACGCATCGCCAATCGTTTTGGTCGCAAGCTGACCTACTCGCTCTCACTACTGGCGGGCGGCTTGGGTTATTTGAGTTTTGTGCTGTTTCAAAATGCAGAAATTGTGCATGTGGACTTATGGATCACCCAAGTGGATATTCCTCAAGGCGCGCTGGATTTATTAATTCCGATGATTGGCATCGGCATCGCATGGGCGGCAATTCTCGCCATGCCCTACGCGATTCTGGCCGGCTCACTGCCCGCCGATAAAACCGGTGTGTACATGGGCATTTTCAACTTCACCATCGCCGCGCCGCAAATTGTGTCCGGTTTGGTTGCGGGGCAAATTTTAAAATATGTATTCCACAACGAAGCGATTTATATCGTGATGCTGGCGGGTGTATTTATGATTCTCGGTGCGCTGTCGGTTTATTTTGTGCAGGACAACAATGCCGCAAACGACGCGGCCGCAGTTCCTCAGGGTCATTGATATTGAGCGACTAGGCAACAAAAAACTGAATAACAAGCAGAGCAATAAAAAACCCGCTGTAGTGAAAGCTGCAGCGGGTTTTTCTTGTTGGGACTAATCAGTTATCCATCAGAACCGTTATTTCTTAAATGGTTTTGCACCGCAGGAACTGCGCACCATTAATTTTGCCGGCAATAACATAGATTCCGGCCGCTCACCACTCACCAGCTTTAATAAATTCTCTACCAATAACTCACCCGCCAATTGCGTATCCTGCTGCACCGTGGTGAGTGCCGGATGGGTGTAGGCGGCCATGGGAATATCATCAAAACCCATAAGCGCAACATCCTGCGGCACATGCATGCCCGCTTCTTCCAATGCCGTCATGGCACCAATGGCAATCAAGTCGCTCGCACCAAATACCGCATCAAAGGGTACGCGACGCTGCAGTAAACTCATGGTCGCTTTGTAGCCTTCCGCTTCCGAGGTTTCAGCGGCGACTTGCAGTTTCGGATCTACCGCAATACCGGCTTCCTGCAACGCTTTACAAAAGCCGTGATAGCGGTCAGCAAATTCAGGGCTGTGCTCGGATACGTCGCCGAGAAAAGCGATATTTTTATGCCCGAGTGCAATTAAATGTTGGGCGGCATTATAGGCGCTGTTGAAATTATCGCAGCCAATGGAGACGCCGGGTTGCCCTTCAAGTACTGGCCCCCAAGTAATAAAATGCGCGCCGACTTCAGTGAGATAAGTCAGTTTTTTTACAAAGGTTTCGTAATCGCCATAACCCAAAAAGATAATGCCATCAGCGCGATTGGCATCCTCGTAATCTGCATGCCAGTCCTCACTAAATTGCTGGAAGGAAATCAATAAATCAAAGCCGCGGTTGGCCGATGCACGGGTAATACTGCCCACCATCGAGAGGAAAAAAGGGTTGATTAAGGAATTACCGGTGCCGTGGTGTTCGCACAATAACAAGGCGATAGTTTTGGTTTGTTGTGAGCGCAAACTGCTCGCGTTTTTATCCACTTTATAATTAAGTTCGCGTGCAATTTGCTGCACTTTCAACCGTGTCTCTTCATTGACCAACGGGCTATTGCGTAATGCGCGCGACACGGTCGACTGGGATACGCCCGCGCGGTAGGCAATATCAAAGGATGTGGGTTTATCGTCTTTCAACTGGGGTGCCCTCGCTGTGATTCCATTATTTGTTGTAATTGTTGTGGTGGACTTTCTTAGACGCTTAAGTTCGCATTGCGTTAGGGGGCTGATACTACAGCAACCCCCTTTTTACGTACAGCGGAGGGGAAAGGTGCACTAGGGGTGCAGGGCAATTTGGGCATATTTCAGCGTAGTCAGCTCGCGGTGCAGATTGCCGGGAAAATGGCGAAATACTTACACCATGCGACGACGCTGTATAAACAGCCCTAGCCCACCCAACATTAGCAATAGCACACTGCCGGGTTCGGGTACTTCATGGGTCGCAATGTGAAAATCGATCCAGTCGATAAAACTGCTGACTCGCGTTGAACCATAGGCATCGCCATAATCGACCAAACCGTTGTTGCTAAAATCGGTGATAAACGAATGCACACCCGCCAAATAAATTTGGCCATTTTCCTGAATAAAAACACCACCACCGGAATCACCTGGGGCAACCATGATCTCGAGCACTGTCGCCAGATCATCAAAATCCGCGCCGATAAAATCGAAAAAATTAAAAGATGGATCGGTTGGATGATCAAAGTCAGACCAAAGAATTTGGTCGCCATTGCCCTGCAATGACCAAATGTCGTCAACAATATTAGTACCTGCGCGGCGCTGATAATCGATACCTTCTATTCCCGTTTCACCGTTTCCGGTATAACCAAAACCGACACTGGCCGATGAATGCAAAAATTCATTGTTGCCGTTATA
The DNA here is from genome assembly GCF_000263355.1 of Cellvibrio sp. BR. NCBI lineage: Bacteria > Pseudomonadati > Pseudomonadota > Gammaproteobacteria > Cellvibrionales > Cellvibrionaceae > Cellvibrio > Cellvibrio sp. BR. The sequence continues at coordinate 43,897 of NZ_JH668204.1, read as the reverse complement.
GAGTTGTGCAGGGGCCACATCAAAGTCCGTCTTGAAATGCATTAGGCCTATATCCCAACCATCGACAAGGCCATAATCACTAAAGTTTTCATGAGAGACCCAGGTATCTGCCTCGTAAAAACGCCAACCCGTTTCACCCGGCAAATAAAATTGCATCGCCTGCGCTTTATTGACGCAGTGCCCCGCAGTTAGCACCCAATTTTTATTGATTACCGTTCCGCTGCAAGAGTAGGGCGAGGCGCCGGTATCACCAAAAATTAAACCCACCCCATTAAAGGCAGGATCATTCGCAAAACCGGTATACCAGGAATCGGGGGTGTCGTGGCGGATAATGCCTGCAGAGACAGGCACGCTTAGTGCGGCAGCTAACAAACTTGTTATTAATTTCATCATTCCTTATTCCCTTGAAAATAGTTGTAGATATTGATGTTTCCTTTAAAGCGCCCGAAACCTATCGGGCGCGAAAATATATCCTGTTTAAAATTGATAATACAAGCATGGTAAAAAAATCATGCCGTAACAAAACACAGCAAAAAACATCAGCGCACATCATTTTCTATCATGCGCAGATAAAAATTACAGTGAGGGTTTAAAGTCAGCCATCTCAGTGGGCAGGATAGGGTTTTTCAAGGTGATCATTGTGCGCCGGTGCAAATTAACTGCAGTTAAATCGGCAGCAAAATAACGGTCAAAAATTTTATCCAATTCACCATTTTCACTGATGATTTTTAGCCCTTGGGTTACTCGCTCCGCAAGCGCTGTGTTGTCGGGATTGACATAAAACACCAGCGGAAATGGATAAAACACTAGCAGCGAAGATTCCACCATCAATTGGCCAGATTTAGCAGCGCGCTCCTTGAACACACTTGTAACTTCGTTTGCACCAAAGGTCACATAATCAAACTCTTTATTTTCCAAGCGAGTAAACAGCTCTTCAAAACTGCCCTTCTCTACTACCGGGTAGCCATTTTGGCGAAACAGTTCGGCGTCGGCCCAAGTGGCGGGAATACCCATCGTAAATTGCTGCAACTGCGCGGGAGTTTTAATCGCCGCAAACTTCTCTTTGTCTGCAGCACGAATAATTAAAATGCGATGCCCTAGTAATCCTTTCATCAGCGGCAGTGGAATTAAGATTTTCTCCTCATTGGCCAACTTGGTATTGCCTGCAACAGTGCCAAAAATATCGAAGCCTTTGCTGCGAAACACACTGGCTTCATCTTCCGCGCGCGGGTAATCCGTTAAATCTTCCACTAGCGCCCAATCACCCGTCTTTTTACTGCTCGCCTTCAACGCTAATTCCAATACTTCGCGCTCATATTGCTGGCGCGATGCTGTTTTATTGCCGTTCCACAGCTTGATGGTTGCGTCAGCGGCAACTCCGGCAGACGCCGCCTGTGGGCTTGCGGCAACCGCGAGTGAAATCCCCAAGCAGCTCACCAATAACCCGCGTGTGAAGTGGCGCCAAGTGAAAAAAGCTAACGCAAAAGTTGCCGATAAAAATGTGTTTGTTGTCATTAAGAAAGCCTCTGTTATTTTTAATTATTTACCTGTCGCAAACGAATCAACAGGCCAGATACAAAACAGGGCGCACTTGAAGCAAGTGCGCCCTGTTGAAGCCTAACAAAACATCGCTGTTTTATCAGAAGGGAATATCGTCATCAAATGAGTCAAAACCCGCCGGTTGCGGCGGTACGTTTTGTTGTGGTGCAGGGCGATTCGCGGGCTGGCCGAAACCACCTTGATTGCCACCGCCCTGATTATTGGCTGCCGGTTTAGCTGCAGCTTGGTTATAGGCATTTTGTGCAGGCGCATTGCTGTGCTGTTGGTTATTGTACTGAGGAGTCTGATCAAACCCGCCCGCGCCCATATTGTTGCCCATACCTGCGCCGTCACCGCGACCGTCCAGCATTTGCATTTCGCTCGCCACAATCTCGGTGGTGTAGCGATCAGTGCCGTCTTGCGCCTGCCATTTACGCGTGCGCAGTGCACCTTCGATATATACCTTTGAGCCTTTTTTCAGATACTCGCCCGCGATTTCACCCAGGCGATTAAAAAATACAACGCGATGCCACTCGGTGCGCTCTTGCGGTTGACCAGTGTTTTTGTCTTTCCAGGTTTCGGAGGTAGCTACGCTGACGTTAGTCACAGCACCGCCAGAAGGCATGTATTTTACTTCCGGGTCTTGCCCGATATTGCCGATCAAAATTACTTTGTTAATCCCGCGAGCCATGCTGCATTCCTCTTGATTGTCCGAGTATCCGCCTTCTGTTTTTATGCAAGGGCGGCATTCAGGTTGATGAGTTATTGCCCCCTGCGGGGCGTCGGCCACTCTACACGTCTGCGCTGCCATCCACAATTGCGGCAAGCTGTTTACGATTAACTCTACGCTGATCAACTTTGAGATAAATCGTATTTTCCGAGGCGACAATTACCACCTCGGCAACGCCATCGACCGCGCGCAGTTTGTTGGCCAGGCCATGCTGATCCTGCCCCTTGAGAGGAATCAGCACACTCGCCAAAAAACTTGGCGGTTGCATCGACCAGGCAACGATCAGCCAAATCGCAATTAACACCGCATTCACTAAAAACACCGCATTGGCGCCCTGCTCCTGCAACAGCCAACCGCCCAGGGCACCGCCGCCAAATACACCCAATACCTGACAGGTAGAGTAGATTCCGGTCGCCGTACCCTTGGCACCCGCCGGTGCAATTTTGCTCACCATGGAAGGCTGGGTCGCCTCCAACACATTAAAGGCGATAAAAAATACAAACAGCACAAACAAGGCAAAAATACGATTGGCGCCAACCACCATCAATGCCAGTTCAGCAATCAGCAACAGGACAACCGCAATCAGGAATACACCTTTAATCTTGCGGCGCTTTTCGGCAATGATCACAAACGGCAGCATCAATACAAAGGCAAAAGCGAGCAGCGGGAAATAAACCAGGCCGTGATAATCGCGCGGGATTTCCAGCTGGTTTTGCAGCATTAACGGCATTACCACAAAGCTCGACATCAACACAAAATGCAGGACAAATATCCCGATATTTAAACGCAATAACTGCGGGTGACGCAGGGTTTTACCCAGCAGTGCGGGCACTGCCACCGCCTCGCGTTTAGGCCGCTGCACCTGCGCAACATTGGGCACCAACTGCAGCAGAATATAAACCCCCACAATACCCAGCACAGCAGTCAACCAGAAAATCGCGGATACCCCACCCCAAGCCGCCAACAGCGGGCCGGCGGTCATCGCCAATGAAAAGGACACGCCTATTGATGCACCGATAGTCGCCATCGCCTTGGTGCGATTCTCTTCCGAGGTGAGATCGGTAAGCAGCGCCATGACCACCGCCGAGATAGCACCGCCACCCTGCAGGAAGCGCCCGAAGATTAACCCGTAAACCGAATCGGCCAGAGCCGCCACCACACTGCCGAGCACAAACACAATCAGCCCGGCCAAAATCAGCGGTTTGCGGCCAATACGATCAGACAGCACGCCAAACGGAATCTGCAATAAAGCCTGACTGAAACCATAGGCGCCCAACGCCAGGCCCAATAAAAATGGGCTGTGATGCGCGTACTCTGTGCCATATAACGCGAGCACCGGCAGCAGCATAAACAAACCGAACATACGGAAGGTATAAAGCGCCGCCAGCGACCAGACGACTTTTTTCTCAAAAGGCGCGGGTGTGGAAAATTGAATGGAGTCAGCAGGTTCTTGCATGGCAAAGGGTGTCGCGTAAAAGGTTTCAGCAAAGGGGCGATAGTGTACCAACTAGCGCCAAGCACACACCATCAATCGCCAAAAGAAACTCACACCGCTGCTACAGGGCTTTACCAAGACTTACGGAATAATCCATATCGGTGACATCTGTCAGCAAAGCATTGGCGTATAATCTGCCCCTTTGGGCGATTCACCACCGTCGCCTGTTCCTTGTCAGTAGCCTGGGCGGATTGCAGTAGATGGACAAAATTATCGTGAGGGGTGCACGCACCCATAACCTGAAAAATATTGACCTGGATATCCCACGCGACAAACTTGTCGTGATCACCGGCCCCTCCGGCTCGGGCAAATCCTCCCTCGCCTTTGACACCCTCTACGCCGAAGGCCAGCGCCGCTATGTGGAATCGCTCTCTACCTATGCGCGCCAATTTTTGTCGATGATGGAAAAACCCGATGTGGACCACGTGGAGGGCTTGAGCCCGGCGATCTCCATCGAGCAGAAATCCACCTCACACAACCCGCGCTCAACCGTGGGCACCATCACCGAAATTTACGACTACCTTCGCCTGCTCTATGCGCGGGTGGGCGAAGCGCGCTGCCCGGAGCACAAGGTGCCACTCGCCGCACAGACCATCAGTGAAATGGTGGATACCACCCTCGCCTTACCGCAAGGCACCAAGCTTATGCTGCTGGCACCGGTGATTCGCGAGCGCAAAGGGGAGCACCTGCACATCTTCGAGCAGCTCAAGCGCGATGGTTTTATCCGCGCCCGTATCGACGGGATTTTGTGTGATCTGGACGATACCCCTAAGCTCGACAAGAAAAAGAAACACACGGTAGAGGTGGTTATCGACCGTTTTAAAGTGCGCGAAGACCTGAAGCTGCGCTTATCGGAATCCTTCGAGACTGCTCTGAACTTGTCCGAAGGCATCGCTTGCGTTAGCTATATGGACGGCGAAGCGCCCGACCGTTTGTTTTCGTCCAAACACGCCTGCCCAATTTGCGATTACAGCCTGACCGAACTCGAACCGCGCCTGTTCTCGTTTAACAACCCCGCCGGCGCCTGCCCTACCTGTGACGGCTTGGGTGTGCATCAATTTTTTGATGAAGACAAAGTGATTCAGGACACCAGCCTAAGCCTGTCTGACGGCGCCATTCGCGGCTGGGACAAACGCAATGTCTATTACTTCCATATGCTGGCATCGCTGGCCAAACACTATGGTTTTAACGTCGACACGCCCTGGTCAAAACTCAAAGCCAAACAGCGCGAAGCGGTTCTGTACGGCTCGGGTGATGAAGTTATCGAATTCAACTACATCAATGATCGCGGCGATGTGTACAAGCGCAGTCACAGTTTTGAAGGCGTATTGCCGAATATGGAGCGCCGCTATCGCGATACCGAATCCAACTCGGTACGCGAGGATCTGACCAAATTTTTATCCAGCCAGCCCTGCCCGGACTGCGAAGGCACGCGCCTGCGTATAGAGGCGCGCAACGTATTTATCGACGAGCGCCCGCTGCCCAAAATCACCGAAATGCCGGTCGCCGATGCCTACGATTACTACATGAAATTGGCCTTTACCGGCCGCAAGGCGGGCATCGCCGATAAGATCCTCAAAGAGCTGCGCGACCGCTTCCGCTTTCTGGTGGATGTTGGCTTGAATTATCTGACCCTCAATCGCAGCGCGGAAACCCTCTCGGGCGGTGAAGCGCAGCGGATTCGCCTCGCCAGTCAAATCGGTGCAGGGTTGGTGGGTGTGATGTATATCCTCGACGAACCGTCAATCGGCCTGCACCAGCGCGACAATGAACGATTGCTAAAAACCCTCACCCACTTGCGCGATATCGGCAATACGGTGATTGTGGTGGAGCACGACGAAGACGCCATTCGCCTTGCTGACCATGTGATCGACATTGGCCCCGGCGCTGGCGTGCACGGCGGGCAAGTAATCGCGCAGGGCAATGTTAAAGCCATTATGGCAAATAAAGATTCAATCACCGGCCAGTACTTAAGTGGCACGCGCGAAATTGCAGTACCAGAAAAACGCCATCCGTTTGATGACAAGAACAAGTTGCGACTGATTGGAGCCAAGGGCAACAACTTACAAAACGTCACCTTGGAAATCCCCGTGGGCCTGATGACTTGCGTGACGGGTGTATCTGGCTCGGGCAAGTCCACACTCATTAATGCAACGCTTTATCCACTCGCCGCCACTGCCCTCAATGGCGCCACCACACTTGACCCAGCGCCACACGACAAAGTAGAAGGCATGGACTTATTTGATAAGTGTGTGGATATAGACCAAAGTCCTATCGGTCGCACACCGCGTTCCAACCCGGCAACCTACACCGGCATCTTTACCCCCATCCGCGAGTTATTTGCCGGTACTCAGGAGTCGCGTTCGCGCGGTTATCAACCCGGCCGCTTCAGTTTCAACGTCAAAGGCGGCCGCTGTGAAGCCTGTCAGGGCGATGGCGTCACCAAAGTAGAAATGCATTTCCTGCCCGATGTCTATGTACCTTGCGATGTGTGCAAAGGCAAACGCTACAATCGCGAAACCCTGGACGTGAAATACAAAGGAAAAAACATCAATGAAGTGCTGGGCATGACCATTGAAGACGCGCGTGCGTTTTTTGATGTGGTTCCGTCCATCGCCAATAAATTGCAAACGCTAATAGATGTAGGGCTTTCCTATATCTGTTTAGGGCAATCGGCCACCACCCTGTCGGGCGGGGAAGCGCAGCGGGTCAAGCTCGCCAAAGAACTCTCCAAGCGCGATACAGGTAAAACGCTTTATATATTGGATGAACCGACAACTGGTCTGCACTTCTACGACATCCAGCAATTACTCAATGTATTACATCGTCTGCGCGATCACGGCAACACGGTTGTCGTGATCGAACACAATTTGGATGTAATCAAAACAGCGGACTGGGTGATTGATTTGGGGCCAGAAGGTGGCAGCGGTGGCGGTCAGATTATCGCTACCGGCACACCAGAAGAAATCGCACTCATTGAGCACTCACACACAGGCCGCTTCCTCAAGCCCATGCTGAAAAACACCCTTGCCAAAACGAAAGTAAAACCAGCAAAAACAACTGCAGCAAAAGCTAAAAAATAATTTAGCCAGACAAAAGAAAACGGCGAATCAGATAATGATTCGCCGTTTATATTTCGCAGCCAGAAAGAGAATCACATTGCTATTTTCGACTGACAGAAAATAAAAAAGCCAAGCAGAGCTGCTTGGCTTTTTTGTACAACAGTAAAAAACTTATTCAGCGTCTACTGCAGACTCAAGCGCCTTAGCTGGACGGTCAACCAATTCAACATAAGCCATTGGTGCTTTATCGCCAGAACGGAAACCACATTTCAAAATGCGAACGTAGCCACCTGGGCGAGTATTGTAGCGTGGGCCTAATTGGCTGAACAATTTACCTACGGCTTCTTTGTTATTCAAACGAGCAAATGCCAAACGACGGTTAGCAACGCTGTCTACTTTAGCCAAAGTAATCAAAGGCTCCGCGAAACGGCGTAGCTCTTTTGCTTTTGGCAAAGTAGTTTTAATCAATTCATGCTCAACCAAAGAGGTAACCATGTTACGAAACATAGCTTTACGGTGAGAAGCATTACGGCCTAATTGACGACCACTTAATTTATGACGCATAACAAATACCCTTCAAAAATGGATTGCTAACAGCAATCTCGTTAATCACCCGCACCGAAGTGAGTTAACGGGCAAACTAATAATAAAAACCACCTACCAACATCACTTAAGTAATGTTGGTAGGTGGCTTCAGGTTTTTAGTCGTTTCTCAAACTGGCTGGTGGCCAGTTTTCCAAACGCATACCAAGAGACAAACCGCGTGAGGCCAGAACATCTTTAATTTCGGTAAGAGATTTTTTACCCAAGTTTGGCGTCTTCAGCAACTCAACTTCTGTACGCTGAATCAAATCACCAATGTAGTAAATGTTTTCCGCTTTCAAGCAGTTTGCTGAGCGAACAGTAAGTTCCAAGTCATCAACAGGGCGCAACAGAATTGGATCAATAGCCTCTTCTTTTTGCTCTGGAGCTGATTGTTTTTCACCTTCCAAATCAACAAACACAGCAAGCTGCTGCTGCAGGATAGTCGCTGCGCGACGGATAGCCTCCTCTGGATCAATGGTACCGTTGGTTTCCAGATCTAAAATCAGCTTATCCAAATCAGTACGCTGTTCAACACGAGCACTTTCAACACTGTAAGCCAGGCGCTTAACAGGGCTGAAGGAAGCATCAAGTTGCAAGCGACCAATTGCACGACTCTCATCATCGTCACGACGACGGCTATCAGCTGGCTGGTAGCCACGGCCACGCGCGATAGTTAAGCGCATTTTCAATTCAGTATTGCCAGTAATATTAGCAATCACATGATCAGGGTTTTTAATCTCTACATCATGATCTAACTGAATATCAGCAGCAGTCACAACGCCAGGGCCTTTTTTAGTCAAAGTAAGAACCGCGTGATCCTTACCATGCATAATTACAGCAACACCTTTCAGGTTCAGCAGGATCTCAATAACATCCTCGCGAACACCTTCAATTGCACTGTATTCATGCAACACGCCTTCGATTTCAACTTCAGTTATGGCACAACCAGCCATAGAAGAAAGCAAAATACGACGCAATGCATTGCCTAAAGTATGCCCGAAGCCACGCTCCAAGGGTTCCAAAACCACGCGTGCGCGGGTTGGCCCACTTTCTGAAACATCGATATGACGCGGAGTTAAAAATTCGTTTACTGCAGTCTGCATAGCAATACCTGTTAGCGGTTCGTCCCTTACTTAGAGTAAAGCTCGACGATGAGGTTCTCGTTGATGTCAGCAGGCAAATCAATGCGATCAGGAATGCGCTTGAATACGCCTTCTTTTTTCTCGCTGTTAACATCTACCCACTCAACATTACTACGTTGGCCAGCCAAGTTCAGTGCGTTTTGGACACGCAATTGCTTTTTAGCTTTTTCGCGAACAGCAACAACATCACCAGCAGCTACTTGGAAAGACGCAACATTTACAGTTTTGCCATTTACACTAATTGCTTTGTGAGAAACAAGTTGACGCGATTCTGCGCGAGTTGAACCAAAGCCCATGCGATAAACAACGTTATCCAAGCGGCACTCAAGCAACTTAAGCAAGTTTTCACCACTGGCGCCTTTACGACGAGCAGCTTCTTTATAGTAACCACGGAATTGCTTTTCAAGAATGCCGTATATACGACGAACTTTTTGCTTTTCACGCAGCTGTACACCGTAGTCAGACAAACGACCACGGCGTTGGCCGTGCTGTCCTGGTGCAGTTTCAATTTTACATTTTGAGTCTAACGCACGCGCACCGCTCTTTAGAAAAAGATCAGTGCCTTCACGGCGAGACAGCTTACAGGTAGGTCCAATATAACGTGCCATTCTCTAATCCCCTTACACGCGACGTTTCTTCGGCGGACGACAGCCGTTGTGAGGAATCGGCGTTACGTCAGTAATGTTAGTAATTTTGTAACCAACATTGTTAAGTGCGCGAACAGCTGATTCGCGACCTGGGCCAGGGCCCTTAACTTCGACGTCGAGATTTTTTAAACCATACTCTTTTGCCGCTTCACCAGCGCGCTCTGCAGCAACCTGTGCAGCAAAAGGTGTACTTTTACGTGAACCACGGAATCCAGATCCACCTGAGGTAGCCCATGCAAGAGCATTACCCTGACGATCAGTGATAGTCACGATGGTGTTGTTAAAAGAAGCGTGAATATGGGCAACGCCATCGATCACGGTCTTTTTAACTTTTTTCTTGGTTGTGGTTTTATTACTTGGCTTCGCCATAGCAACTTCTTCCTACTAATTTGTTACCGTAAGTGAATGAAAGACGCAAGCAAGAATTACTTCTTAATAGGCTTACGGGGGCCTTTACGGGTACGAGCGTTCGTTTTTGTGCGCTGACCACGGAGCGGTAGACCACGACGGTGACGCAAGCCACGGTAGCAACCTAGATCCATCAGACGCTTAATATTCATAGATATTACACGACGCAAGTCACCCTCTACGGTGCGCTTAGCAACCTCAGCACGGATAGCATCCATTTGCTCTTCAGACAAGGTGCCGATTTTTACATCTTCAGCAATGCCAGTGGCAGCACAGATTTGCTTTGCCGAGGTACGACCAATCCCATATACATAAGTTAACGAGATAACGGCGTGTTTGTTATCTGGTATGTTTACACCAGCAATACGAGCCATTCAAATTACTCCAGTAACGCTTAAATTGCAGCGCTGACAGCGTAAGCGCCATCTTCGCCCCTGAACAAAAGGCGCGAAGGATAGCGGCTAATACACCATAAATCAATAGCTAGGCAATTTCTCACCTAACGACAGTCAGCGCCCCCATAGCCTTTATTCAAAACCCACATAAAGAATCAGGCTGGTAATCCGATTGGATACCAGCCTGAAATATTTAAGGAGTACTTAAATATTAGCCTTGACGCTGCTTATGGCGTGGCTCAACGTTGCAGATTACCCGCAAGACACCGTTACGACGCACCATTTTGCAATTGCGACAAATCTTTTTAACAGAAGCACGAACTTTCATGATTCAACCTCAATATCGCGGATTAGCGAGCGTTACCGCTGCCATATCCTTTCAAATTTGACTTCTTCATCAACGATTCATATTGATGAGACATCAAGTGAGCCTGCACCTGAGACATAAAGTCCATTACCACAACCACTACGATAAGCAGTGAGGTACCGCCCAAGTAGAATGGCACACCAGTGGCAACTACAAGGAACTCAGGCAACAAACAAACTGCCGACATATAGATAGCACCAACCACCGTTAGGCGCGTGAGTACGCTATCGATATATTTAGCGGAATGCTCACCAGGACGAATACCCGGAATATAAGCACCCGATTTTTTCAAGTTATCTGCGACTTCTTTCGGGTTGAACATCAATGCCGTGTAGAAGAAACAGAAAAACGTAATTAGTCCAGCGAAAAACAAAATATACAATGGCTGTCCTGGGCCAATAGCAAGCGCCAACTCTTGCAGCATTTCATTAACCACACCTTCACCGCCTTGGCCAAACCATTGAGCGATTGATGCAGGAAACAACAAAATACTACTAGCAAAAATTGCAGGAATAACGCCCGCCATGTTGATCTTCAGAGGCAAATGGCTGCTTTGTGCAGCATACCCTTGTCGCCCCTGCTGACGCTTTGCATAATTTACAGTAATACGGCGCTGTCCACGTTCGATACGAACAACAAACCAGATAACTGCTATAGCAAGGATACTAATAATCAGTAGCGCTATAATATGTAAGTCACCCTGCCTTGCACTTTCAAATGCTTGGCCAATTGCGCTCGGCATGCCAGCAACAATACCGGCAAAGATCAGCATTGAAATGCCATTACCAATGCCTCGCTCAGTTACCTGCTCTCCCAACCACATCATAAACACAGCGCCTGTAACTAAAGACACTACTGCAATAAAATAGTAAGAAAAACTAGGTTCACCGCCAAATGCATAGGAAGAAAAACTTACCGCCATCGCCAAAGCTTGAACAGTAGCAAGCACTACTGTGAAATAACGGGTGTACTGATTAATCTTCCGACGACCAGCATCACCTTCTTTCTTCAACTGTTCCAACGAAGGAGTAACTGCCGTAAGCAACTGCATAATAATCGATGCAGAGATATAGGGCATGATACCTAAAGCTAGAATACTCATCCGCTCAAGCGCTCCACCAGAGAACATGTTGAACATGCCTAAGATAGTGCCTTGATTCTGGTTAAACAGATTTGCAATTCTTTCTGGATCTAAACCCGGTACAGGTATATGAGTACCTATACGATAAATCACTATTGCCAGAAACAAAAAGCGTAGGCGAGCCCATAGCTCGCCTAAACCTCTTTGATTTGCTAATGGCAGATTACCTGGAGTTGCCATTCGCGCCTCGTTACTCTTCTACTGTTCCGCCAGCGGCTTCAATCGCTGCTTTGGCACCCTTAGATACAGACAGGCCCTTAACAGTGACAGCTTTTTTAACTTCGCCTGAGGCAAAAATTTTAGCGCGTTTGATTACAGAGCTAATCAAACCAGCTTGTTTTAATGTCTCAATATCAACAACCGAACCTTCGACAGCATTCAGCTCTGACAGACGAATCTCAGCAGAAACCAAACCAACACGAGAAGTAAAACCGTATTTTGGCAGGCGAATCTGCAAAGGCATTTGACCGCCTTCAAATCCAGGTCTGACCGAACCGCCAGAGCGGGACTTCAAACCTTTATGGCCACGGCCAGCAGTTTTACCCAAACCGCTACCGATACCACGACCTACACGTTTTTTTGCATGAGTACTGCCCGGTGCCGGGCTAAGGGTATTCAGACGCATCTTATTCTCCCTCTACCTTAACCAGATAGTTAACTACGTTAATCATGCCACGAACTGATGGAGTATCTTCTACTTCAACAGTGTGACGGATGCGACGCAAGCCCAAGCCTCTTACACAGGCTTTATGGCTCTCCAGGCGATGAGCAGTGCTCTTAACCTGGGTCACTTTAATCATTTTCTTTGACATGGTGAATTCCGCCATCTTGTAATCGAAATAATCGATTAGTTCAGAATATCTTCAACACTTTTACCGCGTTTGGCAGCAACAGCTTCCGGAGAAGTCATTTCTTTCAGCGCATTAAAAGTGGCACGAACTACGTTTACCGGATTGGTAGAACCGTAGCACTTGGACAGAACGTTCTGAATACCGGCGATTTCGAGTACAGCACGCATTGCGCCGCCAGCGATCACACCAGTACCTTGTGACGCTGGTTGCATATACACTTTAGACGCACCATGAACACCTTTAGTTGGGTATTGAATGGTATCGCCATTCAATTCAACAGTGATCATATTGCGGCGAGCTGCTTCCATCGCCTTTTGAATAGCAATCGGAACTTCGCGCGCTTTACCGCGACCGAAGCCCACTTTACCATTACCGTCACCAACAACAGTCAGTGCGGTAAATTGAAAGATACGACCACCTTTAACAGTTTTAGCAACACGATTAACTTGAACTAATTTTTCTTGCAAGCCTTCGTTATTGTCTTCTTCTTTCTTAGCGTATGCCATATCTCACCCTTAGAATTCCAATCCGCCTTCACGCGCTGCGTCAGCCAGAGCTTTCACACGACCGTGGTATTTAAAACCACTGCGGTCAAAAGCTACCTGAGTGACACCAGCTGCCTTAGCGCGCTCTGCAATCAGAGCACCCACAGCTTTAGCTGCTTCAGCGTTACCAGTTTTACCACTGCGCAACTCTTTATCCAGAGTCGAGGCACTCGCGAGAACGCGAGCACCGTCACCAGAAATCAATTGTGCGTAAATATGGCGTGGAGAACGGTGGATCGTTAAACGAGTTGCACCTAATTCACGGATCTTGGCGCGGGCACGGCGTGCACGGCGAAGACGAGTTTGCTTCTTATCGCTCATATCCTAGCCCTACTTCTTCTTAGCTTCTTTACGCAGTACTGTTTCATCCGAGTAGCGAACACCTTTACCTTTATAAGGCTCTGGCTCGCGGAACGCGCGGATTTCTGCAGCAACCTGACCAAGCAATTGCTTGTCAGCCGCCTTCAGTACAATTTCGGTCTGGCTTGGGGTTTCTACCGATACGCCTTGAGGAAGAACGTAGTTAACCGGATGTGAATATCCCAAAGACAGGTTTACAGTATTGCCTTCAGCTTTAACACGGTAACCAACACCAACCAGAGACAGTTTTTTTACAAAACCCTGGCTAACACCAAAAACCATATTATTAACTAGCGCACGGGTAGTGCCTGCTAGTGCATCAGACTGCTTGGCGCCATCGCGCGGAGCAAAAGTAAGCACATTATTTTCGTGCTTAACTTCTACGCTCGCGTTAATTTGCAGCGCCAATGTACCATTGCTGCCTTTAACGGACAGTGACTGTCCGTTAAGAGTGACAGTCACTGCAGCAGGTACTTCAACCGGACTTTTTGCAACTCGTGACATGACGATTTCCCAATTAGAATACTGTGCAGAGGACTTCGCCACCCACGCCAGCGGCGCGTGCAGCACGATCAGTCATTACACCTTTACTGGTAGAGACAATTGCAATACCTAATCCACCGCGAACGGTAGGCAGGCCAGCTTTACCAGCATAATTACGCAAGCCAGGACGGCTCACACGGTCAAGCTCAACAATAACTGGCTTGCCCTCAAAGTATTTCAGGTCAACAGTCAGCTCTTGCTTGGCGCCTTCGCTCACTGAAAAACCATTAATGTAACCCTCGTCAGAGAGTACTTTTGCCACGCTTACTTTCAATTTTGAAGAAGGCATGGTTACAGCTGCTTTACCCACGTTTTGCGCGTTGCGAATGCGGGTCAGCATATCTGCCATTGGATCTTGCATGCTCATCAGATTCTGCTCCTAAAATTAAGCCGAGGCTTACCAGCTGGCCTTAACCAAGCCGGGGACATCACCACGCATGGCTGCTTCGCGCAACTTGTGACGGCACAGGCCGAATTTGCGGTAAACACCATGTGGACGACCAGTCACGCGGCAGCGGTTACGCTGACGTGAAGCACTAGCATCGCGAGGCATTTTTTGCAGTTTGATTTGCGCTTCCCATACTTGCTCTTCAGTAGATGAAGGGCTGACGATTGTCGCTTTCAATTCTGCGCGCTTGGCGGCAAATTTTTTCACGGTTTCTGCACGTTTAACTTCGCGTGCAATCATAGATTTTTTAGCCATGACGTCACCTTAGCCTTTGAAAGGGAAGTTAAATGCTTTCAACAGTGCGCGACCTTCATCATCGGTGCGAGCAGTGGTAGTGATACAAATATCAAGACCGCGCAAACGATCTACTTTGTCGTAGTCGATTTCAGGGAAAATAATTTGCTCAGTAACACCCATTGAAAAGTTACCGCGACCATCAAATTGCTTTGGACTAATACCGCGGAAATCGCGAATACGAGGAATAGCAATAGTGATAAGGCGATCCAGGAATTCGTACATACGATCCGAGCGCAGAGTTACTTTGCAACCAATCGGCCAACCATCACGGATTTTGAAGCCCGCAATTGATTTACGCGAATTGGTTACAACCACTTTCTGACCAGCAATTTTAACCAGATCGTTAACTGCATTATCCAGAATTTTCTTATCGCCAGTAGCTTCACCCACACCCATATTGAGGGTGATTTTAGTAATGCGCGGCACTTCCATCACGTTCGCCAAACCCAACTCTTCTTTGAGTTTGGGGGCGAGTTCTTTAATGTAAAGTTCTTTTAGCCTAGCCATGTTTCATTACGCCCCTAGGGTTTCGCCATTGGATTTGAAAACACGAACTTTGTCGCCATTTTCAAGCACTTTGAAACCTACGCGGTCAGCTTTCTTTGTTGCTGGATTATAGATAGCAACATTTGAAGCATGAATCGCAGCTTCTTTTTCAACGATTCCACCAGCCACACCCAATTGCGGGTTTGGTTTTTGGTGCTTCTTGATCATGTTAATGCCGCTTACAATCAAACGATCTTCAGCCAATACACGTACAACTTTACCGCGCTTGCCTTTGTCACGTCCGGCGATAACAATCACTTCGTCATCACGTTTAATTTTACGCATTTATCTGCCCTCGACTCTTTAGCTCGAAGTGCTTACAGCACTTCTGGAGCCAAAGAAATGATTTTCATAAATTTCTCGCCACGCAACTCACGAGTTACAGGTCCGAAAATACGGGTACCAATCGGAGCATCTTGGTTATTCAGCAGTACGGCAGCATTATCGTCAAACTTGATTAATGAACCGTCTTGACGACGCACGCCTTTTTTGGTGCGTACAACAACTGCCTTCATTACTTGGCCTTTCTTCACCTTGCCGCGAGGAATTGCTTCCTTAACGGTCACTTTGATGATGTCACCAACCGCCGCATAGCGACGGTGAGAGCCGCCAAGAACCTTGATGCACATGACACGGCGAGCACCGCTGTTGTCAGCAACATCTAAGTAGCTTTCTGTTTGAATCATCGTCCGTCTCCGAAACTGACTTACAAAAACGCGGAAGTCTTAGACTTCTGAGGCGCGCTCTTCAATTTTCACTAAAGACCAGGTCTTGGTTTTCGACAGGGGACGCGACTCAGATACAGTCACAATGTCACCCATCTTGCACTCATTCTTTTCATCGTGAGCGTGAAGCTTGGATGATTTAGTGGTGTATTTACCATAAAGCTCGTGCTTAACACGACGCTCAATCAACACGGTGATGGTTTTATCCATCTTGTCGCTGACAACTTTGCCAGTCAGTGTACGAGCCACTTTAGTTTCTTGAGTCATCGTTACTTACCTGCCTTTTGACTAAGCGCCGTCTTGATGCGAGCGATGTCTTTGCGTGCTTGCGTAAGCAAGTGCGATTGGTTCAACTGACCAGTAGAAGCTTGCATACGCAACTTGAACTGCTCTTTCAATTGTTCCAACAAGACGCCATTCAGCTCTTCGACGGATTTTTCGCGGAGTTCTGAAGCTTTCATCACATCACCGAACGTTTAACAAATGTTGTTGTAATTGGCAATTTAGCCGCAGCAAGTGCGAAGGCTTCACGAGCTAATTCCTCGCTTACACCATCCATCTCATAGAGAACTTTGCCAGGACGAATTTGCGCTACCCAGTACTCCACGCCACCTTTACCGCTACCCATACGAACTTCGAGTGGTTTAGCTGTAATCGGCTTATCGGGGAAGACACGGATCCAGATTTTACCGCCACGCTTAACGTGACGAGTCATCGCACGACGTGCTGCTTCGATTTGACGCGCAGTAATGCGACCGCGACCAGTTGCTTTCAAGCCAAAATCACCAAAGCTAACTTTGGAGCCACGCTGGGCCAGACCGCGGTTGCGGCCTTTCATCTGCTTGCGAAACTTTGTACGCTTAGGTTGTAACATGATGCGTACCCCTTACTTGGATTTAGCGGCTTTTTTCTTGGACGTTGCTTCGGTTTCAGTAACATCACCGATAACTTCGCCTTTGAAAATCCACACTTTCACACCAATGATACCGTAGGTGGTGCTCGCTTCTGCTGTTGCATAATCGATATCTGCACGCAAAGTGTGCAGAGGTACACGACCTTCGCGATACCACTCACTACGAGCGATTTCGGCACCACCCAAGCGGCCACCCACTTGGATCTTGATACCTTCAGCGCCTTGACGCATTGCATTTTGCACCGCGCGCTTCATTGCACGACGGAACATTACACGGCGCTCAAGTTGCTGAGCCACGCCTTGTGCCACTAAAGCTGCATCCAAATCGGGCTTGCGAATCTCTTCAATATTAATATGAACAGGCACGCCCATTTGCTTGCTTACTTCAGCGCGCAACTTATCAACATCTTCACCTTTCTTACCAATCACAATGCCTGGACGGGCAGTGTGGATAGTAATGCGCGCAGTATTAGCGGGGCGTTCGATATCAACGCGGCTAACTGACGCACTGGCGAGTTTGTCCTGAATGTACGCACGTACTTTCAAGTCAATGTTGAGTTTGTCTGCGTAATCGGTGCCATCGGCATACCAAATAGAAGTATGCTTTTTGATGATCCCCAGACGAATACCGTTTGGATGTACTTTCTGACCCATAACGCGCTCTCTTACTTATCGGCTACTTTAACGGTGATATGACAAGTACGCTTTGTAATTCGGTCAGCACGACCCTTCGCACGCGGCTTAATGCGCTTGAGGCTCACACCTTCGTCTACAAAAATCGTTTTTACTTTCAACTCGTCAACATCAGCGCCTTCGTTGTGCTCGGCATTTGCAATTGCAGATTCGAGTACTTTCTTGATGATCTCTGCGCCTTTCTTTGTGCTAAAGGCCAAGATATCAAGCGCGTCTTCAACGCCTTTACCGCGAATTTGATCGGCAACCAAACGCGCTTTTTGCGCCGACAGACGAGCACCGCTTAATTTTGCTGCTACTTCCATCGTATACCTCGATTAGCGTTTTTTCGCTTTCTTATCAGCGGCATGGCCACGATAAGTGCGGGTTGCTGCAAATTCGCCAAGCTTATGGCCAACCATTTCTTCGTTAACCAGGACCGGAACATGCTGACGCCCATTGTGCACAGCCAAAGTCAAACCCACCATTTCCGGCATAATCATGGAACGGCGCGACCAAGTCTTAATTGGACGACGATCATTACTCGCGATCGCAGCTTCGACCTTCTTAATCAGGTGAAGATCGATAAAAGGACCTTTTTTCAGTGAACGTGGCACTGTCTCTTCCTCTATTCAGCTGTTAAGTCGACGCTTATTTCTTATCGCGACGACGAACAATCATGTTATCGGTGCGCTTGTTGCTGCGCGTTTTGTAACCCTTGGTTGGAACGCCCCATGGCGAAACTGGATGACGACCACCAGAGGTACGACCCTCACCACCACCCATTGGGTGATCTACAGGGTTCATCGCAACACCGCGAACAGTAGGACGAATGCCAAGCCAGCGTTTGGCGCCTGCCTTACCCAATGAACGCAAGTTATGTTCACTGTTAGAGACTTCACCCAGAGTTGCGCGACAATCGCTCAACACTTTACGCATTTCACCGCTGCGCAAACGCAAAGTTGCGTAAGCACCGTCGCGCGCCACCAACTGAGCCGAAGCACCAGCAGATCGAGCAACTTGAGCACCTTTACCAGGCTTCAATTCGACGCAGTGAATTACACTACCCAACGGGATGTTACGGATTGGAAGAGCATTACCGACTTTAATAGCAGCGGCATTACCCGACTCAATTTTGTCACCAGCGCTCAGACCTTTGGGCGCAATAATGTAGCGACGCTCACCATCTGCATAACATACAAGCGCGATATAAGCAGTACGATTTGGATCGTACTCAATGCGCTCAACAGTTGCAGGGATGCCGTCTTTATTGCGACGGAAATCAACTACACGGTAATGTTGTTTATGGCCGCCACCAACATGGCGAGTAGTAATGCGACCGGTATTGTTGCGACCACCTGATTTGGATTTTTTATCCAACAGCGGCGCAAAAGGATCACCTTTGTACAAATCCGGATTGACAACTTTTACTACAAAGCGGCGACCTGGAGAGGTTGGTTTACATTTTACAATTGGCATTGCAACAATCCCCTTACTCAGCTACCGCAAAGTCGATTTCTTGACCTTGCTCAAGACGTACATACGCTTTTTTCCAATCGCTTCTCTTGCCGATTCCGTAGCGTGTACGCTTGGTTTTGCCTTTAACGTTCAATACGCGAACTGATTCAACTTTGGCGTTGAACAGCGCTTGAACTGCGGCTTTAATTTCCACCTTATTGGCATCAGCCAATACTTTGAAAACAACTTGATTACCAGTTTCACCGGCTGCAGCTGACTTCTCAGACACCACAGGACCTAGCAACACTTTATAAATGCGTTCTTGGTTCATCCCAGGATCTCCTCAAACTTTTTCAGAGCAGGCACGGTTACAATAACTTTATCGAAACCAATCAAACTGACCGGATCCACACCCTGAACATCAATCACACCAACCTTGTACAGGTTGCGTGAAGCCAGGAACAGATTCTCGCTCATTTCTTCGGTAACAATCAGTGCATCAGTCAGATCAAATTGAGCCAATTTTTGCACCAGAGCCTTGGTTTTGGGCGCATCAACATCAAAGCTTTCAACAACAATCAAACGATTCTGACGATTCAATTCGGACAGAATGCACTGCAGCGCAGCACGGTACATTTTCTTGTTAAGCTTTTGCTCAAAATTGCGTGGCTTAGCAGCAAAAGTTGCACCACCGCCACGCCAAATTGGGCTGCGAATGGTACCAGCACGGGCGCGACCAGTGCCTTTTTGACGCCATGGCTTTTTACCACCACCAGAAACTTCAGCGCGAGTTTTTTGCGCTTTGGTACCCTGACGCGCACCAGCCATGTAAGCAACAACGGCTTGATGAACCAGGTCTTGATTAAACTCTCTACCGAATGCAACTTCAGATACAGAAACTGTACCCTGGGCACCACCGGGACTAACAATTTTTAATTCCATGGTCGATTCCCCTCGGATACTTAACCGTTAGTGCGCGCTTTAACAGCAGGACGCACAATAACGTCGCCACCTGGAGCACCAGGAATAGCACCCTTAACAAGAAGCAGATTGCGCTCAGCATCGACACGAACGATCTCAAGGTTTTGAACGGTTACACGCTCAGCACCCATATGACCAGCCATTTTCTTGCCTTTGAATACGCGACCTGGAGATTGACACTGGCCGATAGAACCCAGCACACGGTGCGAACGGGAGTTACCGTGAGTCGCATCTTGCATACCGAAATTCCAGCGCTTGATGCCGCCAGCAAAACCTTTACCTTTAGATGTGCCGGTTACATCAATTATTTGACCTGCAGAGAAAGACTCGACAGTAATTGTTGCACCAACTTCGAAAGCTTCTTGAGCTTCGTTACGCAATTCCCAAACACCACGACCCGCTTCAACATTAGCTTTAGCGAAGTGACCGGCTTCGGACTTGGTAACACGGGAGGCACGACGAGTACCAATAGTTACCTGCACAGCAGAGTAGCCATCAGTATCAACGCTTTTAACCTGGGTAATGCGATTAGGCTCAACCTCGATCACAGACACAGGAATGGAAACACCATCATCGGTAAATACACGAGTCATACCGCTTTTGCGGCCGACAATACCAATCGTCATTTTACTAACCTCTTAGTGTACGGGGCTTTTACCCGCTATGGCCGCCCATTTCAGAGCGTTACACAGTTCGGACACCCAGTGCGCCCGAACCTTAAACATTTACTTAGCCGAGACTAATTTGAACCTCAACACCAGCAGCCAAATCCAGCTTCATAAGTGCATCAACAGTTTTTTCAGTAGGCTCAACAATATCCAGCAAACGCTTATGTGTACGGATCTCGTATTGATCGCGCGCGTCTTTATTAACGTGCGGAGAAATCAATACAGTGAAGCGCTCTTTACGAGTCGGCAGCGGAATCGGACCGCGCACTTGAGCACCTGTACGCTTTGCTGTTTCAACGATCTCTTGAGTAGAGGCGTCAATAAGCTTGTGATCAAAAGCCTTCAGGCGAATTCTAATGCGTTGATTCTGCATGTGAACCAAACTCCAATTGTTTGTTTTAAAGAACTTCCAATGCGCTAGGATAAAGTACCCCGGCAAAAGGAGGCGCAATTCTAAGGGCGGATTTATGACCTGTCAACAAATAAACAACAAAAGAACTGTTTATTGATCAACCAATCAGAACCACTACCCACCAAAATAAAAAGCGGGCCACAAGGGCCCGCTTTTTACCAAATACTTATTACTGAATGATTTTGGCTACAACGCCAGCACCAACAGTACGACCACCTTCACGGATGGCAAAACGCAAACCATCTTCCATCGCGATTGGGTGAATCAAGGTAACAACCATTTTAATGTTGTCGCCTGGCATTACCATTTCTACGCCTTCCGGCAATTCCACCGCACCAGTTACGTCAGTGGTACGGAAGTAGAACTGTGGACGATAACCTTTAAAGAATGGAGTGTGACGACCACCCTCTTCTTTAGACAATACGTACACTTCTGATTCAAACTTGGTGTGTGGAGTCACTGAACCTGGCTTACACAGAACTTGACCACGCTCAACGTCATCACGCTTGGTACCACGCAACAGAACACCAACGTTCTCACCGGCACGACCTTCGTCGAGCAGCTTGCGGAACATTTCAACACCAGTACAGGTGGTTTTTACAGTGTCTTTCAGACCAACGATGGCGATCTCTTCACCCACTTTAACAACACCACGCTCTACACGACCAGTTACCACTGTACCGCGACCAGAGATAGAGAACACATCTTCTACTGGCATCAGGAATGGCTGATCGATAGCACGCACTGGCTCAGGAATGTAGCTGTCCAAAGACTCAACCAGTTTACGTACCGCAGAGGTACCCAAACCGTTTTCATCTTCACCGTTCAACGCCATCAGCGCAGAACCAGCAATAATCGGGGTGTCATCACCAGGGAAGTCATAGGTAGACAGCAGCTCACGCAGCTCCATTTCTACCAATTCCAACATTTCGTTGTACTCTTCAGTGCCTACACCACCACAGTCTTCCGCCAACAAGTCAGCCTTGTTCAGGAATACCACGATGTAAGGAACACCTACCTGACGAGACAGCAGGATGTGCTCACGAGTTTGCGGCATTGGACCATCAGTTGCACCACACACCAGGATTGCACCATCCATCTGGGCAGCACCGGTGATCATGTTCTTCACATAGTCGGCGTGACCTGGGCAGTCAACGTGCGCATAGTGGCGAGTTGGTGAGTCATATTCCACGTGAGAGGTATTAATGGTAATACCACGCGCCTTTTCTTCAGGTGCATTATCGATACCATCATAACCAACAAACGCGCCACCCCAGCTTTCTGCACAAACGCGAGTCAGCGCTGCAGTCAGAGTGGTTTTACCGTGGTCAACGTGACCAATGGTGCCCACGTTGACGTGGGGCTTGTTACGTTCAAACTTCTCTTTAGCCACTTTTCAATTCCTCTATGTAGATGAAATATCGAAACTATTCTTCGTCTCTTTGCACTCTGCCCTTCGCAATAAACTCTTCAGCCACATTACGAGGAGCCTCCTGATACTTCAAAAATTCCATGGTATAGGTTGCTCGCCCTTGGGTGGCAGAGCGCAGCGAGGTGGCGTAGCCAAACATTTCAGCCAACGGCACCTCCGCATCAATTACCTTACCCATCGGACTTTCATCCATACCCAGAATCATGCCGCGACGACGATTGAGATCGCCAACCACATCACCCATGTTGGCCTCTGGTGTAACCACCTCAACCTTCATAATTGGCTCTAGCAGTACCGCGCCACCTTTTTGAGCCAGCTTCTTGGTCGCCATAGATGCAGCAATCTTAAATGCCATCTCTGACGAATCAACATCATGGTAGGAGCCGTCAAACACAACCGCTTTTAAACCTAACAGAGGGTAACCAGCCAGCACACCGTTTTGCATCTGCTCAGCGATTCCCTTTTGAATTGCCGGTATAAACTCCTTTGGAACCACACCACCAATTACTTCATTAACAAATTCCAAACCTTCTGCACTTTCATCAGCACCGGGAGAGAAACGAATCCAACAGTGCCCATATTGGCCACGACCACCAGATTGACGAACAAACTTGCCCTCAATCTCACAGGTGTTACGGATTGCCTCACGATAAGCCACCTGGGGCTTTCCTATATTGGCCTCGACACCAAACTCGCGACGCATACGATCAACAATAATGTCGAGATGCAACTCCCCCATCCCACCAATGATTGTTTGGCCCGTCTCCTCATCAGTACGCACACGAAAGGAGGGATCCTCTTGCGCCAACTTACCCAGAGCGACACCCATCTTTTCCTGATCCGCTTTGGTTTTCGGCTCAACCGCGACATGAATCACAGGCTCCGGAAAGTCCATACGCTCAAGAATAATGACATCATCCAGCGCACATAAGGTGTCACCAGTAGTACAGTCTTTAAAACCTATGCCAGCAGCAATATCACCTGCTAACACCTCTTTAATCTCTTGGCGCTGGTTAGCATGCATTTGCACCATACGACCAACACGCTCTTTTTTACCTTTTACCGAATTTAAGACCATATCGCCTGACTGCAGCGTCCCGGAATAAACACGAAAGAAAGTCAACGTCCCTACAAAAGGATCCGTAGCAATCTTAAAAGCCAACGCAGAGAAGGGCTCCTCATCACTCGCCTTGCGAGTAGCAATGGTCCCACCATCCTCTAACACACCCTCAATAGCCTTAACTTCGGTTGGGGCCGGCAAATAATCAATAACCGCATCAAGCATTGCTTGGACGCCTTTATTTTTAAAGGCCGAACCACCAATAACAGGAATAATCTCATTCGCCAAGGTTCGCGCACGGATTCCCGCTTTAATTTCCTCTTCAGTCAGCTCTTCGCCGCCCAAATATTTTTCCATCAATTCTTCACTGGACTCAGCGGCGGACTCAATTAAAAACTCACGCATTTTTTCGCAAGTTGCCTGCAGCTCCGCAGGAATCTCCTCATAGCTGAAGGTCATACCCTGATCTTCTTCATTCCAGATAATGGCGCGCATCTTAACCAGATCGACCACACCACGAAACTCATCCTCCGCACCAATAGTCATCTGCAGCGGAACCGGGTTAGCCCCCAAACGGGACTTCAGCTGCTCGACCACACGCATGTAGCTAGCACCGGTACGATCCATTTTGTTCACAAATACAATACGCGGAACTTCATATTTGTTTGCTTGACGCCACACAGTTTCGGTTTGCGGCTGCACCCCCGAAGAACCACACAGCACCACTACAGCACCATCCAACACACGCAGAGAGCGCTCCACTTCAATAGTGAAGTCAACATGCCCAGGCGTATCAATTACATTAATGCGATGCTCATCAAATTGGCCCGCCATTCCTTTCCAGAATGTAGTCACAGCAGCGGAAGTAATAGTGATGCCGCGCTCTTGCTCTTGCACCATCCAGTCGGTAGTTGCTGCGCCGTCATGGACCTCACCAATTTTGTGAGACAAGCCGGTATAAAATAATACGCGCTCTGTAGTTGTCGTTTTACCCGCATCAACGTGAGCGCAGATGCCAATATTACGATAGCGTGCGATTGGAGTTTTACGTGCCACTACTCTATTCCCCGATTAGCTATTCACTATAAAAGCAAAGGCAGCCTTGCTGCCTTTGCTTTTCACAGGAAGTTTGAAGCCACACAGCCTTAGAAACGGAAGTGAGAGAACGCCTTGTTCGCTTCTGCCATGCGGTGAACGTCTTCACGCTTCTTAACCGCAGCACCTTTACCCTGTGCAGCATCCATCAATTCACCCGCCAAACGCGCAGGCATTGATTTCTCACCACGCTTACGCGAGTAATCCACCAACCAACGCATTGCCAGAGCGGTACGGCGAGAAGCACGAACCTCAACTGGAACTTGGTAAGTTGCACCACCCACACGGCGAGATTTAACCTCAACCAGCGGAGCGATATTTTCGAGGGCCTCGGAGAAAACCTCCAGAGGATCACGATTCAATTTGGTTTTAACGATATCCATCGCGCCATAAATAATGCGCTCTGCTACCGACTTCTTACCACTAATCATTACGTGGTTCATAAATTTCGCCAGAGTCACGTTACCGTATTTTGGATCCGGCAGCGTGTCGCGTTTGGCGACGACTCGTCTTCTTGGCATGTCAAAAGCCTCTCTTCAGGGATTTTCCAAGACAACACTAAAAACCCGATTGTTTTAAGTTTGCTTGGCCTTACTCGGTGGTAAACCGAAAACATTAACGCACTAAATGCAAATGGCGGATAAAACCCCGCCCGCAAGCATTACTTAGGACGTTTTGCACCGTACTTGGAGCGACCTTGTCTACGCTTGGCAACACCGGAAGTATCCAGTGAACCACGTACAGTGTGGTAACGCACACCTGGCAAGTCTTTTACACGACCACCACGGATCAGCACCACGCTGTGCTCTTGCAAGTTATGGCCTTCACCGCCGATATAGGAAGACACTTCGAAGCCATTGGTTAAACGAACACGGCATACTTTACGCAATGCTGAGTTTGGCTTTTTAGGTGTAGTCGTATAAACGCGAGTGCAAACACCGCGTCTTTGCGGATTGCCTTGCAGAGCAGGAACATCGCTCTTGTCTACGATACGTTTTCTTGGCTTACGAACCAACTGATTGATCGTCGGCATGAAAACTAACTCCATAGATAAAAAACGCCTTTATTAACAAAGGCAAGGTTAAGAAAGCGGACGAGCCCGATTGGCATAGCCCAGCTTCCCACTCAGGAAAAAGTGGGTGGCGCATTGTAAAGATGCACTTCCCCACCGTCAAGGCAAAGTCCGCTTATTTACTGGCCAACACATAAATCTAGCCGATAAAAAAGCAAGACTGACATCGCCAGTCTTGCTTGGGATAGAGCCCCGGAGCGCATAAGATGCACCCCATTAATCAAGCATTAGCCGATGCTTGATTTCAATGCTTCGGTTAATGCTGCTTCAACATCTTCAGCACTCACGCCCACATCGTGTACTTGAGCAGCTTCGCGGCGGCGCTTGCGGTCTGAGTGATAGGCCAAACCTGTACCAGCCGGAATCAATCGACCAACCACCACGTTCTCTTTCAAACCGCGCAACGCATCCTTCTTTCCGGTTACTGCCGCCTCGGTAAGAACACGTGTTGTCTCCTGGAAAGAAGCAGCCGAAATAAACGATTCTGTCGCCAGAGATGCCTTGGTAATCCCGAGCAATTGACGCTCGTAATTTGCAGGCTGGCGAGCTTCAGCACGCAGCTTTTCGTTTTCTTCCAGCAGTTGGTTATATTCAACTTGCTCGCCTTTAACGAAGGTTGAATCGCCCATGGTGGTAATTTCAACTTTACGCAACATTTGACGCACAATGGTCTCAATGTGCTTGTCGTTGATTTTCACACCCTGCAAGCGGTAAACATCCTGAATTTCGTTAGTAATATAACGAGCCAGAGCTTCAACACCTTGCAGGCGCAAAATATCGTGCGGATTGCTTGGACCATCAGATACAACTTCACCCTTGGCTACCATCTCCCCCTCAAACACAGTCAGCTGACGGTGTTTTGGGATCAACACTTCGTAGTGGGTTGAACCATCTGGCAACAGCTGTCCATCCACAGGCGTAATGATCAAGCGACGCTTGCCCTTGGTTTCTTTACCGAAACTCACGGTACCGGAAATTTCCGCCAGGATTGACGGCTCTTTCGGGCGACGAGCTTCGAACAGGTCAGCAACGCGCGGCAGACCACCGGTGATATCGCGAGTCTTGGAACCTTCTTGCGGGATACGAGCAATAATGTCACCAACATTAATGATGTCGTGATTGTTGATGCTCAAAATCGCCTTCGCTGGCAACATGTAATGCGCTGGCACATTGGTATTGGCCAAGAACAATTCTTTACCTTTACTATCAACCAAGGTTACTGCAGGGCGCAAATCCTTACCCGCAGATGGGCGCTCAGCAGGATCCAACACCTCAATCGAACTCAGGCCAGTCAACTCATCGGTCTGACGACGAATAGAAAGACCATCTTCCATGCCAGAGAAGGCAACAGTACCTGCCACTTCCGATACGATGGGGTGAGTATGCGGATCCCATTTAGCGATAACTTGGCCACCTTTAACTGCCTCGCCATCCTTAACGGTGATTAATGCACCATAAGGGATCTTGTAACGCTCGCGCTCGCGACCACTGGCATCAGCGATTGCCAACTCACCCGAACGAGATACAGCAACCAAGTTGCCTGCAGGGTTACTAACAACTTTAACGTTGAGTAAACGTACAGTACCTTCTTGTTTTACCTGCACGCTATCGGCAGCGGACGCTCGCGATGCCGCACCGCCAATGTGGAATGTACGCATTGTCAGCTGGGTGCCTGGCTCACCGATTGACTGAGCAGCAATAACACCAACTGCTTCACCCACATTGACGCGATGACCACGAGCCAAATCGCGACCATAACACATAGAGCAGATGCCACTGCGCGCCTCACAGGTAATCGGTGAGCGAACAAGAACCTCATCGATCCCCATTGCTTCAACGCGCTCGACCCAAGCTTCATCAATCATGGTGCCAGCAGGAACCAGAATCTCATCAGTACCAGGGCGAATCACATCGCGCGCGATAATACGACCGAGGATACGATCACCCAGCGATTCGATAACATCACCACCTTCGATTACTGGTGACATGGTCAAACCTTCATCGGTACCACAATCCTGCATGGTCACCACCAAATCCTGCGCCACATCAACCAAACGACGGGTCAAGTAACCGGAGTTGGCTGTCTTCAATGCGGTATCCGCCAAACCTTTACGCGCACCGTGCGTAGAAATAAAGTACTGAAGTACGTTCAAGCCTTCGCGGAAGTTTGCCTTAATGGGGGTCTCAATGATCGAGCCATCAGGACGCGCCATCAAACCACGCATCCCCGCCAACTGACGAATCTGTGCGGGCGAACCACGCGCACCTGAGTCGGCGTACATAAATACGGAGTTGAATGAAGGCTGTAATTCTTCAACGCCATCACGGTTGATAACAGCTTCTTTAGAAATACCTTCCATCATCGATTTGGCAACCAAATCGTTAGCACGAGACCAAATATCGATGACCTTGTTGTATTTCTCGCCCTGAGTCACCAGACCAGAGGCGTATTGAGTTTCGATTTCTTTCACTTCTGCATCAGCGCGACCAATGATCTCAGCCTTGGCAGCAGGAATAGTAAAGTCGTTAACACCAATAGAGGAGCCTGACTTGGTAGAGAAGTCATAGCCCATGTACATCAACCGGTCAGCAAAAATAACCGTAGCCTTCAGTCCCACTACGCGATAGCAGTAGTTGATAACCGCAGAGATGGCTTTCTTAACCATTGGGCGGTTGATCATTTCCAGCGGGATGCCAGGCGGAACAATTTCCCACAGCAATACGCGGCCAACAGTAGTCTCTACCAGCTTGGTCTCGCTGGTTCTTTCACCTTCAGCACCAATCAGGGTTTCAACCAAACGCACTTTGATGCGTGCTTGCAGGTCAACTTGTTTGGAGTAATAAGCACGTGATACTTCTGCAGTATCTGCAAAAATCATGTTTTCGCCTTTGGCATTAACACGATCACGAGTCATCCAGTACAAGCCCAATACCACGTCTTGCGAAGGAACGATGATGGGCTCACCTGATGCGGGTGACAGGATGTTGTTGGTAGACATCATCAATGCGCGCGCTTCCAACTGAGCTTCAATAGTCAGTGGAACGTGAACTGCCATTTGGTCACCGTCGAAATCCGCGTTATACGCAGAGCAGACGAGCGGGTGCAGCTGGATTGCCTTACCTTCAATCAGTACTGGCTCAAACGCCTGGATACCAAGACGGTGAAGTGTTGGTGCACGGTTCAGGAGCACAGGATGCTCGCGGATTACTTCGTCGAGGATATCCCAAACGACAGCTTCTTCGCGCTCAACCATTTTCTTGGCAGCTTTAATGGTGGTCGCCAAACCGCGCAATTCAAGCTTGCTGAAAATAAAGGGCTTGAACAATTCCAAGGCCATTTTCTTCGGCAGGCCGCACTGATGCAAACGCAGGGTTGGACCTACCACGATTACCGAACGACCGGAGTAGTCAACGCGCTTACCGAGCAGGTTTTGACGGAAACGACCTTGCTTACCTTTGATCATGTCTGCCAACGATTTCAGCGGACGCTTGTTCGAACCGGTGATCGCACGACCACGGCGACCGTTATCCAGCAACGCATCTACCGCTTCTTGCAGCATACGCTTTTCGTTGCGCACGATAATGTCTGGCGCATTCAAGTCCAGCAGGCGCTTCAAACGGTTGTTACGGTTGATTACGCGACGATACAAATCGTTCAGGTCAGACGTCGCAAAACGACCACCATCCAACGGAACCAAAGGACGCAAATCCGGCGGCAATACTGGCAACACTTCCATCACCATCCACTCCGGCTTGTTGCCAGAGAAGAAGAATGCTTCCAAAAGCTTCAAGCGCTTGGAGTATTTCTTGATTTTGGTTTCGCTGGTGGTATTCGGGATTTCTTCGCGCAGACGCTGGATTTCAGATTCCAAATCGATAGCACGCATCAGGGTCTGAATCGCTTCAGCGCCCATTTGCGCTTCAAATTCGTCGCCGAACTCTTCCATTGCTTCGAAGTATTGCTCGTCAGAGAGCAATTGACCGCGCTCCAGCGTAGTCATACCTGGTTCGGTCACTACGTAGGATTCAAAATAGAGTACACGCTCGATATCGCGCAGGGTCATGTCAAGCAACAGACCGATACGGGACGGCAGCGATTTCAGGAACCAAATGTGTGCAACCGGGCTCGCCAGTTCAATGTGGCCCATGCGCTCGCGACGTACTTTCGCAAGCGTAACTTCAACGCCACATTTCTCACAGATAATGCCGCGATGTTTCATACGCTTGTACTTGCCGCACAAGCATTCATAGTCTTTTACTGGACCAAAGATCTTGGCGCAGAACAGGCCTTCACGCTCAGGCTTGAAGGTACGGTAGTTGATAGTCTCTGGCTTTTTCACTTCGCCAAACGACCATGAACGAATCATTTCAGGTGATGCCAAGCTAATACGAATAGAGTCGAATTCTTCGACCTGTCCCTGGGACTTGAGTAAATTCAGTAAGTCTTTCAAGGCGCTTTCTCCTGTTGGCTCCAAGGGAGCTTTCATTAAACTTCTAGGCAAATTCTTGTCGGCACTGCTGCCGGGAACACAACACGGCAACAGGCGTCAGTGCCTATTGCCGGAGCAAACGATTAAATTAATCGTCTTGTTCAAGCTCGATGTTGATACCCAGAGAACGGATCTCTTTAACCAATACGTTGAAAGATTCCGGCATGCCAGGCTCCATACGATGATCGCCATCCACGATGTTTTTATACATCTTGGTACGACCCGCAACGTCATCTGACTTAACAGTCAACATTTCTTGCAAGGTGTAAGCTGCACCGTATGCTTCCAGTGCCCACACTTCCATCTCACCGAAACGCTGTCCACCGAATTGCGCTTTACCACCCAATGGTTGCTGGGTAACAAGGCTGTAAGAACCGGTTGAACGGGCATGCATTTTGTCGTCGACCAAGTGGTTCAACTTCAGCATGTACATATAGCCAACAGTGACCGGGCGGGTAAACTGGTCGCCAGTACGTCCGTCATAAAGTACGGATTGACCGGTATCTGACAGGCCAGCTAAACGCAGCAATGCCTTGATTTCATGCTCTTTGGCACCATCAAACACTGGTGTTGCCATAGGCACACCGTCCACCAGGTTTTTGGCCAGATCGAGAATCTCTTTATCGGTAAACGATGCCAGATCTTCTTTCGCAGCAACATCACCGGTTTTGTTGTAGATCTCTTCCAGGAATGCGCGAATGTCAGCAATCGCTTTTTGCTCTTGCAGCATTTTGTTGATCTTCACACCCAAGCCTTTAGCCGCCATACCCAAGTGCATTTCCAGCACCTGCCCCACGTTCATACGTGAAGGTACGCCGAGCGGGTTGAGGACGATATCAACAGTCTCACCATTTTCGTCGTAAGGCATATCTTCGATCGGCATGATTACCGAGATAACACCCTTGTTACCATGACGGCCGGCCATCTTATCGCCCGGCTGAATACGACGTTTGATAGCAAGATAAACCTTAACAATCTTGAGAACACCCGGAGCCAGATCATCGCCAGTAGAGAGCTTGCGCTTCTTATCTTCAAAACGCTCGTCAAGAATCTTGCGACGCTCAGCCAGTTGCTCTTCTGCACGGTCGATCTGCTCATTGAGAGCATCTTCAGACATACGCAGCTTGAACCACTGATCTTTCTCCAAACCATCAAGAACTTCATGCGTCAAGGCTTCGCCTTTTTTCACATTTTTTCCTGATGCTACAGTTTGGCCGACCAGTGCTGAACGCAAACGCTCGAAAGTGGCAGACTCAACGATACGGTATTCTTCGTTCAAATCTTTGCGCACTTCATCCAATTGCGCTTTTTCAATTTCTAAACTACGTTGATCTTTTTCAAGACCATCGCGAGTGAAAACCTGAACGTCAATTACAGTACCTTTGGTGCTTGAGGGTACACGCAAAGAAGTATCTTTAACGTCAGAAGCTTTTTCACCGAAGATTGCACGCAACAGTTTTTCTTCAGGCGTCAGTTGGGTTTCACCTTTAGGTGTAACCTTACCAACCAGAATATCGCCGCCGCCTACTTCAGCACCGATATACACAATGCCGGATTCATCGAGCTTGCTTAGCGCACTCTCACCAACATTAGGAATATCAGCGGTAATTTCTTCGCTGCCCAACTTGGTATCACGTGCGATACAGGTCAATTCCTGAATATGAATAGTCGTGAAACGATCTTCCTGAACTACACGCTCTGATACCAGGATCGAGTCTTCGAAGTTGTAGCCGTTCCACGGCATAAAGGCGATGCGCATGTTTTGACCAAGCGCCAACTCACCCATATCAACAGAAGGACCGTCCGCCAGAATATCGCCACGGGATACTGAATCACCCATGCTTACAATAGGGCGCTGATTGATGCAGGTATTTTGGTTGGAGCGGGTATATTTGATCAGGTTGTAGATATCCACACCCGCATCACCGGCTTCAACTTCTGCATCATGTACTTTAACTACGATACGGCCAGCATCAA
Organism: Cellvibrio sp. BR; assembly: GCF_000263355.1. NCBI lineage: Bacteria > Pseudomonadati > Pseudomonadota > Gammaproteobacteria > Cellvibrionales > Cellvibrionaceae > Cellvibrio > Cellvibrio sp. BR. The sequence goes on along the minus strand of NZ_JH668204.1, from coordinate 11,841 downwards.
CGCTATCGATAACGCCGCCACGCTTGGCAACCACACACACACCAGAGTCAGAAGCAACATTCCGCTCCATGCCAGTACCAACCAACGGCTTTTGCGAGCGCAGAGTTGGTACAGCTTGACGCTGCATGTTTGAACCCATAAGCGCACGGTTGGCGTCATCGTGCTCGAGGAATGGAATCAATGATGCTGCAACAGAAACCACCTGACGCGCAGACACGTCCATATATTGAACATCGGCAGGCGCTTTCAAGGTGAATTCGTTCAGGTGACGAACCGACACCAACTCTTCAGTTAGATTGCCTTTGTCATCCAATGTTGCAGAAGCCTGTGCAATCACATAATCAGACTCATTGATCGCCGAAAGGAAATCAATTTCATTGGTTACCTTGCCATTAATCACTTTGCGATACGGACTCTCAAGGAAACCGTAATTGTTAGTGCGGGCATAGGTAGCCAAAGAGTTAATCAAACCAATGTTTGGACCTTCAGGTGTTTCGATAGGACATACACGACCATAGTGAGTCGGATGTACATCACGCACTTCAAAGCCTGCACGCTCACGGGTCAAACCACCTGGGCCAAGCGCAGAAACACGACGCTTGTGCGTGATCTCTGACAGCGGGTTGTTTTGATCCATAAATTGTGAAAGCTGAGATGAACCAAAGAACTCTTTGACCGCAGCCGCAACCGGCTTGGCATTGATTAAATCTTGCGGCATCAAACCTTCGCTTTCTGCCATAGATAAACGTTCTTTTACTGCGCGCTCTACACGTACCAAACCAACACGGAATTGGTTTTCGGCCATCTCACCTACGGAACGCACACGGCGGTTACCCAAGTGATCGATATCATCCACAACGCCTTTACCATTGCGGATGGAGATCAATGTCTTCATCACATCAACGATATCGTCATTCGATAGAGTACCTTCGCCCGTCTCGGCTTCACGACCAAGACGACGGTTGAACTTCATGCGACCGACTGCAGATAGATCGTAGCGCTCTTGTGAGAAGAATAAATTCTGGAACAGCGCTTCCGCAGACTCTTTGGTTGGCGGCTCACCGGGGCGCATCATGCGATAAATTTCTACCAGTGATTCCAGTGCTGTGCGAGTTGGATCAACGCGCAAAGTATCAGAGATAAATGCACCACAATCCAATTCATTCGTATAGAGAGTTTCAATTTGCTCTACGCCAGCGGCGCCAAGCTTTGACAATACATCGGCAGTAATTTCGGTATTGCATTCAAACAGCAATTCACCGCTGCGAGTATCAATAATATCTTTAGCAAGCGAGCGCCCCAGCAGATACTCTGCAGGTACATCCATTTGATTAACGCCAGCTTTTTCTAATTGACGAATATGACGCGCAGTAATGCGGCGCCCCTCTTCAACAATAATATTGCCCTTGTCATCTTTAATATCAAACGTAGCTACATCACCACGCAGACGAGATGGAACAACCTCATAGCTGAACTGACCATCTTTCCCAAGGATAAACGTACTGGTTTCAAAGAACATTGCCAGCATTTCTTGAGAACTGAAACCAAGTGCACGCAGCAAAATGGTTGCCGGCAGTTTACGACGACGATCAATACGGACATAAAGCAAGTCTTTGGGATCGAACTCGAAATCCAACCATGAACCGCGGTAAGGAATAATACGCGCAGAAAAGAGCAACTTTCCGGATGAATGAGTCTTACCTTTATCGTGGTCAAAGAATACACCAGGAGAACGGTGTAATTGCGATACGATAACGCGCTCGGTACCGTTAATAACAAAAGTACCATTGTCGGTCATGAGTGGAATTTCACCCATGTACACTTCTTGTTCTTTAATATCTTTAATGGCTTTATTGGAAGATTCGCGATCGTAAATAATCAACCGAACTTTTACGCGCAGGGGAACTGCGTAGGTAACACCACGCAGAATACATTCGTTCACATCAAAAGCGGCTTTACCAAGGTTGTAGCTCACGTATTCGAGGGCCGCATTACCTGAGTAGCTGACGATTGGAAAAACGGAACGGAAAGCGGCGTGTAAACCCATATCATCACGCTTGCTAGGCAAAGTATCTGCCTGGGTAAACTTTCTGTAGGAATCTAACTGAATCGCCAAGAGGTAAGGTACATCCATTACATGTGGCAGTTTGCCAAAATCCTTACGGATACGTTTTTTCTCAGTATATGAGTAAGCCATCTGTATTCCCCAGCTTGTTCGCGGATCGGGCTTGATCGCAGCCATGAAAACGCACGTGCGTTTCTTTGTAAAAACTTGCTTAAATTCGATAACTTTACGATTACTTCAGGAGTAACCCAATGGCACAGCTCAAGCTAGCCATTGACGCCTCAATTCACAGTAGAGCAATAGGATTTCTGAAAACAGAAAAAGGCTGGCGAGCATATTGCTCACCAGCCCTGTGTCCACACTGTAAATGGACGCTGTGACACAAGCGTAGAATTATTTAACTTCTACGAGTGCGCCAGCTTCTTCCAATTTAGCCTTGGCTGCATCGGCATCAGCTTTAGAAACAGCTTCTTTAACTGCTTTTGGTGCACTTTCCACCAAGTCTTTAGCTTCTTTCAAGCCAAGACCAGTCAGTTCGCGAACTGCTTTAATTACGTTAACTTTCTTATCACCAGCAGAAGAAAGGATAACGTCAAATTCAGTTTGCTCTTCAGCAGCAGCAGCTGGACCAGCAGCTACAGCAACAGTAGCAGCAGCAGCGCTAACACCGAATTTTTCTTCCATTGCAGTGATCAGCTCAACAACATCTTTTACAGACATTTCTGCGATGGCATTGATGATATCGTCTTTAGTCAGAGACATGTCTCAATTCCTAATTAATGGAGCAACTTTGCTCGTTAAATCTAAAGTAAGTGCCAATCCGAAGATTAAGCAGCTTGCTGTTCTTTTTGATCGCGAACGGCCGCAATAGTGCGAACCAGTTTGCCAGCGGAAGCCTCTTTCATCACACTCATCAGGCGAGCAATAGCTTCGTCGTAAGTTGGCAGTGTTGCCAACATTGCGATGTTCACTAACTCACCTTCAAAGGCAGCAGCTTTCAACTCAAATTTGTCATTTTCTTTGGCGAAATCCTGAAGGATACGCGCACCAGCACCTGGGTGCTCGGTGGAAAATGCAATCAAAGTTGGTCCTACGAATTTATCAGCAAGACATTCGTAAGCTGTACCTTGCACAGCGCGACGGGCCAATGTGTTACGGACGACTTTTACCCAGACGCCAGCTTCACGGGCCTGCTTGCGCAGAGCGGTCATCTTGCCAACGGTTACGCCACGAGAATCAGCGATAACAGCAGACAGAGCGCTCTTTGCAGCTTCTTGGACTTCAGCGACAATCGCTTTTTTGCCTTCAAGTCCTAATGCCACGGGATTTCTCCTGCATGGACAATCAATTACAACACGGATGTTGCATCATTGATTATCGTTAACTACCGGCCCTGATGAACACATCAGAACCACTATTCGGTGATGTCATTTAGTGCAATTAATGCAGCAAATAGGGTCTCACCATCTGCGTAGGGTATTAAGCATGAACTTGTTGTCCAGACACCTACGGTCTTTGACGGCCCACTAAAATAGTGGACCCCAAAGTTCTTTCCACTCGCAAATTAAACGGCAAGTGATGCTTGATCGATTACCAGGCCTGGGCCCATAGTCGTACTCAAGTAAATTTTCTTCAGGTAAATACCTTTCGATGTAGCTGGTTTGGATTTTTTCAAATCAGCAACCAATGCCTCAAGGTTTTCTTTGATCGCGATAGCATCAAAAGAAATTTTACCCAAGCCACCATGAACAATACCGCCTTTCTCGGCGCGATAACGAACCTGACCAGCCTTAGCATTTTTAACAGCAGTTAATACGTCCGGAGTTACTGTGCCGGTTTTTGGGTTAGGCATCAGACCACGTGGCCCCAAAACCTGACCAAGTTGACCAACAACGCGCATTGCATCTGGGCTAGCAATAACAACATCAAAATCCATTTTACCGGCTTTGATTTCTGCAGCCAGATCATCCATACCTACGTACTCTGCTCCAGCTGCTTTTGCAGCTTCAGCATTTGCACCTTGAGTAAATACAGCAACACGTACAGACTTGCCGTTACCGTGAGGCAGCGTAGTTGCACCACGCACAGACTGATCTGATTTACGAGGATCAATGCCCAAGCTTATGGATACATCTACTGTCTCTGCAAATTTCACAGTAGACAGCTCTTTTAACAGCGCAACAGCATCTTCAATTGAATACTGCTTGCTGGAATCAACTTTCTCGTTGATTGCACGTTGACGCTTAGTAATTTTTGCCATGTTATACGCCCTCCACTTCCAGACCCATTGAACGCGCAGAACCTGCGATAGTACGCACAGCAGCATCCATATCAGCGGCAGTCAAATCGGCCAGTTTTGTAGTTGCAATAGCTTCGAGCTGAGCACGATTTACTTTGCCAACTTTGTTTGTGTTAGGACGACCACTGCCACTGGTAATACCTGCAGCCTTTTTCAACAAGAAAGATGCTGGCGGTGTTTTCATTACGAACGTGAAGCTACGATCACTGTACACACTGATAATCACAGGGACAGGAGAACCAACTTCCATACCTTGAGTCTGAGCATTAAATGCTTTACAGAACTCCATGATATTTACGCCGTGTTGACCAAGAGCCGGACCTACTGGAGGACTTGGGTTTGCCTTACCAGCTGCAACTTGCAGCTTAACGTAAGCGGTTACTTTCTTTGCCATGATATAACTCCCCTATGGGTATTAGCGCCTCGACTAGCTTTTTGGCAAAAGCTAGCGTCTCAGGCTCCCCGCCTCAGCCTCTGACTGAGACACGAAAACCCCTCTTCATAACAGGATGAAGAGGGGCATTAAAACTTCAGAACATTAAGTTTTTTCTACCTGACCAAATTCCAATTCAACTGGAGTAGATCTACCAAATATCAACACCGCAACGCGAAGCTTGTTTTTATCGTAATTTACTTCTTCGACAACGCCATTGAAATCATTGAAAGGCCCATCGATCACACGAACCATTTCACCCGGTTCGAAAATTGTTTTTGGCTTCGGCTTCTCCATTGAATCGTCTACACGACGCAAGATGGCTTCCGCTTCTTTTTCAGTGATAGGTGCAGGTTGGTCAGCTTTACCACCAATAAAACCCATGACTCGTGGCGTATCTTTTACCAAATGCCAAGTATCATCGTTCAATTCCATTTGTACCAAAACATAGCCAGGGAAAAATTTTCTCTCACTTTTGCGCTTTTGACCGCCCCGCATTTCAACCACTTCTTCAGTGGGAACCAAAATCTCACCGAAACTTTCTTCCATGCCATACAACGCGACGCGCTCACGCAAGGAAAGCGCGACCTTTTTCTCATACCCAGAATAAGCATGAACAACATACCAGCGCTTAGCCATACCAATCTATCCTATGATACTTGAGGCAACAAAACCAAATAGAGTATCAAGCAACCAAAGAATGATTGCCATTACAAAAACAACAGCCAATACAATAAGGGTTGTTTGATTGGTTTCTTGGCGAGTAGGCCAAACAACTTTACGCAGCTCAACAAGCGCACCACGTACAACATCTGATATCGCAGCACCTTTTGCAGTCTGCAATGCAATTGCAACAGCGATAGCTGCAAGCACTATAAGACCTAATGCACGATAGAGAATCGATTCGGCAGAAAAATGAGAATTACCAACTACACCAACAGCAATTACTGCAAAAACCAAGAGCCATTTTAATGCGTCAAGTCGATAAACTTTTTCTTCGGTATTTGCATTCATTATCGCGGGAAACCTTCATGAAATTTGGCAGGCCAGGAGGGACTCGAACCCCCAACACCCGGTTTTGGAGACCGGTGCTCTACCAATTGAACTACTGGCCTAACATAACAGAAGCAAATAGAGGGCGGAGAAACCGCCCTCCATATTAATTACTGAATGATTTTGGCTACAACGCCAGCACCAACAGTACGACCACCTTCACGGATAGCAAAACGCAAACCATCTTCCATCGCGATTGGGTGAATCAAGGTAACAACCATTTTGATGTTGTCGCCTGGCATTACCATTTCTACGCCTTCCGGCAATTCCACCGCACCAGTTACATCAGTGGTACGAAAGTAGAACTGTGGACGGTAACCTTTAAAGAATGGAGTGTGACGACCACCTTCTTCTTTAGACAATACGTACACTTCTGATTCAAACTTGGTGTGTGGAGTCACTGAACCTGGCTTACACAGAACTTGACCACGCTCAACGTCATCACGCTTGGTACCACGCAACAGAACACCAACGTTCTCACCGGCACGACCTTCGTCGAGCAATTTGCGGAACATTTCAACACCAGTACAGGTGGTTTTAACGGTGTCTTTCAGACCAACAATCGCAATCTCTTCACCAACTTTAACAACACCACGCTCTACACGACCAGTTACTACTGTACCGCGACCAGAGATAGAGAACACATCTTCTACTGGCATCAGGAATGGTTGATCGATAGCACGCACTGGCTCAGGGATGTAGCTGTCCAAGGACTCAACCAGTTTACGTACCGCAGAGGTACCCAAACCGTTTTCATCTTCACCGTTCAACGCCATCAGCGCAGAACCAGCAATAATTGGAGTGTCATCGCCAGGGAAGTCATAGGTAGACAGCAGCTCACGCAACTCCATTTCTACCAACTCCAACATTTCGTTGTACTCTTCAGTGCCTACACCACCACAGTCTTCCGCCAACAAGTCAGCCTTGTTCAGGAATACCACGATGTAAGGAACACCTACCTGACGAGACAGCAGGATGTGCTCACGAGTTTGTGGCATTGGACCATCAGTTGCACCACACACCAGGATTGCACCATCCATCTGGGCAGCACCGGTGATCATGTTCTTCACATAGTCGGCGTGGCCTGGGCAGTCAACGTGCGCATAGTGGCGAGTTGGTGAGTCATACTCCACGTGAGAGGTATTAATGGTAATACCGCGCGCCTTTTCTTCAGGTGCGTTATCGATACCATCATAACCAACAAACGCGCCACCCCAGCTTTCTGCACAAACGCGAGTCAGCGCTGCAGTCAGAGTTGTTTTACCGTGGTCAACGTGACCAATGGTGCCCACGTTGACGTGGGGCTTGTTACGTTCAAACTTTTCCTTCGCCATTGCGAGCGCCTCCTCAGACGTTAATAACAATCACACAGATAAAAAAGCTGCGAGAGGCACTCTCTCGCAGCATTATTTTGGAGCTCATAAGCAGATTTGAACTGCTGACCTCACCCTTACCAAGGGTGTGCTCTACCAACTGAGCTATATGAGCCTTAACCTAAAATATTTGGAGCGGGTAGCGGGAATCGAACCCGCGCCATCAGCTTGGAAGGCTGAGGTTCTACCATTGAACCATACCCGCTTTAATCAGATACTGGGCTTGCCACTTTACTTAATACCTTAAGCGCACTTAAGGTGAATATGGTGCAGGGGGATGGATTCGAACCATCGAAGCTTGCGCGTCAGATTTACAGTCTGATCCCTTTGGCCACTCGGGAACCCCTGCCGAAAACCGCCGGCATTTTCCGGCCCAAACTTGCAACTGTCAATCTATTTTTTCAATAAATTCACACAGTTATGTCAAAAAGCATACTCCAATTTGGAGCTGGCGAGAGGAATCGAACCCCCGACCGGCTGATTACAAGTCAGCTGCTCTACCTACTGAGCTACGCCAGCTTTTTGACCACCGCCGTTTGTGGAGGCAGAATTCTATTGAAAGTTCTAATGAGAAGCAACACCCAAACAATAATTTTGTCTCTTTTCGAGCCCTTTTTGTTTTCTTATAAGCTCTTCCCACACCGAATCGTCTATTTTCTCAGCAAAACCCTCTCCAACAACAACCCACGTCTCTTGAATTGTTTTAGGCATAATTTTTATCTGCGCGTCATAGCCGTTATTTTTAATCTTTAGCGACAACGCCTCTGCATCCTCATATTGAGAGAAGCGACCAAACGAGATACCGTTGGTGAGATCCCCTTTTGATATTATGTGGCTCTCAATATTTTTCCTCTGCAGCTCATGGAGTCTATTCAGCGCCTCTCGCTCAGAAACCTCTGGCACAAGGTAAACCCAAAATGACTCACCCTCTTTAATTTCCACGGGCACCACATGAACATCAGCCCCCAACGCTGCAAGGCGCTCAACGGCGTACTCTGCATGGAGCAACTGCTCATAAGGACCAATCATGGTACAAAGAGGCGCACCTTCTTTTTGCACACCTCCTGCTTGATTGCTCAGCGAAGATACTTGAGCAAAATCTTTTTCAGTACCCACCTTCTCTCCGGAGCGCTCAGATAGCAATAATAGCCCCCCCGAAGAACCAGCATTCTCACTTGATTGAGCAACATACTGCTCGTCGCTTTTGGTCACGCCATTCACAAAAAAGTATTGCCGGACAAAGAAAAATATATTTGCAGCAAGAACCAGAAAAAAAATCGATCTCATTTACTCCTCCAGTGGCTCTAAGCCCTGCATTGCATACACAAGACCATCCAAAACCAGATCATTCATCAATCGCGCAGAGGGGAAATAGGGGATCAACTGAATCGCATCACCACCAGCAAACACCAGCCCAAAATCATCATTTCCGATACACTTACGCAACTGTGTAATTGCATTATTAACCAAACCAATCAACATAGATGTGCAACCACCGCAAATAGCTGAAAAAGTGGACACGCCCAAGCCGTCATCCAACTGAACCATTTCTGCAGGCACAACAGATAGGCGTCGAGTACCAGCAGTGAGCGAGCCAATCATTAAAGAAAGACCTGGGGCGATAAATCCACCTAGATGAGCCCCACTTTTATCAACCACATCAACCGTCGCTGCGGTTCCCAGCGATAAAACAATGCACGCTCTTTTTTCTAAATGGTATGCAGCCAAAATCCCCAACCAGCGATCAACGCCCAGTGACTCGGGGGAAATATAAGCATTTCTCACCACACCGATCGATGCGCAACTTTTTACAAATAACGGCTCTATCGAGAAAACCCGCTTAGCCCATATGGCAAAGCCTCTCTCCAACTCTTCATCCACGACACTGGCAACCCATATCGCCTTAACCTTACCCAAATAACGATCAAGCGCCGGCTCCATCAAGGCTAACGAGGAGCCAGTGGCAAGAAAACCTCGCTCAAACATATCGTCCCCATCCTTGAGCCTCCATTTAATTCGCGTATTCCCAATATCGACCTCAAGACGCATAAGCCCCCCTCAAGGACAATTCTCCTCCATGAAAGATTTGCTCTTTGCCATCAACATCAAGCCGGAGAGCTCCTGTACTATCAACTCCACGCATAACACCGGTTCGCACGGTATTTCCGCTATGAATGCTAACAGCCTGATTCATGTGCGCCGCGAACAGCGCCCACTCTTCTTTATAAGCCGCAAAACCAATGCGATGGTAATCAGACAGAATGAGCACCAATTCATCCAGCAAGGATGATGCGAGTTGATTCCTAGTAATTAGAGGAACGCCTTGCTCCGCCAAAATATCATTCAGATTAATCCAAGGCTGATCAATTGAAGATGCATGACCGTCATGCATTGATACATTAAGACCAACCCCAACCACCACCAAACAATAACCAGAAGGGTCGCCATTCATTTCAATTAGAACACCACCCAGTTTTTTGTCTTTATATAATATGTCGTTTGGCCACTTCAATTTCAGCCCGGAAATACCGTAATGACGCAGAGACCTGACCACAGCCAAACCAATTGCCAAACTAAGCCCCTCTAAGACAGCGATCCCGCCATCAAATCCCCACCCAATTGAAAGGTAAAGATTCTGTGCAAAAGGGCTAACCCAGATTCGACCTCGCCTTCCTCGGCCAGCCGTCTGATTTTCCGCCAAACAAACATGACGCTCCGGTTTATTCTGGCGCAAAAGATAAGAATTGGTTGAATCCACCTGCGCAAACACATTGATATTTAAGGACTCACACCGCCCCGAGAATATTTTGGATTGATCGAGCAAATCCAGTCCGCCGCCAATGCAGTAACCTTTTCCTTTAACCGAGATAAGATCAATGCCAAGCAACTCAAACTTTTTTAATGTTTTCCACACTGCCGCACGACTAACACCAAGTAAAGCGCCCAACTCTTCTCCAGAATGAAACTCTCCATCAGACAATAATTTCAGCGCCTGGCCTAATGAATTTGAATCAAATAGATTAAGGCTCATATCACTCCAGACAAATATGTGCGCTTGTATCGTGAGCCAATACTAGTAAGCACCTCATAACCCAGCGATTGATTATCTTTGATAAGCTTATCTAGCGGAAACTGCTCGCCAACAACGTCTATCGAAGAACACATCAAATCCTCATCTGATGCAGCGATATGGGACACATCAAATATCATTGAATCCATTGATATTCTGCCTATTGATTTTACCCGCTGCCCCAATAACAGACCTTCCGGCTGAGCCCCTAAAGTTCTGTTAACCCCGTCAGCATAACCTCCAGCTACTACGGCTACTTTTGCACCAGCAGATAAACTTACTGTGCCGCCATAACCAATTAATTCAGTCGCATCCAATCTGCGAATCTGCAATATTGGCAATGAGAGACGAACGACAGGAAGCATTGGATTTTTTTCTAAAGGTGTAGGATTAATCCCATATAGCGCAGCGCCAGGACGCACCAAATCAAAATGCCATTGCTTGCCTAAAAAAAACCCTGAAGAGTTAGCTAAACTAGCCTTAATCTGAGGCAATAATTTTTTGATGCAATGAAAGGATTTTAAAAAACGATCAAGCTGCAAATGATTTTGTAGATGCGCAGAGTCATCCGCGCAAGCAAGATGACTCATAAGTATCAGAGGATTAATAGCTTTTAAACGAGACTCATCGCCACAGAGTAAATAAAAATCATGCTCATCAAGACCAAAACGCGTCATCCCAGTATTGATTTTCAGTGCGGCAGCCGCATTTATTCCACAAGCAGTCTTAAATTTCAGCCATCGCTCAACATCATAGGCTGAACAAATTACAGGGATAATATTTCTCGCATAAAGCTCCGAAACATCTACGTTTCGAAGTCCCCCCAAAACATAAACTACCGCATCGCCAGGCAAATATGATCGGGCTGCAATCGCCTCATCTACGGACGCTAAAAAAAACTCTCTGCAGCCAATAGCATGCAAGGCGAGACCAACTTCTGCTGCCCCCAAGCCGTAAGCATTCGCCTTAATGACTCCGGCCACATTTGACTGCGTTAAAGACGATAACTTTAACCAGTTATGCTGAATAGCGTTCAGATCAATAGTTAACACGCATAATCTCTCAAGGATCAAAAAACTTATCGCGCATATAAGCAGAGCCGCACGATAAAAGCCATTAGCAAAAGCTTTATTGGAGGCAAAAGACCATGAAAAAAATCAGCAAAAAAAACGCCCTGCAGATATCTGCAGGGCGTTTTGTATTTAAGAGCTTGACGATGACCTACTCTCACATGGGGAGACCCCACACTACCATCGGCGCTAAGTCGTTTCACTTCTGAGTTCGGAATGGGATCAGGTGGTTCCAACTTGCTATGGTCGTCAAGCAATTCGGTATGAGTTCGGAGGTCTTAGGATGTGTAGTACATCAGCCTCGATTGACTCAAATAGGGCGGTGGAATGCAAAGTTTTGCTGTATGTATTTTTTGGATGCTTGCGTATCGTACAAGTCCGGTTGCAGATAAGTTTTACTTTCTGCCTGAATCGTAAACCGTCTAACAGTCGATTCTGTTATATGGTCAAGCCGCACGAGCAATTAGTATCAGTTAGC